>NZ_CM173225.1:3785000-4277500 GCF_057747805.1 Xylophilus sp. PBN-3R
CCCGCATCTTGGGAGCGAAGCACCCAGCCAGACCCGGCCAGGCCGGCGGGTACGAGCAGCCGACGCCATAGATAGATGATCGATGCATCACTGCATCAGCCCAGTGCGACCTGGTCTCGCCGGTGTGCAGCGTCAGGTGACAAAGTCCTTTGCTCATGTTGCCAGCGAGATCGGTGCAAACCAAGTCGACATCCTTGCGACCGTCGTCACCCAGGTCCAGGCTACCGGATACTGGCTCCTGGCTTGCCATGTCTAGCCGCCATGCGCCACTGCTTTCGACGACGGCAACAAAAGTCGCACCGGCAAAAGTGACGGACACGACACCACCCGGCTCGGCGTGCCCCTTCAGCAAGAGGGCGTCGCGGAACAAATGATCCGTTGCCAGCGTCGGAGGCTCCGGAGAGGCCGTCGAAACTGTAAACACACCTTCGACAACTCGACTCCGACCTTTGGTGTCGATAACGGTCACCATCAGTTTTTTGCGTCCGTCCGACTTCAAGTTGAAGCGGCCCGACAAGGGCACCTCGATGCGGGTATCGAGCGACCACTCTCCAGCGTCGGTAGCGGTGGTTCCGAAGACCGCCCCGCCGATGCTGATCAATACGGTGCAGCCATGGTCGGCCGTGCCGCCGATCAATGGCGTCACGTCGTTGATGGTTTGACCCAAAAGACTTGTCCGCGCCTCTGCTTCGATATTCACAAAACACTGGCGACCGCCAACTGGGCTCATACGCGGCAACTGCATGGTGATGACCTCCGGCAGAACTACTCTGACTAACTGCATGCCGGCGAAGATAAACCTACTACCAAACGTAAACAATATTTAATTGCGGCAGTTTCTCTTTATATAAATAAAATCAACAAATACAAATGAATTCATCCGCACAGTACGGGCGGGGCAATCGAAAGCAAGCATTTGCATTCATTCTGACGCTGATGAACGCAATCCCGATTTGCATCGGCGATGGACTCCAGAAAAATCAAGGTCTGCGAGACGGCCGCCATGAGGCGGACATTTCGCAGACCTGATTTTTTGCCGTTACAGTTTTACGGCCGGTTCGCTGCACGTCTCCAGCCTTCCGGACTTATTTGATTCGCTTGAGCGACGGCCTGGGAGTCGGCGAAGATGGCCTGGGCGGTTCATCGTCCTTTTCTGGAACGATCGCATCGGCAGGATCTGCGCTGCGGGCCGGGTCGGCCGAAACGAGTTGCACAAAACCTCGCGGCTCGTTGTCTTCGGACGACGAGACTGGCTCGGCATCTGCCTGGCTTCCAGGCTCCATGGGATCAAGCAGGGGAAAGGCCATGCCTTGCCCGTTTTCCCTTGCGTAGATTGCCATGATCCGGCCAACCGGAACCATGATGTCGCGAGGAATACCGGCAAATCTGGCTTTGAATTCGATGAATTCGTTTCCTACCTGCAAGTTGCTGGTGGCGTCGTAGCTGATATTCAGCACGATTTCACCATCCTTCACATACTCACGCGGCACCTGGACGGTGTCATCGACGGCAACCGCCACATACGGCGTAAAACCGTTGTCGGTGCACCATTCATAAAGCGCCCGCAGCAGATACGGGCGGGTGGAGCGGGATTCGATGGCGTTCATGCCGAGCGCCCGATTACTTGCGCATCACCTTTTCAGACGGCGTCAGCGCTTCGATATAAGCCGGACGCGAAAAGATGCGTTCGGCGTATTTCAACAGCGGTGCAGCATTCTTGCTGAGATCGATACCGTAGTAATCCAGGCGCCAGAGCAGCGGAGCGATGGCCACGTCGAGCATCGAGAAGTTCTCGCCCAGCATGTATTTGTTCTTCAGGAACACCGGGGCAAGCTGGGTCAGGCGGTCACGAATATGGGCGCGAGCCTTTTCCAGTGCCTTGTCGGCACCCTTTGCACCACGGGCTTCCAGCGCACTGACGTGCACGAAGAGTTCCTTTTCGAAGTTCAGCAGGAACAGGCGCACACGGGCGCGGTCGACCGGGTCGCCGGGCATCAGTTGGGGATGCGGGAAACGCTCGTCGATGTATTCGTTGATGATGTTCGACTCGTACAGGATCAGGTCACGCTCGACCAGGATCGGCACCTGCCCGTACGGATTCATCACATTGATGTCTTCGGGCTTGTTGTAGAGGTCGACGTCGCGGATCTCGAAGTCCATTCCCTTTTCGAACAGCACGAAGCGGCAGCGATGGGAGAAAGGGCAAGTCGTTCCGGAATAAAGCACCATCATGGCGGGAGGCTCCTGAAAATCGAAGGAGCGGGACACGTTGAAATGCCCGCTCCCACAGGGAAAAGCCGCACAGGCCATCGGCCCGCACGAATACGTTGAAATGCTAGCGCACGGCGCGCCAATACGAAGCGTTGAGCCGCCAGGCAACGAAGGCAAAGATCCCCAAAAAGATCAGAACCCACACGCCCACCCGAACACGGATGTTGGCTGCCGGTTCGCCCATCCACTGAAGATAGTTGACCAGATCGCCGACCGCCTGCTCGTATTGCAGGGGCGTCATTGTGCCCGGAGTGAGTTGCTCCCATCCAGTCACGACATGGATCTTCTCGCCGTGTTCTTCGCGTTCTTCATAGATCGGACGTCGCTGGCCCTGCAGTTGCCAGAGCGGATTGGGCATGCCCACATTGGGAAAAGCCAGGTTGTTCCAGCCGGTCGGCCGGGTGTCGTCTCGATAGAAAGTGCGAAGGAAAGTGTAAAGGTAATCAGGACCGGTGCCTCCGTGGCCCGACCGCGAGCGGGAAATCACGGTGAGATCAGGCGGATTGGCGCCGAACCATTCCTTGGCCTGTTTGGGGTCGATCGCCGACTTCATGGTTTCACCCACCTTGTCGGTGGCGAACAACAGATTGGCCTTGATTTGCGCCTCGCTCAGCCCGATGTCGCCCAGCCGGTTGTAGCGCATGAAAGCCGCCGAGTGACAACCGATGCAGTAGTTGACGAAGAGTTTTGCGCCGTTTTGCAGTGACTGCAGATCGGTGACCTGGTTGGGAGCCTTGTCCCAGGCGTAGCCGCCCTCTTCCGCCTGGGCGGCACTGCCCAACGCCAGCGCAACGGCCGCGATCATCGTGAGGATCGTTTTTTTCATTTGCTGCATCCAGCGATCAGTGGGGGTGGAAGACCACACGGTCGGGCGGCGTCTTGAAGGTTCCCTGACGGCTCCACCACGGCATCAGCAGGAAGAAGCCGAAGTAGAACAGCGTGCCGATCTGCGAGACACGTTCACCCACCGGTGACGGTGGCTGCACGCCCAGGTATCCCAGCACCATGAACACCACCACGAATACGCCGTACAGCGCCTTGTGCCACTGCGGCCGATAACGGATGGACTTGACCGGGCTGTGGTCGAGCCAGGGCAGGAAGAACAGGATGATGACCGCGCCCCCCATCACCACCACACCCCAGAACTTGGCGTCGATGCTGAGCATCATGGCAACGACGCCCAGCGCGGCCAGCACCACGATGCCCTTTACGATCACCGGCAGGCGACTCTTGATGGCACCGAACGCCGCCGCACCCACGACGCAGGCGATCAGGGCGTACATCATCTCGCTGGTGATGGCCCGCAGCATCGAGTAGAAGGGCGTGAAGTACCAGACCGGCGCGATGTGGTTCGGCGTCTTGAGTGAGTCGGCGGGTATGAAGTTGTTGTATTCCAGGAAGTACCCGCCAGCCTCGGGTGCGAAGAAGATCACCGCGGTAAAAGCCATCAGGAACATGCTCACCGCGAAGATGTCGTGCACCGTATAGAACGGGTGGAAGGGAATGCCGTCGAGCGGCACGCCGTTCTCGTCCTTGTGTTTCTTGATCTCGACCCCGTCCGGGTTGTTGGATCCGACCTCGTGCAGCGCCACGATGTGCGCCACCACCAGGCCCAGCAGCACCAGCGGCACGGCGATGACGTGGAAGCTGAAGAAACGGTTGAGAGTCGCATCGCTGACCACGTAGTCGCCGCGGATCAGCAGGGCCAGGTCGGGGCCGATGAAGGGAATGGCCGAGAACAGGTTGACGATCACCTGTGCGCCCCAATACGACATCTGGCCCCAGGGCAGCAGGTAGCCCATGAAGGCCTCGGCCATCAGGCACAGGAAGATGGCGCATCCGAACAGCCAGACCAGCTCGCGCGGCTTGCGGTAACTGCCGTACATCAGCCCGCGGAACATGTGCAGATAGACCACGATGAAGAAGGCGGACGCTCCGGTGGAATGCATGTAGCGGATGAGCCAGCCCCAGGGCACGTCACGCATGATGTATTCGACCGACGCGAACGCCAGCGTGGCATCCGGCTTGTAGTGCATCACCAGGAAGATGCCGGTGACGATCTGAATCACCAGCACCAGGAGTGACAACGAACCGAAGACGTACCAGATGTTGAAGTTCTTGGGAGCGTAGTACTCGCTCATGTGCTCTTTGTAGAGCTTGGACGCCGGGAACCGGTTGTCCACCCAGTTCATCAGCTTCGTTCCCGCCGGTGCGTTGGGCGAGATTTCCTTGAATTCAGCCATGGCGTTTGTTTCCCCCTGCCCTCAGGCGCTCTTCTTGTCTTCACCGATCAGCAGGCGTGTGTCGCTCAGGTACACATGCGGCGGAATGGGCAGGTTGTCGGGTGCGGGTTTGTTCTTGAAGACCCGGCCGGCCAAGTCGAAGGTCGACCCGTGGCAAGGGCACAACCAGCCACCCGGCCAGTCCGCAGGCAGCGAAGGCTGCGGACCGGGCTGCAGCTTGTCGGTGGGCGAACAACCTAGGTGGGTGCAGATACCGATGACCACCAGCACCGCCGGTTTGATGGAACGATGCTCGTTGCGGGCATATTCCGGGGTGAATTCGTCCGGGTTGCGTTTGGACTGCGGGTCGGCCAGGGCCCCGTCGTGTTTGGCCAGGGCCGCCACTTCTTCGGCGGTGCGCTTGACGATCCACACGGGTTTGCCACGCCATTCGACCGTGATCTTCTCGCCCTCTTTCAGGCCCGAGATGTCCACTTCCACCGGCGCACCGGCCGCCTTGGCTTTTTCGGACGGCTGGAAGGTGCTGACGAAAGGGACCGCGGTCGCCACGCCACCCGCGACGCCCATGCAGCTCGATGCAATGAGCCAAACCCGTTTGCCGCTGTCGATCTGTTGGCTGTCGACTACTGATGCACTCATGGATTTCCTCGGGTGTTCATCGCTTTATGGGGGGAATCAGCCAAAGATTGTAGGGGTGCCCCCCGCCCCTTAGAACGCGTGGTAGCCCTTATACGGCGCGGGTTCAGCCTGCGAGTTTGCGGGCGGTGCGGACCGCCGCCAGCAGGCTGGAGGCATCCGCACGACCGGTACCCGCGATGTCGAAAGCAGTGCCGTGGTCGGGGCTGGTCCGAACCATCGGCAGCCCGAGCGTGACGTTGACGCCGTCGTCGATGCCCATGTATTTCACCGGGATCAGCCCCTGGTCGTGATACATCGCCACCACTGCGTCGAAACCCTCGGGTTTGCCGTGAAACGCCCGGGCGCGCATGAAGATGGTGTCCGGCGGGAACGGACCGAACGCTTCCACGCCGGCCGCGCGCGCAGCCTCGATGGCCGGCGCGATGGTGTCGATTTCCTCCGAGCCGAACAGACCGCCCTCCCCCGCATGCGGATTGAGTCCGGCGACCGCCAGCCGCGGCGCACGCCCCAGCAGACGCGACAGGGATTCGTGGCTGATACGCAGTGTCTCCTGCACGTTGTCGAACGTGACGGCATCGAGCGCCCGGCGCAGCGACATGTGGATGCTGACCAGCACGGTGCGGAGTTCTTCGTTGGCCAGCATCATGCGGACCGGCATGGCCTCGATGCTGCAGCCCACATGGGCGGCGGCCTCGGCCTGCAGCATTTCGGTGTGGCCCGGAAACGCAACGCCGGCAGCCGACAACGATTCCTTGTGCAGGGGCGCGGTCACCAGTGCGGCCACTTCGCCTCGCAACGCGGCACGCGCCGCCCAGACGACCGCCTCGGCCGCCTGCCGGCCGCCTTCCGCGGAAATCTCTCCCAGGCTGACATTGCCCCGCGCTTGGACGACAGGCAGCACCGGCAGGCAGCGCGGCGGCGCCGTCCAGGCATCGGCGACCGAATCCAGCACCGCCAGTGGCAGCGAGGGTGTACCCAGGCAGGCGGCAGCGCGGCGCAGCACGTCGATGTCACCGACGACAAAACAGCCGCGCATCTCTTCTGCATGGTCGCGGAACAGTTTCGCGACGATTTCCGGGCCGATGCCGGCCGGGTCGCCAGCGGTGATCACGATGGGAGCGGCGCGTTTCATGCGGGGTTATCGATATCGATGAAGGTATGGCGCAGGCCGAGTTCGGCTGCCAGGTGCCCGGCCACTGCCGGCGCACCGTAACGTTCGCTGGCGTGGTGGCCGCAGGCGATGAAGGTCGCGCCGAGTTCGCGGGCGTAATGGGCCTGCGGCTCGGATATCTCGCCGGTCACGAAGGCGTCGGCGCCGGCAGCGATGGCGGCCTCGAAGAAACCCTGCGCGCCACCGGTGCACCAGGCCACCCGCCGGATCGGGCCGCGACCGGGGTCGACCAGCGTCACCGGCCGCTCGACCACGCGCTCGACATGGCGCGCCAGGGCCGAAGCGCTCTCGAAGGATGTGTCGCCGATGTGGCCGAGTTCCTGTTCGCCGAAAAAGGCATCGGCCACCCAGCCCAGCCGCGCACCCAGCTGGGCGTTGTTGCCGAACTGCAGATGCGCGTCCAGCGGCAGGTGATAGGCGAACAGGCTGATGTCGTGCGCCAGCAGCAGCGCCAGCCGCTGCTTGAGCCAGCCCGTCACGCGGCCGTCGTGGCCGCGCCAGAACAGGCCGTGGTGCACGAAGATCGCGTCGGCGCGGGCGTCGATGGCAGCTTCGATCAAGGCCCGGCTGGCGGTCACACCCGAAACGATGTGGCCGATGGCGGCACGTCCTTCGACCTGCAGGCCGTTGGGGCCGTAGTCCTTGAACCGCGCCGGACTCAGCAATGCGTCGAAGCGCTGCAGCAGTACGTCACGGCCGATGGTCGCGCCGCCAGGGATGTTGCTCAGGATTTCCATGCGGGCATTGTCTCCGAGCGTCCGGGAGGTGCCGGTGTTTCGCCGACAATCGCGGCCTGGTTTTTTCTTCGCTTTCCTGACCCACCGAATCCATGAAACGCACCTGGCTGCTGTTCGCGCAAACTGTCACCGTCCTGCTGGCGGCCTACTTCGTGGTGAGCGTGCTCAAGCCGCAATGGGTCGGACGGCCCAGCTTCGGCGGTGGCGTGGTGTCGCTGCTGGAAGCGCCCGCTGCGCCGATGGGCAGCACCGAGCCCGGCAGTCTCTCTGCGGCTGCCAAGAAGGCGGCACCTGCAGTGGTCAGCATCACCACCAGCAAGGCCGCGGTGCGCAACCCGCGCATGGACGACCCGTGGTTCAAGTTCTTCTTCGGTAACCAGGCACCGTCGCAACCGCAGGCCGGGCTGGGCAGCGGCGTCATCGTCAGCCCGGACGGCTACATCCTCACCAACAACCACGTGGTCGAAGGCGCCGATGAAATCGAGGTGCTGCTCAACGACAGCCGGCATGCGCAGGCCAAGGTCATCGGCACCGACCCGGAAACCGACCTGGCCATCGTCAAGGTCGACCTCGACAAGTTGCCGGTCATCGTGCTGGGCGATTCCGACCGCATCGAGGTCGGCGACCGGGTGCTGGCCATCGGCAACCCGTTCGGCGTCGGGCAGACCGTCACCAGCGGCATCGTCAGTGCGCTGGGCCGCAACCAGCTGGGAATCAACACCTTCGAGAACTTCATCCAGACCGATGCCGCCATCAACCCGGGCAATTCGGGCGGCGGCCTCGTGGATGTGAACGGCAATCTGCTGGGCATCAACACGGCCATCTTCTCGCGCTCGGGCGGCAGCATGGGCATCGGTTTCGCCATTCCGGTTTCGACCGCCAAACGGGTGCTCGAATCCATCGTGCGCGATGGCAGGGTCACCTATGGATGGATCGGCGTCGAACCCGGCGAACTGTCGCCCGAGCTTGCCGAAACCTTCGGCGTGAAGGCCGAGAAGGGCGTCATCATCACCGGCGTGCTGCAGGCCGGACCGGCCGCTGCAGCCGGCATCCGGCCAGGCGACGTGATCGTGCGTGTGGCTGACAAACCAATCGCCAACGTCGCCGAACTGCTGTCCTCGGTGGCAGGCCTGCGCCCCGGCACGCCCGCCGAATTCGGCCTGATGCGCGGCGACAGCAAGATCGACCTGCCAGTGACGCCGGCGGTGCGTCCGGCCCGTCCGCGCAACCAGCAGCCGCAGCCACAGCCCGAATGACGGGACCGGCGGCGCAGGCAGTAGTAGCCCCAAGGCGACACTCGTAGAGGCCGGCGGATAGAATTCGCCCTCGCGTTTTACCGCGACTCTCCTAAGGAAGACATCCCATGACCGCAATTTCGTTCCAGCGCCGTGCCGTTTTCGCCATGATGGCCACGGCAGGCCTGGTTGGCATCAGCTCCGCAGCCCAAGCCGCCGACATCAAAATCGGTGTCGCCGAAGCCCTGTCGGGCGGTGCGGCCCAGTACGGCGTCGCCATCCGCAACGGCTTCCAGCTGGCCGCCGAAGAGATCAACGCCGCCGGCGGCATCAACGGCAACAAGATCGCACTGGTCATCGAGGACGAACGCGGCAACAAGGAAGAAGCGATCAACGTCTTCAAGAAGCTGATCTTCCAGGACAACGTGCTGATGGTCTTCGGCCCAACGCTGTCCAATTCTGCCCAGGCAGCCGACCCGATCGCCCAGGCATCCAAGACAGTCGCCTTCGGTACATCGAACACTGCCGACGGCATCACCTCCATCGGCAACTTCGTGTTCCGCAACTCGGTCACCGAAGCCGACGTGCTGCCGGAGACCCTGAAGATCACCGCAGCCAAGACCGGCGTGAAGAAGGTCGCCGTGCTGTACGGCAACGACGACGTCTTCACCAAGAGCGGCTATGACAACTTCAAGAAGGCCCTCGAAGACCTGAAGATCCCGGTGACCACCACCGAAACCTTCGCCAAGGGCGATGTGGACTTCAAGGCACAGCTGACCAAGATCAAGGCCACCAACCCCGACGCCATCGTGCTGTCGGCGCTGCTGGCCGAAGGCGCACCCATCATGGTGCAGGCCCGCCAGGTCGGCCTGAACGTGCCGATCATCGGCGGCAATGGCATGAACTCGGTCAAGATCTTCGATCTGGCCAAGGAAAAGGCCGAAGGCCTGTGGGTCGGCAGCCCCTGGTCCATCGAGAACCAGACCGACGCCAACCGCAAGTTCATCGTCGCCTACACCGCCAAGTTCAAGACCGCGCCCGACCAGTTCGCGGCACAGGCGTACGACGCCCTCTACATCGCAGCCCAAGGCCTCAAAAAGGTCAAGCTGACAGGCTCCGTGCCGGCCGACCGCGCCGCGTTCCGTGATGCCCTCCCCTCGGCCAAGTGGGTCGGCGCCACCGGCGCCTTCGAATTCACCCAGGCCAAGGACCGCGCCGGCAAACCCGCCGGCTACGATGCCAAGCAGAGCGCCATCGTCAGCGTGACCCGCGGCGGCAAGTTCAGTATCGAAAAATAAAGAGACTTCTCGCAGCAAATGGACGGCGCCCCACCAGCGCCGTCCTTTTGCATTTTGGCTCTTGCCTTATCTGATGCCGACATAGCGGCATCTCCGCAGGATATCCACCGTGCTGGAACAGCAGTTAATCAATGCCTTGTCACTGGGGTGCGTCTACGCACTCTTCGCGCTCGGCTTCACCCTCATCTTCGGCGTCCTCGGCGTCATCAACCTGTCGCATGGCGCGGTCTTCATGGTCGGCGCATACGGCGCAGTCCAGGCCATCACGCATCTGCACCTGCCGCTGTGGGCAGGGCTGGTCTTCTCGTTCGTCCTGTGCGGCGTGCTGGGCCTGCTGATCGACTTCCTGGTGTTGCGGCCGCTGCGCAAACGCAATGCGCCCCACCTGATCCCGATGATCGCCAGCATCGGCGTGGCCATCGTGCTGAACAACGGCATCCAGGGCATCTTCGGCGCAGAGAACCTGCGCTTCCCATCGGGCATCGTGTCGACCGATTCGATGGACCTGGGCGGCCTGCACCTGACCGCGCTCGAGCTCGGCATCATCCTGCTGTCCTTCCTGCTGATGGGCGTCCTGATGTTCGCCCTGAAGCGCACACAGCTGGGCCGTGCGCTGCGCGCTATCGCCGAGTCTCCCAAGGCGGCCTACCTGGTGGGCATCAACGTCGAAGGCCTGTTCTTCCTGGTGTCCTTCGTGGCGGCCGGGCTGGGTGGCGTGGCCGGCGTGCTGATCGGTCTCTATTCCAACGCGCTGTTCCCACTGATGGGCCAGCCGATGCTGCACAAGGGCATCGCGGTGATCATCCTGGGCGGCATGGGCGACATCCGCGGCGCCATGCTGGGCGGCCTGTTTCTCGGTTTCGCCGAGGTGCTGTCGGTGGCCTACATCGGCTCCAACATGCGTGACGCGGTGGCCTTCGGCCTGCTGTTCCTGGTGCTGCTGGTGCGACCGAAGGGGTTGTTCGGCACCCTGCAAGAACGGAAGGTCTGACGATGAGCGATTTCGACAACTTCTGGGCCGTCTACAGCAACCTGGTCCTCGGGCTGGGCATCAACTCCCTGCTGGCGCTCTCCATCTACCTGACCCTTTCGTGCGGCATGCTGGCCATGGCCAACGCCGCGTTCATGGGCATCGGCGCCTACACCGCCGCCCTGCTCACCATGAACTACGACACGCCTTTCATCGTGTCGATCGCCGCCGGCATGGTGGCGCCGGCCATCGTCGCCTTCATCATCGGGAAACCCACCCTACGCCTGTCGGGTGTGTACCTCGCGATGGCCACGTTGGCCTTCGGCGAAGTGGTGCGTATCGTGGTGCTGAACACCGAATCCATCACCGGTGGCGCGCTGGGCCTGAACGGCATTCCGCAACAGACCCAGTGGTGGCATGTGCTGCTGGCGCTCGTGGTCGTGCTGCTGGTGCTGTGGCGCCTGCGGCATTCGCGTATCGGCCGGGCTTTCGAGTCGATCAAGGAAGACGAGACCGCCTCGGGCCTGATGGGCATCGACGTCGGCGCGCACAAGATGCTGGCCTTCGTGCTGGGCGCGGCCATCGCCGGCCTGGCGGGCACACTCAACGCGCACCTGACCTTCTTCATCGGCCCCAACGAATACGGCTTCGACCGTGGCGTGGACATCCTCACGATGGCCATCCTGGGCGGCATCAACGGCCTGACCGGCCCGGTGCTGGGCGGCACCATCCTGACGCTGTTGCCCGAGGTGCTGCGTGGTTTTGCCGACTTCCGCCTGATGATCAACGGCGTCATCCTCGTGCTGATCGTGCTGTTCCTGCCCAAGGGGCTGTGGGATCCGGTGCGCATCCGCAACTGGTTCGGCAAGGGAGGTAAACAGGCATGAGCGCGACCCTCGAACTGAAAAACATCTCGCGTCATTTCGGCGGCCTGAAGGTCCTGCAGGACGTCAACCTGCGGATCCCGCAGGGCGGCATCTTCGGCCTGATCGGCCCGAACGGCGCCGGCAAGACCACCGTCTTCAACCTGATCACCGGACTGCTGCCGCCCACCTCGGGCAGCATCACTTTCGACGGGAAAGACCTGGCCGGCACCAAGCCGCACATGATCACCCGCAGCGGCATCGCCCGCACTTTCCAGAACATCCGGCTGTTCAAGGAAATGAGCCTGCTCGAAAACGTGATGGTCGGCATGCACGCCCAGCTGCGCTACGGCAACCTGGGCCTGCTGACCACTTCCGGCCTGTTCCGCTCCGAGGAGAAACGGGCGCGCGAACGGGCTCGCGAGCTGCTGTCCTGGATGAAACTCGACCACAAGGCCGACGACACCGCGGACAACCTGTCGTACGGCGAACAGCGCAAGCTCGAACTGGCGCGTGCGCTGGCCACCGAGCCCAGGCTGCTGCTGCTGGACGAACCCGTGGCCGGCATGAACGCCAACGAGAAGACCGAGCTGATGCACGAGATCAGGCAGATCAGTGCACGCGGCTACACCATCTTCATGATCGAACACGACATGCGTTTCGTCATGGGCCTGTGCCAGGAAATCGCAGTGCTGAATTTCGGCCGGATCATCGCCCAGGGCGGACCGGACGCCATCCGCAACGATCCGCAGGTGATCGAGGCCTACCTGGGCCGCGAAGACGACGAACCCGCGGCCGATGGCCCGCACGGCATCGTCACCGACGGCGCCCCTTCCGCGGTCGCCGCGGGTGTGGTGCCCACCTCCGTTCCCGTACCGGGAGCCCAAGCATGAATAGCGCCGTGAAAGAAGCCAGCAAGACCATCCTTTCCGTTGAGGGACTGAAGGTCTCGTATGGCCACATCGAAGCCGTCAAGGGGATCGATTTCGCTCTGCAGGAAGGCAGGATCACCACTCTGGTGGGTGCCAACGGCGCAGGCAAGTCGACCACGCTGCTGGCCTTGTCCGGACTGGTGAAGAAGTCTGCCGGCCGCATCATGTTCGACGGGCGCGACATCGGTTCGCTGGCACCGCATCGCATCGTCGAAGGCGGCGTGGTGCAGGTCGCCGAAGGCCGCGCGACGCTCACCACGCTGACGGTGCGCGAGAATCTCGAACTGGGCGCCTACACCCGCCGCAACCGGGCCGAGCGCGCACAAGACCTCGACTATGTCTACGGCCTGTTCCCCCGACTGGCCGAGCGCCACACCGGCCTGGCGGGCAACCTGTCGGGCGGCGAACAGCAGATGCTCGCCATCGGCCGTGCGCTGATGGCACGCCCCCGGGTGCTGCTGCTGGACGAGCCTTCGATGGGCCTGGCGCCGATCATCGTGCAGGACATCTTCCGCACGCTGCGCACCATCAACCAGGGCGGCCTGACGATCTTCCTGGTCGAGCAGAACGTGCGCCAGGCGTTGAAGATCGCCGACCAGGCTTATGTCGTCGAGACCGGCAAGATCGTGTTGAGCGGCACCGGCTCCGCCCTGCTGGTCGATCCCAAGGTGCAGGACGCCTACCTGGGCGGCTGAAGCTCCCGGGCAGGCACAAAAAAAGGCGGTCGATACGACCGCCTTTTTTTATGGCAAACACAGCCCGGTGTCAGGCGGCCGAATCGGCGGAGGATTCCTTGTTGTCCTCACCAGGCGCCTTGGTGGTGCGGATGAAGATGCGGGCAGCCCAGATGCCCACTTCGTAAAGTATGCACATGGGGATAGCCAGCGACAACTGCGACACCACGTCGGGCGGTGTCACCACGGCGGCCACCACGAAGGCACCCACCACGAAATAACCGCGGAAAGACTTCAGCTTGTCGATGCTGACCAGGCCCATGCGCGCCAGCAGCACCACTACGATCGGCACTTCGAATGCAATGCCGAACGCCAGGAACATGGTCAGCACGAAGCTCAGGTATTCCTCGATGTCGGGTGCCGGCGTGATGCTCTTCGGCGCAAAACTCTGGATGAAGGCGAAGACCTTGCCGAACACGAAGAAGTAGCAGAACGACATGCCGATGAAGAACAGCAAAGTCGACGAGATGACCAGCGGCAGCACCAGCCTCTTCTCGTGCAGGTAGAGGCCCGGTGCCACAAAGGACCAGACCTGGTAGAGCACCACCGGCAGCGCACACACGAAGGCCGCCATCATCAATATCTTGAGTGGCACCATGAAGGGCGAGATCACCGAGGTGGCGATCAGCGTGGCGCCCTGCGGCAGGTGGGCGATGAGCGGTGCGGCCAGCAGGTCGTACAGCGCACCGGGACCGGGGAAAAAGAACAGCACCGCGCCGGCGATGCCGACGGCGATGAGCGCCTTGACCAGCCGGTCGCGCAGCTCCATCAGGTGCTCTACGAAGGGCTGTTCGGTGCCGGCGAGTTCGTCGTCGCGTGAGGGATCTGGCATGGGGCTAGCGGGCTCGCAGGGCGCGGCGCCGCCGTGGTTTTAGTTGATCTTCTTGGGACGATGCCGGGCCACACGTGCAGCGCCGGAAAGCGCCTTGGTGCGGACACCCGCGTTGGCCTTGTACCACTGCGGGGTGGCACCACGCTTGACGCGCCAGTTCTTGCCCGGATGCCGGTATTGCGGCGACACCGGTTCGACGTGGGTCGTCGGCGGCGCGATGGAGTTGTCGGCGTCGTAGCCGTTGTAGGCGGTGTCCAGTCCGCTCTGAAAATCGCTCGCCTGCGTCTGCACCGACTGATGCACGTCGCGCGCGGCGGATTCCACCGTGTCCTTCATCTTGCGAAGTTCGTCCAGTTCCATCGAACGGTTGACTTCGGACTTGACGTCGTTCACATAACGCTGCGCCTTGCCCAGCAAGGTGCCCACGGTGCGCGCCACACGCGGCAGCTTTTCGGGGCCGATGACGATCAACGCCACCGCGCCGATCAGCGCCATCTTCGATAAGCCGATGTCGATCACGTTGCGGTACCGCCTTCAGTCGAGAGCCGGTGACGGCTCAAGAACGGGTCTTGGTTTCGACGTCGATCGGAGCCTTGTCCGACGTGGAGGAATGCGCCACATGTGCTGACGACGGCGGAACCGCCGGTTCGGCCGGATCGGCACCGCCGTCCTTTACGCCGTCCTTGAAACCCTTGACCGCGCCGCCGAGGTCGGAGCCGAGGTTCTTGAGCTTCTTGGTGCCGAACACCATCACCACGATCAGCAGCACGATCAGCCAGTGCCAGATGGAAAACGAACCCATGGATATCTCCTAAAGATGTCTGCGATTTTAGGCTGCGCGAAGCGACGCCCGAATGAAAGGCCCTGAAAGCCCGATCAACCTTTTGCCCAGGGGCGCGGGCCGCCCAGCACGTGCACGTGCAGGTGGTGGATTTCCTGTCCGCCTTCGTCGCCGGTGTTGACCACGACCCGGAAACCGCCCTGCGGATACGGCTTGCACCCCTGCTCGAGCGCAAGCTTGGGGGCCAGCAACATGATGCGTCCGAGCAGGGCCGCATCGCCTTCGGTGGCCTGGGCCAGCGAAGGGATGTGCGCCTTCGGAATGATCATGAAATGCACCGGCGCATGCGGATGGATGTCGTGGAAGGCGAACAGTTCGTCGTCCTCGTAGACCTTCTTCGAGGGGATCTTGCCCTCGACGATCCTGCAGAACAGGCAATCGGGGTCGTGGCGCACGGGCGCTGCGGTCATGTCGGTCGGTCTCCGGAGTTTTATTTCTGGCGGTCGATCAGGCGTCCATGGCCTGGTGGCGGTTCATGCGCACCATGCCCAGCAGGATGCGGTAGAGGAACCAGAGCGAAATCAGGGTCCAGGCGATCCAGCCGGGAATGAAGAACAGCAGCCACAGCCAGGAGGTGAGGATGTAGAGCGCCCCACACCAGAAAACCGACCGGAGGCGCCAGCGGAAATGCGATTCCTGCCATGTGCCGGCTGCATCGCCGCGTTTGACCAGGTCGAGCACCAGCGCGATGAGCAGCAGCGTGATCGACGCCTGCGCTCCGGGCACCACGGCGGCCACTGCCACGATGAGATGCAGGATGTAGCTGACCCAGCCAAAGGTGGCCAGGCTGTCGTCGGGTGCGCGGGGTGGCACCGGGACCGGGGGGCGGAAATCTTCCATCGATGGCTCCTTGTTGCTCAATCGGCGGCGCGTTCAGAGGCTTCGCGTGCTTCGCGGGCCTGCACCTTGCGCAGCGATTTTTCCTCGATGCCGCTGGTGCCTTCGCGGCGCTCGAGTTCCTTAACGACATCCGCAGGCGACAGGCCGTAATGCGACAACGCCACCATGCAATGGAACCACAGGTCGGCCACTTCGTTGACGACCTTCTGCCGGTCCCCGCCGTGGTCGGCATCCTTGGCGGCCAGCACCACTTCGGTTGCCTCTTCGCCGATCTTCTTCAGGAAAGCGTCAGGGCCCTTGTGCAGCAGGCGTGCGACGTAGCTGCTCTCCGGGTCGCCACCGCGCGCAGGCAGCCGGCTGTCGATGACGGCGGCCAGGCGGGCCAGCGCGTCGATGGAAGTTGTCTGGTTCATTTGTAGATGGATTCCGGGTCTTTCAGCACCGGCTCGACCGGTGTCCAGGCGCCATCTTTCAGCACGCTGAAAAAGCAGCTGTGACGACCCGTATGGCAGGCGATGCCGGGTTCGTGCCCCAGCTGTGTGACCTTGAGCAGCACCACGTCGTTGTCGCAGTCGAGGCGGATTTCGTGCACCGTCTGCACATGGCCCGACTCTTCGCCCTTGAACCACAGCCGCTTGCGCGAGCGGCTGTAATACACCGCACGGCCCAGCTCGGCGGTCTTTTCGAGCGCCTCGCGGTCCATCCAGGCGAACATCAGCACATCGTTGCTGCCCTGCTCCTGCGCGATCACGGGCACCAGCCCGTTCGCGTCCCACTTCACTTCATCTAGATAACTCATCGGTCGGATTGTCGAGCATGCGCGGAACCAGCCCGTGCAGCGTGGTTTCAGAGTCGGACAGGAATGCCGCGTGCGGCCATGGCATTTTTCGCCTCGCCGACCGTGTGTTCGCCGTAATGGAAGATGCTGGCGGCCAGCACCGCGTCCGCACCGCCCTGCTGCACGCCGTCGGCCAGGTGCTGCAGGTTGCCGACGCCGCCCGAGGCGATGACCGGCACCGACACCGCATCGCTCACCGCCCGGGTCAGGGCCAGGTCGAAACCGCTTTTGGTTCCGTCGCGGTCCATGCTCGTCAGCAGGATTTCACCGGCGCCGCGTCGCACCATCTCGACCGCCCAGGCGACCGCGTCCAGGCCGGTGTTCTTGCGGCCGCCATGGCTGTAGACGTCCCAGCCGGCGCCGCGCGCGTTCTCGTCCTCGCCGCTGCGGCGCTTGGCGTCGATGGCGACCACGATGCACTGTGCGCCGTAGCGAGCAGATGCGTCCTCGATGACCTGCGGATTGGCGATGGCCGCCGAGTTGAAGCTGGTCTTGTCGGCCCCGGCATTGAGCAGGCGCCGGACGTCGTCCACCGTGCGCACGCCGCCGCCCACCGTCAGGGGAATGAAGACCTGCGAGGCCACCGCCTCGATGATCGGCAGGATCAGGTCCCGGTCGTCGCTGGTGGCGGTGATGTCGAGAAAGGTCAGTTCGTCGGCGCCCTGCAGGTTGTAGCGGGCGGCGATCTCCACCGGATCGCCGGCGTCGCGCAACTCCTGGAAATTGACACCCTTGACGACACGGCCGCCGGTAACGTCGAGGCAGGGAATGATGCGTTTGGCGAGCATGGGAATCGGTTTGAGAGCGGTGTGGAAAGCGGTACGAGAAGAGTCTCAGTGCTGCACGGAAAGCCGTTGCGCGCCCGACCAGGTATCGCCCGGCGACAGGCGCACCGGCGTGTCGATCTCGGCGGCTTCGACACACAGCATGTGGCGGTAACCGTCGTCCGGCATGTCGGCCAGCCGGGCCGACAGTTCGGCGCCGGGGTTCCACACCACCGTCTGGCCGAACACCGGGTCCTGTTCGATGGACAGGCGGCCCAGCCCGTCCTCCAGCACCAGCGGAACGGCCGCGGCCTGGTATACGCGGTCGATCTCGCGGTCGAACGTCAGCGCCGCGCCGGACGCCAGCGGTGCCGGATGGGTGTCGTCGACAGAGTCCCAGAACGGCAATCCGCCCAGGCCGTGCAGGCGGGCGGCAGCGATGTCCGAAGTACGCAGATAGCTGTGCAGCGCGAGCGTGAATTCGAGCGCTTCGGCACCGGTGTTCTCGACAATGAAGCCCACCGTCAGGCTGCCCGGCCGGAGCGCGACTTCGAGCCGCGCATTGAATGCATGCGGCCACAGCAGACGGCTTTCGTCGTCGTCACGCAGCGCAAGCACCGCTGTGCCCGGCTCGGCGTCCATGGCCTGCCAGACACGGTTGCGGACGAAACCGTGCTTGGGCAGCGGGCCGCGCTGGTTGAACTGCGGGAAACACACCGGCACGCCGCCACGGATCGCCGTGCGGCCGTCCAGCACGGCCTGCGGGCTGAGATACAGACGCTCGACGCCGTCCCCGGTCGTCCACGACAGCACCTGGGCGCCCTGCAACGACACGATGGCACGGTCGCCCTCCGGCAGGGCCAGCACCAGGCAGTCCTGGCCGCGGAAATTCACGGCCTGCGTTGCCATGACCTCAGACCGCCAGTTCGTCGGCGCGCACCTGCGCAGCCGTGAAGTCGAGGTCGCCCGAGTAGATGGCGCGGCCGCAGATGACTCCTTCGACGCCTTCGGATTCGACGGCGCAAAGCTGCTCGATGTCGGCCATGTTGGACAGGCCGCCCGAGGCGATGACCGGAATGGTCAGCGCCTGCGCCAGCTTGACGGTGGCGTCGATGTTGATGCCCGACAGCATGCCGTCGCGGCCGATGTCGGTGTAGATGATGGATTCGACGCCCCAGTCCTCGAACTTCTTTGCGAGGTCGACCACCTCGTGGCCGGTCAGCTTGCTCCAGCCGTCGGTGGCGACCTTGCCGTCCTTTGCGTCCAGGCCCACGATGATGTGACCGCCGAAAGCGCTGCAGGCGTCCTTCAGGAAACCCGGGTTCTTGACCGCGGCGGTTCCGATGATCACGTAGCGCAGGCCGCCGTCGATGTATTTCTCGATGGTGTCCAGGTCTCGGATACCGCCGCCCAGCTGCACCGGGATATCGTTGCCGACCGCCTTCAGGATGGAGCGGATGGCCGTCGCGTTCTGCGGCTTGCCGGCGAAGGCGCCGTTCAGATCGACCAGGTGCAGGCGGCGCGCACCGGCGGCCACCCATTTCAGCGCCATCGCGGCGGGGTCTTCACCGAAGGTGGTGGATTGGTCCATGTCGCCTTGCTTGAGGCGGACGCAGTGACCGTCTTTGAGATCGATGGCAGGGATGAGAAGCATGGTGCCGGCAGCAGCTAGATGAAAGGAAGGGGGGGTTGGACCCGTCAGGGGTTCCAGGAGAGGAAGTTGCGATAAAGCGCCAGTCCGTGGTCGGCGCTCTTCTCAGGATGGAACTGAGTCGCAAAAATGTTATCGCGTGCAACGGCTGCGGTAAAGCGTGCACCGTAGTCCGCCTCGCCAGCGCTATGGCGCTTGTCGGTCGGCCGTGCATAGAAGCTGTGCACGAAATAGAACCAGGCGCCGTCGGGAACTCCGGCCCAGATGGGGTGCGGTGCGCCGCCGTCCGCCGGCGTCTGGAACACCTGGTTCCAGCCCATCTGCGGCACCTTGAAACGGCTGCCGTCCGGTTGCAGCCGGCCGGCCAGGTCGAACTTGTCGACCGATCCCGCAATCAGGCCCAGGCCGTCGGTCGGGCCTTCCTGGCTGCGGTCGAGCAGCATCTGCATGCCGACACACACACCGAAGAGCGGTTTTTGCGCCGCCGCCTCCAGCACCGACGCGCGCAGGCCGGAATCGGCGAGTTCACGCATGCAGTCGGGCATGGCGCCCTGGCCGGGCAGCACGACGCGGTCGGCGGCACGCACCGTTTCGGGTTCTGCCGTCACCACCACGTTCCATCCCGTGCCCAGGGCGGCGTGCTGCACCGCCTGCGAGACCGAACGCAGGTTTCCCATGCCGTAGTCGACCACGGCCACCGTTTTGGAAGAAGTCATGTCAACAAGCCCCGGCAAGATAGGTGCCAGCAGCCTTTCCTTTTGGAAAAATCAGAGCGAACCTTTGGTGGAAGGGATCACGCCTACGGCACGTGGATCGCGTTCCAGTGCCGCGCGCAAGGCGCGGGCAAAAGCCTTGAAGACAGTCTCGGCCTGATGGTGCGCATTGACGCCCTTCAGGTTGTCGATGTGCAGCGTGACACCGGCGTGGTTGACGAATCCCTGGAAGAACTCGAAGGTGAGCTGGGTGTCGAAAGCGCCGACCATGCCGCTGGTGAAAGGCACTTCCATGTGCAGGCCGGGCCGGCCGGAAAAGTCGACCACCACCCGCGACAGGGCTTCGTCGAGCGGCACGTAGGCGTGGCCGTAGCGGCGGATGCCGCGTTTGTCGCCCACCGCCACGGCAAAGGCCTGGCCCAGCGTGATGCCCACGTCTTCGACCGTGTGGTGGCCGTCGATGTGCAGGTCGCCTTCGCAATGGATGTCGAGGTCGATCAGGCCGTGGCGGGCGATCTGGTCGAGCATGTGGTCGAAAAAACCGATGCCGGTGGCCAGCGTGGCCTTGCCGGTGCCGTCGAGGTTGATGCGCGCCGTGATGCGGGTCTCGGCGGTGTTGCGGGTGACCTCGGCGGTGCGGTCGGCGCTGTTCTGTACGGAAAGGGCGGTGGTCATGGGGTGTTGGGCAGGCTGGTCGCCAGGGCCGAAATGAGCTGCGAATTCTCTTCGGCGGTGCCGACGGTCAGACGCAGGCAACCGGCCAGCGACACATGCATTGTAGAAACGTTCTTGACGAGTACACCAGCGGCCCGCAGGGCGGCGAAGACCCGGGCGGCGCCGGCGTTGTCGTCCGCGACCCGTACCAGCACCATGTTGGCGTCGCTGGGCCATGCTTTCACGCCGGGCATCGACCCGAGCGCTGCCATCAGCCGATCGCGCTCGGCGCATACCCGGCGCGCCTGCGCGGCGAACACGTCGGTGTGTTCCAGCGCGAACAGGCCGCATTCGGCGTTGAGGCTGCTGATGTTGTAGGGCGGTCGTAGTTTGTCGATTTCGGCCACCAGCGCGGCCGGACCCATGAGATAACCGATCCGCACACCCGCCAGGCCGAACTTGCTGAGCGTACGCAGCAGCAGCACGTGGGCGTGGGCCGACGGCTCGGCGCGGATGGTGTCGATCCAGCTGCGGCCGGCGAAGGGCTGGTAGGCCTCGTCGATGACACAGATGCCGCCCGCGGCGCCCGTGGCGGCGATGACCTTCTCCATGTCGCCGGCATCCCAAAGCCCGGCGGTCGGATTGTTGGGCCAGGCGAGATAGGCGATGGCAGGTCTTTCGGTCGCGATCGTCGAACACAGAGCATCGACATCCAGTCCGAAATCGTCCGGCCGCAGCGGCACGCCGACAAAACGCAGGCCCTGCAGGCGAGCGCTGAAGGCATACATCACGAAGCCGGGCTCGGGCGCCAGCACGGTCGCGCCAGGCATGTCGCACGCCAGCGTGATGAGCGAGATGAGTTCGTCCGAACCGTTGCCCAGCATCAGCGACCAGCCTTCGGGCAGGCCGGCATGGTCGATCAGGGCGTGGCGCAGGGCAGCCACCCGGTCGCCTGGATAGCGGTTGAGGGCGACAGCACCGAGCCTTTCGCCCAAGGCCTGTTGCAGCGTGGGCGGCAAGGCGTAAGGGTTCTCCATCGCATCGAGCTTGACCAGCCCGGCGGAATCCTGCACCGCATAAGCGTGCAGGCCCAGCACATCCTGGCGGATGCGCGACAGCGGCGAGCTCATGACAGATCGGGTGGGGTCAGGCGCATCTCGGCCGCCCGGGCGTGCGCCTGCAGGCCTTCGCCGTAGGCCAGCGTGGCCGCGATGCCGCCCAGCGACTGCGCACCCTGGGCGCTGACTTCGATGATGCTGCTGCGCTTCTGGAAGTCGTACACGCCCAGCGGGCTGCTGAACCGCGCGGTGCCGCTGGTGGGCAGCACGTGGTTGGGGCCGGCGCAGTAGTCGCCCAGGCTTTCGCTGGTGTACGCGCCGAGGAAGATGGCGCCGGCGTGACGCAGCGACGGCTCCCAGCGGTGCGGGTCGTTACTGGAGATTTCGAGGTGTTCGGGTGCGATGCGGTTGCTGATCTCGCAGGCCTCTTCCATGCTGCGGGTGAGGATCAGCGCACCCCGGCCGTTGAGGCTCTTGGCGATGATGCCGGCACGCGGCATCTCGGGCAGCAGGCGATCGATCGCTTCCTGCACCGCGTCGATATAGGCGGCATCGGGGCACAGCAGAATGCTCTGCGCAAGTTCGTCGTGTTCGGCCTGGCTGAACAGGTCCATCGCCACCCAGTCGGGCGGCGTGCTGCCGTCGGCCAGCACCAGGATTTCGCTCGGGCCGGCGATCATGTCGATGCCCACCGTTCCGAACACACGGCGCTTGGCGGCTGCCACATAGGCATTGCCTGGGCCGGTGATCTTGTCGACTGCCGGCACGGTCGCCGTGCCATAGGCCAGCGCAGCCACCGCCTGCGCACCGCCGACGGTGAAGGCACGGCTGACACCGGCCACGTGGGCGGCGGCCAGCACCAGCGGATTGCGTTCACCCCTGGGTGTGGGCACGACCATGATGATTTCGCCAACACCGGCCACATGGGCCGGCACCGCGTTCATCAGCACCGACGACGGATATGCCGCCTTGCCGCCCGGCACGTAGATGCCGACACGGTCCAGCGGCGTGACCTTCTGGCCCAGCAGCGAACCGTCGGTGTCGCGGTAGCTCCAGCTTTCGCCGGAGGCCTTCTTCTGGGCCTCGTGATAGCTGCGCACCCGGTCGGCGGCCACTTCCAGGGCATGACGCTGCTCGTGCGGCAGCGAATCGAAGGCGGCCTTCAGCTCGGCCTGGGTGATCTCCAGCGCGCTCATGTCGGCCACATCCAGGCCGTCGAAACGCGCGGTGTATTCCAGCACCGCTGCATCGCCACGCGCCTGCACGTCGGCCAGGATCTCGGCGACACGCTGCTCAATGGCAGCATCGGTGTCGGCCGACCAATGCAGGCGTGCCTTGAATGCGCGCTCGAAATCGGCGTCGGCACAGGACAGGCGGGCGGGTCGGGCTTGGAGATCCATGGTGTCTTGTGGGTTGACTTACTCGGAGGGAATGGCGGACGCGAAGGCGTCGATGATGCGGCGGATGGGTTCGCGCTTGAGCTTGAGCGCAGCCGGATTGACCACCAGCCGGGAGCTGATGTCCATGATGCGTTCGACTTCGACCAGGTGGTTGGCCTTGAGGGTGTTGCCGGTCGAGACCAGATCGACGATGGCGTCGGCCAGGCCGGTCAGCGGTGCGAGTTCCATGCTGCCGTAGAGCTTGATCAGGTCGACGTGCACGCCCTTGGTGGCGAAAAATTCGCGGGCGATGCCGACGTACTTGGTGGCAACTTTCAAGCGGCCGCCCTGGCGCACCGCATTGGCATAGTCGTAGTCGTTGCGCACCGCCACGCTGACCCGGCACTTGGCGATGCGCAGGTCCAGCGGCTGCACCAGCGAGGCGCCGCCGGGGTGGTCCATATTGTGTTCGAGCAGAGTGTCGAGGCCGGTGACGCCGAGGTCGGCGCCGCCGTATTCGACATAGGTCGGCACGTCGCTGGCGCGCACCAGCACCACCCGTACGCCGGGGCTGCTGGTCGGCAGGATCAGCTTGCGCGACTTTTCCGGGTCTTCCAGCACTTCGATGCCGGCGGCGGCGAGCAACGGAAGCGTCTCTTCGAAGATCCGTCCTTTTGACAGGGCCAAGGTGATCACGGCGCGACCCTTTCGATGTCTGCGCCGATGGCGCGCAGTTTTTCTTCCATGCGGTCGTAGCCGCGATCGAGGTGATAGATGCGGTCGACCACGGTTTCACCTTCAGCCACCAGGCCGGCGATGACCAGGCTGGCCGACGCCCGCAGGTCGGTCGCCATCACCGTGGCGCCCGACAGGCGCCTGACGCCCTCGACCATCGCCACGCGGCCGTCGATGCGGATGTCCGCACCCAGCCGCACCAGTTCGTTGACGTGCATGAAGCGGTTCTCGAAGATGGTCTCGGTGGCCATCGAGGCGCCTTGCGACACCACGTTGAGCACCATGAACTGGGCCTGCATGTCGGTCGGGAAACCGGGATATTCGGTGGTGCTGAAGCTCTGGGCCTGCAAACGCCCCATGGCGGGGCCGGCGGAACGCACGCGTACGCCACCTTCTTCGGCAAGCACTTCGACCCCTGCGTCGCGCAGCTTGTCGATGACGGCCTCCAGGTGGTCGGGCCGGGCCGAACGCAGCAGCACGTCGCCGCCGGTGGCCGCGACCGCGCACAGGAAGGTGCCGGTCTCGATGCGGTCGGCCACCACGCTGTGTTCGCAGCCGTGGAGTTTTTCGACGCCCTGGATGCGGATGTGGCTGGTGCCGTGGCCTTCGATCTTCGCGCCCATCTTGATGAGCATCTCGGCCAGGTCGGCGATCTCGGGCTCTTGCGCCGCGTTTTCCAGCACGGTCTCGCCTTCGGCCAGCGTGGCGGCCATCAGGAAGTTCTCGGTGCCGGTGACGGTGACCATGTCGGTGCTGATGCGCGCACCCTTCAGGCGGGTGCGGCCTTCGGGCAGTTTGGCCAGGATGTAGCCGTGTTCCACCGTGATCTCGGCACCCATGGCCTGCAGGCCCTTGATGTGCTGATCGACCGGGCGCGAGCCGATGGCGCAGCCGCCCGGCAAGGACACCGTGGCATGGCCGAAGCGTGCCAGCAGCGGGCCGAGCGCCAGCACCGACGCACGCATGGTCTTGACCAGGTCGTAGGGCGCTTCGGCCTTGTCGAGCGCGGAGGCATCCAATCGCACACACGAGGTGCTGCTGTTTTCCTGGCGGTCGGCTTTCACACCCATGTTGCGCACCAGCTTCAGCATGGTGTGGACGTCCTGCAGGCGCGGCACGTTGTGCAGCAGCACGGGTTCGGCGGTGAGGAGCGCGGCGCAGAGTTCGGGCAGCGCCGCGTTCTTGGCGCCGGACACCGGCACTTCGCCCCTGAGCATGCGTCCGCCGCGGATCAGCAACTTGTCCATCACTCTTCTCCGCCCTGCGCCAGCCATTCGGACGGCGTGAAAGTCTTCATCGACAAGGCATGCACCTCGTTGGTCTGGATGCGTTCGCCCAAGGTGGCATAGACCCGCTGGTGACGTTTGATGGCACGCATGCCGTCGAACTCGGCCGACACGATGGTGGCGTACCAGTGGGCGCCGTCGCCGTCGAGGGTGATGTGCTCGCAGGGCAGGCCTGCAGCGATGATCGAGCGCAGTTCTTCAGCGGTCATGGAAAACAATCGTGGGGGCGGGAACGGACAACCGACGGCCGGGTGAAGGCGGTCAGTGTCGGATTTTGTAGCCGGTAGTCAGCAGGCGAAGGGCGATGGCGCTGGTCGCGCCCCATGCGCCGGCGACGATCGCCAGGCTCAGCCAGGGCGACACATCGCTCTGGCCGAAAAAGCCGTGGCGGAACCCGTCGATCATGTAGAAGAACGGGTTGAAATGGCTCACCGCCTGCCAGAACGGCGGCAGAGAATGGATGGAATAGAAGACGCCCGCCAGGAACGTCATCGGCATGACCAGGAAGTTCTGGAACAGCGCCATCTGGTCGAACTTCTCGGACCACAGGCCGGCGATCAGGCCGAGCGTACCCATGAGTGCTGCCGCCAGCAGACCAAACACGATGATCCAGCCCGGCGCCGCAAAACTCACCCGCGCAAAGAAAAGGAAGGTGACCAGGAACACGCCGATACCGACCGCGATGCCACGCACCAGCGACGACCCCACGTAGGCGATGAACATGGCCAGCGGGCTCAATGGCGTCAGCAGCACGAACACCAGGCTGCCCATCACCTTGCTCTGGATGAGCGACGACGAACTGTTGGCAAAGGCGTTCTGCAGCACGCTCATCATGACCAGGCCGGGCACCAGGAAGGCGGTATAGGCGACCGAACCGTAGACGGTGACGTCCTTGCCGAGGGCATGTCCGAAGATGATCAGGTACAGCACCGCCGTCAGGATGGGCGCACCGACGGTCTGGAAACCGACCTTCCAGAAACGCAGCACCTCTTTGTAGAAAAGCGTGTTCCAGCCCGTGATGTCGAAATTCATACTGGCACCTGCCAGCGGTTGCCGCCAGCGCCCTGTTCTGCGGCCATCACCTGGAGGAATACATCTTCCAGGTCGGCCTTGCGGATTTCAACGTCTTCCACCGTCAGCCCCGCCATGCGGACAGCCGCGAGGTATTGCTCGATCTGGTGCGCGCCGGGTGCGGGCAGTTGCACGATACGGCCGGTGATGCGGGCTTGGGCGGCGAGTTCGGCCGGCAGTTCGCCGTCGACCTTGAAACGCAGCACATTGCCCGAAGCCATGCTGAGCAGTTCGCTGGTGCGGTTGAGCGCCACCAGTTGGCCCTTCTTCAGCATGGCGATGCGGTTGCACAACGCCTCGGCTTCTTCGAGGTAATGGGTGGTCAGCAGGACCGTATGACCTTCGCGGTTGAGGCGCGCGATGAACTGCCACAGGGTCTGCCGCAGTTCGACATCGACACCGGCCGTGGGTTCGTCCAGCACGATGATCGGCGGACGGTGCACCAGCGCCTGAGCGACCAGAACCCGACGTTTCATTCCGCCGGACAGCTGGCGCATGTTGGCGGTCGCCTTGTCGGCGAGGCCCAGGTTTTCAAGCAGTTCGTCGATCCAGGCGTCGTTGTTCTTCACGCCGAAATAACCGGACTGGATGCGAAGGGTTTCGCGTACGTTGAAGAAAGGATCGAAGACCAGTTCCTGCGGGACGATACCGAGGCGCCGACGGGCTATGGAGTAGTCGGCCTGGACGTCGTGCCCATCGACCAGCACCTTGCCGCCGGTCGCCTTGGCCAGGCCCGCGAGGATGCTGATCAGGGTGGTCTTGCCCGCGCCGTTCGGACCGAGCAGGCCGAAGAATTCTCCGGGCTCGATGTCGAAACTGACGTTGTCGAGCGCCTGCAACGTGCCGCGGGCGGACTCGTAGCGTTTGGAGACGGACTGAAAGGAGATGGCTGCCATGGGGAACCGGCGATTCTAAGGTGTCGCTGCCACCCGGGCTGGCACGGGGCTATCCCAGGACCACCGGCGCGCGACCGGCGTGCAGGGAAAAAAGAGGGATCGGGACGATCAGGCAGTGGCTGGCAACAGGGCCGAAACGCCGTAGAGCGCCGCCAGCCCGGCCAGGCGCGGATGAAGACCGCGCACCATGAACGAACGGCCGAGCGAAAGCACCTCGCGGCGGCAAGCCAGCAGCACCGCCAGCGCCGACGAATCGAAGCGGGTCAACGCGGTGGCATCGGCCACCACCGGCTCCTTGCCCTGCCCCAGGCCCTGCGTCAACATGCGCAGGCAGGTCTGAGCCTGGTCATGCGTCAGCTCGCCAGGCAGGACCAGCACCTGGGCGGTGTCGCCGAAGGTGGAAGCCGGGGGGGACACGGCGTCTGCCACGATCAGCCCTTCTTGGCCGACTGGTTGGCGCTATTGCGGGCCGCCAGCGCTGCGATCAGGCCGTCGATGCCCTTGGCGTTGATTTCCTGCGCAAACTGGCTGCGGTAGGTTTCGACCAGCCACACACCCAGCACGTTGAGGTTGTAGATCTTCCAGCCGGCGCCGTCGCCGGGCGTCTTTTCCAGGCGGTAGTCGAGCTGGATCGGGTCGCCACGGCCGGTGACCTCTGTACGCACGACGACTTCCTTGTCTTCCGGGGCGGCGCGCAGCGGCTTGATGACGATGCTCTGGTCGCTCACCTGCGACAGGGCGCCCGAATAGGTGCGCACCAGCAGCGACTTGAACTCGGCCTGCAGGCGTTGCTGCTGTTCGGGCGAGGCCTGGCGCCACTGCGGGCCCACGGCCGCGGCGGTCATGCGGCGGAAGTCCACGTTCGGCATGATCTTGGTGTCGACCAGCGCCATGACCTTGTTCAGGTCACCGTTGCGCAGGGAGGCATCGGCCTTGATGGCGTTCAGCGTCTCGTCGGCAAGGCGCTTGATGAGCGCATCGGGCGCTTCGTCGGCCGCAAGGACGGACACCGGCAATGCCAGCGTGGCGACGGCCGCCAGGCTGCAAGCCACGCGGGCCAGGAAACGTCGGTTGATCAACATAGGTTCTCCTCGGAATTCAAAGGGGGCAAGCGCATGCGTCCGCCCCGGACAGGTTCGAGCGCAGCATCTCACGACGGTTCCGAACTGCGCCGCCAGACATGCAACTGCCTGCAACCTGGCGATGGGCGGACCGGCGGGCTCGCGGCTACTGGGCGGCAGGATTGACGCCGGCGGCAGGGGCGGCCGGGGCGGCAGGGGCATAACCGCTGTCGTCCAGGTCGCCATCGCTCTCGGTGGTGTCCTTGCGCTGGTTGCGGCGCAACTGCAGGAAGGCGTCGCGGGTGAAGCTGTACTGGTCGAGCGCGGCACCATCGAGAACCGAACTGACCCGCAGCAGGTTGGCCCGGGTGTCGACCACACGCAGGCCGGTCAGCGAATTGCGCACCGCCACGTTGTCGACATGGGACAGCAGGTTGCCGTTCCAGTCGATGGGCAGTGCCGCCGTGTCACGCACGGTGGACGGACCCAGCAGCGGCAGGATCAGGTAAGGGCCGGTCGGCACGCCGTAGAAGGCCAGCGTCTGGCCGAAATCCTGCTTGTGGCGGTCGATGTTGGCTTCACCGGCGATGTCCAGAATGCCGCCGAGGCCGAACACGGTGTTCACCGCGAAGCGGATCCAGGTTTCTCCGGCGTCCTGAACACGGCCCTGCAGCACGTTGTTCACGAACGACCATGGCTCGGTCAGGTTGCGGAAGAAGTTGCCCACGCCGGTACGCACCAGTGCGGGTGTCGCATCGCGGTAGACAGTCGCCACCGGCTTCAGCACGGCGCGATCGACGCCGTCGTTGAAGCGGTAGACACCCCGGTTGAAGGGCTCGAAGGGATCACGCGGATTGGTGCGTTGCCCGGGACTGGTGGCACAGCCGGTCATGACCAGCGCAGCGACCACCACGGCGAACAGGCGCGCAGGGGCACGCAGGCCGCGGCGAAGGGAGGATGTCTTGTCGTTCATTTTTTTGCACCTGCCGCGGGCGTGGGGCCATCGGCAGCTTTGTTATAGAGGAATTGGCTGATGAGATTTTCGAGCACCACCGCCGATTGCGTGGTGGTGATCACGTCGCCGGCTGCCAGGTTCTTTTCGTCGGCACCGGCTTCGATGCCGATGTATTGTTCGCCCAGCAGGCCGCTGGTCAGGATCTTCAGCGAGCTGTCCTTGGGGAACACGTACTGGTCTTGCAACGACAGCACCACCGAGGCCTGGAAGCTCTTGTCGTCGAAATTGATCGATTCGACACGCCCCACGACCACACCTGCGCTCTTGACCGCGCTCTGCGACTTGAGGCCGCCGATGTTGTCGAACCGTGCTGTCACCTTGTAGGTCGGCTGAAAACTCAGACGCAGCAGATTGGCCGATTGCAGGGCCAGGAACAGCAGGGCGGCGGCTCCCAGCAGCACGAAGATGCCGACCCACACATCGCTCTTGGATTTTTCCATTTCTCTTTCAACTCCCTTGCACGAGGCAAGAATCAGGGCATGTCATGACAGCGAGGCGGTTCATATGCTGAACATCATCGCGGTCAGCAGGAAGTCCAGCCCCAGCACGGCCAGCGATGCCACCACCACGGTGCGTGTGGTCGCGCGCGAGACGCCTTCGGGTGTGGGCTTGGCCGAATAGCCCTGCAGCAGCGCGACGAAGGTCACGGTCAGGCCGAAAACAAAACTCTTCAGGACGCCGTTGCCGACGTCGCGCACCACATCGACGCCGCCCTGCATCTGCCCCCAGAACGAACCGGAGTCGACGCCGATCAGCACCACCCCCACGACCCATCCGCCGAGGATGCCGACTGCGCTGAAAACTGCCGACAGCAGCGGCAGCGCGATCACGCCGGCCCAGAAACGCGGGGCGAGGATGCGGCGCACCGGATCGATGGCCATCATTTCCATGGCGGTGATCTGCTCGCCGGCGCGCATGAGGCCGATTTCAGCCGTCAGCGAGGTGCCCGCGCGGCCCGCGAACAACAGCGCCGAAACCACCGGGCCCAGTTCACGGACGAGCGAGAGCGCCACCAGCAGGCCGAGGGCACTCGATGCGCCGTAGCGCTGCAGCGTGTAGTAGCCCTGCAGGCCCAGCACGAAACCGACGAACAGGCCGGACACCGCGATGATCGCCAGCGAATAGTTGCCGAGGAAATGAAGTTGTTCGCTGACCAGCCGGAAACGCCGCAGCGTCGGGCCGGCCAGTGCCAGCAGCCGTACGAAAAGACGTGCCGCCCAGCCCAGGCCGGAAAGCCAGCCGCGGGTTGCCTGCCCGACATCCGCCGGATGCCACCATCTCATGAACCGCTCCTGGTATGCGTGGGCGGGCCGAAGTCGGCCTCGGCGGTGAGCGCCGGGTAATGAAAGCGCACCGGACCGTCGGGCTGCGCATGCACGAATTGATAGACCAGCGGGTCGATGCTGTTGCGGATGGCGTCGGGCGGGCCCTGCACCGCGATGCCTCCGTTGGCCAGCACCACCACATGGTCGGCGATGGCCAGGGTTTCGTCGACATCGTGCGAAACGACGATGCTGGTGAGACCCATGGCGTCGTTCAGCTGCCGGATGAGGCGGGCCGAAATGCCGAGCGATATGGGGTCGAGGCCGGCGAAGGGCTCGTCGTACAGCACCAGTTCCGGATCGAGGGCGATGGCCCGGGCCATGGCCACACGCCGCGCCATGCCGCCCGAGATTTCGCTGGTGCTGAGTGACCGGGCGCCGCGCAGGCCCACGGCGTCGAGTTTCATCAGCACGATGTCGCGGATGAGGGCGTCGGACAGGTCTGTGTGCTCGCGCAGCGGAAAGGCCACGTTCTCGAACACGTCGAGGTCGGTGAAAAGCGCGCCGAACTGGAACAGCATGCCCATGCGCCGACGTGCCGCGAACAGCGCATCGGCGGACATGGGGCCGACATCGACGCCATCGAACTGCACCTGACCGGACTGCGCCCGGATCTGCCCGCCGATCAGGCGCAGCACCGTGGTCTTGCCGCCGCCGGATGCTCCCATCAGCGCGGTGACCTTGCCGCGCGGAACTTCCAGCGTCACGCCATCGAGCACCTTGCGGCCGGCGTAGGCGAAGCTGACATCACGCAGGACGACCAGAGCGTCCTGGGCAGCGGCAGCTGAAGAGAGGGGATCGGGCAGGGATGTGTCCATGAATAGAAAAAGCCGGACGGACGCCCGGCTTGGGATTCGGGATGATAAGGGAAACCCGTAATACCCGGATACGGCTGATACACCACACCGTGTTACCGGGCGTGGGCGGCAGAATCCCCGACTGGAACGGCTTGCGCGTCACGTTCTTCGCGTATGGCAGCAGCCAGCGCAGCGATACCGGCACCAATCTGCCCGACCGTAGCCGTCACGAAGGACAGCCGCATGTCGCGGTCGTCCGGCACGTCGGCATAGAAAGGCCGGCCGGGAACGAAGGCGACATTCTTCTCGACCGCCCGCGGCAGCAGGGCTGTGGCCGACATGCCCGGCGGTAGCCGCAACCAGAGAAACATGCCGCCGGCCGGCCGGTTCCACGTGACGCCCAGGCCGGCCATCTCTCGCTCCAGTGCGGCCAGCATCGCGTCGCGTTTGGTCTTGTACAGCTCACGGATACCTGGAACGTGCCGCCCCAGGAATTCGTCCTGCAGTACTTCGATCACCACCCGCTGGTCGAAGTTGGAGCTGTGCAGGTCGGCAGCCTGCTTGGCCATCACCAGCCGCTGGTAGATCGCGGGCGCCGCCACGATGAAACCCAGGCGCAGACCGGGCACCAGCACCTTCGAGAACGAACCCATGTAGATGGTGTTTTCCGGGTAACTGGCCGCCATAGGCGGTGGCGGCGGCGTGTCGAACCACAGCTCGCCGTAGGGGTTGTCTTCCAGCACCGGCACACCCGCCCGCGAGGCCAGTGCCGAGATTTCTGCGCGCCGCATGGCATCCATGCTGCGGCCCGTGGGATTCTGGAAATTCGGCAACACATAGACCAGGCGCGCACCGTCGATCTTGGCAGCCAGGTCGGCGGCCAGCATTCCGCCACTGTCGCTTTCGACACTGACCAGCGTCGGCTCCATCGGCTGGAAAGCCTGCAGCGCCCCCAGATAGGTGGGCCTTTCCACCAGGATGCGGCTGCCGGGATCGACCAGCACCTTGCCGACAAGGTCCAGCGCCTGCTGCGACCCGGTGGTGATGAGCACGCAGTCCGGATCGACCTTCCACGGCAGGAAATCGGCCACCGCCTGGCGTAGCGCCGGCAAGCCTTCGGAACTGGTGTATTGCAGGGCGGCGCGGGCATCTGGCGCGCTCAGCACCGTGGAACAGGCGGCGGCGAATCTCTCCACCGGGAAGGTGTCGGGCGACGGCAGTCCACCGGCAAAGCTGATGATCCCGGGGCGACTGGTCAGCTTGAGAAGGTCACGGATCGCGGATGAGGTCATCCGGCTGGTGCGTGTCGCGAGAGTCCATTCCTTGGCTGGCGCAGCCTTCGAGACCTGCGAGGCCCGGTCGAAATACGCCTTCTGCTCGGTGGCGGTCAGGGCTTTCGGAGCGGGTAGATTGAGCCGTGATTCATCATCCACCGGCTCGGAAGGCTCGTCCCGGGCCTTGTCGCCGGATGCCAGGGAGCGGTGTGGCGACACTTGCGAATGCAGCACCGCACCGAGCTGTGCAGCGCCTTTATTCGCAAAACTCCTGAGAGGCTGTTGCAGATACATGGCGGTTCTCCGTCAAAAGTCAGACTTTTGTAGGAAATGCGAGCGACCGTCGCCCACCGCACGAAGGGCTCCGGCCCGGGGCGAAGCGGATCGAAAAACCGATCCGCCCTCCCTGCAGGTCAGCGTGGCAGGTCGCTGTATCCCATCAGGAACTCATCCACGGCACGGGCCGCCTGGCGCCCTTCGCGGATGGCCCAGACCACCAGCGACTGGCCGCGACGCACGTCGCCGGCGGCAAACACCTTGGGCACGTTGGTGACGTAACCGCCATCGAAGTCGGTGCTGGCCTTGGCGTTGCCGCGTGCATCCTTGTCGATGCCGAAGGCTTCCAGCACTGGCGACACCGGCGCGACGAAACCCATCGCCAGCAGCACCAGGTCGGCCTTGAGCACCTGCTCGCTGCCCGGCACCTCGACCATCTTGCCGTCCTTCCACTCCACACGAACGGTCTTCAGGCCGGTGAGCTTGCCGTTCTCGCCGATGAATTCCTTGGTGGAAATGGCGAATTCGCGTTCGCAGCCTTCGTCGTGGCTGGAGCTGGTGCGCAGCTTGATCGGCCAGTAGGGCCAGGTCATCGGACGGTTCTCGACTTCCGGCGGCTGCGGCATCAGTTCGAACTGGGTGACGCTGACCGCACCGTGCCGGTTGCTGGTGCCGACACAGTCGCTGCCGGTGTCGCCGCCGCCGATGACGATGACGTTCTTTCCGTCGGCGCGCAGCTGGTTCTTCAGCTTGTCGCCGGCGTTGACCTTGTTCTGCTGCGGCAGGAACTCCATCGCGTAGTAGATGCCGTCCAGGTCGCGGCCGGGCACCGGCAGGTCACGCGAGGTTTCCGAACCGGCCGTCAGCAGCACTGCGTCGAACTCCGCCTGCAGCTGTGCGGGCGTAATGGTTTCCTTGGCCCAGTTGGTGACCTTGGAGCCCTTGCCCAGCGGATCCTGCGCCGCACCGACGACGACACCGGTGCGGATGGTCACGCCCTCGGCGGCCATCTGCTCGGCGCGCCGGTCGATGTGGGTCTTCTCCATCTTGAAGTCGGGAATGCCATAGCGCAGCAGGCCGCCGATGCGGTCGTTCTTCTCGAACAGCGTCACGTCGTGGCCGACACGCGCCAGCTGCTGTGCAGCCGCCATGCCGGCCGGGCCGGAACCGACCACCGCGACCTTCTTGCCGGTCTTGTGTTTGGCCACGCGGGGCGTGACCCAGCCTTCGGACCAGGCGCGGTCGATGATGGCGTGTTCGATGGACTTGATGCCGACGGCATCGTCGTTGACGTTGAGCACGCAGGCAGCTTCGCAGGGCGCGGGGCAGATGCGGCCGGTGAACTCGGGGAAGTTGTTGGTCGAATCCAGCACCGTCCAGGCGCTCTTCCAGTCGTCCTGGTAAACCAGGTCGTTGAAGTCCGGAATGATGTTGTTGACCGGGCAGCCGTTGTTGCAGAAAGGCGTGCCGCAATCCATGCAGCGCGCACCCTGGACCTTGGCCTGCTTGTCGTCGAGGCCGACGACGAATTCCTTGTAGTGCTTCAGACGTTCACCGACGGGCTTGTAGCCCTCCTCGATGCGCTCGTACTCCATGAAGCCGGTGACTTTTCCCATGATCGTGGTGTCCTGCTTTTTATTGTTTCTTACTTGGCCGGCGCGATTTCGCGCTGGGCGGCAGAAGGAACGGCGGGGGTGGCCGGGTCGGCCTGCACCTTGCGTTCGTAGATTTCGGCCAGGGCGCGTTTGTATTCCGTCGGGAACACCTTCACGAACCTGGTCCGCGAAACCGCCCAGTTGTCCAGCAGGTCGCGCGCGCGTTTGCTGCCGGTCCAGCGGTTGTGCTGCTCGAGCAGCTTGCGCAGGTTGGCCTCGTCGGTCTCGCCCTTGTGCCAGATCTTCTCGTGCACGCTGGCGGCCTGTTCGGCAGAGCTGACCACTTTTTCAAGGGTGACCATCGACAGGTTGCAGCGCGAGGCGAACTGGCCGTCTTCGTCGTACACGTAGGCGATGCCGCCCGACATGCCGGCCGCGAAGTTGCGGCCGGTGAGGCCCAGCACCGCGACGGTTCCGCCGGTCATGTATTCGCAGCCGTGGTCACCCGTACCCTCGACCACCGTGGTGGCGCCCGAAAGACGAACCGCGAAACGCTCACCGGCCACGCCGGCGAAGTAGGACTCACCGGCCGTCGCGCCATACATGACCGTGTTGCCCACGATGATGTTTCTGGCCGCCTCGCCGCGGAAGTCCAGGCTCGGACGCACCACCACACGGCCGCCCGACAGGCCCTTGCCGGTGTAGTCGTTGGCATCGCCGATCAGGTACAGCGTGATGCCGTTGGTCAGGAACGCGCCGAACGACTGGCCGCCGGTGCCTTCCAGCTGGATGCGGATGGTGTCGTCCGGCAGGCCGGTCGGGTGCACCTTCGTCACCGCGCCGGACAGCATGGCGCCCACGGTACGGTTGACGTTGCGAGTCACTTCCATGAACTGCACACGTTCGCCGCGGTCGATGGCGGCGCGCGACTTCTCGATCAGCTTGTTGTCCAGCGCCTTGTCCAGGCCGTGGTCCTGGAACTCGGTGTGGAACTTGCCCACCGTGTCCGGCACGATGGGCTGGGCGAACAGGCGACCGAAGTCCAGGCCTTTGGCTTTCCAGTGGGCGATGCCCTTTTTGGTGTCGAGCAGGTCGACGCGGCCGATCATGTCGTCGAACTTGCGGATGCCCAGCTGCGCCATGATCTGCCGCACTTCCTCGGCGATGAAGAAGAAGAAGTTGACGACGTGTTCGGGCTTGCCGGAAAACTTCTTGCGCAGCACCGGGTCTTGCGTGGCCACCCCCACGGGGCAGGTGTTCAGGTGGCACTTGCGCATCATGATGCAGCCTTCGACCACCAGCGGCGCGGTGGCGAAGCCGAACTCGTCGGCACCCAGCAGCGCGCCGATGGCGACGTCGCGGCCGGTCTTCATCTGGCCGTCGGCCTGCACCCGGATGCGGCTGCGCAGGCGGTTCAGCACCAGGGTCTGCTGGGTTTCGGCCAGGCCGATTTCCCAGGGCGAGCCGGCATGCTTGATCGACGACCAGGGCGAGGCGCCGGTGCCGCCGTCGTGGCCGGCGATCACCACATGATCGCTCTTGCACTTGGCAACGCCCGCGGCGATGGTGCCGACGCCGACTTCCGACACCAGCTTGACGCTGATGCCGGCGTGCGGCGCCACGTTCTTCAGGTCGTGGATCAGCTGGGCCAGGTCCTCGATGGAGTAGATGTCGTGGTGCGGCGGCGGGCTGATGAGGCCCACGCCCGGCACCGAATGGCGCAGCTTGCCGATGTAGTCGGACACCTTGCCGCCGGGCAACTGGCCGCCTTCGCCGGGCTTGGCGCCCTGTGCCATCTTGATCTGGATCTGGTCGGCGGACGACAGGTATTCGGCGGTGACACCGAAACGGCCCGACGCCACCTGCTTGATCTTCGAGCGCAGCGAATCGCCGGCTTCCAGCGCCATGTCGACTTCGACGTTGGCTTCGCCGATGACACTCTTCAGGGTGTCGCCGAGCTTGATCGGAATGCCCTTGAGTTCGTTCCGATAGCGGTTCTCGTCCTCGCCGCCTTCGCCGGTGTTGCTCTTGCCGCCGATGCGGTTCATGGCGACCGCCAGCGTGGCGTGGGCTTCGGTGGAGATGGAACCCATCGACATCGCGCCAGTGGCGAAACGCTTGACGATTTCCTTGGCCGACTCGACCTCTTCGACCGGAATCGCCTTGGACGGATCGATCTTGAATTCGAACAGGCCGCGCAGCGTCATGTGGCGACGGCTCTGGTCGTTGATCAGCTGGGCGTATTCCTTGTAGGTGCTCCAGTTGTTGGCACGGGTGCTGTGCTGCAGCTTGGCGATGGCATCGGGCGACCACATGTGTTCTTCGCCACGGGCGCGCCAGGCGTATTCACCGCCGGCATCCAGCATGGTGTTGAGCACCGGGTCGTCACCGAAGGCGGCCTTGTGCATGCGCAGGGCTTCTTCGGCGATCTCGAAGACACCGATGCCCTCGACACGGCTGGCGGTGCCGGTGAAATACTTTCCGATGGTCTCGGTGTTCAGGCCGATCGACTCGAACAGCTGCGCACCGCAGTAGCTCATGTAGGTCGACACGCCCATCTTGGACATGATCTTCGACAGGCCCTTGCCGATGGCCTTGACGTAGTTGTAGATGGCCTTGTCGGCCGACATGTCCGAAGGCATGTCCTTGTGCAGCTGGGCCAGGGTTTCCATTGCCAGGTAAGGATGGACGGCCTCGGCGCCGTAACCGGCCAGCACGGCGAAGTGATGCACTTCACGGGCGCTGCCGGTCTCGACGACCAGGCCGACCGTGGTGCGACGGCCTTCGCGCACCAGGTGCTGATGGATGGCCGAAAGGGCCAGCAAGGCGGGGATCGCCACCTTGTCCGCGCCCACGGCGCGGTCGCTGATGATCAGGATGTTGTTGCCGCCCTTGATCGCATCGACCGCTTCGGCGCACAGCGACGCCAGCTTGGCCTCGACACCTTCGCGGCCCCAGACGAACGGGTAGGTGATGTCCAGCGTGGCGCTGCGGAACTTGCCCTGCGTGAACTTCTCGATGTCCCGCAGCTTCACCATGTCGTTGAAGTCGAGAATGGGCTGGCTCACCTCGAGCCGCATCGGCGGGTTGACCTGGTTGATGTCCAGCAGGTTCGGCTTGGGACCCACGAAGCTGACCAGCGACATCACGATGGCTTCGCGGATCGGGTCGATCGGCGGGTTGGTCACCTGGGCGAACAGCTGCTTGAAATAGCTGTACAACGGCTTGTCCTTGCCGGACAGCACGGCCAGCGGGCTGTCGTTGCCCATCGAGCCGATGCCCTCTTCGCCGTTCTTGGCCATCGGCTGGATCAGGAACTTCAGGTCTTCCTGCGTGTAGCCGAAGGCCTGCTGGCGGTCGAGCAGTGCCACGTCGCTGGCGGGCGCGTCGCCGCTGCCTTCGACGTCGTCGAGCTTGATGCGCAGGTTCTCGATCCACTGCTTGTATGGCTTGCTGCTGGTCAGGTTGGCCTTCAGCTCGTCGTCGTCGATCATGCGGCCCTGGTCGAGGTCGATCAGGAACATCTTGCCGGGCTGCAGGCGCCACTTGCGCAGGATCTTCTGCTCGGGCACCGGCAGCACGCCGGATTCGGAAGCCATGATGACCATGTCGTCGTCGGTCACGATGTAACGCGAAGGGCGCAGGCCGTTGCGGTCGAGCGTGGCGCCGATCTGGCGGCCGTCGGTGAACACCAGCGAGGCCGGGCCGTCCCACGGCTCCATCATCGCGGCGTGATATTCGTAGAAGGCCTTGCGGCGGCCGTCCATGGTGGTGTGCTGTTCCCAGGGCTCGGGAATCATCATCATCACCGCCTGGCTCAACGGGTAGCCGGCCATGGTCATGAGCTCGAGGCAGTTGTCGAAGGTGGCGGTGTCGGACTGGCCGGCGAAGCTGATCGGATACAGCTTCTTCAGGTCTTCGCCCAGCACCGGCGAGGACATCACGCCTTCGCGGGCCTTCATCCAGTTGTAGTTGCCCTTGACCGTGTTGATTTCACCGTTGTGGGCGACATAACGGTAGGGGTGGGCCAGCGGCCACTCGGGGAAGGTGTTGGTCGAGAAGCGCTGGTGAACCAGGCCCAGGGCCGAGACGCAACGTGCGTCCTGCAGGTCCAGGTAATAGGTGCCCACCTGGTCGGCCAGCAGCAGGCCCTTGTAGACCACGGTGCGGCTGGACATGCTCGGAACGTAGTATTCCTTGCTGTGCTTCAGGCCCAGCGCCTGGATGTTGGCGCTGGCGGTCTTGCGGATCACGTAGAGCTTGCGTTCGAGTGCGTCCTGCACGATGACGTCGGCACCACGGCCGATGAACACCTGGCGGATGATCGGCTCGGTCTTCTTGACCTGGGGCGACATCGGCATCTCGCGGTTGACCGGCACTTCGCGCCAGCCCAGCAGCACCTGGCCTTCGGCCTTGATGGCACGCTCGACTTCCTGTTCACAGGCCAGGCGGGACGCGTGCTCCTTTGGCATGAAGATCATGCCGACGCCATATTCGCCAGGCGGTGGCAGTGCCACGCCCAGCTTCGCCATCTCTTCGCGGTAGAGCAGGTCAGGCAGCTGGATCAGGATGCCCGCGCCGTCGCCCATGAGCTTGTCGGCACCGACCGCGCCGCGGTGGTCGATGTTCTCGAGGATCTTCAGCGCCTGCGTCACGATGTCGTGACGCTTCTCGCCCTTGATGTGGGCCACGAAACCGAGGCCGCAGGCGTCGTGTTCGTTGCTGGTGGAATACAGACCGTTGTCTTGGAGATGCTTGATCTCGGCAGCCGTCGTCATGGGCGTGCTCCTTCGAATGTCGCGGGGATTGCGAGCATAGGACACAGCAACAACGGTGCCAAGAAGTTTTAATTAGGGTCAGATACTAATTATTTCCCGATAAATCTGGTGGGAGAATAAATTGGGGACGGGTTATTTCAAGCTGCAACCTCTTGATTTCATTGGTCTTGCCAAATCGGTCAAACGGTTTTTTTGGTAGCCACCGGTCTTCCCGCAGTCCCTGGTTGGAGCCTTCGCTGCGTCTTTTTTTCCAATGCGGACAGGAATTCCGGGTTTCCCAGTGCCCATCCGCCAAGCGTTGCAGCCTCCAGTTGCTTCTGGATCGCAGATGAAACGCCGCCGTGCACCAGATCGGCATAGGCCATTTCGCGTGCGAATGGGGTGTTTCCCAGCGCCCAGCAGCTGGCATGCGGCGTCACCAGCCGATCGACGTGACGGCCGACGTAATGGGCGTGGCTGGACCAAGGCCAGGCTTCGGGTTGCGGCGCCAGGCCGGTTGTCACCGGCGCCAGATCGGCGACCACCATGGCGGGTAGCAGCCAATCTGCCGCATCGAGCACGGTAGAGCGATAACGGCCTTCGAACAAGGTGCCGCTGCGGTGGTTCCGGTCATTGAAATAACGCACGTAGCGCCGGCCAACGGCCTGCATCCAGGCACCGAGCCGGCCATCTGCCGGAGTGACCAGCAGCTGCACCTGGTTGCCCAGCAACACATAGCCGTGGACCGCGACGGCGTTCTCGATGGCATGGTCCTGCAGCAGTTGCAGCAGGTACTGCCGATCGGCATCGTCACCGAACACCGGCTGACCATTGTTGCCACGCAATACCAGCCGATGGACCTGGCCGGGAATGGTGAGTCGCGGCAGTCGGGCCACGATCTACTCGGCGGTTTCTACAGCCCGGTCCGCGGCTTCCGGCAACGGCGCGCGGCTGTAGCGCTCGGCGGCCAGCGACTCCAGTCCGAACTGCGCCAGCAAGGCGTGTAGCCGCTCGGCGGCGCTGCGTTTGCGCTGCCCGGTGTAGCGGGCAATGATGAGTTCGTTCTTCATGCTGTGTTCCCAGCCGACCAGTTCGGTCACCGTCACCTGGTAACCGCAGGCCTCGAGATAAAGGCAACGCAACACATTGGTGAGTTGGCTGCCCATTTCGCGGGTGTGCAGCGGATGACGCCACAACTCGGCAAGCGGTGTGCGTTTCAGCGCCAGCGCCTTCTGGCCGCGCAGCACCGAGGCGACCTCGGCCTGGCAACAAGGCACCAGCACCAGCGCTCTCGCCTTTTTTTCCAGCCCGAAGGCGATGGCGTCGTCGGTGGCGGTGTCGCAGGCGTGAAGCGCGGTGACGATGTCGATGCGTTCGGGCAAGGCGGAATCGGTGGCGGCATCGGCAGCCGACACGTTCAAAAAGGACATGCGGCCGAAGCCCAGTCGTCGCGCCAGTTCGGAGGACCGCTCGACCAGTTCGGCGCGGGTTTCGACGCCGTAGATGTGGCCGCCCTGCCCTTCGGCCTGGGCCTTGAAGAAGAGGTCGTAGAGGATGAAACCCAGATAGGACTTGCCGGCGCCGTGGTCGGCGAGCGTGGCGCCCTGGCCTTTTTCAGGCAGTTCGCGCAGCAGCGGCTCGATGAAATTGAACAGGTGGTAGACCTGCTTGAGTTTTCGCCGCGAATCCTGGTTGAGTTTGCCGTCGCGGGTCAGGATGTGCAGCTCTTTCAGCAACTCGACCGACTGGCCTTCCCGGATTTCAGGCGGCAGTGCCGCGGCTGCGTCGACGGTCTTGGGAGCGTGTTTCTTCATGGGGAATCCTGGTGGGCGCGCGCCGCGCTGCCGGGGCCGACGTCGAGCGCCGACCAGCCCTCGTTGCCCAGTTTTTCCAGCGTTTCGATGTTGCGGCCGAAGATTTCCTCGGCATCGGGGAACGCCTCGACGGCTCGGTCGACGCTGGTTTCGCGCAGCAGGTGCAACGTGGGCCAGGGCGCGCGGTTGGTGGCATTGGTGATGTCGTCCGCCTCGGTGCCGCCGAACTGGAAGTCGGGGTGAAAGGTGGCCAGTTGCAACACGCCTTCGAAGCCGCGCTCGAACAGGCGGTCTTCGGCATCACCGGCAAAGTCGTTGAAGTCCAGGAAGTCGCCGAGACAGCCGGTGGCGATCAGCAGCGTGGTGTCGCGTTCGTGGGCGTCCAGCGCCATCAAGGCATCTGCTTCCGCTAACAGCATCTGCAGCAGGGTTTCGGGGTCTTCGGTGTCGCAGCCGGCGTAATGCACCTGGCCTCGCACCTGCACGGCCTTGGCAAAGGGGCACAGGTTCAGGCCGATGACTGCGCGGTCGACCCAGCGGCGGGTATCGGCCAGGGCAACGTCGATGGAGGTGGTATTTGGCTGGGGCACGGGGCGCCGAGTTTACCGGCGCAGGCTCAATCGAACAGGCGGCGGCCGGTCAGGCGCTGGTGTTCGCTGCTGGCGAAGCGGTCGGTCATGCCTGCGATGTAGTCGGACACGATGCGTTGCCGACTGAGGTCCGGCCCCGCCTCGGCCGCGCGGTCGCCGAAGCCGCCGCGCATTTCTTCCGGCTCGGCGCAGTAGGCGTCGAACAGTTCATGCACGACCTGTTTGCCGGCTGACGCCATGGCGGATACCTGCGGATGGCGGTAGAGGTTCTGAAAGAGAAAACGCTTGAGCACGATGGATTCGGCCCGCATGGCTTGGCCGAAACCCACCAGCGGCCGGCTGGCAGTGCGGACCGCGTCGGCCGACTGCGGCGCGACGTCGGCAAGCGCCTTGCGGGTGGTGTCGATGACGTCGTAGACCTGGTCGCTCAGCATTAGGCGAATCGACTCGTAAAGCAGGCGGCGTTGGCCGCGGCCTCGGCCCAGGGCAGGATGGGCGGCCAGCGCGGCGCGACGGTACCGGTCGAACAGCGGCACGGCTTCCAGCTGCTCCAGCGTGATCAGGCCCGAACGCACGCCGTCGTCGATGTCGTGGGCGTTGTAGGCGATCTCGTCGGCCAGGTTGCAGAGCTGGGCCTCGAGTGCGGGCTGCTCGCGGTCGATGAACCGTCGGCCCACGCCGCCGGGTTCGATGGCTTCGAGCGCCTCGGCCGCCGGTCGGGCGCAGTGCTTGAGAATCCCTTCGCGGGTTTCGAAGGTCAGGTTGAGGCCGTCGAAATCGGGGTAACGCTCTTCGAGCGTATCGACCACCCGCAGGCTCTGCAGGTTGTGTTCGAAACCACCGTGGTCCTGCATGCAGGCATGCAGCGCATCCTGCCCGGCGTGGCCGAAGGGCGTGTGGCCCAGGTCGTGCGCCAGCGCTACGGCTTCGACCAGGTCTTCTTCGAGGCCGAGCGACCGGGCGATCGATCGACCCAGTTGCGCCACTTCGAGCGAATGGGTCAGCCGTGTGCGGAACAGGTCGCCTTCGTGGTTCAGGAAAACCTGCGTCTTGTAGACCAGACGCCGGAATGCGGTCGAATGCACGATGCGGTCGCGGTCACGCTGGTAGTCGGTACGGGTGGGCGCCGGGACTTCCTGAAAACGGCGCCCCCGGCTCAGTGCCGGGTCGCAGGCGTACGGAGCGAGCATCGTGATCGCCAGCGGGTTCAGATCGGCGCGCAGCAGGCGTCGATCACGGCGCGCACCAGCGCGTCGGGCGCGGGCCGCACCACCGCGCGGCCGGGGCCGTCGATCAGCACGAAACGGATTTCGCCGCCTTCGGACTTCTTGTCTCCCCGCATCAGTTGCAGATAACGGCCGGCGTTGTCGACCGGATCGATATGAGGACCCACCACCGGCAGCCCGGCGCGTTCGATCAGGTTGCGCAGCCGTGCGACGAACGCGGCGTCGACCAGCCCGAGATGCTGCGACAACGTGGCCGCCATCACCATGCCGCAACCCACGCCTTCACCGTGCAGCCAGGTGCCGTAGCCCATGCCGGCCTCGATGGCGTGGCCGAAGGTGTGGCCGAAATTGAGGATGGCACGCAGGCCGGCTTCGCGTTCGTCGGCACCGACGACCTCTGCCTTGATCTCGCAGCTGCGCTGCACCGCATGGGCCAGCGCGGCGGTCTCGCCGGCTCGCAAGGCATCCAGGTTGGCTTCGATCCAGTCCAGGAAAGCCATGTCGTGGATGGGACCGTACTTGATGATTTCGCCCAGGCCGGCGCTCATCTCGCGCGGCGGCAGCGTGCGCAGGGTGGCCAGGTCGCAGACGACCTGCAGCGGCTGGTAGAAGGCGCCGAGCAGGTTCTTGCCGGCCGGATGGTTGACCGCCGTCTTGCCGCCGACCGACGAATCGACCTGCGCCAGCAACGTGGTCGGCACTTGCACGAAAGGCACGCCGCGCATGTAGCAGGCGGCCGCGAAACCGGTCATGTCGCCCACCACACCGCCGCCCAGCGCGAACAGCACGCTCTTTCGGTCGCAGCCATGGGTAGCCATGGCGTCGAACACCAGGTTGAGGGTGTTCAAGTCCTTGTGGTCTTCACCATCGGGCAGCACCACCGTGTGGATCTGCGGGAATCGCCCGGCGAGGCTGGCCCGCAGTCGCGCGCCATATAGCGGCTCGACCACCGTGTTGGTGACGATGACCGCCACCGCCGCCTTTGGAAGGCCGGCAAAACTGGCGGGGTCGTCGAGCAGGCCGGCGCCGATGTCGATGTCGTAACTGCGATCCCCCAGGTCGATCGACACACGGGTGTTCTGCAGGGTTTCGACAGGGGCGGAATCGGTGGAGATCAGGACAGGAGGCATGGAACGATCAGAACAGGGGCAGCGGGGCCTCGCCGCCCGAAAGCGCGAAGTGTAAATTGCCTGCCACGCCGTGGGGGCTCAGGGGTGGCCTGCAGCCGCCTCCGGATTGACGCAGCAGCCACCGGCCAGCTCGAGTTGCATGACCACCGTCCCGACCATCATGGCCACCGAACGACGGGCGCTGTCGATGGTGAAGGCCGCTACCTCGCGGTAGAGCGGGTCGCGTGCGGCGTATAGCTCCCGCAGGCGTGTCAGCGGGTCGACGCCCTGGAGAAGCGGCCGCTGGGCGTCGTGCTTGAGCCGGCGAGCGAGTTCTTCGGGAGAAGATCGCAGGTAAACCACCGTGCCGACGCTACGCAGGCAGTCGCGGTTCGCCTGGCGCAGCACGATGCCGCCGCCCGTGGCCAATACCTTGGCTTTCGGTTCGGCGCATAGATCGGCCAGTACCGCCTGTTCGACGTCACGGAAAGCCGCCTCACCCTCGCGCTCGAAAAAGTCGCGGATGGTGCAACCGATGCGTTGCTCGATGACCGTGTCGGTGTCCACGAATGGCATCTGCAACCGCCGGCCGAGTTGCCGGCCGACGGTGGACTTGCCCGAGCCGGGCAGGCCGATGAGGGTGATCAAAAGGATTTCGAGGTCGCGATGCCGCTAGGCGAAGTCACGGTCACCAGGATGGTCGCGGCGGAGCAACTGGCATCGCCGTTGAGCGTGATCGGATAAACGATCGCGGCGGTGGTGTTGGGGATCGTGCCACTGCCGCCACCGGTGATCGCGCAGGCGCTGCCGGTAGTCGTGACACTGGCGGATACCGTGGAACCGGTGGGTGCAGAGTTGCCGTTGAGATCCGAGATGGACACCGTCAGGAAGCCGGTGGTGCGCGAGCTCTGGGTAAGAACCGTCCTGCCGGTTGCCAGCACCAAAGTCATCTGCCGACGCACGCGGATGCTGCTGCTCCAGACGCCGTCACAACTGTTGGCGATGAAGGGCGTATTGACACGGGTGCTGGTACAGGCGGCGGAGCCGACGGAGCCACCGGGATAGGTCTGCTCGGTGGATTGGTAAACACCATCTTCGTTGTCATCGCGGTAGGTCGTACCAATTTCGGTAAAGGTTTCGCCAGGGTCGTAGCTGTTGTTGCCGTTCAGGTCGACGAAGTTTTCCTCGCCGTCCAGATAGGCAAGGACGATGACACGGCCGTTGGTAGGTCGTGTGCCCTGCGAGGTATAGGTGACGACGCAGGCCGAATTGGCATCGAGCGTGCAGCTTCCGGTCACCAGGCCCTGCGATGTGACGAAGGTCACAGTGGTTCCCGCAGGCACCGGATTGCCCTGGCGGTCGGAAATGCGGAAAGTCAGGCTGTCGGCGACGCCGTCGATATTGAAAGCCTCCGGCGCCAACGTGGCGGCAGCCAGGGAAGCAGCATCCTGTGTCGGCACGCCCGAGGTGATGGCAAGCGTGCTGGAAGAGGCCTGCATCGAAGTGTTGGACGCAAGCGTGGCCGTCACGATCACCGGCGTGGGCAGGCTACCCGCGCTGATGGTGACAGCGGCTTTGCCGCTGGAGTCGGTGGTTGCTCCCGAAGCCGTGGACGTACCGCTGGCGGTAAAGGTCACGCCGGCAGCTATCGCACTGCTCGAAAGGCCAAAGTTGATCAACTGACCCGACATGCCGGCACCGCTGGAATCGACGACCTGGAACGTCAGGGTGGCCTGCTTCACACCGCTGCTGGCACGCGAGGTGAAGATGGTGCTTACGCCTGTACCGAGGTTGGTGCCGAAGAACAGCAGGTTTGCAGCCTGTGCGGCTGCTACGGTGATCGTGGTTGATGCGTTGACCGCGCCCGACTGGGCAGTCAGGGTGACCGGGCCGCTGCAACCGGCTGTCGACTGGTAGACGGTCGATACCGTGCCGTCGCTGGCGCTGGACGCAGTGCTCGGGCTGAAAGTGCCACAGGACGCATTGAAGGTCACGCTCACCTGGCCGGACTTGGCTGCCACGCCGCCGACCAGGGCCTTGAGCGTCACCGCCGAGGTTTGCAATGCGGTGATGTTGGTGGAGGTGGGGGTAAAGCTGGTCAGCGCCACAGTGGCGGCCGCCGTCTGGTAGTCCACGGTGGCCTGCACTGCGGTACCCGCCACGGTAGCACTCGCCGTGACCGTGCCGGCAGCCGATGCCGTGCTGCTGACAGGTGTGATCCGAACCAGGGCGACACCGGCGGCATCGGTCAGAGCCGATGCCTGCGCCAAGGTCGCGACGGTGGCGGCGGTGGTGAAGGTCACAAGCTTGCTGGGTACGACCGCACCGGCCGCGTCCTTGAGCAGGACACGTACATATGTGGTCGACGAACTGATCGAGTTCGCTGCGACAGCGGCGCCGGACCCGTCCACGATGGCAATGGTCATCGTGGGCGTCGTCACCGTGCCCGTGCCCGTGCCGGTACCAGTGCCGGTACCAGTGCCACTAGTGCCCGTGCCCGTGCCGGTATTGCTCAGCGAGGTTCCACCGCCGCCACCGCCACCGCCGCAGGCCACCAAGGCAGCAGCCAGCGCACTCGCAGCAACTACACGCGTCCACCGCGCAAATATCCGGATACCGTTCTGCATTTGTAGTCTTCCCCCAATGAATGTCTGCAAGCGTGCTGTCAGCGCGCCGCGTTCTGGTCCGTGATCATCTTCGGCGTGATGAACACCAGCATTTCCGTCTTGTTGTTCACATTGGCGCTGTTACGGAACAGCACGCCCGCGAACGGGATGTCGCCCAGGAACGGAACCTTGTTGATGGTGGTCGTCTGGGTCAGTTCGAAGATGCCGCCGATGACCACCGTGCCGCCGTTTTCCACCAGGACCTGGGTCTTGATGTGTTTGGTGTCGATGGCGATACCCGCGGTGGTGGTCTCGCCACGCGAGTCCTTGTTGATGTCCAGGTCCAGGATGATGTTGCCTTCCGGCGTGATCTGCGGCGTGACCTCCAGCTTCAGGTTGGCCTTGCGGAAAGCCACCGAAGTCGCGCCGCTGGCCGTGGCCTGCTGGTAGGGGAACTCGGTGCCCTGCTCGATCAGCGCCTTGGTCTGGTCGGCGGTGACGATGCGCGGGCTGGACACCAGCTTTCCCTTGCCGTCCGCTTCGAGTGCCGACAATTCCAGGTTCAGGAAACGGTTGGCCGATGCATTGAAGATCGACAGCGCGAACGTCGCGGCACTGGTACCCGTGGCCGTGGTGGCCGGCAGGTTGACGAAGTTGGAGGTGGTGTCGACCGTACCGCCCGCGCCGGTGGTGGCGACGACGTTGTTATAGGTCGTGCCGACCGCCAGCCGGTTGCCACCGCCCAGTGAATAACCGGATGTGCCGCCCTGCTGGGTACGCAGGTCCGAACTGCCCAGCTTCACACCCAGCGAACGGCTGAAGGTGTCAGACGCTTCGACGATGCGGGCCTCGATCAGCACCTGCCGCACGGCCTTGTCGAGCCGGGCGATGAGTTCCTGCACCTGGCGGATCTTCTCGGCGGTGTCGGTGACGAAAAGCTGGTTGGTGCGCGGCTCGGCAATGACACTGCCGCGGGTCGACAGGAACCGCGCGTTGTTGCCGCTGACACCACCGATGCCGCTCACACCGCCGGCGCCGCCTACTGCCACGCCCAGCAACTGGCCCACCATGTCGGTGGCCTTGGCGTAGTTGAGCTGGAAGGCTTGCGTGCGCAACGGCTCCAGGTTCTGGATGGCCTGCTGCGCTTCCAGGTCCTTGCGGGTGCGTGAATCGATCTCGTCTTTGGGTGCGATCCACAGCACGGTGCCGTTCTTGCGCATGCCCAGGCCCTTGGCATCCATGATGATCTGCAGGGCCTGGTCCCAGGGCACGTCCTTCAGGCGCAACGTGAGCGAGCCGACGACGGTGTCGGACGTGACGATGTTGAAATTGGTGAAATCGGCGATCACCTGCAGCAGGGAGCGCACGTCAATGTTCTGGAAATTGAGCGAAAGGCGATCGCCCGAGAAACCCGGACCCTGGGTGAGTTTTGTCAGGTCGACCTTCTTGGGCCGGACTTCCACCACGAACTGCGTATCGCTCTGATAGGCGCTGTGCTCCCAGTCGCCACGGGGTTCGATGGTCATGCGCACCCGGTCACCCAGTTGCGATGTGGTGATCAGCTGGACCGGAGTGCCGAAATCGGCAACGTCCATACGGCGCCGCAGGCCTTCGGGCAAAGACGACTTGAGGAACTCGACCACCAGGCTGCCGCCTTGCTGGCGCAGGTCGACGCCGACCTTGTTGTTCGGCAGTGTGACCACGATGCGGCCCACCGCCTCGTCGGAGCGGCGAAAATCGATGTCGCGCAACGGTTCGACATCGCTCGCCGTGTTTTCGGCAAATGACGGGCGCGGGGTCAGCGCTGCAGCGCCGGCGGCTGAAGGCTCGAGCGACACCAGCAGGGTGTTGCCCTCGATGCGTGCGGTGTAGGCGGTCGGGCGACGCAGGTTGAGCACCACCCGGCTGCGATCGCCGGCCTCGACCACCGTGGCCGAACGCAGGTTGCCCTGGTTCAGTTCGACCGAGGAACGGCCCAGGCCGTTGACGGCGCCGGGAAAGTCGAGCGCGATACGTGCCGGCGACTGGATCGCGAAACCGGTAGGCAGTGCAGCGGGCGGTGTCGAAAAATCGATCCGCAGCAGTTCACCCGCTCCCTGTGCAAACGCGGTCATCGACTGAATGCTCGTCTGGCCCCATGCCGCCATGCCGACCAGGCTTCCCAGCAGCAGTGCCGTCAGGCCGCGCAGAAGGTTTCGAATACGCCCGTAGCCTTGATTCATTTCGTAGTCTCCTGAAGCTGCAGGCTCGTATTGCGTTCAACCCAATCGCCGCCCGGGTCCTGAACGACCTCGCGGATGCGCGTTTCTGTTTCGGTGATGGCGGTTACCCGCCCATAGTTCTGCCCAAGGTGTTCACCCACCCGTACCTGGTACAGCAGGGTTCCGACCTTGACCAGAGCCGCCGGCTGACGGTCTTTCTGAAGGCTGCCGACCATGCTCAGGGCGTCCAGCGGATAGGATTCGAGCGGCTCCTTGCGACGCACCAGTTCGGGCGCGAGCAAGGCTGTATTGACGGTAGTGCGAGTGGTGTCCCGCTGCAGCGCCTGGGTGAGTTTCTCGGCACTGAACGGATCGACCGCTTCGCGCTGGGTGTAGTCGGCCGGCGTGAACTGCTTGGGTGGACTCAGCGGTGGCACCCGCGGTTTGGCTGCGGCCTTTTGTTCGGCCATCCAGGTGCTCAGGTCGTCGTCGACCGCGTCACCACAGGCGGCGAGCAGGGGCAGCAGGCAGAAAGCCAGGGTCCAGACCTTCATTTCTTGGCTCCGGCCGCAGCCTTGCGTTGCGCTTCGATCTCGTCCTGGTCGAGGTAGCGGAAAGTGCGGGCGGTGACGTCCATGGCCAGCATGCCGTCCTTGGCCGGGGAGATGGACAGGTTGTCGAGCGTGACGATGCGCGACAGGTGCGCAACATCGGAGGTGAAGGCGCCCATGTCGTGGTATTTGCCGGTGACACGCACCTGGATGGGCAACTCGGCGTAATAGTCGCGCACCTGCACGCTGCCCGGCCGGAAAAGTTCGAATTGCAGACTGCGGCCCAGGCCGGCCTGGTTGATGTCGGACAGCAGGGCGTCCATTTCAGCCTTGCTCGGCAGCTGCTTTTCGAGCTGGGTCACGTAGACGCTGATCTGCTCGCGCTGCTTCTTCAGCGCATCCAGGTTGGTCGCCTTAGCCAGCTTGGTCGTGTAGCTGGTGCGCAAGACTTCTTCCTGGGCCACCGAAGCATCGAGTTCGGCCTGGAAGTCGCTGAGATACGCATACCAGGCGCCACCGATGACCGCCAGCGCGATGACCATGTAGAGCAGCGCCCGCGGAATGCCGGGCCACTGCGAGGGATCCTTGGGATCGAGCCCGCGGAACTGGCTTTGAAGCTTGTAGGAAAGCTCGGCGAGGTCGAGCCTGGGAAGGGACGGGGTTGCCATGGCAGTGCGTCCTTTAACGTGCGGGTGCCGCTGCGGCGGGCGCCGGAGCGGTCGATGCGGCCGGGCCGCCAGCCGCGCTTGCCGCCGTGGCAGCGGCCTGGACCTCGCTGGATCGCAGCAAACGCACCGAAATCGTGAAATTGGCAACCCGCCGCTGGTCGCGCGGGCCGAGGGAAACGGAGCCGGTAACGATCTCTATCAGTTGCGGCTTGGCGAAATAAGGCGTGTTGTTGCCGAGGTTCCGCAGCAACTCCGACACACGCTCGTTGGACTGCGCCGAGCCCTTGAGGGTGATGGTCTGGTCCACCTGCCGCATGTCGGTCAGGTAGACCCCGTCAGGCAACTGGCGCACCAGTTCGTTGAGCAGGTAGACCTGCAGGTTGCGGTCGGACTGGAGGTCTTCCACCGCCTTCTGCCGGGCCCGCAGGGCGGTGATCTCGGCTTCGATGGTGGCGATGTCCTTGATTTGTTTGTCGAGTACGGTGATGGCGCCCTGCAGCGCGGCATTGCGACCCGACTGGTTGTCGAGGCGCGCCTGGAAATACAGGTAGATGCCACCCGCCAGCAGCCCCCCCACCACGACCGAAGCGCCGACCGCGGCATTGAAGGCCTCTCGACGCTTCTTGCGCGCCGCTTCACGGTGCGGCAGCAGATTGATCAGGATCACTGCAGGAACCTCCGCATGGCCAGGCCACAGGCAGTGAGATAGGAAGACGCGTCACGCAAGGTGCGCGCCGAAGAACGCACGCCCGAGCCGATCGTCATGCCCTCGAACGGGTTGGCCACCGAACAGCTCACGCCGGACTGCAGGGATATGGCAGCCGGCAGACCGGGAAGCGCGGCGGAGCCTCCGCACAATAGGATGTGATCGATGCGGTTGTAGGTGGAGCTGGTGAAGAAGAACTGCAGGGCGCGGCTGACTTCCGCCGCCATGCTTTCGACGAAAGGCGCCAGTACCGCGTTGGCATAGTCGTCCGGCAGTTCGGCATTGCGTTTCTTCAGTTCGGCCTCTTCGACCGAAAAACCGTATTGGCGCACGATCAGCTGCGTGAGTTGTGCGCCGCCGAAGGCCTGGTCGCGTTCATAGACGACCTCGTCGTTGCGCATGACCTGCATGCTGCTGCCGACGCCGCCGATCTTGAGCAACGCGACCATGGCGTCCTTGCCGTTCGGCAGGGTCTCGATCAGCCGGCCGGCCGAAAGGCGTGCGGCGAAGGATTCGATATCGAGTACCTGGGGCTTGAGGCCGGCGGCTTCGGCCAGCCCCTGACGGTCCTGGACCTTTTCCTTGCGCGAGGCTGCGATCAGCACCTCGATGTCCTCGACCGAACCGGCGCTCGGGCCGATCACGCAGAAATCGAGGCTCACCTCGTCGAGCGAGAAAGGGATGTACTGACTGGCTTCGGACTCGACCTGCACTTCGAGCTCATGTTCGTTGAGCCCTGCCGGCAAGGTGATCTTCTTGGTGATGACGGCAGAGGGAGGCAGCGCCAGCGCCGCGTTGCGGGTACGGGTGCCGCTCTTCTTGACCAGGCGCCGCAGGGCTTCGGAGACATCGTCGAAACGCTCGACGTTGCCATCGACGATCCAGCCCTTTTCGAGCACCTCGATGGCGCATCGTTCGAGCACCAGCGTTCCGTCCTTGGACCGACCCAGCTCCACCAGCTTGATGCTGGACGAGCTGATGTCGATGCCCAGGAGCGGCGCGGCCTGACGGCTAAAAGGCAAAGCCAGCGAGATCAATGAGGCACCTGCTCGGACAGTTTATGAAACAAAAAGCTAACGGCAATCTCAATCCTATCAGCACCGTTTGAACGGGCGTCCAATTGGGTACCAACGAGCGTAAACACACGCTGCGCCAAAACAACAGCGGTCGCGCCCGTGTCCACGGAAGTGGTCACACACGCTGACACACTCGTGTGCTTTCAGGCCCAGGAATATGCATGCGGAATCCCTTCGATTTCTATAATGCCGGGTTCCCTTACGCGAGACGCCATGGCCACCGAACCCCGCGATCCACGCGAACCCAACGCTTCCAGATCCTCCGACAACACTTCTTCCAGGTCCAATCGCACGAGTGCCAAACCACGCAGGCCGCGGCCCTGGTGGTCCTGGCTGCTGCGCATCGCGCTGGGCCTGGTGGGCGTGGTGGCAGCCTTGGTCGCTGCTGCGGCATTGACCGTGGGCGTCGCACTGGCTGTTGCCTACCCCAACCTTCCCGACATTTCCGACCTGGCCGATTACCGGCCCAAACTGCCGCTTCGGGTCTTTTCGACCGAAGGAGCCTTGCTGGGCGAGTTCGGCGAAGAGCGCCGCAATCTGACACCCATCGGTGACATCCCCCAGGTGATGAAAGACGCCGTGCTGGCCGCCGAGGACGCCCGGTTCTACAACCACGGCGGTGTCGACTATGTCGGCGTGCTGCGTGCCGGCCTCGCCAACGTCAACCGGGCCAAGAGCCAGGGCGCGTCCACCATCACCATGCAGGTGGCACGCAACGTCTACCTTTCGTCCGAAAAGACCTTCACCCGCAAGATCTACGAAATATTGCTGACGCTCAAGCTGGAACACATGCTCTCGAAGGACCAGATCCTCGAGATCTACATGAACCAGATCTACCTGGGCAACCGCGCCTATGGTTTCGCCGCGGCATCCGAAGCCTATTTCGGCAAGCCGCTGCAAAAGATCAGCATCGCCGAGGCCGCCATGCTGGCCGGCCTGCCCAAGGCACCCACTGCCAACAACCCCATCAACAATCCGCGGCGTGCACGGGAGCGCCAGCTCTACATCATCAACCGCATGGCCGAGAACGGCTTCATCAACCGGGACCAGGCGGCCACGGCCAAAGAAGAAGAACTGCACCTGCGGGGCAATAACGACAGTACGCGTGTACATGCCGAATACATCGCTGAAATGGTGAGGCAGATCGTGTTCAACCAATACGGCAACGACGCCTATACACGAGGACTGAATGTCTACACCACCGTCAGCGCCGGCGACCAGGAAGTCGCCTATAAGGCACTGCGCCGCGGCCTGATGGATTACGAGCGCCGCCAGATCTACCGCGGCCCGGAACAATTCATCAACCTGCCTTCGGACCCAAAGGAAGTCGACGAAGCCGTCGACGAGGCCCTCGCCGACCATCCCGACAACGGCGACGTTCTCTCGGCCGTGGTGCTGGAAGCCGGCCCCAAACGCATCGTCGCCGTGCGCGCCGATGGCGACCGGGTCGAGGTCACCGGCGACGGCCTGAAGCCGGCCCAGTCGGGCTTGAACGACAAGGCCGGCCCCAACATCCGCATCCGCCGCGGCGCGGTGATCCGGGTGGTACGGACCACCAAGGGCACCTGGGAAATTACCCAGATCCCCGAGATCGAAGGCGCCTTCGTTGCCATCGACCCGCGCAGCGGCGCGCTCAAGGCGCTGGTCGGCGGCTTCGACTTCGGCAAGAACAAGTTCAACCACGTGACCCAGGCCTGGCGCCAGCCGGGCTCCAGCTTCAAGCCATTCATCTATTCGGCCGCGCTCGAAAAGGGGTTCACACCGGCCACCGTCATCAACGACGCTCCGCTCTATTTCGATGCCGGCACCACCGGCGGCCAGCCGTGGGAACCCAAGAACTACGGCGGTGGTTTCGACGGCCCGATGTCGATGCGCCGGGCGCTGGAGAAGTCGAAGAACCTGGTGTCCATCCGCATCCTGCAGTCCATCGGCACCAAATACGCACAGGACTGGATCACCCGTTTCGGCTTCGACAAGGAAAGGCACCCGGCCTACCTGCCGATGGCGCTCGGCGCCGGCTCGGTCACGCCGATGCAGATGGCGGCGGCCTATTCGGTGTTCGCCAACGGCGGGCACCGGCTCAGCCCCTGGCTGATCGCCAAGGTCACCGACCCCAAGGGACGCGTGCTGCTCGAAACCAAACCGCCTGCGCTGGACGCCAGCAACCAGGTGATCGAGCCGCGCAACGCATTCATCATGGACAGTCTGCTGAACTCGGTGGCTCGTAACGGCACCGCCGCCCGCACCCAGGCCACGCTGAAACGTCCTGACATCTATGGCAAGACCGGCACCACCAACGATTCGATGGATGCCTGGTTCGCCGGCTTTCAGCCCACCCTGGCCGCCATTGCCTGGATCGGGTACGACACTCCGCGCAACATGGGCGACCGAGAGACGGGCGGCGGCCTGAGCATGCCGGTCTGGCTGAGCTTCATGGAATACGCACTGCAGGGCGTGCCGGTGAAGGAATACGAACCGCCGGCCGGCGTGGTGAACAACGGCGGCGAATGGTTCTACGAGGAATACGCCCGCAGCGGCGGCATTCCGAGCCTGGGCGGTGGTGCGGGCGACGCGCCCGGCACGCCGGGCGCCTCGGCCGATGCCGTGGCACCGGCTGCGCCGCCGCCCAGCGAGGAGCGCAGCAAGATCCTGGACCTGTTCCGCTGACCGATTTCAGAACACCAGCGACAGGCCCGACTGGGCCGTCGCCTCGCGGGTGAGGATCTGCAGCATCTCGCCCTGGCCCTTGGTGTCGGTCCATGCGCCGTCGACCCACTTGAAGTGGTAGCCGCCCGACTTGGCCGCAAGCCAAAGTTCGTGCAGCGGCTTCTGCTGGTTCAGCACGATCTGGCTGCGGTTGGCAAATACCAGGGTGACCATGCCGCCGGAGCGTTGTGCGTCGATGTCGGCATCGGTCTCGTCGTTGAATCGGTCGCAGCAGGCCTCGACGTGGCCCAGCAGCTGCTCGGCAAGGGTCTGATACTCGAGGTCGGTCATTACTACAATCCGCTGATGTTGAAAGTCCCGCAAATTCTAGTCAGGGTGATAGTCCTTGTTGCCGGGGCGGCCGCCATGGCCGGCTGCGGCCAGAAAGGCAGCCTGTTCATGCCCACCGAGCCGGCCGCCAGGCAACGTGCCCCGCTGACACAGACCCTTCGCCCCGACTGGGCCCGAACCCGGGACGCCTCTCCTGCCAAACCGGCCCAGGCCATCGGTCCCGCCGATGTCGTGCCCCAGGCGCCAGCGATCATCGCGCCGCCCACGCCGACCGACCTCGTGCCCGAAAGCACCATGCAGGAATAGCGGTAGCCGCCCTGCCAGTCTGCCTGATCTTTTCGTTCTCGATTCCCGCCACCGTTGTCCAAGCCATGATTCCACCCACGCTGCCCGGCGCCCCCCAACTCGCCTATCGCGGTGACGCGCTGTTCCTGGAGGACGTTCCGCTGGCCGGTCTGGCCTCGACCCACGGTACGCCGCTCTACGTCTATTCCAAGGCGGCGATGCTGCAGGCACTGGCCGCCTACCAGCGCGGATTTGCCGGCCGCAAGGTGCAGATCTGCTATGCCATGAAGGCCAACTCGACCCTGGGCGTCCTGCAGGTTTTTGCCCGTGCCGGTTGCGGCTTCGACATCGTCTCGGGCGGCGAGTTGCGCCGTGTGCTGGCTGCCGGAGGCACGGCTTCGAGGGTCATCTTCTCGGGCGTCGGCAAGACTCCCGGCGAGATGCGCGAGGCGCTGGAGGCCGGCATCGGCTGCTTCAATGTCGAAAGCGAATCCGAGATCGACGTGCTGAATGCGGTGGCGCTGGCCGCGGGCAAGGTGGCGCCCATCAGCATCCGCGTCAACCCGAACATCGACCCCAAAACGCACCCCTACATTTCCACCGGCCTGAAGGGCAACAAGTTCGGCATCGCCCACGAACGGGCACTGGCCGTCTATCAGCATGCCGCCGCCCTGCCCGGCCTGAAGATCGCGGGCATCGACTGTCACATCGGTTCCCAGATCACCGAGGAAACGCCTTATCTCGATGCCATGAACCGGGTGCTCGATCTGGTCGCTTCCATCGAGGCGGCCGGCATTCCACTGCATCACATCGACTTCGGCGGCGGCCTGGGCATCGACTACCAGGGCGACACGCCGCCGGCGGCCGACGCCCTGTGGGCAAAGCTGCTGGCCAAGCTCGACGCAAGGGGTTACGGCGACCGCCAACTGATGGTGGAACCCGGCCGTTCCCTGGTGGGCAACGCCGGCGTGTGCCTGACCGAAGTGCTCTACAACAAGCCTGGCGAACACAAGAACTTCTGCATCGTCGATGCCGCCATGAACGACCTGCCGCGGCCGGCGATGTACCAGGCCTATCACGCCATCGTTCCCTTGCGACTGCCAGCGGCCGGTGCCACGAGCGTGACCGCCGATGTGGTCGGCCCCGTCTGCGAAAGCGGTGACTGGCTGGGCCGGGACCGCCAACTGGCGGTCCAGCCGGGCGACCACCTGGCGGTGCTGTCTGCCGGTGCGTACTGCATGAGCATGGCCAGCAACTACAACACCCGAGGCCGTGGCGCCGAGGTGCTGGTGGACGGCAGCGCCTCCACCCTGATCCGCCAACGGGAAACGGCCGAAGACCAGATGCGCGGCGAAAAGCTCGCCGGCTGAAATTGCCTGACGCCCTCAGGCGGCAGGCCGGGCCTTGCGTGCCTGGGCGGCCGCCAGGGCCTGGGCCTGCTTGCGTTTATTGCCGACCAACGCATACCAGACGCGCCACAGCAGCAGCACACCGATGATGCCGGCGTAGATGAACACCTCATTGAAGTTGTTCTTGCCGGCCCGCATCCAGAAAAAGTGCAGCAAGCCCAGGCCGGCGATCAGGTAGACCAGCTTGTGCAGCGTTTGCCAGCGTTTGGCACCCAGCGTCTTGATGGCCTTGTTGAACGAGGTCGCGGCCAGCGGCGTCAGCAGCACGAAGGCGGCGAACCCGACCAGGATGAATGGCCGCTTGGCGATGTCCTTGAGGATCTCCCCGACATCCAGGCCCATGTCGAACCACGAATAGCAGAACAGGTGCAGCACGACGTAAAAATAGACGTACAGGCCGAACATGCGGCGAAAACGCGCCAGGCCGTTCCAGCCGGTGATCACCCGCAGCGGCGTCACCGCCAGCACGATGCAGATGAAACGCAGGGTCCAGTCGCCGGTGGAACGCACCAGCGCCTCGGCCGGGTTGGCGCCCAGCGCATCGGCCAGAGCGCCGTACACCAGCCAGGCGAACGGCCCCAGGCACAACAGGAAAACCAGCGGCTTGGTGACGGGGTTGAGCAACAGCTTGTTCATGCGCGGGGACGGTGATCAGAAGTTCTTCTTGAGGTCCATGCCGGCATACAGCTTGCCGACCTGCGCTTCGTAGCCGTTGAACATCTCCGTCTTGCGGCGCTTGGCGAACAGGCCGCCACCGTCGCCGATGCGGCGTTCGGTGGCCTGGCTCCAGCGCGGATGGTCCACGTTCGGATTCACGTTGGAATAGAAACCGTATTCGTTCGATGCCGCCTTGTTCCACGCAGTGCCCGGCTGCTGCTCGACAAAACGGATCTTGACGATGGACTTGGCGCTTTTGAAGCCGTACTTCCATGGCACGACCAGCCGCACCGGCGCGCCGTTCTGGTTGGGCAGGACTTCGCCGTACATGCCGAAGGTGAGCATGGTCAGCGGGTGCATGGCCTCGTCCATGCGCAGGCCTTCGGCATACGGCCAGTCAAGCACACGCGAGCCGACGAAAGGCATGGTCTTCGGGTCGGCCAGCGTCAGGAACTCGACGTACTTGGCATTGCCCAGCGGCTCGACCTTCTTGATGAGTTCGGCCAGCGAATAACCCACCCACGGAATCACCATCGACCAGCCTTCGACACAGCGCAGGCGGTAGATCCGGTCTTCCTGCGGGCTGAGTTTCAGCAGATCTTCGATGTTGAAGTTGCCGGGTTTCTTGACGAGGCCCTCGACCGCCACCGACCAGGGCCGGGTTTTCAGGGTGTGGGCGTTTTTGGCCGGATCGGACTTGTCGGTGCCGAACTCGTAGTAATTGTTGTAGGTGCTGGCGTCCTTGTATTCGGTCGCCTTTTCCATGGCCTGGGCGCCATCGACCCTGGACTGGATTCCGGCCAGCGCCGGCAGCTTGCCGGGAGCCGCGGTTTGCGCCATTGCCTGGCGGCCGGCCCAGGTCGCCAGCACGGTGCCGGCGGCACCACCGGCAGCCAGTTTCATCATCCGGCGACGGTCTTCATAGACGGCCTGAGGTGTGATGTCGCTGGAGTGGGGATGGTCGAAACCGTCGTCGCGTGAGCGGATGAGCATGGGCAGCCTCTTCGGTGGAACCGTTGAAATGGGTAGAACGAAGGGTTTTCCTCCGAGCCACTATTTTGACTACGCAGCGTCGGGCCGACCGGTTTCGAAACTTCAAATTTCCGTTACAAGGTCCCGTAGCTGTGCAAACCCGACAGGAACATGTTGACGCCCAGGAAAGCGAAGGTGGTAACCGCCAGCCCACCCAGCGCCCACCAGGCCGACACCACGCCGCGCAAGCCCTTCATCAGCCTCATGTGCAGCCACGCCGCGTAGTTGAGCCAGACGATCAGCGCCCACGTTTCCTTCGGATCCCAGCTCCAGTAGCCGCCCCAGGCCTCTGCCGCCCACAGCGCGCCCAGCACGGTGGCGATGGTGAAGAACGCAAAACCGACGGCGATGGCCTTGTACATCATGTCGTCCAGCACCGGTAACGGCGGCAACTTGGCGGCGATGCGTTTGCGGCCGAACATGATGGCCGCGACGATCAGCGCCGACACGCCGAAATACACCATCCAGTAGGCGCTGCCGTTGTTGCCTGCCGTCTTGCGGAAAACGATGGGCTCGAAACACAGAACGATACCCAGCAGCCACAACGGCGCCAGCTTGACCAGCCGGGTCTCGCCGGCCTGCTGCTTGATGAGGTATGCAAAGGCCACCATCGCCGACAGTGCGAAGGTGCCGTAGCCGATGAAGTTGGCCGGCACGTGGAGTTTCATCCACCAGCTTTTGAGGGCCGGCACCAGCGGCTGGATTTCCTGCGCTTCCCGCGCCACCGTGTACCAGAGCAGGAAACCCACGGCGCCGGTCACCACCAGCATGACGAAGGCACCCAGCGCCCGGGTCTTGTAATGGTCTTCGTAATACAGGTAGAAGGTGGTGGTGAGCCAGCAGAACAGCACGAACACCTCGTACAGGTTGCTGACCGGAATGTGGCCGATGTCGGCGCCGATGAGGTAGCTCTCGTACCAGCGCACCATGGTGCCGGTGAGCGCCATGGTGATCGCCACCCAGGCCAGCCGCGTGCCCACCAGCGACATGGCCGTGCCCTCGCCTTTGGACAGCATGCCGATCCAGTAGAAGACGGTGCTCATGCAGAACAGCACGCTCATCCACAGGATGGCGGACTGGCTCGACAGGAAATATTTGAGCCAGAACACCTTGTCGGCCTGCTCCAGCTGGCCTTCGCCACCGGTCTGGTAAGACGCCAGCGCGAGCAGCGACAGCAGCGCCACCGCCAGCATCAGCTTGCGCAGCGGCCGCCAGAACCAGCCCAGCCAGGCGAAGAAGGGAATTGCCGCCAGCAGGATGCCCTTTTCATAGACGTCCATGAAGGCGCCGTAACGCTGCAGGGTGAACAGGCCGCCGGCCGCCACCATCAGCGCGAAGACCCAGTCGAACACGCTGCGGCGGGCGAAGAAACCCGATTCGAGTGTGTAGGTGCGGGGGCCGGTCGGGGACGTTGTCGTGGTGCTTGTACTGGTATTCATCGTCGATCACTCCGTATCAGGTGGCAGCACCGAGCAGACGCTCGCGCAGGCGCTCGAATTCGCGGTCGCCGTCGAGCGTCTTGCGGTTCGCCGACAGGGCCATGGTCGCGGTCGAACCGCCCTGCGCATCCGGCGCCAGCCAAAGCCATAGACGCCGCTCCCGGATGAACAGCATCGCAAACACCCCGGCGATCAGGAACACACAACCGGTGTAGACCACGATGCGGCCGGGCGCGCGGGTCACCTGGAACACGCTGGCCTGCACCTGCTGGAAGTCTTCCAGGCGGAACGCCATGGGCGCCGGATAGAGCGCCATGTCGCCCAGCGACAGCACCGACTGCGTCATGAAGGCACGCGCGGCGGCGTCGCCGGCATCCAGCGGCGGCTTGCCGGCGTCCTTCCGGCTTTGCTGCAGCAATTCGAACAAGGCCCCGTTGAGGATGCGCACCAGCACCTCGCCAGCGCGGGCACGTTCGGCCTCGGGGACGTTGGTTTCCATGAAGGCCGACACCGCCTGCAGGCCCCCATTGCGTTCGGAGCTTCCCTCCGCGGCCTGCGGATTTCCGGCGAACAAGGCGAGCGCCCGCGATGCCGACGCCTGCAATTGCGCGACCAGCTCGGGCCGGGCGGCATCCACCGAAGCAGCCGCATAACGCTGGACGGCCGCCTCGCGCCTGACCGGATCGGCCAGCGCGGCACGCAGGCGAAGGAAGGCGTCGAGACTGCCGTCCTCGTCGGCCGGCAGGCGCAGGTAACGGAAGGCGTCGGCCACGTCGGACCGGGTGCCGAACAAAAACACCGGCACACCGTCGCCCAGTTCTACCGGCAACATGTAGTTCTGGTATTCGATCGCCTGGCCGGCGGCATCGCGCAGGCGGTAGACGATGCTGGGACCGACGTTGCGCAGCGACCGGTCGGCATTGGGCCTGTTGGGTGCGCCCATGCGGGATTCGACGGCCTGGCGCAGGTCGACCTTGCGCACGTCGACCGGGCCGCCATCGCCCGCCGCGCCCGAACCGTTGTCGCCGCCCTTGCCGAAGTTCTCGACGTTGATGGTGCGCAGCGAGGCGTATTCGAGCGTCAGTTTGCCGCCGCCCTTTTCGTTATTGCCGCCCTGGTCGAGCGCGGTGCTGCCGCCGATGGTGCCGTTGACCTCGAAGTCGGCCGCCGTGCCTGCATGCATCGGCACCGCCTTGAGTTTCACCTTCGAGCCGCCGTCGTCGAAACTCGACTGGTAGATTTCCACGCCCCGCCAGCTGACCGGATGGTTCACCTCGACCCGGGCACTGCGCGATTGGCCGGTCTCCCGGTCATGGATGACGATGTCGCTGGCGAACAGCTTGGGCATGCCGGTGGAGTAATGCTCCACCACGAACTTCTTCAGCTCGATGGAAAACGGCAGGTCCTGCACCACGATGCCGTCGGCCTGGTTGAGGATGGCGGTGCTGGACTGCGTGCCTTCGGACACCAGCAGGTTGCCGCGGAAGGTGGGATTGGAAGGCGACAGGCGGTGCTGCGGCGCGACATCGGCGATCATGCCGCCGCCGCCGTATGCGGTCTTGCCGTGCAGCAGCATCTGCGCACGCACCACCAGGTCGCCGTCGAGCAGCCCGCCGATGCAGACCAGCACGATGGCGCTGTGGGCGGCGATGTAACCCAGCTTGTTGGCGCGGCCGGCCTTCGCGGCAATCATCCAGCCGGTGCCCGGACGCTCCTGCAGCTTGACTTTCCAGCCGGCACCCGCCAGCGCTCCGCCGAGGCGCTGCGCCGCGGCCTGCGGAGAGTCGGTCAGACTGCCCTCGGCGCGGTGGGCGAAGGCGCGCAGCCCCTGCACCCGCATGTCTTCCCGGTAGACCTGCAGGTCGGCCAGGATGCGCGGCGCGCTGCGGGCAATGCATAGCGAGGTGCTGGTGACCAGGAAGGCCAGGATCAGCAAGAACCACCAGGCGCTGTACACCCGGTAGAGCGAGGCAGCGTCGAACACCTCGGCCCAGAACGGGCCGAACTGGTTGACGTAGTTGCCGTAAGGCTGCTGCTGTTGCAGCACGGTGCCGATGACCGAGGCGATGCAGATGACGCTGAGCAGCGAAATGGCAAACCGCATCGACGACAGCAGCTCGACTCCGGAACGCAGGAATTGCGACCCGGAATGGACGCGGATGCCGTGAGTGGAAACGGACATGGAGGACGGGAACTAGAAGACCAGAGCCTGGAAAACCAGGGCGAAAAAGAACGGGTCGCCAATGGTGGAAACCCGTAACCAGATGCTTGAGTGTGCCGCCTGCGGATTAGTTCACCCGCACGCGCCGTTGCGAACGCAAAAAAGATCAGCGCAACCCGGCGACGTAATCGCCCAACGCCTTGATCTCGCGGTCGTTGAGCTTGGCAGCCACGCCCGTCATGACCGCATTGTTGTTGCGCACGCCGTCGCGGAATGCCGTGAGCTGGGCGACGGTGTAGTCGGCATGCTGGCCGGAGAGTCGCGGGTATTGGGCGGGCAGACCTGCACCGTTCGGGCTGTGGCAGCTGGCGCAGGCCGGAACCTGCCGGTCGGCGATGCCGCCACGCCAGATCTTCTCGCCCAGCGCCACCAGGCCTTTTTCCTTGGCGAAACCGGTCTTGGGAGCCTTGCTGGCAACCCAGAACGAGATGTTGTGCATGTCGTCTTCGGACAGCGCCGCCGCAAAACCCTGCATGACCGCGTTCTTGCGGGTGCCGGCCTTGAATTCACGCAGTTGCTTGACCAGGTATTCGGGGTGCTGGCTCGCCAGTTTGGGCTGTGCCGGCACGGACGAATTGCCGTCGGCACCGTGGCAGGCCGCGCAGACCGCCGTGTAGCTGGCTTCGCCCTTCGCCAGGTCGGGCCTGGCGGCCTTCTGAGCCGTGGCCGGCGCCCCTTCTGCGGCCCTTGCCGGCGAAACCGACAGCAGGGACATCAGCAACACACAGGCTCCCAGTGTGGCTTGCGTGGCTTGCAGCAAGACGGACATCTTCATATCGAGGGTCTCTTCTTATGAGCGCAAAACCCCATGATTCTACAATGGGCACCCTTGCCGCAAGCCCGGTTTACCCTGGAGCGGCCCCCTCAGTTTCCCTGCCCCCGGCCGCATCCGCGTCCTGCATCCACCACCCATGACTTCTATCCGACCACCCGTGCGCTACGACGGCCAGGCCACCGTTGCCGATGCCGAGGCCAAGGCCGCCATGGGCTGGATGCACACCGCGCGTTTTTTGACCACCGCCGCCCAACTGCACCACCTGCCCCATCTCGAACTGCCCGAGATCGCCTTCGTCGGACGCTCCAACGCCGGCAAGTCGACCTGCATCAACACGCTGGCGCAGCAGAAACAGCTGGCGTTCGCATCCAAGAAACCGGGCCGCACCCAGCACATCAACCTCTTCTCCCTGGGCCGCCAGGGCAGCACCGACGCCATCCTGGCCGACCTGCCCGGCTACGGTTATGCCGCCGTGCCCATGCAGGACAAGATCCGCTGGCAACGCGTGATGGGCCAATACCTGGCCAGCCGTGAAAACCTCACCGGCGTGGTGCTGCTCTGCGACCCGCGCCTGGGCCTGACCGAACTCGACGAACTGCTGCTCGAACTCATCCGGCCACGTGTCGCCGAAGAAGGCCTGAAGTTCCTGCTGCTGCTGACCAAGGCCGACAAACTCACCCGCCTGGAGGCCGAAAAGGCGCTGCAGATCGCGAAACTCAATGCCGGCGGCGGCCACGCCATGCTGTTCTCGGCGCTCAAACGCAAGGGTGTCGACGAGGCTGCGTTGCACATCCGCAAATGGGTGGAAGAAGCCACAGCCGAAAACGCCGCCCGGCAGGCTGCCGTGCAGGCCGAAGCAGCGGACACAGACGGTTCCGACACCGCCGCACCCGACGCAGGACCGTCTTCCGCCGACTAATAGACGCCTTGGTCGCCCGGCGGACGTGTCTTGAATCGTTTGTGCACCCAGTAGTACTGCTCGGGCATGGTGGCGATGAAGCCTTCGAGCCGGCGGTTCATCAGCGCGGTATCGGCCACCGCATCGTCGCCGGGAAAATCCTTCCAGGCCGGCATCAGTTCCACCGTGTAGCCCTGCGGCGTGATGCGCGGCAGCACTGTGATGACCTTGGCACGGCCCAGCCGGGCGAAACGCGGCACTGACGGCAGCGTGGCCGCGGGCACACCGAAGAAAGGCACGAAGACCGAATCCGACGGTCCGAAGTCCATGTCGGGCAGCAGGTAGAAAACGTCGCCGCCCCGCAGCGAAGCCACGATTTCCTTCAGGCCGGTCGTGCGCGAGAACACCCGGCAGTCACCGAAACGCAGGCGCCCGTTGCGGATCCATTCGTCCACCACCGGATCGGCCTGCTGGGTGTAGATCGAGGTATAGCGGCGCGGAATCCGGATCGCGATGGCCGTGGCCGCCGCGTCCAGTCCGTAGAAATGCGGAGCGAAAAGAATGGTGGGCTCGTCGCCTTCAAGTTCATCTAGCGCGCCGACCAGATGGAGCCGCCGAGCCACTACTTCCGGCGGGGCATGCCACAGCCATCCCCGGTCCATCCACGACTGCCCGAAAGCCACGAATGTGCGGCGCGCCAGCTTGCGGCGTTCGCCCGCGGCCATTTCCGGGAAACAGAGGGCCAGGTTGGTCCACACGACCTTGCGGCGCGACGCCACCAGCAGGAACAGCAGTTGCCCCAGTAGCCAGCCGATGGCGCGCACCCAGCGCAGCGGCAGGCAGGCGCTGCGCTGCATGAGATAGATGCCCAGCCGGCTCATGGCGGCGACGCCTCTTGCGGAACTGACATGGCCGACATTGCGCGGGGTTTCTTGTAGCGGGCGTAGCCCCAAAGGTATTGGTCTGGGCGGAGGCGGATCATGTCTTCCATGTCGGTATTGAGGGCGGCCGTGGCGGCTGCCAGGTCGTCCGGCAGGGGGGCGGTCCGGGCGCTCACATGCACCACGAATCCACGGCCCCATGGCAGCCGCTCGGTCCAGGCCAGCAACACGGTGGCGCCCGACTGCTGGGCCAGGCGCGCGGCCAGGGTCATCGTATAGGCCGGCTGGCCGAAGAACGGCACCCAGACACCCATGCCCTCGGGTGGCACCTGGTCGGGCAGCAGGCCCACGGCCTCGCCGCGGCGCAGCGCCCGCAGCAGGCCGCGCACACCGGACAGCGTGGTGGGCACCGCCTCCAGGAAGGGACGCGAACGGGCGGTCGCCATCAGCCGCGCCAGCCACGGCTGCCGGGCTGGCCGGTACAGCACCGTCATCGGGCCGTGGTCCGGGCCGTAGTCGGCCGCCAGGGCTTGCGGCGACAGCTCGAACCCACCCATGTGCGGTGTGAGGAACAGGATGCCGCGTCCCGCGGCGAAGGCCTCGGCGATGCAGCCGCCGTCGTTCCAGGTCCAGCGCGGCACCGGGCCCCACCACATGCGGGGCAGCTCGGCCACCATGCGGCCGGCATGCGCCACCGCGCCGCGCACGACCGCGAACCGATAGCCGCCCAGCGACGCGTTGGCGATGAAACGCCGCCGATAACTGGCAGACAGCAGGAAGGCGCTCCAGCCGAGGAAAACACCCAGGGCATGCAGCAAACCGAGCGGTGCATGAGAGAGAAGCCGACGCAAGTGAACCCGATGCTGAAGGGTGGAAGAAAGCAAGGACAGAAAGGTAAGCCGGCGTGACTGGCGCAATCGTTTGCGCCTCGTTTGGCTAGAATGTGCAGGTCGCCGAGTTAATTTGAGCAACTTGCAGGGCGACGTTAAACACAACTGCTAAAGCGTTCGCCACAGCTCCGAGAGGCCTGGGCAGCGCCCAACCAGCCTCGCAACCCCGGAGTTTATTCAAACATGGCGAACGACTTTCTCTTTACATCCGAATCTGTTTCCGAAGGCCACCCCGACAAGGTCGCCGACCAGATCTCCGACGCCATCCTCGACGCCATCTTCGAACAGGACCCGCTGAGCCGGGTCGCTGCCGAAACCCTGACCAACACCGGCCTCGTCGTGCTGGCCGGCGAGATCACCACCAACGCGCATGTCGACTACATCCAGGTCGCGCGCGACACCATCAAACGCATCGGCTACGACAACACCGAATACGGCATCGACTACAAGGGCTGCGCCGTCATGGTGGCCTACGACAAGCAGTCCAACGACATCGCCCAGGGCGTGGACCACGCGTCCGACGATCACCTGAACACCGGTGCCGGCGACCAGGGCCTGATGTTCGGTTATGCCTGCGACGAAACGCCCGAGCTGATGCCCGCGCCCATCTATTACGCCCACCGGCTGGTGGAGCGCCAGGCCCAGCTGCGCAAGGACGGCCGGCTGCCTTTCCTGCGTCCCGACGCCAAGAGCCAGGTCACCATGCGGTATGTCGACGGCAAGCCGCACAGCATCGACACCGTGGTGCTGTCCACGCAGCACAGCCCCGACCAGAGCGAGACGCCCAAGAAGATGAAGGACAGTTTCATCGAGTCGGTGATCGAGGAAATCATCAAGCCGGTGCTGCCCAAGGAATGGCTGCAGGACACCAAGTACCTGATCAACCCGACCGGCCGTTTTGTCATCGGCGGCCCGCAGGGCGACTGCGGCCTGACCGGTCGCAAGATCATCGTCGACACCTACGGCGGCGCCTGCCCGCACGGCGGTGGCGCCTTCAGCGGCAAGGACCCGTCCAAGGTCGATCGTTCTGCCGCTTATGCCGCGCGTTACGTGGCCAAGAACATCGTCGCCGCCGGCCTGGCGCGCCAGTGCCAGATCCAGGTGGCTTATGCCATCGGTGTGGCCAAACCGATGAACATCACCGTATACACCGAAGGCACCGGCGTGATTCCGGACGACGAGATCGCCAAACTGGTCGAAGCGCATTTCGACCTGCGGCCGAAGGGCATCATCCAGATGCTCGACCTGCTGCGCCCGATCTATCAGAAGACGGCGGCCTATGGCCACTTCGGCCGTGAAGAGCCGGAATTCAGCTGGGAGAAAACGGACAAGGTGGAACTGCTCAAGGCAGCGGCAGGCCTGTAAGGGCGGTCTTGTCCGACACTGGCCCGGCGTCGGCGGTTTGAAGGTATCTGCTGTTCCCACCGACAGGAGATTCACCATGAACCAGAAAACCACCATCGAACGCACCACCGACTCCGTCGGCCCATCCGACGAGGGCGCCCTGCCCGGAGGCAGGGTCGATGGCGGCTCGGCCTCGGACCGGGTCGCCGTCAATTTCGACGACGACGAAATCTATTCCGGCACCGGCAACAACACCCGCCAGGGCGGCACGACCCATGCCAAGGGCGGGGATAGCGGGAAGGTGGAGGCACCGTCCGAACAACTCTCGCGCAGCAACGAACCGCGCGAACGCAACTTCTGATCTGTCCGGCCGGACCTATTCCGGCGTGGCGCCGGTCGCCTTGACGACCTGCTTCCAGCGCACGATGTCCCTGGCGACGAAGTCGCCCAGGGCCTCGGGCGTGCCGCCCACGCCGTCGAGTGCGTCCAATTCGAAACGCGTCTGGACTTCCTTCGATGCCACGGCTTTCACCACTGCGGCGTTGAGCGCCGCCACCACCGGTGCAGGCAGCCGGGCCGGACCGAATACCCCCCACCAGGCAGTCGATTCGAAACCCTTGACGGTTTCGCCGACTGTCGGGACTTCCGGAAACTCGGTCATGCGTTTGACGCCGGTCGTCGCCAGCAGCTTTACCTTGCCGGTTTTGATGTGCGGAAGCACGTTGCCGATGGACGAAAACATGACCTGCACATGCCCGCCCAGCAGGTCGGCCAGGGCGGGTGCGGTGCCCTTGTAGGGCACGTTGACGATGTCGGCTCCGGTGACCATCTTGCATTGCTCGCTCGCCATGTGCAACGACGAACCGACCCCACCGATGCCGAAGCTCAGCTTGCCGGGGTTCTTCTTGGAGTACGCGATGAGTTCCGCCACGTTGCCCACAGGCAGAGACGGCGACACGACCAGCAGGGCAGGAGCCGTCGCCACCATGGAGATCGGCGTGAAGTCCTTCACCGTGTCGTAGGGCAGCTTGGGAAACAGGCCGGCGTTGATGGTGTGACTGCTGTAGCTGAGCAGCAGCGTGTGGCCGTCCGGCGCGGATTTGGCCACGGTCTCGGCCGCGATGTTGCCGCCCGCACCGGCGCGATTCTCTACCAGCACCGGGGTGCCGAGCAGCACAGACATCTCCTGCCCGACCGCGCGGGCGATGATGTCGGTGCTGCCACCCGGCGTTGCGCCGACGATGAGCCGGATGGGTTTGCCCGCCCAGTTGACCGCTGCTGCCGGCTGGGCGAAGGCAGCCAGCGGCAACAGGGCTGAAGCGGCCAGCAGGCCGAGGGTCCGGCGTTTGTTATGAATGTGCATGTGCATCGTCTTGTCTCTTTCTTTTGGATGTCCGTCGCTGCGGTTTCAGGCTGGCAGCTGCGCCCAGGGTCGTCGCAAACCATCGCCTTCCAGCCACTCGGCGACCTGGGGCCTGAAGCTGCGGGTGATGTCGATGTCGTCCCAGCCATTGAGCAATCGCAAACGCCAGACCGGGTCGATGTGGAAGGCAAAGCTCTGCCCAGCGGCGCCGACGGTGCAGGCCTCCAGATCCACCACGGTCTCGACGCCGCCGGGCGCCAGCAGCGCCAGCAGCTTCTCCATTTCGGTCTCTTCGACACGGGCCGGCACCAGGCCGTTGTTGACCGCGTTGGCCGCGAAGATGTCGCCATGCGAAGGCGCGATCACACAGCGGATGCCGGCATCCACCAACGCGTAGACGGCCGCCTCGCGCGATGATCCGCTGCCGAAGTTGCGGCGCGCCGCGATGAACTTCGCACTGGCGTTTTTCGGGTCGTTGAGCGCAAAACCCGATTCGAACGTACCGTCGGCACCGCGCCGCAGGTCGTGGAAAAGATAGGGCGCATAACCTTCCGGTGCGGTGCGCGGCTGCTTCATGAAACGCGCGGGCAGCACCTGGTCTGTGTCGATATTGATTTGCGGCAGCGCGCAGGCCACCGATGTGACGCGGACAAAAGCTTCCATCAGGCAACCGCCTCCCCGGCCAGCGAACGGACGTCGACCAGACGGCCTGCGACCGCCGCGGCGGCCACCATGGCGGGCGACATCAGGTGGGTGCGGGAACCGAGTCCCTGCCTGCCCTTGAAGTTGCGGTTGGTGGTCGATGCGCAGCGCTGCCCGGCCTGCAACGTGTCGCCGTTCATGGCGGCACACATCGAACAACCCGAACCGCCCCACTCCAGCCCGGCGCCGATGAAGACCCGGTCCAGTCCCTCCTGCTCGGCCTGCCGCTGCACCAGGGTGGATCCGGGCGACACCAGGCCGGGCACTTTGCTGCGGCGCCCCTCCAGCACGGCGGCGGCGGCGCGCAGGTCTTCGATGCGTGCGTTGGTGCAGGAGCCGATGAACACCCGGTCGATCACGATGCCGGTCAGCGGCATGCCGGCACTCAGCCCCATGTAGTCGATGGCGTCCCGCACATGGCCGGCGCGCGATGCATCGGCCAGACGGTCCGGGTCGGGCACGACGGCATCGATGGCCAGGGCGTCCTCGGGTGTGGTGCCCCAGGTCACGGTCGGGGCGATGTCGGCGGCGTCGATCAGCACCTCGCGGTCGAACACCGCGTCGGCATCGCCGGCCAGCGCCAGCCACTGTGCGGCGGCCCGGTCGAATGCCTCGCCCTGTGGTGCGAACGGCCGGCCGCGCACATAGTCGAGCGTGACCTGGTCGGGCGCCACCAGGCCGCAGCGGGCGCCCGATTCGATGGACATGTTGCACAGGGTCATGCGCCCTTCAACGCTCAGCGCTCGCACTGCGGAACCGGCGTATTCGATGACATGGCCGACCGCGCCGTCGGCGCCCAGCCGTGCCACCACCGTCAGCGCCATGTCCTTGGCCGAGATCCCCGGTGCCAGCGAACCTTCGATGCGCACCCGCAACTGGCGCGGGCGTTTCTGCCACAGGGTCTGGGTCATCAGCACATGCGCCACTTCCGAGGCGCCGACACCAAAAGCCCAGGCACCTAGAGCCCCATGGGTGGATGTGTGGCTGTCACCCTCCACCACCAGCAGGCCGGGGAGGGTCATGCCCAATTCGGGCCCGACCACATGGCAGATGCCCTGCCAGGAATGGTCCATGCCGTAGTGGCGGATGCCGAACTGCGCGGCGTTGGCACCCAGCTGGTCCATCATCCGCGCCAGTTCGGCATTGGCAGCACCGCCCGCCATTGGTCGGCCACGCCCGCGAGTGGGCACGTAGTGGTCGGCGATGGCGACGGTGAGGTCAGGACGGGCGACCGTCTCGCCCCGTTCGCGCACCTTGTTGAAGGCATGGAAGGAACCTTCCTGCACATAGTGGCGATCCACCCAGACGAGGCTGGCGCCGTCTTCACGTTGTGCGATGACGTGGCTGTTCCAGAGCTTGTCGAACAGGCTCTGCGGTTTCGGTTCGGCCGTCATGGAAACGCCTCAACCCTGGTACTTGTTGCCCAGCGCCAGCAGTTCGGGGGTGCCGATCAAGGCGTTGAGCTGGTCGAAGTCGAACATCTCGCCCTTCATCGGCGCGGTGGTGCCGTGCTGTTTGAGGCTGCCGTAATAACGCTGCAACTGCCGTGCCGCGAAACGGGCGGTTCCGCCCGGGAAGATGACGATGCGGTAGCCACGGCCGCTCAGTTCGTCCGCACTCTGGATCGGTGTCTTGCCGCCTTCGACCATGTTGGCCAGCATGGGGATCCGGCCCGCGAAGATGCCGCACACACGGTCCATCTCGGCCGCGCTGTAGACGGCCTCGATGAAGAGCGCATCCACTCCGCAGGCGAAGTAGGCCTCGGCCCGGTCGATGGCGGCATCGAGGCCTTCCACCGCAACGGCGTCGGTGCGCGCCAGGATCAGCGTCTGGTCCGAATGCCGGGCGTCGAGCGCGGCGTGCAGCTTGCCGCACATCTCGGCGGTCGACACCAGCGACTTGTTCTCCAGGTGGCCGCATTTCTTGGGGAAGGTCTGGTCTTCCAGCTGGATCATGGCGGCGCCGGCACGTTCGAAATCGCGAACGGTGCGCTGCACGTTCAGCGCGTTGCCGAAACCGGTGTCGCCATCGACGATGACCGGGGTGCGCACCCGGTCGGTGATGCGGGCCAGCACGTCGACCGCTTCCTTGGCCGTGGTCAGGCCGACATCGGAACGGCCGAACTGGCTGTACGCCACCGCGCCACCCGAAAGGTAGAGCGCCTCGAAACCAGCCTGCTCGGCGATGAGTGCGGTGAGCGCGTCATATACGCCCGGTGCCAGTACGGCGGATGGATTCTCCAGGCGCTGCTTGAAGGTTTGTGCGGGGGTGGATTCGAGTGGGGTGGCGGTCAAGGCGCTTGTCTCCGGTCGCTTGTAATCGGCCCAATCTACCGGCTGCCTTGCAAGCCGAATATCGATATTTATCTCATCGCCAAGTGAAAAATTTTGACGATGAAGAGCAGACCCTCACAAAAGCCCTAAACAGTTACCCAACCGATGGACGAATGTCGACCGATTTAAGCGTTACAAACTGTCGCCCGCCCTTTCAGGCGCGGTACACAAAAAATCGACATTCCTTGGAGGGAGATCATGAAGTCCATCACCGTCGCGGCACTCGCCGCCGTTTCTCTGCTGTCCGGATGCGCCAGCATCGTCAACGACACCACCCATCCGGTGCGTTTCGAGACCTATGCGGCCGACGGCACCGAAGTCAAGGCTATGCAGTGCAAATATGAAAACGACTACGGCTCGCATACCGTGACGACCCCGGGCACCGCGCAAGTGCGCCGTTCTTCCAAGGACCTGCAGATACTGTGCTCCAAGGACGGCGTAGCGGATGCCGGGGGCACTTCCATTTCGCGTGCCAACGGTGGCATGGCCGGCAACATTCTCCTGGGCGGCGGCATCGGCGCCATCATCGACCACAACAAGGGCACCGCCTACACCTACCCGGAATGGATTCGTCTGGTGACGGCTCGGCAGACCAGCTTCGACCGCCGTGACGACAAGGAAGGCACGCCGAACATCGGTCTGATTCCGCCCGTCGCCGCCAAGTAAGGGGCCTCGAGCAAAACGCCGCCCGATGGGCGGCGTTTTGTTTCATGTGGCGGGTCGTCTATCGCGCCAGCACCGGCGCCAGCGCCTTGCCGGTATGCGTGCCCAGGCGCACCACGTCTTCAGGCGAAGCGGTCGCCACCACCCGGCCGCCGCCGGAGCCACCTTCCGGCCCCAGGTCGATCACCCAGTCGGCTTCGGCGATCACGTCCAGGTCGTGCTCGATCACCAGCACGCTGTGGCCTCCATCGGTCAGCCTGTGCAGCACACGGATCAGCCGTTCCACGTCCGACATGTGCAGGCCCACCGTGGGTTCGTCCAGCACATAGAAGGTGTGCGGCGCCTTGTTGCCGCGCCGGGTGATGTCGTCGCGCACCTTGCTGAGTTCGGTCACCAGCTTGATGCGCTGCGCCTCGCCGCCCGACAGCGTCGGCGACGGCTGGCCGAGCGTCAGGTAACCCAGGCCCACGTCGCGCAGCAGCTGCAGCGGATGCGAGATGTTGGGCATGGTCGAGAAGAAGTCGACTGCCTCGTCGACCTCCATCTTCAGCACGTCGCCGATGGTCTTGCCGCGCCAGCTGACCGCCAGCGTCTCGGGGTTGAAACGCGCGCCGTGGCAGGCCTCGCAGGGCACCTTCACATCCGGAAGAAAGCTCATGCCGATGGTGCGTACACCCGCGCCTTCGCAGACCGGGCAGCGCCCCTCGCCGGTGTTGAAGGAGAACCTGCCAGGACCGTAACCGCGCGCCTTGGCTTCCAGCGTGTCGGCGAACAGCTTGCGGATGGTGTCCCAGAAACCGATGTAGGTGGCCGGGCAACTGCGCGGTGTCTTGCCGATGGGGGTCTGGTCCACTTCGAGCACCCGGTCGATGCCTTCGTAGCCTTCCAGCGACTCGCATCCCGACCACGCGGGATGATCACCCGCATCGTCCTTGTCGCGGCCGGCCCGGGTGCTGCGCTGCTGCACGGCGGCCTGCACGTTGGCCAGCAGCACGTCGCGCGCCAGGGTGGATTTACCCGAGCCGCTGACGCCGGTAATGGCCACCAGGCGTTTCAGCGGCACGTCGATATCCACCTCCTGCAGGTTGTGCAACTGGGCGCCGCGCAGTTCGATCCAGTCGATTTCCACATCCACCGGCGCAGCGTCCTTGGCCATCGACGGCGCCACCGGCCGCCGCGGCTGAAGCGGATGTTTCATCGCATGCATCAGGTAGCGGCCGGTGATGGAATCGGCCGATGCCGAGATGTCGGCCACCGCACCCTGCGCCACGATCCGGCCACCCCGGCTGCCAGCTCCCGGGCCGACGTCGATGATGTGGTCGGCACGGCGGATGGTGTCCTCGTCGTGCTCCACCACCACTAGCGTGTTGCCCTTGTCGCCCAGTTTGTGCAGGGCGTCGAGCAGTATCTGGTTGTCGCGTGCATGCAGGCCGATGGTCGGCTCGTCCAGCACGTAGCAGACGCCTTGCAGATTGCTGCCCAGCTGGGCCGCCAGCCGGATGCGCTGTGCCTCGCCGCCGGACAGCGTGGGCGCACCCCGGTCCAGCGTGAGGTAGCCCAGGCCGACTTCGCCCAGGAATTCGAGCCGGCTCTTGATCTCCGGCACCAGGTCGCGGGCGATGCCGGCTTCGCGGCCGGCCAGGGCCAGTTCCTCGAACCACGACCGCACGTCGACCACACTCTTGGCGGCGATGTCGGCGATGCCCACGCCGCGGAACAGCACCGCACGCGCCACCGGATTCAGACGGCTGCCGTGGCAGCTGGGGCAGGCCGCGCTGCCGACGCCTTCGGCATCGGGCTCGTCGAAGGTCTGTTCGCGGCCCTTCTGGTCATCGGCCAACACCGAGTCGTCGAACACCTTGCGTTGTTCCTTGCTCAGCTTGACGCCGGTGCCGACGCAATCCGGGCACCAGCCGTGTTTGCTGTTGTAGCTGAACAGACGCGGGTCGAGTTCGGCATAACTGGTGTGGCAGACCGGGCAGGCGCGTTCGGTCGAGAACACCTGCACCGTGCCGATGTCGGCGGTCGGGCTGCCCGACTCCATGGCTTCCGCCAGGTCCTCGATGTCGGAGATCACATGCACCACGCCCTTGCCGTGCTGCAGCGCCTTGGCGAGTGCTGCGCGCAGCGCGGCCTCGTTCTCGGGCGTGACGAACAGGCTGGCCACCGGCAGCTCGATGCTGTGTTCCTTGAAGCGGTCGATTCGCGGAAAGTGAAGGGTCGACAGGAAGTTTCCGTCCACCCGCAGATGGGTAAAACCCCTCGGCCGGGCCCAATCGGCCAGTTCGGTATAGACGCCCTTGCGGGCCGTCACCAGCGGCGCGAGCAGGCCGATGTGCCGGCCGCGGAAACGCGCCAGCAACTGGGCGGCGATGCTTTCCTCGGTCTGTGGCTGCACCGCAGCGCCGTCGTGGATGCAGTGCTGCACACCCATCTTCACGTAGAGCAGACGCAGGAAGTGCCAGACCTCTGTCGTGGTGCCGACCGTGCTCTTGCGGCCGCCGCGCGAAAGCCGCTGCTCGATGGCCACCGTCGGCGGAATGCCGTAGACCGCGTCCACCTCGGGCCGGCCGGCGGGCTGCACGATGCTCCGGGCATAGGCGTTGAGGGATTCGAGGTAACGGCGCTGGCCTTCGTTGAACAGGATGTCGAAGGCAAGGGTCGACTTGCCCGAGCCGCTGACACCCGTCACCACCGTGAAGATGCCGCGCGGAATATCCACGCTGATGCCCTTCAGGTTGTGTTCCCGGGCATTGACGATCTGGATGGCATTGGGCGCGGTCGACGGCTTGCGGCGGGCCTTCAATGCGTGCTGCAGCGGCATGCCTTCGTGCACCGAATGACCGCCGTGGCCCAGCTGGGTTTCGTAGTCGGCCAGCGCCCGGCCGGTATGCGAGCTGGGATGCAGGCGCAGTTCTTCCGGCGGGCCTTCGGCCACCACCAGGCCGCCGCCCTCGCCGCCTTCGGGGCCGAGGTCGATCACCCAGTCGCTGGCGCGGATCACGTCCAGGTTGTGTTCGATCACCACCAGCGAATGGCCGGCGTCCAGCAGCTTGCGCATGGCGCGCATCAGCTTGGCGATGTCGTCGAAATGCAGGCCTGTGGTGGGCTCGTCGAACAGGAACAGCGTGCCCTTCTTCGCCACCGGCTGCCGGCTGCTGCTGCCGCTTTTGGCAGCTTCGGCCAGAAAACCGGCCAGCTTCAGGCGCTGCGCCTCGCCGCCCGACAGCGTCGGCACCGGCTGGCCGAGCTTCACGTATTCCAGGCCGACGTCGACGATGGGTTGCAGGGCACGGATCACCTCGCGGTCCACTGCGAACAGGCCCGCGGCCTCGCTCACCGTCAGCTCCAGCACGTCGGCCACGCTGAACAGGCGGCCGCCGCGCTCGATCTTCACTTCGAGGATTTCGTTGCGGTAGCGCCGGCCGTCGCAGTCCGGGCAACGCAGGTAGACGTCCGACAGGAACTGCATCTCGACATGCTCGAAACCCGAGCCGCCGCAGGTCGGGCAGCGGCCGTCGCCGGAATTGAAACTGAACTTCGACGCGGTATAGCCGCGCTCACGCGACAGCGGCGCGATGGAAAACAGTTCACGCACTGCATCCCAGGCGCCGACATAACTCACCGGGTTGGAACGCGCCGTCTTGCCGATGGGCGATTGGTCGACGAACACCACGTCGGCCAGGTAGTCGGCACCCAGCAGGCGGTCGAAAGCGCCCGGTGTTTCGGTAGCCTTACCGAAGTGGCGCAGCAACGCAGGCGCCAGCACGTCCTGCACCAGGCTCGACTTGCCAGAACCGCTGACACCGGTGATGGACACCAGGCGCTGCAACGGAATATCGACATCGACGTTGCGCAGGTTGTGCTCGCGTGCGCCTTCCAGGATCAGCCGATGGGTGTTCTCGGTCACCAGGCGCTTCAGGCCCATGCCGACCTGCTTGCGGCCGCCCAGGTAGGCGCCGGTCAGGGTGTCGGCGCTGCGTAGTTCGTCGGTAGTGCCGTCGAAGACGATCTCGCCGCCGCGCTCCCCCGGGCCGGGGCCCATGTCGATCACCCGGTCGGCGGCCAGCATCACCGCCGGGTCGTGCTCGACCACCACGAGCGTGTTGCCGGCGTCACGCAGGCGGTGCATGGCCTGGGTGATGCGGTCCATGTCGCGCGGATGCAGGCCGATGCTGGGCTCGTCCAGCACGAACAGGGTGTTCACCAGCGAAGTGCCCAGCGCGGTGGTCAGGTTGATGCGCTGCACTTCGCCGCCCGACAGCGTGCGGCTCTGCCGGTCCAGCGTCAGGTAACCGATGCCGACGTCGTGCAGGTAACGCAGGCGGGTGGTGATTTCTTCGAACAGCAGGCGCAGCGCCTTCGCGTCCGCCTCGCCCGCCACCGTGCCGTCGCCGTGATGTTCCACCCGGTCGAAGAAACGCCGCAGCCTTTCGATAGGCAGGATCATCAGGTCGTGCAGGCTCAGTCCCGGCAAGGCTTCGAGCTGGGCACGGCTCCAGGCCGCGCCCACCGGCAGGAAACGCTGGGCCGGTGCCAGCACGTCGTCCGCGTCTTCCTTGCTGCCGATGCGCCAGAGCAGCGGTTCGAGTTTCAGGCGCGCGCCGTTGCAGGTCGGACAGGTGGTGTAGCTGCGGTACTTCGACAGCAACACCCGGATGTGCATCTTGTAGGCCTTGCTCTCCAGGTAACCGAAGAAGCGCCGGATGCCATACCACTGCTTGTTCCAGTTGCCTTCCTTGAAGCCGGGCGTGCCCTCGATCACCCAGTCGCGCTGGTCCTGCGTGAGTTTTCCCCAGGCGGTGTCGCGCGGAATGCCGGCGGCTTCCGCGTATTTCATCAGGTCGTCCTGCGCTTCGGACCAGGCCGGCGTCTGGATCGTCTTGACCGCTCCGGCGCGCAAGGTCTTGCGGTCGTCCGGGATGACCAGTCCCCAGTCGACGCCGATCACCCGGCCGAAACCCCGGCAGGACTCGCAGGCACCGGCCGGCGAATTGAAGCTGAACATCGACGGCAGCGGGTCCGAATAACGGATGTCGCTTTCCGGGCAATGCAGGCCGGTCGAAAAACGCCAGGTTTCGGTCACCGCATCTTCGCCCGGCGGCGTGGCGTGCACCGTCACCCGGCCGGCACCACGTTTCAGCGCTGCCTCGATGGCTTCGATCACCCGCACGCGTTCGGCCGTGCCGATGCGGAACCGGTCGGCCACCACATCCAGCATGACCCGAGGGCCCGCCGGCGTCATTTCCTCACGCTCGGCATGGATGCGGGTGAAACCGCTGGCCGAAAGCCATTGCTCGATCTGTTCGCGTGAAGTGCCCCCCGGCAGTTCGACGGGAAAGGTCACCACCAGGCGCGGATCGTCGAGTGCAGCGGCGCGTGCCTGCATCCCGGCGTAGATGCTGTCGGGCGTGTCGTGGCGCACCGGCAGGGCCGTCTGCCTGTCGAACAGCTGGGCGGCACGGGCGTAGAGCAGCTTCAGATGGTCGTTCAACTCGGTCATGGTGCCGACCGTTGACCGCGAGGACCTCACCGGATTCGTCTGGTCGATCGCGATCGCCGGCGGCACGCCTTCCACCCGGTCGACCGCCGGTTTGTCCATGCGGTCCAGAAACTGCCGGGCATAGGCCGAGAAAGTCTCGACATAACGGCGCTGGCCTTCGGCGTACAGGGTGTCGAACACCAAGCTGGACTTGCCCGAGCCACTGGGGCCGGTGACCACCGTCAGTTCGCCGGTGCGGATGTCCAGATCCAGGTTCTTGAGGTTGTGCTGGCGGGCGCCACGGATGCGGATGGTGCCTTCGGATCGATCTGTCATAGCGCCTGCAAATAAGGGTGGGGGCGGAAGATTCTAGAGGTCAATGAGGTATCCAGAAGCGACCGGATGTGTCCACAAGGACGCCCTTTATTTCGCACGGATTCAGACGACAAAGATGCCGGACAACACCGCGGGTGTACGTGCTGACCACGCTCTCACCGCTCTAGACTTGGTGGCATGCAAATCTATAAAGTCGGCGGCGCCCTGCGCGATGCCATGTTGGGCCTTCCGGTGCAGGACACCGATTGGGTAGTGGTGGGCGCCACGCCCGAAGCCTTGCAGGCGTTGGGTTATCTGCCGGTGGGCAAGGATTTCCCGGTGTTCCTGCATCCCCTGACGCATGAGGAATACGCCCTCGCCCGCACCGAACGCAAGACGGCTCCGGGCTACCGCGGTTTCGTGGTGCATGCCGCGCCCGATGTCACGCTCGAAGAGGACCTGGCGCGCCGCGACCTGACGATCAACGCGATGGCCCAGCCGGCAGATGCTGCCGGCCTGGACGGTCTGGTCGACCCCTACGGCGGCCGGCGCGACCTCCAGTCGCAGGTGCTGCGCCATGTGACGGATGCTTTCCGCGAGGATCCGGTCCGCATCCTGCGCCTGGCACGTTTCGCGGCGCGTTTCAGCGATTTCTCGGTGGCGCCGGAAACCATGGATCTGATGCGCCAGATGGTGGCCGACGGCGAAGTCGACGCACTGGTGCCGGAACGCGTCTGGCAGGAACTGAGCCGCGGCCTGATGGAAGGCCGGCCCTCGCGCATGCTCGGCGTGCTGCGTGAATGCGGTGCGCTGGCCCGTCTGCTGCCCGAGGTCGACCGGCTCTGGGGTGTGCCTCAGCGGGCCGACTACCACCCCGAAGTCGATACCGGCATTCACCTGAACATGGTGCTGGACATGGCGGCCCGGCTGCATGCGCCGCTGGAAACCCGTTTTGCCTGCCTTACCCACGACCTGGGCAAAGGCACCACCCCGGCCGACGTATTGCCGCGCCACCTCGGCCACGAAGGCCGCAGCGCCCGGCTGCTGGCGCCCCTGTGCGACCGGCTGCGGGTGCCGCTGGCCTGCCGCGCCACCGCCGACGTGGTGGCACGCGAACACGGCAACATCCATCGCAGCGAAACCTTTGATGCCGCGGCGGTGCTGCGGTTGCTCGAACGCTGCGACGCACTGCGCCGGCCTGATCGTTTTGCCGACGTGCTGCTGGCTTGCGAATGTGATGCGCGCGGCCGCCTCGGACTGGAAGAGCACCCTTATCCGCAGCGTGGCCGCTTGTGGCGGGCGCTCGAGGCCGCCAACGGCGTGGAGACCGCACCCGTGGCCGCGGCAGCCGCCGCGGCAGGGGCACGCGGCCAGAAGATCGGTGAAGCGGTGAGCCGGGCGCGCGAAGCCGCCGTGGCCGCCGCCCTGGGGGCTACATCACTCTAAACTGCAGTTCGTAGGGTTTGCTCACGGTCAGCTCTTCGATCATGCCGTGCAGCTTGACCCGCAACCGGCCCATGTCGTCGCGCCGGACCCGTTCCACAAAACGGAAGTTGAGCAGGGTGGAGCGGTGGATGCGCTTGAAGAATTTCTCATCGAGCAGATGCTCGAACTCGGCGATGGGCGTACGCACCAGCCCTTCCTGGTCGGCCATCACCACGCGGGTGTACTTGTTGTCGGCCTGGAAGTAATAGATGTCGTGGGTCTGGTAGACCATCATGTCGCTGCCGCGGGCCGCCGTGATGGTGGCCAGTGGCACGGTGGGCGGCCGCAGGGGCCCACGGCCGTCGTCGTTGCGTTTGTAGAGCCGGTCGAAAGCACGCGACAGGCGCTCACGGGTGATCGGCTTCAACACATAGTCGACTGCTGCGACCTCGAAGGCATTGACCGCGAAGCTGGGGTCGCCGGTGGTGAAGATCACCGCGATGTTGCCGCCCAGCGCGTTCAGCCAGGACGGCTCGTCGCTGTCCTTCATGTGGATGTCGAGCAGCAGCAGGTCGGGTTTGTGCAGCGCCACGGCCTGCACCACCTGGGCCACGCTGTCGACACGGGCGACCACCTGCCAGTTGGGTCGCAACTCGTGGATCAGGCCGACGACATGCGCCTGCTGGACCGGATCGTCCTCGGCTACGACAACCTTCATGCAGACCTCCGGGTCCATGCGCCGCAGGCATGATCTGTGAGAGGAGAATTCGGGAATCTTCTTGGCATCGCAAACCTCGCACGCTCCGAAACGGCCTTCGGCTGGTCCGAAGAGTGCATCAATTGTTGCACCTAACGTTCCATGCGAATCCGCGGGAGCAAAACCAAATGAGAATATGTCGGCCTATGCCGCACCGGATCGGATCCGGTGCGTCTGGCCAGACGCGGCAGCCCACTGGCTAGATGTGAGCGTACACACTCTATCTGGATGCGGGCCGCCTGTATTCAAGGCGGCGAAGGCTTTACTGGGGCCAGACCACGCCGTTGTCGTTGAGGATGGCGTCCAGCGGCAGGTCGTGCGCTTCGGGTTCGAAGTCATCCAGGTAACCCTGGGTGAAACCCAGCCCGACGGTGACCGGGCGCGGCTCCAGTGCCGCGAGCGTCCGGTCGTAGAAACCGCCGCCGTAACCCAGCCGATAACCGCCGGCTCCGTAACCCACGCAGGGCACGAAAAGCAGCGTGGGCACTACAAGTTCGGTGTCCTTCGGTTTTGGGATGCCGTAGGCATCTTCTTCCATCGGGCAACCCGGATACCAGGCATGGAAGGTCAGGGTCTTGTGCTGGCGGTCGATCACCGGCAAGGCGATGCGGCGCCGCTGCGTTTCGCCCGTGAGTTCGCCGTCTTCCTTCCAGCGATGCAATGCGGGCAACGGATCGAATTCGCCCTTGATGGGCCAGTAGGCACCGATCACCACATCGGGCCGGCCCACCAGCCAGATACGCATCACCCTCTGCAACTGGTCGGCGCGCACCAGCCGGTCGGGCAGGTTGAGACGTTCTTCGATGAGTGCCCGGCGAACGGCAGCTTTGTCCATAATTCCCTTGATGAGTATCCCTTGGAAGATTTTGACATCCGCCACGCTGGCATTGTCGGTGGCATTGCCCGTCGTCGCGCAGACGTTGACGGCCCGCAACGGAGACGATGTTGTCATGGACATGTCGCAGGCGTTCCGCAGGGGAGACCGCAGCCGTCTTTCCACGCTGCTGCCGCTGGTGCGCGGCCATGCGCTCGAACCCTGGGCCGCCTACTGGGAACTGAAGGCACGGCTAGCCGATGCCCAGCCCGCCGAGGTCGACGCCTTCATGGCGCGCTGGGCCGGCAGCTACCAGGAAGACCGCCTGCGCAACGACTGGCTGCTGCTGCTGGGCCAGCGGCGCGACTGGCAACGTTTTGCCGACATCTATCCGTCATACCGCATGGCCGACGACCGCGAGGTGCGTTGTTACGCCCTGGTGGTCAACCAGCTGGGAGGTGGGGGTGCGGCGGCGCAGGATCCGGCAGCCGAGGTGCTGCGCAACTGGTACGCCCAGCGTGATGCAGGCGACGGTTGCGCCACCGCCGCCGGCGAATTCTTCACTGCCGGCAAAATTCCGCCGGCGGCCATCTGGCGCAAGGCACGGCTGGCCATCGAGGCCAACCGGCCCGGCGTGGCGCGCACCGCTGCCAACATCGTGGCACCGGACGAAGCGCCCTTCGTCAGCCAGCTCAACGACAGCCCGGCCAAGTTCCTGGCGGCCCGCGCGGTGGCCAATTCCAAGGCCCGCAAGGAGCTGATCACGCTGGCGCTGCTCAAGATGGCGCAATCGGATGCCGACGCCGCCGCGCTGCAGCTGGACAGCAAGTGGAGCGTGCAGATATCGGCCGAAGAGCGCAATTACATCTGGGGCGCCATCGGCCGGCAGGCGGCGAGCAAGCTTTCGCCCTACGCCACCGAATATTTCGACAGGGTCACCAAGGATTCCGACCTCAGCGGCGACATGCTGGGCTGGAAGGTCCGAGCCGCCTTGCGTGCCGGCCGATGGCGAGATGTCGTCAACGCCACCTCCGCGATGGACGAGACCACGCGCAACGACCCGGCCTGGGTCTACTGGCGCGCCCGTGCCCTGGTGGCGGTCAAGCCGTCGGCCGCGCAACAGGCCGAGTCGCAGCAGCTGCTGGAAACCATCGCCAGCCCGCGCGGTTTCTACGAACAGCTGGCGATGGAAGAACTCGGCCGCCCCATCGTGCTGCCGGCCCGACCCGCACCGCCGACGCCGGACGAACGCGACGCGGCCCGCACCAATCCGTCCTTGTCGCGCGGCCTCTACGCGATCCTGATGGGGCTGCGCAGCGAAGGCACCCGCGAATGGAACTACGGCACCAACCTGCACACGCCGGGTGGCATGAACGACCGCGAACTGCTGGCGGCCGCCGACATGGCCTGCCAGAGCGAGGTCTGGGACCGCTGCATCAACACCAGCGAACGCACCAGCCGCGCCGTTTTTGACTACGTGCAGCGCTTCCCCATGCCGCACCAGTCGCAGGTGGTGCAGCGCAGCCGGCAGATCGGCATCGACCCGGCCTATGTGTACGGCCTGATCCGGCAAGAGAGCCGTTTCGTCACCGACGCCCGTTCCGGCGTCGGTGCCTCGGGCCTCATGCAGGTGATGCCTGCCACCGCCCGCTGGACCGCCAGAAAGATCGGCCTGACCGGCTTCAGTCCCGAACAGATCTCCGACCGCGACACCAACATCACCATCGGCACTGCCTACCTGAAGCTGGCGCTGGACGACTTCCAGGGTTCGATGCCGATGGCGGCCGCCGCCTACAACGCCGGACCCGGCCGGCCCCGAGCGTGGCGCGAAGGCCCCACGCTGGAAGCCGCGATCTGGGCCGAGAACGTGCCCTTCGCCGAGACCCGCGACTACGTGAAGAAGGTGCTGTCCAACACCGTGAGTTATGCCGCCGTGCTGAACGGCAACCAGCCGCAGTCGCTCAAGGCGCGGCTGGGCAGCGTGGGGCCGAAGGACCCGAACTTCGTCGAACCCAACAAGGACCTGCCGTGAAGCTTGCGGCCGGGCCGATCAGACGCTGACGGCATCCGCATCCGCATCCGCATCGGCATCGGCCGGAGCGGGAGCGACGGCGGCCCGGGGCGCCGGGCCCCTCAGCGACTGCAGCATCAGGCCTGGGCCGGCGGATGCGAGCGGGAAACCAGCGAACAGCGGCATTGTCACCAGCGTTCCCACCAGTTGCGTGATCAGCTCCTGCACCGCCGGCGAATGGCCTTGCGCCGCCATGCTTTTGCGGACCGCATCCGTCACATTGCCGCCGGTGGTCACCAGGCCGGCCACCAGCAGAAGCTCGCCGATCGTGCCGGGATCGACCGCATGTGAAGCGAGTTTGTCGGGAGTCGTCGCCAGTGCCCTCCCCAGCTCCATGGCGCTCGAGCCCAGTTTTTTCGCCCGCTGTGCGATGCCTCCGATGGTGGCGACCGGCTGTTCGCGCTGCAAGGCCTCAAGCAGTGGCAGGCAGTCCTTGCGCGCCAGCAGCACTGCCATGACACCACGGTCATCGCCGGTAATCTTGCGGTTGACCTGTGCGAAAAGCGTTGCGCTCATGGTCAGCAACAGCGCCGCGTCCAGCACCTGGCCGACGAGCTCCGCCTTCCCGGTATCGAAACCCGCTGCGGCCATGGCGATCTGCGCACTACCCCGTACCAGATTGCGTGCGGACATCGCGGCCGCGAATCCCGCCGAGGCAGCCACCAGTTTCCTGGCCGTGCCGGCGGTCTTCCGGCCGAGATAGTCCAGCGCCGCGGGTTCCAGCAATGCCGTGTCCGGCACCTTGCCGTAATAGACATCGGCCTTGGCGCTGGTGTCGAATATCGGAGCCAGGCCTCTCGCCGTCCCACCGATGACCGCCCCGACCAGGGCTTGGCCGCCCAGCTGGCCGTACCGTGCCACCAGCGGCGATGCGAAATAGCGCGAAAGGAATCCCATGACCGCGAACGGCACGAAAGCGATCGAGGCCTGGCCGGCCTGCGCCAGGCCATCGCGGTACTGCAGTGTCGGCTCAAGGGCTGCGAGCTTCTCGGGAGTGAACCCCATGGCGTGCAGGTCGAAAGCCCGACGGTCCAGCAGGGCCGCCAACGGCGCCGGTACGGGATTGCCTTCGCCAGGCTCGGAGCCGTAGTAGGCGTAAACGGCCAGGCGCATCGCACGCAAAGGATCCTTGCCGCACTCGGCGAAGTCGGCCGGGACGACGGCGCTCAACCCGCTGCGGGTCAATCCATCCAGCTGGATCGGGATTTCAGGCGCGGAATGCCGGCGTGCCGGCTTCGGCCTCTCAAGGTTCGTCCGGGATTGCCAATCGGTGCTGGCAGGGGAAAGTGGCGGCGGAGGGGTGCCGGTGGCAACGGCGGGGGAAGGCGAAAACATCGAGGTACTCCAGATGAACATGACATATCTCCGAACGAGATACAGCCATCTGTCAGCATTCGAAGGTGATCGTTCGATAGCTTCAAGCGACCAACCGAAATCGGGCCGCCGAAGCCGAAGCCCTCTTGTCAGGCTGAGCGCATGCGCGCTTCCAAAAGGCAGTTTTCGAATGCCTGGGTGAGCAACTGCGCGACGATGCGTGCGACCGCCGACAGCGGTTTGCGGGCGTCGATCACCACATCCACCGTCTGCGCTTCCACGCCCTGGTCGCGCAGCGGCAGAAACCGCAGGCTGCCCGCCGCCAGCTCGGGGGCGGCGTCCAGCTCCGAAGTCAAGGCCACATAACGGCCGCTCAGCACCAGCTGTTTCAGCAGGTGGAGAGAATTGGTTTCCACCCGCTGCGGGCCTTCGCCGAACAGCCATCGGTAGTGCGACTCGAGATAACGCCGGATCAGCAGCGCCTTGCTCTGCAGCACGATGGGGTGGCTGCAGACCGCCTGCAGGCTGGTGCTGTCGCCGGCGGCCAGCGGGTGGCCCGGCGCCACCACGCAGCCCAGCGGCAGGGGCGAGCTCCACAGTGTCACCAGTTCGCGCCGCGGCTCCAGATTGAAAACCGCCGCCAGCTCGATGCGGCCGGCCAGAAGGGCTGACACCGCATCGTCGGTGCTGCCCACTTCGGCCGCGAGCGAGATGCGCGGATGCGATACCGAGAGCGCCTCGACCAGCCGCGGCATCGCGCTGGTGGCATGGCTGTCCATCGCCATCATGCGCACCTGCCCCTGGTGCACGCCCTCCATCTGGCGGATGGCCTCGCCCAGCCGACGTTCGTCCTCACGCCAGCGCCGGGCCAGCGTGACGATGGCATCACCCGACGCTGTCAGCCGCATGCCGCGTGGCAAGCGGTCGAACAGCGGCACGCCGAAAGCCTCCTCGATTTGCAGGATCTGCCGGTTGACGGCCGACGCGGCCACATGCAGTTCGCGTGCGGCCTGCTGGATGGAGCCGGAACGCGCCACCTGGTCGATGTAGCGCAGGGCGGCGGGGGTCAAGGAAGGGCGCATCGGATTTGGCTCGGTTTTTGCGTACTGATTTTTCGCATGGATTGTTGCCCATCGCATGATGGACGGCAATGCAGCGGCTGCCTACGATTCGGGCAGTCCCTTCCACTTTCCCCGTCTGGCAGTCCCCCATGTTCAAGTTTCCTTGCCGTGCTTTCCTGGCCGTCGCAGCCGCGACTTTCGCCCTGCTTTCCGGGGCGGCGCAGGCCGCCTGGCCGGAGAAGCCGATCCGCATCGTGGTCACCTTCGGCGCGGGCGGTGCCAGCGACATCGTGGCCCGCGAAATCGCCACGCCGCTGGCGCAGGCCCTGGGCCAGCCGGTCATCGTCGACAACAAACCGGGTGCCGGCGGCACCATCGGCGGCTCGGAAGTGGTGCGTTCGGCTCCCGACGGCTACACACTGATGCTGTCCAACTCGACCCCGCTGTCGATCGGCCCGTTCACGCTCGCCAAGCTGCCCTACGACCCGGTGCATCAGTTCACCCACATCGCCATGCTGGGCGTGGCGCCGGTGCTGATCATGGCCAACCCCAAGGCCGGCATCGGCAGCCTGAAGGACATCCCCAAGGCGGTCGGCTCGGCCGGCGGCCAGATGGGTTTTGGCAGCGGCGGCCCGGGATCCATCGGCCAGATCGTCGGCGAGATGATGAAGGCCGACATGAAGGTCAATCTCGACCACGTGCCCTACCGCGGCGGCGCGCCGATGTCGGCGGACCTGCTGGCCGGCACCATTCCGCTGGGCATCGACGTGATCACGGCCTATGTGCCGATGGTGAAGCTGGGCCAGATCACCGGCCTGGCGGTCACCTCGCGTACCCGTTCGCCGCTGCTGCCCAACGTCCCGACCGTGGCCGAGGCCGGTTTCCCGGACCTGATGGCCGACAACTACTTCGGCGTTTCCGGCCCTGCAGGCATGCCGGCGCCCGTCGTCGAGAAGTTGCGCGCCGCGCTGGCCGAGATCGTCGCCCGCCCCGCCATCCTGAAGCGCTTCGAAGAACTCGGCGTGCTCCCCAGCTATGCAGGCCCCGCCGCCTTCACTACCGTGGTCGAGAAGCAGATCCGCGACTGGACGCCGGCCATCAAGGCTTCCGACCTCGGCCCGAAGTGAAAGCCGTGGTGTCGCTCGACGAACTCAACTCCCAGGACGAAGCCGGTTTCTCCACTGCCCTGTCGGGTGTCTTCGAACACGCGCCCTGGGTGGTGGACGCGGTGGTGGACCAGCGTCCCTTCGCCAGCGTTGCCGCACTGCATCAGGCCCTGATCGGCGTGTTGTGCGGCCTGCCGGAACGGTCGCTGGTAGCGTTTCTGTGCCTGCATCCGGAACTGGCCGGTTCGGCAGCGCGCGCCGGCACCATGACGGCGGATTCCGAGCGTGAACAATCGGGACTGGCGCTCGGCCGCCTGCCGCCGGAACAGTCGTCACGCTGGGACCAATTGAACGCCCGTTATCGCGAAAGGTTCGGTTTCCCGTTCATTCTGTGCATTCGCCGTCACGACATGGCCTCGGCGCTGGCCGCCTTCGAAACCCGGCTGGAGAACAGCCGGGTGCAGGAACTGCATTCGGCCCTGGTCGAGATCACGGCGATTTCAGGCCTGCGTCTGGCAGAGCGGCTCAGCGAGCCGGCCGCCGCTACAGGTTGAGGATCCAGGCGCCCTCGCGCCGGGCGGCGCCGGCCTTTTCGAGGTCCGCCACCAGCGCTCCGGCCCATGCATCGAAGGGCAGGCTCGGAAAATAGCGGCGGTGCACCATCTGCAGATATGCGGTGCCCCCGGCCCAGGCCAGCAAGGCCCCCAGTTGCCAGCGCTGCCAGTCGAGCAGCCGAAACTTCAGCAGCACCCGTGCTGCGTGGCCGGCATGGCGCGCGGGATCGAGCAGGAAAGCCCCCAGCCGCCGCCGCGCGGTGGCCAGGGCGCCCTGCACGTCGTCGAAGACCGGACCATGGCCCGGCACCACGAGCGCGGGGTCCAGTTGTTCGATCAGGTCGAAGGTGGCGGCCACCGCACCGAAGGCGTCGTCGCCTTCCAGTTCCGGGAAAACCACACCGAAACCTTCGGCCCACAAAGCGTCGCCTGAAATCAGGGTGCGGGTTTCGGCGTCGAACAGCACCACCGCATGGGTATCGTGGCCAGGCGCCGCCAAGACCCGCCACGGGCGACCGCCCAGCTGCACCTCGGTGTCCGGCACCAGCAATTGCTGGAAACCGAAACGCGGGCACTCCTGGCCGGTCGGCGCATAACTCAGCGCGGCTTCGTCCCAGTCGCGCACCGCCTCGGCCTCGCCGGGCGGAATGGCGGTCTTCAGATGCGGATAACGCCGCTGCAGCGCGGCGTTGCCACCGCAGTGATCGCTGTGCAGATGGGTGTTGAGCAGCAGGTCGAGAGGCCGGGCGCCCAGCGCGGACTCGACCAGCGCCAGCGTCTGCGCGGCGTGGCTGCAGTAACCGCTGTCGACCAGCGCCGTGGGATGATCCGGCGCATCGAACAGCACGCCGTTGGCGGAAAGCCAGCCGCGCTCCAGGACCGTCATGCCATCGGGGAGTTTCTGCATGGCCGCGTTACCGGAGTGAATGAATGCAGCATTTTTCGGCCCCGCCGCGCAGGTCGCCAGGGGACTTCTACCGACAGCAGGGTTCAAGAGCCCGCCATGCCCGTACAACGCCGAACCAACATGCTCGCCAGACTGCAACGATCCATCACCCTGGGCCTGCTGGCCTGTGCGCTGGCCTGGCTGTGGTTCTGGCTGCCGTCGCGGCCGGTGACCGCCGTGCTGGGCGTGTTGTTGCTGCTGACCGGCCACGCCTGGTTCCTGGCCTATGAGATGTGGCACATGCAGCGGGCCAACCGGGCCGACCCGGCGCCGCTCGCCACCCGGCAACAGGTGATCAAGGCCTGGCTGCGGGAAACCTGGACCGCGCCCACCGTGTTCTGCTGGCGCCAACCTTTTTTCTCCAGGCAGGTGCCCGACCACCTTCCGCACGATGCACTGGGTCGGCGCGGCGTGGTACTGATCCACGGGCTGCTGTGCAACCGCGGTTTCTGGACACCCTGGCTGCGGCAGTTGCGGGCCCGTGACCAGCCTTTCGTCGCCGTCGACCTGGAGCCGGTGGTGGCCGACATCGAAAGCTACCGCGCCATCATCGACGGCGCCGTCAGCCGCATCACCGACACCACCGGACTGCCGCCGGTATTGCTTTGCCACAGCATGGGTGGCCTGGTGGCGCGCGACTGGCTGCGGGCCGGCCGCAACCACGAACGCATGGCCCGTGTCATCACCATCGCATCCCCGCACCACGGCACTTGGCTGGGCCGCCATGCCCGCAGCGGCAGCGGCCTGCAGATGCAGCAGGGCAACGCGTGGCTCGCGGCCCTGGCCGACGTCGAGGAACCGGCATTGCTCACGCGTTTCAGCTGCTGGTATTCGAATTGCGACAACGTGGTGTTCCCGGCATCGACCGCCACCCTGCCCTGGGCCGACAACCGCCTGGTGGTGGGCCTGCCGCATGTCGCGATGGCTTTCGACTCCCGGCTGATGGCCGAAGTGCTGCAGGATCTCGTCGATTAGGCCTAGGGTTAACCCTGGATTTCGCCTAAAATATGGGCATGATCGCTCCCAAGACCTGGCTCAACGCTTCCTTTCATGCCGGCCGTCGCTGGTTACGCCCTGAGCATGTAACGGGCGACGGTCCGGTGAAGACCGGCGCGGCCGGGCTCGTTCCGATCCGGGTGCTGGGGCCGCAACACCGCGAACGCATCCGCGCCCATTTGCTGGCTCTCGACGAATCCGACCGTTACCTGCGCTTCGGTTATGCCGCCAGTGACCGACAGATCGGCCAATACGTCGACAAGCTCGATTTCGAACGCGACGAGGTCTTCGGCATCTTCAACCGCCGGCTCGAACTCATCGCCCTCGCCCACCTGGCCTACGGCAACCCTTCGGCCCAGCCACGCAATGCCGAATTCGGCGTGTCGGTGGTAGCGCGTGCACGAGGCCGCGGCTACGGCGCCCGCCTGTTCGCCCGCGCCACGGTGCACGCCCGCAACGCTGGCATCGGCCAGATGGTGATCCAGGCGCTGAGCGAAAACGCCGCGATGCTGCGCATCGCCCGCAAGGCCGGTGCCACGGTGCACCGCGACGGCCCGGAATCCGAAGCCTTTTTGACCCTGCCGCCCGCCACCATCGACAGCCGGGTGCTGCAATGGTGGGAAGCCCACATCGGCGAGACAGACTACCGCTTGAAGCGCGATTCGAAGCGTTTCTGGGACTGGATCGGCGGCATGCAGGAAGTCCGCCGCGATGTCCGCGCCGGCCGCCGCCCGACCGGCCGCTGAGTTCGATACCCGCGGTGGCGGGATCGGCAGGCCTGCGGGTTATTTGTGACGATATGTTCACTTCACGCGCTTCCGCTATCCTTGTCATCCCATTCGCAACAGCACGTCCTGCACCATCCGCCTGTGTCCGAGCCGCATCCTTCGCGCATTGACAAGGAAGACAAACGCACCTTCCTTCAGAAGGTCGCCGAATTCATCCACCCTGCACCCGACACCAAGGAAGACTTGATGGAGGTGCTGGCAGCAGCCGAGGACAACGATGTGATCGGCCCCGAATCCCGCGTGATGCTCGAGCGGATACTGCACATGGAAGACAAGAGTGCCGGCGACGTGATGGTCGCCGCACCGCGCATGGACCTGGTCGATATCGACGCGCCCTACGAAGAACTCATCAACCTGGTCATCGACACCGCGCATTCGCGGTTTCCGGTGTTCAGCGGGGAACGCGAGAACATCGTCGGTTTCCTGCTCGCCAAGGACCTGCTGAAGTTGCAGAGGGCACCCGACCTCAACGTTCGCGCCCTGCTCAGGCCCGCGGTCTTCGTGCCCGAAAGCAAGGGACTGAACGACCTGCTGCGCGAGTTCCGCGCCAACCGCAACCACCTGGCCATCGTCATCGACGAATTCGGCCGGGTCGCCGGCCTGGTCACGATCGAGGACGTGCTCGAACAGATCGTCGGAGAGATCGAGGACGAGTTCGACATCGGCGAAGAGGAAGGCGACATCTTCGCCCTGGCCGACCGCAGCTACCGCGTCTCCGGAGACACCCCGGTCGAGCGGGTGGCGGAAGCCTTCGATGCGGTCCTGGCTCCCAGCGACGAAGACGACGATTTCGACACTATCGGCGGTCTCATCGCCCACGAAATGGGCCATGTGCCCCGGCGTGGCGAAACCTTCGTGCTGGGCGGCCTGCAATTTCTGGTGATGCACACCAAGGGCGGTGCGGTGCGCTGGTTCAAGGTGACTCCGGCGCCCGCGGACGCCGACGACGCTTGACCGTCCTTTTGTCACGCCTCCGGCCCTGGCTGCTGGCCGCGCTGGCCGGCCTGGCGCAGGCAGCCTCCATCGCCAGCCCGCTGGACAGCGCTCCGCTGTGGTGGCTGCAATGCCTGTCGGTCGCCGGACTGGTCGTATTGCTCGATCGCGCTGCCGGATGGCGGTCGGCATTTCTGCTGGCCTGGGTTTTCGCCACCGCCTGGTTGTGCGGCACCTTCTGGTGGCTCTTCACTTCCATGCACACCTACGGCGGGCTGGCCGCGCCGCTGGCGTTGCTGGCGGTGTTGGGGCTGGCCGCGTTCCTGGGTCTTTATTACGCAGCCGCGGGCGCGGTCTACCGCGCGCTTCGGCCTTGGGGCCTATGGTGCCGCGGCTTGGTGTTCGGCGGTTTGTGGCTGGTGGCCGAACTACTTCGGGGCACATGGTTCACCGGTTTTCCGTGGGGTGCCGGGGGTTACGCCCATGTCGATGGAGCCGCGCATTGGCTGGCTCCGCTGATCGGGGTATACGGCGTCGGCGCTCTCGCGGCAGCGTTTTCTGCTGCCCTGGCCGGAGCGCTGGCTCGTCGGCAGCCTGTGCGGGGTGCGGTTGTTCTGGTTGTCTGCCTGCTGGCTTCTCAATGGCCGCAGCCGGCCTCCGTTTCCTCGGGCATGAAGCCCCTGTCGGTTTCCCTGCTGCAAGGCAACATACCGCAGGACGAGAAGTTCCAGCCCGGGAGTGGTGTGCCGCTGGCGCTGGAGTGGTATGCGCAAGAGTTGCAGGCCTCGAAGGATTCCCTGATCGTCGCACCGGAAACTGCCATTCCGATCCTCCCGCAGGATCTGCCGGAGGGTTATGCGGATGCGTTGCGCAAACGTTTTTCTTCTGGTGAACAGGCTGCTCTCATCGGCATTCCACTGGGTAACGCGACTGCGGGCTACAGCAATGCGGCGATCGGCCTGAAACCGGCGCAGGGCTCCCTCTATGTTTATGAAAAGCACCATCTGGTGCCTTTCGGCGAGTTCGTGCCGCCCCTGTTTCGGTGGTTCACAGAGATGATGGATATTCCGCTGGGGGATTTCAGGCGGGGGGATGTCGGCCAGCCTTCGTTCGAATGGATGGGGCAGCGGTTGGCGCCCAATATCTGCTACGAGGATTTATTCGGGGATGAGTTGGCCCGGCGGTTTGCGGACCCTGCCACTTCACCTACGGTTTTTGTGAACATCAGCAATATCGGGTGGTTCGGGGACAGCGTGGCCATCGACCAGCACCTGAATATTTCCCGCATGCGCGCGCTGGAGTTTGCCCGGCCTGTGGTTCGGGCCACCAACACCGGCGCTACGGTCGTCATCGATGACCGCGGCGTGGTCACGGCTTCTCTCGAGCCTTATACGCGGGGGGTCTTGCGTACCCAGGTAGTGGGGCGGGCTGGCGCGGCGACTGTTTATGCCCGTTGGGCTAGCCGGTTCGGACATTCGCCGCTTTGGGTTTTCGGGCTTTCGATGGTGGTGCTGGCCGGGGTTTTGCCGGCTTTTGTACGGCGTCGCGGTCGATAGGCTTCATCTCCTCTTCACCCCCTCCAAAAAAATCCCAAAGAGAAGAGAGCAAAAAATGGCCCAAGGCAAACGGATCTCGGCAGACATAGACGCAGGCGCGCTGCAAACCATCAAGGACCTGGGCGCAGCCGCCAAAGCGGCAAGACTGCAAGCCGCGGAAGGCCAATCGACGGCCGCCGCAAAACTCGGCGTCCACGTCCAGACCATCGCCCGCATCGAATCCGGCGAACCCGGAGTCTCCGCCGGCCATCTCTTCGGCCTGCTGGCCCTATACGGCCTGACCGCCCAGGTGCGGTAGCAAGGCCTTCGCAGCCTCGATCCGCAAGGCCATGTCCAGCGCGGCGTCGTTCATGACCCGCAGCAGGAACTGCCGCGGATCGGTCTCGTCGCCAGCCGCCATCGGCGACAACACCACACGGGCCGCAGCCCGTGGCGCCAGGCGCGAAATAGCCGCCTCCAACGCAGACGGCTTGATCACCGCCAGGACCCGCAACAAGGCAGTCTGCCCTTCATCGCCGGGCGGAATATCCAGCCACGGCGTATCGGCGAACACCGGTGCCAGGTCGGGCGCCAGAAACGCCGACCAGTTGCCGGTCGAAACCTGTTCGGCGGGCACCAGTCGCACCGGCTGATCCGCCGCCGGAAGCAGACGCAAACGCCGTGGCTCGACATCCGCCAGGAAACGCTGGACCAGCCCCTGCAGGAACGACCGCCCCTGCACGACCGGCACCGCATCCGGCAACGAGAACCACAGCTGCAGGGCATCGGTGCCGGAGACGGCGATGGCGGGCGCCGGCAAGTCCAGTTCGGCCTGCACACCGTGCCAGACACGTCCCAGCTCGCGCCAGTCCGGCGGCCCGGTCAACTCCAGCACCACGCAACGAACAAACCCGTTCCCGTCGCTCAAGGCGCCGGAACGGGTCAGATAAAGGCGACGCAGTTCCGATTGAAGCGGCGTCGAGGCGGGAGACTGGGGCACAGGCAGGTCGGACATATCACCCGACTCTAGCCGGCCCCGCCGGCCACCGATCAAAGCGACTTGCCGTAGGCGCCGTAACCGTAGCTGTTGCCGACCAGTGCGGCGACTTCACCGCTCTTGATGGCGCGGACAGTGTCGGCGCGCACTTCTGCGCGGCTCAGCCGGCCATTGCTGGCCTGGGTCGTGTAGCCGTAGCTGTCACCCAGTTGGGCTTCGACTTCACCGCTGGCCAGGGCGCGCTGGGTGGTGGCAAGCACCTCGGCGCGGCTGACGGTCGATGTGCCGGTCGACTGCGGGCCGAAACCCCACTGGTCGCCGACCGAACCCAGGGTGCCGGCTTTCTGAGCGGCGACCACCGAATCGCGTACCTGCGCACGCGTCAGGTCCTGCGCCTGGGCCGATACGGAAGAAAGAGCGCCGACCAGGGCGAAAGCGGTGGCGGCGAAAGCGGTGCGTGCAGTGATGGTGTTCATGATGATTTCCTGTTCGGTGTCGAGATTTGCAAGAAAAAGCTTCGAGGACCGGTGCCTTCCGGCTTCGGTATCGCCGCTGCGTCTTGCAGTGCGATGGGTGAACTTTATTGTCCGCAGTCGAATAGATAAAGCACGTGGATAGAACAACATCGTCAACTGATTGGAGACAATCAAACCGCAACCGAGCCTCCTTCTATAGTCGTCCGATGCCCGACCCGAACCCGAAACTCCTGTCCCGCGATCTGTCACGTCTGCGACGCCACGCCGCCGCCGCCGATGCGGCGGGTTGCCTCAGCCCGGCCCAGCAAGCGGTGATGCACCGACGCGGCTGGCTGAAGTTGCTGGCGCCGCGCTCGGCCGGCGGCGCCGAATGCCCGCTGCCGCGGCTGGTTCGGCTGGAAGAAGCCATCGCCGCGGTGGACGGCAGCTGTGGCTGGGTCTTCACGCTTTGCGCCGGCGCCGGCTGGTTCGCCGGTTTCCTGCCGCCAGCCCTCGCGCGCGAAGTGATGCAAACGCGCCGCGCCTGCATCGCCGGCAGCGGCGCACCGACCGGTTTTGCCGACCGTGAAAGAGACGGCTGGCGCCTGTCCGGCGAATGGTCCTATGCCAGCGGCGCACCGATGGCCACGCACTTCACCCTCAACGCGGTGTTGCGGCGAGGCGGCGAAGTGTTGCGCGACGAATCCGGTGCTCCACGCATCAGTGCCTTCATCGTGCCGGCCGACCGGTTGTCTGCACGCACGGCAGGCTGGTTCGCCATCGGCATGCGGGCCAGCGGATCGCATGGGTATGCCCTTGACGGCGTCTGGGTGGCAGACGGCCATGCCTTTGCCATCGACCCGTCCGCCGCCACGTCCGGCGGTCCGCTGTATCGCTTCGACTTCCTGTCGCTCGCCTGGGTGACGCTGGCCGCCAACCTGGCCGGCATTGCGCGGAATTTCGTGGAACTGGCCGACCCGCTGATCCGCCAACGCCGGCCGCTGCGCGCAGCGTCGCCGTTGGGCGAAGACCCCGCCGTGCACCGCAGCCTCGCGTCGGCAGCAGATGGCCTGGCGGCTGACTGGCAGGCCATGCTGGTGTCGCTGGATGCAGCCTGGGCCGGCGTCGAGGCCGGCGCCCGGCTGAGCGCCGACCAGCAAGGCGAATTACGGAGCCGCTCCCTTGCGGTGGTGCACACCGCACGGGCCGCCGTAGACGGCCTGTACCCGCTGTGCGGCATGCATGCGGCCGACATCCGCAGCGAACTCAACCGCGTCTGGCGCGACTTCCATACGGCGTCCCAGCACGCGCTGTTTGCCAGCTGACTTTCCAGCGCATTTTTTCAGCCGACGCGGTCGATGAAACTGCGGAGCGCTGCCTGAAAAGCCTCCGGTTCCTCGATGGGGCCGAGGTGGGAAGCGTTGGCCAATATCTCCAGCGTGGCACCCGGAATGCGCTGCTGGATCTCGGCCGCCATCGCCGGTGTGGCGCCGCCGTCGAACGCGCCGGCCAGCACCGCCGTCGGGCAGGCGACGGCATGCAGTTGGTCCAGCCAGTCGACACCGGCTACCGCCTGGCAGTTGGCGATGTAGCTCCGCACGTCGTTGGCCAGCAACTGCTGCCGCATGTCCTGCACCAGGGCCGGCTGGGCATTGCGCACCGTCTCGGTCAGGTAACGCTGCAGCACGGTCTCTACCACCGCAGAAAGCCCCTGCGCCGCGACGGTCTCGACCCGCTGTTGCCAGCCTGCCCTTGCAGCGTGCGAATAGCGCCCGGCCGTATGCGCCAGGAACAGGCCGCGCAGCAGTTCGGGCCGGCGCAACGCGACGCCCTGTCCCGCCATGCCGCCCATGGACAGGCCGACGAACAGCACCGGGCCACGACCCCAGTCCTCGATGACCGCTGCCGCATCGTCGGCCACCTCGGCCATGGTCCAGGGGCTCTGCACCTGCGGCGAAGCGCCGTGGCCGCGATGGTCATAGGCCAGCACCGGATGCCGGCCGCGCAGGCTTTCGGCGGTGCCCAGCCACATGCGGTGCTCCAGGCCCAGCGCATGGCTGAACACGATCGGCACGCCGGGGCCGTCGCTCAGCTCGATGGTGTGGAGCGAAGCCATTTACAGGTAACTCCGGCCGTCCACATAGGCCTTGCGCCAGCGGGTGATGTTGACCCGCTCGAAAAGATCCACGGAGGTGAATGGATCGGCCTTGATGAAGTTCTCGGCTTCTTCCCGGGTTTCCACATCGACCACGTAAAGGCCGCCGCCGGCACTGCTGCCATCGTCGTTCAGCTTGGCGCCGCAGGCCAGCAGCAAGGCCTTGTGTTCATCCAGGAAGGCGAGATGCACATCACGCGTTTTCGCCCGAAGGTCGGCGTGGCCGGGTTTGTCGAAGGTTTCGATCATGAAAGCCATGGGTCGACCTTCAGTTCTGCGCGATGGCCGAAGGATGCTGAGCCAGTGGCGTCACGGTAATCGCCATGTACGGATACAGCGGCAGTGCGATCAGCAGGTCGTGCAATGCGTCGTTGGATTCGACGTCGAGGACGCTGTAGTTGGCATATTGGCCGGCCACGCGCCACAGGTGGCGCCATTTGCCTTCCTGCTGCAGTTTCTGCGACATGGCCTTTTCATCGGCCTTGAGTTTCGTCACCATTCCGGCGTCGGCATCCAGGGGAATCTGCACAATCATGTGAACCAGAAACAGCATATTCTTCATCTCCAGGTTAAATAATGACGGGTCAACCCCAGGCCAGCACGGCGACCGTATAGACGATGCCGATCCAGAACATCATGATCACGGTATAACCCATGATGTCCTTCAGCTTGAGTTTGGAAAGGGCCAGCGCCGGCAGAATCCAGAAAGGCTGGATCAGGTCGTTCCAGGCATTACCCAGCATGACCGCGGTGGCTGTATGTCCGACCGATGCACCGATCGATTTGGCCGCCTCGATCATGAAGGGGCCCTGTATCACCCAGTGACCGCCGGCCGACGGCGCGAAGAAGTTGATGACAAACGAACTGATCAGGCCCCAGAAAGGCAGCGTGCCGGGCGTTGCGACCTGCACAAAATAATGCGACAGCGTTTCCACCAGGCCGGACGCCGCCATGATGGCCATGATGCCGGCGTAAAACGGATACTGCAGGATGATGCCGCCGATGGTCTTGATGCCTTCATTGAGCTTCTCGACATAGGCAATGGGTGTGCCCAGCAGGATAATGCCCAGGAAAAGGATGATGAAGTTGATCAGGTTCAAATCCATCGAGCCGCCGGCTCGGAAAAAAATGACCACATAAACCAGGCCCATCAAGCCGATCAACCCGCTGAGAATGCGGCTGTTATTCAGTTTGTGGGCAATCGTCTTGCGGTCGGCAATATCTTCATCGGTCGATGCGGCCAATTTCACCGGCTGGGTGTCCTCCAGCGCCGGGTCGATTTCCTTCACCGGCTGGCCCGGTTTCGGGTGCAGCCACGCATTCAGCAGCGGCAAGGTAATCAGCACCACCAAAGCAGTCACCAGCATGGTGGGCGAGAAAATGGTTTCGCTGAGCGGAATCACGCCCATCTGCGCTTCCAGGGGATGGCCCTTGGTGGAGATCAGCACCGGAATGCTCGCCGACAGACCCAGTCCATAAAGAGTGAAGCCGCTATAGGCCGAGGCGATGATCAGCGGGTAATGCACACCCTTCACCCGCAGCGCCAGCTTGCGGGCGACGATGCCGCCGATGACCAGGCCGAATCCCCAGTTCAGATAGCTGCCGATTCCGCCGACCAGCGTCGCCACGATGATCGCCATACGCGGTTCATGCACCTTGTCGACGATGCGGTCCAGCAAGCGCTCGGTCAGCGGCGCGGTGGCCAGCACATAACCCATGGTGAGAATGACCGCCATCTGTGTGGTGAATGCCAGCAGGGTCCAGAAACCCTTGCCCCATGCGGTGGTCAATGCCACCACGCCCTGGCCCTCGACCAGTACGGCCAGAGCCAGCGTCAGCAGCGTGAGGCCGATGGCGAACACGAAAGGGTCGGGCAGATACTTGCGCATCAACTCGGTAAAAAAGCCTGTTATTTTTTGCATTGTCAAAGTCCCCTTGGAAAATCTCTTGCCGGTCAGACCGTTGCAATCGGCGTGACGGGTGAACCCATGGCGCCGGGCAAACGCAAGGGCGGCGCGGTCAGCATGAAATGCGAGCGGTCATTTGCGCGCAGCCACCGGGCCAGATCCCGCAGATACCACAATTCACCCAGCGGCAAACCGAGCTTGAAAAGGCAATGGTGGTGCAGCGGCATCAACGGATAATGCTCGCCGACACCCGGTCTGGCAGGGTAACGCTCGACCGCATAGTTGTCCGCGGCCAATGCGGCGATGCCCGAATCGGTAATCCACCGCAGCAGGTGTTCGTCGCGACCGTCGAGTGCGCTGCAGTGGCTGCTCAATATGGCTTCGTCCGGATGGCGCTGCATCTCCAGCACCATTTCGGCAAAACCGGTGCGCAGCACCAGCATGTCGCCGCGTTCGATTTCGACCTTGTCTTTTTCGATGGCGAACATCAGGTCGTCATAACCGACGGTGCGGAATTCACGGCCATGGTGTGCAAAAAGGTCGATCAATACGCCACGGCCCTGCATCCCCTTCACCGCCAGGTTTTCGATCGACAGCGCATCGGCCCGGCTGTGTTCGTGGCCGCATGAAAACGGCTTGTAGCTGTCTGCTGCGTCGTATTCGACAGGCCCGACGATATCGGCATTTGCCTTGAAACCGTTGTAATAGACGCTTTCTGCCTCGCCGTCGCCGTCGGCATCGAACAAAGCGCCGACATGGGCCAGAGCATCCCACTGAGTCGAATATTGCAGGCTGAGCAATACCTGGTCGTCGCTCACCACATCGGTGGCGTTTTCCTGCAGTCGTGCAAATGGAAAGTTGACGTATGAAAACCCGTCCCTGGTGGTCGGTCGCAATACCGGTGGATGGCGGCGCACATTCAACTTGCTGTCGCCCGGATAATCCAGCGGCAACGACAGGCAGAAACTCAGGCCGGCGCGAATCTCCCGCGCACCTTTCAGCACCTGTTCGGCACCGATCAGGTTGGGCCGTCCCAGTTGGTCGTCGGCGCCGAAGTCGCCCCAGTTCGAGCCTTCCGGCCGGTTCTTCCAACGCATGGCGCTTGATCTCCGTTCTGTTTATTCGAGCAACGCGGCGGGTATCTGACGGAAGACTTCCGTCAGCGCGGCGACTGCCTGGGTTTCGTTTTTCAGAAGCCGCGCCTTGGGCCCGCCGATCACCAGCGCGAAGGGTTCTCCGTGGATCAGGAAACCTTTGGCAAAACCTGCCACGTCTTCGACCGCTTCGCCGCCGGAACGGTGCCAGCCGAGCATCGCGCCCCGGGCTACTTCGGCTTCCAGTTCAGCCCGCACGACCACCGACCCGTCGGTCGCGGCGCTGAAGGGCTCGGCGGCATCCAGCAGTTTCTTGCGGGCGGCGGGCGCCAGCGCACCCAGCAGCGCCTTGCCCGCAGCACTGGCGTGCAGCGCCATGAAACCGCCGGGTTCGTCGCTGTAGCGGATCTTCTGGCGCGACTCCATCACGTCGAGGTAGACGACCCGGTCGCCGGCCAGCGCGGCCAGGGCCGCCGTCTCGCCGGTGGCATCGCGCAGGGCGGTCAGCAGGGGCTGGAACAGCAGGGTCAGCGGGTCTTCCGCGCAGATGTCGCGAGCCACATGCAGCAGGCGCTGGGTGGGGTAATAACCCGCCTTCACGCCCGGCGCGTAGAGCCAGCCCTTGGCCACCATGGTCTGCAGGAGGGCGTGGCAACTGGACAGCGGAATTTCGGTGCGGCGGGCGATCTCGCTGTAGATCATGGGTTGGCGCACCTCCGCGAAGAGGTTGATCACGTCGAAGACCCGTGCTGCCGTTTTCACATCCATGACAGGATTGTCGACAGGTTGATAACCGGGGCACAAGAGGATTCAGGGTAAACACCGAGTCCCGTCCCGCCCCGCAGCCCGCTACCGCGACGCCATCAGCTGTTCGATGTCGTGGCCCAGGCGAAGCAGCGGGCCACCCAGCTCTTCCGCCACATCGCCCACCGGCTGGCTGGTCGAGACACTGACGTTCAGCGCGTGGCCCGCCTCGCCATCCAGCCGCAGCGGCATGGCGAGCGCGACGATTTCCGGCTGCCATGAAGCGGCGCACCAGCCGGTCGAATGCACATGGGCGATGGCTTTCTCGATGTCCGGAAGCAGTTGCGGCCAGTCGTGGCGGCGCACCGCCAGTTCATCAAACAGGCGCTGCCGTGCATCGGGTGCCGCCACCGCCAGCCATGCCCGGCCGAGCGAGGTCAGCTCGACCGGTACCCGCTGCCCGCTCACCACCTTGCGCAAGGACGCGCGGCGGTTGTAGCGGATGGATTCCAGGTAGACCATCTCGGCCCGGTCGGCCCTTGCCAGGCCGACGTTGATGCGCAGTTTCTCGGCCAGTTGCCGCATGCGTGGCGCGGCCTGTTGCAGCAGTTCCGATCCGCTGTGCATGGCGTGCGCCAGGCTGAGCACCGGCACGGCCAACCGATAGGCGCGGGCGGCCGGCACGTGCTCCAACAGGCCGGATCCGACCAGCGTCCTGGTGAGCCGGCTGACGGTGGCCGGTGCCAGGCCGGTGCGCTCGGCCAGTTCGCTGTTGCCCAGCAGCGTGGAACCGGGCCGGAAGGCCCGAAGGATTTCGACACCACGTTCCAGGGATCGATTCAGGTCGGCGGGCATGCGGGTTCTTCTCCAGCGTCTGTTTCCACCAGGTGGAATTGGGGGGATGCGGCCCCGGAGTATCGAACCTAAGCTGGAGGCAATCCAACAAAGAGAGACAAGACATGCAATCGACCGCGCCTTCCAGGACGCGGTGGCAGCGCCTCGGCCGCCACCTGTCCGCCCTGCTTTTGGTGCCGCTGGCCTGCGCCGCACTGCTCACCTTCCCGGCCCGCGCCGCCTTCCCCGACAAGCCCTTGCGGGTGGTGGTTCCCTTCGCACCCGGCGGCGGCACCGACGCCGTGGCCCGCACCCTCGGCCAGGGCATGGCGGTCGCGCTGGGCCAGCCGGTGGTGGTCGACAACAAACCCGGCGCCGGCACCCTCATCGGCAGCGAATTCGTGGCCAAGAGTGCGCCCGACGGCTACACGCTGGTGATGTCGACCTTCGCCCATGCCGTGAACCCCAGCATGCAGGCGAAGATGCCCTTCGACACCGACAAGGCGTTCGCGCCGGTCGCCTTCGTCGGTGTGTCGCCCAACGTGCTCGTGGTGCGCGCCGACGCTCCCTGGAAGACCCTGGCCGACCTGGTCGCCGCCGCCAAGGCCAACCCCGGCAAGCTGACTTTCGCGTCGATGGGCAACGGCACCTCGGCCCACCTGTCCGGCGAGTTGTTCAAGAGCCTGGACAAGCTCGACCTCACCCACGTGCCCTACCGCGGCTCCGGCCCGGCACTGACCGACCTGCTGGGCGGCCAGGTGAACATGATGTTCGCCACCGCCAGTTCGGCGCAGTCCTTCATCGGTGCCGGCAAGCTGCGTGCGCTGGCCGTGACCACCGCCCGGCGCTCGCCCGCCTTCCCCAACGTTCCGACCATGGCCGAAGCCGGTGTGCCCGGTTATGCCGCCGAAAGCTGGTACGGCCTGTATGCGCCGGCCGGCACGCCCCGGCCGGTCATCGACCGGCTGAACGCCGCAGTGCGCGAGGCCGCCCGCAGCCCCGCGTTCCTGAAGCAGACACAGGCCGAGGGCCTGGCCGTCAATGTCGGCACACCCGAAGAGCTCGACCGCTACGTGCGCGCAGAAGAAAAGCGCTGGCGCCCGGTGGTGCAGGACAACCACATCACATCCGACTGAGAAAGAACCCCATGAACAGCGCCAACCCCTCTTCGCCCGCCTCGCTGATCGACCTGCAGGTCGACGGCGGCATCGCCACCATCACCCTCAACCGACCCGACAAACGCAACGCCATCACCGACGACATGCGCAGCGATTTCATCGCCGCGCTGGAGCAGGTCACCGCCGATAGCGCCGTGCGTGCCGTGGTGCTGACCGGCGCCGGCAAGGGCTTCTGTGCCGGCGGCGACGTGGCCGGCATGCAGCGCCGCATGGATGCCCCGCCGGGCGAAGTCGGCTTCAAGGGCTGGACCCGGCAGCAGCGGGTGCACCGCTCGGTCGCGCTGCTGCACGACATGCCCAAACCGGTGATAGCGGCAGTCAACGGCGGTGCCAACGGACTCGGTGCCGACATGGCCCTGGCCTGCGATTTCGTGCTGGCTTCCGATGCCTCCAGCTTCACCTGGAGCTACATCAGGCGCGGGCTGATCCCGGACGGCGGCGGCATGTATTTCCTGCCGCGCCGGGTCGGCCTGGCGCGGGCCAAGGAACTGATCTTCAGCGGCCGCAAGGTCGAGCCCGAAGAGGCGCTCAGGCTCGGTATCGCCGACCGGCTGAGCCCGGCCGACACGCTGCTGGCCGATGCCCAGGCGTGGGCCCGCGAGCTCTCGCAGGGATCGGTTACCGCGCTGGCGCTGGGCAAGTCCATCCTCAACCAGACCTTCGAACTGACCGCCGACCAGGTGTTCGGCATGGGCAGCCAGGCGCAGGGCATCTGCTACACCTCGGCCGAACACCGGGCATCGGTGCTGGCGTTCCTCGACCCGGCACGCAAGGAAGGCCGCGCATGAAAACCGACGACGCCATCGGCACCCTGCTCCGTCCCCGCAGCGTGGCGGTGATCGGCGCATCGGCCGACCCCACCAAAACCGCCGGCCGGCCTGTGGCCTACCTCGCCAAACACGGTTTTGCAGGTGCCATCTATCCGGTCAATCCGCGCGCCGACACCATCGGCGGGCTGAAGAGTTATGCCGACATCGCCTCGCTGCCCGAATCGCCCGACGTAGGCATCGTTCTGCTCGGCGCAGAGCGGGCCCATGAAGCCGTGCGCGACCTGGCGGCACGCGGCACCCGCGCCGCCATCGTGCTGGCCAGCGGTTATGCGGAAGTCGGCCCGGAAGGCGCGGCGCGCCAGCAACAGCTGCTGCAGGCCGCCGGCGACATGCGGCTGCTGGGTCCCAACACCATCGGCCTGGTGAACCTCACCGACAACATCACCCTGTCGGCCAGCGGCGCGCTGGAGATGGACGGTTTCCAGGCCGGCCGCATCGGTGTGGTGTCGCAGAGCGGCGGCATCCTGGGCGCCCTGCTGTCGCGTGCCGCGGCGCGCGGCATCGGGCTGTCCAAGCTGGTCTCGACCAGCAACGAGGTCGACCTGGACATGGCCGATTTCGTCGACCACCTGGCCGACGACGAAGCGACATCGGTGATCGCCCTCTACATGGAGGGCCTGCGCAACCCGGACAAGTTCCGCGCCGCTGCCCGCAAGGCGGCGGAGCGGGGCAAACCGGTGGTCGTCTTCAAGATCGGCCGGTCCGAATCGGGTGCCGCCGCCGCCGTGTCGCACACCGGCGCGCTGGCCGGTGCCGACCGCATGTACGAAGCGCTGTTCCGCGAGGTCGGCGTGGTGCGCGCCCAGACTTTCGCCGACCTGCTCGACCTGCCCGCCGCCCTGGCCACCGGCCGCCGCCTGAAGGGGCGCCGCATCGCCGTGCTGACCTCCACCGGCGGCGCCGGAACGCTGGTGGCCGACAGCCTGGGCACCGGCGGTTTCGAGACGCCGCCACCGGACGAGCCCACCGCCGCCGCGCTGCGTGCACTGCAGTCGGGCAACCATGCGGTGCTGGACCGCAACCCCATCGACGTCACCCTGGCCGGCCTGCAGCCGGCGCTGCTGCGTGGCGCCATCAGCACGCTGCTGGCCAGTGATGGCTACGACGCCACGGTGGTCATCGTCGGTTCATCCGGCCTGGCGATGCCGGACCTGATGGCCGACGCCATCCACGAAAGCCTGCCGGCCAGCGACAAACCTCTGCTGGTCTACGTCAGCCCGCATGCACCCGGCATCGCCAGCCTGCTGAACCGGCGCGGCGTGCCGGCCTTCCTGGCGCCTGAGAGCTGCACCGGCGCATTCGCAGCGATGCTTGCCACCGTAGACACCGCAGGCGCCAAGCCGCCAAGCTCGAAGGAACTGCCCGGCACCGCCCTCCCCGCCGATCTGCCGAAAGGCTCGCTGGACGAAGCGCAGGCCAAACAGCTGTTCGCCCATTTCGGCATCGACTGCGCCGCCGAGCGGGTGGTGACGGATGCCGAATCCGCCACCCGGGCGGCACACGAACTCGGCGGCCCGGTGGTGCTGAAGATCCTCTCGGCCGACATCACCCACAAGAGCGATGTCGGCGGCGTGGCGGTCGGCATCGCCGCCGATCTGGTCGGTGACCGGCTGCTGCAGATGGCGGCCGATGTAGAGGCCCGCGCCGGCAGTCGGCCGCAGCGTTTCCTGGTGCAGGAAATGGTCGGCGGCGGGGTCGAGATGATCCTGGGTTTCCACCGGGATCCTCTCGGCTGCGCGGTGCTGCTGGGCATGGGCGGCGTCACCGCCGAGCTGCTGCAGGACACCACCCTGCGCATGCTGCCGTCCGGCGGGCTCGGCCCCGAGACCGCCCGGCAGATGCTGCGCGAGCTGAAGACCTGGCCGCTGCTCGACGGCTATCGCGGCCGCCCGCGAGCGGACGTGGAAGCCCTGGTCACCGCCATCGTGCGGTTCTCGCAGATGGCGGCCACGCTCGGCGACCGCCTGGTCGAGGCCGAGATCAACCCGCTCTTCGTGCTGCCGCAAGGCAGGGGCGTGCGGGCTGCGGACGGCGTCGCGGTGCTGGCGAACTGAGGCCGGAAAAACAAGAAGGAGACAAGACAGATGCAAACCCGAAACCTGCTGTCCCGGCGCGGCTTCAACACCGCGCTGGCCGCCACCATGGCCCTGCCCTTCGCGGCCCGCGCCGCGAACGAATTTCCGTCGAAACCCATCCGCATCGTGGTGCCCTTCACCCCCGGCGGCCCGACCGACCTGATGGCCCGCACCATCGGCAAGAACATGTCGGCGGCGCTGGGGCAGCCGGTCATCGTCGACAACAAGCCCGGCGGCGGCGGTGTCATCGGCATGGGAGAAATCACCCGCCAGCCGGCCGACGGCTACACGCTGGTGTTCCCCTCCATCCTGGCCGTCACCAACCCGGCGCTGATGCCGAACTATCCGTTCGACACCCTGCGGGATTTCGCGCCCCTGACCGTGGTCGGCTACATACCGCACGCAGTGGTGGTGCGGCCCGATTTCGAGGCGACCACCCTGCCCGCGCTGGTGGCGCTGGCCAAGGCCAGACCGGGCAGCCTGTCGTACGGATCGTCCGGCAACGGAACCTCGGCCCACCTGGGCGCCGCCCTGTTCGCACAACGGGCCGGACTGCAGGTCACCCATGTGCCCTACCGTGGCGCGGGTCCGGCGGTGCAGGACCTGCTGGGCGGGCAGATCCAGTTCATGTTTCTCGACATGAGCACCGCGCTGCCGCAGATCAAGGCCGGCAAGCTGCGTGCCATCGCGGTGGCACCGGCCAGGCGGTTCGCCGGCCTGCCGGACGTGCCGACGGTCGCGGAACAGGGTTACCCGGGTTTCGACGTGCACGGCTGGTACGGCCTGATGGCGCGTGCCGGAACACCCGAGCCCGTCTTGAACAAGCTCTACGCGGAGGTGAAGAAGGCGCTGGAAACCGACGAGGTGCGCGACATCTTCAAGGCCCAGGGCATAGAACCCGGCGGCCAGCCGCCCGCCGAGTTCACGACCCTGGTGCGCAATGACCTGACGCTGTGGAAACGCACCGTCGAACAGCTGAACATCCGGCTGGAATAGGGGGAACCGACATGCGAATCGTGATCCCCGACGATTACCAGGACTGTGTGCGCCACCTGGACTGCTTCACCCGGCTGTCCGGCCACGAGGTGGTGATCTACAACGACACCGTTACCGGCACCGACGCGCTGGCCGAACGTTTCGCCGCTGCCGACGCCATCGTGCTGACCCGCGAACGGACCCGCATCGACGCGGCGCTGCTGGCCCGGCTGCCACGGCTGAAACTCATCAGCCAGACCGGCAAGCTGGCCGGCCACGTGGACCTGCAAGCCTGTGCCGAGCACGGCGTGGCGGTGGCAGAAGGCAGCGGCGCGGGCTCCGCGACGGCAGAACTGGCCTGGACGCTGGCGCTGGCCAGCCGGCGGCACCTGGTCGAAGAAGTCGCTGCCATGCGCGCCGGGCAATGGCAGCGCCATCTCGGCCAGCAGATGGGCGGCCAGCGCCTGGGCGTGTGGAGCTACGGCCGCATCGGACGGCAGGTCGCCGCCTACGGCCGGGTGTTCGGCATGAAGGTCTGGGTGTGGGGCCGCAGTGCATCGACTGCGGCTGCACTGGCCGATGGTTTCGAGGTGGCGCCCTCGCGCGAGGTTTTCTTCGGGCAGAGCGATGTCATCAGCCTGCATGTCCGGCTGAACCCCGACACCACCGGCCTGCTCACCGCAGCCGACCTGGGCTGCATGAAACCCACCGCCCTGCTGGTCAACACCAGCCGTGCCGAACTGATCGAACATGGCGCGCTGGAACAGGCCCTGCAACGTGGCCGCCCGGGTTTCGCGGCGGTGGATGTCTACGAACAGGAGCCGGTGCTGGGGCAGGGGCACCCGCTGCTGCGTCTGCCCAACGCCCTCTGCACGCCGCACATCGGTTATGTCGAGAAGGACAACTACGAACGTTACTTCGGCATCGCCTTCGACAACATCAACCGCTTCGCGGCGGGCCAGCTTCAGTCCGGCAGCTTGTAGGCGACGACATAGTCGCCGCGTGCAGCCGACTGGCGGGCGCCGCCGGCCGAGATCAGCACGTACTGCCTGCCGGTCTTCGGCGACTTGTAGGTGATGGGCGTGCCCTGGCTGCCCACCGGCAGGCGGGCTTTCCAAAGCTCCTTGCCGTTGCCGCTGTCGAAGGCGCGCAGGTAGAAGTCCTGCGTGGCGGCGAAGAACACCAGGCCGCCCTGGGTGGTCAGAGAGCCGCCGATGGTCGGCATGCCGACGGGAATCGGCAGGGCCAGCTTCACGCCGTGCAGCACCGAGTCGCCGATGGTGCCCAGCGGCACTTCCCAGGCCACCTTCTGGGTGTCCAGGCTGACGGCGGTGAGCGAACCGAAAGGCGGCTTCTGGCAGGGGATGCCCAGCGGAGACATGAAACGGTCCTTCACCACCGAATACGGCGTGCCCTTCAGCGGCACCGCACCCATGCCGGCGTTGACGGCCTCGCCACCGTCGGAGGCGGGAGCATCGCTTTTCTGCGCCACCATGCGCACCCACAGGCCCAGGCGCATGTCGTTGATGTAGAGGGTGTTGGTGGTCGGGTCGATGGACAGGCCGCCCCAGTTCAGGCCGCCCAGCGAACCCGGGAAGCTCAACGACTTGTCGGTGTCGGGTGCCGTGTACAGGCCGTCGTAGCGCATGCCCTTGAAGGCGATGCGGCAGGCCAGCTGGTCGAACGGCGTGGCGCCCCACATGTCGGCTTCGGTCAGGGTCTGCGCGCCGATCTGCGGCATGCCGACCGATAGCGGTTGGGTGGGCGAATAGGGTTCGTTAGGGATGGTCGCGCCCTTCACCGGCTTCTCGATGACTTCGGTCAGCGGTTTGCCGGTGGCGCGTTCCAGCACATACAGCTGGCCGGCCTTGGTGCCGAACACCAGCGCAGGCACCTTGCTGCCGTCAGGCTTCTTGAAGTCGAAGAACGTCGGCTGCATGGGCACGTCGAAATCCCACAGGTCGTTGTGCACCGTCTGGTACACCCAGCGCTGCACGCCGGTGGTGGCATCCACCGCCAGCATGGATGCGCCGAACCTGTGGTCCAGTTCGGTGCGTTTTGCGCCCCACAGGTCGATGGCGGCGCTGCCGGTCGGCATGAAGACGGTGTTCAGTGCCGGGTCATATGACATCGATGCCCACACATTGGGTGTGGACCGGGTGTAGGTCTTGCCGTCGGCCGGCGCGTTCTTGTCGTCAGGGTTGCCGGGGTCGAAGGCCCAGCGCAGCTTGCCGGTGATGACGTCGAAACCGCGCACCACGCCGCCCGGCATGTCCATCGCGACGTTGTCCGAAACCCGTCCGCCCACCACCACCGTGGTGCCCGCCAGCGTCGGTGCGGAGGTCGGCACCCACAGCGGGTCAGGCGCGTCGCCCAGGCCTTCCTTCAGGTCGACATGGCCGTCACGGCCGAAGTCGCGGCAGAACTCGCCGGTGTCGGCATCCAGCGCCACCAGGTCTCCTGTGATGGTGTTCATCAGGATGCGGCGCTGGCACGCCGCACCGGCCGCCACCACCGCCGGCATCACCTGGCTGCTGCCGGGGCCGGTGGGCTGGACCAGCGGCTGGGCCGCATCGAAGTAGGCCAGGCCGCGGCAGCGCATCCACACCTTGGACTGCGCGTTGATGACACGCTTCCACTTCTCGGCGCCGGTGTCGGCATCCACGGCGATCACGTTGTTGTGCGGCGTGCAGACGAACACGGTGGAACCGATCTGAAGCGGTGTCAGCTGGTCTTCGGCGCCGTTGCCGTCGGACTCGGGCACGTCGCCGGTGCGATAGGTCCAGGCGACGGTGAGTTTGTCGACGTTGCTGCGGTTGATCTGGTCCAGTGCGCCGAACCGGTCTCCGCCCGGGCCATTGCCGTAATGCGACCAGTCCTTCGCCGAGGTCTGCGGTGTCACCGGCACCTGGCCCGAAGCCACCGTCGACCGGTGCAGGCCGTGAGGCATGAACATGCCGACCACCGTGGCCGCCAAACCGACGGCCGTCACCGCCGAAAGCCCCATGAACAGTCCGGTGCGGGGTGCCATCGCAGCACGTCTGCGCAAGCTCGGCTGCACCAGCAACACCAGCAACAGCAGGCCGGCAAAACTGAATAGGCGTGCGTGCAACGCCCAGAAATCGGCCCCGGCTTCTGACCACGCCCAGGCCGCCGTGCCGATGAACGCCAGCAAATAGATGGCCAATGCCGAGGCGCTGCCCCGCACCATCTGCACACCCGCCACGATCAGCGCCAGCCCCATCACCAGGTAATACCAGCTGCCTGCCGCAGCGATCAGCATCACGCCGCCACCTGCGAGCGCAAGGCCGACCAGGATCAATATGAGGCCCAGGACCACCGCGGGCCAGCGCGGCGCAGTCGATGGGGATCGGGATGAGGATGGAGGGTTTGCAGACATTAGGTGGCTCGGCAATCTTTTTTTGATGATGTTATATAAGTATATTCCCTAGGTTTTACGGTTGTCGTTGCTTGGCCTGGGCAGGTTCACTGCTGAAAAAGGCGCGGCGATCAGGACTTCAGGTCATCCTGCAAGGTCGCCATGTCGATGACGTAGCGGAACCGCACATCACCGTCCTCGACCTTCTTGTAGGCATCGTTCACCTGCTGGATGGAGATCACCTCGATGTCCGGCCCGATGCCGTGTTCGGCGCAGAAGTCGAGCACCTCCTGGGTCTCGGCGATGCTGCCGATGAGCGAGCCCGCGACCGACTTGCGGTGCATCGCGGTCTCCATGTTGTTGATGGGTTTCAAAGGCTCCAGCGCGCCGACAGCGGTGAGCGTCTTGTCGCGCTTCAGCAGTTCGACGAAGGGGTTGACGTCGTGTTTTTCCGGCACGGTCGACAAAATGAAATCGAAGCTCGCCTTGAGGGTCGCCAGGGTCTTTTCATCGTCTTCCATCACGCCCGTGACACCCAGGCGGGCGGCTTCGTCCAGCTTTTCCCTGGTGCTGGTGAAGACGGTGACGTCTGCGCCCATCGCCTTGGCGATCTTCACCACCATATGGCCCAGGCCGCCGAAGCCCAGCACGCCGACCTTGTCGCCGGCCTTCACGTTCCAGTGGCGCAGCGGCGAATAGGTGGTGACGCCGGCACACAGGATGGGCGCGGCGACCTCCGGGCGGAGGGCGGCCGGGATCTTCAACACGAAGTCTTCCTTCACCACCAGCGTGTCCGAGTAGCCGCCCATGGTGTTGTCGCGGCCGTACATGTTGTCGCCGGTGGGCGCTTTCTTGGCTGGCACCATCGGGCCGTTGTAGGTGGCGAGCCAGCTGTTCGGACCTTCGCAATAGTTCTGGAATCCGGCCTTGCAGGCGGGGCAGCTGCGGCAGCTGTCGATCATGCAGCCCACCCCCACCAGGTCGCCGACCCGGTGGCGCGTGACCGAAGCACCGACCTTGGTGACCTTTCCCACTACCTCGTGACCCGGCATGCAGGGGTAGACGGTGTTGGACCATTCGTTCTTCACCTGGTGGATGTCCGAGTGGCAGACACCGCAAAACATGACCGCGATCTCGACCTCGTCCGCGCCCGCCTCCTCACGTTCGAAATCAAAAAGCTTCAGGCTGCTGAACGAGTGTTTGGCGGCGTATCCATGGGACTTGATCACGGTCTGTTCCTTTGAAGAATTTTTGCAAAGGACGCAGATTGGGCAGCCGGTGCCGGACGCGGCGTGAGTCAAATCCGACGTGTGCCGTCGGACCTGTCGGACGGCCTGTCGGGTGGCGAGGCTTCGCCGCGCGACAGGGCCGCTGGCTACAAATTCCCCATTCCAAGAAAGAAAAATATGACCGAAGTCCGCACCGGCCAGGCCGGAGAAAAACTGGATCGCACAGCCTTCGGAGAACGTTTCCGGCGCAAGTTCTACGACCCGGCCTTTGCCGGGGAAGCCGAAGCCGTCGGGCGGCTCGAAGACATCGCCTGGGACGCGTATCACGAAGGCCGCAAGAGCCCGGTGACGGCGAAGGCCGGCCCCGGATTTTCCGACCCGGACTACGACCTTTCCGTCGAATGGCGGGCCACCAGCGAAAAACTGAAACGGGCGCAGCAACGCTGGTCGCAACCATCGACACGCAGCCGGGTGCTGGTGGTCAACGGCAGCGCCCGCAACGACGGCACCTGCCCCGGCGAGATCTCCAAGACCTGGCGCCTCTCCAAGCTGATCCGCGAGGTGGTCCAAGCCGCCGGTCAGGAATGCGACATGCTCGACCTGAGTGTGGTCACCTCCGAATACGGCCGCAATATCCACCCCTGCAAGGGTTGCGCCTCCACCGCCATGCCGCTGTGCCACTGGCCTTGCAGCTGTTACCCCAACCATTCGCTAGGTCAGGCCGAGGACTGGATGGACGAGATCTACGAACGCTGGGTCTCCGCGCACGGCGTCATCGTGATCGCGCCGACCTACTGGTACCAGTCGCCGACGCCGCTCAAGGCCATGATCGACCGTCTGGTCTGCGCCGACGGCGGCAATCCCGACCCCAGCAGCACCCACGGCAAGAAAGCCGCAGAGGCCAAGGCCATCGAAGCAAAAGGCTGGGACTACCCCAAACACCTGGCCGGCCGGGTGTACGGCGTGGTCACGCACGGCGATGTGGCGGGCATCGAGGTGCACCGCCGCAACCTGAACGACTGGCTCGACTGGATGGGCCTGGTCGATGCGGGCCATTACGCCAGGCTCGACCGCTACATCGGATATTTCGAGCCCTACTACAACAGCCACGACACGCTGGATGCCGATACCAGGACCCAGGAAGAAGTGCGAAACGTGGCCCGCACCGTCAGCACTGCCGTCTCGCTGCTGCGCGCCGGCAAACTCTCCGTGCCGGGTGACGGCCTGAAGAATCCGCGCGCCAAATAGGCAGCCGGCTTACGGATCGGGGATCGCGGCTCACGCCAGCGCCGTCGCTTCCACCTCGACCTTGAAGCCGAAATGCAGGGCCGCGGTCGGCACCACGGCGCGGGCCGGGCGTGATGCGCCGGCCCACTTTTCATAGAGCCTGTCGAAGGATGGCCAGTGGTGGATGTCGTCCACATAGACACGCACCTCGAGCAATCGGTCGATGCCCGAGCCCGCCGCCAGCAAGGCTGCCTCGAGGTTGGACAGGACCTGTGACACCTGTTCCTCGAAGCTCGCGTTCACCAGCCGTTCGCCAGCAGGCGTGATGGGCAATTGCCCGGAAACGAATACCAGCCCGCCGCCCCCCGCGGCATGGCTGTAGTGACCGCCTGGTTTCGCCAGCGCCGGCACCTGAAGATGGATCGGGACGGACTTGTTGTCACCAGCCATGGAAACGCTCCCAGGTCTGCACCGTGCCATCGGCGGCAAGTGCTGCGTATGCCGAGAACTGCGCACCGGTGGCGCAGGCATGGTTGGGCAGTATGCGCAACCGGGTGCCGGTCGGGAAGCGGGCGACGATGTCGTGATCCACGCCGTTGTCGAGCGACAGGATTCCGTGTTCCTGGTTTGCACCGGTCAGCACATATCCCTCCAGCGGTGTGCCGTCCAGCGTGCAGACCTGGCCATAGCCGTAGTCATGCGACTGCTTCGATGTACCCCGGTCGCGGCTCATCGCCATCCAGCCGGCATCGACGATGGCCCAGCCCTTGTCGGCCTGGTGACCTATGACGGTGGTCAGCACGCTCAGCGCGATCTGGTCGGTGCTGCAGACACCCACGTTGTGCATCACCAGATCGAAGAAGACATAGACGCCGGCACGCAATTCGGTCACCCCTTCGAGCGAGGCGACTTCCAGCGCGGTCGGCGTGGAGCCCACCGAGACCACGGCGCATGGCAGGCCGGCCGCGCGCAGGCGTTCGGCGGCCAGCACGCAGCCTGCGCGTTCCTGTTCGGCCAGCGCGGCGATGGCGGCCGGGTCGTTCAGTTCATAGCTCGAGCCGGCATGGGTCAGCACGCCGGCCAGCCGCATGCCGCCTTCGTGCAGCACACGGCCGACTTCCAGCAAGGCGGGCTCGCCGGGTTTGATGCCGGAACGGTGGCCGTCGGTGTCGATCTCGATCAGCACTTCGAAAACATGGTCGTGGGCGCGGCCGTAGTCGGCGATGGCCCGTGCGCCCTCCACGCTGTCGGTGAGGATCTGCAGCGCACAGCCGCTCCGGCGCAAATCCAGCGCATGGCCGAGGCGGTGCGGCGCCATGCCGACGGCGTAGAGGATGTCGGTCACGCCGTGGCCGAAGAACCGGTCTGCCTCTTTCAGTGTGGAAACCGTGATGCCGGTCGCGCCCGCTGCGCACTGCGCGGCGACGACTTCGGCGCATTTGGTGGTCTTGACGTGCGGTCGGAAGCGCACGCCCAGGGCGTCGGCCTGGCGTTGCATGCGTTCGATGTTGCCTTGCATGCGGGGCATCGAGACGACGGCCGCCGGGGTGTCCAGGGTCAGGAGGGTGTTCTGCATTTTTCGGTTGGATCGGTCAGGTTCAGTCGAGGTATTCGCCCTTGGCCTTCAGCGCGGGCACATCGTCGCGAATGCCTCGCGCAATGAGTGCCGACACTGTTGCAGGCGTGGTTTCGGCGACGGTCGGCAGGCCCACGCCCAGGTTGTCCATCTGCTTGCGCAATGCCGGGTCGGCAACCGCGTGCTGCAGGGCGTTGGTCAGCCGCGCCATCACCGGCTGCGGCGTGGCCCGCGGCGCGAAGAAGGCGTTCCAGGAACGGATGTCCAGCGGCAGACCCGCCTCGGCGGCGGTGCCGGTGTTCGGCAATTGCGCCAGCCGCGAACCCGACAGCACGGCGACTGCCTTGATGCGACCGCCGGCGATCTGCGGCAGCGCGGTGGTGGTCTGGTCGCACATGAAGTCGGTCTGGCCTGCCATCAGATCGTTCATGGCCGGGGCCACGCCCTTGTAGGGCACGTGGGTGGTGTTCTGGCCGATGGCGGACAGCAGCAGGACGCAGCCGTAATGCGAGATGGAGCCGACACCGGCGCTTCCGTAGGAAGCCTTGTCCTTGTTCCTGCCCAGCCAGGCGATGAACTCGCGCATGTTGGCGGCCGGCAGGTCGGCCCGGGCCAGCAGCAGCATCGGCGCCGAACCCGCTGGGCCGATGGGTGCGAAGTCGGCCACCGGGTCGTAGGCCAGCTTCTTGTACAGGGCGAGGTTGGCGACATGGGTGCCGATGCCGCCGAAGGCGATGGTGTAGCCGTCGGGCGCGGCTTTCATCGCCTTGCCCAGGCCGATGACGCCGTTGGCCCCACCGAGGTTTTCCACGACGATGGGCTGGCCCAGGTCGGCGGCCATCTTGTGCGCCACGCCACGGGCCAGCGCGTCGCTGGGGCCGCCGGGCGGAAAGGGCACGATCAGCGTGATCGGACGGACGGGCCAGGCCGGCTGCGCGTGGGCGAGCGGCGTCGTCAGTGCGGCGAACACGGCAGCGAGGGCGGCGATGAAGGGATAGATGCGGAGCATGGTCGGGTCTTCGGGATCGATTCGGAACGTTCAGGCGGCTGTCGCCATGAAACCGCGCAGCCAGGGCAATGCGGCGTCGAGCGTGGGCGATTCGAGTTCCGCGGCGGGCGCGCCCTTTGGCCGGGCCAGGCCGACCCGGTTGTGCCAATAAGTGCGCAGGCCGACCGCGCTGGTGCCGAACACGTCGTAGCCCGAGCCGGCCACGAAGGCCGCCTGGTCGGGCGCGACATCCAGCCGCGCCAGCGCCAGCCGGTAGGGGCGCGGATCGGGCTTGTAGAAACCCGCTTCTTCCGACGTCACCACCACGTCCCAGTCGATGCCCAGCCGCGCCGCGGCACGTTCACCCAGACGCTGCGAGCAGTTGGTCACCACCGCCAGCCTGCAATGCGGCTTCAGCGCCCGCAGGAGTTCCGTGGCGCCGCTCCAGGCCGGCAGTTCATCCCAAAGGTCGTCCAGCGCCTGCGGTGCGCTCGCCGGCAGCCCCACCGTCGAAGCAGCTTGGCGCACCAGTTCCTCGTAAGGGACGTAGGCACCGCAGCCGTAGGTCAGCCGCAGGTATTCGGCACGCCAGGTGCGGCCCATCTGCTCCGAACCGGCGGCAGCGTTCCACACGGTCCATGAATCGAGCAGCGCCGTGAGAAGGTCGAACAACACGGCGCGGGGATAAGCGTCGGCCGTCGCGAGGGGAGTCGAGGTGTTTTGCATGGCCTCGACTCTAGGTCCGGCCGGCCCATCGTGTAGTTCACTCTTTGGTCATCAATGGTTAAGCTGCGCTGAATGATGCAGATAGAAGACCTCCGCCTGGCCGCCGCCCTGCTGCGCGAAAGCTCGCTTAGCGCCGCGGCGCGTTCGCTGGGTGTCACGCCGCCCGCCTTGTCGATGCGGCTGCGCAAGCTCGAAGCCTCGCTGGGCTTGGTGCTGGCCAACCGCACCGCACGCAAGCTGCAACTGACATCCGAGGGCGAACGTTTCGGCCGCGAGGCGTACGAGTTGCTGCTGAAGTTCGACGGCCTGCGCGAATCGCTCCAGCGCGACGACAAGCGCCTGACCGGAACCCTGCGCATCGCCGCGCCCTTTGGATACGGCCGTACCCATGTCGCGCCGCTGCTGGCGCGTTTCTCGCGGCTGCATCCGGCCCTGCGGCTGCAGCTGGACCTGCGCGAAACACCCTGGCCCGACCAGCACGACTCCGACGCGGTGGTGCATGTGGGCGCGGTGCGCGACTCATCCTGGGTCGGCCACACCCTGGCGACCAACGACCGCTGGCTGTGCGCCGGCCCGGCCTATCTGCGCGAACACGGCACACCCGGTAGCCCGGCCGACCTGGCCTACCACTCGTGCATCTGCATCCGCGAGAACGACGAGGACGTGACGCTGTGGCACATGCGCCCGGTCGGCAGCGCCACACGCAGAAACGAAACCCTGCGCATCAACCCGGCCTTCGTGACCAACGATGGCAGCGTGGCCCGTGCCTGGGCGGAAGACGGCCTGGGCCTGGTGCTGCGCTCGCAATGGGATGCGGAAGCCGCCATCGCAGCCGGCCGGCTCCAGCGGGTGATGGCCGACTGGGATTTCGGCAGCGCGCCCGTCGTGGTGCTGGTGCCGACCCGCAAGGGACGCAGCGCGCGGGCGCAGGCGCTGGTGGCCTTTCTGCTGGAAACCGCGGGCGGTCGAGGCGCCCCCCGGACAGCCAGCGCGCTGCAGGCATCGAGCGACGGGGAAAAACCATGAACCTCACCACCGTGGCGGCCTGTCAGCCGGAACGTTTTGCACCGGGCCGGTTCGAAACACCGCACCGAAACCTATGCCGACGCGACCTGCCTCCGCCGAACGCGGCTGGGCAGCGTTGCTGGCGCTGTTCGAATTCGCGCTAGTGCGTTAGGGCCCGTCACCTGGGCCGTTCCGGTGGATCGGAACAGTGTCTGCGAGCAAATACTCGCGGCTGTCACCTTTTCCATCCGAACGTATACCGGTGCCGGTCCCGACCCGCCACCAGAGCTGGAATCCCGTTGAACCCGGCCTTGCGCGACACCCTCACCAGCGCCCAGTCGCACAAGCGCCTGGGCCAGTCCGACCGCCACGCCGAATGCTTGAACACCGCGTTGGCCGACAAGGAGCTGCCCGCTGCGATGAGGGCCGCCGCCCTGGCCGAGCTGGCCGACCTTCAGCTGAACGCCTTCGGTGATGCCCGCGCCGCCGCCGCCTCGCTGCAAATGGCCGCCCGGGCAAATCCTGAACTCGCGCTCGAAGCCACGCTGGCCGGCCTGGTCGCCGACCTGTACGACGGCAAACGCGACCGGCGTCACATCGCCCAGGGGTTTGCCGACCTCGCCGCCACGCTGCAGCACCCCGATCCGCCGCGTGTACACAGCATCAGGCCGGCAGGCAGCCGGTTGCGCATCGGCCTCGTGGCCAGCCAGTTTTGCGCATCGCCCGTGGGTTTCCTGACGCTGGGTGCGCTCACCGCCCTGGCGCGCAAGGCCGACCTCATCTTTTTCGACCGGGGCTCCAAGGCCGACTGGGCACAGGCCGGCTTCAAGGGCATCGCCCACCGCTGGCTCGCCTGCGCCGGCCTCGACACCGCCACCCTGCACCGGCTGATGGTCGCGGCCGACCTGGACACCCTGATCGACCTCGGCGGCTGGACCGACCCCGGCGCCTTGGCCGCAGTCGCCGGCCGCCCCGCCCGACGCCAATGGAAATGGGTGGGCGGCCAGTCGCTCACCACCGGGCTGGCGTGTTTCGACGGTTTCATCACCGACCGCCGCCAGACGCCCATCGATGCCGAAGGTCTGTACGCCGAACCACTGCTGCTGGCCCGGCACGGCTATGTGAGCTACACCGCGCCGCCCTACGCACCCGACCTGGCAGCCGCCACCGCCGGGCCACCAGCACCGGCAGGCCGGCCCGAAGCCGGTGTGTTTGCCTGGTTTCCAACCCTGCCAAGATCAGCGCCGCCACCGCTACCGCCCTGCAACGACTCAAGCCCCGCCGCCTGCTGCTGATCGACCAGCGCTGGCGCCATGAGGGCACACGCCACGCCGCGCAGGCACGGCTGGGCAGCCTGACGGACGTGGCCGAGTTCATCATCCCCGCCAACCATCCCGAATACCTGCAGACCCTGCGCGAAACCAACGCCGCGTTTGTCGACACCACGCCGTATGCCATGGGCCTGACCGCCATCGAATTGCGGCTGCTGGGCAAACACATCGTCACCCACCGCCGTCCTGCCGGTGGCCTGATGTGCGAGCGGCATTGCGTCGGCCATGTCGGCGCCGGACGTTTCGACCACCACGAAGGGCTGGCCTGCCAGTTGCTGGAATGGCAGGGGCGATGAGCGCCATCCGCTGGACCAGGCTGTCGCGACTTCGGCAGCAGGCCGCCGCAGGCGAATGTGTGCTGGATGCGCCCGTCATCGCCGTGCTGCCCTGGCTGCGCCGCGCCGCCGCCCGGCGCGCCGCCGAACTCATGGTCAGCCGTGCAGCCGCACCGCTGCAGATACTGGCGGTGCAGGACGACGTGGCCGGCGGCCCGGTGGAAATATGGAACACCGCCATCCGCCACAGCCGGGGCGCGTTTGTCATCTATTGCGCCGAAGACGCCTTTGCAGGCCGCTACTGGCTGCGGTTCGCGCTGGAGGCGCTGCAGCAGAATCCCGACGCCAGCCTGTTGGCCTTCAACGACGGAAAGTGGTTCGGCCAGCTGGCAGCCTTCGGCCTGGTGCGGCGCAGCTGGTTGACGCCGCTGTACGGCGGCGCCCTGTTCCACCCCGGCTATGCCCGGCATTACGGCGACACAGAACTGACCCTGGTCGCCCGGCAGCAAAACGCCCTGGCCTACCACCCACATTCGCTGCTGGTGGAAATGGACCACGACAAGGACGGCAAGCCGGTCGACCCGCAGGACAAGGCGCTGTTCGGAACCCGTGCGCGGCAGGGTTTCGACGGTCGGGTGCGCGACCCCGCACTGCTGGGCGCCTTCAGCTGATCAGGCCAGGCGGGGGCGGCATTCAGTGCTCGCCGGAGTCGAACGATTTCGGAATGGCTGAACGTCGGCACCACCGCTTCGCGCCGCTTTTCATGTGAACAAGGCTCGTGTCGGCCTTACGAGGTGAACCGGAGGGCTACCACCGGATGGGGCCCCGCTCTGAAATGCGCCTATTGGCCTCGGCCTTCGACAACACTTCGAATGCAGCAAACCGAGGCGCATACAGGGCGAAGCCGGCCTGCCTCGGCGCCAGCCTCACCTCTACCTCGAACAGGCTGCCGACCGGCTGCGAATTTCGCATCTGCGTGCAGCAATCGACCCGCATATCAACGGGCAGACCTTGACCATCGACAAGCCGAACGTGCGGCGCGCGACGGCTCTGGCCGACTGCGTCGAACGTTTCCAGAATCACGGGGAATGTGCCGGCAGCCACTTCGATACCTCCTTTTGTGGAGGCAGAGATTGCCAAGCCGCGGAGCCTTGACGCGTAGGCCAAATTCCAATCGCCGATATGCCGCGGCTATCTCTGCGATTGAAGTTTTCTCCCCCTGTCTTTCAGAGCATATGGCTGACGAAAAGATTGCCTGACGGCTCACCGAACCGGCGTGAATGGCGGGGACACTGAGGCCCCGTCCAAAAAAAGGAGAAGCCATGCACATCGAATTAAGCGGTTTCGTCGTTATCACGTACACCCTCAGGGGCACGAATGATGAACTCGCCTTGACGTTTCCGGCGGACGAGTTTTCCAGCCCGGACAGCGAAAGCGGATTCGACAACTCGTCAGGCGAGCTGGTTTACCGTGGCGTGTGGAATGCCTTCGAAGAAAACGTCTTCGTTCGTCTGTCGTTTACTGCGACAAGAGACGGAATGACAGACAAAGCCTGGCACATCAGTGGCGGCAGCGATGACCCGATGAACAAGGCCCGGGTTGCAGAAGACAGGATCACCGCCGAATTCGTCGAGGAACCCGATTCGGCTCGCTAGGACGCAGATGAAGAATTTGGTAGGCCGTGACAGACTTGAACTGTCGACCAAAGGATTATGAGTCCTCTGCTCTAACCAACTGAGCTAACGGCCCGCCAGCCTTCGATTATCACATCCTCCGACCCGGCCTCAGGCGGCGATGTCGTAGTCCTGCAGGCTGCGAGCGATGACCAGGCGCTGGATCTCGCTGCTGCCTTCGTAGATCTGGGTGATGCGGGCATCGCGGTAATAACGCTCCACGCCGTAGTCCTCCAGGTAGCCGTAGCCGCCGTGGATCTGGATGGCGTGCGAACACACCTTTTCGGCCATTTCCGATGCGAACAACTTGGCCTGAGACGCTTCCGACAAACAAGGCAGTCCCGCCGTTCGCAACTGCGCCGCATGCAGCACCAGCAGCCGGGCTGCGTTGATGCGTGTATGCATGTCGGCCAGCATGTTGGCGATGCTCTGGTGTTCGCCGATGGCCTTGCCGAACTGTTGGCGTTCGCGGGAATAGGCCAACGCTTTCTCGAACGCGGCACGTGCGATGCCCACCGCCTGGGCGGCGATGCCGATGCGGCCGCCTTCCAGGTTGGAGAGCGCAATGGCCAGTCCCCGGCCGCGTTCGCCCAGCATCGCGTCGGCCGGCACGGTGCAGTCGTCGAGCGCGATGGCACAGGTATCGGATGCGCGGATGCCCATCTTGTGTTCGACCCGCTGGACGATGAAACCGGGCTCGTCGGTAGGCACCAGGAAGGCCGATATGCCCTTCTTGCCGGCTTCGGGGTCGGTGACCGCGAAGACGATGGCCAGGTGCGCGCGTTTGCCGTTGGTGACGAATTGCTTGGCGCCGTTCAGCACCCAGCGGCCGTCCTTCAGCACCGCCCGGGTCTTGAGGTTGTGGGCCTCTGAACCGGCCTGGGGTTCTGTCAGGCAAAAACACGCGATGGCTTCGCCGACGGCGAGTTTGCCCAGCCATTCGGCTTTTTGTGCATCGCTGCCGTACCGCAGGACCGGGCCGCAGCCGACCGAGTTGTGCACGCTCATCAGGGCGCCCAGCGCGCCGTCGGCGGCGGAGATTTCCTCGACCGCCAGCGCGTAGGCGGTGTAATCGGTGAAGGAGCCGCCGTGTTCTTCGGGCACCACCATGCCCAGCAGGCCGAGCTGTCCCATCTGCGCGACAACGGTTTCGTCGATCCAGCCGGCCTGCGCCCAGGCTTCGGCCCGCGGGGCGACTTCGCCGCGGGCGAAGTCACGCGCCATGTCGCGCACCATGCGTTGTTCTTCTGTCAGCAATGGGTCGTGCATGGCTTCAGTTCCGCTCGGGATGCTGGGGGAAAAAGGACTGGACGAGTTCGTCGTCCACCGCATCGAGCGACTCGCGGCTCCAGCGCGGTTGCTGGTCCTTGTCGACGATGAGGGCGCGCACGCCCTCCATGAGGTCGCCGCGCGGAAACCAGGCCTGGTCGAGCGTCAGTTCCATCTGCAGGCATTCGGCCAGCGGCAGCGCGGAACCCCGGCACAGCAACTCCCAGGTGACGGCCACGGCCAGCGGCGACCGTTTGGCGATCAGCGCCAGCGTGTCCTGCGCCCATGGCTTGAATTCCGGTCGTTCTTCGGTGCGCAGCGAGGCGACGATGGCCGCCGCACCCTTGTGGCTGAAATGCGTGGCGATGGGTTCACTGAAAGGCGCCAGCGGCGGTTGGCCGACGTCGGCCTGGCCGCTCCAGGCGGCGATGCGTTGTTTGGGCGGCCGGTGCCACGACACCGAGCCGAGCCGGCGGGCCAGCGTGGTGTTGTCGGCGGCCTCGGCTGCCGGGATGGCAATGTCGGCCAGATTGGAGAACAAGGCGTCTGCCGCGCCGATCTGCACACCGGTCATGCCGAGGTAGAACCCCAGGAAACCTGGCAGGCGCGGCAGGAAGTGGCTGCCTCCGACGTCCGGGAAATATCCGATGGCGACTTCGGGCATGGCCATCCGGGTGCGCTCGGTCACCAGCCTCAAGGCAGCGGGCTGGCCGATGCCCATGCCACCGCCCATGGTGTAGCCGTCCATCAGCGCGATGTAGGGCTTGGGATAATCGGCTATGAACAGGTCGAGCGCGTACTCTTCTTCGAAGAAACGCAGCCACTGCCCGTCGTCGGCCAGATAGCTGTCGCGCAGGGCGCGGATGTCGCCGCCGGCGCAGAAGGCTTTTTCCCCGGCGCCGCGCACCAGCACCGCTCGCACCCTCGTGTCGTCGACCCAGGCTGCCAGCCGTTCGTGCAGGCCACGCACCATGGCGAGCGACAGCGCGTTCAGGGCCTTGGGCCGGTCCAGCGTCAGAACGCCGATGCCTTCGACGATCTCGGCGAGGATGCCGCCCTGGTCGGTTGCCGTCATGTTCATGGAGCCTTCTTTCCCTGTACCTGCCGGATGATGGCCGAGAAGTCCAGCCCGCCATGACCCTGAGCGCTGAAACCCTGATACAGCTGCTGCGCCAGTGCACCCATGGCGACCGGCAGTCTGGCGGCGCGGGCGGCTTCGGTCGCCAGGCCCAGGTCCTTCAGCATCAGGTCGGTGCCGAAACCGCCGCTGTACCCGCGCGATGCGGGTGCATTGGGCAGCACGCCGGGATAGGGGTTGTAGGTGTCGGTGCTCCAGCACCGGCCGCTGCTGGTGTTGATGACACCGGCCAGCACCTGCGGGTCCATGCCCAGCGACACACCCAGCGCCATCGCCTCGGCCGCGCCGATCATCGAGATGCCCAGCAGCATGTTGTTGGCCACCTTGGCGACCTGGCCGTTGCCGGCGCCGCCGCAGTGCACGATGTTGCGGCCCATCTGCGCCAGCACAGGCTGCACACGGGCGAAGTCAGGCTCGGTTCCGCCGACCATGAAGGTGAGGGTTCCGGCCTCGGCCCCGCTGGTGCCGCCCGATACCGGCGCATCGACCATGGCATTGCCCTGCCTGGCCGCCGCGGCCGCCACCTCACGGGCGGTCATCGGGTCGATGGTGGACGAATCTACCAGCGACACGCTCTTGTCGACCACCGCCAGCAGCCCGTCTTCACCCAGATAGACCGAACGCACATGCGGCGCGGCGGGCAGCATGGTGACGAGCATTTCGAGGCCTTCGGACTGCGCCAGCGCCTGCACCGAAGTGGCAGCCTGCGCACCCGCCGTTTGAAGTGCCTGAACCGCCGTAACCACCGGGTCGAACACCACCAGGGCGTGGCCGGCCTTGACCAGGTTGAGTGCCATGGGGCGGCCCATGTGGCCCAGCCCGATGAATCCGATCTTCATTGCTTGTCTCCTGTCTTTTTTTACACCCGGCGGCGTCTGCCGCTCGGAGATCAGCGGTTCTTGAACACCGGCTTGCGTTTTTCGGCAAAGGCGGCCATGCCTTCCTTCTGGTCTTCGGTGGCGAAGGTCGAATGGAACAACCGGCGCTCGAAACGCACGCCTTCCGAGAGGGTGGTTTCGAAGGCGCGGTTGACGCTTTCCTTGGCCATCATCACCACCGGCTGCGACAGCTCGGCGATGCGCGCGGCCGTCTTCAGGGCGTCTTCGATGAGGTCGGCGGCCGGCACGATGCGCGACACCAGGCCGCAGCGCTCGGCTTCGGCGGCGTCCATGGTGCGGCCGGTCAGCACCATTTCCATGGCTTTCGACTTGCCGATGAAACGGGTCAGGCGCTGGGTGCCGCCCGCACCGGGAATGGTGCCGATGGTGATCTCGGGCTGGCCGAACTTCGCCGTGTCGGCGGCCAGGATGAAGTCGCACATCATGGCGAGTTCACAGCCGCCGCCCAGGGCGTAACCGGCCACCGCGGCGATGGTCGGCTTGCGGCATTGCGCCACCCGTTCCCAGGTGGCGGTGATGAAGTCGGCCTGGTACACGTCCATGTACGACCAGTCCTTCATGGCCTTGATGTCGGCACCCGCGGCGAACGCTTTTTCGCTGCCGGTGATGACGATGGCGCCGATGGCCTGGTCGGCTTCCAGGTCATCCAGCGCATGGGCCAGTTCGGCCGTCAGGTCGGGCGACAGCGCGTTGAGCGCCTTGGGCCGGTTGAGGGTGATCAGCGCAACGGCGCCGCGGCGTTCGAGGAGGATGTCGGTGTATTCCATGGACTGCATTCTGGCTGCGCTTCGACTATTTGAGGCTGATGGTGGTGTTGACGCCGCCGCCCGCGCTGCCGTCTTCGAACCAGCGCTGGGTGATGGTCTTGGTCTGGGTATAGAACAGCACCACCTGCTTGCCGTAGGGGCCCAGGTCGCCGAGCTTGGAGGCACGCGAACCGCTGAACGAGAAAAGCGGCACCGGCACCGGGATGGGCACGTTGATGCCGACCTGGCCGACGTCGACGTCTTCCTGGAACCTGCGGGCCGCCGCGCCCGACTGGGTGAACAGCGCCGTGCCATTGCCGTTGGGGTTGGCGTTGATGAAGGCGATGGCTTCGTCCAGGGTTTCCGCCGAACTGAGCGCCAGCACCGGGCCGAAGACTTCCTGGTCGTACACCGAATGGCCGGGCGTGACGCCGCTGAAGATGGTCGGGCCGACGAAGTTGCCGTCTGCGTAGCCTTCGACCGTCGCCTCGCGGCCGTCGAGTTCGAGTTTTGCGCCATCGGCGATGCCGCGTTCGATGAGGCTCTGCACCCGTTGCAATGCGGCGCGGGAAACCAGCGGGCCGACATCCGTTCCGGCCTCGATGCCCGCACCCACCTTGAGTGTCTTGGCGCGCGCCACCAGCTCGGGAATCCACTCACGGGCCTGGCCCACCAGCACCGCCACAGACACCGCCATGCAACGCTGGCCGGCGGCACCGAAGGCCGCGCCGAGCAAGGCGTTGATGGTCTGTTCCTTGTTGGCGTCGGGCAGCACAACCGCATGGTTCTTGGCGCCCATCATGCATTGGGCACGTTTGCCGGCGAGGGTGGCGCGCTGGTAGACATGGGTGCCGACCCTGGTGGAACCGACGAACGAAATCGCCTTGATGTCGGTGTGATCGCACAACGCGTTGACCACCTCCTCGCCGCCGTGCACCACATTCAGGACACCGGGCGGAACGCCGGCCTGCAGTGCCAGTTCCACCAGGCGCATGGTGACCATCGGGTCCTGTTCGGACGGCTTCAGCACGAAGGTGTTGCCGCAGGCGATGGCCATGGGGAACATCCACAACGGAATCATCGCGGGGAAGTTGAAGGGCGTGATGCCGGCGCAAACGCCCAGCGGCTGCATCAGGGTGAAGGTATCCACGCCGCTGGCCACGTTGTTGGCCAGTTCGCCCAGCTGCAGGTTTCCGATGGCCGAGGCGTGTTCGACCACTTCGAGGCCGCGGAACACATCGCCTTCGGCATCGGCCAGGGTCTTGCCCTGTTCTGCGGTCAGCAGCGCCGCCAGTTCGGCCATGTTCTCGCGAATCAGCTGCTGGTATTTGAGGAAGATGCGGGCCCGCGCGCCGATGGGTGTCTTGCGCCAGGTGACAAAAGCCCGCTTACCGCTGGCGACGGCGGCATCGACTTCCGCGGGGGTGGCGAAAGGTACTTGCGCCAGCACCTCCTGGGTGGCCGGGTTGACCACGTCACGCCACTGCGTGGTGGCCGAGTCGACGAACCTGCCATCGATCAGGAGTTTGACCGTGGGGGCCTGGGCATGCGGCAGCGAGGCCGGCAGAGCGGACATGTCTTGTCTCCAGTCATTGTTGAATCGAGCCATCCTATGCCTGCAAATTTGTCGCCACAACAGGGAAAATAGCAGCCCGCTCTTGCAGATTTGCAGGGGTCGCCACTCACCGGATTTGCCATGGACTGGGACAACCTGCGTTTTTTCCTGGAGACCGCCCGCGCCGGCACGCTGGCTGCCGCCGCGCGTCGTCTGGAGGTCGACGACACGACGGTTTCGCGGCGCATCCAGGCGCTGGAAAAGTCGCTGGGCCGGCCATTGTTCGTGCGCAGCGCGACAGGTTTCACCGCCACCGAGGCAGGGCGCGAACTGCTGCCGCATGCCGAAGCGATGGAGGCTGCCAGCCGCGCCATCGATGCCGACCGGGCTGCCCATCGGCCTCCGGGCGAACTGGCGGGCACGGTACGTATCGGCACCACCGAGGGTTTCGGCGCGGCGGTGCTGGCACCCCGGCTGGCCGGGCTTTCGACCCAGCAGCCACGCCTCGTGGTCGACCTGCTGGCGGTGCCCCGCACAGTGAACCTGGGCCGACGCGAAGCCGACATCGTGGTGGCGCTGGAACGGCCGGCGCGCGGCGAAGTGATCGCCGTGCGGCTGTGCGACTACACCCTGCGGCTGTACGCGTCACGCGACTATTTGCTGAGCCACCCGCCGATCCGCCAGACGGAAGACCTGCAACAGCACCCCTTCGTGGGTTATATCGACGACCTGATGTTCAGCCGCGAACTGCAATACCTGCGCGAGATGGGGCCACCCCGCCGGTTCGCCTTGCGCAGCACCAGCATCGTGGCGCAATGGCAGGCGGTGGCGGCGGGCGCGGGACTGGGGGTCTTGCCGGCATTTCTGGCGGGGGCCGATCCGCGGCTGCGGCCGGTGTTCGACGCTGCGGGTCAGGCCGAGTTCACCCGCACTTTCTGGATGTCGATGCCGGCCGAAAACCGGGGTCTGCCGCGCATGCAGGCGGTGTGGGAACTGCTCAAGCAGATCGCCGCCGACAGCGCGCCCCTGCTGCGCGGCGAGCCGTCGGCCTGACGTTTATTTGGGGTGGCTGAGCGCGTTGCTCAGCAGGCGGGAGGTGATGTCGACGATCTGGATCATGCGGTCGTAGGCCATGCGGGTCGGCCCGATCACACCCAGGGTGCCGACCACCTGGCCGTTGACTTCATAGGGTGCGCTGACCACCGACAGTTCCTCGATGGGCACGATGCGGCTTTCGCCGCCGATATAGATGCGCACGCCTTCGGCCTGGCTGGAGTTCTCGAGCAGGCGCATCAACTGGGTCTTCTGCTCGAACAGGTCGAAGGCCCGGCGCAGCTGGCCCATGTCGCTGGAAAAGTCGCTGACCGCCAGCAGGTTGCGTTCACCGGAAATGACGACTTCGTCGGCCTGCTGCATGGCGTCGGAGCTGGCGTCGACCGCCGCCTGCATCAACGCAGCGATTTCGTCGCGCAGCGCCTGCACTTCGGACTTGATGCGTTCACGCACCTGTTCCATTGCCAGGCCGGCGTAGTTCTGGTTGAGGAAGTTGGCTGCCTCGATCAGTTGCGGCTGGGCGATGTCGGTCTCGGTGATGATGACCCGGTTCTGCACGTCGCCCTCGGGCGACACGATGATGACCAGGATGCGGCGTTCGGACAGCCGCAAAAATTCGATGTGCCGGAACACCGAACTGCGGCGCGGCGCCATCACCACACCGACGAACTGCGACAGGTTGGACAGCACCTGTGCGGCGCTGGCGATGACCTTCTGAGGCTGGTCGGCCAGCAGCGCCGGCTGCTCGGCCAGCGCAGGACGTTGCGCGGTCAGCATGGTGTCGACGAAAAGGCGGTAGCCCCGGGCGGTGGGAATACGGCCGGCGGATGTATGGGGGCTGGCGATGAGGCCCAGGTCTTCCAGGTCGGCCATCACGTTGCGTACGGTGGCCGGCGAAAGTTCGATGCCGGTGGCACGCGAAAGTGTGCGCGAACCCACCGGCTGGCCATCGGCGATGTACCGTTCCACCAGGGCTTTCAGCAGCAGCTTGGCGCGGTCGTCTAGCATGGACGGATTCTAGAGGCTGCCGTGTTGTAATTTCCTGATGAATAAGCGTTTTCGCCACGTTGCCCTGGTCGGCAAATACTTCTTGCCCATCGGTGAAGCGGTGGCCGATGCCTCCCGGGCGACCATGGCCGAGATTGCCGCCTTTCTCGAATCCCAGGGCTGCAAGGTCTCGATGGAAGCCGCCACCGCCGCCGGCAGCGGGCTCGACTATCCCGCGCTGGATGCCGCAGGCATTGGCCGCGAATGCGACCTGGCGCTGGTGGTCGGCGGCGACGGCACCATGCTGGGCATCGGCCGCGAACTGGCGCGCTACGGCACGCCGCTGATCGGCATCAACCAGGGCCGGCTGGGTTTCATCACCGACATTCCGCTGGACCACTTTGCCGAGGCGCTCGCCCCCATGCTGGCCGGCGAATACACCGAAGACCGCCGCAGCCTGATGGAAGCGCAGGTGATCCGTGAAGGCCGGGTGGTGTTCGAGGCGCCGGCCATGAACGACGTGGTGGTCAACCGTGGTGCCACTTCCGGCATGGTCGAACTGCGGGTGAAGGTCGATGGTTATTTTGTTGCCAGTCAGCGCGCCGACGGCTTGATCATTGCGTCGCCCACCGGCTCGACGGCTTATTCGCTGTCGGCCGGCGGGCCCATGCTGCATCCGTCGCTGCCGGGCTGGGTGCTGGTGCCGATCGCGCCCCACATGCTGTCCAACCGTCCGCTGGTGCTGGCCGACGCTGCCGAGATCGAGGTCGAACTGGTCGCCGGCCGCGGCGCCAGCGCCAATTTCGACATGCAGTCGCTGGCTTCGCTGCTGCATGGGGACCGGGTGGTGGTGCGCAGGTCCCGGCACCAGGCACTCTTCCTGCATCCGCAGGGATGGAACTATTTCGACACCTTGCGCAAGAAACTGCATTGGAACGAGGGAGGCTGAACCTGTGGCTCTGAAACGCATCGCCCTGCGCGATTTCGTCATCGTGCGGGCGCTCGAACTGGACCTCTCAGCGGGTTTCAGCGTACTGACCGGCGAAACCGGTGCCGGCAAGTCGATCCTGATCGACGCGCTGCAACTGGCGCTCGGCAGCCGTGCCGATGCGGGTGTGGTGCGTGAAGGCGCGGCGCGGGCCGAGATCAGTGTCGAATTCGACGACACCGGTGCGCTGACCGGCTGGCTGGAAGATGCGGGCTTCGATGTCGGAGACAACCTGCTGCTGCGTCGCACGGTGGATATCCAGGGCAAGAGCCGGGCCTGGGTCAACGGCAGCGCCGCCACCGCCGCCCAGTTGCGTGAACTGGGCGAACGGCTGGTCGACATTCACGGCCAGCATGCCTGGCAGAGCCTGACCCGGCCCGAAGCGGTGCGCGGCCTGCTGGACGCCTATGCCGGTATCGATGTTGCGCCGATGGCGGCGCGTTGGTCGGCCTGGCGGGCGGCACAACGCACCCTGGACGAGGCACGTTCGGCGCAAGAGTCGTTGCAGCGCGAACGCGAGCGCCTGGCGTGGCAGATCGGCGAGGTCGACAAGCTGGCCCCCACCGCGCAGGAATGGCCCGAACTCAATGCAGAACATACGCGGCGCTCGAACGCACAGGCGCTGATCGATGCCGCCGGTCGCGCGCTGGAGGCACTCGAAGGCGATGTCGGCGGCGCCACCACCGGCCTGGCACGGGCGCATGCCCTGCTGCAGGAACAGGACGGGATCGACCCCGAATTCAAGGCCCTGGCCGATGTGCTGGCGGGCAGCCTGGCGCAGGCCGAAGACGCAGTGCATTCCCTGCACGCCTGGCTGCGCCGCACCGACCCCGATCCCAAGGCGCTGGCCGCACTGGACGACCGGCTGTCGCTCTGGATGTCGCTGGCGCGCCGTTACCGGCGTACGCCCGAGGAATTGCCGGTGCTGCTGGCCGGCTGGCGCGAGGAACTGGCCCGGCTGGATGCGGCGACCGATCTCGCCAAGCTGGAAGACGCCGAACGCAAGGCGTCGGAAGCCTTCCGCAGCGAGGGCCGCAAGGTGTCGCAGGCGCGCGCCAAGGCGGCTCCGCGACTGTCGCGCACTGTCACCGAAGCCATGCAGGGCCTGGGCATGCAGGGCGGGCGGTTCGAGGCCGCGCTCCAGGCCGTCGACACACCGACTTCCGGCGGCATGGAAGAAGTGGCCTTCCTGGTCGCGGGCCATCCGGGCAGCTCGCCCCGGCCGGTCGGCAAGGTGGCTTCGGGCGGCGAGCTTTCGCGTATCGCGCTGGCCATCGCGGTGACCACCAGCCGCCTGGGCACGGCGCAGACGCTGATCTTCGACGAGGTCGACTCGGGCGTGGGCGGGACGGTGGCCGACACCGTCGGCCAGCTGATGCAGCAGCTCGGGCACGACCGGCAGGTGATGGCGGTGACCCATCTGCCACAGGTCGCGGCCTGTGCCGACCACCATCTGGTGGTCACCAAGCAGCGAACGGCATCCGGCACCGGCAGTACGGTCGTCACGGTGGCGGGCGAAGACCGGGTGGCCGAGCTCGCCCGCATGCTCGGCGGCGACCGACCTTCGGGCACCAGCCGGGCGCATGCGCGCGACCTGCTGCTGCACGCCGGGAACGCCGCTGTAGCGGCCCGTTCCGACAGTGCCCAACTGAACCTTCCATGACCCACACGCCGCTCGATCTCATCCTCATCACCGGGCTTTCGGGCTCGGGAAAATCGGTGGCACTGCATGCGCTGGAAGACGCCGGTTATTACTGCGTCGACAACCTGCCGCCCGAACTGCTGCTGCCGTTCGTGGCACTCGAGCAGCGCCAGAAGGCCAGGAAGGTGGCGGTCGCCATGGACGCCCGCAGCGCCAGCGCCCTGCCGCAGGTGCCGCAGCAGGTGGCCGTGCTGCGGGCGCAGGGCGTGGCGGTGCGGCTGATCTTCCTGGACGCCGGCAACGACACGCTGATCCGCCGTTATTCGGAAACCCGGCGCCGCCATCCGCTGTCCCGGAAAGACATCGCCGACCAGCAACTGGCGCTGGTGCAGGCCATCGAACTGGAACGCGAACTGCTGACCGACCTTCGCGAGCAGGCGCATGTCATCGACTCCAGCCTGATGCTGAGCGCAAAACTGCAGGGTTACGTCAAGACCGTCATCACCGCGCCGGCCGATCAGCTGCTGCTGGTGTTCCAGTCTTTCGCGTTCAAACGCAGCATTCCGGTGGACGCCGATTTCATCTTCGACGTACGCATGCTGCCCAATCCGCATTACGACCCGGTGCTGCGCCCGCTGAACGGACGGGACGAACCAGTGGCGGCATTCCTGCGCGCGCAGCCCGAGGCCGAGCGGATGTTCGGAGACATCGCCGGTTTCATCGGCGGCTGGCTGGAACCGATGGCGCGTGACCACCGCAGCTATGTGACGGTGGGCATCGGCTGCACCGGCGGGCAGCACCGTTCGGTCTACCTGGTGGAGCGGCTGGCGGCGCATTTCAGCAGCCGCTGGACCACCCTCAAGCGGCACCGCGAGCTGGATTAACCGGCCGCCTGAAGCTCGGTCAGCAAACGGCGGACCGGCGTCGGCAAACCCAGTTCGGCCCAATCCCCGGCCAGCGCCCAGCGCACGCCGTCCTGCTCGGCGGCGTCTTTTGGCGCCGCCGGCGGAAGCTGCGCCATCACAGGATGCAGGTGCAGGTCCTTGTGGGTCAGCACATGCAAAAACACGGGCAGGTCCTTCAGCGATGCGCCGGCATATCGCGACGCGGCCGCATCCATCGCAGCGCGGTCGGCGAACACCGGCAGGCTGTAAAGGCCCGCCCATATGCCGCTGTCGGGGCGTCGCTGCAGCAGCACCCGGCCCTCGGCGTCGCGCAGCATCAGCAACCACCACGATTCGGAACTGCGTTTCAAAGTCCTGGTCTTGACCGGATAGGCCTGGGGATTGCCTTCGGCCCGGGCTGCACAGACGTCTTCGACCGGGCACAACAGGCACAGCGGCTGGCGCGGCACGCAGACGGTGGCGCCCAGGTCCATCAGGCCCTGGGTGTAGCGCGGCATCAGCCGACGCAGTGTTTCGGTATCGCCGCGCGGCAGCAGTTCGGTGGCGACGTCCCACAGCGCACGTTCGTTGGCGGGCCGGGCCAGGTCGGCACCGTAGGCCATGACCCGGGTGAGCACCCGTTTGACGTTGGCGTCGAGGATGGCAGCGCGTTCACCGAAACAGAAGGATGCGATGGCCGCGGCGGTGGACCGGCCGATGCCCGGCAAGGTGGCCAGCAGTTCGGCACTGCGCGGGAACTCGCCGCCGAAATCGGCCATCACCATCTGCGCGCATTTGTGCAGGTTGCGGGCCCGGCTGTAATAACCCAGGCCGCTCCACAGGCCCAGCACCACGTCGGCCGGCGCCTCGGCCAGCGAACGCACATCGGGCAGGCGCGCGAGGAAACGCGGAAAGTAGTCCAGCACCGTCGCCACCTGGGTCTGCTGAAGCATGATTTCGGACAGCCACACCCGGTAAGGGTCGTGGGTGTCTTGCCAGGGCAGGCCGCTTCGGCCGTGGGCCGACTGCCAACAGGTCACACGCAGGGCGAAGTCCTGCCGTTGCGAGGCACTCATATGCAGAATTTTCGGATCTTGGTCATGCCGTCCAGTTGCGCAGCTGGTCTTCCAGGGCTGTGAGGTTGTTGACCTGGGAGGTCAGTTCTTCCATGCGCTCGCCCAGTCCGGAAGCGGCATTCTGTATGCGGTCGATGGCTTCGATGCGCCGCACGAAACCGCTGCGACGTTCGAGCAGTTGGTGTTCGACCGGCGCCATCGCCGCATCGCCCCAGTTGCGGATGTCTTCGGCCGCCTCGGCCAGCACGGCACGGATGCGGGTTTCGAGCGCGCCGGCCAGCCGCGCACCGGCCGCCGCCTGTGCCAGACGCAGTGTCTGGCCGACACCGACATAGGCCGCATGGGCGCGGGCGACGCGTTCGATCTCTTGCGCCCACATGCCGATGGCCGGCAGCGCCGGAACCTGCAGCGCAAAGCCGTATTCGGTGTTCAGCTGGCGGAAGCTGGCCGTCAGCATGGCGTGGATTTCGCCGACCGCCGTTTCGGCGCGCCGCACCCGCTCGATGGTGCGCACGAAGGCTTCCTGGTAGGCCCGCCGCACGCCGAGTTTCATACCCTGCTGGCTGAGCAGCGCACGCAGCGCGACGAAGCTGGCGGGCAGTTCTTCCCCCAACCCGGCCAGAGCGTCCTGCTGCAGCTTGTTGCGGACGGTGTGCAGCGCCTGCACCCGTTTTTCGCTGGCTTCGAAGTCCTGCTGTTCACGCTCGACGCGATAACGCATGCCGGCGATGACGTTGCGGTTCTTGCCGCGCAGACTGCGCAATTCGATCACCTGTTCGTCGATCTCGCGGCGGCGCACGGTGAGCAGTCGGGCGCAGTCGTTGCGCACCCGCGCCAGGGCGACGTCCACCGAGTCCCGCAGGATCGCATGGCGTCGTTCGACGATGCCTTCGGCCAGCACCGCTTCCAGCAGGGGCAGTCCGCTGGCCTGGAGCAGCGCGGCGTCGTGGTTGATCCGCGCGACGAGCCCGCGCTGCGCCGAAACCGGGATCACCCGCGCCGCAGGAACGCCCAGCAGCGCCGCCGAATGCAGTCGCTGCTTTTCGGTTTGCGCGTGCACCTGCCGCGAGTTGCTGATGCCGTCCCACAGCACATCGATCTTGTTGAGCACCACCACCCGGCTGTCGCTGTGGATGCCGTCGTCCTGGCGTGGCGCCAGGTACTGGCGCCACAGCTGCAGGTCGGAACGGGTGACACCTGCGTCGGCTGCCAGGATGAAGACGGTGGCATGCGCTTCGGCCAGCAGCTGCACCGTCAGATCGGGCTCGGCGCCGACGGCGTTGAGGCCGGGTGTGTCAAGCACCACCAGCCCCTGGCGCAGCAGCGGATGGTCGATGTTGACCAGCGCGTGGCGCCACATCGGCACCTCGACCAGCTTGTCGGCGCCGACCAGGGGGTTGTCGTCCGGCAGTTCGTCGTCCCAGAAACCCAGGTCGCGGGCCATGTCGACCGAAACCCGCCGCACCTGGGCCACGGTTTCGAGCGCCCGTGCCATCTGCACCGGGTTGTCGGCGTCCAGCGGCAGCAGTGTCCAGGCGGCGTGCTGGTCGCGCCAGGCCGACAGGGGCCGGGGGTCCATGCGGGTTTCGACCGGTAGCAGGCGCAGGCTGGGCGGCTCGCCGGGCTCATGGCCGAGTTCCGTCGGGCACATGGTGGTGCGACCGGCGCTGGCGGGCACGATGCGACGGCCGCGGTCGGCGAAGAAGATGGCGTTGATCAGCTCGGACTTGCCGCGCGAGAACTCGGCGACGAAGGCCACCAGCACCTTGTCATGCTCCAGCCCTTTGACGATGTGGGCGAGCCGGGCCAGCAAGGGGCCGTCGGCGAGCTGCTGCTCGACCAGCCATGCGGAAAGCTGGTGGATACGGTCGGCCGTGCCGGATCGCCATGCGCCGTGCCGGTCCAGCGGTTCGGAAAATGAGGTGCTCACAGGCGGCGCGGAGGTGGTTTTTGACTATATCACCGGGTTTTTATGCACCAGATTTCTGGTTTTCAGCATCAAGACTTCTGGCACTTGGGGCAAAAGAAGGTGGAACGCTGGCCTTGCCTGATCGCGCGGACCGGCGTGGTGCAGACATGGCAGGGCAATCCTTCACGCCCGTAGACCATGGCCTGCAACTGGAAATAGCCGTTGCGTCCTTCGGCGTTCGAGAAATCCCGCAAGGTGCTGCCGCCTGCCTCGACCGCCCGCGCCAGCACCTCGCGGATGGCCCGCCAGAGACGCTCGGACCGCGGCCGGCTGATTTTCGAAGACGCCAGCGTCGGGCGAATGCCGGCGCCGAACAGGGCCTCCGACGCATAGATGTTGCCGACGCCCACCACCAGTTCTCCACCCAGCAGCACCTGCTTGACCGCGGTATCGCGTTTGTGCAGCCCCGCAAAAAATCGTGCCGGGTCGAAATCGTCGGATAGCGGCTCCACGCCCAGACGGCCCAGCAGCTTTTGCGCGATGGGCGAGTTTTCGCCCGGCGCATGGACCACGGCCCCGAAACGGCGTGGGTCATGCAGGCGCAGCAGCCCGCGGTCGGTGCACAGGTCGAAATGGTCGTGCGGGCCTGGCAGCGGCTGAAGGTCCGCGAAGGACAGGCTGCCGGACATGCCCAAATGCACCAGCAGCAAGCCCTCGTCCATCTCGATCAACAGGTATTTGCCGCGCCGTCGCACCTGCAGCACGGTGCGGCCGGCAAGTTCGAACGGATCGATGCCAAGCGCCCAGCGCAAGGGTTTGCCGATACGAGCCGACAGCACACGAGCTCCGGCGATGCGGTCGGCAAAACTGAGGCGGGTGACCTCGACTTCGGGTAGTTCGGGCATGGCTTTGGAGAAGGGTGAACCTGTGTCCGGATATCGGGCCTTTACAGGGCGTTTGCAAGCACGGTCGGCAATGCCTACGACGGGTAACGCAGGTTAATAGGCGTTGAATTATTATGGGTCGATGCAGCTTCATCGCATCGCCGCCGCGGCCCTCATCGCCTGTCTTGCAGGTGCTTCGCAGGCCCATACCAACCCCATGCCGACGGCGTCTCCGGACCATCCGGAAGGTTTCGTGAGGCTGGCACAGGCCAGCACCACCGACACCACCGGCCAGACCGCATTGCCGAGCGCCACCACTGCCGAAAAGGTGGAAAAGGTGCCCGACGACCCGGACGTTTCCGAACAACGCAACGCCGAGCTCATGTACGAGGTGCTGGTCGGCGAGATCAGCGCCAACGGAGGCGACCCGGGCAGCGCCTTCCAGTTGCTGCTGGACGCGGCACGCAAGAGCGGCGACGACCGCCTGTTCCGCCGCGCCGCCGAAGTCGCCCTGCAGGCCCGTGCAGGCGATTCGGCACTGGTCGCTGCACGCGCCTGGAAAGACGCCAAGCCGGCGTCGCGCGAAGCCAACGGCATGGTCCTGCAGATCCTGGTCGCACTGAACCGCGTCGAGGAATCCGCCCTGCCTCTGGCACGCGAGATCGCTCTTACCGAGCCGGCTGAAAAAATCCGTGCCTACAACGCCCTGCCCTCGCTGTACGCACGGGCAACCGACAAGAAAGCCGCACGCGCGGTGGTCGAGAAGGCGCTGGCGCAAGACCTCGAAAAGCCTGCGATTCCGTCAGAAGGCGCAGCTGCCTGGGTGGCGGTCGGCCGCATGCGCCTGGGCGCCGGCGAGCTCGACGGCACGCTGGACGCGGCAAGCCGCAGCCAGGCGCTGGACAGCCAGTCCGAAGGCGCCGCCATCCTGGCGCTGGAGTTGATGGCCGCCAAGCGCAACGACGCCGAAAAAGTGGTGAAACGCTATCTCGACAGCGCCAAGCCGCCGCTTCCCGAAATCCGCCTTGCTTACGCCCGCGGCCTGCTCGACGCCATGCGCAACGGCGAAGCCACTCGCGAGATCCAGACCATCACCGTCGAAAGCCCGCGTTTTCCGGACGGATGGCTGTTGCGCGGCTCGCAGGAGGCCCAGGACGGCCATTTCAACGATGCCGAACAATCCATCAAGACCTTCCTGGAACTGCTCGCTGCAGCGCCTGCATCGACCAACCCCGCGGTTGCGGCAGCCGTGGCACGAGGGCGTGACCAGGCCTACCTGACGATGGCACAGGTCGCAGAAAAACGCGGCGACGCCACTGCGGCCACCGCCTGGCTCAACCGGGTTTCCAGCCCGCAGGCGCTGGCCACCGCTCAGTTGCGCCGCGCTTCGCTGCTGGCCGGCCAGGGCAAGCTGCCGGAAGCCCTGGCCCTGCTGCGCAGCCTGCCTGAACGCGACGCCGGCGATGCCCGCGTGAAGCTGATGGCAGAGGTGCAACTGCTGCGCGACAACCAGCGCCCCCAAGAGGCCTACCAGCTGCTGTCCGAAGCCCACGCCAAGGCGCCGGACGATGTCGACCTGACCTACGACCTGGCCATGAACGCCGAGAAGATCGGCCGCAACGACGAGATGGAAAGGCTGCTGCGGGAGGTCATCGCCCGCAAGCCGGATTTCCAGCATGCGTACAACGCGCTGGGTTATTCGCTCGCGGATCGCGGCGTGCGCCTGCCAGAAGCGAAAGAACTGATCCAGAAAGCCTTGAGCTTCGCGCCGGACGATCCGTTCATCCGAGACAGCCTCGGCTGGGTCGAGTTCCGCATGGGTCGGAACGAGGAAGCGCTGCGCATTCTCGAAGCGGCCTACAAGACCCGACCGGATGCAGAGATCGGCGCGCATCTGGGTGAGGTTCTGTGGGTGTCCGGCGAGAAGGAGCGCGCGGTCGCCATCTTCAAGGAAGGCCTGCTGCTGAGTCCGGGCAACGAATCGCTGCTGGCGGTCATCAAGCGGCTGCGGGTCAAGCTGTGATGCGGCCTGTTTCGATGGCGGCGGCTCTTTGCCTGGCCGCCGCGATGGCCGGCTGCGCCACACCTGCCCCACCGACAACGGCCGAAAACGCAGCGGCTGCTCGCCAGGGAGAACGCTGGAGCGGCAGGTTGGCCCTGCAGGTCGAGGACGCGCCTTCGCAATCGTTCTACGCATCCTTCGAGCTGACCGGCAATGCGCACGCCGGCGCGCTGACCCTGCTGACACCCATCGGCAGCACCGTCGCCGTGCTGCGCTGGGAGCCCGGCAGCGCCAGCCTCCAGCAAGGCAGCCAGGCGGCCCAGCGGTTCAGCTCGCTCGACGAACTCGCAGAACGCGCCATCGGCACCGCCATTCCCGTTGCTTCGCTATTCGACTGGCTTTCCGGCAAGGCCACCCAGGTGCCGGGCTGGTCGGCCGACCTGTCGGCACAGCCCGAAGGCCGCATCATCGCCACCCGGCAACAGCCCCTGCCGGCGGCCACGTTGCGTGTGGTGCTCGACCGCTGAATCCTTCCTGCCGCATGCGCGCCATCTACGACGTTCCGGCTCCGGCCAAGCTGAATCTTTTCCTGCATATCACCGGCCGGCGCCCCGACGGTTATCACCTGCTGCAGTCCGTCTTCATGCTGATCGACTGGAGCGACACACTGCATTTCGAGTTGCGCAGCGATGGGCAGCTCAACCGTGAAGACCTGACGACAACCCTGCCTCCGGATGACCTGGTGCTGCGTGCAGCGCGCGCGTTGCAGGCGCACACCGGATGCACGGCCGGCGCGCATATCGGCGTGGCCAAACACCTGCCCGCTCAGGCCGGGATGGGCGGCGGATCGTCCGATGCGGCGTCGTGCCTGCTGGCGCTCAACCGGCTCTGGAAGCTTGATCTGCCGCTTTCGGCGCTGGAAACCATCGGCCTGAAACTGGGTGCGGACGTGCCGTTTTTCCTGCGCGGCCACAACGCCTGGGTAGAAGGCATCGGTGAGCAGATCACCCCGCTGGAAGGCGCCAACGCGCTGCGTCGCCGTCGTTTCGCGGTGCTGAAACCGGATGCGGGAATCGAAACGCCGACAATTTTTTCGTCGAAATATTTGAAACGTGATTCAAACCCTGCTACAGTCGAGGGCTTCGCTGCAGACGAAAACGGTTTTAACCGAAACGACTTGCAGCCCGTTGCTGAAAAGCTTTGTCCAGCTGTCTCGCAAGCCCTTGAGTGGTTTGTTTCGCAAGGACTCGAAGCAAGAATGACGGGTTCAGGAAGTGCAGTATTTGCAGCGGCATCGCAAGACGTCGATTGGAGCACGGCCCCGAGTGGCAGCATCTTTCGGCAGTGCGATAATCTGGAAATCCACCCTCTGGCCGGGTGGGCGTCCAGCGATAGATAAAGGTTGGTAGCAGCGTTCGTTGCTTCCGACCCGTGTAGGGGAGTCGCCAAGCTGGTTAAGGCACTGGATTTTGATTCCAGCATGCGAAGGTTCGAATCCTTCTTCCCCTGCCAACCACCCATATGCCACCGCGGCGCTAAAGCGGTTGGCATGCAGGCAGTTTTTCTTAGGTCGCCGGAACCTCCTCATGCAGGCTAATCACCCTGACTTTCTCGTCTTCACTGGCAACGCCAATCCTGGCATGGCCGGTGAGCTGGCAACCCATCTCGGCATCGAACTGGGCAGCGCCAAGGTAGGCCGCTTCTCGGATGGTGAAATCACCGTCGAGATCAACCAGAACGTCCGTGCCCGAGACGTGTTCGTGGTGCAGTCCACCTGCGCTCCGACAAACGACAATCTGATGGAACTGCTGGTGATGGTCGACGCGCTGCGTCGTTCGTCGGCCGAGCGCATTACCGCCGTCATCCCCTACTTCGGTTACGCCCGCCAGGACCGCCGCCCGCGTTCGTCGCGTGTGCCGATCTCGGCCAAGGTGGTCGCCAACCTGCTGCAGACCGTGGGTGTCGACCGCGTATTGACCATGGATCTGCACGCCGACCAGATCCAGGGGTTCTTCGACATTCCGGTCGACAACATCTACGCATCCCCCACCCTGCTGGGTGACCTGCGCCAGAAGAACTACGAAGACCTGATGGTCGTGTCGCCCGACGTTGGCGGGGTGGTGCGTGCCCGTGCGCTGGCCAAGCAGCTCAATTGCGACCTGGCCATCATCGACAAGCGCCGCCCGAAGGCCAACGTCAGCGAAGTGATGAACGTCATCGGCGAGATCGACGGCCGCAACTGCGTGATCATGGACGACATGATCGACACCGCCGGCACGCTGGTCAAAGCAGCCGAGGTGCTCAAGGAGCGCGGCGCCAAGAAGGTCTATGCCTATTGCACCCACCCTGTGTTCTCGGGCCCGGCAGTCGACCGCATTACGGCTTCGGCACTCGACGAAGTGGTCGTCACCAACACCATTCCGCTGTCGGATGCAGGCAAGAACTGCACCAAGATCCGCCAGCTGTCCATCGCCCCGTTGTTTGGCGAAACCATCCAGCGCATCGCCAAGGGCGAGTCGGTGATGAGCCTGTTCACGGACCAGGACGATCTGTTCTAAGTTTCCAGAGTTCGGCGGACGCCCCAGGGCGCCCGCTTCGCAAGTGGCGCTCTCCTCGCGGATGAGCGCCTTTTTATCAACGGAGCCGCACTGGTCGCGGTCGGCTTCCACAGGAGTAATCAACATGAAGTTCGTCGCTTTCGAACGCAGCAAGCAGGGCACGGGTGCGAGCCGCCGTCTCCGCAATTCGGGCAAGGCCCCTGGCATCGTCTACGGTGGTGAAGGCCAAGAGCCCAAACTGGTGGAGCTGGACCACAACGCACTGTGGCACGCTCTGAAAAAGGAAACCTTCCACGCTTCCATCCTCGACATGGAAATCGGCGAAGCCACCACCAAGGTGCTGCTGCGTGATGTGCAATATCACCCGTACAAGCAACAAGTGCTGCATGTGGATTTCCAGCGCGTGGACGCCAAGACCCGCATGCACATGAAGGTGCCGCTGCACTTCGTCGGCCAGGAAGAATCGCCTGCCGTCAAGACCCACGCCAACCTGATCAACCACACGTTGACCGAACTGGAAGTGGCTTGTTTCCCTGGCGATCTGCCGGAATTCGTCGAAGTCGACCTGTCCAAGCTGGACAACGCCGGCACCGTGACCGTCAAGGACATCAAGTTCCCCAAGGGCGTCAAGTTCGTCGTGCATGGCAACAAGCTGAACCCGGTGGTGGCTTCGGCTGTCGCACCGGTGGTCGAAGAAGAAATCGTGGCCCCCGTGGTCGCTGCCGCTCCTGAAAAGGGCAAGGGCAAGAAGAAGTAATTCTTCTATCTCTTCTGCCTGCACCTTGCGTGCGGGCAACAAAAAAGGGCCTTTTGGCCCTTTTTTCTTTGGCGAATCACCTGCCCTGTTGGTCAGCAGGATTCGGCGACAGGTGTGCGCTCCATCAGGGCGGCCACCGCTTCGGCGGGACGAAGATGGCCGTCCAGCAAGGCGACAACGCTTTCGGAGATCGGCATCTCGACACCCAGCGTCCTTGCCCGCGCCGCCACGGTGCGGGCGCAATAGACGCCTTCGGCCACATGGCCCAGCGACGCAACGGCGGCATTCTGGTCCATGCCCTGCGCCAGCAAAAGGCCGACCTTTCTGTTGCGGCTGAGATCGCCGGTGGCGGTCAGCACCAGGTCGCCCAGGCCGGAGAGACCATGGAAGGTGTCTCCGCGGCCCCCCAGCGCGATACCCAGCCGCATCATTTCGACGAGGCCCCGCGTGATCAGCGCGGCACGGGCATTGAGCCCCAACTGCAGGCCGTCGCACAAGCCGGTGGCGATGGCCAGAACATTCTTCACGGCGCCGCCGACCTCGATGCCGACGATGTCGTCGTTGGCGTAGATACGCAGACTGGAACCATGGAAAGCCGCCACCAGCGCGTCCCGCACGGACGCATGGGCACTACCGGCTACCAGCGCCGTCGGGCATTCGCGTGCGACTTCCTGGGCAAAACTGGGGCCACTCAAAACCCCGGCACCGAGATTCGGCGCCACTGCGGCGCAGACCTCGTGCGGCAGCAGTCCGGTTTCGTTCTCGAAACCCTTGCAGAGCCAGGCGACCGGCGCACGGCAATCGCCCAGTGCCAGCAACATGCCGCGCAGGGCGGCCACCGGCGTCGCGACGATGACGAGATCGGCATTTGTGACCGCAGACGCGATATCGCCGCTTGCGAGCCGCAAGGATTCGGGCAAACGGGTTCCGGGGAGATAACGGGTGTTTTCGCGGGCAGACTGCGTGGCCCGGGCTTGGGCGCCGTCCCGCGCCCACAAGACCACATCGTGATCGCCGCGCCGGCTGGCGGCGATCGCCAAGGCGGTGCCCCAGGCACCCGCCCCCAGCACGGCGACACGCATGGATTCTTACTGCGGCAGGCCGGCAGGCGCCGAGCCGGCAGCGGCAGCCTGTGCCTGCTGCTGTTCGTACATGGCCTGGAAGTTGATCTCGGCCAGGTGAACCGGCGGGAAACCGCCGCGCTGGATGACATCGGCCACGTTGCCGCGCAGGTACGGATACACGATCTGCGGGCAGGCAATGCCCAGCAGCTGACCGACCTGTTCTTCGCCCAGGTTGCGGATCTCGAAGATACCGGCCTGTTTGGCTTCGACCAGGAACACGGTCTTGTCCTTGATCTTGGTCTGCACCGTGGCGGTCACGGAAACTTCGTAGATGCCTTCGGTCACCATGGTGGCGTCCACACCCAGCTGGATGTCGACGCTGGGCTGTTCCTGCTCCAGCAGGATGCCGGGCGAATTCGGTTGCTCGAGCGACAGGTCCTTCAGGTAGACACGCTGAATCTGGAAGAGGGGTTCTGCTTGGTCAGCCATGGATGCAATTCCGGTACGGTTGGGCGCAGCTTTGCGCCAGAGATGAAAGACTGCTGGTGATGAGTAGTCAAGACAAAGCCTGCAGGGACGAACCGTCCCGGCAGGCGTCGAGCCAAAGATTATGGCAGGCCGGAAATTCTCAGGCCGTCTGCAACAGCGGTGCCAGGGCACCCTTGCTGTCGAGCGCCATTAGGTCGTCGCAGCCGCCGACATGGGTGTCGCCGATGTAGATCTGCGGCACGGTGCGCCGGCCGGTGCGTTCCATCATGGCGCTGCGGGCGGCCGGGTCCGTGTCGATGCGGATTTCCTGGATGTTCTCGACACCCCTGGATTTGAGGATCTGCTTGGCGCGAATGCAATAAGGGCAGACGGCCGTGGTGTACATGGTGACGTTTTGCATGGGGCGATTTCGCTGTATGTCTGGCGGCTTGTACAGCCCGGCACGATTGCCGGCGCTTCAGGCCTTGTCGAGAGGCAGGTTAGCTTCTTTCCAGGCCTTGAGCCCGCCGGCCAGCACTTGGGCCTGTTCGTAACCCAGTTTTTTGGCCACGGGCAAGGCGCGCGACGCACGGCCGCCGGTGGGGCATACCAGGATCACCGGCAATGCCTTGTTCCTGGCGACTTGCGGCAGGCGGGCTTCCAGTTCGGCCAGGGGAATGTTCCTTGCGCCGTTAATCCGTGCGCCGGTAGCGAATTCCTCGGTTTCGCGGACATCCACGACGACCGCCTTCTGCTGGTTGATGAGTTGCACGGCCTTGTTCGGCGTCAGGCTTCCGCCCAGGCTGCCGCGCAGCAACGGCCACACCAAAAGTGCGCCGGAGACGATGGCAATAAGAAAGAGCGACCAGTTGTCGATGACGAATTTCACGCGGATCCTTCGAGGGCTAAGCCCGCGATTCTAGAATGTGGCGTTTTACCGTCCGCCGACCGGGTGACGGAGCCCCCATAAAAGTATCGAAAGGCGTCCCTTGTACAAGCTCGTCCTGATCCGCCACGGCGAATCCACCTGGAACCTCGAAAACCGTTTCACCGGCTGGGTCGATGTCGACCTGACCGAGACCGGTGTTGCGCAGGCCAGGGCTGCCGGCCAATTGCTGAAGGCCGAGGGCTATGACTTCGACGTCGCCTACACCAGCGTGCTGAAGCGCGCCACCCGCACCCTGTGGCTGACCCTGGACGAACTCGACCGCACCTGGCTGCCGGTCGTGCACAGCTGGCGCCTCAACGAGCGCCACTACGGCGGCCTGCAGGGCCTGAACAAGGCAGAGACGGCCAAGAAGTATGGCGACGACCAGGTGCTGGTCTGGCGCCGCAGCTACGACACCCCGCCGCCGCCGATGAGCGCAGATCAGGCTGCCAGCGAAGCGGGCGATCGCCGCTACGCCAAGATGGCCGCCGGAGAAATGCCCCTGACCGAATGCCTGAAAGACACGGTCGCCCGTGTGCTGCCGTTCTGGAACGAAGCCATGGCACCCGCCATCAAGGCCGGCAAACGGGTCGTGGTCGCTGCGCACGGCAACTCCATCCGGGCACTGATCAAATATCTGGACGATGTTTCCGAATCCGAAATCGTCGGCCTGAACATTCCCAATGGCATTCCGCTGGTCTACGAGCTGGATGAGGACCTGAAGCCCATCCGCCACTATTACCTGGGCGACCAGGAAGCCGCAGCCAAGGCCGCGGCGGCAGTTGCGGCGCAGGGAAAACGCTGACCACTGCGTTTTAGTTGCTCCAAGCTGTATCTCAATGGAACCCTTTCGATACACCCGATTCCTAGGTGTATATTGGTTTGGGCTTTAAGCCTCCGCATAGGTAGCACAGGGTTTCTATGAGCCAGAAATTGAAGACGGCAGGCTGGATCACGGTGGGCGTTCTTGCCGGCGCACTCACCACCGTATCGCTGCAAACCGTCGCGCGTGGCGCGATGACTCCGCTCCCGCTTGAAGAGCTGCAGCAATTGGCAGCCGTATACGGCATGGTCAAGACCGACTACGTCGAGCCGGTGGACGACAAGAAACTGATTTCCGATGCGATTTCAGGCATGGTCGCCAGCCTTGATCCGCACTCCCAGTATTTCGACAAGAAGTCCTTCAAGGAATTCCGCGAAGGTACGACGGGCAAGTTCGTCGGCGTCGGCATAGAGATCACCCAGGAAGACGGCCTGATCAAGGTGGTGTCGCCCATCGAAGGTTCGCCTGCCTTCCGTGCCGGTATCAAGACGAACGACCTCATCACCAAGATCGACGACACCGCGGTGAAGGGGCTGGCCCTCAACGATGCGGTCAAACGCATGCGCGGCGAGCCCGGTACCAAGGTCACGCTGACCTTGTTCCGCAAGGACGAGTCCCGCACTTTCCCGGTCACCATCACCCGCGAGGAAATCCGCACGCAGTCGGTCCGGGCCAAGATGATTGAACCGGGTTACGCATGGATCCGCCTTTCGCAGTTCCAGGAACGCACCGTCGACGATTTCGTCACCAAGATCGACGAGCTTTACAAGCAGGATCCCAACATCAAGGGCATCGTGCTCGACCTGCGCAACGATCCCGGTGGCCTGCTCGATGCGGCGGTCGCCGTCTCGGCTGCCTTTTTGCCGGAAAACTCCACCGTGGTCTCGACCAACGGGCAACTGGCAGAAAGCAAACAGATCTACAAGTCGACGCCGGAGTTCTACCAGCGCCGCACCGGACCCGACCCGCTGCGCAGCCTGCCGGCAGCGCTCAAGACGGTCCCGCTGATCGTGTTGGTGAATGAAGGCTCGGCATCGGCCAGCGAAATCGTCGCAGGAGCGCTACAGGACCACAAACGCGCCACGCTGATGGGCAACCAGACTTTCGGCAAGGGCTCGGTTCAAACGGTGCGTCCACTGGGTCCTGACACCGGCCTGAAGATCACGACGGCGCGTTACTACACCCCCAGCGGCAAGTCGATCCAGGCTACCGGCATCGTGCCCGACGTCATGCTCGACGAAACTGCCGAAGGTAACCTGTTCGCCGCACTTCGGACCCGCGAAGCGGATCTGGAAAAGCACCTGAACAGCGGCCAGGGTGCCGAGAAGAAGGACGAAGCCCGGGAAAAGGCACGCGAAGAAGCTCGCAAGCTGCTGGAAGCCGATGCGGAAGCCAAGAAGCCGCCTCCGAAGATGCCCGAGTTCGGAACGGCCGACGACTTCCAGCTCAAGCAGGCCTTGAACCGCTTCAAGGGCCAGCCGGTGATCGCCAGCAAGACGCTGGTGGAACGCAAGGAAGAAAAGAAGGAAACCCAGTAAACCTGGGCTGCCATGGCCGAAAGCCCCGCACGGACCCACGGTCCTGCGGGGTTTTCTTTTTTTGAAGCCTATGAACGACAACCAACTGCTGCGTTATTCCCGCCACATCCTCCTGGACTCCATCGGAATCGAAGGGCAGGAGCAGTTCAGCAAGGCCCATCTGATGATCGTCGGCGCGGGCGGACTGGGCTGCGCAGCGGCCCTATACCTGGGCGCGGCAGGGGTCGGAATGCTTACCCTGGTGGACGACGACGAGGTCGACCTGACCAACCTCCAGCGTCAGGTGGCACACACCACGAAGCGTGTCGGTGAAGCCAAGGTCGATTCGTTGGCCGAGGCCATCACCGCGATCAATCCCGAAATCCGGTTACGCCGCGAACGGCGCCGGGTGGATGCCGGCTGGCTTGACCGTCAACTTGCCGAGATCGATGTCGATGTCGATGTCGTGCTGGATTGCACCGACAACTTCCGGACCCGTCATTTCATCAACGCAGCCTGCGTGAGGGCGCAGATACCGCTGGTGTCTGGCGCGGCTCTGGGTTTCGATGGGCAACTGGCGCTATACGACAGCCGCCAGTCGGGCAGCCCTTGTTATGCCTGCATATTTCCTGCAGACGATGCGGTCAGCGAGGTCGCCTGCTCGACCATGGGTGTATTTGCGCCGCTGGTCGGCATGGTCGGCACGTCGCAGGCTGCGATGGCGCTACAAGTACTTCTCGCCGCTCTCGCTGCACCGGGCAAGGCAGCCGCTTCGACTCAACCAGGCTTGTTGCGCATGATCGACGCCCAGGCCATGGAATGGTCACAGATGCGGACGGCGCGAAACCCGCATTGCCTGGTCTGTGGCACCAGGGGCCTGCCCGCTTAACGATTGACCGGTTTCGGTGCATCTGTCTGCACCAGCAGACGCTGGCAATCGGCATCCTCGCCCGGGCCGGTCTCGATGGTGGCTGCCAGGGCGAGAAAGGGATTGATCAGGCCCAGCGCCACGGCGGCAGCAGCCCGGCCAGCAAGGGCGCCCTTGTCCGGGAAGGCCGAAGGATCACCCAGCGTTCCCTGGATGATCAGGGGCGAACGCAAACTCAGGATGCTCTTGTCCTTCGGCTTGGGTCGCAGCGTGATGTAGAGGCTTTCGTCGGCCAGATTGATACGGCCATCGCCGTTGACGACCGTGTCGTTGGTGTCAAATACGATGCCCTTGCTGGTCATGAGGCCGTCCTTTACGTCGAAGGCGGCCGCACCGCAGCGCATGCGCACTTCGCGGTCGCCACGCAGGAAAAACTTGATCACCTCGCCGCCGTCGAGGCCCACGAACTCCAGCAAAATGTTGCTGAACTGTCCGCTGCCGACCAGAAGCCCGGTTTCGCCATTGGCATGAGCCAGCAGTTCGGCGACCGAACTACCGCGCGCCTTCAAGTCCACTCGCAGGCTCACGTTCCCGAGGCTCGCCTTGCTTTGTTTGATGGCCGGAAACAGGCGATTGATCTGCAAAGCCCTGGCCTCCAGCCGGGTGCTGACGTCAGGCGGAGTCTTGCCGCCATCGACCTTGATATTGCCGACGATGTGTCCGCCGGCGACGCCCAGATCCAATGGATCGAGCACCAGCAGGCCATCGGTCAGGGTGACATGCACCTTTCCGCTGTCCAGTGGCAGTTCGGTCACGTGCTGGATCTTCGCCGCGCTGTATTTCACGTCAGCGTTCATGGCATTGAGTTTTTCCAGGTCGAGCTTGGCCGTCGGCAGCACCTTGCCGCCGGAACGTTTGCCTTTCCGGGCAGCGGCGGCGGTCACTGCGGGCACCGTTCCTGCCTCGGTCTGGCGACTTCCCTTGGTCGGCGACGGCGCCAGGCCGATGACCGGGGCCAGGTCGTTGAAGTCGAGCAGTTTCGATTGCACCTCGCCGGAAAGCCGACCCTTCTTGTCGCCCGCCTCGTAGCGCAAATGACCACCCAGGTCCGAACTGCCCAGTTTGCCCTGTAGTCCTGCGACATCCCATGCGTCGCCCTGCTTGCGCAACCGGCCTTTCAGCGCGTATGGCGGCGTATCGGGCAGCACCACGCCGATCAGTTGGTACAGGTCGGCCAGGTTCTGCCCCTGCATCTGCACCTCGGTGTCGATACCCTCGAGCGTGGACAGGTTGCCGATGCTGCCCTTGGCACTGAGGCGAGTCTGCCCGGCGGAAGCCTTGACCTCGACAGGAAACGGCGCCGTCTGCGCGCCGGGTGAAAGCTGCAGGAGGCTGCCGGTCCGGCCGCTGGCGGCAAAAGGCTGCTTCTTCCAGGTGCCCTTGGCGTCATAGCTGAACGGCATGGCACCCGCTACGTCCTTGTCGACCTGCTGATCGATTCCGAAAGCCACACGAATGTCTGCACCCTTGTGGCTCGCCAGGAAATGCAGGCGGCCGCCATCGACCAGAAGATGCCCGATATCCGGCGTGGTGCTGGTGTCGGAAGTGTCCTTGCCAAAAGCCCATGTGCGGCGGCCGTCCGGCTCCATCTGCAGGCCGATTTCCGGCTGTTGCAGAACGACCGACGGAAGCACGATCTTGCGGCCGAGCAGCGGCCACAGGCGAATTCCGATCTCCGCCCTTTCGGCCTTGACCAGATAGGGATCCTGGGCCCAGCCAGGGTTGGCGAACTCGATCCCGTCGGCGATGACAGTCGCCGTGCGGCCCAGTTTCACGTCGAGGTGGCGGGTGATGGCGAAATGGCGTCCGGTCTTGTCGCTCACATACCGGTTGATGGGGCCGCGAAGCAGATCCCAAGGGAAAAAGATCACCAAGAGCACCAGTGCCAGCAATAGCACCACGAAGCCCACGAGCAAACGCAAGGCCCAAGAGCGGCGAGGTGGCAAGGAGGCTGAAGTGCTGGCTTTCATGGGGCGTTCTCTGCAGTCTGTCTGGTCAACATTACCCGCGAAATGTCGAAGCCCATGGCGGATGCACGCATCAGCCACGGCTCGATCTCGGCAGAACTGCGCTGGGGCTTACGCGACAGTAACCACAGGTATTCGTGGTCGGGCGTTCCCACTAGCGCGGTCTGGTATTCCTCGTCGATCGCCAGCACCCAGTAATCGCCCCAGACAAGCGGAACCCACGCCAGCCAGCGCGGCGCGAACCGCACCTTCAGCCGACCGTCCTCGTTGTTCACCTTGTGCGCCTCGCCCATCGCGCTTTCGACCGAACCGTCGTCGCGGCGACAGGTGTTCAGCACCTGCAATCGTCCTTCGGCGGCAGCCGAATACTGGGCGGTGACATCGCTCACGCACTTGCGCTGGAAGGAGTTGGGAAGGCGGGCCAGTTCGAACCACTGGCCGCCATAACGTTGCCAGTCGACGTTCTTCACGCTGGTAACAGGCGCGTTGGCTTCGGTAAATGACTGGGCCCAGACGCCCGTGGCAGCTACTGCCAGCAGGCATACGACAGCCTTGTGCCAGCGGCTGACGGGGACGGGTCGGGACGGCTTTACCGGAGGCGAAATCAGCATGTATTCGTTCTTTGTCTGGTCGGATTCGAAGGAACGGAGTATCCGGTTGGCACCCCGGGATGCCGGTCGTCCCATGCGTGTTCCGGGCGTCGTCCCTTGCCTACAGTTTTTTCAAACCGATAGCGGGGTACGCGAGACGCGAAAACGGGCCTGTAGGAGCCGACGCACAATCACGAATTCGTACCGCTGGCACAATTGAAAGCACTACCGCACAATGATTCAAGGCTGGTGCTCCGGAAGACCCGCGGCCCGAAGCACCGCGCCATACCCTCGACGGACTAGCACCTTGGGATTAAGAACGTACATCGTCGAAGACAACGTCACGATTCGCGAGAACCTCATCGGTACCCTCGAAGAACTGGCGCGCATCCAGACGGTCGGCATCGCCGAAACCGAGAACGAAGGCCGCCACTGGCTGGAACACCACCGCAACGAATGGGATCTGGCGATCGTCGACCTATTCCTGAAGCAGGGCAGCGGTCTCGGCATCCTGGCAGCCTGCAAGCAGCGCCTGCCCCACCAGAAGGTGGCCGTTCTGAGCAACTATGCGACTCCCGATATCCGCACCCGCTGCGCGCAGTTGGGCGTAGATGCGGTGTTCGACAAGTCGAATGAAATCGATGCCCTGGTCGACTACTGCATCCAGCACAGCGCCCGCGCGGTGCACGAACGGACCGTGGATCACCCCGAACCCACACAGCCCAGCACGCCCTGATTTTCACTGCGGTCGCGCGGCCACTCGGACAACACAAAGCCCTGCCGGCAGCTGCCGGCAGGGCTTTTTTGGTGGCAACGAACCGACTGTCCGATCAGTCGATCAGCTTGTTCTTCAGTGCGTAGTAGGTCAGGTCGCTGTTGGAAGCGAGATTCATCTTTTCCATCAGGCGGGTGCGATAGGTGCTCACCGTCTTGACGCTGAGTGACAGCGATTTGGCGATGTCGCCGGCGGTTTCACCCTTGGCCAGCTTCAGGAAAACCTGGAACTCGCGTTCGGAGAGAAGCTCGTGCGCAGGCGCATCGTCCTTCCGGTTGAGTTGCTGTGCCAGCAGGTCGGCCACGGCGGGCGTGATGTAGCGCCTGCCCAACGAGATGGTGCGCACCGCGTTCACGATTTCCATCGGATCGCATTCCTTGTTCAGGTAACCGCTGGCGCCTTGGCGGATGAGGTTCATCGCGTAGTGCTCTTCCGGGTACCCGCTCAGGATGAGGATTCCCACATCGGGCGCCTTGGCGCGGATCATGCCCAGAGCATCGAGACCGGTCTGGCCGGGCATGGACAGATCCATCACCAGCACGTCGATCTCGGTGTTGCGGATCAGGTCGATGGCCTCACGACCGTTGGAAGCTTCGCCGACCACACGCAAATCCACGTGGTCCGAGAAAAACTGCTTGAGACCAGAGCGCACGATGGCGTGGTCATCCACAATTCCGATTTTGATCATTTAGAGTGTTCCTAGGATGCCGCCACATGATGCGGGCACAATGCCCAGCACACGTGCTGCACCAAGCCCTGGTTGAGCATTCACGTCGATTATTCACGAAATATCCTGCAGTTCTTCGAGTTTTCGATGCGAAGGTTCTCCCTACCAAAATTGGTCATCAGTCTGACCGCGGCCATCCTGGCGGCGGCCATCCTGATCGGGATCAATGAAACCGGGTATCGCCGATCGAACGAGGCGCTGCAGGAAATCGAGCGGGCGCAGCAGACCCGGGTCGAACTCAGCCGCCTGCTGCAGCAGATGCTGGACGCCGAAACCGGGCAGCGTGGTTTCCTGCTCACCGGCGACGAACGTTACCTGCAGCCCTACAGCGAGGCGACGGCCGGGCTGAACCAGACGATCGACACCTTGCGGGCCTCGTACGGGCGCAACCCGGACGGACTCGCGCAACTGGCCGAACTGTCGCGCAACGTTTCGCGCAAGCTGGCCGAAATGGACCTGAGCGTCCGCCTGCGCAAGCAGGGCAACGACGAGGCCTGGCGCTTCGTCATGCTCACCGACGTCGGCCGCGAGCATATGGACTCGATCCGTGCACAGACCTCGAAACTGGTGGACGAACGTTCGCGTGCGGTCGAACGCGGCCAGAAGGAAGTCGTTCACGCCCTGCAGTTTTCACGCCTCGGAATCGCAGTCATCGCGCTGGTGGGCCTGATCGCCTTCTACATGTACCTGCGCCAGACCCGCGCGCTCGAAATGGTCGGCCGCAGGCAGCAGGAAGCGCTCGAGATGGAACGCGACCGGCTCGGCGACCAGGTCCGCGAACGCACCGCATCGCTGGCCGAACTGGCCACTCACCTGCAGCAGGTGCGCGAGGAAGAACGCGCTTACCTGGCGCGTGAACTCCACGATGAACTGGGTTCGCTGCTGACCGCCGCCAAGCTCGACGTGGCCCGCATCAAGTCGAAGATCGGGCAGGACGCGCCCGACCTCCAGGACCGGTTGAAACACCTGACCGAAACCCTCAACAGCGGTATTGCACTCAAACGCACCATCATCGAAGACCTCCGGCCTTCATCGCTTTCCAACCTGGGTCTCGTGGCCGCGCTGGAGATCCTGGCGCGCGAGAGCGGCGAACGCAACGGCCTCGCCATCCGCTGCCAACTCGACGCCGCGCCGCTGGATGCATCGGCTCAGCTGACGGTCTATCGGGTGGTGCAGGAATCGCTGACCAACATCACCAAATACGCCAACGCACAGAACGTTCAGGTGCTCTTGAAGACCGGGCCGCGTGAGGTGACCGTTGCGGTGCAGGACGACGGAATCGGTTTCGACGTCGCGCATATGCACCCCGGGACCCATGGACTGCACGGCATGCGCCATCGGGTCGAAGCTGCTGGCGGGCGGCTCACCATCACCTCTTCGGCCACTGGCGGCACGCTGGTTTCGGCCACCCTGCCACATTCGGCCTGACGGCCCGGCCGGCCATCGTCGGCCAACTCCTACAGTACCCGGCCTCCCGGGATGACACCCCGGTGCGCCCGCTGCCGATCAGGGATCGCGGCCGACGGGACTAACCTCAAGGCCATGCAGTTCGGAACCGTCCGCACTGCGAGAACCAACCTTCCGAGGAGATGAACATGCTGCATTACGCCGTCGTGTTTCTTGTAATTGCCTTGATCGCGGCCATCTTCGGTTTCGGCGGTATCGCTGCTGGAGCCGTCGGCATCGCCAAGATCCTGTTCTTCGTGTTCGTGATCATGGCCATCGTCAGTTTTGTCGCCAGCATGATGCGGCGCCGTTAGACCTCGCTTTTACGTCCGTCCATCAATCAAAGCCAACCAGGAGCTCTCAATGACCATCAACACCACCAAAGCCGCCAACACCGTCCGCGACGCTTCCGATGAAGCGTTGCAAGGCGCCCAGAGCGCCGTCGAAACGACGCGCAGCTACGCCAACGACGCGCTCGACAAGGCAGGCGAAAAGGTGCGCGACCTGCGCGGCAGCGTGGATCCGCTGGTCGACCAGATCACGTCCAAGGTGCAACAGCTTGCTAGCCGCGGCATCGACTATGCAAACGATGCGAAGTCGCGTGCCCAGCAGCAACTCAACCGTTACGGCGACGTCACTGGCCGTTATGTGGCCGAGCAGCCCGTCAAGTCGGTGCTGATCGCCGCCGCCACCGGCGCGGCCATTGCAGCCCTGATCCTGATCGCCACCCGCAGCAACAACAACCGCAATCGCTACTGAGCACACTGTTGTCCCGAGCCATCTGACCATCCTGTCCATCTGCAAAGCCCGACATGCTCCACCCCCTGTTCACTGTTCTCATCCGCAAGCCTGAACTGGTGGTGGAACATCTCGCGGGCTACGGCGCGCTGGTGCATGAAGAAATGTCCGACCTCGGAGCGCAACTCGCCATGCGAGCCGCTGCCTGGGGTGCGACGGTGGTCATGGCTTTGGTGTTCATCACGCTGACTGGCGTATCCGTCATGCTGGGTTGCACCCTGCAAACATTCCATTGGGCATTGGTTGCGGTTCCCGCAGTAGCGTTGGTCGCGACCATTGCCTGTTTTCTCTATGCCCGCAGCTCGACGCCGGGCACTCGTTTCGAAGGGCTCAAAGCCCAGATCGAAGCCGATGTCCAAGCAATGCGCATTGCCGGAGAACGCAAGTGAGCGAAGAGACCGGACCGGTCCAGCCGACCGCCAAGCAACGCCTGCAAGCCACCCGCCAGGCGCTTATGCACGAACTGGTTCCCAGCACCCGCAACGACACAGCGCGCCGCATGGATGCACAGGCTCGACAGGATCAGCAACTGGCCTTCGATGCCGGCGAAACCGGGGTGCCGCCAGAGCCGCCGCCCGGCCAGCCGACATCGTTCAGCGGATGGCTGGCAGTTGCCAGGCATTCGGTGCGTGCATGGTGGGAATTCCACCCGGTTCGTGTCGTTGGAGCAGTCGCCGAGCCGGTATTGGTCGAATACGCCCGCCATCGGCCGATCAAGTTGATCGGGATCGCTGCCGGCATCGGCGCAGTGCTGGTGGTGACCCGGCCCTGGCGCCTGGTTTCGGTCGGCGGCCTGGCGGTTGCCGCGCTCAAGTCGTCGCAATTGTCGAATTTCGCGCTGTCATTCCTGAGTTCCCGCAAGAACCGGTAGCCAGCCCACATCAAACAACACTGGCTGCCGCGCGTCGTGCGACGCGGCAGCCGGTCCCACCCACTAGCGCACTGGCCTTTCGAACAGAACTCAATTTATCCGAGGACACCATCATGAAGTACGCACGCGCCCTTGCTTTTGCCGCCATCGCCGGCATCACCGTTGTCACGGCTGGCTGCTCGGTTGCCCGCCACCAGCAGACCGTCGGCTCCTATGTCGACGATGCAGCCATCACCACCGCCGTGAAGGCCAAGATGGCTGAAGACAAGTCGGTGTCCGCCACCTCGATCAGCGTCGAGACGCTGAATGGCACGGTGCAACTGTCGGGTTTCGCCAAGTCGCAAACCGAGAAGTCGCAAGCCGAAGTCGTAGCCCGCAGCGCCAAGAACGTGCGTGACGTGCGCAACAACATCGTCGTTCGTCCCTGATGCAGGACGCTCTGCGGCCGCTAACGGCTGCAGGGCACGACACTGAAACGCAGGCTGGAGCCTACAAGCTCCTCGCCTGCTTTTTTTGACCCTGCGTTACTTGAAGCCATCACTTTCGTCCCCGTTACCGCACCGCATCCAATAAAAAAACGACCATGAAAATCTTCAATTGCGACAACTGCGGGCATCCGGTGTTCTTCGAGAACGTGCAGTGCCTCAACTGCGGATGTGCGTTAGCCTTCCTGCCGGACCGGCTCACCATGGCAGCCCTGCTGGCGCCAGTGGAGCCGACGAACGAGGACGGTTCGCCGAGCCTCTGGGAACGCAGCCATCCGCCCGAAGGCGTGCCCGTGCAATATCGCATGTGCCTGAATCACGACCTGCACCAGAGCTGCAACTTCACGGTGCTGCCGGAAGACCCGAATCCGCTGTGTGTCTCCTGTCGCCAGACCCGTGTGCTGCCTGACCTTTCCTTCCCGGAAAACCGTGATCGCTGGTACCACATCGAGGTGGCCAAACGGCGCCTGTTCTATACGCTTGCACGCCTGGGACTGGCCTCCACCGACAGCACCGACGGTTCGCAGGATGGCCCGGTCTATGAATTCCTGGCAGAACTGCCGGGCGGGCCGCGGGTGATGACCGGGCACAACCAGGGGCTGATCACACTGAACATCGTCGAAGCAGACGACGCCGAACGCGAGCGCCGCAGGGTGGAACTCGGCGAGCCCTATCGCACGCTGCTCGGGCACCTGCGCCATGAGTCCGGCCATTTCTACTGGGACCGCCTGATCCGCGAACAGAACCGCCTGGACGCCTTCCGCCAGGTCTTCGGCGACGAATCACTGGACTACACGGAAGCCCTGAGCCGGCATTACGCCTCTGATCACAGCGCGTCCGAATGGCAGGACGACTTCGTCAGCGCCTATGCCACTTCGCACCCCTGGGAAGACTGGGCCGAGACCTGGGCTCACTACCTGCACATGGTCGATCTGCTGGAAACCGCGGCCGCTTATCGCACCACCGTCGAGATCCCGGGCAGCATGCCCTCCGAGTCCGACCGGGTGAGCAATCCGTTCGACTCGGCAGTGACCGATTTCGACCATCTGGTGCAGCAGTGGGTGCCGGTCACCCTGATGCTCAACAGCCTCAACCGCAGTCTCGGACAGGACGATGCATATCCTTTCGCCCTGTCGCAGGGCGCGCTGCACAAGCTGCGCTTCGTGCACGACGTGATCCATGACGCGGTCGACAAACCGTTGATCGACGACACGGACGACATGACCAAGGCGGCGGAGGGCTCGCCGATCGAAACGGCGGCGTGAAAGGCGCTAGCGGCCGACCTTGGTGAGTAGCCGGCTCAGCACCGGCGGCGAAACGAACTTGTCGACTTCGCCGCCGAGCTGAGCGATCTCGCGCACGAAAGTGCTCGAGATGAACTGGTACTTGTCGCCTGGTGTCAGAAACACGGTTTCAACGTCTGGCATGAGTGCGCGGTTCATGCCGGCGAGCTGGAATTCATAGTCGAAGTCGGTGACGGCGCGCAGGCCCCGCACCATGGCCTTCGCACCACGATCGACTACAAAATCGCGCAGCAGGCCGGCAAAGCTCTCCACCTCGACCTGCGGGTGCGGTGCCACCGCTTCCTTCACCATCGCCATCCGCTCCTCGAGCGAAAAAAGCGTCTTCTTGTGATGACCGGCGGCCACTGCCACGATCACCCGGCCGAAGAGCTGGGTGGCGCGGCGCACCACATCCTCATGGCCGAGCGTGATCGGGTCGAAGGTACCGGGATAGACAGCGATGAGAGGAGCCATGCGGCGGATTATGCCGAGCGGCTCAGCAGGTGGGCATGGACAGCGCCGGCACGCAGATGGCGTTCGAGTTTCCATCCCAGGTCCGCCAGCCGCGTCTCGTCCCAGGCTTCCGGCGCTTCCATGTAGAGGCGTCCGTTGGCCGTCAGTGCCCCGGCACCCGCCGACAGCGCGGCATCGAAAAGCCCGGCCTCGAAAGGCGGATCGACCAGCACCAGGTCCCAGGTTCCAGGTGCGGTACGCAAGGAAGTGATGCCGTCGCCGCGACGGACTTCCACATTGCCGGCGCCCAGCCGGGTGCAGACCTTTTTCAGCGCGGTGACCAGTTCAGGATCCTGGTCACACAGCAGCACCTGTGCCGCACCGCGAGACGCGCATTCCATGCCCAGGGCACCGCTGCCGGCGAAGGCGTCGATGCAGCGCCAGCCGGTCAGGTCCTGGCCCAGCCAGTTGAACAGCGTTTCACGCACGCGGGCCGGCGTCGGGCGCAGGCCCGGCCGGTCGGACACCGGCAGCGGCGTGCGTTTCCACTGGCCGCCGACGATACGCACCTCGCCTGCGCCGCCGTGCGGCCTAGCGGGTTTGCCGACGACCGGCCCCGCTGCCCGAGGCGCTGCCTTCCGGGCGCTCACGAAGCACCTCCGACCACCACCGTCACCATGCGGTCGGGCTGCAGCGCACGGCTGAAGGCCTTGCGGATGTCGGCAGCGCTGACCGCCCGCACCCGGTCGGTCCAGGTGTCGAGATAGGTCAGCGGCAGGCCGTACCAGGCGATGTTCGCAACATTGCCGACCAGCTTGGCGTTGCTGTCGATACGTAACGGGAAACCGCCGATCAGGTTGTCCTTGGCCGCAGTCAACTCGGCATCGGTCGGGCCGTCGGCTACGAAACCTGCCAGCACCGAACGCGCCACCTCCACGGCTTGACTGGCCTGATCGGGCCGTGTCTGCAGGCCGATGGTGAAGGCGCCGGCGCTCATGGCGGGTTCGAAGCCCGAATACACGCTGTAGCTCAGGCCGCGCTTTTCACGCACTTCCTGGGTGAGGCGCGAGACGAAGTCGCCGCCGCCCAGGATGTAGTTGCCGACAGTGAAGGCGAAGTAGTCGGGATCGGCCCGGCGGATGCCCGGCTGGCCGATATAGACATGGGCCTGCGCCGACTTGAAGGGCTCGCGGATGTCGCGTCCGGCTGCCAGCGGCTGCGTGTCGGCCACTGCGGGAAGGGCCGAGCATGTGGCGACCGGAAGCCGGCTGAGCAGTTGGCCGGCCAGGGCGTCCGCCTGGGCCCTGTCGAGCGCTCCGACGATGCTGACCTTGGCGCCGCAACTGCGCAGCTGCGCGTGGAATTCGCGAATCGCCTTGACGTCGATGGCGGCCAGCGTTGCCTCGGTGGTCAGGCGGCCATAAGGATGGTCGCCATAGACCGCCTGCTGGTAGAGCTTGCCGGCGCGGGTGCCGGGGCGTGTTTCGGCCTCGCGCAAGCCGGCGACGGCACGTTGACGCTCCACCTGCCAGACAACGTCCGGGATGGACGGCTCGCCGATTTCACGTGCAGCCAGCGCCGAGGCCCGGGCCAGCAGCGCGGGGTCGGCCAGCGAACGCAGGGAGAAACTGAACCGGTCGTTGCTGGCACCGGCACCGAACTGCGCGCCCAGATCGGCCCAGGCGTCGTCCAGCGCATTTTCGTTCAACGCCGGTTCGTTGCCATGGGCCTTGACGCCCTTGTCCAGCATGCCGGCGGTGGCACCGGCCAGGCCCGTCATGGCCGCGGGCTCGCGGCGACGGCCCGCGTCGAAATCGATCTGCGCATCGACGATGGGCACCGCCCGGCTTTCGACGAAGAACACCTGGGCACCGTCAGGACGATTCCAGTGCTGGATCGGCAATGCCGCGTGGGCCGCGGTACCGGCCAGGAGGCCGGCGACAGTGGTCGCCAGCGCGGGATGGGAGATAGAAAAAGCCATGGATATCCTGCGTCGGTTCAGTGCACAGCGCCGCCGGGGGCGCTGTCGTTGGCCTGCGGTCGCAGGGGCTTGGCCGGATCGGGCGGCATCGGAACCAGCGTGCCGACGGTCAACTGGTCATCGCCGAAATAACGGGAGGCAACCGACTGCAGCTGTGCAGACGTGACCAGGCCGAGACGGTCCAGCAACTGGCTGTCGGCGTCCAGAGGCAAGCCCTGCACCCAATTGCTGCCCAGGTCCTGCGCCTGCGAATTGACCGAATCGCGCTGGAAGATCTCGCCAGCGCGCCATTGAGTCTTGACCCGGCGCAATTCGGCTTCGCCGACGCCTTCCCGGGCGATGCGGGCGACTTCGCCGCGCAATGCCTTCTCGACCTCGGCGGCGGTGTGGCCGCGGGCGGGCACACCCGACAACATGAACAACTTGGGCCCGCGCGCCACCAGCGAATGCGAAGCATCGACGCTGTCCGCCACCCGCTGCGGGCCGCGCGCCAGGTTGCGTGACAGGCGGGCACCCGAATACCCGTCGAGCACCGCCGCCAGCACCGTCAGTGCCAGCGCGTCTTCGGCGTTGGGTGTACCGGCATCCATCGATTCGAGGCCTGGCACACGGAAAGCCATCATCACGTAGGCCTGTTCTGCCGGCGCGCGGAAATCGAAACGCCGCAGGCCGACCTGTTCGGGCTCGGGCCGCGGTTTGCGTGTCGGCACCGGGCGGGCCGGGATGCGGCCGTAGGTCTGTTCGGCCCAGGCCAGCACCTGCTGTGCATCGACGTCGCCGGCGATCACGATGGCGGCATTGGCGGGCACGTACCAGCGATGGTGGAAATCGCGAACGTCGTCCGCGGTGAAGGAAGCGATGTCACCCATCCAGCCGACCACCGGGCGGTGATACGGCGACGCCGTCCACACCTGCGCCTGCAGCGTCTCGTAGAGGCGGCTGCGCGGCCGGTCTTCGGTGCGCATGCGGCGTTCCTCGGTGACGACCTGGCGCTCTTTCAGGAACTCGGCGTCGGGCCAGGTGTTGTTCTCGAAACGGTCGGCCTCGAGTTTCATCACGTCCTGCAGGCGGTCGGCTGGCACCTGCTGGTAATAACCGGTGTAGTCGGCGGTGGTGAAAGCGTTCTCACGCCCGCCCAGCGCTGCAACCCTGCGCGAGAACTCGCCGACCGGCACGGTGGGCGTGCCCTTGAACATCATGTGTTCGAGCATGTGGGCAATGCCGGAGGTGCCGTCCACCTCGTCCATGGCACCAGCGCGAACCCACACCATGTTGACCGCCGTCGGGGCCCGCCGATCGGTGCGCACGATGAGGGTCATGCCGTTGGAAAGCGTGAACTGCCAGGTGTCGCTCCTGGCGCCAGTCTTGGGCAGATCGGTCGAAACCGGGTTGGAGGGAGGCGTATCGGGCCCGCTGGGCTGGGCCTGTACGGCCCCCGCCAGCAGGCTGATCGACAGCACGGAAATCAGCCCGCGCAAGGCGGCACGGGCGGCGGTGCCGCGGTCTGGAGCTCGTTTCATAGAATGGTTGATTCTAAGAACGCATTCATGTTCAGTTTTTTCAAGAAAAAACCCTCCGCCAACCCGCCCGAAGCCGCTGAAACCGGCGTTCCTGCGGTCCAAAGCCCACCGCCCGCGCCGGAGGGCGCTCTGGGCTGGCTGAAAAGCCAGCTCGGGCTGGCGCCGACGCCGGTCGACGAGGTCCCGGTCATACCGGCCGAGGCGATGGTGGTGGCCGCTCCGGCACCCGCTCCGGTTTCGGCACCGCCCCCTACGCCTACGCCTACGCCTACGCCTTTGCCTTTGCCGATACCGGCGCCAGCGGTTGTGGTTCGGCCCCCGGTTACGCCGACCCCGGCAGCGCCTTCGGCACCCGAACCGTCCGCCAAACCGGAATCCGGTGAACGCAGCGGCTGGATGCAGCGCCTGCGCGGTGGCCTTCGCAAGACCGGTGGCAGCATTGCCTCCGTGTTCGTTTCCGCGAAGATCGACGAGGCCCTCTACGACGAACTCGAAGACGCACTGCTGATGGCCGACACGGGTGTGAAGGCCACCCAGCATCTGCTGGACGACCTCAGGCGCCGGGTGAAGGACCAGCGAGCGACGGACCCGGTCGCCGTCAAGGCGCTGCTGGCCGACGCCATCGCCGATCTGCTGAAACCGCTCGAGAAGAACCTGGTCATCGGCCAGCACACGCCTACCGTCATCATGGTCGCGGGTGTCAACGGTGCAGGAAAGACGACCTCCATCGGCAAGCTCACCAAACACCTGGCCGAAGCCGGTGCCGGAGTGCTGCTGGCGGCTGCCGACACGTTCCGTGCCGCCGCGCGCGAACAACTGGGTGTCTGGGCCGACCGCAACCTGGTGGAAATCATCGGCCAGCAGGGCGGCGACCCGGCTGCCGTCAGCTTCGACGCGGTCACCGCCGGCAAGGCGCGCGGCAAGGACGTGGTGCTGGTCGACACCGCCGGCCGCCTGCCCACCCAGCTGCACCTGATGCAGGAACTGCAGAAAATCAAACGGGTCGTACAAAAGGCCGACCTCAGCGCGCCGCACGAAATCCTGCTGGTGATCGACGGCAACACCGGCCAGAACGCCCTGGCCCAGGTGCGGGCCTTCGACGACGCGCTCGGGTTGACAGGCCTGATCGTCACCAAGCTCGACGGCACCGCAAAAGGTGGAGTGCTGGCAGCCATCGCGCAGGAAAGGCCGATTCCGGTGTATTTCGTAGGGGTGGGCGAAAAGCTGGAAGACCTGGAAACGTTCAATGCACGTGAATTCGCGCAGGCGTTGCTGGGCTGAAAGCAGACGTCCGGTTACGTAACCGTCCCTATCGGCCTCATAGAATTTCTGCGGAACTTGGCGCTTAGCACTCTCTCTAACCGAGTGCTAATATGTATCGCCATGAGGAAAGGATCCCCGGTATGAACTACCCAACTGGAGCCGCCACCACCGTCGCTGCCGCAAATCCGTGGTCGATGGTGCCGCCCCTGGGCAACCTCGATGCCTATATTTCTGCAGTCAACCGATTGCCCCTGCTGACGCTCGAGGAAGAGCAGCGTTATGCCCGTGAACTTCGTGATGACAACAACGTTGAATCCGCCGGCCGGATGGTGTTGTCGCACCTGCGTCTCGTCGTTTCGATCTCGCGCCAGTACCTGGGTTATGGGTTGCCGCACGGCGATCTGATCCAGGAAGGCAACGTCGGGCTGATGAAGGCCGTCAAGCGTTTCGATCCCGAACAGGGTGTGCGCCTGGTGAGTTACGCCATGTACTGGATCAAGGCCGAGATTCACGAATACATCCTGAAGAACTGGCGAATGGTCAAGGTGGCGACCACCAAGAGCCAACGTAAGCTGTTCTTCAATCTGCGTTCGATGAAGCAGTCTTTCAAGGCCGACGCGGCATTGGCCGGCGACTTGCCGACCCATGCCGAAACGCTCAGCGCCGGCCAGGTCGAGACCATGGCGGAGCGGCTGAACGTCAAGCCTGAAGAAGTCAAGGAAATGGAAATGCGGCTGGCCGGCGGCGATGTGCTGCTGGATCCGTCTCCGTCCGACGACGGCGAACAGGCCTACGGCCCCATCGCCTACCTGGCCGACGCGGCACACGAACCCACCGCAATGATCGAATCGCATCAGCGTGACGTTCTGGCCACCGACGGCATCGCCACCGCACTCGAAGCACTGGACGACCGCAGCCGCCGCATCGTCGAGGAACGCTGGCTCAAGGTAAACGACGACGGTTCGGGCGGCATGACGCTGCACGAACTCGCCGCCGAATACCATGTCAGCGCCGAACGAATCCGCCAGATCGAATCGGCGGCGATGAAGAAAATGAAAAAGGCGCTGGCCGAATACGCCTGAGCTTTTCGCTCCTCATTCTTCCCGGTTCATCCGGGTTAGTCCGCAAGAAGGGCCGTCCTCCAGAAGGACGGCCCTTTTGTTTTATGCGGCAAACTTCAAGACCGCCTTTTTTCGTTCGAGTCATGACTGTTTCTACGCTGCGCCGCGCCGTCCTTGCCGCTCTCCTGCTGACCGGCGCTTCGTTCGCCCAGGCCGAGGCGCCCTCCGCCTGGCCCACGCGGCCGGTTCATATCGTGGTGGGTTTCCCGGCCGGCTCGTCGCCCGACATCACGGCGCGCACACTGGCCGAGCCGCTGTCGCGTGCCCTGGGCCAGCCGGTGATCGTGGACAACAAGGTGGGCGCAGGCGGCAACATCGCCGCCGAGTTCGTGGCCCGCGCCACCGACGACCACACCATCGGGCTGATGATCAACGGCAACATGACGATTGCCCGGTTGCTCAACCCCAAGCTGGGTTACGACCCGCTGAAGGATTTCGCCCCTGTCAGCCTGATCGGCATCTCGCCGCTGGTGCTGACCGCGCCGGTCGACGCACCCGGTGCCGACGCCCGTGCCTTTCTGCAGGCGGCTCGCGGCGCAGGCGACAAATGGAGCTACGGCACACCCGGCGTGGGAACGGTGGGCCATGTGGGGATGGAATTGCTGAAACGGCGCATCCATATCGACCCGGTCCATGTGCCCTACCCCGGTTATCCGCAGGTGGCCAACGCCATGATCGGCGGCCAGCTGCAGCTCGCGCTGCTGCCGCCGAGCCTGGCCGCCGCTCAGGCGCGTGCGGGAAAGCTGCGTGCGATCGGTGTCACCGCCCGCACCCGCAGCACACTGGTGCCGGAGATCCCCAGCCTGGCCGAAGCCGGCATCGAGGATTTCAACCTGGAGATCTGGAACGCGGTGGCGGCGCCCACCAACATGCCCAAGCCGGTGGTGGCGCGGCTGTCGGCGCTGTTTTCCGAAATCACCCGCTCGCCCGACATGCGCGCCAAGCTGTTCCAGCAGGGCTGGCAGGCGGTCGGCAGTTCTTCTGAAGGGCTGGCCAACCGCATCCAGGCAGACGCGAAAACCATGGGTGACGTGATCCGCAGCGCGCGGATCACCGCCGACTAGGCTTTTTGCTCGAGCAGCAGCTTGATGTCGGCCAGAAGCGGCGCGCTGCCGGTGCCGTACTTGCTGTAAAGCCGAAGCCGGCCTTGCGGATCGTAAAGGTAGGTGGCGGCGGAATGGTCCATGGTGTAGGTGCCGGGCGCCTTGCCGTCGACCTTCTTGAAATACACCTTGAAGTCCTTGGCGACCGCTGCCAGCTGCTCGGCGCTGGCGGGCCGGAGCGCGATGAAACCCGGGTCGAAGTTGGCCATGTATGCCGACAGGATTTCCGGCGTGTCGCGCTCGGGGTCAACGCTGATGAAGACCGATTGCAGCCGGTCGCCATCGGCGCCCAGCTGGCGTTTGATGTCGGCCATTTCGGCCAGAGTCGTCGGGCAGACATCCGGGCACTGGGTGTAGCCGAAGAACACCGCCACCACCTTGCCACGGAATTCCTCGAGCGTGCGGACACGCCCTTGCGAATCGGGCAGGCTGAAGCTCCTGGCGTAGTCGGCGCCGGTCAGGTCGACCGCCTGGAAAACCGGGCCGGGCGCTGCCTTTGAACAGGCCGCCAGGGCCGCTGTCAGCCCGAGGGCCAGGAAGGAACGTTTCTGCATCTGCGCGGACCTCAGAACAGGTAGTGATCGACCAGCAGCGCCACGAACAGCAGGCTGAGGTGGATCAATGAAAAACGGAAGGTGCGGCGCGCCAGGCCGTCGGAATAATTGCGCCAGAGGGCGAAGGCATAGCCGCAGAAACCGATGGAAAGCGCCACCGCCACCACCAGGTAAAGCCACGAACTCATGCCATAGGCGAACGGCATCATGCAGCTGGCGAACAACACGAAGGTGTAGAGCAGCACCTGCAGCCGGGTGAACTCGTTGCCGTGGGTCACCGGCAACATCGGCAGGCCGGATTTGCGGTAGTCCTCTACCCGGTACAGCGCCAGCGCCCAGAAGTGCGGCGGAGTCCACAGGAAGATGATCAGGAACAGGATCAGCGCCTCCGGCGAGACTTCGCCCGTCATGGCGGCCCACCCCAGCACCGGCGGCATCGCACCCGATGCGCCGCCGATGACGATGTTCTGCGGCGTCAGCGGCTTCAGAATCACGGTGTAGACCACCGCATAACCGACGAAGGTGGCGAAGGTGAGCCACATCGTCAGCGGATTGGTCCAGGTATAGAGCACCAGCGAACCGCCCACGCACAGCAGCACGGAGAAAAGCAGGGTCTGGCCGTCACCCAGTTCGCCCCGTGCGGTAGGCCGCCAGGCGGTACGGCGCATGCGGGCGTCGATGCCCTTTTCGACCAGGCAATTGAAGGCGGCCGCAGCGCCGGCCACCAGCCAGATGCCGAAACACGCGATGGCGGCCTGCCGCACATCGGCCCAGCTCGGTACACCCGGAACCGCCAGCACCATGCCGATCAGCGCGCAGAAGACGATGAGTTGCACCACCCGCGGTTTGGTCAGCGCATAGAACTGCCGCACCCGCGAAGGCGGTGCGACGGACGGCGGCAGGGTGGCGGGGGTAGCGGGATTCATGCAGGGATCGAAGATAAACGACCGGACGGCGATGGCACCGAACGGCAGGAAGAGAGGGCCCAGACCAGCGCGGACACCAGGGCGGCGGCACCGCCGGTGTGCAGCACCGCGGCCACCAGCGGCCAGTCGAGCACGACGTTCGACAAGCCGGTGGCCAGTTGCAGCGCGGCCAGTACGGCGACGGCACGAACCGGCCCGCGCAGTGCGCCGACCGGCCACAGCCGCCACGAGACTGCGAGCAGCAGGGCAAAAACCACGTAGGCGAACAGCCTGTGGACGTAATGGATGGCCGTCAGCGCCTCGAAGGTGATCATGCTGCCGTCGGCCAGTTGACCCAGCGGGCGCCAGAGCTCGAAACCGCGCGAGAAATCCATCGGCGGCCACCACCGGCCCTGGCAGGTAGGGAAACCGTCGCAGACCAGCACCGCGTAATTGGTGCTGACCCAGCCGCCCAGCAACACCTGCAGCGAGACAGCGACCAGCGTGAGCAGCAGCAGTGCGCGCCGGCCCGGCGTCACCTCGACCAGGCGCAGGCCGTGCTGCGCCAGGGCGTGGCGTGCCGCCTGGCGCGCAAGCAAGGCCAGCAGCACCACACCGCCCGCAAGATGCATGACCACGATGGCGGGGAAGAGCTTGAGGGTCACGGTCCAGGCGCCGAATGCACCTTGCAGGCACACCCAGAAAAGCGTGGCGGTGGGCCACCACGGATGCACCGGCGGCAAGGCGTCGCCGCGCCGCTGGCGGCGCCAGGCCACCCAGGTGGCCAGGGTCAGCACGATGATCAGCACGCCCACGCCGGTCGCCAGGTAGCGATGGACCATCTCGACCCAGGCCTTGCGATGGGTGACCGGGCCGTCGGGCATGGCGACTTCCGCTGCTGCGATCTGTACCTTGGCAGCCACCGGATGGGCTTCGCCATAACAGCCGGGCCAATCCGGGCAGCCCAGGCCGGAGTCGGTCAGCCGGGTGAAGGCACCGAACAGCACCAGGTCGAAAGTGAGGAAAAGCGTCATCACCGTCAGCGCCTGCAGCCGGCGCGACGGGCTGGCACGGCGGTTGCGGAACGCCAGCCACAGCAGCGGACCGAGCGCGATGACGATGCCGGTCAGCATCATCTGCACCACCGGCGAGTAGTCGTAGAGGGGCGTGATGGTCATGCGGATCTAGCGGTCAGCGGCCGGCCTCGTCCCATGATGCCGAGGCGCGCAGCAACCGGTCGAGATCGCGTTTGGCCCTGGCGGCACCGGCCATGTCCATGTCTGCCGGAAACCGCATCATCCAGTGGCCCATGGGATCGACCAGGTAGATGTGTTCGGCCAGGGCATGGCCGGGCGCGGGTTTCAGCCAGCCGGCGATTCCGGCGGCCGGTACCCGCAGCACCGCGGCCTGCCGCAATGCGGGTTGCAGGCCGGCCGGCACCGGCGCTTCGTCGTCGATCAGCCACAGCCAGTCGACCCGGTCGCGTTCCTTGCCGAGGCTCTCCCGCAACTGGCGCTGCAGGTAGAGATGCTGTTCGCAGGCCCTGTCGCAGGCACCGCCGCCCACGCTGACCAGCAGCCACTGGCCGGCCAGCGCAGGCAGGCGGGCGACGGTGCCGTCGAGGTTGCGGGCGGCCAGGTCGGGCAGTGCGGGCTGGTCGGCCACCAGCTGGCCATAACCGGCGCGGCCGGTCGGCTGCACGACGTAGTAGGTGAAATACGAAGCAACCACCGGCGCGGCGCACATGGCCAGCACCAGCAGCATCTTCCAGCGGCCGCGGGCAGTGCGTGTGGCGCCCTCCAGGTCCTGGGCGGCCTGGCCCGGCTGCGGCATGGTGTGCACCGCCATGTCCAGCAGGTGGTCGCTCGCGCCGGGCAACGCAGCAGCTGCGTCAGGCAGCGCGCGGGCGTCGGATGAATTGGAACCAGGCATATAGGAAGACGATGAGGGCACAAAGCCCGAACCATTGGAAGGCGTAGCCGTAATGGCGCTCGACGCCGGTGGTCACTGCGGGCCACTGGCGTTGCAGCCCTTCGCTGGCACCGCCGGTCTGCACGGCCGTCCATGACGCCAGTGGCAGACCGGTCTCGCGCCGGAAGACCGCAAGGTCCAGATTTTGCCGGATCGGGGAATTCCCCTGTTCGTCTGCCGCAAAGTCATACAGCCGCGAGGGGGCGGGGGCGATGCGGGCGGTGATTTCCACCGGCCCGTCGGGTGTCGCCACCGGTTCCAGCCGCGACCGGTCCTCGAAATTGCGCGCGACCCAGCCGCGCTGCACCAGGACGGCGCGGTCCGGTGACAGCTGCAGCGGTGTCACAACAAAAAAACCGGGCCGGCCGTACATCTGGCGGTTGTCGAGGTACACCGTTTTCTGCGCCACCCAGCGGCCGCGCAGCAGTACGCGCCGGTGCATCAGCATGGTTTCCTGCTCAGGCTCCTGCAATGCCAGCGATGCACCGTCCAGCATCGGCAAGGCCTGGCGTTGTTCGATGGCGGCTTCGATGGCTTCCTTCTGCGCCGCTCTTGCCAACTGCCAGCGCCCCAACAGCGCGGTGACCACGATGCCGACCAACGCGGCCAGCGTGATCCACCAGAAACGCCGGCCGCGGCGTGGAAAACCCGGGACTTCCGCGACGCCGCTCATCGGATAATTCGCGGCATGAAAGTCATGGTCGCCCTCGCCTTCCTGGCCATCCTCGCCAGCCTGGGCGCCGCCCTGTTCTTCATGCTGCGCGACGGCCGCGAGGGGCGGGCCAAGACCAGCAACATGGCGCGTGCGCTGGCGCTGCGGGTTGGGCTGTCGGTGCTGCTGTTCATCTGCATCCTCGTCGCCTGGAAACTGGGCTACATCCGGCCGACCGGCCTGCCGGTGGGACAGTAGGAAAAAAGGCGCCTCGCGGCGCCTTTTCTGCGGGTCGGCCGATTGCCATCACATCCAGTAGACCAGGGTGTACAGGCCCAGCCAGACCACGTCCACAAAGTGCCAGTACCAGGCCGCGCCTTCGAAGCCGAAATGGCGTTCCGGCGTGAAATGTCCCTTGCGCAACCGCAGCGTGATGAAGAACAACATCAGCATGCCGATGAAGACGTGGAACCCGTGGAAACCGGTCAGCATGAAAAACGTCGAGCCATAGACGCCCGATGTGAGCTTGAGGTTGAGTTCGCTGTACAGGTGGTGGTATTCGTAACCCTGCACCGCCAGGAACACCACGCCCAGGATCACCGTGACCCACATGAAGGCCAGGGTGCGGGCGCGGTGGCCCTCACGCAGCGCATGGTGGGCGATGGTGAGGGTGACACCCGAAGTCAGCAGCAATGCGGTGTTGATGGTCGGCAGCCAGAACGGACCGACCGTCTGGAAGGGTTCGATCAGGCCGCCGGGCGCGGCAGTGGCGCCGGCCGCCATGCTCGGCCAAACGGCCTTGAAGCCGGGCCACAGCAGCGCGTTGTCGAGGCTGCCCAGCGCCGGCACCGAATGCGAGCGTGCCCACCACAAGGCGGTGAAGAAGGCGCCGAAGAACATCACCTCCGAGAAGATGAACCACGACATGCTCCAGCGGAAGGACAGGTCGATCTTGTGGCCGTACAGGCCGCCCTCGCTCTCGGCCACTGCGTCGCGGAACCACTGGTAGAGAACGAACAGCCAACCCATCATTCCGAAGGCCAGCGAATACATGCCCCATCCGTGGCCGTTGATCCACTGCGATGCGCCCAGGATCACGAAGAACAGCCCGGCCGCTGCCAGCGCCGGATGGCGCGACGCGGCAGGCACGAAGTAGTACGGCGCCGAACGGGCGGGGGTCGCATGGGTCGAACTCATGGGGTTCTTGCTCCTGGAATTGTTTTATTCATCGTCTTCAGACCATCCACCGCACCAGCGCCATCAGGCCCAGCACCAGCACCACCACCGCCGCGATGCCCGCCGCGACAATATGCAGCGGGTGGATGTGCGTGTCTTCCTCCAGCCCGCTGGACTTGCGAAGCCCCACGAAGGACCAGGCCACCGCCCTGATGGTTCGCAGCAGGCTCACAGGCTGCCCTCGGGCGCTGCCGGGGTGCGACCGCCGACCTCGAAGAAGGTGTACGACAGCGTGATGGTGGTGACGTCCCTGCTGAGCTTGGGGTCGATGACAAAGGCCACCGGCCATTCCTTCTTCTCGCCCGGATCCAGCGTGTACTGGTTGAAGCAGAAGCACTGCAGCTTGTTGAAGTACGGCATGGCCTGCTGCGGCGCATAGCTGGGAATGGCCTGGGCGGCCATGCGCCGGTCCTGCGTGTTCTGGAATTCGTACATCACCGTAGCCAGTTCACCCGGATGCACCTTCAGCGACCGCACCGCCGGATGGAAAGACCAGGGCCCACGGGCATTGGCGTCGAACTCGACCGTGATGGTGCGGCTGGTGTCCACCTGCGTGTTGGCCGGCAGCTTGGCCGCGCCTGGCAGGTTGAGTTCGGAGCGCGCCAGCACGTTGATGCCGGTCGCCTCGCAAATGGCGTTGTAGAGCGGCACCAGCGCATAACCGAAGGCGAACATGCCGGCCGCCACGACGACCAGCTTGCCGAGCATGCGGGCGTTCAGGCTGAGGCTGCGCGGTTTCATGTCTGCCGGCCTAGCGGCCGCTCAAGGCCATGCGGGCGAGAAAGCCCAGGAAGAACACCACCGCGATCGACGCCAGGATCAGGCCCAGCCGGCGGTTGGCACGTTTCTGTTCGGGTGTCATGGCCATGGATGTTCAGCCGACGATGCGGGTGGCCGTGGGGTCCAGCCTGGGCGGCGTCTCGAAGGTATGGAAAGGCGCCGGCGACGGCACTTCCCACTCCAGCCCCTCGGCGCCCTCCCAAGGCCGCTGCGGCGCCGCCTCGCCCTTGCCGCGCATCATCGGAAGCACCACGAAGATGAAGAAATACAGCTGGGCGAAACCGAAGAAGAAGGCACCGACCGAGGCCACCGCATTGAAGTCCGCAAACTGCATCGGATAGTCGGCATAACGGCGCGGCATGCCCGCCAGACCCAGGAAATGCATGGGGAAGAAGGTGACGTTGAACGAGATCAGCGACCACCAGAAATGGATCTTGCCGCGCCGTTCGTCGTACATCACGCCGGTCCACTTGGGCGCCCAGTAGTACACCGCCGAAAACATCGAGAACAGCGAGCCCGCCACCAGCACGTAGTGGAAATGCGCCACCACGTAATAGGTGTCCTGCAGCTGGATGTCGACCGGCGCCATGGCCAGGATGAGGCCGGTGAAACCGCCCATGGTGAACACGAAGATGAAACCCACCGCGAACAGCATCGGGGTCTCGAAGGTCATCGAGCCCTGCCACATGGTGGCGATCCAGTTGAAGATCTTCACCGCCGTCGGTACCGCGATCAGCATGGTCGCGTACATGAAGAACAGCTGGCCTGTGACCGGCATGCCGGTGGTGAACATGTGGTGGGCCCACACGATGAAACTCAGGATGGCGATGGACGAGGTGGCGTACACCATCGAGGCATAACCGAACAGGCGCTTGCGGGCGAAGGCCGGCACCACCTGGCTGATGATGCCGAAGGCCGGCAGGATCATGATGTAGACCTCGGGATGGCCGAAAAACCAGAAGATGTGCTGGTACATCACCGGGTCGCCGCCGCCCGCCGGGTTGAAGAAACTCGTGCCGAAATGGCGGTCGGTGAGTGTCATGGTGATGGCGCCTGCCAGCACCGGCATCACCGCGATCAGCAGGTAGGCCGTGATCAGCCAGGTCCAGGCGAACATCGGCATCTTCATCAGCGTCATGCCGGGGGCGCGCATGTTCAGGATGGTGACGATGATGTTGATCGAACCCATGATCGACGAGGCACCCAGGATGTGCATCGCGAAGATGCCGGAGTCCATCGAAGGGCCCATCTGCAGGGTGAGCGGCGCGTACAGCGTCCAGCCGGCCGCGGGTGCGCCGCCGGGCATGAAGAACGAGGTCACCAGCATCAGCGCCGCGGGAATCATCAGCCAGAAGCTGAAGTTGTTCATGCGGGCGAAGGCCATGTCGGATGCCCCGATCTGCAGCGGGATCATCCAGTTAGCAAAACCCACGAAGGCCGGCATGATGGCCCCGAACACCATGATCAGCCCGTGCATGGTGGTGAGCTGGTTGAAAAGCTCGGGGTTGACCAACTGCAGACCCGGCTGGAACAGCTCGGCACGGATCATCAGCGCCAGCAGCCCGCCCACCATCAGCATGGTGAAACTGAACAGCAGGTAAAGGGTGCCGATGTCCTTGTGGTTGGTGGCGAACACCCAGCGCCGCCAGCCGTGCGGCGCACCGTGGTGGTCGTCATGGCCGTCGTGGCCGTGTTCGTCGTGGCCGTGGGGATGCAGTACTGCGCTCATGGTGGAATCCTGTTTGCCTCTGGCCGTCTTATTTGTCGCGCAGTGCCAGCACTTCGGAAGGCTGCACGATCTGGCCGGTCTTGTTGGACCAGCTGTTCTTGGTGTAGGTGGCGACGGCCGCGATGTCGGTGTCGCTCAGCTGTTTCCACGAGGGCATGGTGCCGTTGTTCTGGCCGTGCAGCAGCACGAGGATCTGCACCGAATGGTCGGGGTTGAGCACCTTCTCGTCGCCATCCAGCGCCTTGATGGGGCCGCCTCCCTTGCCGTTGGCCTGGTGGCAGGCAGCGCAGTTGGCCGAATACACCTTTTCGCCGCGGGCGATGCTGTCTTCGAGTGTCCAGACCTTGTTCGGATCGTCGGCCTTGGCGGCCGCCTTCTTCTGCTCTTCGCCGACCCATTTGGTGAAGTCGGCAGCCGACACCACCTTCACGTGGATCGGCATGTAGGCGTGTTCCTTGCCGCACAGTTCCTGGCACTGGCCGTAGTAGTCGCCGATCTTCTCGGCGCGGAACCAGGTATCGCGCACGAAGCCCGGAATGGCGTCCTGCTTGATGCCGAACTGCGGCACCGCGAAGGCGTGGATCACATCGTTGGCGGTGGTGATGATGCGGATCTTCTTGTCGACCGGAACCACCAGCGGGTTGTCGACTTCCAGCAGGTAGTTGTCGGGGATGGTGCCCTTGGCGCCGTTGTTCGAAAGCTCGCGGTGCGCCGGCAGCAGGGTCGAGATGAACGCCAGTCCCGAGCCTTCGCCGGCCAGGTAGTCGTAACCCCACTTCCACTGGTAGCCGGTCGCCTTGATGGTCAGGTCGGCGTTGGTGGTGTCCTTCTGCGCGACCAGGGTCTTGGTGGCGGTGAGCGCCATCACGACCACGATGACGAAGGGCACGATGGTCCAGGCGATCTCGACGACCACCGATTCATGGAAGTTGGCCGCCTTGTAGCCCTTGGACTTGCGATGCTTCCAGATGGAATAGAACATCACCGCGAACACCGCGATGAAGATCACCGTGCAGGTGATCAGCATGCCGGTATGCAGCAGATGCTGGTCGGCGGAAATCCTGGTGACACCGAGGGGAAGATTGAGCTGGCGCACCGAAGGCCCGCCCGGCAGGTCGCCCACGGCATGGGCCGAACCGGCCACGCCGGCAGCCGCCAGGGGTAGCCACCTGGCGAGCTTCTGCAGCTTTTCGGTCGTGCGCTTCATCGTCTTCATTTGTGTCATTTTTAAAACCAAACTTCCAGGCTTCGATCACCACCGGAAACCGCGGCGCGGCAGCAGCCGCGCCTTCGGCCTCAGACCGTGCGCAGCGCCCTGCGGATCTCGGTTGCCAACGCGGGCCGTAGCTCGGGACGCACGAAACGCCCCACCTCGACCGACTTTCCCTGAGCCGACACCCGGATCAGCGAACCATCGCCGACCACCGGTTCGACCCGAACCCATTCACGCCGGAATTCGGCACGCTCCAGCCGGCCCGCGGTTTCTCGTTCGACGACCAGCCGGGCCTCGGTGAGCGAAATGCGCTCGCCGTCGGCGGCATGGCGTGCATAAGCCAGGAAGGCAAAACCAATGGCAGCCAGTTCGAGGCCTGCGAAAGGCATGACCAGCCATGCACCCAGCATCCAGAACATGGCGGCGATGCCGGCCGACAGGACGCAGAGCGATGCATAGACCCACCCCAGTTGCACCGGCGTGACCGAGCAGTTGCGCTTGAGCAACCAGTGCCGGCCCTGGCCCGATACGGTAGCGAAGCGGAGAACGGGGTTCGACACGAATGTTTGGTGGGGGTGGGACGACCGGTGCGGTCGTCGCGCTGAGGGAGGATTCCCGGGGCCTTGTCAGCCCGGATTCTATCGTCGCGCTCACTCCCGCATACCCGTGCAACCCCGGTATCAAGGACCGGGAAAGCCAGTGTTGACGCCGTTCTCCGGTCCTATCAGGGGCCTGCGGATGGTCCGCGGCGGAGCATTCGGCGCATGTCTTCGAGTCCGACCGCGCTTTCCGGCGCCATCCGGGCGCGCGGTACCGGCTTGAAAGCGTGCCCGTAGACAATTTCGAAGGTGATCACGAGGCGGCCGTCTTCGGACGGCGTCGCCAGCCCTTCGGCCAGTGCGCGGACCAGCTTCTCGCGGAAACCACGGCCGCGCAGCGTCGGGAAACGCGCCGGATGCAGGTTGCGGCCGATCTCCCGCAGCTCGGCCAGCAGGCGTTCGGGCGTCTCGTAGGTCAGGACGATGCGCTCCATGTCCATCACCGGCTCGGCAAATCCGGCGTGGACCAGCATGTCGCCCCAGTCGTGCATGTCGGTGAAGGCATGGCCCGCCGCCGGCCAGCCGTTGGCGGCATACACCCGGTGCAGCTCGCGCAGGGTGTCCGGGCCGAAACACGAGAACATCAGGTAGCCGTCGACCGCCAGCGCCTGGTGCCACTGGGCGATCAGGGCCTGCGGATCGGCTGCCGTGTGCAATGCCATGTTGGCCCACAGCATGTCGATGCTGCGCGGTCCAGGCAGTTGCCCGGGCGCGGCCATGAAACGCGGTGCCGCCTGGCCGACACCCCAGCGGCGCGGGCTCCACCAGGGACCTTCCAGCGCGGCACGGGCGGCTTCTGCGCGTTCGGCGGTGGACTCGACCACATCGAAACCGGCGTCGGCATAACGTTTCTGCACCAGGGCGTGGCCCGCCAGGCCGCCGCGCAAGGCCTCCCAGTGGCCCCAGCGTTTTGGTCTGGCGACAATCCATTCCAGCCGTTGTTCCATCCGCCGCGCCACTTCCTCGTGCAGCCAGGGTGATGCCGGCGTTTTGCCGGGCGGCAGGCGTTGCCACCGGCCGGCGGCTGCGGGCGAGATGGTGGGCGGGAGATCGGCAGGCGCCGTGGGAGCGGTTGGAACCGAGGAATTGGAAGACGTGGCCATGTTCTTTGCAGCCGGGGCGCCGCCGGTGCGGCACAGCCACGGCCGAGGCCGCCGAGTATATTGAGCCGACCCATGTTTCGCCCGATCACCGCCCGCATGTCCCGCATCGGCCGCTGGCTTGCCGGAATTCCCGGCCCAGCAGCCGTCTGCGTCGTGTGTTGCGCCTGGCCAGCCCGCACCTTCTGCGACAGCTGTGTCCAGCGATTCGCCCAGCCGGTCCGGCGCTGCCGCAGTTGTGCCGTGCCGGTCGCCAGCGGCATCCACCGCTGCGGTGCCTGCCTGACGAATCCGCCACCGCTCGACAGCTGCCTGGCCGCGGTGAATTACGCATATCCCTGGGACCGCAGCATCGCCGCCCTCAAGTTCCGGGGTCAGGCTGGAATGGCAAGCGCCCTGGGCCTGCTGTTGCGCAGCGCACCGTGGGTCGAGCCGCTGCTCGAATCGACCGACATCCTGCTGCCGCTGCCGCTGTCCGCAGAACGCCTGCGGGAGCGCGGTTTCAACCAGGCCGCCGTGCTGGCTCGCCAGCTGGCATCCGAACGGGTCGACGTGCACAGCCTGCTGCGCATCCGCCACACCGCCGCACTGAGCGGCATGGATCTGAAAACCCGCCATGCCAGCGTGCGCGGCGCCTTTGCCATCGAACCCGCGCGGGCCGGGCTGCTGGCCGGCCGCAGGGTGCTGCTGGTCGACGATGTGATGACCACCGGGGCCACCCTGCACGAGGCCGCGCGCACCTTGCGCCTTGCCGGCGTGGCCACGGTTTCGGCACTGGTCGTCGCACGCACTTCGCTCGACTGAGCGCGCCGGCCCGCGACAATCGCGGCCATGTTCAACATTGTTCTCGTCTCGCCGGAGATTCCTCCCAACACCGGCAATGTGATCCGCCTGGCGGCCAATACAGGATGCGCGCTGCATCTGGTCGAGCCGCTCGGTTTTTCGATGGAAGACCGGCTCCTGCGCCGCGCCGGTCTGGACTATCACGAGTTTGCCGAGGTACGCCGCCATGCCGACTGGCAGGCGCTGATCGACACCCTGCAACCGCTGCCCGACCGCATGTTCGCCCTGACCACGCACGGCTCCCGGCCGGCCCACGACATCGCGTTCCGGCCCGGCGACTGGCTGGTCTTCGGCTCCGAAACCCGCGGCCTGCCACCGGACCTGCGCGAGGGATTCTTTCCGCCGACGCAACGATTGCGACTGCCGATGCTGCCCGGCCAGCGCAGCCTGAACCTGTCGAACGCGGTGGCGGTGACGGTTTTCGAGGCCTGGCGGCAAAACGGCTTCGGTGGAGTCAGCTAGACGCGCAGCAACGGCTGGCGCGGTACGTGCGACAAGGCCATCGGCTCCCGCATGAACTCCATGAAAGCCAGGGTGCGCGCCGGCACCATCTTGCGGGTCGGCATCGCTCCCCAAAGGGTGTAACGCCCACCGATCCAATGCGGCAGCAGGTGCACCAGCTCACCGCTTTCGATCTGTGATTCGGTGAGCAGCCTCGACAGCAGGGCTACACCGGCACCGTCGAGCGCAGCACGGTGCAGCACGTCGGAATGCTGGGTCTGCAGGGTGATCCGCGCCTCCACCTCGACCGGCGCCGCGTCGCCGCTGGCCGGCAGCAGCCGCAGGCGACGGCCCGACGGATGTCGGCTGTTGCGCAGCCAGTGGTGGTCGCGCAGGTCGAGCGGCGACTTCGGCATACCGGCGCGCGCGAGGTACGAAGGCGATGCGCACAGCACCCACTCGCCGCGCATGAGCGGGCGGGCCACCAGGTTGGCATCGAAGCTGTCGTCCTCGATGAGGAAGGCGAGGTCGAACGCTTCCACGTGTTTCTGCGGCTCGGCCTCTGCGGTGATGTCCAGCACCACACGCGGATGCCGGCGGCTCCATTCGGCCACCCGCGGCGCCAGGAAATACGAGGCCAGCACAGGCGTGCTGACGATGTGCAGCACGCCTTGCAGTTCGCGGGTGTGGGCAGTGGCGGCACCTTCGGCTTCTTCGAGCTCCAGAAGGATGCCGCGCAGCCTTTGCAGGTAGTGGTCGCCCGCTTCGGTCAGGGCCAGGCGTCGGGTAGTGCGCTGCAACAGCCGGGTGCCGAGGTGCCGTTCCAGGTCGCCTACCAGCCGGGTGACACCGGCCGGCGACAGGTCGAGTGCACGGGCCGCCGCTGCAAAACTGCCTTCGTCGGCAACCCGCTGGAAAACCTTCATCGACAACAAACGATCCATTCGAAACCCTGGCTGTAATGGCTGCCGTCTGTCGGACGCCGAGCCTCGATTATTTCATCTGGAGCAATGGTGATTTGCCAGCTATCGGGTTTTCACCAAGCGGTCAAAAGCCTAAAGTCCACCCATCGATGAGCCGCAACCGAAACGCTACGACACACCGAGACGGATCGCCGGCAAGCAGAGGCGGACGGAAAAAAACTGAAAAACATCATCTGAAGGAACACATCATGAACGCTCGCAACCTCGCCCAAGCTACCCTGATCGCAGCACTTTTCGCAGCAGGCGCCGCTGCCCAGGCATCCCCGATGGGTGAAGCCGACCTGCAATACACCCAGCCGATGCAGGTCCAGTCGACCCGCTCGTTCGCTGCCCAGCAAGCCGCCAGCCTGGGTTCGTCGCAGGGCCGTGCCGTCGCCAACTCCAGCGAAGGCTACGGCGAAAACGTGCACACCGCCGGCAACACCAACGTCGACCGCAACGCTGTCCGCGCCGCCGCCATCCAGGCTTCGCGTTCGGGCACCATCGAACGCGGTGACGCACTGAGCTTCTAAGCGCCGACGTGCAAGGGCCGCAAGGGCCCTGCAAAAACGCCTGTCTACCTTTCGAGGTCGGCAGGCGTCGTCGTTTTCAGAGCACCGTCACGGCCTGCTCGAACGACAGGCGCGGGTTGCGGTTGAAGGTCTTGGTGCTGTCGATGTAACCGACGTTGATGAGGAAGTTGGCCTGCAGGCGACCGTCGGGGAAAAACTCGGCATTGACCTTGGCGATGTCGAAACCGCTCATCGGGCCGGCGTCCAGGCCCACCGCACGCAACGCCAGCAGGAAGTAGGCGCCGCCCATGGTGCCGTTGCGCGTGGCGGTGGCCTGTGCCATGGGCGGATTGCCCTCGAACATCTCTTTCGCACCCGGGCCATGCCAAACCTGCGGCATGTTTTCGTAGAACTGGGTGTCGGTGGCGACGATCACGGTGACCGGCGCGTTTTTGGTCTTCTCGACATTGCCGGGCGACAGCGTGGGCAGCAGGCGCTCCTTGGCTTCGGGAGTCGTCAGGAACACATAACGCGTGGGCTGCGTGTTCATCGAGGTGGGCGCGAAGCGGGCCAGTTCGTAGGCTTCCTGCAGCAGTTCCTTCGGCACCGGCTGGTCGGTGAAACCGTTGGCGGTGCGGGCTTCGAGGAAAAGCTGGTTGAGCGCCTGGCGGTCGATGGTCATGTCGGGTCTTCCGTGTTTGAAAAAACCCGAGCATAGAGGCAGCGCCAGCGCTGCGCCGGCGCCGCCTCCACTTGGCCGACTTAGTCGACGGTCGCGCCGGATTCCTTCACGACCTTGCCCCACTTGGCGGTTTCGGCCTTGATGAAAGTGGCGAATTGGGCGGGTGTTTCCACGACCGGTTCTGCGCCCTGGTCGGCGATCTTCTTCAGCAACTCGGGGTTCTTGTAGACCTTCATCAGCGCCGCGTCGATCTTGTCGACGATGGGCGCGGGCGTGTTGGCCGGGGCCAGCAGGCCGAACCAGGAAGTCGCCTCGTAGCCGGGCACGCCGGCTTCGGCGATGGTCGGCACGTCGGGCAGTTCGGGCGAACGTTTGGCGGTGGTCACGGCCAGCGGGCGCAGCTTGCCGGCGCGCACGTGCTGGATGGCCGAAGGCATGTTGTCGAACATGATGGCGATCTGGTTGCCCAGCAGGTCGTTCATGGCCGGTGCGCTGCCCTTGTAGGGCACGTGGATCATGTCGACCTTGGTCATCATCTTGAACAGCTCGCCCGACAGGTGGATGGAGCTGCCGTTGCCCGACGAACCGAAGTTGATCTTGCCCGGGTTGGCCTTGGCATAGGCGATCAGTTCCTTCACATTCTTGAAGGGCTGCTGCGGGTTGGCGACCAGCAGGTTGGGCACGTTGGCCACACGCGAGATCGGCGCGAAGTCCTTGATCGGGTCGAAGGGCATCTTCGAGTACAGCGACTGGTTGATGGCGTGGGTGCCCACGGTGCCCATGAACAGCGTGTAGCCGTCGGCCGGCGAACGGGCGGCCAGCTGGCCGCCGATGTTGCCGCCAGCGCCCACACGGTTGTCCACCAGCACCGGCTGGCCGAGTTCCGTCCCCAGGTACTGGCCGACCAGGCGCGCCAGGATGTCGGTGGTGCCGCCGGCCGCGAAGGGCACGATGATGGTGATCGGCTTGCCGGGGTAGGCAGACGCCGTCTGCGCCGCTGCCGGCAAGGCAGTGGCGACTGTCGCCAGCGCGGCGGATGCGAGCAGCGCGCGGCGCGCCAGCAGCTTGAATTGGATGGACATGATTTTTTGACTCCCTTGGAAAAGACCCGCTCGTATCTGGCGGGCCGATGGCCGGCTGTCGCTCGGAAACAGCCGCTGAAAAACCTGGGTCAGACCGGCGCCTGGCCGAGCGTCACTCCGCCGCAGACATACAGGATCTGGCCGGTGACGAAACCGTTGTCGGCCGACAGGAAGAACATCGCGGCGCGCGCTACGTCTTCCGCCGTGCCCATGCGCCCGACGGCGATGCCGTCGAGGATGCGCCGGGTCTGCGGCGCGCCTTCCGGGTTGCTCTTGCGGAACAGGTCGGTGGCGATGGGCCCCGGGCCGATGGCGTTGACGGTGATGCCGTCTCGGCCCAGCTCCAGTGCCATGGTGCGGGTCAGGCCGACCATGCCGGCCTTGGTCGCCGAATAGACGATGCGGTCGGCCTTGCCCAGTGCGGCGCGCGAGGACATGTTGACCACACGACCATGGCCGCAGGCCCGCAGGGACGGCAAAAAGGCCTGGGTCAGCAGCATCGGCGCCCGCAGGTGGAGGCCGACCACGTCGTCCAGGTGGGCGGTGGTGGCGTTGTCGATGGTGCCGGGACGGGTGGCGCCGGCATTGTTCACCAGCGCTTCCACGTCATAGGCGGCGGCCACTTCGGCGGCGCGTTCGCGGGTGGCCTGTTCGCTGGTCAGGTCGGCCTGGAACGACACCAGGTTTTCATGCGTCCAGCCGGGCAGGTTGTAGTCGATGTTGACCACGGTGCGGCCCTGCGCCAGCAGCGCTTCTGCGATGGCGCGGCCGATGCCGGAACTGGCACCGGTGACCACGGTGGCGACGGGTTTCTTGTTGCTCATGGAATGGATCTTTTCTTTCTGTTCGGTTATCGGCTTCAGTCGGCGCTGGCGCCGGAGGCTTTCACGATCGCACGCCACTTTGCGCTCTCGCTGCGGATCAGTGCGGCGTACGACGCCGCATTGCCGACCAGGGGCGTGGCGCCCTCCACATCCAGTCGCGACTGGAAATCGGCAGTGGCGGCCACCTGCGTGACCTGCGCCGACAGGGCCTGGACCACGGTGTCGGATGTGCTGCGTGGCGCCAGGATTCCGTAGGTCAGGCTGCTCTCGAAATCGGCCAATGCCGCCACGCCCGATTCGGCGATAGTGGGCACATCCGGCAACAGCGGCAGGCGTCGGGCGCTGGTCACGGCAAGGGCCCGCAAGCGTCCGCCCCTGACCAGCGCCAGCGCTGCCGGAATGACACTGAACATCAGCTGCACCTGGCCGCCGGCCAGGTCGGAAAGAGCCGGCGCGGTGCCTTTGTAGGGCACGTGGGTCATCCGGCTGCCGATCTTCTGGGCGAACGATTCACCCGTCAGGTGGCCACCGGTGCCGGCGCCGCTCGACGCGAAATTGACTCCGCCCGGCGTGCTGCGCACCAGCGCCATCAAGTCGGCCACCGTGCGCGCGGGCGAGTTCGCAGCCACCACCAGCACCAGCGCCGAAGAGGCGAACATCGCCACCGGCGACAGGTCCTTCAGCGGGTCGTAGCCCAGCTTCGAATACAGCGCCGGATTGATCGACACGGTGCCGGTGTGGCCGAGCAGCAAGGTGTTGCCGTCGGCCGGAGCCCGCACGACGAACTCGGTGCCGAGGTTGCCGCCGGCGCCTGGCCTGTTGTCCACCAGCACGGTCTGCTTGCGCACATCCCCCAGGCCGCGTGCCATCTGACGCGCGAACACGTCGTTGCCGCCACCCGGTGCGAAGGGCACCACGATGCGGATGGGCGGCAGCCCCTGCGCCCGGCCGCCGCCAGCGACCAGCGCCAGCGCCGATGCGCCCCCCAGCAGCACACGGCGGCGCTGCACAGCGAGGGTCACACGCGCTCCAGGATGACCGCGATGCCCTGGCCCACGCCGATGCACATGGTGCACAGCGCATAACGGCCGCCGGTCTTGTGCAGCTGGTTGACCGCGGTGGTGATCAGCCGTGCGCCCGATGCGCCCAGCGGATGGCCCAGGGCGATCGCGCCGCCGTTGGGGTTCACACGTGCGTCGTCGTCCTGCAGGCCGAGGGCACGCAGTACGGCCAGGCCTTGTGCGGCAAACGCTTCGTTGAGTTCGATCACGTCCATCTGGTCCAGCGTCAGGCCGGTCAGGGCCAACACCTTCAGGGTGGCGGGCGTGGGGCCGAAACCCATGATGCGCGGCGCCACGCCGGCGGTGGCCATGCCGACCACCCGGGCGCGCGGCGTCAGGCCGTGGATGCGGGCCGAGCTTTCGTCGGCCAGCAGCAGCGCGCAGGCGCCGTCGTTCACGCCGCTGGCGTTGCCGGCGGTCACCGTGCCGTCGGGTCGCACCACACCCTTGAGTTTCGCCAGCGCTTCCATGCTGGTGTCGCGCGGATGTTCGTCCTTCGACACGACGACCGGATCGCCCTTCTTCTGGGGGATGGTCACCGGCGTGATCTCCGCGTCGAAGTAACCGGCCAGCTGGGCGGCGACCGCCTTCTGCTGCGAGGCCAGAGCCATCCGGTCCTGCGAGATGCGGTCGATCCTGAAGTCGTCGGCCACGTTCTCGGCGGTCTCGGGCATGGCGTCGACGCCGTACTGCGCCTTCATCAGCTTGTTGACGAACCGCCAGCCGATGGTGGTGTCGTACACCGCGTTGGCGCGGCTGAATGCGGTCTCGGCCTTGGGCATGACAAAAGGTGCGCGGCTCATGCTTTCAACGCCGCCGGCGATCATCAGGCCGGCTTCACCCGACTTGATGGCGCGGGCCGCCGTGCCGACCGCATCCATGCCCGAACCGCACAGGCGGTTGACGGTGGAGCCCGGCACCTCGATCGGCAGGCCGGCCAGCAGCAGCGACATGCGCGCCACGTTGCGGTTGTCTTCGCCGGCCTGGTTGGCGCAGCCGTAGATGACGTCGGTGACCGCCGACCAGTCGACGCTGGGGTTGCGCGCCATCAGCGCCTTGAGCGGCACCGCGCCGAGGTCGTCGGCACGCACGCTGGACAGCGAGCCGCCGTAACGGCCGAAAGGGGTACGGATGGCGTCGCAGATGAAAGCCTGGTTGCTCATGGAAATCCTTGTTTGTCTCTTGAATGGGGGATCAGGCGGCAGCGGCTGGCGCGGGCGAAGCGATCGGCAGGCCGATCAGCTCGGACAAGGCTTCGCGGCTCAGCCCTTCGACGGTGTCGATCAGCTGCAGGCCCTCGGGTGTGCAGGCCAGCGTGGCCAGGTCGGAATAGATGCGCTTGACGCAGCCCAGGCCGGTCAGCGGATAGCTGCACTGCTGCACCACCTTCGAGACGCCCTGCTTGGTCAGCAGATCCATCATCACCCAGGTCTGCTTGGCGCCGATGGCCAGGTCCATCGCCCCGCCGACCGCCGGAATCGCGCCCGGCTCGCCGGTGCTCCAGTTGGCCAGGTCGCCGTTGGCCGACACCTGGAACGCACCCAGCACGCAAATGTCGAGGTGGCCGCCGCGCATCATCGCGAAGCTGTCGGCATGGTGGAAGAATGCACCGCCGGCCAGCAAGGTGACCGGCTGCTTGCCTGCGTTGATCAGGTCGTAGTCTTCCGAGCCCTTGGCCGGCGCCGGGCCCATGCCCAGGATGCCGTTCTCGCTCTGCAGGATGACTTCGATGCCGGCCGGAATGTGATTGGCCACCAGGGTCGGCTGGCCGATGCCCAGGTTGACATACGCGCCGTCGAAGATGTCCTTGGCGACGCGCTGGGCCAGCTCGTCCTTGGTCCGTTTTTGGTAGCTCATGTGTGTGGTCTCCCGGCTCAGGCAGCTTGTTTGAAACCACCGGCCTGGGTGGCCACGCGGTCGATCTTCACGATGCGGTTGACGAAGATGCCCGGCGTGACGATGGATTCGGGGTCCAGTTCGCCAAGTTCCTTCAGTTGGTGCACCGTCGCCACCGTCAGCTTGGCGGCGGTGGCCATCACCGGCCCGAAATTGCGGGCCGCCATGCGGAAGGTGAGGTTGCCCCAGCGGTCGCCGGCCTCGGCCTTGATCAGCGCCACATCGCCGTGGATCGGGTACTCCAGCACGTAGTGTTTGCCGTCGATCTCGCGGGTCTCCTTGCCCTTGGCGAGCTCGGTTCCGAAGCCGGTCGGGCAGAAGAAGGCACCGACGCCGGCTCCGGCCGCACGAATGCGCTCGGCCAGGTTGCCCTGCGCCACCAGTTCGAGTTCCAGCTTGCCGCTGCGGTAGAGCTCGTCGAAAACGTAGCTGTCGGCCTGGCGCGGAAAACTGCAGATGACCTTGCGTACACGGCCGGTCTTCAGCAGCGCGGCCAATCCGGTGTCACCGTTGCCGGCGTTGTTGTTGACGACCGTCAGGTCCTTGGCGCCCTGCTCGATCAGGCCGTCGATCAGTTCGGCCGGAATGCCCGAAGTGCCGAAACCGCCGATGAGCACCGTGGAGCCGTCGCGGACGTCGGCCAGCGCCTCGGCGATGGAAGCCGAAATCTTGTTGATCATGAATTGAGTCTCCGGCCTGCCGTCGGCAAGCATGGATTGGGTTATTTTGTTCTTATGGCGAACAAATGTTCATAAAATTGAACGCCGAGGGCGAGTGTACACGCTGGGTTTTGACCCCGTGCTACGCTTTAATCCATGTTTCAGCCCTCCCAACAGGACGTTCGTCGCTTCTTCTGCACCGCTCATGCCAAGGCACGGGACGGCCACACGATGGAGGCCATCGAAACACTCGCCGCGATGTGGATCGCCGAACATCCCGAATACCACGCCGACCTCGAAGACGTGGAAGCCGCCCTGATCCGTGTCTACCCGCCGGACGACGGCAGGCAGAACCCCTTCCTGCATTTGTCGATGCACCTGTCCATCAGCGAACAGTGTTCGATCGACCAGCCACGCGGCATCCGGCAGGCGGTCGAGTTGCTGGCCAAACGCCGGGGTTCTCTGCACGACGCCCATCACGAAACGATGGAGGCGCTGGGTCGCATGCTGTGGGAAAGCCAGCGTGCCGGCCGGCCACCGGACGGTGACGCATACGTGGCCGCGGTGCAGCGGCGGGCGACACAGGACTGACCTGCTTCCGGCTCAGCGCGCGCTATGGAAACGCGACTCGGGCACCGTCTTCAGGTCGCCGTCTAGGCTGGCGATATAACCCGCAAGCGTCTTCAGGTCGGCATTGGAGAACTGCTTGGCGATGCCCGCCATTACGCCGTTGCTGCGGCCGAAATGCGGGTTGTTTTCGGTCTTGTACGACTTGAGCGCCACATACAGATAGTCGGCGTTCTGGCCGGCGATCTTGGCGTAGCTCGGGTCGATGGGTTTGCTGAAGTTCTGGCCGTGGCAGGACACGCAGGTGCCTTTGGTCAGCAGCGCGGCGACCTGGGCGGAGGGCTTGCGGACGGGTTCGTCGGGCAAGGCCGGAGCGCCCGCCACCTTGCCGTGCTGTTCGTAATAGGCCGCGACATCGGCGATGTCCTGGTCGGTCAGGCTGTCGGCCACGCCGCGCATGGTGGGGTGCTTGCGTTCCCCGGCCCGGTAAGCCACCAGCGCGTTGGAGATGTACTTGGCACCCTGCCCGGAGATCTTGGGGACCTTGTAGACCTCGGGAAAACTGGCCTGGTAACCGACGATGCCGTGGCAGCCGATGCACATGTCGACCTTGCGCGCACCGGCCTGGGCATCGCCCTTCAGGTCTGCGGCGTGCACGGTTCCCGCCCATGCCAGCGGCAACGCCAGCACCAGCGGAAGCATCTGAATGAGGGTTTGCCGGGCGAACATCGTGGGGGTCAGCTTAGTCATTTTTGCGCGCACAATTCCGGTGGAAGGTTCACGACCGTAGCGCACGAGTATAGGTCGCGTCCCCTCTGAAACACCCTCTCCCCGCCTCGCGGATTACCCGCATGCAACCCCGTTTTTTGCGCAGTCCGCTGTGCCGGCAAACACCATGAAATTCCAGGGAACCTCGAACTACGTCGCCACCCCCGACCTGATGCTGGCGGTCAATGCGGCCGCCACCCTGCAGCGGCCGCTGCTGGTGAAGGGCGAGCCCGGCACCGGCAAGACCCTGCTGGCCGAAGAGGTGGCCGGCGCACTCGGCCTGCCCCTTCTGCAGTGGCATGTGAAGTCGACCACCAAGGCACAGCAGGGCCTTTACGAATACGACGCGGTGAGCCGGCTGCGCGACAGCCAGCTGAGTTCGCTGGACGGCGGCGACAAGGTGCGCGACATCCGCAACTACATCGTGCAGGGCGTGTTGTGGCAGGCCTTCACCTCCGACCGGCCGGTGGCCCTGCTGATCGACGAGATCGACAAGGCCGACATCGAATTCCCCAACGACCTGCTGCGTGAACTCGACCGCATGGAGTTCTATTGCTACGAGACCCGCGAGCTGATCCGCGCCAGACACCGGCCGCTGGTCTTCATCACCTCCAACAACGAGAAGGAGCTGCCCGACGCCTTCCTGCGCCGCTGTTTCTTCCACTACATCCGTTTCCCCGATGCGCTGACGATGCAGAAGATCGTCGATGTGCATTTCCCGACCCTCAAGGCCGACCTGCTGGCCGCCGCCATGCGGCTGTTCTACGAGGTGCGCGCCCTGCCCGGCCTGAAGAAGAAACCCAGCACTTCCGAGTTGATCGACTGGCTGAAACTGCTGATGGCCGAGGACATTCCGCTCGAAGCCCTGCAGGCGAAGGACGAGAAGATCGTGGTGCCGCCGCTGGTCGGAGCGCTGCTGAAGAACGAACAGGACCTGAGCCTGTTCGAAAAACTGGTGGCCATGAACGCCCGCAACCGCTGACATGAGCCGCGTCTTCACCCCTTTCGCCACGCCGCTCGCACCCGTCACCCTGAGCGGCGCTTTCGCCACCCTCGAACCCCTGTCGGCCGACCATGCCGACGAAGCCCGCGAAGCCGTGGCCGACGGCGAGATCTTTCGCCAGTGGACCACCGACATCCCGTCGCCCGAGGGCATGGACACCGAGATCCAACGCCGGCTGAAACTGCACCGCGAAGGCCGCATGCTGCCTTTCGCCGTGCGTGACGCAGCGGGCAGGTTCGCCGGCATGACGACCTTCATGGAAGTCGATGCGACCAACCTGCGGGTCGAGATCGGCAGCACCTGGTACCGCAACAGCGTGCGCCGCACCGCCCTCAACACGCAGGCAAAACTGCTGTTGCTGGGCCATGCCTTCGAAGTGCTGGGCTGTGTGGCGGTGGAGTTCCGGACCCACTTCTTCAACCATGCCAGCCGCGCCGCCATCGCCCGGCTGGGCGCCCGCCAGGACGCCGTGCTGCGCAACCACCGCATCGCCAAAAACGGCACGCTGCGCGACACGGTGGTGTTCAGCATCCTCGAGAGCGAATGGCCGACGGTGAAGGCACACCTCACCTGGCAACTGGAAAAGCCGCGCGGCTGAAGGCAGGCGCAAGCGCACACGAGCGGAGCAAACCATGCTGATCGATTTCTTCTTCACCCTGCGAGCCGCCAAACTGCCCGTGTCGGTCACCGAATACCTGGCACTGCTCGAGGCCCTGCAGGCCGGTGTGGTCGGCCCCGGCATCGACGGCACCGGGCCGGCCGGCGACATGGAAGATTTCTACCACCTGGCCCGCACGGTGCTGGTGAAGGACGAAAAGCATTTCGACCGTTTCGACCGCGCCTTCTCGGCCTATTTCCAGGGCGTGCAGATGCTCACCGAAAAACTGCACGAGGTGCCCGAGGACTGGCTGCGCAAGATGATCGAGCGCGACCTGACAGCCGAGCAGAAGGCCGCCCTGAAGGCGCTGGGATGGGACGAACTGATGAAGACGCTCAAGGAGCGGCTCGAGGAACAGAAAGGCCGGCACGAAGGCGGCAGCAAGTGGATCGGCACCGGCGGCACCTCGCCCTTCGGCAACGGCGGCGTCAACCCGCAGGGCGTGCGCATCGGCGGCACCGGCGGCGGCAAGAGCGCCGTCAAGGTATGGGAACAGCGGGCCTACCGCGATTACGACGACACACTCGAACTGGGCACCCGCAACATCAAGGTGGCGCTGCGCCGGCTCAGGCGTTTCGCCCGCCAGGGCGCGCCCGACCAGTTCGATCTGGACGGCACCATCGCCAGCACCGCCGCCAATGCCGGCTGGCTCGACATCCGCATGCGCCCCGAGCGGCGCAACAACGTCAAGCTGCTGCTGCTGCTGGACGTCGGCGGCACCATGGACGAACACGTGGCACGGGTCGAAGAACTCTTCTCGGCCGTCAAGAGCGAGTTCAAGCACCTGGAGTTCTTCTACTTCCACAACTGCGTCTACGACTTCGTGTGGAAAAACAACCGACGCCGCTTCGCCGAAAAGATCGACACATGGGACCTGATGCGGCGCTACGGGCGCGACTACAAACTGGTGTTCGTCGGCGACGCCACCATGAGCCCCTACGAGATCACACAGCCCGGCGGCAGCGTTGAATATCACAACGAGGAAGCCGGTGCCGAATGGCTGCAGCGCCTGGTCCACACCTTCCCGCATTACGCCTGGATCAACCCCGAACCTCAGGGCGTCTGGGGTTACCGCCAGAGCATCGGACTGGTGCAGCAGATGATGTCCGGCCGTATGTACCCTTTGTCACTCAAAGGCCTGGAGGACGCGATGCGTCTGCTGTCAAAATGAGTCGATGACCGGGCGCCCGCACCTTCCTTTCCTTCGACGACACCCCCTCTTTCCCTCGACACGCCCGTACCGCACGCCGGCTCCCTCGCCGGCGTTTTTGCGCCCGGCGTTCAGCGTCTGCATGGCGACGCTGCTGCTGGGCGGCTGCAGCCTGATGCCCGGCCAGAAGGACAAGTCGACCGACACACCCATCGACACCACCGACCGGGTGCTGACCGCCAGCGAGGCTTCGGAGGTCGCCGCCCGGAACGACCGGAAACCGGAAGGCCAGGGCAAGCGCGAGGCCTTCACGCTCGACGTGAAGGCGCCCAGCAATGTGCGTGACTACCTCAACCTGCACCTCGAACTGCAGCGTTACCGCCAGCTCGAAGACCTGGAGGGCCAGGAACTCGCCCGCCTGCTGGGCGCTGCCGAAGCCAACACCCGCGACCTGCTGGGCACGCTGGGCTACTTTTCGCCGCGCATCACCATCGCGCTCAACGAGACACCGGACAGCAAACGCGCACCGCGCGAGGTGACGGTGGCGGTCGATCCCGGCACCCGAACCCGCATCGCCGATGTGGACGTGAACTTCGCAGGCGCCATCGCCGACAGCCGCCAGCCCGCCGTCGTGGGCCAGCGCAACGAGGTCAGCACCGGCTGGGGCCTGCGTCCGGGCCAGCCCTTCACCCAGGATGCCTGGGACGGCGCCAAGGGCACCGGCCTGCGCCGCATCACGGCAAAACGTTTCCCGACCGCCAGCGTGTCGGCCAGCCGTGCGGATGTGGACGCCGACACCGGCGAAGCGCGGCTGCAGGTCACCTACGACTCCGGCCCGGCCTACCGTTTCGGACCGGTGCAGGTGCGTGGAGCCGAACGTTATCCGCCCGAGGTGGCACAACGCCTGTCGCTGCTGCCGGTGGGCGCCGAATACGACCAGGCCGCGCTGCTGGCAGCCCAGCAGCGGCTGGCGGCCACCGGTTATTACGACTCGGTCTTTCTCACCATGGATACCGATTCCGGCAACCCCGAAGCCGCGCCGGTGATCGCCCAGGTGCGTGATGCCAAGCTGCAGAAGATCGTCTTCGGCGTGGGCGCCAGCACCGACAGCGGCCCGCGTGTGTCGGTCGACCACATCCACAACCAGCTGCCGCTGATCGGCTGGCGTGCGGTGTCCAAACTGTCGATCGACCAGAAGACCAAACTCATCAGTTCCGAGCAGACCTCCCTGCCCGATGAGAACCTCTGGCGTTGGGTGACATCCGAAAGGGTGCAGCGCGAGCTCACCGGCAGTTACGAGGTCAACAGCGGACGGCTGCGCGGCGGCCGGGCCAAGAGCACCGACCACATCGACCGCGGTTATTACCTGCAGTACGACTACGCCACCACCACCAACGGCAGCGCCGACGCGCCGCCTTCGGGTTCGGCGCTGAGCGTGCCCTGGACCTGGACCGGCCGGTATTTCGACAATCCCACCGCCCCCACCCGCGGTTATGGCGTGGCGGTGGAAGCCGGCCCGGGCACCACCCTCATCGGCGACCGTCAGGCCTTCGTGCGCACCTATGCCCGCGGCCTGGCCTTCATGCCGCTGGGCACGGTGCAGCCCGAAGGCGGCGGCGAAGCGCGCCGCAGCCGGCTGCAGTTCCGGGCCGAGGCCGGCGCGGTCAACATCCGCGACGGCGCCACCGTGCCCGCCACGCTGCTGTTCCTGACCGGCGGCGACAACACGGTGCGCGGCTACAGCTACCGGCAGATCGGTGCACGCACCGTCAACGGCGAAATCTACGCTGGCAAGTACCTGGCGGCCGGCAGCGTGGAATACCAGCGGCCCATCGTCTGGAACGGCGAGATGACCGAATTCGAAGGCGCCGTTTTCATCGACGCCGGCGCCGTGGCCGACCAGCCGGGTGACCTCAAGGCCAAGGTCGGCGTCGGCACCGGGGTGCGCTGGCGCAGCCCGGTCGGCCCGCTGCAGGCCGACATCGCCTATGGCGTGGACCCCAAGAAATTCCGGCTGCATCTGCGGCTGGGCTTCACCTTCTGATGCCCCGCATGGCCGAACAAGAAAACACCTCCCCAGCCAGCCGACCGCCTGCGCGACCACCGCGCCGGCGCCGTGCGCTGCGCTGGACCGCCGGCATCTTCGGTTCGCTGTTGCTGTTGCTGGCCGCCGTGGTTGCGGCCGGCTGGATCTGGGCCGGCAGCGCGCAGTCGCTGGCCTATGCCCTGGCCCGTGCCGCGCAATACCTGCCCGCCGGCCAATCGCTCGAATCGCGCGACGTGACCGGTTCGTTGCGGACCGGCGGCCACATCGGCTGGCTGCGCTGGCAGAGCCCTGCGCTGTCGGTCGAGGTCGAAGACGCCACCATCGGCTGGCAGCTCGCTCCCCTGCTCGACCGCAAGATTTCGCTGGGCGAGATCCACGCGAGAAACGTTGTCATCGAAAACCGCGGCGAACCCGACAAGACTCCCGCCGAGCCGCTGCAGCAGGTGACGCTGCCGGTCGACATCGACCTGCCCTTCCGCGTCGACACCATCCGCTGGGCCGGCCCGCCGGAAGTGCTGGTGACACAGCTTGCCGGGCGTTATCGCTATGACGGCGGCGAACACCGGCTCAAGATCGACAACGTCGAAGTGGCCGGCGGCCGATACGATCTGGATGCCACCCTGCAAGGCGCAGCGCCGATGGCGCTGGAAGCCACTGCCCGCGGCCGGCTCAGCCCGCCGCTGCCGGAGGGCGCCGTACCCATCGTCGTGGGTGCCGGTGTGTACGCCAAAGGCACGCTGTCGGGCACGGCCGCCCGCCTGCAGGTGGCGGCTGCGGTCCAGCCCGCAGACGGCGCGGACGTGCCCGAAGGCATGCACGCCGATGTGCTCGCCACCGTCGCACCGTGGCTGCCCCAGCCGCTGCTCACCGCCGACGGAACCTTGCGGAACGTCGACCTGGCGCGGCTGGTGCCGCAAGCGCCTGCCACCCTGCTGAACGGCACCGTCAAGGCCGGCCCCATCGCATCCGGCTGGCAGGCCCAGGCTTCGCTCACCAACGGCATCGCGGGCCCGTACGACCAGGGCAAACTTCCGGTCGAGAAGGCCGACCTTCAAGTGGCACAGCGCGCCGACGGCGGCTGGGACATCTCGCAGGCGGTGATCCGTGCCGGTGGCGGCGACATCAGTGCGCAGGGCCGCTGGGGGCCTGCGCCCTCAACGGCCGAAGGTGCGGCGGCGACGCCCGCACCGTGGGACATCGTCGCCACGCTGACCGGTATCCAGCCCGGCGCGCTGCACACGCAGCTGGCCGGTCCGGTGCTGTCTGGAAAGGCCAGCGCATCGCAAAAGGGCGAGGCCATCGATTTCGACGCGGCCATCACCGCCACCGGCCGTGCGCCGCCGCGACGCGTGCCCAAGGGTGCCAGCAGCAGCGCCGCCACCCTGGACACGCTGCAACTGCAATCCGCCGCCGGACAGGGCCGCTGGTCCGAAGGCACGCTCGACCTGCGCAAACTCGCGGTGCGCACTGCGGACGCCAGCATCGACGGCGTGCTGCAGGCGCGCCCGGCCGACAAGTCCGGCAAGGGAAAGATCACCGCCGTGCTGCCCGGCGCACAGTTGGACATCGACGGCGCGATGGCCCCGTCCACCGGTGCCGGCCGCGCCCGCCTGTCCCTCGATAACGCGGCCACGCTGCAGCGCTGGATGGCGACCATTCCCCCCCTGCGCACGGCCCTCGGCGCGGTGTCGCTCGACGGCTCGGCCAGCCTCGACGCCCACTGGCGCGGCGGCTGGGAAAGCGCGCTGAAACGGCTGCAGCAAGGCACCGGCAGCACCAACGAACTTTCGCTGGAGGCCGCGCTGAAGGCGCCCAGGCTGGATGTGGTGCTGGCCGGTTCGGGCCAGGCCCATACCTCCATCGCACTGCGCGGGGTTTCGGCCGACCTTTCCGGCACGCTGGGCCAGGCCAGCCTGTCACTGCAGGGATCGGCCGGCACCGGCGGACAGAACGTCGATCTGAAAACCCGCGCCAGCGGCGGCATCGACGGCCCGGGCCGTTACCACGCCGAGGTGTCCGAACTACAGTTGCAGGCGGCACTCGCCAACCTGCCCGGCCCCTGGAACATCAAGCTGCAGGCGCCGGTCAGCGCACAGTTGCGGCAGGCCAGGGACAGCCTTTCGGTCGAGACCTCGTCCGGCAGCGCCAGCCTGTCGGGCCCCGCGGCCGGACAGGTCGGCATCGCCTGGCAGCCGGTCAGCCTGCAAAGCACCGGCAGCGGCCCGGCCGCCAGGGTTCGGGTGCGCTCGCAGGGTGCGCTCAAGGGACTGCCGATGGCCTGGGCCGAGATCTTCGCTGCCGGCGGCAACGCGTCGCTCGCCAAGATGGGATTCGCCGGCGACCTGGTGTTCGACGGCGCCTGGGACGTCGACGCGGGCGACACCCTGCGCGCCCGAGCCAGCCTGGCCCGCACTTCGGGCGACATCCGCATCCAGGTGCCCGGTGCACCGCCCGCCCCTACTGTCATCGCCACCAGCGGCACCGGCAGCGGAGCCGCCAGCGCCAAGGCCTCGGCCGGCGCATCGTCCAACGTACCCACCACCGCGGCCGGTGTCATCGCCGCCCGCATCGAGGTGGCAGCCGACGGCGACGAAATCAAGGCCGACCTGCTCTGGGACAGCGCCCGTGCAGGTGTGATCAAGGCTGCGGCCTCGACCCGCCTGTCGCGCGGTGCAGAAGGCTGGAGCTGGCCGACCGACGCGCCCATCGGCGGCAGCCTGGACGCCAGCCTTCCTCAACTCGGCGTGTGGTCGGTCCTGGCGCCGCCGGGCTGGCGGGTCCAGGGCACCTTCGAGGCCAAGGCGCAGCTGTCGGGCACCCGCAGCGCGCCGCGCTGGGCCGGCACCCTCAACGCCAACGGGCTGGCCGTGCGTTCCGTCGTGGACGGCATCGACCTGCACGACGGCCTGTTCCGCTCCACGCTGCAGGGCGACCGGCTGGACATCACCGAGTTCCGCCTGCGCGGCGGCAACGGCCCCAGCACCCGCATCGCGGGCATCGCCGGCAGCCTGGCGACCGCCAGCAGTGTCGCCGGCAACGTCGACGGCGGGCAGCTGCGCGGCAGCGGCAATCTGTCCTGGGGCAACGGCATCCGCATGGACATCCAGGCGCAGGCCGAGGCGCTGCGGGTGTCGGTGCGCACCGACCGGCAGGTGACGCTGTCGGGCACGGTGCAGGCAAAACTGAATCCAGACGGCCAGCTGGTGCTGCGCGGCAACCTGAAAACCGACCGGGCGGTGATATTGCTGCCCGACGACAGCGCGCCCACGCTGGGCAGCGATGTCTTCGTGCATTCGTCCGCCAAGGACCGCGAGGCCGCCCTCAAGGCGCAGAAGACCGCCACTGCGCCCACCGCCGTCGGCACCGCCAAGCCGCCGGACATCGTCATCAACTTCGACCTGGGCAACGACTTCGCCGTCCAGGGCCGGGGCATCACCACCCGCCTGACCGGTGCACTTGAAATCACCAGCAACGGCGGCCTGGGCGCCTTGCCCAAGGTCATCGGCGAAATCCGCACCGCATCCGGGCAGTACCGTGCATACAGCCAGCAACTGGACATCGAGTCGGGAGTGATCCGTTTCAGCGGCCCGCTGGACAACCCCTCGCTCGACATCCTGGCCATCCGTCCCAACATCACCGTGCGCGCAGGTGTGCAGGTCACCGGCACGGCGCAGGCGCCGCGGGTCAAGCTGTATTCGGAATCGGGCCTGACCGATGCCGAAATCCTGTCGTGGGTGGTGCTGGGCCGCAGCACCGCCAACGGCGGTGCCGAAGCCGCGCTGCTGCAACAGGCCGCGCTGGCGCTGCTGTCGGGCGGGAAGGGCAGCTCGGGCAATGTCGCGAAAAAATTGGGCCTCGACGAGATCGGCTTCAAGGGCCCGGGCAGCGGTGCCGATGCCAGTGCCGCCGCGCTCACGTTCGGCAAACGCCTGTCGCAGAAGCTGTACGTGACCTATGAACACGGCCTGTCGGGTGCGCTGGGTTCGCTCTACATCTTCTACGACCTGACCCGCCGGCTCACCTTGCGCGGACAGGCCGGCGTCAAGAGCGGGCTGGACCTGATCTACACGCTGACCTACAACTAGGATGCAGCGCACCAGGCCTTGGCACGGCTGGAAACGTATGGGCGCCACGGCGCCCATACAGTGGGTTTTTACCCATGATTCCAGCCCACGGAAAGGCCCAAACGATGACTACCTCGATCCGTTTCGCATTCGACGCCGCCACCCTGACCGCCATGCCGGAACTCGATTCCGGCGCCGTTGCCACCGGTGAGAACCTGGCGATACCCGACGTCGGCGACAGCGTGACATTTGCATCGGCCGGAGGACATGCCTTCGTGGTGGACGAGCGGCACTATGCGTACGACGCCTCGGGTTCTGTCACCGTCACCATCAAGGTGACCCTGGCCAGCGAACGTTCGATCTGACCTTTCCTGGGGTTTTGCGGCAAATAACTGTATATTTATACAGATGCTTGCCGCGCATCTGCTTTCACCCCCCATGAAAAACCGGATTCCCCAACCGGACGGCCAGGTCGAAGCCGACCCTGACAGCGTCCATGCCGATGCCAGGGCAGCGGTACGGATCAGGTTGAGGGACCACGACTGCGAGACGGAATCCGCCAGCGACGACGCCGAGGCGCGGTACCGTAAGACCTTGGAACGCAGCCTCGGCGGCCCGGTTGAAGTTGCAGCAGTCTTTCGTGCCTACCAGCTGGCCTGCGAAAACGATCCAGAAGAAATGGACGCCGACGACCGGGCAGCCGCAGAAGCCTGGGTCAAGGCCAGCCAGCGCGCCCGGTCAGACGCACTCGGCGGACTGGAAGGCGCAGAAGAAGCCTGGTTCGAAGTGACGGCCACCAGGACGCCTGCGGGCTCCCCTGCCGCAGCGTCGCGCCTGCCGGTTGTGCCGCTGTCCGTCGCACCGCGTCGGTTGTACCTGCCACCAGCCCCTGCAGAGCTGCCGACTGACCTGTTTCCCGTCAGCCCTGCAGCCACGCAGCTGGTCGCCGCTTGTGAAGCGGCCCCCGCGCGAACCCGTACACGGACCAAGGTGGCCGAACCGATGTTTTCACCGCAGCTCGAACTTTTCTAGGGCGCGAGTCGAATCAGCCGCCCGGCTTCGCGACTCGGCGGGGCACCTCTTTTGTTGCCCCTACAATCGGCCGCTCTCTTCGTAGTTCAATGGATAGAACGAGTGCCTCCTAAGCGCTAGATACAGGTTCGATTCCTGTCGAAGGGACCATCACGACCCGCATGCCTCACCGCATGGCGGGTTTTTCTTTTTCCGGCGCCCGCCACCGCCCCAGGTCATAACCCGAACATCTTTCGCACCTGCAGAGAAATTTGGCGACAACGTCACCGCGTGCAGCATGGAGAGCGGCGCCGAACCTCGCGTTCCCTGCGCTGGTGAACCGCCCGCAGGGCTTCATCGGATGCAGCGGCGCTGGCCGCCGTGCAGTCGCGTTTCGACCGGCTGCAGGCCTATGCCGATCTTGGCTGGGTGGAAATCCCCATGATGCAGAAGGCTTTCAGCGCCTAAGTCGTGCAGGCACCGGCCGCATCGCCCATTGCCCGCCCCAGGGCTTGCGCCTCCTGCGACTCCCGGCTCAGCAGAAGCTCCGCCGCACCCACGCGGTCGCGCGTTTCCTTGTTCTGGCTCAGCTTGGACTTGGCGACCACCCGGCTGACTTCGATCTCCACGCCCACGATGGCTTTCAGCATGCCGTCGATGAAATCGGGTGCCGAATCGCCCATGCGCCAGGGCTTGGGTTCGGAAGCTTCGTGCACTCGCGTCAGGCGCGCCACCAGGCCGCGCAGAAACGCCTCGTCATGACGGAAGCGGATGCGGCCGTGCACATGCACCACCTGGTAGTTCCAGGTCGGAACCTGCCGGTGCGTGTCGTGTTTGGACGGATAGCCATTGGGCGACAAATAGGCCTGCGGGCCATTGAACACCACCATCACCTCGGCACCGTCCTGAATGTCTCGCCACAGCAGGTTGGCGCGGGCGATGTGGGCCTTGAGGGTGACGATGCTGTCGTCCGGACCTTCCACCTCGAAAGGGATGTGGTTGGCATCCAGCCCGTCCGGCCCCTGGTTGACCAGGCAACCCAGCGGATGGTCGCGCAGCAGTTGGCGGATGGTTTCGGGGCGGGTTTCGAGGAAATGGGCGGGCAGGTACACGGGAGAACAATGGCCTCGATGAATAGGTCGATGAAAAGCTAGTGCCGCGAGTGGGAGTGTGTCGCCACCACCACCAGCCGGCCGATGAAGATCGCCGACAGCACCAGCAGCACGATATTGAGTGCGTACAGGCAGAACTGGGTGCGGGCATAGTTTTTGCGGACCACCAGCTGGGCCTTCTTGCCGCCATTGCTGTTGAATTCCGCCAGCCGGCCGAGCGTCTGGGTTGCCCGGTCGAACGCCTCGTCGGACACGGTGATGAAACTTTCTATCCGAGCCTGCTTGTCGCCGTTCTGCTGCATGACCAGCTGGTCCTGGATTTCCAGGAAAATATCGCGCTGCTTTCGGTAGGTGTCGAACAGTTGCTGCTCTTCGTTGGGTGTGACCAGCGGGGCGTACACCGCTTCTGCCCGTTTCAGATCGTCCTTGCGGTCGGACTGGATGGCGCGGCAACGCGGCGAACTGCAGTCGTCACCCGCGATCACCACCGAGGCACCGGCGCGCCGCACCTGGCCCAGCGCCGAGCGAATGCCGCCGACCGCCTGCACGCTGGGCAGCCAGTTGCGTGCGACGTCTTCCGATGCCGTGTAGATATTGGAAGTCGTGTTGAAGATGTAGATGCCCAGCGCCAACAGGAAGGATGCGACCGTGGTCAACACCGCCAGGGTCCAGCTTCCGGCTTGTCGGGGGGCGAACATAGCATTGCGCATGAAAGACCTGGACCAGAGTTGCGGTGTCGGCAACATCCTACAAGACGCAGGGGGAAGAGACCAAACGTCACGGACCGTCCATCTGACGGGGGCACGATACTCCGCGCCAACATTTTCGAAGCCGTTCCAAACGACCATGAGCAACTCCACCACCACCCCGCAGCATTCGCATGTCTTCGACGAAGGCAACCCGATGGCCGAGCGCAGCACCCGCTGGGCCACGCTGTTGACCGCCGCCATGATGGTGGTCGAGATCGTGGCGGGATGGGGTTTCAACTCGATGGCGCTGCTGGCCGATGGCTGGCACATGAGTTCGCATGCGCTGGCATTGGGCCTGTCTGCAGCGGCCTATGCGGCGGCGCGCAAGCTGGCCGGCGACCACCGGTTTTCCTTCGGCACCTGGAAGATCGAGGTGCTGGCCGGCTACAGCAGCGCCATCCTGCTGGTGCTGGTCGCCGGGCTGATGCTGTTCCAGTCGGTCGACCGGCTGCTGTCGCCCAGCCCCATCCATTACGACCAGGCCATCGCCATCGGTGTGCTGGGCCTGCTGGTGAACCTGGCCTGCGCCTGGCTGCTGCGTGGCGGTCATCACCATGGCCACGACCACGGCCATGCGCATGGGCACAGTCATGACCACGGCCATGCACACCACCACGGCGAACACCGGCACCACGACCTCAACCTGCGCTCCGCCTACCTGCATGTGGTGGCCGACGCCGCCACCTCGGTGCTGGCCATCGCCGCGCTGGCCGGCGGCAAGCTGTGGGGCGCCGCCTGGCTGGATCCGGTGATGGGCATCGTCGGCGCGGTGCTGGTCGGCAGCTGGGCCTGGAGCCTGCTGCGCCAGACCGGCCGTGTGCTGGTGGATGCCGAAATGGACGCGCCGGTGGTCGAAGAAATCCGCGAGGTCATCGCCGCCAGCCCGGTGCCGGCCACCATCGGCGACCTGCATGTGTGGCGGGTCGGCAAGGCGCAATACGCCTGCATCGTCTCGGTCTTCACCGACGGCCCGGCGACTCCGGAATTCTTCAAGCAGCAACTGCGGGTGCATGAAGAACTGGTGCACATCACGGTGGAAGTGAACCCCTCAACCCAGCTCTCGCAGGCAGCCACGGCATGAAACAGGCTCTGCTGATCATCGACGTGCAGCGCGCCCTTTTCGATGCGGCGCCCCGCCCTTTCGAGGCCGATGCGGTCGTCGAACGCATCAACGTCCTGTCGGCCCGCGCCCGGCTGGCGGGTGTGCCGGTGATCTTCATCCAGCATGAAGACGCAGCGTCGCTGGCGCCCGATTCCGCGGGTTGGCGGCTGCAGGCCGGGCTCAAGGTAAGACCGGCCGACCACTTCATCCGCAAACGCACCGCCGACAGCTTTCTGGGCACACCGCTGGGCGAGCTGCTGGCCGCCCGCAACATCGGCCAGGTCGTCGTCGCCGGTTATGCATCCGAGTTCTGCGTGGACACCACGGTGCGCCGCGCCGCCGCCCTGGGCTTCGCGGTGCTGATCGCCGCCGACGCCCACACCACTCACGACAAACCGCATGCGTCGGCTGCGCTCATTCGCGCCCACCACAACGCCACGCTGTCGGACATCTCCAGCTTCGGGCCGAGCATCCAAGCCCTGGCGGGCGACCGGATCCATTTCGGCGATGGTGCCGTCTAACGCTTCAGGAATTCAAAGGCATCCATGCATCTATACGTCGATTCCCAATTCATCTCTCCCTGGGCCATGTCCGCCTTCGTGGCGCTGACCGAGAAAGGCCTGCCGTTCGAGCTGAAGCCGGTCGACCTGCAAGCCGGTTCGCACCTCGCGCCGGGTCTGGCGCAGACCTTGCCGACACGACGGGTTCCGACCCTGGTCGACGGCACGTTTTCACTGGCGGAATCGACCGCCATCACGGAATACCTGGAGGACATCCAGCCCGAACCGCCGCTGTACCCGACCGACCCCCGTCAGCGGGCGCAGGCACGGCAGATCCAGGCCTGGGTTCGCAGTGATTTGACGACGATCCGCGGGGAGCGGCCGACGGAGGTGGTCTTTTTGGGGGCCGAGCCGAAGCCGCTTTCACCGCAGGCGAAGGCGGCGGCGCAAAAGCTGTTTTCGCTGGCCCGGGCCTTCATGGCGCCGGGTGACGAATACCTGTTCGGTCAATGGTCGATCGTCGATGTGGACCTGGCGCTGATGCTCAAACGGCTGGCCGGTGCCGAGGATGGCGTGCCAGCGGCACTGGTCGAATACGCGAGCCGGCAGTGGGCGCGGCCTTCTGTGCAGGCGTGGACCAGGCATATGGAAACCGCTGCTTAGGCGCACCTACAATTCAGCCGCGCGTCCGAAAGGACGCGGCGGGTTTGGAAGCCCGAACAACCTAGTAAATGCAAAGCTACGCCGCCGTGATCACGGTGGTGCAGCTTTGCCGTCCTTGTCCCATTTTTATGGCGGCTCGGGCGGGAGGGCTTGCCCTGCCGGTTTGCTAGTTTGTTGTCCGGTCTTCCAACCTGTTCGGGCCGCCGCCATCGTTTGGAAGCGATGGCGGTGGTTGTTTCCACAACCTAGCTCTGGAAGGCCACTCATGGCTGAACGCTCCCTCTTGTCGATGGCCATCGACATCAACACCGAAACCACCGCGCTGCGCGAAGTCCTCGGCGCCTATGCCGGCCTGGAAAAACTCCTGGACCATTGCGGTACGGAAGACGATCCGGAACTGCCCCTGGAACGTGCCGAACTCCACGGCCTGCTGCGCCTGATGAACGGCGGCATGCACCGGCAGATCGAACTGATGGAAGACACGGTCTGCACCCTGGTGCTGGCCCTGCGCGAAGCACCGCCGATGCAGGTCACCACGCCCTAGCACCGGCACATCGCCCGCCCGTCGACACCGATACCAAGGAGCAGCCCCGCGCCGGCCGCGGGCGGCACCCTTCGCGTAGAGTTGCCCGCGTGCACCATCTCATCGAACTCATCGGCCAATACGGCGTCTTCCTGGTTTTTGCCTGGGTCCTGCTGGAACAGGCGGGCATTCCGGTCCCGGCGTATCCGGTTCTGATGGTGGCGGGGTCGCTGGCCGCGATCGGGCAGTTGTCGATGCCCTTGCTGGTGCTGGTCACCGTGCTGGCCTGCCTGATCGCCGACACCGGCTGGTACCTGGCCGGCAACCGTTACGGCGGCCGGGTGCTGCGGACCATTTGCCGGCTTTCGCTCACACCCGACAGTTGTGTGACGCAGACCGAATCGGTGTTCGACCGCTGGGGGCCGCGATCGCTGATCGTCGCCAAGTTCGTGCCCGGTTTTGCGTCGGTCGCCACGGCCATGGCCGGTGCCACGAAGGTCAGCCGCGGTGCCTTCCTGGCGTATGACGCCGTCGGTTCCGCGATCTGGGGCGGCCTGGGCCTGGCGCTGGGCTGGATGTTTGCGCCGGCGGTCGAAACCATGCTGGTCACCCTGCAGAGTTTCGGACGTTGGGGTTTGATGCTGATCTGCGGCGCAGTGGCGCTGTTCGTGGCGCGCAAGGCCTGGAACCGGGTGAGCTTCCGCCGGCAGCTGGTGATGCAGCGGCTGTCGATTGCAGAACTGAACACGCTGCGAAAAGGCACTAAACCGGTGGTCTTCGTCGATGTGCGCCAACGCAAGCTGTGGGAACAGGACCATATTCCGGGCGCCGTGGCCTATGACGCGGACGAATGGGCGCCGGCCCACCGGAGCCCGCATCGGGATTCGGCCATCGTGGTCTATTGCGATTGCCCGGCCGAGGCGTCCGCGGTCATCGTTTCCAAGGCGCTGCGAGCCAAGGGTTTCAAGACCGTGCATGCACTCGGCGGTGGGTTGCAGGCGTGGCGCGATGCGGGCCATCCGGTCGCAAAACCGCAGTAATGTACCCGCTCTGTTATTTCTGGTAATAAATAATATCCAGAAAGTGTCGATTAGGCTGCCATAGAATGCCGCACCACCGCACAGGCCCGGCATGCAGAATAATCGCAGCGTCAGATATACCACCAGCCCATTATTGGCCAGCCCGACGCCCACCTGGCGCAGCAAATTCATCGTGGCGGTGATTGCTGCCGGATTTTTATTGCTGGCCTGCCGGGCATTTTATGTGCAGGTGCTCAACAATGACTTCTTCATTCGCCAGGGCATTATCCGGTTTTCACGTAACCTGATATTGCCGGCGAGCCGTGGTCGCATATTGGACCGCAACGGCCTGGTATTGGCATCGAGTGTGCCGGCGCCGGATGTGTGGGCAATTCCGCAGGATATCGAGACCGATGATCCGGCCGTGGTCGGGAAACTCACCGAACTGTCCAGGTTGCTGGGCATGCCGCTGAAGGAACTCGACAAGAAACTGGACGACGACGACAAGACTTTCGTCTGGATCCAGCGGCAGGTCGATGCCACGGTCGCCAGGAAAATCGCCGAACTGGCGATACCCGGGGTGTACCTGAGAGCCGACTACAAACGTGAATATCCGTCCGGTGAGGGCGACGCACACATCGTCGGTTTTGCCAACGTCGAGAACAACGGCCAGGAAGGCATCGAGCTGAGTTTCAACAAGGCATTGAGCGGCACTGCAGGTTCACGCCGGGTGATCAAGGACCGCTTCGGCCGCATCATCGAAGACGTGGGTGAACAGGTGGCGCCGGTCGACGGGAAAGACATCACCTTGAGTGTCGACGACCGTATCCAGTTCGTCGCTTATCAAAAACTGCGCGATGCGGTGGTCGCCAACAAGGCCAAGGCCGGCAGCGTGGTGGTGGTGGACGCCCATACCGGCGAACTGCTGGCAATGGCCAATTACCCGAGTTACGACCCGAACGACCGCAGCCACCTGACCGGCGAACAGCTGCGCAACCGGGCGATGACCGATGTCTTCGAGCCCGGTTCGACCATGAAACCCCTGACCGTCGCCACCGCTCTTCAATTGGGCCGTGTCACACCCAGGACGATCATCGACACCAACCCCGGGTATATCAACGTGACCGGCGCGACCATCCACGACGATGCCAACTTCGGTGTATTGACGGTGCAGGGCGTCATTCAAAAATCCAGCAACGTGGGCGCTACCAGGATTTCCCAGCGTATGAGTGCGGAAGAAATGTGGAATTCATTTACCGCAGTCGGCCTGGGCCGCAAGCCGGATACGGTTTTCCCCGGTGCCGTCACCGGTCGGCTGCGTCCGTGGAAAACATGGCGGCCTGTCGAACAGGCGACGATGTCTTATGGATATGGATTATCCGCATCGCTGTTCCAGATCGCCCACGCCTACACCTCATTCTCCAACGACGGGGAAGTGATTCCGGTGAGCCTGCTGAAGCTGGACCATGCGCCGCAGGGAGTGCGGGTGTTTTCTTCCGAGGTCGCCGCCGAGGTCCGGGAAATGATGCACATGGCCGCATCGCCCGACGGCACGGCACCACAGGCGCGCACCGAGGGATATTCGGTCGGCGGTAAAACGGGCACGGCCCACAAACAGGTCGGCAAGGGTTATGCGAGTAATCAGTACCGGGCCTGGTACACCGGCATGTCGCCCATCGACAAACCGCGTGTGATCGTCGCCGTGATGATCGACGAGCCCGGCGCGGGCAAGCATTTCGGCGGCCAGGTAGCGGCACCGGTGTTCAGCCAGGTGGTCGGGCAGAGCCTGCGGATCCTGGGTGTGGTGCCCGACCTGAACGTGCAGCAGGGATTCAACATGGCGAAGGAAGGCACCCTGACGGCCTCGCATTCGCCGATGGCCAACGACTGAACGCCCGAGCACCTGAACGTCGTTCAGTCGATCAGGCCGACCTGCATGAATCCCTGGGTTCCCACATTGCCGCGTGCGCCGACCATCACGCCGAGCTTGTTGCTCTGTGACAGCCAGTAGCCGCTGCCGCCGTTGCCGATATTGCTGGCCTGCGCCACCCGCATGCCGGTCGGGCCGGAAGTTCCGGTGGTGGCCAGTACCAGGCTGGCGGTGACGCCGGCGCCGGTAGGCAACACGCCGGTCGAGCTGAAGGCGGTGCTGGTCACCGCAGCCGAACCCCAGGCGCCGTCGGTGCTGCCGCCGCGCACGGTGACGTTGTTGAAGCTGCCTTCAGGCGTGCCGATGCGGAGCTGCACGGTCGGCACGCTGGCGCCGGACACGGTGCTGGCGTCCAGGTAGACGTTCTGGCTGCCGATGGTGGCGATGGAGAAGCTTCCGGTGTCGTTGGCGTCGGCCACGTTGACGCCGTTCCAGGTGCCTGCCGTGCTGGCCGCCGCCACCGCATAGGTGCGCACCGAGCCGGGCGGGCAGGTCGCCACGGTGTAGACGACCGCATCGTTGCAGACATCGAGGAAGGTGCCGGCGTTGCGCACGCGGATCTGGCTGATGAGCGAGTCGCGGCCGGTGGAGGTCACGCGGATGGCCAGGCGGTTGTAAGTGCCGTCCAGCGCCGACTGGGTGGTGACCAGGGAACGGGTGGCGACGAAGGGCTGCACGCTGTAGCTCACCGGCGATGCATGGGCGGTGGCGAACGGGAAGGTGCCGACCACCGTGTCGGTGGTGGTGCGCAGGCGGGCGGTGTTGGCGGCCGAGCCGGCATTGAGGGCCGACACCATGCGGTAGGTGCCGGTCTCGGTGGTGTCGGCGGTGAGGGTGCCGCTGGTGGTCACGCTGGCGGCGTCGGTCATGTCGTAGACCAGGCCGTTGAAGTCCAGCGCCAGGGTCTGGCGGGTGCCGTTGGCGGCGAACACGGTGTAGTTGCCGTTGCGGGCATCGCCTGCGGCAACCACCAGGTTGATGCTGGCGCTCAGGCCGTTGGCTGCGGTCGCGCTGACGGTCAGCGTGCCGGTGACGGTGCGGCCGTTGAGGATGGTGGCGGCCCAGGTCTGGCTGGCGACCGCACTCAGGCGGGCCTTGGTGGCGGCGCCGGCAAGGGCGGCACTGACCACGTTCACCGCCTGGTTGGAGGTGATGCTGACGACGTCGCCGGCATTGATGGCGATGTTTCCGTTGGCGTCGGCCGTGCGGGTGACGCCATTGACCTGCACCGACAGGGACACCGCGACCGGTGCCGTCGCCGTGGTGGTGGTGGTGCCGCCGCCGCCGCCGCCGCCGCCACAAGCCGCCAGGGAAGCGGCAACTGCCAGGAGACCAGCCTTCAGGAAGGAATACTTCATTTTGTCCATGGAGAAGAGAGTTTCCGCACACGTCGGCGGCGCGGGATTGTATGCGCCGCCGATACGTTTCCTGACACTCTTGCTACGTTCGGCACCGGTGCCTGACCACCGGGCGGACGGGTCTCAGCGCGTGGAGCCCAGCTTCTCGAAGTCGGCATTCAGCCGTGCCAGCGAAGACGAGATCTGTGCGCGGCGGTCCTTCACCCAGGCGTCCTGCCGGGCCACCCGCTGCTGTGCGTCCTTCAGCATGCGGGCCATTTCAGCCGGCTGCGGGCCGCCCACGGTCTCGCGGTTCCTGACGATGGCGACCGGGTCGAGCGTGGCGCGAAACTCGGCTTCGGACATCGGCAGCGCGGGTGCGAAGTCGGATCCCTTCACGGTTTCGGCATAGATGCGCTGGGCTTCGACATATGGGAAGGCCAGCGGCTTGATGTCCTTGGCCTTGGCGTACTCGACCACTTCCGACGCGAAATGGTGGCCGACCCGGAAAGGCAGCTTGTACTTGCGCATCAGCACGTCGGCCAGCTCCTGCGAAGCGGTCCAGTCGCTGTTGAGTTCTTCCAGCGCGCGGTCCGGATCGATCACCAGGGCGGTGAGGATCTTGTCGAGGCTGGCCAGCACGGCGGTGGCGCTGTTGACCATGGCGCTGTTGGCGCGCACCTCTTTCGGGTCGCTCATGCCGGGCGGAATGTTGTGCGCCTGGATGGCCGCGCCCAGGCCCAGCGTGAAGGCGGTGGAAGCATCGCGGCGGGTGGCGTTGAGCAGGCCGGGGTTGCGTTTCTGCGGCATGGCGCTGGACACATACGTGTTGCCGCCGCCTTCCTGCAGCAGGATCCACGGGCGGGCCTGGGCGTATTGGGTCATCACGTCTTCGATGAAGCCGCCGACATGCAGCGAAATGGCCGCCACGATCTGCCCGGCCTCGACAGGTTCGTCGACCGACGAGATCTGCGATGCGTCGTATGCGTTGTCGACCAGGGCTGCAAAACCGAGGTAGTCGGACATGCGTTTGCGGTTCAGCGGCCAGCTGGTGCCGTTGAGCACGGTGGTGCCCATCGACGACCGGTCGATGCGGGCGTAAGCCTCGCGGATTCGCTGCGCGTCGCGGTCCAGGCCGGCCGCGATGCCCAGCAGGTAATGGCCGTAGCTGTTGGGCTGGGCGGCCACGCCGTTGGTGTAGTTGGGGACGATGGTGGCCTGGTAACGCTCGGCCTGTTTCACCAGCGTGGCGGTGGTCTTGTTGAGCTGGTCGGCCAGCGCCAGCATGTCGTCGCGCAGGATGGCCGACCGCAGCGTGGCCAGCATGTCCTGGCTGGAGCGCCCGGCGTGCAGCAGCGTGATCTGCGGACCCGCGGCCTCGATCAGCAGGGGTTCGAAGGTGATGACGTTGGCGGGGCGTTTGCCGCCGGGCTTGTCGCCGTCGGCCAGTACCTTGGTGATACCGGCATAGGCCAGCGGCGTCATGCTCCTGTCGAGCAGGCCTTCGTCGGTGTTGATGACGGCGGTGGCCTTGTTGATCTCGCCGAGCCAGAAGAACTCGTCGTGTTTCGGTTTGGCCTGGGCCCAGGCACCGGGAGCGACCAGGGATAGGGAAAGAGCGGTCGCAAGGGCGAGGGTCGAGAGTTTCATGATGGCTTTTTGTCTCTGGGAAGCTAGGCAGCCAACGACGATACAAGCGGCCAAAACTCGCGGTCAAATTAAATTAACACCGGGCGTCATATCGAAAACATATGGCGTCGCCGTGGCGCTCAGTGGGCGACGGCGGCCAGGCGCACCTTCTGTGAAGCGGTCTGGACGGGCGGGATGTCGATGCCCCATTCATGGCCGGCCTGCATTTCACCGCGTGCCCGTGCCGATTCCATTTCGGCGACGACTTCGGCGCGGGTGCGTCCGGCGGCCGGACCATCGGCGGTGGCCTTCGCCGATGCGGTGGTGAGCGGTGCCGACAGTTCGGCTTCATCGCCGGAGGCGAAGGAAGCGGTGGAAACAATGCCGGCAGACAGTGCGAAGGCGACGGCAGCGAGAGTGTTGAAACGATTCATGTCAGTCCTTTGGGGGTTCGGTCACCAGCGATCTGCTGGGGTGAACGAACTTTAGGATTTGCATGAATGCATGAAAACTGACTATTTTCGCAGCATTGATCTGCGTATTTGCATAACATCAGGTCCATGAACGCCAGTGCCCTGCCCCGCCCCGACAGCCGCCGCGCGCTGGCCTGGGATGATGTCCAGATGTTTCTTTCGGTGGTCGAGGCAGGTTCGGTCACCGCCGCCTCGAAGCGATTGAAAGTCAACCATTCGACCGTGCTGCGGCGCATCGGCAACCTGGAGACCACGCTTTCGACCCGCCTGTTCGACCGCCTGCCGGGCGGCTACGCACTCACCGCACCCGGCCACGAGTTCGCCGAGAAGCTCGCGGGCGTCTCCGAGCAGATCGAGGATGCCCATCGACACATCGCCGGGAGCGACGTGGAAGTGCGCGGCACCTTGCGTGTGACCGCGCCCGAAATGCTGTTCAAGACCGTGCTGATGCCGCTGATGACCCGGTTTTCGTCGCTGTATCCCGCCGTGCAGCTGCAATTGGCGATGGGCACCAACAACCTCAACCTGACCCGGCGCGAGGCGGACGTGGCAGTGCGTGCGTCCAACCACCCGCCGGAAAATCTGGTCGGCCGCCGACTTGGCCGGGTGCAGACGGCGCTGTATGCGTCACGCGACTACCTGGCATCCTTGCCGCCCGGGGCGACATCCGCTGATTACCGCTGGGTGGCGCTGGACGAAACGGTGATCCAGATGGATTCGGCCCGCTGGGTGCGCCGCAATATCGACGAATCGCGTGTGGTGATGCAGCTCGACAGCGTCGGCGGCATGGTCGATGCGGTGGCCTGCGGCACCGGTGTGGGCCTGCTGCTGTGCCCGGTGGCCGACCTGAGGACCGAACTGGTGCAGCTGTCGCCGCCCGACCCGGCGCTGGACTTCGGTATCTGGCTGCTGACCCATCCGGACCTGAAACAGGTGGCCCGGGTCAGGGCGTTCACCGATTTCCTGTTCGACGCGCTGGAGCGTGACGGCACGCTGAAGTAACGGTCGCCCTAGCCTCAGGCCAGCGCCAGCGAACCGATCAGCCAGACGTTGGCGATCGCGATGACGGCGAACAGCAGCCAGGCGGCGCCTTTCATCAGCCCGCCGCTGGCAAAACCGCCCATCACCTCGCGGTTGCCGGTGAAACGGATCAGCGGCCACATGGCAAAAGGCAGCTGGAAACTCAGCACCACCTGGCTCAGCACCAGCATCTTGCCGACGCTGCCTTCGCCCAGCAGCCAGACCCCGAGAAAGGCCGGGATCAGCGCCAGGCCGCGGGTGATGAGGCGGCGCTGCCAGCAGGGAATCTTCAGGTCCAGAAAACCCTCCATCACGATCTGGCCGGCGATGGTGCCGGTGAAGGTCGAACTCTGGCCGGACGCCAGCAGCGCGATGCCGAAAAGCACCGCCGCCAGGCCGCTGCCGACCAGCGGTTCGATCAGCCGGTAGGCGTCGCCGATGTCGTTGACATCCCGGTGGCCGTTCGCATGGAAGGCGCTGGCGGCCAGCACCATGATGGCGGCGTTGATCAGCAGCGCCAGCGACAGCGAGACGACCGCATCCAGCGTGCAGAAACGGATGGCTTCCCGTTTGCCGGCATCGTCGTGCGAGGCCAGCCGGGTCTGCACGATGGACGAATGCAGGTAAAGGTTGTGCGGCATGACGGTGGCGCCCACCACACCGATGGCCAGGTAGAGCGCGCCGGGCTGTTGCAGGCGTTCCAGGCTGGGCGCGAAACCCATGGCGACCGACGACCACAGCGGTTGGGACAAGGCGAGTTCGACTGCGAAACAGGCCGCGATGGTGGTGACCAGGCCGAGCACGATGGCCTCGACCCGCCGCACGCCCGCGCCCTGTAGGCCCAGCACCAGCACGGTGTCGAAGGCGGTGATGGCGATGCCGACCGGTATCGACACACCGAACAGCAGATGCAGCGCCAGCGCGCTTCCCAGCACTTCGGCCAGGTCGCAGGCGATGATGGCGAGTTCGGCGCCCAGCCAGAGAAACCGGTTGACGCCGGCTGAATATCGCTGACGGCAGAGTTGCGCCAGGTCTTTTTGCGCCACCAGGCCCAGTCGGACGCACAAGGTCTGCAGCAGCATCGCCGCCAGGCTGGCCAGCAGCACGACGAACAGCAGGCCGTAACCGAAACGCGAGCCGGCCTCGATGTCGGTGGCCCAATTTCCGGGGTCCATGTAGCCGACCGATACGAGCAGGCCCGGGCCTGCATAACGCATGAGCTTCCGGAAGAACGGCAGGTCGGCCGAGACCTGGACGCTGCCCTTGATCTCGGAAGGACAGAAGGGCGCGGTAGCGGTGCGCGGCAGGCGGAAGAACATCGCCAGGATGATAAACAGCCGAACCAGTGCAAGACGCCCGCGCTTTCTATGGCCGTCATAGGAACCACGGCCCGGACGGCAGGCTGAAAACAAAAAAGCCCGCGAGCTTTCGGCTTGCGGGCTGATCTGATGAATGTGGTCGTGGACTCTGACGCGGTCCACGTTACGGCATTTTCACTTGCAGGAACCACCTTGTTATTTTTCTCGTCGTGGTGATTCTGGTCCGACGTGCCGTTATGAGATCCGGCTTTGCCTGCGCAGGCAACCCTCATGCGTGAATGCACAAGGACAACCCGGATTATATATCGAAAGTGATAGATCAGGACTTCCGCATCGAACTGTGGCAAAAATGCCTCCGCAATCTGTTCTACTGCCGGGCAGCCACCACAAAGGAGCCGCCATGGCAAAGGGTCAACAACGCAGCACCAAGGAACCGAAGAAGCAGAAGGTGGACAAGTCGCCGCCCAAGCCGGTGACACCATTGAGCACTGCTCCCATCACGGTGGTGCCCGACCGCAGCAAGAAGAAAAAGTAAGCGGCGACCGTGCCGTGCATCGGTCCTGCCGATGCTTTTCGACACCTATTGCCGGCCCGCCGGCATCACCATCGATTGCATGAACCGATTCGCTCTTCGCCGCCGTGCGGCAACCTTTGCTGCCAGCGGTGTCTTGCTGGCCGGCTGCAACAGTGTGATTCCGGCAGCCGCCGGCGGCACAGCGCCTTCGTCGGCTGCGAACGATTCGGTCACCATCGAACACACCAGCCTACGCAGCCGCATCTCGGTCTACGAAAGCGCACTGCGCGCCTGCAAACAGCGCGGGCACGAACAGGCTATCTTCCAGATGCAGGCCAACGAGGATGCCCAGAAGCCACCGGCCACCGGGCCGCAGCTGAGCACCTTCGCCTGCCGCTCCTGAACCACGCCGGAGCCACCATGCAGCATTCACATCACCCGCGTCATGACGACGAGACGCCTGCCGAGCATCTGGCCGACCTTCCCGTCGAGCCAGAAATGCCGCAGGGCGACATTCCGCCGGAGCAGTCCGAAGACGTGGCGACCGGCGTGCCCGGAACGCCTGCCGCTCCCATCTAGGCATTCAGCCGCAACGCCCTGCCGTGATGTGGCCCGGTTGCAAGCAGGGGTTACATGCGGCGTGCAGTTCGCGGTGCCGTCACCACCGATGGCACGGCCTGGTTCTGCATTTCCGGGCAACTTTCGTTATTGGATCCGAAGACCATCAGCGATGCGGAGGGGAAACGCCGATTGAGTGTTTCGCTGATCGGCCTGGACATGTCCACCGGCGACTTGCGCGACTGGTGCAGCACACGTCCGCTGGCATCCAGCACGGTGAAACAGACATCTGCCCGCGCCGAACTGGCGGCGACCGAAATGAGGATCAAGGCAAGAGCGGAAGCGGCAGAAGATGGCAGTCGCATGGTGGAGTCCTGGTTGGGCGTGCGGCACGATCTTAAAGAAGGGGCAGGTGCGCCGACTGTAGTCCGGCTCCCGACACACGATGGGCAATCGTCCTGCATTGGCAAAACAGCTCAGGCGCTGCAATGTATTCATCACTCGAATGATGCGACGGAGAGCTCGTCTCCTCTTGGGCCCGCTTCGGCGGGTCTTTTTTTGCCCGCTCCACACCATCCCGGACAATCGGCTTTTCCAGACAAAAAGCCTTCGAGGAAACCCATGGCCGTCCACTATTCCCGCGAACATCAATGGATCGACACCACCACGCCCGACGTGGCGCGTGTCGGCATCACGCCTTTTGCGCAAGAGACGCTGGGCGACATCGTTTTTGTGGACCTGCCGGCGCCCGGCAAGGTTTTCAGCCAAGGGGAAGTCGCTGCGGTTGTCGAGTCGGTCAAGACGGCTGCCGACGTCTTCATGCCGGCGTCCGGTGAAGTGGTCGCGGTGAACGAAGCGCTACGAGCCGACCCCGCCATGGCCAACACCGACCCGCTCGGCGCTGCCTGGTTCTTCACGGTCAAGCTGGCCGATCCGGCTGAACTCGATGGCCTGATGGACGAGGCGGCCTACGCCGCCTTCGCCAACGAAGGCTGAAGCGCCAGCGCCCGGTTCCCCAGGCCGGCGAGGGTCCAGCAGATCCAGGCCGTCCAAAGGGTGTGGCTGGTGAAATGTGCACCCCGCATCTGCTGAGAAAGGCCCAAGACCAGGCCGGTCAGCAAGGCAAGCGTCAGCCAGGTCAGGGCCAGCCGGGGTTTCGCCCGGGCCAGCACGAAGAAACCGGCCATGAAGGCAAACCCGGTAGACGCATGACCCGCCGGAAAACAATGGCCGCCGCCGCCATCGCTGACACCGGGCAACCAGTGCGAGACCTGTTCGAGCGTGCCGCCGAACTCCCGGAGATCCCAAGGGCAGCTGGTAACGCTGCCGTATTTCATGAGCGTGATGGCCAGCAGGCATAGCAGAGGCAGCGCCCACAGGCACAACCGCTCGCGCGGCGTCAGGGCCCGCAGAAACCCCGTTGGAAAACGGCTTCCGACGGCGAGGGCCGCCAGTAGCAACCATCCGACATCACGCGCGCCCTGGTGAAACACCGCCTCGAGCCAGAAGCTCCCACGTAAGGCAAAACCGTGGCTGTCGCCGAAGAGGCGGGCCAGCGGCAGGTCCAGGCCGGAGGCGTCCCAGAGGATGAGGGGCGCCAGGGCGACCAGCGAGATGCCGGCCCATCCGGTCGCAAGACGGGCGGTGATGGAAAAGGCGTCGGCCCCATGGGCACGATCAGGAAAACGAACGATGACACGCATCCGCCAAGGCTAGGCACACGTGCTGAAACCGCCGTGAACCGACGGTTCATCCTTCGTTCATGCAGACAGAAAATCGGTCCTGTCTGGCAATCACTCGCCCAGGACGGGTCAGGACGGGCTGAACAGGAAGTTCATCACGTCGCCATCCTTCACGACGTATTCCTTGCCTTCGCTGCGCATCTTGCCGGCGTCCTTGGCGCCCTGCTCGCCCTTGAGGGCGATGTAGTCGTCGAAGGCGATGGTCTGGGCTCGGATGTAGCCTTTCTCGAAATCGCCGTGGATGACGCCTGCAGCCTGCGGACCGGTGTCGCCGATGCGGATGGTCCAGGCGCGGACTTCCTTCACGCCGGCGGTGAAGTAGGTCTGCAGGCCCAGCAGCTTGAATGCGGCGCGGATCAGTCGGTCCAGGCCGGGCTCTTCCTGGCCGATTTCGGCGAGGAACATCTTCTTGTCCTCGTCGTCCATGTCGGCCAGTTCGGCTTCGATCTTGGCGCAGATGGCGACCACGGGCGCGTTCTGTTTGGCGGCGTATTCACGCAGGCGGTCGAGATAGGGATTGTTCTCGAAACCGTCTTCGCTGACGTTGCCCACGAACATCGCCGGCTTGGCAGTGATCAGGGTGAAGCTCTTCACCAGCGGCATTTCCTCCTTCGAGAATTCCAGTGCGCGCACGGGAATGTTCTCGTTCAGCGCCTTCTGGCAACGCTCGAGCAGGCCGACCAGCTTCTGCGCGTCCTTGTCGCCGGAACGTGCAACCTTGGTGTGGCGATGCAGGGCTTTTTCGACCGTTGCCAGGTCGGCCAGGCAGAGTTCGGTCTGGATGACCTCGATGTCGGAAATCGGGTCGACCCGGCCGGAAACGTGGATGACGTTGTCGTCGTCGAAGCAGCGCACCACGTTCACCGTGGCGTCGGTCTCGCGGATGTGCGCCAGGAACTTGTTGCCCAGGCCTTCGCCGGTGCTCGCACCGGCCACCAGGCCGGCGATGTCCACGAACTCGACGATGGCCGGCACGATGCGTTCGGGCGAGATGATGGCAGCGAGCTGTTGCAGGCGCGGATCAGGCACTTCCACGATGCCGACATTGGGCTCGATGGTGCAGAACGGGTAGTTCTCGGCGGCGATGCCGGCCTTGGTGAGGGCGTTGAAGAGGGTGGACTTGCCGACGTTGGGCAGGCCCACGATGCCGCATTGGAGGCTCATGAAAATTCCTATATGAATCAATCCCTTCCGCACCATCGAGCCCAATGTCGGCATCGTGGAAATGCCTGATCCGCGCTGTCACACGCGGGCCCCGACAAACGAGGCACACTGGTTAGGAAAACGGTGACGTCCGGAGGTTTTGTCCTCGCTGCGCCTGGGAAAACTGGTCGCAATTGTATTGGGGCGCGCCCTAGCGCTGCGGAGCTTCGGGCTAGGCCGGGATATACAGCCGCTTCAAAGGCACCAGACGTTTAGTCTCTGCGTCGGTCTTGTCGTAATGCTCGATCAATGCCCGCACGACGGTGTCGATGGTCCACAGCGTGAGCGGCACGGCGGCGCGATCGGCCTCGTAGAACGCATCGCGTGTAAACCCTCCGGTACTCACGTACAACCCTCGGTCATCTTTGTGGCGCCCACCAAGGAAGCTGCGGATAGCCTTGCTGTCCATCTGCCCACTACGGTGTTTGACTTCAACGACGATTCGCGGATGCTCGAAACCGAAGCCATCAGGTGAGGCCACGATGTCCTTGCCACGATCGGGCCCAGGTGGCGATACAAGTGTCTTGTATCCCATGGCTCGGAGGATCCCCGCAACGAGCTCCTGCATATCATCCCAATCGATTTTGACAACCAGGTCTTTGATACGCTCAAGTGACACTGTTTCGATTCCCAGCAGCGGATCGACTAGCGACGCCGGAGGTGAAGCCGCCTCTTCAGCCGGCTCAATATCTGTTTCGTCAGGCTCCAACTCCTCCATTTGGGCCGAAACCTGCACTACACCCCCAGCAGCGACCGCGCGAACCTCAGCGGCTGCACCTTCTGGCACCACGAACACAGTCAAGGTCGAGCCAAGACTGTTTTTTGCGCCCTGGGTGAGCTTGTCCCGCTCTATCTCCACCGGCTTCCAGTCGACCGAACGAACCAACGCAAGACCTTCTGACGCCGTCTGGGCTGAATACGAAGCTGGTGCGGTGACTTGTCCGAATAAATAAGTTCGGTTGTCTGGCGAGTAGGTCACCACGTCATCGCCTACTTTGATCTCGTTGAAGAATCGCCAGATCTGAGCGGCGCCAGCGATGATCGTTCCGCGCTTCAGCTTGGGCGCTCTTCGCGTATACAGCGCAGCGATATCCTGTTTGGTCATCCCTGCTGTGATTTCCGAAGTAAATTCCCCCCAGCCTATTGCAGCCAACGAGTGCTCCCGGAAGGCTTCATACAAACGCCCGGCCTCACCTCGAACCATCCACATCTTCGGCATGTTTTCGTCCGCGCAAAAGAATCGATCGTAGCCCCATACCAATTCAGTTTGCCGCCGGTGGCACCGCATGGCTCAGCGGTGCCCAGACACGTTTGATTGATCCTTTCGCTGGCCCGCATGGCGTCCTAGGATCGCGACATGCTCGACGTAAACCACAGTCGCCCACTGCATAAATCTGCAGCCTTGATGTCCTCGCTGGCAAGAGGACGCCCATGCCAGTAGTGCTCATAACCGAGTCGCTGATGCTGCGCAGCAGGGTCACAGACGGGCGGATCTTTCGGGACCGCATGTTGAGCGGTTTTGTTGTCAGGATGAACGTCCGAAAGCGCACCTTCCGAGTCGTCACCAGCGTCGCCGGCAAGCATTTCCGGATGAACCTCGGCTATTGGCCCCTGATGAGCGTGGACGAGGCCAGGGCTGCAGCCATGGACATTCTGCGGCAATGTCGCAAGGGCGAATGGCCTACGCGCCCATCCCGCCCAAAGGCCCTCCCCACCTTGCGCGAAGCATGTGCCGCCTACTGTGCAGCAAAGGCCATCAAGGACATCAGCAAGAAGCGGTACGACTCACTGTTCCGGGTGCATTTCGGGGAGTGGTTGGACCGTCCTGTGAAGGAGCTGGCCCACCCGGAGTTTTTCGACCACTGCCAGGAATTCGCTGCCAGCAAGGGCGCATCCATTGTCGAGCTAGGTCGCGGCGTCCTGGGCGCGGTGCTCAAGTACGTGAACGTCTTGCACGAGACCGACCTCGTCTCACCCTTCACGAAGCTGGCTGTCATCGGGCTAATGCCTGACCGGACGACGCCCCGGGCGCGCATGCTCCAAGAGGCCGACCTCCCAGCGTGGAGAGCCGCCGTGGACACGCTCGATGAGTGCAGGCGCGACTTCCTGCTTTTCAGCCTCTACACGGGCTTGAGGCGTAATGAATGTAGGGAGCTTCGTCTTAATCAGATTGACGCGCCACAAGGCGTTTTGATGCTTCCTATGACCAAGAACGGCAAGCCCCACACCCTGCCCATCACGCCCCTGATGCGCACGCTTTTGGTGAGAAGGATGTCAGGGCTCTCGGGTGATGCTGAACTGTTCCCCATCTCGGCCAGCCACCTCACAGACTTGGCAACGCGTGCCGGAGCACCCAGCTTTCGACTTCATGATCTTCGCAAGCTCCTAGCCACCTCAGGAGCGCGTGTGGGGGCTGGCGACGTGGTCATGCGCCGGGTGCTGAATCACAGCCCCCTTCGAGGCGACGTGCTCAACCGACATTATGTTGAGTTGTCGGTCGAGGACGTTCGCGGACCTCTCGAGCAGGTGCAAGAGGCCCTCGAAAGTTTAATGCGCCCTGCACCAGGCAACATACTGATCTGACTTAGCAGGCATTTAGGGAGCATTTAGCATGCATTTCTAGTGCGCTCACATTGCAATGTTGAGCCGGCGTCTTATACATGTCGAGAATCACACGACGTTTTTGTTGAAGGCATGGGGTTGATGTCCTTAAAATCCTTATACATACGGCATCAACTCCGCGCCAGCGAGTGGCTATATAAGCGTGTCTCACACGCGCCTGGAAAAACGGCATGAAGGGCCAATGAGGGTGACGACGTTGCCTAGGGGTATGAAGGTCCTTCGGCACATACCACTTCTTGGCGCCGTTTAGTTGCGACCCCATCTCAGACCCTATAACTTTCGCGTATCCTAGTTGCCCAAAATGGGCACTACATGAGGTCGGGTTGTCAACGGGCGTCTACATTCCAAGCGATTTTCTGGAGTCCCTACGGACTCATGTTCCAGGTTTCGGGCTAGAGTCTGAACGTAACCAGTGGGGGCTCGCCCTCATGGCATGGGAGCGAAGTCAGAAGCGTCGGCAACATCGATCAGAACCGGGGGCGCTCAGCTTCGGCGAAAGCGAACTTGCAACCCTGTTCGGCCGTGACAAGCATGCGCCGCTGCTCCGCACTGCGTTCGCGAACTGGTCTCCGAATTGGTCACACCGCGAAGGCACAACGAGGGCATATCGCTTTTCGCTTGAGGTTCGAGAAGCGCTCGATGCATACGCGGCCGGCCCTGCAGCCCGCTCCGCCACACTTCTGACTCTAGTAGGCACGCGCCTTAAGGCGCCAAAGCGCCTTTTGAGCGCAGTCTCCTCAACTGGGACGAATGGAAAGCTCACTAGGACCGCTGACTGGGACTGCGCGAAGCACATGAATGCCGTGCCAGTAAACGGTGAGATGCTTGAAGCCCTTCGTCAATGGCTATCGGATCACTTAACCGGTTCGCTGCTTGTCGATCGTGAACTGGAACTTTTTCTGCGTCGCCTTCTCGATATCGTAGTTAAGGTAATAAAAACGTCTCTCGCTTCCCTAGCAGGTCCGGACCACCTGCCACAGGTATATGCAATCGCCCCAACGGGGCGACTGTATGCGCGAGGGCTGAACCTTCAGAACGCACCGTCACTGGTCAAGGACGCCGCTCTTCATGGGCTTTGGGAATACGACCTTGCAAACTGTCACTTCAGCATCGTTGCCCAACTTGCAGCTGAACGTGGAACCCCTTGCCCAGCGATCCAGCATTACCTGTTAAACAAAAAGGCGGTTCGACAGCAGATCGCCAACGACGCCGAAATCACTGTCGACCAGGCTAAAAAATGCTTGCTAGCAATGCTGTACGGTGCAAGGACCGCGACCTGGATTAAGACTGCCATCCCCTCGACAATTGGCATCGATGCCGCAAAGCGCCTCTATGCTGAGCCTCAATTCCGGTCTCTCACTGCAGAGCTAGACGCTGCTCGCCGCGCGATTCTTGCAACATGGCCCAGGACAGCGAACGGCAGCCTGACTAACGCAAGCGGCAAGGCTATCCGGGGCGACGCATCATCAGCGCGGAAATTGGCCCATATCGTGCAGGGCGTTGAAGCCAGGGCACTCAGGGCCATAGTAAGCAAGCACCCGGACGACATCGTGCTTCTGCAGCACGACGGGTTCGTGAGCCGCGTCCAACTTGATCGAATCGCGCTTGAGGAAGAGGTGCTGTCTGCTGTCGGTTACCACCTCGCCCTGGATGAGGAGCAGCTCGAGCTGCACACCGATGCCGCATCACTGGTCAACAGAACGAAAAGTGAAATGGCCTCGGAGGCCGCATCCAGCCTGGTTTCAGATCCCTTCGCTGCGGATTAAAGGTAGGGTGGTGGTGGATGGGTGTACGGTACACCTGCTCCTTTTTTTCATACCCTCCGTCTCCAGGGTCCCGGTGTCATCGATTCCCCCGGTGTAGGTGGGTGCGTTGCTTGTGGTCCTTGGCCTGCTGCGCCCCTCACCCCGGCGTCCGCCGTCGTCACACTTCGGCCAGCATTTGCACTTCCATCCTTCTCAAATTATGGCTGGTTCGATAGGCTTGGCTACACATAGGACGGTCGTCCTTTCATGTAGCCACTGCTCGGATCGAGTCCCCCATGAGCCAACCCGCTTTCGTCGCCTATTACCGAGTCAGCACCCAACGTCAAGGAGCCTCCGGGCTCGGCATCGATGCCCAGCAGCAAGTGGTCCAGCGGTTCCTCGCAGAACGCGATAGAACGGCGATAGACGAGTTTTTCGAGACCGAGACCGGCAAGGGCGCCAACGCGCTCGAAAAACGTCCTCAGCTGCGCCTGGCGCTTGAGCGATGTAAGAGGGCGGGAGCGACGCTGCTGATCGCGAAGCTGGACCGTCTGGCCCGCAACGTGCATTTCGTGTCGGGCTTGATCGAGACCGGGGTGGACTTCGTCGCAGCCGACATGCCCCATGCAAACAAGGTGATGATTCAGATGCACGCGGTGATGAGCGAGTGGGAGCGCGACCAGATCAGCGAGCGCACTCGGGGCGCCTTAGCAGCAGCCAAGCTCCGGGGCGTAAAACTTGGGGCGACGGGGCCGACGAACCTGCACCGTCACACGAAACATCGTCAGCAAGCCGCAGACGCGTTTGCATCTCGGCTGGAAGGTTTGGTCGCAGGCTTTCAGGCGCGAGGCTTGTCGCACCGGGCGATGGTTGCCGAACTGAATTTGATTGGAGTAAGGGCACCAGGTGGAGGCATCTGGCGGCTAGGCCAGGTGCAGCGACTGCTAGCCCGCCTTTCGGTGCCTTCAAAAGTGAGTGGGCCACCTCACAAAGCAAAAATCCAGGATGGGTTGGAGGCACTCCCAACATGAGGATTTCGCCCCAACAACAGGTCCGGTCGGGACGGGCTGAAGCGGCAAAGCGAGAACTTCAGTTTCGCGGTTGAGCGTACGGTAGAAGCAAATGCTTCTACATGGCCACGCGCGAACTTCCAGTCACGCAGGCTTCTCAAAGGTCGATATGCCGCAAAGTCGCGCGGCTATGCGTGCAGCGTCTCCGTGACGGAAGGCGGTTCCGCCCGACCGTTACCATCGACCGTTTTTGCCTAAGAACGTGCTCGCCGCATAGCAACATGATTGATTCCCCAGAAGCTGCTTTGAGTCAGCCAAACGTCATCGAAGCCCTCGCACGAGGCTTCATTGAATTTAAAGGTGGGCGCGTCCATTACAACCTGAATCAGAAGAAGAGCTACGACTGGTCAGATCCCGAAGAATGGGTCCGCGCACACACAATTGCGTTCCTTATCGTAGCGAAAGGTTATCCCGCGAACCGACTTCGCACTGAGGTGACAGTGCCGCGTCGCACCCCTTCGGACCAAGCTGACGTCGTGGTCTACGAGGACGACAGGTGCCAAACCCCCTACCTCGTTGTAGAAAACAAATCGGATTCCCAGTCGACAGTGTCACGTCGGCAAGGGATCGAACAGTTGTTCGGAAACGCAAACTCACTCCGGGCCCCACTCGGCCTATATGACGAAGGGGACGAGCACATCTTCTTCGATGTGGCGAACTTCCCCTTCACTGAGCGTTCGAGCAACCGTCGCGGCAATCGACAATCGGTTCCTTCGCAGTACGGTAGAGCACCGGTTTACAGCTACATCGCGGGCTCCGAAGCGGACATCCAGCCGGTGCGCTCCGCAGTGCTCGAAGGCAAAATCAGAAGAAGTCATTCCATCATCTGGGCTGGAGGCAAGCGAGATCCGCTGAACGCCTTTGACGAGTGGAGCAAGCTCCTTTTCGCGAAGGTTGTCGATGAGCGCAACACGCCAACGGGTAATCCGCGGTCTTTTCAGATCGGCTCCGATGAGACGATCGCTGCAGTGGCCAACCGGGTGCACCGTCTATTCCGACAAGGATGTCAGGACGACCCAACGATCTTCCCGCCCGACACGCGCATAAACCTCACAGACCGAAAAATTTTCGACGTTGTAAGGGTGCTTCAAGAAGCGAGCTTGATGGGTACCGACGTTGACACCATCGGTGGAGCTTTCGAGAATTTCTTCGGGTCGATCTTCCGGGGCGAGCTCGGCCAGTACTTCACCATGCGCCAGATTGCCCGCTTCACGGTGTCGCTGCTCGACCTCACTCACGAAGACTATGTGATGGACCCGACCTCCGGAAGTGGAGGATTTCTGCTCGAAGCGTTACTCCAGGTGTGGCACCGTGTGGACGAGCAGTTCGCTGGCCAGAGACCAGCTCACATCGACCGAATTAAGAACGACTTTGCACTTCTTCGGGTGTATGGCATTGAAATTCACGAGATCCTGTCTCGCATCTGCAAGATCAACCTTCTGCTGCACCACGACGGCCACACGAACATCGAAGGTGACCGCAGTTGCTTGGACGACCACTTCACCAAGCCGCGCCTGCAGAGCGGGCATGGCATGTTCAGCAAGATCGTCGGCAATCCTCCATTCGGCGATGAAGTGGCGACTGGTGACGAGGATCTCCTGGGGGGCACCGACCTGGCCACTTTTGCGGTCGCTGCCGGGCGCGACAAAGTGCCTTCGGAGCACGTCATCATGGAGCGCGTGGTGGACTTCCTTGAGCCGGGCGGACGCTTCGGCCTAGTACTTCCCGACGGCCTATTCAACAACCAAGGCGAACTATCGAATTGCCCGCAGGTTAGGATGTGGCTTGCGAAATGTGGCCAGATTGAAGCCATCGTTTCCCTCCCAGACTACGCGTTTCGCAAGTCGGGGGCCCAGAACAAGACATCGATTCTTTTCTTCAAGAAGTTCACTCGCGCGCAGAAGCAGAGCTTCGACAGGAAATTCGACCGCGAGCTCGAGCGGCGCACTAGGCTAGCTGAAACGGCGAGGGCGCGAACGCAAGATCAAGCCTCATCAGACACCAGCGAGGCGGCCTTGATTGGAGCGGTCTATGCTGACCCAGCGTTTCGGGACTTGAGAGTCTTCATGGCGGAAGTGAACCACATCGGGTATTCGACAACCGGTGCGCCGACGGAGGCGAACGAACTTTATAAGGGCGGACCCGGAGGTCGCCTAGATCTAGACCAAAGCGACACTGTGCTTGGTGAATGGAGAGCTTTTCAAGGCAATCCGTCGGCATATTCGGGACGAGTCAGTCCCGACTGCATGGCGGTGCCTTTCCATGAAGTGTGGACCGCCACTGAAAGCCACCGCCTGGACCCGAAGTACCACCTCTTCAAATCGAATGAGGCGGCATATACCCCTCAGGGGTGGGTCCGCGCAAAGGTTAGAACCGTGATGCGGAAGCGTGAGGCGGAGATCGATCCAGCCCAAACGCCAGATGTGCGTTTCAAGGTTATGACGATTGCGCAGACCGGCGACATCAGACCGCGCGAAGCAGGTAAGGGAGTCAATCCACCGGACTGGCTCGGCATGTACTTCGAGAACGGCTCGTCGCGATGGTTTGAAGCGCGCAGCGGCGACGTTGTGTTTTCTTCCATCGATCTGTGGAAGGGGTGCATCGCGGTGGTGCCCGATGATTTCGACAGGGCTATCGTCACGAAGGAATTTCCGATTTACAACGTCACTGACGAACGACTGAGCGCAGATTTTTTGTCTTACTTGCTACGGAGCCGCTACTACCAGCGCGCGTTCCGAGCAATCACAACTGGGCACAGCAATCGGAGAAGGACACAAGCCGGCGACTTCGAGGAACTGGAGATCTGCTTCCCGCCAACCGTTGCAGAACAGCGGGCGTTAATCGAGCGACTTGTCGCTGCACGTGGGAATCAGCGATCTTCAGCCATCGAACTTCGCGACGAGATGCTGTCTTTCAGTGACACCGTTGACGGCCGTCACGACGGTGAACTTCCAGAGGTGGACGCAACGCTTGAGGAGGGTGGTGAGTGACGCGGTGTCTTCAAGTTTCACCGAATGCAGTGGCGACCATCGCGCCGATCATCTAGAGCAGTTGCAATTGATCGCGGGGATCAAGAAGCTGGAGGTCCTCTGAACCACCACAGTGCCCCCTGGCCTATGCAGATAGGCTGGGAACGCATTGTCGAAAGCGCTTCAGACGCTGCCGGGACGATTCTGGTGACTCCGGCCTTGTCCTGGCATCGCCAGGCGGCGCGGCAGTTCCACATTAAGTCTTTGATTTATAAAGACTTATTCCAAAAATCAGGCAAACGGGTAGTTCTCGGCGGCGATGCCGGCCTTGGTGAGGGCGTTGAAGAGGGTGGACTTGCCGACGTTGGGCAGGCCCACGATGCCGCATTGGAGACTCATGAAAAAATTCCTTTGATTGCCGCCAATTGTATTGGCCGTGTCCGGGGTGCCTGCCGGACACGGCTGTGAACATCCGTCACCGACCGCTCCCTACAATGCCGCATGGTGCAAAACCCCGATATCTGTATCCGTGGCGCCGGCGTGGTGGGCAGCACGCTCGCCCTGTTGCTGGCCCGTGACCGTCTGCGTGTGGGCCTGCTCGCGCAGGCCGCGACGTCTTCTTCCCAGCCGCCCGCCGGTGACACCAGCGATGTGCGTGCCTATGCGCTCAATGCGGCATCGCGCGACTTGCTGATGTCTCTGCGCGCCTGGCCCGAACCCGAGTTCGCCACCCCGGTAGCGGCCATGGAAATCCATGGCGACAGCACAGGAGTTCTGCGTTTCAGCGCAGAAGCGCAGAAGGTGCCGGCCCTGGCCTGGATCGTCGACCTGCCGGCGCTGCAGGCACGCCTGGCCGATGCCCTGCGTTTCCAGCCGCTGGTCGAGATGCTCGAATCCGAACGCCCGGCCGCCCTGACCGCCGTCTGCGAAGGCCGGGCCAGCGCCACACGCCAGGCTTTCGGTGTCAGCTTCGAGACTACTCCGTATCCGCAGCACGCCATCGCCGCTCGCCTGCGCTGCGAAAAACCGCACGGCGGCGTGGCCCGCCAGTGGTTCCTGCCTGACGGCGTGGTCGCGCTGCTGCCGATGGGCGGGAGCGCCGGAGACACCGTCGCCATGGTGTGGTCGGCAGAAAACGCCCGCGCCGCCGAATTGCTGGCACTGGAAGGCGAAGCCTTTGTTGCCGAAGCACTGGCTGCCACCGGCGGCGCGGTCGGCGCCCTTTCGCTCATCAGCCCGCGTGCCGACTGGCCGCTGCAATTCGCCCGCGCCAACCGCTGGTGCGGGCCGATGCCCGGCGATCAACCGAAAACCGCCAGCTGGGTCCTGGCCGGCGATGCGGCACACAACGTGCATCCGCTCGCAGGCCAGGGGCTGAACCTGGGCCTGGCCGATGTGGCGGAACTGGCGCAAGTCCTGCACGACCGCGAATACTGGCGCAGCCCCGGCGACCTGCGGCTGCTGCGCCGCTACGAACGTGCGCGCAAGGCCGGCCTGTGGCCGATGGGCCTGGCGACCGACGGCCTGCAACAGTTGTTCTCGATGCCGGGCACGCCCTGGCAGACCCTGCGCAACTGGGGGCTGAGCGGCTTCGACGCGGCCGGACCGGTCAAGTCCTGGCTGGCCCGCCAGGCCATGGGCCAGGGTTGAACCTTCGGCCAAAGCCGGGCTCCCACTGTTTTATCGAAAGTCTTTCCATGACCCCACGCCGTCTTCTTTCTGCACTGCTGGCTGCCGGCGCGCTGGCTGCCAGTTGCATGTTGCCCGCCCAGGCACAGGACACCGCCGCCATCCGCAAGGCCCTGAGCGAACGGGTGCCGCAACTGCAGCAGATCGACGAGATCACCCGCACGCCAATGCCCGGCCTGTTCGAGGTGCGGGTCGGCACCGACGTCTTCTACAGCGATGCCAAGGGCGACTTCCTGCTGCAGGGCGAACTGCTCGACACCCGGGCCAAACGTAACCTGACCAGCGAACGGGTCACCAAACTCTCGGCCATCGATTTCGCCAGCCTGCCCGAGAAGGATTCGTTCACCATCGTGCGCGGCAACGGCAAACGCCATGTCGCCGTGTTCGAAGACCCGAACTGCGGCTACTGCCGCCGTTTCGAGGCCGACCTGAAAAGCATCGACAACGTGACGGTGCATGTGTATCTGTACCCCATCCTCGGGCCCGACTCGACCGAAAAGTCGAAGAACCTGTGGTGCGCCAAGGACCGCGCCCGCACCTGGCAGGACTGGATGATCGACAGCAAACCCATCCCCGCCGCCAGGTGCGATACCGCCGCGCTCGAGCGCAACGTGGCTTTCGGCCGCAAGTTCAAGATCACCGGCACCCCGACGCTGATCTTCGCCGACGGCACCCGGGTGCCAGGCGCCATCGCCGCCGCGGAAATCGAAAAACAGCTGAACACCGCTACCCGTTGAAGCCCCCAGGTTTACGCTTACCGAGCCACCCAACCGCCCATGACCGCACCGAAGCGCAGCGCCTCCCATGAAATCCATTACCTCGTCGAGGCAGCCGACCTGCATGCGCATCTGTTCCGCGTCACGCTGACCATCGCCCAACCGGCCCCCGAACAGACGGTTTCGCTGCCGGTGTGGATTCCCGGCAGTTACCTGGTGCGCGAATTCGCCCGCCATTTGCAGAAGCTGACCGCACGCCCGCAGGGTCGGCGCAAACCGGTGGTGGAGCAACAATCCAAGTGCAGCTGGACCATCCGATGCCAGCCCGGCAGACCGCTGGTGCTGAGCTACGAGGTCTACGCTTTCGACAACTCGGTGCGCGCCTGCTGGCTCGACAGCAGCCGTGGTTTCTTCAACGGCACCGGCCTCTGCCTGCGTGTCGAAGGCCAGGAAGCGCGGCCGGTGACGGTCGAGATCGTCCAGCCGGCCAATGCCGGCCACTGGAAGGCCGCCACCGCCCTGCTGCCGCAAAAGGTCGACAAACGCGGCTTCGGCATCTACCGCGCCGACGACTACGACACCCTGGCCGACAGCCCGGTCGAGCTCGGCGATTTCTGGAGCGGGGAATTCACCGCCGGCGGCGTGCCCCACCGTTTCGTGGTGGCCGGCGCTGCAGCCGCCAGCTTCGACGGTGCCCGGCTGTTGGCCGACAGCCAGCGCATCTGCGAGGCGCAGATGCGTTTCTGGCACGGCGACGGCAGCAAACCGTCGCATGACCGCTATGTATTCATGCTCAACGCGGTCGACGATGGCTACGGCGGCCTGGAACACCGGCACAGCACCGCCCTCATCTGCACCCGGCGCGACCTGCCGCGCATCGGCGAGCCGCGGCAGTCAGAGGGCTACACCACCCTGCTGGGCCTGATCAGCCATGAATATTTCCATACATGGAACGTCAAGCGCCTGCGCCCGGCCGAACTGGCGCAGTACGACTACACACAGGAGAACTACACCCGGCTGCTGTGGTTCTTCGAAGGTTTCACCAGCTACTACGACGACGTGCTGCTGCGCCGCGCCGGCCTGCTGGACGATGCTGCTTATCTGCGCCTCCTCAACAAGACGGTCAATCAGGTGCTGCAGGCCCCGGGCAGGCTGGTGCAGTCGGTCGCGCAGGCCAGCTACGACGCGTGGGTGAAGTACTACCGCCAGGACGAAAACACCGCGAACGCCACCATCAGCTACTACACCAAAGGCTCGCTGGTCGCGATGTGTTTCGACCTGACCCTGCGCCGCGAGGGCAAGGGCTCGCTCGACGACGCCATGCGAACTCTGTGGGCACGCTGCGCCGCCGGCCCCATGACCGAGGCCGACTTCGCCGAGGTGCTGGCCGGCCAGGCCGGCCGTGAATTCACCGCCGAATTCGCGGCCTGGGTGCATGGCACCGCGGACTTGCCCCTGGCCGAACTGCTTGGCGAACACGGCGTGGACATCGCCGACGACCCGTCGCAGCCAGCCCAGCGACTGGGCCTGCGCGCCACTGAAAACGGCGGGTCAGTACAGGTCAAGGTGGTGCTGCGCGGCGGTGTGGCTGAAAAAGCCGGTCTGGCCGCAGGGGACGAATGGCTGGGCCTGGAAACGCCCGACGGCGCCGCATGGCGCATCGGCAAGCTGGACGACCTGGCGCTGTACCTCGGCCAGGGCCGCAAGGCGACAGCACTGGTGGCCCGTGACAAGCGGCTGTTGAAACTGCCCCTCGAACTCCCCACCACCGACAAGACCGCGAGACTGGTTCTGCGTGATGCGGCAAAGGTGACCGCCTGGCTCGGCGAACCCGCTACGCCAACGAAGAAGACGTCTGCGAAGACCGTTGCCAAGGCCAAACGCCAAAAATAATTTGGCCTCTAAAAATCTCGGGCTATAATTCGAGGCTTGGCGCTTTAGCTCAGTCGGTTAGAGCGATGGAATCATAATCCACAGGTCCGCGGTTCGAATCCGTGAAGCGCCACCAATCCTAAAAAAGCCTTTGAAGTCAACGACTTCGAAGGCTTTTTGCATTTGCAGGGGTGCCACATGGGAGTGCCACTTTATGGGATTGTCCACAGCGCGTTTGTATCGTCGCGCCGAGTCAGGCGTCTACTTTATCCGGATACTTTTGTTGTATCCAGGCTCAGCAGCCCTCGACGGCGAACGCACCAAATCGGGGGGCTTTGCCGGAAACGCATTGAGCATTGCGGGCGTTGGGAACCCGCGCCCATCGCAGTAGACCACTGTCGCTAGCGAGGCTCGGAGCGCGCTGTCGGCGGCCGAATGACCCTGCGCCGCCCAACCCAACGCGAAGTGGGCAGCAAAGACGTCTCCCGAGCCGATCTTCCACACGATGTCAGTTTGGAAGGCAGGTACTTTTGACCAGACGTCGCCGTCGAGCACGAGCGCACCGAGCGGCCCGCGCTTTAGGACGACCCCGCGAGCCCCGTGGAGCGCGCGCGTTGCTTGAGCCAATTCGTAGGGAGTGGCCCTTCCTTCCAGTCCCGTGGTGGCGCGAGCTTCGCGTTCGTTGAGCACAACAAAAAGCTCATGTGCAGATGAGCCGTTCGAGTTGAACGGGCTACCGGTCAAGTCGCCTTGCGGGTCGTAGACGACGCGCTTGCCGTGCACGACTGCATCGCCCTCCAGGAAGCCGAAGCGCAGAACGGCCTCCGCCTTCACGCCGATGGGAGCATATGTCGACCTTGGCCCTTCGACCTCCGGGCGATGGAGCGCATGGGTGTAGCGGAAAGAGCAGGTCGCCCTCACGGCGGTTGCGACTAGGTGAATGCCTTCAAGCGCGCATCGAGCTTCAAGCACAGGAGCAGTGCGTACATCGGCGTAGCAGTGCAGGGTGAGCTTGACGTCGTCCGCCATCGCGGCGACGGCCGACGCGGCTCGGCCGGCCGAGCCAAAGACTTCGTGCCACGATGGTCTCAGCCACCATTCCTCGTAGGCGCCGCCCACCACGTCCATGTTCGTAACCTTGGTCACTATCGAACGGCAGTCACGCGCACTCGAACGAGAGCTTCGCGCTTGGCCGTAACACGTGCTAAGTACCGGGTCCCGCCCTCAATGCACTCGCGCAGACGGCTGATAGCAGGCGAAGCGAGACCTCCGGCAGCTTCTCCCTGAAACACAACTTCAACAACCGTCTCGCCGCCATCGCTGGTGGCGAGACCGACGAAAAGAACGTCACCGGGGTTGATGCGCTCGACGACCAGCGGCTTAGGTGAGGCGATCAGGGTGTCGATGACGAGTGACTCGCAACTGCCACCGGGGGATATCGGACCGCCCTTACCGTCAAATCCCGACATCAATCCTCCAGGTTTTCCGTTCCCGCCTGGCCGGAGTTTTCCCGCGCTTCGGCCAGCTGTAATTATGAGCCTCGGGCGCGCGATCCTGAGCGAAGTCACAGGCATAGCGACATTCGCATCGCACCATTGGCGTTGCGACGCCAACTAACGAGGTCGACCACTATCAATACCTCAATCTAGTCGTCACAAAGCGCTTGTTTCCGCTTGAATTCGACGCGAGTTACGGAATGTAGTCAAATCTCAGACTTGATACATCCACACACGACACAGCACTGATTCAACAGTGCGGCGAGAAAAAATTCAGAGGGGAATCATGGAGTCGATGCTCAAACACCTTGGCGCGCTGCAGCCCGAGGTGGGGGTCATTTGCGTGGGCATCCTTACGGCAGGCCTAATTGGTTACTTTGGCTGGGCTAGGCCGAAATTGTCTAGTGCGTGGACAGCGCTTGAAAAGTTTGCCCTTCTTGTTGAAGGCAATGATCCCGTCGGTGGCAACACCACCGCACTGAACGAGGCAACCGAGGCAACACCTTGGTTGCGCCAAGCCTGGAAAGCCACCAGTGGGCGTCTGATGTTGATGGGGCAAGGCGACCAGCAAAGACGCGTTTTGCTGGGCTCCGTGCATGATGTCTGGCAGCCGGAGAGGATGCTGAACAAGCACCTCAATATCCCCTTGTTTGAAGCTGTGCCAAACATTGCGGTGGGGGTGGGTTTGTTCTTTACATTCCTTTTTCTCACCTTGGCGCTTACCGACGCCACAACGGCACTCAGCGCTGCTGGCGTGGCAAACCCGGTCGACGCCACCAAGGGCCTTCTGAGCTCAGCCGGCGGGAAATTCGTGTCGTCGCTGGCGGGCCTGGCGGTCTCGCTAGCCTGGACGGTAGGCGGCAAACGCGCCTGGGCGCGTGTGCAACGTGCAAGCGATCGAGTCGTAATGTCCATTGAGACATGGTGGCCGCCGGTCGGCGCTGAAGCTGCCGTGGTCGAACAGCTGGCGCACTTAGGTGCGGTTGGGGACAAGCTCCGCGAACACCATGAAACGGCACAGGACCACAGCGACTTGGTAGGTGAGCTGCTTGTCGAGTCACGCGAGCAAACAGGCGTCCTGAAGCGCTTTGAGACGGACCTCGCCATGAGCATTGGAAAGGCGGTGACCGCCGGTTTTAGCCCGCAGATGGAGCAGATGACCTCACGCCTGGAGACGGCGATCTCCGATCTCAGCGAGCGCATGAGCTCAATGAACGAGGACGCCCTACGCACCATGATGCAGGACTTTTCGCAGGCTATCAGCGCCAACACGGCCGATGAGATGAAGCAGTTCAAGGAGACGCTAAGCGCGTTGTCCGGCAAGCTCGACGCGTCCGCTGAACTGCTGAAAGGGGGCGTAGAGGACGCCGCGTCGCAATTGGGCCAAGCCACTCAGGGCATGACCAACGGTATCCACGCAGCGACGGAAAAAATGAGCGTTGACATCGCAACTGCAGCACAGGGCTTGGCCGCTAGCGTGGATGGGATGGAGAAAGTGATGTCTCAAACATCGGAGGCGGTTAAAGAAATCGACGCCACGGTGCGGCGCGCTGCGGCAGTTGGCTCGAGGGGTGTAGAGCAGATGGAGAGGTCTCTCACGGCGGCACATGGACTGTTAGGCGATCTCGGTGAGGTAGGTGCAACCTGGGACCGGGTCAGTGGCAGCGTTGCTGGCCTGGCGGCCAACCTGACCGAAGCCAGTGACGCTGTCGAGGAACTGGCAGAAGGCCAGCGCGCAGTCGTCCGCACTCTGCAGGCCGCTGGACCAGAGGTGCTTGGCGCGGTTTCGCAAATGCGGTCGCAGATGGAAGGAACGTCGAACGCTGTCGCCGATGCGATGCAGCAAGTTCAAAACGCTATGGGCCGCACAAGCCAGGACCTCGGCGGCGTGGTCAATGCGATCAAGGATGGCGTGACTGAGTATTCGCGCCAGCTGGCGGCGCTGCACCTGGATATGGATACCGCAATGGCAAAGGCCGTGAGCAAGCTGGGCGGAGCCATTCAGAACCTCGACGAGTCTATCGAAGACCTCAATGACGGCCTGGAAGGCTTTCGCGGGAAGGGTTAACCAATGCTGATGCTCAGACCACGTCCTCTCGCACATGCCAGCAAGCAAGACGGCGAAGGCAGCTACTTGGCGTCAGCTAGCGATCTGATGATCGGGCTGCTGTTCATCTTCATCATCCTGGTGGTGGTACTAGCCTTGGAGCAGCGACGCCAGGAGTCCGAATTGGATGCGGTGAAAGGTGCTGCGGACCCGCGCGCTTCAGTCACCGACGTGATCGGTCAAGCGCTCAAGGATGCAAAGCTTGATGTCCGTGTGGACCCGGCCAGCGGTGTCATCTCACTACCGTCGGACACCCTGTTTGCATTGGGGTCGTCGACGCTCAGCCTGCCGGCGACACAGGCCATCCGCGACGCGCGCGAGCGGCTGGCCCTGGTGCTGCCCTGCTATGTGGCAAGCGAGCGAGCGCGTGTCACAGGCAAACAATGCGCTCGGAACCGGGGATGGCACGAGATTGACACCATCTTCCTGGAAGGACACACCGACAGCGTCGCCAACACGAACCCGGGTGGCAACCTCGCGCTGTCGTTCGACCGGGCTCGGGCCATCCAACAGGTATTGCTTGGCGATGGATCGCCTTTAGCACCATTTCAGAACGCAGCGCGACAGCCGATCTTCTCCTATAGCGCCTATGGTGCCGACCGCCTTCTACCCGGCATCAGTGGCACAGCTGCGCAAAACCGGCGCGTAGACATGCGCATCGTGCTGAAGTATCAGTCCATCAACGAGACTCTCGAGAACCTGAAGCGTGCGGGAAGCGGTGGCTGAGATGTTTGCCGCGCTGCCCTCTAGCTTCCCGGCCCTGGATGCCGCCATTGAGACGCTCGGGCGGTTCTCTATACCAGCGCCACCCGCGCTAGATCCCATCGGTTTGCGCATGCGCAAACTCTATGAGGAGGCGCGGGCGGACGGTTACCGGCATCTAGGCCGAGGAGCGCTGCGACGGCTGCCGTATGCGCTGTGGGTCGAGGGTGCTCCGCCGCTGAGCAGCACGGACCCCGAGCTAATTCGGGCTTATTGGGCTGATCACTTACCTTTGGCAGTACGCGATGCAAGAGCCGCAAGGCGCTGGCTAGTGCCTTTGTTTTACGTGTACTGCCACTCCTTTCAAAAACAGAACGCTGACTTCCAGGACTTTGCGAACCAGATCCGCCTCGCCTTGACGACAGCGAGCGGCCAGGCTGCAGACCGCTTTTCTAGGCTACATGCCGAGCAACGATGGTTCTCCCCCGACGAGGTAGGAACTCATCTGGGAAGAGCGTTTATGGAAGGTCCTGGGCAAATGCGGGACGTTCTGGCCAGGTTGGAGCTGTGGCCGGGTTTCATGGAAGAACCCATCTGCAGCGAAGCTTTCGCCGGCGCACTGCAGGGACCAAGCGACGTGCTATCCCAGGAACGGGTGATCGAGCGCATGAAGTCTTGGGCCAAGGCCGATAGCGCCTCTCGCATGGTGTCGATGCTGCGCTATGGGGAGCATCGCGTCGCGCTGGCGGATGGGCTTGTCAGGCCCTGGCTCCAAAAGAAGCCTGCTGACAGCATCCGCAATGGCCTGACATCGTTCCTGATCAAACACTATGGCGACCCCCGCATGCTTACCGCAGTCCATGCAGGGCATCGCTGGCAAGGTGTCGCGCCGGCGACCATTGCGACCGTGCGCCGTTGGCTAGTAGGCGACACGCTACAGGGCTTCATGCGGCTGCTGCAGATGACAGCCGACGAGATTTGGCGATACCGCGAGCGCTTCTGGATGGCGTACTACGACCATGGCGCGATTGAGGAAGCTTGGCTAGCTCTTGGTTCTCAAGCTGCCTGGCACGCGCAGCGCGCGTTCGGCAAGGCGGACTGGGCGCAGTACGGCTCGTTGGTATCTGGAGCGACATCGGATCAATCCGTGCTGTTCCTCAGAATCGGGCAAATGCTCTTCATGGAGTGGAGCCACAACGGCGCCCTTCGGGCATGTGCATACACCGAAGCGGACGCGCCATCCATGTACTTGACGGAGTACCGCGGCGAAGAGCTGAGGAACGTGGAGTCCTACGATTTCCATAACGGGCAGAACCAACGCCCGCAACTCATGCACATGAACTCAGAGGGAGGCACCTGGCAACGCAAGGCCCGGGACTTCATCGCACAGCACACGGGAGTGAGACTCAGTGACAAAGCCGTTATTGGTTAAAAACGGCGCCAGTTGGCGCGTGGAGCAGAGCTTCTCCCAATGGATGGATTCAATGTCGGTTGGCGCGGCTGCCGCCTGCAGCCAAGCGCTCGAAGAAGGTGCCTCGCAACGCGACGATCAGTACGTCGTGCCAGTCGCACTGATCTCTCATTGGTCCGAGACGGTTGCACTGGAGCTGGGGCTACCGCCCAACTGCCCGCTGGCACTGGACTTGAGGCTGAATGGCGCGTTGGGGCGTGACGGCGCAAAGCTTGCCGGCCGCTGGCTGCAGCCCGGCAAGACCGTTCCGGCACGCGATGTAGAGGTTCGCGACGGCTGGCTGTACCACAGCAACAAGGTATACCGTCTGCAGGCACCGATTTTTGAGATCTCACAGCGCGTCGAAGCGTTCAACCAATTACCGGCGAACGATCTGGATGGGCAGTTCCGCGTCTGGGCTGGCATTCGCTCCTGCCTGGGTGACGCCGCAGCAGGCCAACTCACGGACGGATTTCTAAAAAGCCTGAGAGTAGTCACGGCATCGGCATTTACCTGGTCCATACGTAGCGATGCGCATGGCCAGATCGAGCTGGTGCCCAGCCTACTCACCGAAAAGCTGTCTGAGGATGGGCAGACCACAGAAATGGTTCCCGCCTTGCCGCCCGTAGATGCCGAGGTATTTGCCCATCGGCTGGACCAGATGAAAGAAGGGGCCGCTGCGTTTCCGGTCAACCAAGGCCTTTATGTTGTGGCGGAAGACGGATTGCGGAAAGCGCTCACTGCGGTGCGCAAACTACGCAGTGCATCCAGTGAACAACGCAAGCGTGCAGCAATGCATCCAGAGGCTGTCATTCGTGAGCTGCTAGACCAGCCCGACGACGTACCTTCAGTGTTCGTGGAGACCGAGCGCTTCGCGGACCGTGTCGTGGATGTGGCCGAATGGGTCAGTCCGATCCTGCCCTGGATAAAGATCCAACCCCAATCGTGGGCCCCGCCGACGCAGATGGGTATCAGGCTCAACGGCGTCGATGTTGCGCTGGAACCTGATGAGCTTGCGCCACTCTGCGTCACCATGACTGAGGCCCTGAAAGCGGGGCAGCCAAGCATCCAGGTCAAGGGTGTACCCGTTCCGGTGACTCAAGCCAATTTAGATGCGTTGGTCAAGCTGCGGGTTACGGTCGAGGCAAGGCAGCAAGGCAGGCAAGAGCGGCAGGACACGGAGGTACAAGGCCGTAGCGGCCCGAACGTGCTTGTCATCGAGAGCAACTTCGATGCAGTGGGCTTCAGCCGCACTAATCAGAAAAGGCCCGGCACATTGGACTGGCCCACTATCGTGCGTACTTCGCCCAAACCACACCAGGAGATCGGTTTGGCTTGGATGCAGCGACATTGGATATCGGGCAGCAGCGGTGCAATGCTGTGCGACGACATGGGCCTAGGAAAAACTTTTCAGGCGCTTGCCTTCTGCGCGTGGCTTCGAGAATTGATGGTCGCGGGTCGGATTAAACGCCAGCCGCTGCTGTTGGTGGCACCGGTGGGTTTGTTGCGCAATTGGGAAAAGGAACACGAAGAGCACCTGTGGCATCCAGGCCTCGGCGACATCCTGCGTGTCTACGGCGAGCACGTGAAACTCCTCAAGCGTGGTCGGCACAGCGACGGTACGGCAAGCCTGAACACGACGCGCATAAGCCAGGCGGATGTGGTCTTGGCCAACTATGAGGCGATTTCAGACTATCAACTGAGCTTTGGCGCCATCCACTTTGCTGCAGTTGTTCTCGACGAAGCCCAGAAAATCAAGTCGCCGGGCACGCGTGTGACAACCGCTGTCAAGGCGTTGAACGTGGACTTCTTCGTCGCGATGACGGGAACACCGGTCGAGAACCGGCTTGCCGACCTCTGGTGTATCGCGGATGCGGTCCAGCCGAGTGCGCTGGGCGATCTCAAAACCTTCAGCGCCCGGTACGAAGCAGACGCGACCGCGGTGGCCTCTTTGCGCGATCAGGTCTGGCAAGAGGAGGGCCAGATCACCGAGAAACCAAAGCTGGTGTTGCGCCGGTTGAAATCTGAAAAGCTCCAAGGACTGCCGCGCAAATTTGAACACCTTATACAACGATCAATGCCACCGCGGCAGTTGGACGCTTACATGCGAGCAGTCCAGCAGAAGAACATGTCGGGGGATGGATCCATGCTGGAATTGATCCACAACATGCGCCGCGTATCGCTGCACCCTATCCTGATGGACGGTGGATTGGATCGTGGCGAAATCCTCGATCCCGTTGAATCGGCGCGCATGGCTGCTGCTATCGACGTGTTGGACGAAATCGCTTGCAAGGGGGAGAAGACACTGATATTCCTGGAATCGCTCGACCTGCACGACGCCACCCAGCTTCCGACCATTCTCGCGCGTCGGTACGGCCTTAAACGTCTGCCCATGGTCATCAATGGCGAGGTGGGTTCCGAGGCCCGTCAACAGCGCGTGGATCTGTTCCAGAAAGAAGCAGGATTCGATGTAATGCTGCTTTCGCCAAAGGCCGGTGGCGTCGGCCTCACGTTGACCGCAGCAAACCATGTGATCCACCTTTCGCGCTGGTGGAATCCTGCGGTCGAGGACCAATGCTCGGATCGGGTATATCGCATCGGCCAGACAAAAGACGTGCACATTTATTATCCGATGGCCGTTTTACCAGAAAACCCCGAGCACAGTTTTGATCTTCAGTTGCAGAAATTAATGGAACGAAAACGTGACCTCGCTCGCAACTTGCTGGCACCGCCTGCCTTCAGCAAAGAGGACTACTCACAACTAAGGGCCGCGTTATTCGTTAAGGAATAGCGATGTGAACAGATCTGTGAGCCGACTTGGAAGCAAAGCTGAGTTAGCTATGGTCCATGCCTGTCCCGAGCTTGTCATAGCCGTTGAAAACGCTTCTTTCTAATCGGTCAACATCAAGCTCAAATCCGATGCCGCCAGTGCTTAGCTACCGCCGGGCCAATGATCTCTCGAATTTTCCCCTCCCGTCTCAATGCTCGCGGGCATCAAAAAAACCCTTTGGGCCGCCACTGACAAGCTGCGCGCCAACATGAACGCCACGTTCGCTCCCAGTCCGGCCATCTTGAAAGCCTAGTCGAAACACAGGAGTCTCGAGTGCACTTCAATTCTTGGTGGACTCGTGAACACTTTCCCTGATCAATAAGCGGGTCTGCGCCAGCGTCGTCGCGCGTCGCGCGCACAGCGATGAGTTCAAGGCAGATGCGGTGGCTGCCTGCTCGGTAAGCGGCCAGCCAAAACATGGTGACGGCCGGATGCTGCGGTGACCAAGCTCAGTGAGCCGGGTTCCAGCTATCGTTGACAGAAAGTTCGCATGAATAGCCAAACTTGTGGAGTTTCCGTAAGCGATGCGGACGGGAGTGCCATTTTTACCGGCTGATTAAGGCCGCCCATGCCAACATCGAGCCACACAGCCACTGCTGGCCAAAAAATAAACGACCAAAAGCCTCTGCGAGCCTAAAACATCGTGCTCAGCGGAGCCGTCGCACGATAAGCGTCCGGTCAAGTCATTTTGACTGTGAGCATTTAAAACTGCAACTGCCAGTCAGTAAAAAACTTACCCAGTCGTCATTACAATCTATACCGCTAGCTCAATGTCTAGTCGAAAGAGACTTCCGATACGCAGTGACGCGGCGCGATCTTCCCTCATCACGGAGCTTTTACCCATAAGCGCAGTCCACCTCATGGAGCTGTTGTCATCTGCAAAATCCTCAACAGATGGTTTTTGCTCGAGCTCTTCCAATGCCTCACGATTAACGCCTTGTGCAATGATTACCCTCCGCACCGACTGACCGTCTACCAGCACCTCTCGCGGAAGCTCGACAACTGTCTCTCGACCCCGGAAATCTCCATCAAACGCCTTACCTGTTGATATAACACCACGTATCTCAGCGCGCGCTCTTTCGTCTCGCCGTTCTGTGATCCTTTTGCGTATGCCTTCTGCCTTCGCCGTCCGAGCAGGCTTGTCTTCAGGCCGACGTCCAAATGGTGAAGCCACAGACTCTGCGGTTACTTCGAATCCCGCCATGCGAAGTGTTTTGGCCATCACGCCTCGGTTGGCTGCATCTTGAGCGAGGTTCATTTGGTCGGACGCAAGCACAAACGGCTCATTTGCCACAGGGTCGATAATTTTAAGCGCACTCCCACCGCCACCTTCAACATCAATGCTTAGGCCACAAACCAAACGCTGTCCTGCATGACTTGATGGAAATTGGATTGAACACTTCTGCGCCACTCCACCCGTAGCCGGAGGCCCCTTAACTCCGAGTTGCTTCATGCTGTATTCAGAACCCGATTGCGTTCCCTTGCATTCAACAATGTGCCACTGTCCGAATGCATCTTGAGCAACGAAATCAGGTGTCTTATTCGGTCCTCGTTTCGCCGTGCGCGCCTGGGTTACACCAAGCGAACTGGCGATTCGCCGCATGAAATAGCGGCCATCGACAATTTGCACTAAAGAAAGCTTGTCACTTAGCCAGAGAATCGGAACGCCCATTCCGAAATCATCGCTGAGTATGGTCTTTTGGTGAGCATCTAACTGCCAGAAGCTTTTAGTGAGGCTTAAATTCGACGATTTGGCAATTGCAGCTAAGTATCGAACCCAAGCCCAGAACTCACTCAACGAGACGCCTGCCGCGGAAATCGGGGTCGTCAGATAGCCGATCATCAGGAGCATTGCAGGTATATTCAGCGCATACGAACTTTTTCCGTCCGTGAAGGTATTAGGAAAAGAGGGCAGTTTGCCGGTGCCTGGCCAGGTACTTTTGTCGATGTTCACTTGCAGATTTCGTTGCATTTCAGCCCTTTCAATGAAAATCGAAGCTGCTTTTCATTAATTGACAGCAGCATGTCGCGACGTTCGACTCCAGCGAAATTAAGTCATTGATGCGGCAGCAGCACGCTGGGGAAGTTGTCGGCGTATCACGGGTTATGTTGTCATCGTGTCCACCTAAATCTAGATGCACACGATCCTTACCGCCTAGCGACTGTCAATCAAGATGACGTGGTCGGACGTGGTCGGACGTGTGCGCCTCATATGCGCCTATCCCACTCCCAACGGCAACGCATTGAGTTCTGCCCGCGAGTCACGCCACTGTGGCCAAAACCGGTCTAGGATCGCTACGAAACGCTCGTTATGGCTGGGCTCAAGCAGGTGGGCCATCTCATGCACTAGCACGTACTCCAGGAGGTCCTTGGGCTTCTTGACCAGTTCCGTGTTTAGCCGGATATGTTGCTTGCGGGGGTTACAGCTTCCCCACTTGGTTCTCATGCGCTGCAGGAAGTAGCCGGTCACACGAACACCCAGCTTATGCTCCCACTTGCTGATCAATCCAGGCACTACAGCGTGGAGTTGCGCTATGTGCCATTCGTGCATGAGCTCGGCTCGCTTCTGCACAGACGACTGTGGTCGCACTTGCAGTGTCAGCCTTCTGGGGTTGACCGTGACCTGCGGCTTTTGGTCTACCTCGGTCACCGCCAGCAAGTACCGCCGCCCCCACAGGTAGTGGCTCTCTCGCGAGACAAATTGGCGCGGCGCTTCGCGAGCCTGAGAGTGCAGCTTGCTCTGCTGGTCCCGAATCCAGCCGAGCTTTGTGATGGCATAGGCCCGCGCCACTTCAATGCGGGTCGAGCGCGGCGTCACCAGGCTCACCCAGCCGGTAGGCGGATGGACCGTTAGGTGTACATGCTTCACATCCTTGCGCGTCAGCGTAATGTGCAAATCGCCCAGCTGGATGGTCTCCTGCATCAATAGCCCGATTGATTTTTAACGATGTTGAAGAGCGCCTGCGTGGCATCCCGGTCTCGATCCAAGAGCGGGAAAATCGCGTTTTGCACCGTCCGTTCTCGCGTCTCATCACCTTTCCATCCAGCTGGTGCCCGCTCCCGCACCGCCCGATCGATCTGTAGCGCCAGCGTAGCGCGGTGATCAATATCCGTCGGGAACTTGAATGTCGTAGCTTGAATCGTGTCGAGGTTGTTGAATATCGTCGCGGCCTCGGCGTTGCCACGCAATGTTGCGGGGACGTTGGCGCTCGGTTGTTTCTCGACCAGAGTACGCACCAAGGTCTCCGCGTTGCGTAGGAACTTCTCGTAGGCCTCCGAATCGGTTCGGGTTTGCGCAATCAAGTCATCTAGCAGTTTGGACATCTGCTCATAAAACTTAGGATCAGTCAGCTGTTCCCGGATGATAGTTTTGCGAACGTTGTTGATGATCCCTTCAGCAATCGCCCGTTTCGACAGCTTGCCCTGCTCATTGAGCTTCTTGGCAATGGCATCGTGGATACCCGACTGCACAATAAGCTCCGTGAGCGACAGCGCCCCCAAATCACCGAGGTCGGTCGCAGCGTCAGCCTGTACGTAGGTGTTGAGCAGGTGGCGCATGTCGGCCTCAAAGGGCTTAATGTCCAGCTCCTCACCCGCGTGCTTCTTGATCGACGCACGGATGCCAGCATAGAACTCGATCTCGTTCTTGATCGCTGCCGCTTCTGCGTTGCTGTAGCCCGCATCCGTCATGTGCGTAGCGAGGTCGGCATAGGCTCGTGTGTACAGGGTGATCGCCTTGTAGAACGAGATCCGCAGTGCCTCGGTGATGTCCAGTGCGCCAGCTTGCGCCGCATTGCCACAGAAGTAGTGCAAGAACTGCTCAACATCGCGCGGCTGAGCCACAGGCTCGCACAGATAGTGCAGGGCCTGACGTGCGTCATCCAACTGCTTCTTACCCTCCACCAGCCAGTTCTTCAGCTCGACGTTGTTGCTGCGGCCCTTATCGCCTTCGCTGCTTTCATCGATGTCCAGCTCGTCGGAGCTATAGACAGCGATGGCCTGCTGCACGTCACCAAATAGCTCCTTGAAATCTACGATGTGACCGTAGTCCTTGTCAGCGCCATCGAGCCGGTTAGTCCGACAAATCGCCTGGAACAGGTTGTGGTCGCGCAACTCGTTGTCCAGGTAGATGTAGGTGCAGCTTGGCGCGTCGAACCCTGTAAGCAGCTTGCTCACCACGATCAGCAGCTTCATGTTCGCCGGTTCATCCTTGAAGCGACGCTTGGTCTCGTCCTCGTACTGCTTGGTCGTCTGCCCGGCTTTCAGTACATGCTCTGTGTAAGTGTCGAACTTGTAGCGTTCGTCGCTGTTCTTGGGCTCGCGCGAGATCGCGTTGTGGTTGGGTTCGAAGGACGTAATGATTCCGCAGTAGGGGCCGAAGCTCGTGTTCTGCAGCAGGCGGAAGTAATGGCAGGCGTCGTAGATGGACGCAGCCACCAGGATGGCCGTACCCCGGTCGTTGTTCAGCCGGGGTTTCAGGCCAAAGTCCTCGATGACGTTGGCGATGATGCGCTGCTTGCGCTCGCCGGCGCTCATCAGCTTCTCCAGCGTCGCCCAGCGCTGCCGAAGCACCGATTTCTGATAACGGTTCAAGTTCTTGGTTTTCTCCTCAAACCAAGCATCAATCTTCTTCGGCGTCAGCAATTGCTGCGGCACTTCGCGCGCCTCGTACTTCAGGTCAAGCACCACCTTGTCGGCCACCGCTTGGTGGAACTTGTAGGTGTGGATGTAAGTGCCAAACACGTCGCGCGTCATCTGCTTGTCCCGGCGTAGCAGCGGCGTGCCGGTGAACCCGATGAACACCGCTTCTCCCAGCCAGCGCTTCATCTGTTTGTTCATATCACCGCCCTGGGTGCGGTGGCATTCGTCCACGAAGACGTAGAAACGGCCGTGGATGCACGGTGCCGCGCCGTTCAGGTCGGGCTCGAACTTGTGGATCAGCGCGCACAGCAAGCGCGGAGTGGCTTCGGCCAGCTTATGCGTGAACTCGGCGCGCGAGGTGATGCGCGGCGAAGGGGAATCAGTGCCGATGACGCCAGCATTGCGCATCACGCTCTCGATTTGCTTGTCCAGCTCGTCGCGGTCGGTGATGACGAGGATGCGCGCCTCAGGGTCGTGCTCTAGAAGCCACTTCGCGATTAGCACCATCAGGATGCTCTTACCGCTGCCTTGGGTGTGCCAAATCACGCCGCCCTCGCGCTGTGCCATGCGCTCTTGCGCCGCCTTGACGCCGAAGAATTGGTGCTGACGCGGCACCTTTTTCTGGCCGGCGTCGAAGATGACGAAGTTTCGGATCAAGTCCAGCAGCCGGCCCTTTGTGCACATTTGCGCCAGCGGCCGGTCGAGCAACATGCCGGGCAAGGCATCGCCCATTTTCGGCTCCTCGTCCTTCCATTCAACGAAGAACTGCTCCGGCGTGCCGGTCGTGCCGTACCGCAGCCCTTGCGAATCACTGCCCGCTAGCACCAGTTGCACGGTGCTGAAGAAACCCTTGTTAAAGATTTCTTCCTGGTTGGTGATGAGCTGACGCACGCCATCGGCCAACTCCACCGAGCTGCGCTTGAGTTCGACCACCGCAATGGCCAGGCCGTTCACATAAAGCACCAGATCGGGCCGACGCTGATAACCGCCCTTGAGCGTTACCTCCTCGGCTATCGCAAAGTCGTTAGCCTCCGGATGGGCCCAATCGATCAGATGAACCGTCTCGTGCGCTTGACCGGCGCCGATCTGCACCGGAACGCCGTAGCGCAAGAGCTGGTACGTGCGCAGGTTGGCCTGGTACAGCGTGATGCCCGTTGAGTCAGCCGCCGTTTCCAGCTTCTGCAGCGCCGCGCCAATCTGAACCGCTGAGTAGCCGCGGGCGCTGAGGTTGTCGCGCAGCAACGTAATCTCAATGCAGCGGTTGTTCTCGCGCTTCTGCCAGTCGCCGAGATTCCGATAACGCATCCCGTTCGCGGCGACGGGGCATACAAAGCGCTGGACGACGCGGTCCTGCGTGACGCGTTCGGGCCGGAGCGGCTGGATCATGCGGCAGCTTTCTGAAGTCTTTGAGGAGACCACACCATTTCAACCAAGGCACCGACCAGCTCACGCCGAGCGAGTTGCTCCGCTTTTGTGAAGGACTGGAAGGGCTCGAATGGCAGTTGGTTGATCGCAGCGAACTGCTGGAACTGCGGCTGATGCTGGTAAGCATTGGCGTCCAGGCTGGCCGCGTAAAAATTCTGCTTGGCGTAATGCGCGCGCTTCTGCTCGAAGGGTTTAGCCTGCAAGCTTCGATTCACGTCGGCAGGCAGCAACAAGAGCGAAGCGACGTGGTCACGCAACTCTTTGAACTCAACCTCACTGGCGAACTGAGCCTTCACAGCCTCGAAGTCGTCGGCCCAGATGTGTTCGATGTCAAAAGGATTCTTCGCGTCGCGATTCACGAGCTTGTCAAATGACTCAGTACGCCCTGCGCCGCTCTCAGTGGCCTCGGTAATGCGCGCCAGCAGGTGATAGATGTAGCGACGGCTGAATTGATTCAGGCCCAGGCCCTGGATGCCCGTGCGCCCTTTGGACGGGCTGCCGGCAAAGGTCACCTCGTCCTCGGCCAACTTCTGCTCCAGGATGGTCACGAGCTCGGCCAGGGACTTGCGGCGGATGTCGCGGCACAGCAGCCACATGGCGTAAGACACGCTCGAGTAGCCCACCCGGATGTAGTTCACCGCCCGGCGCATCACCCAGATGTCCAGGTAGCTGGCCGTCACCGCCAGCTTGCGGCGCACGGTCTCGTCGTCATCGGTCTCCACCAGCGGGGCCAGCAGCACCGTGCTCTGCCAAGTGAAGTCGTTGTGGGCGTTGTAGTAAACGGCTTCCAGCCCCGGCGTGTAGTGCTTGCTTGCCTGCAAGATGCGCCGGTAGGCTTTGGCGAAGAACGGAAAGCTCTCGACCATCAACTTCTGGTTGGCCTGTGCCTTGCCCAGGCCCAGCTTCGCGCTGTGGTCGCGCACCCACCGGTGGAAGACCGAGCCGATCAACTCCCAGTCCTTGTCCACCGCGCCGGCTTTGCGATCACGCGTGGAATCGGCGTACTGCGCTCGCAGCCAGGCCTTAATGCAGTTGGCATCACGCTCAGGCTCGTGCTCGCCATCCCAGGAGATCAGCTCCAGCACCTGCTGCTTCCAGGTCTGGTTGGCTTGGCTGCGCGCCGGGGCGTCCTCGATCGGCGCCAGCAGGTAGGCCTTGAGCATGTCCACAGGGCTGAGCGGTTTGCCCCGGTCGTTCATGGTCTCAAAGATCGCGTAAGCGTAGCTGTCGTTGTCGGTGGCGATCTCAATCAGCCCCACTCGCGTCAACAGCCAGTAGATGAAGTGCGGCAGTGCCGACACGCCCAGCTCTGCCAGCAAGTCGTTGTCCTCGATGTCGCCATACCGGGCGTACATCGTCTGGATCGATTCCTCCTTGCCGTCGGGGTTGAAGGCCTGCCCCTCGAACAGCGCTTTGATGACCGGCAGGCGCTCAGCAATGTCGAGGTTGAATTTGGGCTGGCCCAAGTTGTCGCTGAAAATCAGCGGTGCCATCGTCTGCACGACGGTCAGCCCTTGGTCCTTGGCTGCGCGGTACAGGCAGATCAGCAACAGCGTCAGCGAAGTCACGCGCTGCTGGCCATCGATCAAGTAATTCTTGCCGCTGCGCTTGCTGACGATGATGGAGCCGAGAAAATACTCGCCGTAGCCGCTGACCGCGGGTGTCTCGTCGCCGGGCTTGTAGTGGCTGAAGAACTTGGCCTGCAGATCCGACAATAGCTCGTCGATATTCTCCTTCTCCCACTTGTACTCGCGCTGGTATTCGTCAATGGAGAAGGATTGGCTTTGCAGCAGCTGCTGCACATTACGGTAGTGCGGAGTGATGGCGCTCATACGAGACGTGTTCTTCCGGTGAGAAGCTCTTGCATCATCCCCTGCTTGAGAGCCCGGATCTTGTCGCGGCGGGCTTCGAGTGCGACCAACTCCGCATCCATGTCCGACAACACAGCCGCGATGGAAGATTGCTCGGGGCCGCTCGGTAAGTCTAGGACAACGGAAGAAAGCAAGCGTCCGTTCGTTAATGCTCGCGTTGTGTACGAAGCCTTCGCAACAATCTGCCGCCGTACTGCGGCTGATTGGAAGCAGTAGGCTTTGAATTCATCTCGCAAGCGCTGGGTGAAGGGTCGCCCCCGAAGCAAAAACCCACTGAAGACCGTATCAATAGGGACGTCCGACATGACAGCCGCCATCCCAATCTCGCATGTCGTCTCCGAAGTTCGCGTGAAAAGGACATCACCCTTTCGGACGTCAAACGTCTTGATCTCCGCTGTGGTTAGCGACACCCGGCCCAGGATGTTTGAAGCCATCAGCTTTGTGCCGCGGAACACATCCATGTAGTTCACGATGGGGGTGCCGTACCCGAAGAATTCTTTTGCCTTGTTAAGACCGTTTTTAAATTCAAGCACTTCACCCAGCTGCACCTGCGTCCACTTGTCCCGAAAACCCGGAAGTCGGGTCTGCCCGGTGAGGAGTTGCTGCATGGCGGCCTGCTTGAGGTCGCGTTTCTTGGCGATAAGGCGATCCAGTCCGGCGAGCAATGCGTCGACATCGCTCAGCGCGGCAGCGATGGCGCACTGTTCTGCGAGTCCAGGAAGTGCAACCTGTATTTGCTTGACTAGGTGCCCGCTGAGGTTCTCTTGGCTGCCCGAGTTACTTGAGTTGCGAATCTGTTCATACCTGCTACTCAAGAAATGCAGGATGAACTCGCGTGACACCCCGTCGTGCAGCGAAATCGATGCACAGGCCTGATTCGTGGCAGCGGGCATGCCCAGCATCCCCACTTTGCCGCGAGTCTTACCTTGGCCATACATCGCCAAAAGTAGTGTGCCAACCGGCAGAAGCTTGGCAGCCGAGCTTCTCAGCCCTTCTGTCGTGATGAACTGGTCGGCGCTGTCGATGACGCCAAAGTCGATTTGAGAGGTCGTGACCCACGGGATCAAGCCATTCCAGTAGGCCGAAACTGCTCGACTCGGAGTTCCTCCGGAGCCAACAGTCGCGAGTTCACCAATTCTTTGCACGTCCCATTGCTCGGGAAGTGGACCCACTTCGGTTCGCTTGAATCCAGACGTCACTTCCACACTGCCCCCATCTTCGTGAGGTGACCTTCAACTTTTGAAGCCAGTACCGCGATCTCGTCATTTAGCTCCGGCAGTGGCATAGCGTAACGCTCGGCCAGCTCGCGGATGCGCCCGGTCAGCGTCTGCGAAACCTGGTCAAGTTCGCCCTGCACGGTAACCCCAAGCGTCGCCATCCACTTGTCGTCGATCACAAGAGACTGGATCTCGGCCTGACTCACCTTGGGATATTGCTCGTAGGCCAGCGTGTCCAGCGCCGCCTCGCCTTCGCGGATCTGCCTCCTAAGCGCCGCAATGCCGTTGCTCAGATCCAGCCACGCTCTCAGCAGCTTCAGCTCTTCCGCGCCGTCCGGGTCGCGGCCGATCTCGCGGACGCGATCCTTCACAGCCGCGGTCGTGACGCTGTCGTAGCCGTTGAAGATGCCGTCCTCCCCGGCTTGCTCTTCTTCCATCTCGCTCTGCTGCGCCTGGGCGGCGTCCAGCTCGGCCTGCAGCGCGTTGAGCACCGCCTGCTCTTTGGCGAAGTAGCGCGCCACGATCAAGGGCTTGGGGATTGGGTCGCAGGTCCAGCCGCGGTCCTTGGTCTTGCCCTTCTTGTCGGTCTCCAGGATGCGGCTGGTCTTGGCCACCCAGCCATCGGCGGCGATGATGTAGAGGTCGTCCTGCAGAGTCTGCGCCGCATAGTCCATCAGGTGCTGGTAAACGTCGTAGGCGTCGATCAGCGGCATCTCCTCGAAGCCGCCCAGCAGGTCTTCGGCCAGGGTCTCGATCAGCGCCTTCGGGTGGCCGCCAACGCTAAAGGCCTTCAACAGCGCCGTGGCCGCCGCGCGCCAGTGGGCAAAGCGATGCGTGGCCTCACGGTTGAAGGCCTGGAATTCGGCATGGCCCAGGATCGCCGTCTTCAGCTCTGCCACCGGCAGCTTCAGCTGCACATAGCCGGCGCGGCCGGCTGATTCAAAGAAGCCCTGGCGCACGCCAGGAAGCACCTGCCAATAGGGGGCCAGCGGGCTGGCTTTGTCATCCAAGTCGCGCGCCGGAATGCCGCCGCGCAAGTGGGCGGTGATGTCGTGCAGGTCCTCGGGCTCGCTGCTGTCGATGTAGCGCGGCAGGTTGAGGTTGTAGTCGTTCTTGGTGTCGGCGATCTCGGCCAACGGAACCAGGCGCGCGTAGCGGGGCTCGTTCGCCTGGCGTGCGAAGGTGTCAACGATGCGGTGGATGTCTTGCTCACGCAGGCGGTTCTTGTTGCCTTCCTTGATGAATCCTTTGCTGGCATCAATCATGAAAATGCCGGCGCCTGAAGCCGACCGAGCAGCTGCGCCGGCCTTGTCCAGCACCAATATGCAGGCGGGGATGCCAGTACCGTAGAAGAGGTTGGCGGGCAGACCGATGATGCCTTTCAGGAAGCCAGACTTGACCAACTGCTTGCGGATGCCGGCCTCGGCGTTGCCGCGGAACAGCACGCCGTGCGGCAGGATGCAGGCACCCTGACCGGTGGCCTTCATCGAGCGGACGATGTGCAGCAAGAAGGCGTAGTCGCCCTGCTTTGCCGGTGGTTGGCCCCAGGCGAAGCGCTGCCAGCGGTCGTTCACTGGGTCGAGGCCCGTGCTCCAGGTCTTGACCGAGAACGGCGGGTTGGCCACCACGTAATCGTAGGTGCGTAACTGCTCGCCATTCTTGAACTTCGGGTCGGCCAGCGTGTTGCCGGTGAGGATGCTGGCCGTCGGGAAATCGTGCAGGATCATGTTCATGCGCGCCAGGCCAGCGGTGGTCACGTCCATCTCCTGGCCTTCCAGAGTGATGTGCGTTGCACCTGCCTGGGCAGCCACCTTCAGCAGTAGCGAGCCCGACCCACAGGTAGGGTCGTAGGCCGTGGTCGAAGCCTTAGCATTAGCAGGGCCAATGCCCACCACCTTGGCAATGACACGACTGACTTCCGACGGCGTGTAGAACTGCCCCTTGCTCTTGCCACTCTCAGTGGCGAAGTGGCGCATCAGGTACTCGTAGGCGTCACCCAGGATGTCGTCGTTCTCTGCGTGGTTGCCCGAGAAGTCGAGTTCGGGCTTCTGGAAGATGCCGATTAAGTTGGACAGGCGCTCGACCATGGCCGACCCTTCGCCCAGCTTGTTCGGATCGTTGAAGTCAGGGAAATCGCTGCGTGCCAGACGCGCATTGGCTTCAATCAGCGGCTGGATGACCTGGATGTTGATCTTGTCGCCGATGTCTGACTTGCCCTTTAGTGCCACCATGTCTTTGAAGGCGGCACCGGACGGGATGACAACGGGCGGGGCGAAATCGTCACTGTCGCCGTACTTGTCGCTGATGTATTTGATGAACAGCATGAACAGGACGTAGTCCTTGTATTGGCTGGCATCCATGCCGCCGCGCAGTTCGTCGCAGCTGGCCCAGAGAGAGGAGTAGAGATCGGACTTCTTGATCGCCATGGGTTCGTTAGTCGAAATTCAAAGATGTAGGGTCAGCCGGCGGCGCGGCGGTTTCGGTCGCTGATGCCAGGCGCACGGTCCAGTGTCCGCCGGCTTCTTGCCTCAGTGCGAGCAGTTCATAGGTTCGCACCATGTCGAGCAGACCAGAGTGGCCGTAGGTCTGTGGAGAGAAGGCTGGGTCGGTCCGCTTGAGGTATTGCCCCAGGGTACCAAGGCTCACCCTCCCATCGGAGGAGTTGTTGTCGAGCAGCTTGACCGCCTCGACGAGCATTAGGGGCCGACGTTTGATCACGGATTTAGTGGTGTCTGGCTTGGCCGGCTCGGGCTTAGCAGCCTGGGAGACGCCATTCGCCAGCAGTTCGACAGCCGTCGAGGCCACCCATTCGAAGAACTGGTCGCTCGCATTGCGCAGGGCGTCCGGTGTCTTCGACTCTCCGACGATGTGCACTGTGGCACCGCGTTCACGTAGCTTGCGACATAGGTACGCAAAGTCAGAATCGCTGGTGATTAGGCAAAAGGTGTCTGCGCGGCCGTCGAACAAAGCCTCCATAGCATCCAACGCCAGCGCGATATCAGTGGTGTTTTTGCCCGCTGCGTACTGATATTGCAAGCATGGCGTGAAGGCCAGCCGAACCAGCGCCTCCTGCCATCTGTTGGCGAGCGTGGCATGGTTGCCATAACCGCGCCGCAGCACCACTCGGCCAAATTGCGCGACAACCCGCAATGCGTATTCAAGAATCTCTGGGCTCGTGTTGTCGCAGTCCACCAAGACGGCGACACGAGATTCAACGGGTAATGTGGGTCTCGCGGTCATGTATCTCCATGTATCCCGCCATCGTACCTTCAGAGCTTTGACCGCCATCGGTCAGGCAGATCCTCTAAATTGCTACGAACTTAGGTGGACCACTTGCACCAATGTGAGGCGCCAAAAGTTACGCGCTTTTGACCTCCAAAAAGACGCAAAGACCCACCGTTATTGTTAGTACCCCAAAGTTCTGTCCACAGGTACACTTGCGTGATCCACCAAGTGGATCACCGGGAGAACCCTGCACCCGGCGGAAGATCGTTGATTTTGTTGATATTTTCAGGATTCTTTGAGGTCCACGTGTCGCCTCCGTGAAGCGTCACCAAACCTATAAAAACCTTTCCAAGTCAACGACTTAGAAGGCTTTTTCCATTTCAGGGGTGCTGTCTTGGGGTGCCACTTGGTGTTGATTTCCACACCTCGGCTGTACCGCAAGCCCGGTTCCGGCGGTCACTTCAGACAAATTGCCACATTTTGGCCCGCAAAATCGTGGCGACGCTCAACGCCGCCTTGCAGATCCCCATGTCCCGCCGCACCGCTTTGCGACGACGTGCATGGCCAGCTTCTTGCCCGATTCATCAGGCGGGAGGCCGAGCCGATGCGCATCGAGGGGCGTGATGACATGCGCAACTTACTTCGCTTCTTCGGACATCGACGAGCAGGGACTTGAAGATTTCAAAGGTGTGTTCGAGAACGCATACCCGACCGAATTCGAAGAGATCGACCTCTACCGCCGGCGCAGCCTTCGTCTCTTCAGCATTGTTGGTGTGCTTGGCAACTCCGAAATACAGTCAATCTGGTGAGTGGTGGCCGGCAGCTACCGCCTGGAGCGCTTTCGGAGCAACAGCACAGCCGCCGTGACGGCCGCTCCCACCGCCACCTTGCGCAACACGCCAGCGCGGTCATGTTTCCACGCCGCGCCGATCCCCATCTCGCCCAGCACGTTGGGGATATGGCCGTGTACCAGGTCGCTGGCGACTCCTTCGACCACGTTCGTGCGGTCCGCCGCGAGAAGGATCATCCAGTGCCGCAGATCGTTCTCGCTGTACCTGAACGCGAGACGCCGCATGACGCCGCTGAGCCCGGATGGCGGCACGGTGCTTCCGAAGACCGGCGTGATCTTGCTGTCCCGCTCTGTGGAACACAGCACTTCGACCTTTGCTTCCTGTTGTGCGGGCTGGTCCCAGTGAAGCCCGGGAAGGCGAGCAGGCATGCGTTCTTTCGGGTACGCGGGCCTGTCAGCAGGGTCGAGGTCTGCTCCCCAGCCGGGGATGTGTGCGAAGCGTTGTTTGTTATCCATGATCGGTACCATTGGGTGCTCAGACGCCGGCCGGTAGCAAAACCGGCTTGATGCAGTTGTCCAGCTTGCTGGAGAAGAGGTGGTACGCATCGGCGACTTCCTCGAGGCGAAACCGGTGCGTGATGACCTTGCGCGGCTCGATATGCCCCGCCTGGATGTGTTCGATGAGCCGAGGCAGATGCCGCTTCACCGAAGCCTGGTTCATCCGGAGCGTCAGCCCCTTGTTGACCGCATTACCAAACGGAACAGCGCTGAACGTCGGTCCGTAGACACCGACGACCGAGACCGTGCCGCCCTTGCGCACCGAATTGATGGCCCAGTGGAGAACCGTGGCGGCGCCCCCTTGCAGCTTCATCTTCACGCCGGTGAGCGTCTGCATGAAGTTGCCTGCAGCCTCTGCACCGACGCAGTCGATGCAGATGTCGGGCCCGAGACCATCCGTCATTTTCTTCAGGTGGATGGCCATGTCGCCGACCGACTTGAAATCCACTGTTTCGCACTGCGCAAACTGCTTGACGAACGCCAATCGGTACTCGATGTGGTCGACCACGATGACGCGTCCGGCCCCGAGCAACCATGCTGACTTGGCAGCGAAGATGCCGACCGGGCCGGCTCCGAAGACGACCACGGTGTCACCCTCCTGGATGCCGCCCATTTCCGCGGCCTGGTAGCCGGTCGGAAATGCGTCCGTCAACAACACCGCATCGTCCTCGTCCATGTCCGCCGGCAGGATCGTCGGACCGATGTCGGCAAACGGAACGCGGACGAGCTCTGCCTGGCCGCCGTCGTAGCCGCCCGCGGTATGCGAATAACCAAAGATCGCCCCCACTGCCGTCGCCTCGGGATTGGTGTTGTGGCAATTGCTGAACAACTCGCGGCGGCAGAAGAAGCAGGTGCCGCAGAAGATGTTGAAGGGCACCAGTACCTTGTCGCCTTTCTTGAGATTTTGAACAGAGGGGCCGACTTCCTCGACGATGCCCGTGAACTCATGTCCGAAGGTCGTGCCTACCCGCGTGTCGGGCACAAGGCCGTGGTAGAGGTGGAGGTCGGAACCGCAGATGCATGCCCTGGTCACCCGGACGATGGCATCGTTGGGATGCTCGATGACAGGCTCGTCTTTCTCTTCTGCCCGGACTCGGTACGGGCCGCGGTAGTTCATTGCCAGCATGGGTTCTTTCGTGATTGATGCGCTAGCGTTCGCGTCTGCTCCGGCCGGTGCTGTAAGGCCTGGTCCTACGACTTTGTGGGCATATCACCTCAATTAAGTGGCGACTCATTTAAAGCGTGTGCAGCGCTTTTGTGTGTTCAAGTCATTCGTGCCCTGAATTACCAAGGAACACCGTGCAGGAACAAGGAACCGGTCACCGCGGTATGGGTGCAGGCTGTGAAAAAGCAAGTTGTGATCAACCAGGACAAAGGAAGACCCGATGACGAATGAAAAATCCAACTCCATGGGCGACGGCACCCAGCCAGACCGCATCGATTCAAATTCCGCTCAAGCGGTCGCGGATTGGGCTCGCAAGCTCGATTCGACGGAGATGCAGATCAGGGATGCCATTATCAAAGTCGGCAATCGTGCAACGGACGTTGAGATGCACCTCAAAGGCACTCGCAGCACGACAAACACGGAGCGCGTCGATGAGGTTGCTCCAAACCCTGCAAATACGGAAAAATAGCAGAAAAATTGAAGACTGTTTCCCGCCCGGTGCTACTTCGATATTCGGGGCCAAGCTGTGTGTAGATAGCTTCTTCATTGTTAAAGTTTTATCCCTTTCATAATCTGGAGACGTCATATGGCTGATGACAAATCAAACAGTGGCCCAGCAGATCGCACTCGCGTCAACGTCAATGAAGACTACGAATTGGCCTACTGGACAAAGAAGTTCGGTGTCGACGCCGACACGCTGCGCTCTGCGGTGAAGTCAGTTGGCGTCAGCGCCACCGCTGTCGAAAAGCAACTTCAGTCCAAGAAATAAGTGATTGCCAGGGCTGACGCCGAGAAACTTCACCGCTACAACGCGAGGCGCAACTTTGCGATCACCAGCTAGCCGGCGTGATGCTCAGCTGGGCGGTAACCAAAGGCCCGGCTGACGACACTGCCGACAAACGCATGGCGGTCCGTCAACAAGCTGCCGGGGAAGTGGCCCTGATCCGCATCAAGAATGCGCGACTCCAACCTAACAGCTAAGCATGACGCGCCGGCAGGTCATGCGTAGCTGTTGTCGAATTCAAAGATGACTGATGTTGGAAACCGCAGAACAAAATTCAGGAATCGGCGCCACGACCGGTCATAGCCTGCAGTTCATCAATCCGGATAGAAGCCTGAGCTTTGCTCAGCGACTCGTCGAAGTCGACTTTCGCCTCTTCCGAAAGCGTGGCCAGATAGGATTTCTGGGCCCCAGTCATCGGCTCATCGCCCGTGACCCATTTGGCGGGGTCCTTTTCCATATTTGAGTTTGCGGCCTCGGCCTGTACGTGCTTGTCGGTCATGGTGTTCTCCGGTTGTTGAAGAACTGACTATCGGAGGGCGCCAGAGCGCTGAACGTAGGCAAACATCGCAAATGCCTGTGGTTTCATACAGCACCAAGCCAACCAAATTGAGATCAAGTGGGTTCAGGTGTGCAGCTGCCCACCGCCGCCTTCCTCCCCTGTCGGTAATTCCGTAAAAAAGACGCTCAATTCAGAAGCTGCGCCACGTCGTCCATCGCGAAGCTTTCAAGCGCATAGCGGCGGCAGTGTTCGAGATAAGCCTTTTCATGCATGGCCGCCAGGTCGACAACGCTGTTCCACAGCCATGGCGGCGCATCGAGCGTTTTCGACCGGCGTCCTTTGGCAAGCTCGGCAGCCCAACGCACGCGGTCGGCCTCGGTCATCTGGCGCGCATGGGCTTTGCCCACGACGCGCGCAAGAAAGCGCGCCGCCCGCATCGCTTCGCGTTGGTCAACCCTTGCAAGTTCAAGCTTTAGGTCCTGGGGCAGCAGTTCGCGCAGCACGACTGCCCGTCCCAGTACATGGGCCGACGCCATTCGACCGCCGAGGTTGGGTGACATTCGCTGGGCACCGTCGAGCACACGCAGGGCGTTGTCCCTCGGCTGACCCGCAGACTGTGCCCTTGGTGCCGCTGCCTTGATGGCCTCTTTCACGTCGATGAGACAGAGGTCATGGCCCGTCGCCGCCTGACCGCCAACGTCAAGCAGAACCGCGTATCGAAGGTTGCCGAGCGAACTGCAGCCCTTCATCCAGTACGCGATATCCAGCACTTCCACGTTCGCATCGCTTTCGCGATATTTGAGACGCGCTACCAGCGCACTGATCAGTTCCTCGTCGAACAGGCCGGTAATGGCCTTCCGTTCTTTTGCGGACACTGGCCAAAACTTTTTTCCGAGCGGAATTCCGATGGTCTTGCCTTTGGTGCGTTCATGAGCGAGGTGCTTCCAAGTCCGCTGCTGCGCGCTTTTAAGGGCCACTTTGACTGCATTGGGCCTGGCGTTTTCCTGCACATCGTCCGGCGGCCCGAACGCGGATTCATATCCGTCGGCGATCTGCTCAACCATGCGGGCCGTCACAACGCCTGGAAGGTCTGATCCCCGCGCCGCCATGGCGAGTGACAGAGAAAGCCTGACCAGGTCGTGGACCGGGTTTCCCACGACAGTCTGGTCGAAGTCGCGAATCTGGACCTTGACCTTGCCACCGGTGTCCGAAATTGGCCCCAGATTTCCGACATGGCAGTCTCCACAAATCCAGATGGATGGGCCTTGTGGAAGCATGGGACCCGAGGTTTCGAGCCACTCGTAAAACTTCAACGTATTGCCTCTGACGTAGGCATGCGCGGAGGTCGCCATCTTTAAGTTTTTAGCTTTCAACAGGACGGGCTGACGCAAGTCCGGGCCTGGCATCAAATGGCTGTTTGTTTTATTCATGTCGCGCCTTGCGGTGTTGTAATAGGTTTTGCAACACCTTATGGCTGAATTTCGTCGCAGTGCGTAGGAGTCAGCGCTGCGCACTTGCCTCATAAATCACAGAAGGCCCAACGCGTCATATCCCTTTCGCTGATTCACGCGGTTCTGCCACGCCGGGGCACCTAGCGCCACGCGCAAGTTAATTGCTCAAGGAAATTCATTCCATTATTTCTTAGGTTCGGCATGTGCGGACAGCGTTGCTCTGAACCGGACTCGCCCTGCGTAGGTCTCCGGAAGCACGTACACGACACTCGCCTGGCGGCCGAGGCTTGGCTTGAGCCACTGGTCGTAAAAGGCGGCGGGAACGTTGATGCAGCCGTACGAAATGCGGTTGTCGGTCGGGCTTGGGGTGGTCAGTCGCTCGAGCCGCCTTTCACCCTTCAAGGCTCTTACCCGATGCATGGAGATTGCAGCGTCGTAGTCGACCCAGATGATGTCTTCACCTTGGAGGTTCGTGCCAGGCTCGGTCAAGAAGCGGCCCGCCGGCGTGGTCTTCTCGAAAGGTCGAATATCAGCCATCTTGCGCTCGCCGATACCCGGCACGGAATCGTCACCAACGGCGGCTCCCAGCAGCACAGGCGAGGATGCCTGCAGGGTGCCTCCAGAGCCGAAAAGGTGGAGCCGGGCATTCCGCTTGTCGAGTATTGCCCACGGCCTTCCGGTGTCGCCTAAGCGACTGGCAAGGGACGAACCGACGAACTCTCGGACCTCAGGCGACATGGTTCCATTCGCCGCGCCAGGCGCCGCCAACGCGCACGCGCCAGAAAGGGCCAGCAGGCCGAAGCAGGTGAGATTACGAAACGCCATGGAGCTTAAAAAAGGGCTGCCAAGGCAGCCCGTTCATATCCGGTCGATCAGCGGTAGACGTGTTCGCCGCGGTTGTCTTTCCAGCTCGACTCGAAATGCGCCGCGTCGTCATCATTCTTGGCGCGCATGCCCATCAGAATGCCGCCGTTCTTGATGCCCTCTTCGTAGTGCTTCACCCGCTCTTCCGGAATGTTCCAGCCGATCAACGCGCCGATGATGCCCCCGCCGGCGGCGCCAACACCGCCACCCGCTGCTGCCGCGGCAATGGGGCCGGCGATCACCAGGCCGATGCCTGGCAAGACCAGGCTGGTGCCGACGGCTGCTACCGCGGCGATGACGGCACCAACAGTGCCCCCGATGGCCCCCCCGATGCCGGCACCTTCGGCCGCCTTGTTGCCCAGTTCCGTTTCGGTTCCCACCTTTTCACCGGCGAAATGGCGATCGCGGGTAGCGTCGGACATGATCAGGTTGACGTCATCCTTGCTGTAGCCACGGCTGCTGGCAGAGGTATAGGCAGCTTCTGCGCTGGCACGGTCGGGGAACAGGCCGGTGACAAGACGGCCGGAGTCGTTGGTCGATTGGATGGAAGTCATGTTGGTTCTTTCGGTAAGGATGGAAATGCGGGTTTAGTTGCGATCGGCTTTCGGAGCCCGCTTTGCCGGGGTCGGCGTGGCGGCTTCGGTAGGCGTGGTGACGCTCGAAGTGCCCATGCCGGAGCCAGAGCGTGCGTTGTCTGCTGCTGCACCAGCGCGGTCTCCCGCGCTTGGGCCGGTCCGCACCAGCGTGCCGGTATCGGAACGCGCAACGGCCTTGCTGGCAGCTTCCGCCGCCGTGCCTTGCGACACCCCCACGTTTGCTGGCGCGGCATTGCTGGCGGCTTGCGCTTGTGCGGCCAGCGCTGCGACGGCAAGCGCTGCAGCTACAACTGCTTTGACTGAAGTTTTGGTCATCTCATCTCCTTGGTGTGTGGCATCGGAGAAAACCGATGCCGCCAGGGCACTGTTCATGTCAGCGCGGCTCGGGCGCTGCGGCCAGTGCCGCAAGCGGTTGTAGGCGAATGCGAACTTCCGTCCGGGTTCGGATGCCGATGGAACGGCGGCAAAAACTTTGCCGTATATGGGCATGTCGGGAGGCATGAAGACTATTACCGCACCCGACAATTCCCTACATGTGCGCGCTGACAAGGGAATACGGTGAATGGTCTTACCTCACCACTTCCTATAAGGAAAATCATGGCCAAACCTGAAAATCTTCAAGATCTGTACACCGATGAACTCAAGGACCTCTGGTCGGCGAATGACCAGATGCACCGATGTCTCAAAAAAATCGCATCCAAGGCTTCAGACCCTGGATTAAAGACGATGTTGGAAAAATCTCTTACCGGTATCGGCGAACATACCGATTTGATCAAGGAATTGATCGCAGCGAATGGAGAAAAAGTCTCAAAGGAACATTGCAAGGGGATGGAAGGTCTGGCAGCGGAAGCCATCAAGCACACTACGGAAGAAGCGCCCGACAAAGGGCCGGTGCTGGACGCTCAAATCATTGCGCAATACCAGCGCATGTCGCACTACGGAATCGCCGGATTCGGAACGGTCACGGCCTATGCCAAGGAACTCAACCTCAAGGATGATTATAAAAAATTAGCCGGTTTGACCAAGGACGTTTATGGCGCTGATGAATACATGACTCAGCTTTCGAAAACACTGAATGCGGCTGCCAAATCCGAAGGGAAATAATTCCTCAGAGGCCGATTGCAAGGATGCCAGTGCGGCTCGTGTTCCAGACGCAAACCAGATGGTATGCACCAAAGAAGATACCGCCTCCATCAATCAAACGCCGCCATCAAAGCCGGTGGAACGATGGGCAAAACATCTTTTTGACAAGCGTTTCAATCAGCTGTTTTTGCGTATCGTTCCCGCATATCGTGCGCATATCTGGCGTTGCATAGTTGGTGAGTACCACAATAGTTGGTGAGCTTTGCTCGTTCGAAGACACGCTGTCACATCTACCCGTGAATTCCACTGGCCAACGCAGGAGCGCAGCGCGTGAAAGTCGAGGCGCGGTATCCTGATGCATGACTGCCAATAGCCGCTACCAGCAAGTCTCGACATTTCTCCTGCATGGAGATCTCTCCGGTGCTGTCGCCTACCTGAATGAGGGTGTGCCCCACCGCTTTACGGCGGTTTACCGGCTGACGGAAGAATTGCTACAGGTGCGAGCGCTCTACGACAAGCAATCGCAAGTGACTCCCGCGGATCTGCTGGCGATACCGCTGCGGCACAGCCTCTGCCAGTTTGCGATTCGTGCAGGGTCTCTGGAGACCGATGACTCGACCAAGGACCGGCGACTTCGAGGCATCGCCTTGCATGCAGCGATGGTCGCGTACACGGGTGTTCCCATCACCGACGGAACCGGCTCGAACAAAGTCGTCGGTACCCTGTGCCATTTCGACTTCGTGCCTCAGCAAATTTCCGACGATGAGTACGCGCTGCTACGCCAAGTCAGCACTTTGATGGATTTGCGGAAACTGGTTCTTGCCCGCGTGAATTGACGGATGGGGTCTGCGGGAGTCCGGCACTTCAGGGCGTGAAGGCCGCGATGTAAAAAGACATATCGCCTGTATGTACGCTTCTGCTGCAGCGGCTGCCGCCATCGCAGCGTGACCGCTAACCGCCCACTGGGAAGTACCCCACCACGCCACGTTCCATCTACGATTTCGGGCATATGCCCCTGCACCATGGCCATTGATGAGAAGCCGCCGATCCGAGGGTCGCACGCACCAGAAGTCTCCGAGCAAGGCTCACTGCTTGGCTCCATACAGCAACACCGAGACGACATCTTCTTCGCAGCGATCGAGACGACACGCATGCCCATGCTGGTGACGGATCCTCGCCAGCCAGACAACCCGATCGTGTTCAGTAACCGTGCATTCGCCTCGATGACAGGCTATGCGTCGGAAGAAGTTATTGGAACCAACTGCCGGTTTCTTCAGGGCCCTGACACCGACCGGACGAAGGTCGCGGCCATTCGTGAAGCCATAGCCAACCGGCGTGAAATCACGGTCGAAATCCTGAATTACCGCAAGGATGGGTCCAGCTTCTGGAATGCGCTGTACATCTCGCCGGTGTACAACAAGAACAAGGAACTGGTCTTTTTCTTCGCCTCACAGCTGGACGTCAGCCGCCGCAGAGACGCTGAAGAAAGCCTTGCCCAAGCCCAAAAAATGGAGGCACTCGGCCAGCTTACGGGCGGGATATCTCACGACTTCAACAACCTGCTTCAGGTGATGTCGGGGCATGTTGACTTGCTGATGGCGAGCGCGGATCGGGGCCAGGCTACACCTGAGCGCGTGAAGCGTATCGGCGGCAACATGCGCAGCGCGGTATCCAAGGCCGCCACTCTTACCCAACAGCTGCTGGCGTTCTCGAGAAAACAGCGCCTGGAGGGCCGTGTCGTCAATCTGAACGCAGTCATCCGCAGTCTCTCGGACCTGGTCGAACGTACCTTCGGTGGCACCGTCACCCTCAACACCGTCTTTGCGTCGAACCTCGATAACTGCCGCCTGGATACCGTCCAGCTGGAACTTGCCATCCTCAACATTCTGGTGAATGCCCGGGACGCGATGCCGGAGGGTGGACGCATCACATTGAAGACCAGCAATCAGATCGTTGAAGTGGAAGACCATCGCCACTTCCCCGACCTCACCCCTGGCGAATATGTATGCATTTCCATTACCGACACCGGCTCGGGCATTGCACCTGAAATCGTGAGCCGTGTCATGGACCCGTTCTTCACCACGAAAGAGGAAGGCAAGGGCACGGGGCTTGGACTGTCGATGGTCTATGGCTTCGCCAAGCAGTCTGGAGGAGCCACTCATCTCTATAGCGAAGTGGGAATCGGGACCACCGTGCGCATGTATTTCCCAGCGACCAAGGATGTGCTGCATGCGGACAGGCAAGTCGTGCCGCGCGACCCGGATCTGGGTGGTGACGAAACGATCCTGGTGGTGGACGACCGGCATGAAGTGGCTGAACTTTCGCGCGACATGCTGGAAGGCCTCGGCTACAAGGTTTATGTGGCCAACGGAGGCAAGGAAGCACTGCAACTGGTGGACAGCAACGTCCTGGATAAAGCTCCGGACCTGCTCTTTTCCGACATCATCATGCCGGGAGGCATGAACGGCTTTGTCCTCGCACGTGAACTGCAAAAGCGATTGCCGAACATCAAGGTGGTGTTGACGACCGGCTACGCAGCCACCGGCGACACGGGTGAACGCGAACAAAGCCACGAATTCGAGATTCTCAAGAAGCCGTACCGTCTCTCTGAACTTGCTCGGAAAGTAAGGCGCGTTCTGGACATTCAAAGCGCTTCGACATAGCAGCCGCCCGAGTTGCCTCATGCACCGGTCGTCAGTTCATCGCGGTCATGGGCGGAGCCGAGCCGCAAGGCGAAGCCGACGTGCGACATTCAACCACTAGGTTCTTCGACAGCAGACCATGGCCGCGCCATCGGTCGCGTATTGCATGTTGCCAACCGCGGGGTCAGACGTGAATTCGATCGTTTTTTTGCTGGGTGTGCTGCTGGTTGCAATAACGCTGCTCGACGCGTTCGAGGTCGTTCTGCTTCCACGGGCCATAGAACGCCGGTTGCGGGTCAACCGATATTTCTTCAGGGCGACCTGGTGGGTATGGGCGCGAGTTGCATCCAGGATGGCGCCAAGACGTCGTCAAGACGACTTCCTGGCGGTCTACGGCCCACTGGCAATGGTGGGCCTGTTCGCGCTATGGGGCTGCTGCCTGATCGGCGGGTTCGGACTCATGCAGTGGTCGGTCGTGCAGGGCGACCATGCATCCACCACCCTCCTCGGCCAGATCGTCGTGAGCGGCGACGCCTTTTTCACCTTGGGTTACGGCGACAACGTGCCGGGCGAACGGTTGGCCAGACTCCTCGTGATCGTCGAAGCCGGCACCGGATTCGGTTTCATCGCCTTGACGATCGGCTACCTGCCGGTGCTCTACCAGCACTTCGCGCGGCGGGACGTCCAGCTCATCGAGTTTTCCTTGCGGGCAGGGTCGCCACCATCCGCCGAGGCGCTCCTGGACTGGCATGCACACGGCGGCGCCGAGTCGCTGGAACGTTGGCTCGGCCGCTGGGAAACATGGGCTGGCGATCTCATCGAAAGTCATGCCGCCTACCCGATGCTGGCGTTCTATCGATCCCAGCATCGAGGCCAATCATGGGTTGGGTCGCTCGCCACGGTGCTCGACGTATGTAGTCTCGTCATCGCCGGCGCGGAGGACGGACGGCGCCGACAAGCGACAGCGACCTTCGTTGCGCTTCGGCGCACCTTGATGGAGGTGAGCGATGCCCTGCAGATCCCGCCGGTCGCTGGTGACGCTTCTCGTGAGTTGAATGAACATATACGCCGTCGCCTTGGTTCGTCCATGCAACCCATTCTCGAGGGTTGGCAGAATGATCCGGCCGCGATGGAAGCAGTCGACCGTTTGCGCAGCAGCTATGAGCCTCGTCTGATCGCGCTGGCGTCCTATTTGTTGCTGCCCTTGCCTCTGTGGGCCAATCCCGACGTACTCCAGTCCGACCGGTTCGGTCGCGACTCAGTGGTGATGCGGCTTATGGAGAACGCGGAATCGAAGTAAAAACTGACGGTTCGGCGCCGCCGCTTGTACCTCCGCGTCAGGCCGAAAGTTCCCACTGCGAGCATTTAGGCAGGCCCGCAGCGGGTCTGACGGGCAATATTGAAGGGCTGCTTTTGCAACCGTACCATCGGGCATGTTTCGTAAATTTCTGACAACCACGGCGATCCTTGCTTTGGCGAGCGCTGCAACAGTTGCACATGCAGCACAGTGGTTCACCGTGACGGGTGATCCTCAGGATCCGTCCGTGGACACCGCGGAACTGGATGTTTCGACGGTGGGTTCCAAGGCAGATGTGCGTCAATTCTTGTTCCGCGTGACGCTTGCCAGGCCGCGTTATGACGCTTCAGGCCTGCTGTATCAGTCTTATCTCTCGAACATCACCATCGAATGCCGTTCTTCATCGATCTTCCACGACGACCAGCTGAGGTACCGCGATCCGGGTTGGAACGGGCCCACGCAGCAAGAGGTGTTTGTGCAACCCAAACCCATGGCCTTCGGTGGTCTGATCCCAGACCCTCGTGAGCGACTTTTGGCTGCGGCATGTGGCTCACGAACTCGCTGACGATCTGAAGTCACCACGCTGCGTCGCCAAGGTAATACGCGGATTCGTTCGGACGCGAGCGGCGTCCTCTTAAACGGCTATGGCTTGATTGCCGCAAGCGTGGCCACAAATGTGCGACCGCGTGCGATGGCGTTTTGCCAAGAGCGCTGTGGCAACCTCGCGCATCCTTCCGGATGCACCGCAAAAAAGCATCTTCATGAATATTCGATTGGTCCTTCTCGCAGCACCGGTATTAGCGCCGGCCGGCCTGATGGCGGCAGCCGCCATGACGGCACGCTTGCGCCGAAGGCTGGATGCGGGGCCGTGGAAGCTGTTCTCGACGCTGTCCTGGATTGCGCTCGCATCCGTGGCGCTCTGCGCGGCGTTCGGCCCTGGGCGGCTGGTGATGCCATCCTTTCTCCAGGTATCCGGCTTCAGCCTGACCCTGGCATTTCTGGTCCAGCTTCTCGGCACGGTCATCGGTGGGTTCTCGGCCCGCTACCTCCAGGGCGAGCTCGGCCAACGCCGATACGTATCTGCCCTCGCGGGTGTGCTGGCCGCCGTGCATCTGCTGCTGCTGGTCAACCACTGGGTCGTCCTGATCATCGCCTGGGCCTTGGTAGGCACGGGGCTGCAGCGCCTTCTTTGCTTTTATCCTGAGCGGCCTTTTGCTCTCCTCGCCGCCCACAAGAAGCGTATCGCCGACCGTCTGGCCGATGGACTGCTTGTCATCGCGGCCGCGTTGGCTTGGATCGAGGTAGGCAGCGGCTCGCTGAGCGCGCTGGAGGCGCACCTCGCACAGGACGGAATGTCCGTCGCCCTGCACTGCAGCGCGTTGGCACTGGTTGCCGCCGTCGCACTGCGCACCGCCCTCCTGCCGGTACACGGCTGGTTGATCCAGGTGATGGAAGCACCGACCCCGGTGTCGGCTCTTTTGCATGCCGGTGTGGTCAACCTCGGCGGTTTCGTGCTGATCCGTTTCGCGCCGCTGCTGGAGGGTTCCCTGCCGGCGCGCGCGGTTCTGCTGGCTTTCGGCCTCACGTCGGCGGTCTTGGCGGGCATGGTGATGCTGACTCGCGTCAGCATCAAGGTTCGACTGGCGTGGTCCACGGTCGCCCAGATGGGGTTCATGCTGGTGGAATGCGCCGTGGGGCTTTACGCCCTGGCCGCACTGCATTTGCTCGGCCATTCGCTCTATAAGGCCCACGCCTTCCTGTCGGCCTCCGCCATCGTTCGCCAGACCCGGTTGCATTCGCTGCATCGGTCGGCGGTTCCGTCCGTCGTCAGCCTCGGTGTGGCGCCACTGGTGGCGTTGGCAATCGTGCTGACGATCCAGTCCGCAGCGGGATTTTCGTCCTGGCCCTGGTGGTGGAGCACCTTGCTGGCATTGGCATGGGCACCGCTGCTTTGGCTGCCTGTCGCAGCAACGGGCGAGATGGCGGTGCGCGCGACAAAGGCCGCCTTCGGCCTGGTGATCGTCGCCGGGCTGACGGGCACGGCCCTGCTCGCCCACGCCCTCCCGTTCGGCATTCACGACCATCCACATGCGGCGATGGGCCAGCTTGCGCTGCTGGGCATGGCGGTGCTCTACCTTTGCGTCGCGGTACTGCAACGTCGGCCGCAGGCGCTCAGCCCCTGGTGGCGATGGAGTTATGCCGGCTTTTATGTCGATGAGGCCTACACGCGCCTGGCCTTGCGGATTTGGCCCGCGTGGCGATCCGATCCGCCAGTCGACCATTTGTTTCTCGAGTCCGTCCCTGCGGACGACGAGTCGGTCACGGCAGCGCCACGTGAGACCCTTTCATGACCAATGCTTCGCCTACTCTCGACGTGCACGACCTTGATGGGTCTGCGGACACGGCCCTCGACGCCCGAATCGAAGCGGCCTGCGGCCAGGCCTGCCGAGCGATAGCGCCCACCTGGCCGCTGGACCGGTCCATCGCGGTGAACCCGCACTGGTCGCGCATCGCCTTGCCGGTACGCCGTGTCGCTGCGCGCATGGCGCTATTGGGCGGCATCCAGGTATTCCCGCCGCGGGAGCGCCAGCGGGCCGCCTGGACCGAGGGACGCATCCTCGCTGCCGACGTGGCGCACGCGGCCAGCCTGATCCCCGATGCACAAGCGCGTGGGCTCGACCCGCATGAATGGGCCGAGTCACTCGACTCGGCGATTGATCCTCAGCCGCTACCCCTGCTGGTCGACCTTCTCGACAAGGATCCGCACCGCCATACCCGGCTGTCCTGGCGACAGGCGATCACGCACCAGGTGAGCCAGACCTGCGCCGCCTACTTCGACCAGCATCAGGCCGACTGGCAGCCCGCGCGGGGGCAAGGCCTGTATGCGTTCTGGCGGCAAACCCTGCAGCACGACCACAGCATCGGCCTGCTCATGGGGCTGCCCGACATCGGTCAGGCGATCGACGCCCTGCCGGCCACGGCCCGGGAGGCAGAGCGCCGGGTGCTGGAGCGCCTCGGGCTGCCGCCGGCGGTGTGGGCCGACTACCTGGAAGCGGTGCTGCTCACCATCAACGGCTGGGCGTCGTGGTGCGCTTATCAGGGATGGGAAGCCGAATTGCAGGGGCGAACCGACCCGCACCTGCGCGAACTGCTCGCCATCCGGCTCGCCTGGGGCACGGTGCTGCTGGAATGCCAGGACGACGGCGTGGGCCGGCAGGCGTTCCGGGTGCTTCAGCGGGCGTGGACCCGCAGCCCGCGCCAGCTCGAGCTGGCGGAGCGCGGTCTGCTGGTCGACGAGGTCTGGCAGGCGGCGCTGGAGGTCGGCTACCAGCGGACGCTGGCGCAGCGGCTGGCACCGTCGGCCGTTACTGCCGAAAAGCCTTCCGCACCAGCGGCCGAAGTCCAGGCCCTGTTCTGCATCGACGTGCGCAGCGAGCCTCTGCGCCATGCCCTGGAAACCGCGTGGCCCGCCGTGCACACGCTGGGGTTCGCCGGCTTCTTCGGGGTGCCCATGGCCTATACGCCGCTGGCGACTCCAGCCCGCCGTCCGCAGTTGCCCGGGCTGCTGGCACCGTCGATCGAAGCGACCGACCGTGTCGTGAGCCCCGGCACCGCGTCTGCGGAAGACGACGAGCGCCTGCAGCGGAATGCGGCCCGGTCGCGGCGCCGCCGCCTTGCGATCGACGCCCAGTGGTCCGACCTGGGCCGCTGGCCAGGCGCCGCGTTCTCCTTCGTGGAAGCCGCCGGCGTCGGCTACCTCGCCAAGCTCGGAAAATGGCTGGCGCCCGCGCAGACCGACCGTCCCCAGGACGATCTCCACGGGTTGCCGGCCCGCTACCGGCCGCTGTGCCGGCCGCGCCTGGCCGGGCTGGATTCAGCGGATCAGGTCGCCCTGGCCGAACGCCTCTTGCGTGCGATGGGCCTGGACCAGGGCTGCGCCCCGCTGGTGGTTTTCGTCGGCCACGGCAGCCAGTCCGCCAATAACGCCCATGCCGCCTCGCTCGATTGCGGCGCGTGCGCCGGCCAGACGGGAGAGGCCAATGCCCGCAGCCTGGCGTCGATGCTCAACGATCCCGCCGTGCGGGAGGGGCTGAAGGCGCGGGGGATCCTGATCCCGGAATCGACGGTGTTCATGGCCGCGCTGCACAACACCGCGACCGACGAAATCGAAGGATTCGACCTCGATCTCCTGCCGCCGGCGGCGCGCGACCGCTGGAACCGGCTGCGGTCGGCGTTCGGCCTGGCCTGCGAACAGGTGCGCCGCTGGCGCGCGCCCCGCCTCGGGATGGACCCGGCCACCCCGCCCGCCGACCTGCTGGGACGCCTGCGAAGGCGCGCCAACGACGGCGCCCAGACCCGACCCGAGTGGGGCCTCGCCGGCAATGCCGCCTTCCTGATCGCGCCGCGCCACCGCAGCCGCGGCCTTTCGCTGGACGGTCGCGTCTTCCTGCACGACTACGACCCGGACCGCGACACCGACGCCAGCCTGCTGGAGCAACTGATGACGGCGCCGATGCTGGTGACCCACTGGATCAACTGGCAATACCACGCATCCACCTGCGACCCGGATCGGCTGGGCAGCGGCAACAAGGTGCTGCACAACGTGGTAGGCGGCAACCTCGGCGTCTTCGAAGGCAACGGAGGCGATTTGCGCATCGGCCTGTCCCGCCAGTCGTTGAACGACGGGGAACGCTGGATCCACGAACCCCTGAGACTGACCGTCGTGGTGGACGCGCAGCGGCAGGCCATCGATTCGGTGATCGCCAGGCACGATGTCGTCGCCCGACTGGTGGAGAACGGCTGGCTGCACCTGTGGCGCTTCGTTCCGGGCGGTGTGGAGCGCCGGGCGATGGCCGGATGGCATCCCATGCGCCTTTCCGATACTTGATTGCCGGGCGTCTTCAACGGAACGCACGGGGTGGCGCGTCGTTTTGACGGCCCGGCACATCCATCACGTTGAACCTGACGGCCATCCTTGGACCAAGGGGCTCGCGCTGGTCCAATGTTGTTTGCACCCGAGGATCCCTGCCATGCCTATTGCGACACCGAGGCCCGTGCCGGGCAAGTTGAACAACAAAGCCATTCCTCCGACAGACTGCTGCATTTCCGTCAAAATTACGTCATGAAACAGGTGTTTTACGTCAGTCAGTCGGTAGCGGGTCATGTGGACGTGCCAGCCATCTTGTCGTCCGCGCGCCGCCGTAATTCCAGCTTGAACGTGACCGGGTCATTGCTTTTCACCGGCGGGTTCTTTGCACAGGTACTGGAAGGCGACGAACCGTCTCTTGGTGAGGTCATGGCCGTCATCGCTGCCGACCGCCGTCATCGAAACATCAAGACCTTGCTGGACCGGCCGCTGGTCCAGCGCCAGTTCAGCAACTGGTCGATGGCTTTCACAGAGCTGCCGGGTGCTGAATACCTGATCGAGCAACTGACCGCCGACGAGAACGTGAGCAGCGCACGGGCAGAAAAACTGATTGCGCTCATGTTCGACAGTTGTCCGAAGGCGGTTTAGACCGCCTTCAACGGCGCACGAAATTCGTATCCCACACCAGAGACCGCGTGCACCGGCCAGACCGGCTGGCCCGCTTGCTCGACACGCTTTCGAAGCCGGTAGAGCGTCGCCTGCAATGCGCCCTCCATCACATCCTGAGACGCGCCCCATAATTTTTCCGCCAACGCGTCGCGCGGAACCACCTCCCCTTCGGCGGCAGCGAACGCACTCAGCAGCGTCACGTCGCTTTTGCTGAGTTTGATGGTGGATGCGTCGGGCGCAATCAGCTGGCTTTTCTGGGCATGCAGGCGCCAGCTGCCGATGCCGATGGCGGCGCTGATCTGCACCCTCCGCTGAACCGCTGCGATGAGCGCCTGGACCCGCTCGGCCGGCGTCTCACGCTCGATGACCAGATCGGCCCCATCGTCCAGGGCTCGGACGAAGTCACCATGGGGCGCCGTGCTGAGCGCCACCAGGCCGGTCGCACTTTTCCGCCGAATCAGCCGTACCAGGTCGGGACCCCGCACGCCGGGCTGCACGAGATCGACCACATAGAGCGAGAACCCGAAAGGATCTTCGCTGAGTAGGAATTCGTCCCCGTCAGGGAAGGCGGTGAAACCTGCAGCAACGCACTCGAGCTCCGGTGATGGCATGCCAATCCAAGCGTGACGCGCTTGTGCCAAGAGCTTTTTTTCCATATCGCATCGTACCACCTCGGCGTCATACTCATCCCAATAGTTGTAATTTATCGTTTTGCTTCGTCATAAATGACGTTTTAGCCGTCACACTAGCGACCATAAGCCGTCCCCGACGTGACGCGCACCTTGCAAAAATGATTGATCTCAAAAAATACGGTCTGCTGTACCGCCTGCATTGCCTCCAGGGCACGTCCGTCATCGAGGGTGACGACCTGGAGTCGCTGCACACCTACATGCGCGACGGCCTGGTGGCTCGCAGCTTCGCGCACCACCGACCGGGCATGCGCACCCTCGAACTCACGCCGGACGGCCAGGTGGTGGTCCAGGTGATCAAACGGCAGATCAGGTTTTCGATCGCCCGCATCCTCCCTCAGCCCTTCATCCATCCGATGCACCAGCTGCCATCGAGGGTTCTGGAACAGGAGTAAATCCATGCATGCATTCAATGAAATTCGTGTGGTCGATTCGACGTCATCGCCCAAAAAATGCCAGGGTTGCGCTTCGAGCGCCTTGCTGTTTCCATTCACGATGGCATTCCAGCCCATCGTCAATGCCGTGACCCGAACCATTTATGCGCAGGAGGCCCTGGTTCGGGGTCCTGGAGGCGAATCGGCCTACAGCATCCTTTCGCAGGTGACGCCGGAAAACCGGTACTCATTCGACCAGGCCTGCAGGGTCAAGGCCATCGAACTGGCCGCATCGCTGGGATTCGAATCCAAACTCAGCATCAACTTTCTGCCCAACGCGGTGTACGAGCCCGCCGCGTGCATCAAACTCACCTTGAATACTGCGGAACGGGTCGGGTTTCCAGTCGAGCAGATCATGTTCGAGGTGACCGAGGGTGAGAAGTCTGCCGACCTGGGACACTTGAGAAAGATTTACGCCGACTACAAGCGCCGTGGCTTCACGACGGCCATCGACGACTTCGGCTCAGGTTATGCCTGTCTCGGCATGCTTGCCGAATTCGTTCCCGATGTGATCAAGATCGACATGAACCTGATCCGGGGCGTCGACGGTAGTCCGATCAAGAAGATATTGATCAAAAACCTGGTAAGGCTGGCTGCCGATCTGGACATCACGTTGATTGCAGAGGGCGTGGAGACCCGGAAAGAATTCCTGGCGCTGCGGGAATTCGGCATTGAATTGTTCCAGGGATATTTCTTTGCAAAACCTGCATTTGAAAGCCAGGCCGAAATAAGCTGGCCTTCGTAAATTCAGCGCAATGCCACCGCATCGGGGCCGACGCTGTTTCTCCCTTTTCATAAAGTCGCCACCCCATTTTGGGGTTGCCGAGAACACCCGTGAATTCAAAACCTTTTTCCGTTAAAGCCAAACTGACCGCGTCTTTCGGCGTGTTGTCGCTGGCCGTTCTCTTGATCGCGATCTACTCGCTGCATGCCATCGCGAGTGCGAACGACCGTTTCCTGGCATATGTCGACGGCATCAACGCTCGTGCGCTGGTGGCGGATGAAATCCGCACGGCGGTCGATCGCCGTGCCATTGCAGCCCGCAACATGGTGCTCGCGACCTCGCCTGCCGAACTGGAGGCCGAAAACAGCGCGGTGCTGCAGGCCCATGCGGATGTCCAGACCGAGTTGGCAAAGCTCACCGACATGGTGCAGAACGGTGGCGGCACATCGGTCCGGGCCCAGGAACTCGTCGCGGAGATGCGGCGTGTCGAACTGCTCTACGGACCCGTCGCGCTGGACATCGTGAAGATGGCCAGGGAGCGCCGGCTGGAAGAAGCTTCCACCAAGATCAACGTCGAATGCCGGCCGTTGCTGGCCCAACTGGTCGCGTCTTCCATCGCCTACAAAACCTATACGGCCGGGCGGGCGCGCGCGCTCCTGGCCGACGCCCAGCAGCTTTACTCGGTGCAGCGAAACCTGTTGCTGGCGATCTGCGCGGCGGCACTGGCCGCGGCGGTCGTCGCCGGTGCGCTCATCACACGGAATCTCGGGCGTGCGCTGGGTGCCGAACCCGGCATCCTGGGGCTTGCCGCACAGCGGATCGCGGCAGGCGATCTGCAGCCCATCGACGGGGCGAGCGGCGCGGTGGAGGGAAGCGTGCTGGCATCGCTGGGCACGATGCAGCAGAGCCTCGCGAACATCGTGAGCGTGGTTCGCAATGCCTCCGAATCCATCGCCAACGGCTCCAGCGAAATCGCCGGCGGCAACGCCGACCTCAGTCAGCGGACCGAAGAACAAGCCAGCGCGCTGCAGCAAACGGCGGCCACCATGGAAGCGCTGGGCACCACCGTGCGCCGCAATGCCGACCACGCTCGTCAAGCGAGCGGTCGGGCGACGGACGCCGCTGCAGTCGCAGTGCAGAGCGGCGAAGTCGTGACCCGCGTGGTGACGACCATGAAGGGCATCCACCAGAGTTCCCAGCGCATCACGGACATCATCGGTGTCATCGATTCCATCGCGTTCCAGACCAATATCCTGGCCTTGAACGCTGCCGTGGAGGCCGCGCGAGCCGGCGAACTGGGGCGGGGTTTCGCGGTAGTGGCGACGGAAGTGCGCAGTCTCGCCGGACGCAGCGCGCAGGCCGCGAAGGAAATCAAGACCCTCATCGCCGCCAGCGTGGAGCAGGTGGAGCAAGGGAACCTGCTGGTCGATGAAGCCGGCAGGACCATGCAGGACGTCGTGTCCTCCATTCAGCGGGTGAGCAACATCGTCGCCGAAATCAGTTCTGCGAGCGTCGAGCAAAGTACTGGCGTGGCCCAGGTGGGTGAAGCGGTGGTGTCGATGGATCGCGTCACCCAGCAGAACGCCGCTCTGGTGGAAGAAAGCGCGGCGGCGGCGGCCAGCCTCAAGCAGCAGGCTCAGCAGCTGTTGGCCGTGGTCGGCACCTTCACGCTGGATTCCACTGCGGGATTCATCGTGACTTCTCGCGCCAGGGACTTCCTCTCCACGGCCAAAAGCCCTGAACTCGAAAGCCGTCTGACCGGGCGCGTTGCCTTAGCCAGCTGACTTGGTACGAAAAACGTTTGCGCAGAACCAGCCGGAAGCACGACGCGCACTCGAAGGCGCCTTCGACGGCGCGCAAAAGTAACCGCGCAGCACTCGGTCGCGCGCGGGATCGATCCGGGCCGAAAAAGCAGTGCCGCTTGCTAAACGCATGGGCCATGCGCTGCACGACACCGTGAGTTTTGGTTCAGCCATGTTTTGGCAGTCCAGCAAACCATTCCTTGTATGACGAAGCGGCGACCATTCGGCGATTGAGATCAGGCGCACCATCGGTCCACCAGACCGGGCCTCTCTCACCAAGGGCGCGCTTCGCAGCATCCACCGCGGCCCGCGCCGCCTTTTCAGCAACCTCATCTCGAACCTGCAGAGCCACTCCAACCTTCCGCCGGGCGCTCATGAGCTGGTCGACCCAAAACTGTCGGTCGCCCTCGCTGAGGTCAGGATTGCTCGAGCGCCAAAGCCGCCCATCGGCAACGAAGTAGCGGCCGTCAGGGGTGGTGGGGTACTTTTTCGGATCAGGCACGGAATGTGATCGGTGTCGGGATCTCAACCTGCGGTTTCGCTCACGCCGCTGTCATTACCTTTGCTTCTGCGAGGCGGCTGCGCTCGATGCGTTCCACAACTTGTCTGGCAAGTCCTCTCAATGCAGCCAATTGCCGCGAGTTCGCTTCACGAGGGACCTTGTCGAACACGCAGAGGGTTCCAATGGCGTTGCCCAGAGAAGTGACCAGTGGTGCACCGGCGTAGAACTGCACTTCGGTCATCGCCGCGATTACGGCATTGTCCGCAAAACGGGGGTCGGCCGACGCGTCGTTCACCACCAGTACCTCGTCCGGCATCAGGATCGCATAGGAGCACACAGACTCGATTCGCGGTGTTTCCTTGCCGAGGCGCCCTGTTCGCGCCAGGAACCATTGCCGCTCACCGTCCACCAGCGTGATAAGCGCTGTCGGCACGTCGAACAGTGCCGCAGCAATAAGAACAAAGTCTTCGTAGTCCGTCTCGTGGTCGGCGTCCAGCAAGCCGAGCGAGTGCAGGTCCGCCAACCGGGCCGCTTCTTTTTGCGGGCTTAGCGGAGGCGGGAAACGCAGTTTAGAGGGGCGTGCCTCGACGCTCGGGACGGCCGGCAGGATGCTTCGCAACGCTGCGGCCAACTGATCGGTACTAAAAGGTTTGGGCAACACCTTGAAGCCATGCTCGTGGGTGCTGGCCAAAACGCTGCTGTAGCCGCTGCACAAAAGCACAGGCAGGTTTGGGTACCCGGCTGCGACCCTGCGCGCCAGGGTAATGCCGTCCATGTGCGCCATCATCACATCGGACAACATCGCAGCGAAGCCAATCTTGTCCACAGCCAGTCTCGCCAAGGCATCGTCGCCGTTGTCGATGTGAACGACCGTGTAACCGAGGTCTTCCAGAATGGCCACGGTGGCGGCCGCGACTTCAAGGTTGTCTTCCACGTATAGAAGGCGTCCTGCGGCTAGTGCCGCCGATGCCGGAAGCGTCGCCGCCATTGGCGCGAGTTCAATGGGCAGGGGGCGTGCGGAGACGGGAAGGAAGAGCGTGAAAGCTGTCCCTTCACCGACGGTACTGTGAACTCTGACGTCCCCTTTGGACTGCTGCGCAAACCCGATGACCTGCGACAGGCCGAGGCCGGTGCCTTGGCCTACCGGCTTTGTCGTATAGAAAGGGTCGAATACACGTGCAAGCAACTCTGGCGCTATGCCGGCTCCGGTATCGGCTACGGTAATCGCAACGAAATCACCTTTCACTGCAGGCCGTGCGCTATCCCCTGGAATCGACGCCACTCGCCCGGTACGGACGCTGATTTTCCCCGCCTGCCCGATGGCGTCTCGAGCGTTTGCAACCAGATTCACGATGGCTGCATCGAACTGCGCCGGGTCCACGTCGATGATGCAGTCGCTGTCTTCGGACTCGAATGCGACCTCGATGCGCGAGCCGGCCAGGGTCTGCAGCATTTCCTTGATGGAAACGAGGTTGCGAAACGCATCGAAGACGACCGGCTGCAGCGTTTGCCGGCGCGCGAACGCCAAAAGCTGACCCGTCAGCCGGCTGGCTCGCACTACCGCGCCAGAAATCGAGCCCAGCAGGCGTTGCCGCCGTTCCTCAGCAAGGCGGGGCTTTTGAAGCAACTGCAGCGAGGTGCTGATCACCGTCAGCAAATTGTTGAAATCGTGGGCAATGCCACCGGTCAACTGACCGACCGCCTCCATCTTCTGCGCGTGCCGCAGGGCTTCCTCCGCAGCCATGAGTTCGCTGACGGCGGTGTTGACCCGGAGTTCGAGGTCCTTGTTGGCGTCGGCCAAGGAGCGCTGCGCCCGTACTTGTTCGGTGACGTCGTAGCCGCCCACGAAGATGCTGGTGACTCCACCTGCGGCATCGCGCACCGGCTGGTAGAGAAAGTCGATGAAGCGGTCCTGCTCATTCGGCGGTCGGTTGGTGAGCCTGATGGGTGCCGCCCGTGCCGAAAACGCCTCGCCAGTCTGGTAGACCCTATCCAGGAGTTCATAAAAGCCCTGATCCGCGAGTTCCGGAAATACATCGCGCACGGATCGACCCAGGAATTCACGCGGGCCGGAGATGTCGACATACGCGTCGTTCACATAGTCGAAGCGGTGTTCCTCACCATTCAGGATGGCGACGAAGCCCGGCATCTGTTGCAGCGTCTGGCGCTGCCGGGCTGTCATTTCGCGCAGTTCCATGTCCGCCAGGACCTTGGCCGTCGTCTCGTTGGTGAAAATGAAAAGGCCGGCGATTTCGCCGTCACTGCCGAGGATGCGTGAATAGGAGAACGTCCACCACGTGTCAGCCTGGCCGCGATCCGTCGCCAACTTCCAAGGCATGTCGTTGAATCGCTGGCTTCTACCTGCCATCGCTTCGGCAATGATGGGGTGCGCCTGGTCGCGCGCATCCGCCCACACCTCGTCAAAAAGCGCGCCCATGGCCCATTCGACGCGGGGGCCCAGCAGCGGGATGTAGGTGTCGTTGAAGAAAAAATGGAGCTGCGGCCCCCAACACAGAATCATCGACTCTGGTGAGTTGACGACCAGGCTGAGAGCCACCTTGAGACCTTCCGGCCACTGCACCGGATTGCCTAAAGGATGATCGGACCAATCCCTTTGCAGGATCAGCTCAGCTGCGCGGCTGCCGCCGGCGAGAAAGGGGAGAGGCGATGGAGTGCGCACTTCTTAATTCTAGAGTTCCACATGCGCCTGCCGCACCATGGTTGCCATGCATGTGAGGATTTCGACCATGCACTTTTTGGCAACCTGCCGCCGGCCGGGACTTGCGTCAGCAACCCGGGGACCTGCCCGTACGCCGTACCGAGGGTGGCCGTAGCGTTTCGAACACCTTGGGCAGCCGGATGCTGACAACGCGCGCCTGCCTCTTGCATGGCAACGACAGCGCTCCGCTTGACGGCGTCAACCTCGGCGTTGGCCCCGTCGAAGTTGTCGACCACCATGATGACTTTCCCATCCAGTGTGCATTTCGAAAGACCGCTCGCCTTCGGCTTCTCCGGCTGCATCATGTCTTGGGTGGAGGCGTGGTTCCTGTCATCTCCCCTGAATGGCATCGAGCACGATGGCCCTGCTCGGCGAAAGACCATTGATTTTATGGATCTGTCTAGGTTGTTTCGAGGAGGTCTGCGTGTCGCTTCCGTGGAGAGCCCCCAGATATTCAAAAGCCCCTCAGGTCCACAGCCTGAAGGGCTTTTTCTTTTCTGCAGCCGACCTGACCGATCAGGCCAGTGCTTTGCCGAACGTCTCCAGCAGGCGCGACCATGCACGTTCGGACTGAGCGGCGTCATAGACCTGCGTGTCGGGCGGGCACCAGCCGTGAGCCGCGGGGTACACCTCCACCTCGGCCGGCAGCTTCGCGCTGTCGAAGGCGGTGCGCAGCGCGACCTTGGCTTCGGGGTCCTTCTTGTCGTCGTTCTCGGCCACCGCGATCAGGTAGCTGGCCTGCGTCTGCCCCACCAGCCGGTGCGGGCTGTCGGCCGCGGCTGTGACCATGGCCGCGCCATGGAAGGTTCCGACGGCACCCACGCGACCTGGCGCCACGAAGGCGGTGCGGACCGCGATCGGGCCCCCCATGCAATAGCCGGTGGTGCCCAGCTTGCGTGCCTTGTCCACCTCCGGTCGGGCGTCGAGCCAGGCCACGAAGGCAGCACCGTCGCTCAGGTGCATGGCCGGCGTCAGCGCCTGCATGAGCGGCATGACTTCGGCGATGGGGGTCTTGCCGCCCATCGGTGCCGTCGGGGCCGCTTTCTGGCGGTAGAACGGGTTGACCACCAGCACGCTGTAGCCGGATTCCGCGAGCCGTCGGCCCATCTGCCGGAAGGCCGGACGAAGACCGAACACATCGGGCCACACCAACACGCCCGGCGCGGCGCCGGAAGTGGGGGCGACGAAATAAGCGTCGCAGATGCCGTCTTTGGTCGTGATGGTGACATCACGCTCCGTCACGGCCACGGCGTTGGCCACGCCCGGCAGCGCCGTCAGGAGGCCCGCGGACGCGGCCCATGCGGCAAAGTCGCGGCGGTTGTACTTCTTGAGTTCTTCCGGCTCGTTCACATCACACATGTCTGGTTTTCCTTCGAGGATCAGGTTGGACGGAGCCTTGTGCCACAAGTCGGATGAGCGAGCAAGCACCTGCAGCACTCCGCACCGGCATGAACCCGCCCGGTATTCGGGCTTGCGCAGTTCCGGCCGCTCGACCACCTGCAGAAACCGCTCCAGGAACGAGTCGCCGATGCAGGCGATGACGATGTGGCCGTCCTGCGTGGGCATGCACGTTGCCGAGCACTTGCACGGAATGCGCATTGCCATGCGCTCGGCGCATGGCCGGACACCAGGTGCAGGGTCGCCATACAGGTCAGCAGCGACACCTTCCCGAAACGATGCAGAGGCGAGGTCGTCATGACCATGGCCGACAGGCGGGTCGAACGCCACCGGCAGGCGGTCAGCCGTGGACACCCCGATCGCCCGGTGACCGACGCGGAGGTGCGCGAGGAGTTCATGGAAAACACCGCCCTGCACTTTTCGAAAGTCCACGCCGAAGCGGTCTGCAAGGCGGTGCCGGGCCTCGACCGGCTGGCGAGCGCACGCGGACTCGAATCGCTGCCGGCGCAGGACCCCTGAGGCGCCCCAGTCGTCACAAAACGTTAATCGAATTGAAATAATCTGGGCGGCTCCCTTCCAGCGCCCCCCGAATGTCCGACACCAGCGAATACCTCAGCGAGTTCCGGCCCCGGCTTCAGCAGCCCAACGCCCAGGCCCTCTGCAACCCGGTGCCGCACCTGAGCGCCGACGATACCAACGACACGGTGATGGAGCTGTTCACCCGGCACCGTGACCTGAACAGCCTGCCGGTGGTCGAACTGAAGCGGCCCATCGGCCTCATCAACCGCAACATCTTCATGTCGCAGATGAGCCAGCCCTTCCGCCACGAGCTGTACGGTCGCAAGAGCTGCATTGCCTTCATGGACAAGCAGCCGCTGGTGGTCGAAGGCGGCATGGACCTGGAAGAGCTGACCTTCAAGGCAGTCGCGCACGGCGAAAAGGCGCTGGCCGACGGTTTCATCATCACCGCCGGGGGCGAGTTCGCCGGCGTGGGCAACGGCCTGCAACTGATGCGTGTGGTCGCCGACCTGCAGGCATCGCGCAACCGCCAGATCATGCACAGCATCGAATATGCGAGCGTGATCCAGCAGTCGACGCTGCGCAGCTCACGCGAGGCCCTGGCCAGGGCCTGCCCGGACGCCGACCTGGTCTGGGAACCACGCGACGTTGTCGGTGGCGACTTCTACCAGTTCAGCGTGGCCGACGACGGCTGGTTCGCCACCGTGGCCGACTGCACCGGCCACGGCGTGCCCGGCGCCTTCATGACCCTCATCGCCTCGACCAGCCTGAACCAGGCCATCGAACAGCACGGCCCGCGCGACCCGGCGCGGCTGCTCGGCAACGTCAATCGCAGCATCAAGCAGGTGCTTGGCCAGATGGACGGCAAGGACGGCACGCCGGGCTCGGACGACGGCATGGACGCCGCCTGTTTCTGGTTCGAGCCTGCCGCCGGCCGCCTGGTCTTCGCCGGTGCGCGGCTGTCGCTTTTCGTGCTGCGCCCGGGTGCCGACACGGTCGAGTTCACCGAAGGCCAGCGCAAGGGCGTGGGTTATGTCGACAGCGAATTCGACTTCGTCTGGACCAACCGGGATCTGCAACTGCCGGCCGGAAGCCTGGTCTTCATCACCACCGACGGCCTGATCGACCAGATCGGCGGATCGCGGGCGATCTCCTTCGGCAAACGCCGGGTGCGCGAGCTGCTGCTGGCGCATGCGCAGGACTCCGCCGCCGCGGTCAACCAGGCCGTGCTGGCGGCGCTGCGCAAGTGGCAGGCCGGCAACCACCGGCGCGACGACCTGACTTTTTTCTGCTTCCGCACCTGAAAGCACCCTGTGTTTATGGCTTCCAAATCGATCGCCGACAAATACGGCTCATTCTTCAACCTGGCGCACGAGCACCAGGTGATCTTCTATTACGTCGGCTATTTCTCGCAGCACATCGTCGCCGCCATGGCCGAGGCGGTGAAGCTCCAGCTGGAGGTTTCCGGTGCATCCGGCCCGACGCGCCGCAAGCTGTTCTCGTCCTTCGTGGAGATGGCGCAGAACATCATCCATTACTCGTCCGATTCACTGACGCCACCCAGCCAGCGCGAAGGCGAACTGCGCCACGGCGCGGTGTGCATCCGGCGCGAGGCGGACGGCGGCTTTCTGCTGCTGTGCGCCAACCCGGTCGAACACCAGGTCGCCGACGACCTGAAGGTGAAACTCGACGCGCTGCGGGCCATGACCATGGAAGAGATCAAGCAGGCCTATCGCCAGACGCTGCGGGAAGAAACACCCGAAGGCAGCAAGGGCGCGGGCATCGGTTTCCTGACCGTCGCACGCGACTCGCGCGAGCCGCTGGAGTTCGACTTCGACGTCGCCGAGACCGTCGGCGCGCCGCCGGTGTTCTACCTGAAGGCGGCGATCTAGTTCGCGCAAAAACAGCAAAAGAATCGAAAGCAAGGATGGAAAACCTCTACATCGCACCGACTCCGAGTTCCCCGGAAGTCGACTTCAAGTTCGACGCACGCGTGCTCAGCCTGCGTGGCGAGTCCTACCCCGAAAATGCCGCGGCGTTCTACGGCGACATCATCGCCAGGCTGAAGGAATACCTGGCACAGCAGAGCGGCCAGCAGATCGAGGTCAATATCGCCCTGGCCTACTTCAACAGCTCCAGCACCAAGATGCTGTTCAACCTGATCGAGGCACTCGACGACGCGGTCGATGCCGGCAACCGGGTGAAGCTGAACTGGTACCACGACGAGGAAGACGAGACCATCCTCGAATTCGGCGAAGAGCTCAGCGAAGACTTCTCCGCCATCGAGTTCATCAGCCACGCCGTCAGGCAGGCCTGACATGGACAGCAACGCGGCTGCACCTCCGGACCTGTTCGATGCCGAGCATCGGACGCTGCTGGCCGCACGGGCCGCCCTTGCCGACCCTTCCGCCACTTCGAACTGCCACCAGGCCCTGGGCGAACTGATCTCCGGCTATGACCGGCTGCTGCGAGAAACCCGTCGGCTGGTGCGCCGCAGCGACCGGGCCGAGCGCGAGATGAATGAACTCAACCAGCGCCTGCAGGACCTGGCCCGCGAACTGGAATACCGCGCCACCCACGACCCGCTCACCAGCGTGCTGAACCGGGCCGCGATCATCGACCGGGTGAACCATCTGTTCGGTCGGCACGACCTGGCGCTGATCGTGCTGGACATCGACCACTTCAAGCGGGTCAACGACAGCTTCGGCCATCCGGTGGGCGACCGGGTGATCGTCGGTGTGGTGCAGTGCCTGAAAGCCGCCGTGCCACCGCATTCGCAGGTCGGCCGCGTGGGAGGGGAAGAGTTCACCGTGATGCTTCCGACCCAGGATGTCCGGCATGCGGTCGAAGCTGCGGAAGCCGTGCGGCAGGCCATCGAGGCGCATGCGTTCTGCCTGCCGGACGGCAGCCGCATCACCGCCAGTTTCGGCGTCAGCTGGGCCCGCTGCGGCGGCAATTTCGGCGATGCCTATGCGCTGGCCGACGAAGCCCTCTACACGGCCAAACGCGGCGGGCGCAACCGGGTCGCGCAAGCCAGCGCTCCACTGCAGACGTCGCTCGCATGAAACGCGTTACCGAGCACACCTGGATGGTCGTTCCTCCAGGTGGAGATTCCCTGTCCCCGGCGGACAGGAAACCCGACCCGGTCGCACGCCGCTGGCAGGTGCTGGTGGCCGACCGGGACGCTGCGGTGCATGCCGCGGCGGACGCCGCGTTGGAAGGCAGGTTGCTGTTCGGCCGCGCACTGTCGGTGCTGCATGCCTGGTCGGCAGAAGAAGCCAGGACCGTGCTGCAGCGCGAACACGGCCTGGCTGTGGTGATGCTGGACCAGGCGCTCGAAATAGACGTCTCCTGGCCGGAACTGGCGGACGCAGTCCGCGCAGCGCCGGCGCTGGCCAGCACTCGCATCGTGCTGCGCGCCGATCCGCATCGGTGGCCCGCGCTGGAGATGCTGCTGCAGAACGACATCAGCGACTGCCGCGACCAGGCCGACCTGTCGGGCGACCGGCTGGTGGCCATCGTGGCGAATGCCATCCGGTGCGTCGAACAGCTGTGCACCATCGAGGCCAACCGGCACGACCAGAGCCTGCTGAAACGTCTCACCGACTACGCCTATTACGACCCGCTGGTGCAGCTGCCCAACCGCGCCCGTTTCGTCGAACAGGTGGACGAATGCGTGCGCCAGGGCATGCGCCAGCACATCCTGGCGCTGGTCGACATCGACGACTTCAGTGCCGCCAACGAAGTGATGGGCCACCGTTTCGGCGACTGCCTGCTGGAGATGGTGGCCCAATGCCTGGCCCGGTCGCTGTCGTCCGACGTGCTGCTGGCCCGGGTGGGCCCGGACACCTTCGGTGTGCTGGCCTCGGTACACCAGGCGCGTCCGCAGCAACTTGTGAATTGCGTCGACCAGCCGCTGAGCATCGAGGGCGTGCCCTACAAGGTTTCTCTGACCTGCGGTTACGTGCTGCTGCTGCAGGGTGACGGGCGCACCGGTGTCGACCTGGTGAAGGACGCCACCATCGCACTGAAACGCGCCAAGCGCGACCACCGCGGCCATTACCTGCAGTACCTCGACGACATGGGCACCGAGGCGCGCGCCCGCGCGCTGCTGCTCTCCGACCTGCGGTCCGCCATCGACCACGGCCTGCTTTTCCTGGTCTACCAGCCGCAAATCGACCTGCACGACGGCACCCTCATCGGCCTGGAAGCCCTGGCACGCTGGCGCACCAGCGAAGGCAGCTATGTGCCGCCTGACAAGTTCATTCCGGTGGCGGAACACTCCGGCCTCATCGTCGGCCTGGGCCGCTGGGTGCTGAACACCGCCTGCCGGACCATGCGCCGGCTGCTGGATGCCGGCTGCGCGCCGCAACGCATGGCCGTCAACGTGTCGATGGTGCAGCTGCGCGACCCGGGTTTCTCCTCGATGGTCTGTCTGGCGCTGGCCAACAGCGGCCTGCAGGGCCGGCACATCGAGCTGGAGATCACCGAGTCGGTGGCGGTGCTGCCCACGCCGGAGCTCGAATCGACCCTGAGCTCCCTGCGGGCCGGCGGCATCACCATCGCCATCGACGACTTCGGCACCGGCTATTCGTCCCTGAGCTGCCTGGAACGCCTGCCGCTCGACCGCATCAAGATCGACCGCGCCTTCATCAGCCAGCTGGGCGCGCCACGCGGCGCACGCATCGCTGAAATGGTGGCGCAGCTGGGGCTGAAGCTGGACCTGCAGGTGCTGGCCGAAGGCATAGAAGACGCGGCGACCTTGAAGGCTGCCATCTCCATCGGCTGCCACCAGGGGCAGGGTTATCACATCGCCCGTCCGATGGACGAGGCGGCGCTGCTGGAATGGCTGGACTCGCCTTCCGGCCAGGCCCGCGTATCGAACGCCCACGCCTGAGACACCTTGGCGAGGCATTACACTCGGCCTCACCAACCGTACTCGGAAGCCTTTCAAATCAATGACTTGAAAGGCTTTTTTTCATTTCTTGATGTTTCCCACGTTCCCTGGCACCGTCGACTCCCCGCGCTGCATATCCCTGACCGGCGTGAACCTGCAGCGCGGTAGCCGGCGGGTGTTCGAGTCGCTGACGCTGAAGCTGCATGAATCACGCATCGGCCTGATCGGCGACAACGGTGCGGGCAAGAGCAGCCTGTTTCGCCTGATCGCCGGGCTGGACCAGCCGCAGCAGGGCAGCGTGTCGGTCCACGGCTTCGACACCCGGGCCGACCGCCACGAATTGCCGCGCCATGTCGGCCTGATGTTCCAGAACCCTGAAGACCAGATCATCTTCCCCACCGTGGTCGAGGAAGTCGCCTTCAGCCTGACCGCCCAGGGCATGAAACGGCCCGCCGCACGCGAACGGGCCCTGACGTTTTTGCAGGCTCGCGGACTGGGGGACTGGGCCGGCCGCGCCGTCAGCGAGCTGAGCCAGGGCCAGCGCCAGCAGGTCTGCCTGGCCGCGCTGCAGATCAGCCAGCCATCCACCCTGCTGCTGGACGAACCCTACGCTAGCCTCGACCTGCCGAGCCAGCACAAGCTGTCGATGCAACTGCACGCCAGCGACCAGCAGATCATCCTGTCGACCCATGTGCTCGACCATGTGCGCGACTTCGAACGGGCGGTGTGGCTGGAACGCGGCGGGGTGCGTGCCGACGGCCCGGCCCGCGAGGTGTGCGAGGCCTACACCGAAGACGTCCGGCAGCGGGCGCGTCATGCGTAGCCTCTACCTGCCGCAGCGCACCTGGCTGCACGGGGTGCGCGCCTCCGCAAAACTGGCATCGCTGGCCGCCTGCGGCACCGTGCTGGCGCTGGTCGACCGGCCTCTGTGGCTGGCAGCGGGGCTGGCGCTTGTGGTGCTCGTCTTCCTGTCGCTCGGGCGGCTGGCCTGGCGCCAGGCCGCCATGCTGCGGGGCGTGCTGATCGCCTGCGGGCTGATCATGGCTTTCCAGTGGTTCCTGGGCGATCCGTGGCTGGGTGTGGTCACCGCATTGCGCCTGACCAGCGCCGCCTTGCTGGCCCTGATGCTCACCCTTACCACCCGCTTCGAAGACCTGCTGGCCGTGCTGGAGCGGGTGCTGAGTCCGTTGCGGATCTTCGGCCTGCCGGTCGACCGCATCGCGCTCGGCCTGGGCCTGCTGCTGCGATTCACCGAAGACTTTTACGCCCAGTGGCAGCGCCTGGACGACGCCTACCGCGCCCGCACCGGCCGTGGCGGCGGCCTGCGGCTGCTGGCGCCCCTCACCATCCGCGCGCTGACCACCGCCGAACGGGTGGCCGATGCCCTGGCCGCGCGGCTTGGCAAATAATCGCCACCCTCTTCACTCTGAAAGCAACCATGGTCGTGACCAACACCAGCGCCTTTTCTTCGCGGTCCCTTGCCTTCGTCGCGCTGTTCGCAGCGCTGATGGCGGCGCTGGGCCTGGTGCCCAAGATAGACCTCGCCTTCGGCGTGCCCATCACCCTGCAGTCGCTGGGCGCCATGCTGGCCGGCTGCCTGCTGGGACCGCGGCGTGCGCTGATGGCGCTGGGCCTGTTCCTGCTGGGCGTGGCGCTGGGCCTGCCGCTGCTGTCCGGCGGCCGAGGCGGCCCGGGTGTGTTCATGGGCCCGACCGTCGGTTTCCTGTTCGGCTGGATGCTCGGTGCCGGCGTGACCGGCCTGGTCATGCGCAGTCTGATGCGCCGGCTCGGTGACAACGCCGGCTGGCCGGTGCTGGCCGCCGCCTTCGCGGCTTCTGCGGCCGGCGGCATCGTGGTGGTCTATGCGGTCGGCATCGCCGGCCTGTGCCTCATCGCCCACATGACACCGCTGCAGGGCCTGTTGTCGATGGCTGTCTTCATTCCCGGCGACCTGATCAAGTGCGGTGTGTGTGCGGCGGTCGTGCAGACCGTGGTGCGCGGCCTGCCCGGCTGGCGCCTCGACCGCGACTGAGCCACCGGTTCAGGGCAGCCGCGTGAAGACCGTGCGGGACACGTAGTCCTTGCGCGGCCCCTTGACGACGTGTTCGACCTCGAAGCTGCCGCCAGCACGAAAAATGTAGCGGCTGTCGTAGGTGTCCGCGACGCAGAGATGGGTGGTCGTGCCCACCAGCGCATCGCCTTGCGGCACGATGGCGACGGCATGGAACAGCCGCATCGGTTCTTCCGCGAAGTGCACCGCGAAGCCCGCCGCTGCACGTTCGTAGAAATACCTCTGCGAGCCGCCATGCGACTTGCCGTTTGCAAGTTGCACCCTGGCTTCCTCCCGGTAGGCGAACAGGTCGCCGGGCAAGCGGAGGAAGACCGCCGTGCCGGTCATGCGAGCCGTGCCGGCGATAACGCGGTCCAGCGCCCATTCGCCTTCGAGCCGGTCGAAGACCTGGTCGGCGTTGCCCCAGTCACGGGGGTCGGTTTCGGGGCCGGTGGGGTTCATCCGGCGACTTTAAGATAGTCCATGGAGCCGTACAAATCTCCATGGAACCGCCGCCTCCCGGACCACGGACCAAGCCGTCATCGACGATTCGCCGACCGTGCGAGAACCTCGTCCCGCGCCCCTGCATCCACCACACTCCCGGCTTCCACCACCACCACCGTATCGAACCGCGCGAGAAGCCCCGGCCGGTGCACCGACGCCAGGATGCAGGCATCCGGAAACGAAGCGTCCATCCGGTCGAACACACGGCCTTCGGCCAGCGGGTCCAGCGCACTCGTCGGCTCATCCAGCAGCAGCACCGAGCTGCCCTTCGCCGCCAGCGCTCCGCGGGCCAGCGCCAGCCGTTGACGCTGTCCGCCGGACAGGTTGCCGCCCCGTTCGTTCAGGGGGCTCGCCAGCCCGTCGGGCATCCGGTCCAGCACCTCGTCGAACACGCCGGTAAACACGGCCGACTTCAACGCGGCCGCATCCGCCGGCTCGCCGAACGTCAGGTTCTCTTCCACGCTGGCCTCGAACACTTCGGCCTCTTGCGGTATGAGGGTGGCGAGGGTCCGCAACTCGGACCAGTCCACCGGCACGCCGTCCCGCAGCAGTTCGCCCGATTGCGGCCGGTACAAGCCAGCCAGCGTCTTCAGCAAGGTGCTCTTGCCGCCGCCGCTCGGCCCGATCAGTGCCACCCGATCACCACGCCGCAGCACCAGGTCGACACCGTGCAGGCCGCCCCGCGCATCGTCCGCATAACGCCAGGTGGCGCCCCGCAATTCCAGCGTCTGCCAAGGCGCGTCGGGCACCACGGCGGGCACGGTTTCGTCCGGGTCGGCGGGCGCCTGCCAGATGGGTTCGGCGCTGCCGTAGTCGGTGTGCATGCGGGCGAAACTCTGGAAGTTCGAAGCCATCGCGCCCACCACCGAAGCGGCCTGCTGCGCGTACTGGTAGATCATGAAGATCGTCCCCAGCAGCACCGCCTGCCCCGGCTGGCGCGACTGCAGCACGTAGACGACGACCAGGATCCAGGTCAGCCCCATGCCCAGCAGGTCGACCGCGAACCACTTGCCTTCGTTGACCATCACCGCGCGGCGCAGCGGGGCCATGACCGCCTCCATCCGGTGGCCGAGCAGCTTGCGTGACGCGGCCTGCAGGCGCAGGCCGATCACCGTGCCAGCGTTGCCGACGAAATCCAGCAAGGCTGCTGCATAACGGCGCTCGGCGTCGTTCTCGGCGCGGGCCAGCAGCATCAGCACCCGGTCGAAGCGCAGGATGATGACGGCGATGACCACGTAACCCGTCACCGCGATGGCGCCGCTGGTGCGCGACAGCAGGGCCAGCGCCACGATGGGGCCGACGAAGTTGAAGGCGCTCTGCAGGTAACCGAACTGGTTTTGCGCGAAGTCCGACAGCGCCCGGCTGGCCTGGGTGACGCGGTGCTGCAGCTCGCCCGAATGCCGGCCGTCGCGCCACGCCAGCGGCGCCGCGGCGATGCGGGCGTACAGCTGGTCGGTCAGCCGCACCCGCACCCTTACGCCGACGTTGCGTTCCAGCACCCGGCCCGGGCCGTGCAGGCACCACGACAGCAGGTAGATGCCGATGAGGCAGGCGATCCAGCGGCCCGATGCGGCCAGGTCGTCCCGCTGCAGCGCGTTGATGGCCTGGGCGGCCAGCCAGGGCATGGTGAGGCGCATCAGCTGCGCGGCGGACAGCAGGCCGGCGGCGCCGAGCAACTGGCCACGCGCACCCTCGGCATGGCGCCAGAGCGCGCGGTACAGGTCGCGGGCGGCGCTGCCGAGACCGATGGCGAGCGGTTTGGCGGCGGGCTCGTCGGCCGCCTGCGCGGTGCCGGGGGCGGCTGGGGTTTCCGTCATGCAGTCATCACTCCTTGCCGGCATTGTGCCGAGCGATGCATGGCGTAACGGCCGTTCCGGGCTGCGCACCGCGACAATGCGTGATGCGTATACCTCCCAGACTCCAGCCCCTCATCGAGGAAGGCCTCATAGACACCGTGGTGCGCCAGCTGATGAGCGGCAAGGAAGCCATGGTTTTCGTGGTCCGGCTCGGCGAGGACACGCTCTGCGCCAAGGTCTACAAGGAAGCCACCCACCGCAGCTTCCGGCAGGCCGTCGACTACACCGAGAACCGCAAGGTCAAGAACTCGCGCCAAGCCCGTGCCATGGCCAAGGGCAGCAAGTTCGGCAAGCAGGCGATGGAAGCCGCCTGGCAAAGCGCCGAGGTCGATGCGCTCTACCGGCTGGCCGCGGCCGGCGTACGGGTGCCCACCCCCTACAACTTCGCCGAGGGCGTGCTGCTGATGGAGCTGGTGACCGATGCCGAAGGCGACGCCGCGCCGCGCCTGAACGACGTGGCCTTCAGCGAAACCGACGCCCTGGCCCACCACGCCACGCTGCTGCGCGAGGTGGTGCGCATGCTGTGTGCAGGCGTGGTCCACGGCGACCTGTCCGAATTCAACATCCTGCTGGCCGGCGACGGCCCGGTGATCATCGACCTGCCGCAAGCGGTCGACGCCGCCGGCAACAACCACGCGGCCCGCATGCTGCTGCGCGACGTGGCCAACCTGCGCGCCTTCTTCGGCCAGTACGCGCCGGCCCTGAAGAAGACCCGCTACGGCGAGGAGATCTGGCAGCTCTACCAGCACGGCCTTCTGAGCGTCGACACACCGCTGACCGGGCTGTACCAGGCGAAGGAAGGCGCGGTCGACCTCGAGGCGCTGATGGACGAGGTGGAAGACGCGCGGATGGAAGAAGCCGCGCGGATCCTGCGTATGCAGCAGGCGGGATGAGCTAGACGATCTTCACGCTCAGGTTGGGCAGGCCGTCGATGTGCATCTCGATGACATCGCCCCGCACCACCGGGCCGACGTTCTCCGGTGTGCCCGAATAGATGATGTCGCCCGGCATCAGTTCGAAAGCTGCCGACAGGCGGCTGATCTGCTCGGCCACCGACCAGATCATCTGCTGCAGGTCGGCGCTCTGTTTCGTGACGCCGTTGACCTTCAGCCAGATGGCGCCCTTGGTGAAATGGCCGGTGCCGGCGACCGGATGCACCATTCCGATGGGCGCCGAATGGTCGAAGCTCTTGCCGATTTCCCAGGGTTTCTTTTCATCGCCCATGGCGCGCTGCAGGTCGCGGCGGGTCATGTCCAGGCCGAGGGTGTAGCCCCAGACCAGGTCGAGCGCCCGGTCCACCGGCACATTCCGGCCACCCTTGCCCAGCACCGCCACCAGCTCGGCTTCGTAGTGGTAGTTTTTGGTGAGCGGCGGATAGGGATGGTCGGCCACCGTGCCGGCGGGCACGTACTGGATCGCATCGGTCGGTTTCTGGAAGAAAAACGGCGGCTCGCGGTTGGGGTCCGAACCCATTTCGCGCGCATGCGCCGCGTAGTTGCGGCCGATGCAATAGATGCGGCGGACCGGGAACGACTGGGTCGACCCCGCGACCGGAATGACGGTCTGCGGCACATCGAAAACCAGGTTGCCGGATTTGCTTCCGGTGGTGGCGGTGGCACAGCCGCCCAGCACGGCGGCGGCGGCGCCGACGGCGCCAACGGCTCCGGTGTTCAAGAAATGACGACGATCGGTCATGTTGTCTCCTGTTGTAGTTCCGGGTTGATACAACAGGACCGCACCACCGGTCATCGTGGATTCCACTCAGGCGCGGCTGTCGTCCTTCGATCCGGTCCGGCCCAGGTCGGCCAGCAGCGCGAGCACCAGCGCCCCGGCGGCCGTGATGAACAGCAGCCGGTGGTTGCCGCCGGTGGCGTTCAGCATGGCCGAATAGGCATAACCGGCCGCCGCCTGGAAGGCCGCGAAAACCGTGGTGGCGCGGCTCCAGACCCGGTTCTGCCGGGCCGCATCGTGCGGCACGGATTCATGCACCCGCGCCAGCACCATCGGCACGATGCCGGCCGGGAAACTGCCGATGAGCAGGGTCAGCAACGCCAGCAGCGCCAGATTGCCGGTGAGGTAGGTGGCGGTCAGCGCCAGGGCCTGCACACCCAGCGCCAGCCGCACCGAGGGGCGCGGCCCCATGCGATCGGCCAGGAAACCGTAGAGAGGCGGACCGGCGATGGCCCCCACGCCATAGACCACCCAGAACAGCGAACCGAGGTGCGCACCTGCACCCAGGCCACGGGCGATGAAGTCCACCAGGAACAGCATGGGCGCCACCAGGCCGACCGCCATCAGGGCGTACTGGGTGTAGAGCACATGCAGGCCCGGGCCGGCCGGTGCCGCGCCTGCCGCCGCAGCCGATGACCGGGGAGCTTCGGCCGCGCCGGATCGGGGCCACGCGAACCAGCTGGCCGCGGTCAGCAAGGCGGATACCGCTCCCAGGCCCAGCCAGGTGCTGCGCAGACCCATGTGCAGCAGCAGCGGCACCAGGGTGCCCGAAGCAGCCACCCCCAGGCCGACGCCGAGAAAGATGGCGCCGCTGGCCAGCCCTTTCCGGGCGGCTGGAACATGCGGCAGCACGGTGGCGGCGACCAGCACCATCATCGCGCCCCCCGCCACACCGGACACCAGCCGCCAGCCGAAGAACCAGGCCAGCGACAGCGGAAACGCGCAGCCGAAGAAAGCCAGCGTGACCGCCAGCATCATCAGCCGCAAGGTGCCGGTGTTGCCCAGCCGCCCGGCGATGGGCCGGCCCGCCAGGGCCCCCAGCAGATACCCCGCCAGGTTCGCGGCACCGAGAGTGACCACGTCGCTGGCGGCGAACCAGTGGGCCTCGATCAGGGGCGGGATCAGCGGTGTGTAGGCGAACCGCGCCAGGCCGATGCCGACCAGGCTGGCACACAGTCCCGCGAAGATGTGGAGAAGGGCCGGACGCGGATCCGGCCGGGCGGGAGAAATTGGGGAGGTGGACATGCCCGGCGAAGTTTAGGCAGTTGCGCCGTGTCCCGCTCCCCCCGGAAGGCATAGGCCTTCCCTCGGCTCACTTCGTTCCCGGCAGGGCGTAGGCAATGATGTAGTCGCCCCGATCAGGCGCGGTGCGGCCGCCGCCCGCCGTCACCACCACGTACTGCCTGCCCGACTCCGGCGACTTGAACACCAGCGGCGTCGACTGCGCCCCCACCGGCAGCGGCGATTTCCAGATCTCCTGGCCGGTCTTCACATCCATTGCCCGCAGGTAGTAGTCGGCCGTGCCGGTATAGAAGATCAAGCCGGAAGCGGTAGCCACCGGGCCGCCCAGCGATGGCATTCCGATCGGGATGGGCAGGTGGGTTTTCATGCCCAGCGGGCCGAGCTGTTCCACCGTGCCGAGCGAACGCTGCCAGGCGATCTTGCGGGTCTTCAGGTCGATGGCGGTCATGGTGCCGAAAGGCGGCTCGGTACACGGCACACCCAGCGCCGAAGTCACCATCACGCGGCTGACGCCATACGGCGTGCCCGCCATCGGCACGATGCCGGCCACGCTGGGAATCGTCTTGCCCGAAGCCATCAAGGCCTTGTCGGCATCGGCGCGAGGCAGCAGGCGGGCCTTCATCATGATGCGCATGTCGTTCACGACGAGGTAGTCATGCGCCTTGTCGATGGAAATGCCGCCCCAGTTCATGGTGCCGAAAGGCGACGGGTGCGGTATGTACCACCTGGTGTCGGGCGCGGTGAAGTCGCCGTCGTACTTCAGTTCCTTGAATGCGATGCGGCACATCAGCTGGTCGATGGGGGTGATGCCCCACATGCCGGCTTCGGTCAGCACACCCTGGCGGATCTGCGGCATGCCGACGGAATACGGTTGCGTCGGCGACAGCTTCTCGCCCGGCAGGCCGTCGGTGGGCACCGGCTTCTCGACCACGTCGGCGATGGGTTTTCCGGTGCGGCGGTCCAGCATGAAGATCTCGCCACGCTTGGTGGTCTGGATCAGCGCGGGGATGCGTTCGCCGTTGGCGCCGGGCACGTCGTACAGCACCGGCTTGGAAGGCAGGTCGTAGTCCCAAACGTCGTGGTGGGTGGTCTGGAAGACCCAGCGCTCGGCACCGGTCTTCGCGTCCAGCGCGACGATGGACGAGTTCACCCGGTTGATGGCGTCGGTGCGCTGGCCGCCGTACATGTCGGGCGTGCCGTTGCCGGTGGGCAGGTAGACCAGGCCCAACTGCGGGTCGTAGGTAGGCGCCGCCCAGGTATTGGGTGTGCCTCGGGTGTAGTGCTCGCCTTCTGCGGGTTCCGTGGTCACGCCCGGGCGGCCGATATCCCAGGCCCAGGCCAGCTTGCCGGTCACCGGGTCGAACGCCCGTACCGCGCCGGACGGCTCGTCGACCGCCTGGTTGTCCATGATCCAGCCACCGACCAGCAGCCGGTCGCCCGCCATCACCGGGCCGGCCGTCGGGTTGTAGAAGCCCGGCACCAGTTCGCCCATGCCCTTGGCCAGCGAGGTCTGGCCCTTGTCGCCGAAGTCGGCGCAAGGTGTGCCGGTGGCGGCGTCGAGCGCGATCAGGCGCAGGTCGGCGGTGGTCAGGTAGATGCGGCGCTGGCAGGCGGCCGGCTGGGCCGAAGCTGCCGGTGCGGCTGCATCGGCCGGCGTGGCAGGCTTTGGCAGTTCGTAGTAGGCCAGCGAGCGGCAGCGCAGCCAGGTCGGGCTGTAGCCGGGGTTGACCTGCGGGTCGTATTTCCAGACCTGCTTGCCGCTGTCGGCGTCGATGGCGAATACCTTGTTGGCTGGGGTGCAGGCATAGATCACCTTGCCGATCTGCAGCGGGGTGTTCTGGTTCTCGGCGCCGCCATAGGCGAAATCCCCGGTGCGGAAGGTCCAGGCCACCTTCATGTCCGACACGTTCTGCGGCGTGATCTGGTCCAGCGGAGAAAACTGGTTGCCGTCGGTGGTGCGGCCGTAGTTGGTCCAGTTGGCGCCGTCGTCACCGGGTTTGTAGCCATCGGCGATGGCGGGTGCGTCGCCCGGCTTCACCAGCCAGATCGGCTGGAAGGCGCCGGCGAAAGCCGCCACCAGGCCCACGGCCAGCACGGCTGCGACACCGAAGGAGGCACGGCGAACCGGTGCACGGCCGACGTTGCCGCGCAGGCCCGGCGTGACCAGCGCGATCAGCAGGCCGATCACCGCCAGCAGGCCGACACGTGCGGCCAGCGGCCAGAAGTGCAGTCCGGCTTCCCACAACGCCCACAGCACGGTCAGCACGAATGTCAGGCCGAAGAGCCAGGCGCCGCGCCGGTCGGAGCGCGCCACCAGCGCACCCGACACCAGCATCAGCAGCCCCGCCGGCAGGTAATAGAAAGAGCCGCCGAGCTGCAGCAACTGAACGCCGCCGTAGGCCAGCCAGGCACCGATCAGGGCGGTGATGACACCGACGACGATGGTCGCGGCCCTCCTGCTCCTGGAGATATCTTGTTTTTGGGATTCACCCGACATTGCGCATTCGCCTCTTGCTTGTTGGACCGCGCAGCGGTGCCTCAGGAGAAAACACATGCGCGATGAAGCGCCGCAGTGTAGAAAGCCGCCATCATTCTGAAAAGTTTGTATTTCAGTTGTATTGTTTTGAGAATCAGAATGGACTTGAGACACCTGCGGGCCTTCATCGCCGTCGCCGAGGAGATGCATTTCGGCCGGGCCGGCGAGCGGCTGCACCTTTCGCCGCCGCCGGTCAGCACCGCCATCAAGGAACTCGAAGCCGAGCTGGGCGTTCAGCTCTTCGAGCGCACCTCGCGCCGCATCACCCTCACCCGCAGCGGCCTGGAACTGCTGCGCGACGCCCGCAACATCGTCGCCCGCACGGAGAGCATGCGCAGCCACGCGTCGCGCATGGCCAAGGGCCTGTCGGGTTCGCTGTCGGTGGGTTTCATCAGCACGGCGGCCTACTCTTTCCTGCCGGACCTGCTGAGCCGCTTCACCGCCGACCATCCGGAAGTGCGGCTGACCCTGCACGAAAAAAGCACCGACCGGGTGCTGGTCGATCTGGAATCGGGCGCGCTGGACATCGGTTTCCTGTTCGCGTCGCCAGGCTCGTTTCCGGCCTTGTCGTATGAGGCGACCAATCGATTCAAGCTGATCGTGGCGCTGGCGGAATCGCATCCGCTCGCTCGCCTGAAGAAGGTGCCGCTGGAGCGCTTGTCTGCCGAGCGGTTCCTGCTGTTCGAGCGCCAGCAGGGACCTCTGATGTTCGACAAGATCGTGGCGGCCTGCATGCACCACGGCTTCAGCCCGAGGCTTTTCCATGCGCGCCAGCAGCACACGATCGTCAGCCTGGTGTCGGGTGCATTCGGCGTGGCGCTGGTGCCGGACTGCGTGCAGGTGATGCGCAGGGACGGTGTGGTCTACCGGCCCCTGCGCGGAGAAAGCCCGGTGATCGAGGTGGGCGCCGCCTGGCGAACCGACGACGACTCGCCCACCCTCAAGGCTTTCCTGGAATACGTGCCGCGCCTGAAAGGCTGACGCGGCATCCGCCGGGCTTCAGACCTCGGTGACGAACTGATCGCGCGGGCGGCGCACCTTGTCGAGCTTGACCAGCCAGTCGCCTTCGACCTGCCGATAACCCAGCGGCAGGATGGCCACGCTGCGCAGGCCCTTGGCGCGCAGTCCCAAAATTTCGTCCAGCGATTCCGGCACGAAACCTTCCATCGGCGTGCTGTCGACTTCCTCGTAGGCGGCGGCGATCAGCGATGCCCCCAGGCCGATGTAGGCCTGCCGTGCGGCGTGCGCGAAATTGACCTCGGCGCCGCGCTGCGGGTAGGTGGCGAGCAGCATGGCGCGGTATTTTTCCCAGCCTTCGTTGGTGGTGCCGCGTACGCTGTTGGTCAGGTCGAACATGGTGTTGATGCGCTCGGCCGTGTAGTCGTCCCAGGCGGCGAACACCAGCAGGTGCGAACCGTCGGTGATCTGGCCCTGGTTCCAGCCGATGGCCTTGATCTTCTCGCGGGTGGCGTCGTCGGTCACGACGAACACCCCGAAGGGCTGCAGGCCGCTCGAGGTGGGCGCCAGGCGGGCGGCTTCGACGATGCGGTCGACCTTTTCCTGCGGCACCTTGCGCGAGATGTCCATCTTCTTGGTGGCGTAGCGCCAGTTCAGGCGGTCCAGCAGGCCTTGCGAGGTGGTTTCGGCGGCATGGGAAGAGGCGTTCTGGGTATCGGACACGGGGTGATTCCTTGAAGATTTCAGTGCGCTGAAATTATCGAAGCAAGTCGGACGCCCGGCCCGTCTGGGGGTTTTACTTCACCAGTTCACGCATCTTGCGGCGCAGCGCCTTGTCGCGCCGCTGCTCCTCGTTCCAGTCGTGCCGGATCGCCAGCGTCACCGAAAGCGCCATCAGCATCAGCACCAGCGCGAACGGCAGGGCGAAGACGATGGTCGCCGTCTGGATGGCCTGCAGCCCGCCGGCCAACAGCAGGCTGAGCGCAATGCCCGCCACCAGCAGGCCCCAGACCACCTTGACCCGCGCCGAAGGGTTGGCGTTGCCGCCGGTGCTCATGGTGCCCAGCACCAGTGCGGCCGAGTCGCCCGAGGTGACGAAGAAGACGAACACCAAAAGTGTGGCGACCACCGAGGTGAGCCCGCCCAGCGGCAGGGCGTTCAGCATGACGTACAGCGCGCCCGCCACGTCGGTGGCGACCGCGTCGACCAGCGGCACGCCCTGGAAGATCTGCATGTGGAGCGCCGTGCCGCCGAACACCGCGAACCAGACGAAACCCACCAGCGTCGGCGCGATCACCGTGCCCAGGATGAACTGCCGGATGGTGCGGCCGCGCGAAACCCGGGCGATGAACAAACCCACGAAGGGCGACCAGGCCAGCCACCAGGCCCAGTAGAAAAGCGTCCAGTTCCCGATCCAGCTGCTGCTGCGGAAGGGTGTCATGCGCAGGCTCATGCGGACGAATTCGCTGACGTAGGAGCCGAGGGTCGAGGTCAGGGTCTCGATGACGGCGACCGTCGGCCCTGCGACGAACACGAAGGCGGTCAGCAGCCCGGCCAGCGCCAGGTTGCCGATGGACAGCCATTTGATGCCGCGCTCCACCCCCGAAACGGCCGAGGTGATGAACAGCGCGGTGGTCAGCACGATGATGGCCGCCTGCACCCAGGGCGTGACCGGCACACCGAACGCCGCCGCCAGCCCGGCGTTGATCTGGGTCGCACCCATGCCGAGTGACGCCGCCACGCCGAACGCCGTCGCCACCACCGCCATCACGTTGAACAGCGGCGACAGGCGGGCCATGCCGCGCCAGGGCAGGGCTTCGGTCGCCGAGCTGACCAGCGGCAGCGCCTTGCGCCGGAAGCTGAAGAAGGCGATGGCCAGCCCCACGATTCCGTAGATGGCCCAGGGATGCAGGCCCCAGTGGAAGAAGGCGTAGCGCATGGCGACCGCGGCCGCCTCGGGTGTGCCGGCCACCACGCCCGGCGGTGGGTTGCGGAAGTGCGATATGGGTTCACCCACGCCCCAGAACACCAGCCCGATGCCCATGCCGGCGGCGAACAGCATCGAGAACCAGGCGCCGGTCGAGAACTCGGGTTCGTCGTCCTCGTCGCCCAGCTTCAGGTCGCCGAAACGGCTGAAGGCCAGGAAGAAGGCCAGCACCACCAGCCCCAGCACCAGCCACAGGTAGAGCCAGCCGAAGTTGTGGGTGATCTGGCCGAGCAGCGTGGTGAAGACCCGATCCAGGCTGGCAGGTGAAAAAAGCGCCCAGGCGACGATGAGGGCGATAAGGCCCGTGGAGACGAATAACTGCAAAAGGGATTTCCTGAGGAAAGGCCGTGCGGAATCCGGTGGACCCGACGGTGCGCCCCACGAGGGAGAGCGCTGCGATCCAGGGCGTGGCCCTGAAGATGAAAACCGGTGCCGGGACGCGATCGTCCCGGCTGGCTGCCCTGGATTTTACCAAGCCCCCTCCCCGGTAAAATCCGGGCTGCCCGGCCACCCCACGTTCTTCGATCCCAGATCTCCATGCGCATCCACGAACTGAAGCAGCGACTGCAAGCGGCCGGCGCCGGCCCGCTGCACCAGCGCCGCATCCTGCGCAACTGGTCGCACGCCCTGCCCCACACCAGCGGCAGACGCAGTCCCGCAAGTTTTTTCCCCGCCGCGCTGATGACCGCCCTGCCCGCCATCGAGGCCGAGCTGGCATGCCTGGCCCGCATCGCTTCGGCTCATCCCGGCGCCGACGGTTCCGAGCGCCTGCTGGTCACCCTGGCCGACGGCCAGACGGTCGAAAGCGTGCTGCTGCCGCGTGGCGGCCTGTGCGTGTCTTCGCAGGTGGGTTGTGCGGTCGGCTGCCAGTTCTGCATGACCGGCCGCAACGGCCTGCTGCGGCAGGTCGGCAGCGCCGAGATCGTCGCCCAGGTGGTGCTGGCCCGCCAGCGGCGTGCGGTCAGCAAAGTGGTGTTCATGGGCATGGGCGAACCGGCGCACAACCTGGACAACGTGATCGAAGCCATGGAGCTGCTGGGGACGGTCGGCAACATCGGCCACAAGAACCTGGTGTTTTCCACCGTGGGCGACCCGCGTGCCTTCGAGCGGCTGCACCGGGCATCGGTCAAGCCGGCACTGGCCCTGTCGCTGCACACCACCCGCGCCGACCTTCGCCGCCGCCTGCTGCCGCGCGCGCCGGACATGACACCCGACCAGCTGGTGGCCGAAGCCGAGCGTTATGCGCGCGTCTCGGGTTATCCGACGCAATACCAGTGGGCGCTGCTGGACGGCATCAACGACACCCACGAGGAAGTCGAAGGCATCGTCCGCCTGCTGGCCGGCAAATACGGCCTGCTCAACCTGATCCCCTTCAACGCGGTGGACGGCGTGGACTTCGATCGCCCCAGCCGCGAACGTTGCGAACAGCTGGCCCGCACACTGCACCAGCGCGGCGTGCTGACCAAGCTGCGATGGTCGGCCGGACAGGACGTGGAAGGGGGTTGCGGGCAGCTGCGGGCCCGCGCGCAGAACGTCGGACCCGCGGCACCGGCCCCGGTGGTGCTGCATCCGCGCAAAGGCTGACGCTGCCACCGCCGCCCATGGGCGCGCGACCGCTACCTTTTGACGCAACCGGCGTTTGCACGGCAGCAAGAATCGGCTTTTGACGTCCACGGTTGGCTATCGACATGAGGTCCCTTCGCAGCCAACTGGTCCTGTTCTGGGTCTTCCTGCTCGTGGTCAGCATTGCGCTGGCCAGCGTCATGGCGTCGATCTTTCATCAGAGCGCGGGTGCCCAGGTGGCGGAAGCCCGCTCGGTCACGCGGCAAGCCTGCCAGGCCATAGCGACACGTTACGCACGTTCGCTCCCTCAACCCGTCGCCAGCGCACCCCGCGTGGATTTGCTGCAGGTGCTGCTGCAACTGGTGCTGCTGGACACGCCGCATGTGGAAGGCGGCGCCTGGCATGCGTCGGCAGGCATGCTGGCCTATGCGTATCCCACCTACGAAGGCAGCGGCGTCAAACGCGACGTGCCGACCGCCGAACAGCCGCTGATCACCGAACTTGCCCGCCAGTCCGCGCAATCCGGCAACCTGCAGACCGACGTGGTGAAGGGTAGCCGGGAGGCGCTGGTGGTCACTGCCTGCCCGCTCGTATCCACCAGCGGAGACCTGGCCGCCTGGACCATGACCCGCACCCACCAGGGCGCACTGGCCGCACAGGGCAGCCTGCGTTTCGGACTGGGTGTGCTGCTGGCGGCGCTGCTGGGTTCGGCTGCTTGGCTGGGCCTGATATTGATGCGCGGCCTGCGCCACGTGAAGCGGCTGGAAGCCCGGCTCGGCCATGCCGGCGAGCATGAACTGCCCGAACTGGAGTCCACCGGCGTGCGGGAACTCGACCGCATCGTGCACAGCTTCAACCGCCACAGAGAGCGTTTCGAGGAAGCCCGCGGCCAGTTGCGTGAAGTGGCCCGGCAGCGCAGCCGCGACCAGCGGCTGGCCGCGCTGGGCCGCATGACGGGCGCCATCGCACACGAGATCCGCAACCCCATCGCGGCCATGCGCCTGAAGGCCGAGAACGCATTGGCGGCCGATGTGTCCCGGCAGCCTGCCGCCCTGCACGCGATCGTCGGCCAGATCGACCGGCTCGACGGCCTGGTGCAGAGCCTGCTGGCACTGGTGCAGCCGGTGAACCTGTCGCCCCGCAGCGTGGACATCGTCCGCTGGCTGGAGGAACGGCGCGACACGGCCGCAGGACGTGCAGCCGGCCGCGACGTCACGCTGACGGTGCAGGCGGTCGGCGCGCCCTCGGCCTGGTTCGACCCGCTGCACCTGGGCCGGGCGCTGGACAACCTGGTCGACAACGCCCTGCACCACGCACCTGCCGGCGGACATGTCCGGGTCACCGCCGATGCGGTCGCCGGCCGGTCGCTGGTGCTGCGGGTGGACGACGACGGACCGGGCATACCGGACGCGCTCCAGCCGCAACTGTTCGAACCCTTCGCCACCGGCCGGGCCGACGGCACCGGCCTCGGGCTGGCACTGGCGCGTGAAGTCGTGCTGGCCCATGGCGGCGACATCACTTGCAGCCGCGTGGACGGAGTCACCCGATTCGAAATGGAGTTGCCGTGGCGCGCATCCTGATCGTCGACGACGACACCGCCTTCCGGGAGACGCTGGCCGAAACCCTGGAAAGCCTGGGCCACCAGGCCCTGCAGGCCGACGGCGGCGAGGCCGCATTGAAGCAGCTGGAGCAATTGCCCGACGGCCGCATCGACGCGGTGTTCCTGGACCACCGCATGCCCCGCATGGACGGCCTGCAGACCCTGCAGGCCATGGGCGCGCGCATCGTGCGTCGGCCGCCGGTGATCGTGCTCACCGCCTACGCCAGCGGCGGCAACACCATCGAATCGATGCGGCTGGGCGCCTTTGACCATCTCGACAAACCGATCCGCCGCGACGCGGTGGTCGAGGTGCTGGAACGCGCCTTGCGGAAGGAGAACGCCGCGGGCCCGGCCGCGCCCGCAACGGATTCGCAAGACGATGAGCTGGTCGGCAGCAGTCCGGCCATGCGTGAAGTGCACAAACGCATCGGCCTGGCCGCGGACAGCCAGCAACCGGTGCTGGTGCTGGGCGAGACCGGCACCGGCAAGGAACTGGTCGCCCGCGCGCTGCACCGGCATTCTTCGCGGGCCGACCGGCCCTTCGTGGCGATCAACTGCTCCGCCATCCCGAAAGACCTGCTGGAAAGCGAACTGTTCGGCCATGTGCGCGGCGCCTTCAGCGGCGCCACGGCCGACCGCGACGGTTGTTTCCGGGCGGCCGACGGCGGTGTGCTGCTGATGGACGAGATCGGCGACATGGACCTGGGGGTGCAGGCGAAGATCCTGCGGGTGCTGCAGGAAGGCGAGGTGACGCCGCTGGGCGGTCATCGCACGGTGAGGGTGGATGTGCGTATCGTCGCCGCCACCCACCGCGACCTGGCGGCGGAGGTGAAGGCCGGCCGCTTCCGGCAAGACCTGTTCTACCGGCTCGACGTACTTTCGATCCAGCTGCCGCCCTTGCGTGAGCGGGGCGGCGACATCCTGCCGCTGGCGGCCTATTTCCTGCGCCGCGCCGCCATGCCCGAACCTCCGAAAGGCCTGTCGGAAGACGCACTGAAAGCGCTGCTGGCCCATGCCTGGCCAGGCAATGTCCGTGAGTTGCGCAATCTGATGGAACGCTGCAACGCCCTGGTGCGCCACCGCGTGATCCGGGCCGACGACCTGGCGCTGGACCCTGGCGGCGGCAGTCCGCACGCCGATGCTGGCGGGCTGCCGACTGCATGGCTGGACGCCGAGCTGCCGGCCGCCGTCGAGCAGCTGGAACGGCTGCTGATCCAGCGGGCGCTGGCACGCGCCAACGGCAACCGGGCGGAGGCGGCACGCGCACTGGGCATTCACCGGCAACTGCTGTATCGAAAGCTCGAAACCTACGGCTTGTGAGGCTCGGCGGATGGATGAAAAGCGGACACGTGCTGTCCTCAAACCGGTCGACTGCCGGCATGACACGAACGCAAGCCCTTGATTCACAAGCATCAGGCACCTGGCACGCCTTATGAGTACATCCAGTGCATCGCCACCTGGAGACTCACATGCGACATCGTTTCGACCCCCTCGCGCCCACCGTCCTCGCATCGTTGCTGCTGGTCGCCGGCAGCGCATTTGCGCAGCAACCACCGCCACCGCCCGGCGAAGGCCCGCCACCGCCACGTCCGATGGCCGCTGCAGCCGACGCACGCCCGGTCGCCAGCGGACAGGTGCAACGGCTGCTCGTCAACCCGGGCGGCGAGGTCGACGGCCTGCTGCTGTCGGACGGCACACAAGTGTCGTTCCCTCCGCAGCCTGCCACCGGTCTGGCCTTGAAGGCCGGTGAACGGGTGCAGGTCAGCGGCTGGGCCAACCCCGACTCGAAGGTGGTGTCGGCCGCCGCCATCAGCACGCAAGGCGGTACCCGTTCGCTCCTCGCCGGCCCGCCGCCACGCCCGGCCGACCCGGCATCGCTGCCGCCACTCACCGCACTGAACACCAGCGGCAAGGTGTCCCGGGTGCTCTACACCGACCGTGGCGACGCCAACGGCGTTCTGCTGGACAACGGCGTGGTGGTGCGGTTTCCGCCGCACGTCGGCGCCGCCCTGCGCGACACCCTGCAAACCGGCCGCAGCCTGTCGGCACGGGGCTGGGGCAGCCGCACCGCCCTCGGCACCACGCTCGAGGCCAATGCCCTGGGTGCCAGCGCGGACAGCATGCAGGAAGTGCTGGCCGGTCGCCCACGTCCGCCGCGGGATCCGCTGCAACCGCCGCCACCCGCACCTTGAACATTCCAGCAGCCTCTCTTTCACCTCACTCCAAAGATTCCCATGCCCAAACACAATGACAAGCAAGCCTGGTCCATCGAAGGCCGTTTCCAGCACCTGATCTACAGCCCCAAGGGCGCCATCGAGGGCCTGCTCATCGACACCGAGGGCGCGCCGACCCAGTTCGTCACCGATCCTCAGGACGCGGCCAGCCTCGACCGCCTCGGCGCTCTCGAACCCGGCCAGACGGTGGTCGTCGAAGGCACCGAGGAAGGACCTTCGCCGAAGGGTGCGTCGGAGCACCTGGTCTATCGCCTGACCCGGCTGGCCTCGGTGGATGGCGAAGACGCCGGTCCGCCGCATGCACCGGCGGAAGTGAGGGGCAGGATCGCGCGCTTCAACTACGCCAGGCACGGAGAACCCAACGGCTTCGTCCTCGACAGCGGTGACTTCGTGCATACCCGGCCGGACGGTTTTGCCTCCCTCGGCTTGAACATCGGCGACAAGGTCCATGCGGAAGGCCCTTCCCGTCCGCTGGCGACCGGCAGCGGACGGGTGGTCGAGGCGCACAGCGTCAACGGCACCTCCGTCGGTCCGGCCCACTGATCAGGCGAGGCTGAAAAATGCAGCAGACGGACGTTCGTTCCTCGCTCAAGGCGCTCACGGCGCTCACGCTGCTGGCGTTTTTCATGGCGGACGTGCGCGACGGCCTCGGCCCTTTCCTCGCCACCTGGCTGCAGGAGAACCGGGTGCCGCAGCACTGGATCGGCTACACCATGACGGCGGGCGGCCTGGCGGCCATGGCCGCGACGCCTCTGGCCGGGGCCTGGGCCGACCGCTCGCATGCCAAACGCGCCATGACGGCAGGCGCGACCCTGCTGACCCTGGGCGCCAGCGCCCTGGCTTTTCTCAGCCTTTCCGGCCCGGTGCTGATCGTGTCGCAGGTGCTGACCGGCATCGGCGGCGCGGTGCTGGCAGCAGCGATGGCCGCGCTGACGCTGGGCCTGGCCCGCGACGAGGGATTCCGTACCCAGACCGGTCGCAACGAAGCGGCCAACCACGCGGGGAACATCGTCTCCGCCATCGGTGCCGGATGCGCCGCCCACTACCTGGGCGCCCCCTGGATGCTGGCCGTGATGGCCGCCATGTGCGCGGGCGCGCTGGCCGCCGTGTGGGCCATCCGCAGCCAGGACATCGACCATCAGGCGGCGCGCGGCTGCCCGGCCGAACACGTGTCCGGATCGGCATCCAACGACGGCGCCGCGCCCGCACCCTGGCGCAACGGACCGCTGCTGCTGTTCGGCCTGGCCTGCGCCTGTTTCCACCTGGGCAATGCCGCCATGCTGCCCCTGTTGAACCAGCGCCTGGCGGCGGGGCCGGCCGGGTCGGCGCCCCTGTTGTGGACCGGCATCGCCATCGTGGTGGCGCAGCTCACCATGATCCCGGTCGCGTTATGGGTGGCGCGCAGCCGGCGTTTCGACGTGTCCTGGTTTGTCTACCTGGCGATCCTGTTGCTGCCGGCGCGCGGCGCGCTGGCTTATGCCTTCACCAGCGAATGGAACAACATCCCGGTGCAGGTGCTGGACGGCATTGCCGCCGGCATCCTCGGCGTCGCCACGCCCCTGCTGGTGCAGCGCCATTCGCGGGGCAGCGGGCGTTTCAACACGGCACTGGGGTTTGTCATGACATTGCAGGGCGTCGGCGCGGCATTCAGCCCCACGCTGGCCAACACCATCGTCGGCAGCGAAGGCCGCTTCGGCCCTGCCTTCGTGGCCCTGGCCTGCTCGTCGCTGCTGGCCCTGCCGCTGTTCTGGTGGAGCGGACGCGACCGGCGCCGGTGACCCGTTCAGGGCAGCCCGCCCGCCTCGGCCGGTGCCAGGCCGTCCAGCGAAACATCCCGCAGCACCGCCATGAAGGCCTGCACCGCCGGGCTCGGCGCCTCGTCCATGCGGGTCAGCATGCCGTAGTCGGGCATGCGGTCGGGCACTTCCACCGGGATGTGGGCCAGCAACCCTTTCTCCACGTATTTCTCGACCAGCGTGGACGGTTGCAGCGACAGCATGTCGGTCAGCTGCAGCGACTCCAGCGCGAACAGAAATGAAGTGGTCTCGACCACGCTCGAAGTGGGCGCCATGCCGATGACGCCGAAGATGTCGTCGGACACCTTGCGCACCGCCGTCGAAGGCGGATACAGCAGCCACGGCCAGTGCGCCAGCCTGGACAGTTCGAGGCCCGGCTGTCCACGCAAGGGATGACGCGGCCCGCCGACCACCAGCAGGCGCTCGGGCGACAGCCTTTCGTAGTGGAACTGGCTGCGCTGCCGGTCGTCGGTGAACCGGCCGATCATCAGGTCGATCTTGCGTTCGGCCAGCCAGATCGCCAGCTGGTCGCTGCTCTGTTCGAACACCTTCAGCACCAGCAGCGGCCGGCGGCGCTGGATCTCGCTCACCGATTCGGTCAGCAGCCGCGCTGCCGAACCCGATATGGCGCCGATGGACAACTGCCCGTGGCCGCCCTGCTTCAGCGCATTGAACTCGTCGACGAACTTCTTCTGGCCGGCCAGCGCGCTTGCCGCATAACGCAGGGTGAACAGGCCCAGCTCGCTGGGCCGCATCTCGCGCGGAAGGCGTTCGAACAGGCGCGCGTCGAAGATTTCCTCCAGGTCCAGCAATATCTTGGTGGCGGCCGGCTGGGTGATATGCATCTGCTCGGCGGTGAGCCGGAGGTTGCGGGTGCGGCCCAGGATGTCCAGGAACTGGAGGTGCCTGAAACGCAGCCGGCCGCAGGCTGCGGCCATCGATAAGGGTTTGCCCGACATGGTGATGCGCGATAACCAAATGGAATGAATCCGCCGTAAACACTGATTGGACCACGGTGTATCGACGCCCTTAGTCTCCGCCCCGAAGCGGCCCGAACACGGCCCTTTGCCACAACAAATACCGGAGACAAGACCATGAAGCTGAAGTCCATCGCGCTGGCCGCCGCATTGCTGGCCGCATTCGCAGGCACTGCGTCCGCGCAGATCAGGGAGCGCTCGATCAAGATCGGCACCGGCATCACGGAAGACCATCCGCAGGCCCTGTCGCTGAAGCATTTCGCCGAAACGATCGAAGCGAAAAGCGGCGGCAAGATGAAGGCCAAGGTGTTCGCCAACGGCACCCTGGGCAACGACGTCACCATGACCTCCGCGCTGCGCGGCGGCACCCTGGAAATGACCATCCCCGACAGCTCCACCCTGGTGTCCATCGTCAAGGACTTCGGTGTGCTCAACCTGCCGATGACCTTCAACAACGAACAGGAAGCCGACGCGGTGCTGGACAGCGCCTTCGGCCAGAAACTGCTCGACAAGCTGCCCGAGAAAGGCCTGATCGGCCTGGCGTATTTCGAGAACGGCTTCCGCCATGTAAGCAACTCGCGCCGCCCCATCACCAAGGCAGAGGACATGGTCGGCCTGAAGCTGCGGGTCATCCAGAGCCCGCTGTTCGTCGACACCTTCACCGCCCTGGGCGCCAACGCCACGCCGCTGCCCTTCACCGAGCTGTATTCGGCCATGGAACAGAAGGCGGTCGACGGCCAGGAAAACCCGGCCGTCACCATCCTCACCAGCAAGTTCTACGAAGTGCAGAAACAGATGGTGCTGTCCAAGCACATCTACAGCGCCTGGGTGCTGCTGCTGTCCAAGAAGACCTGGGACACCATGTCGCCCGAAGAGCAGAAGATCATGAAGGACGCCGGCCGCGAAGCCACCGCCTTCGAGCGCAAGTCGATCCGCGCGCTGAACGAAAAGGCACTGGGCGAGCTGAAGAAAGTGGGCATGAACATCACCGAACTGTCGGCTCCCGAGCAGGCGAAGATGCGTGAAAAGCTGCAGCCGGTGGTCGCCAAGTACAGCAAGGAATTCGGCGAGGACAGCACCCGCGAAATGATGGCCGAGCTGGAAAAGGCCCGCAAGAAATAAGCCCCCCGGAAAGCAGCGTTCCCCATGGATGAAAAGACAGCTTCCTCGCGCCCCTCGCGGCGCTTCCGGTCGCAGGACTGGTTCGCCGATCCGCAGCGTTCGGACATGACGGCCCTCTACCTCGAACGGTTCATGAACTACGGCCTGACGCCGCAGGAACTGCGTTCGGGCCGTCCGATCATCGGCATCGCGCAGACCGGCAGCGACCTGTCGCCCTGCAACCGCATCCATGTGGACCTGGCGCGCCGGGTGAAGGAAGGCATCCGCGACGCGGGCGGCATCCCGATGGAGTTCCCGGTGCATCCGATCTTCGAGAACTGCCGCCGCCCGACCGCCGCCCTGGACCGCAACCTGGCCTACCTGGGCCTGGTCGAGATCCTCTACGGCTATCCCATCGACGCGGTGGTGCTGACCACCGGCTGCGACAAGACCACGCCGGCCGGCGTGATGGCGGCATCGACCGTCGACATACCGGCCATCGTGCTGTCCGGCGGGCCGATGCTCGACGGCTGGCACGACGGCGAACTGGTCGGCTCGGGCACCGTCATCTGGCGCAGCCGGCGGCTGCTGGCGGCCGGCGCCATCGACGAGGAAGAGTTCATGCAGCGCGCCTGCGACAGCGCGCCGTCGGCCGGCCACTGCAACACCATGGGCACCGCCAGCACGATGAACGCGGTGGCCGAAGCGCTGGGCCTGTCGCTCACCGGTTGCGCCGCCATTCCGGCACCCTACCGCGAACGCGGGCAGATGGCCTATGCCACCGGCCGGCGCATCGTCGAGATGGCGTTCGAAGACCTGAAACCGTCCCGCATCCTCACTCGCGAAAGTTTCCTCAACGCACTGTCGGTCATCAGTTGCGCCGGCGGCTCCAGCAACGCGCAGGTGCATGTGATGGCGATGGCCCGCCATGCCGGTGTCGAGTTGAACCCGTCCGACTGGATGGACCATGCCTACGACTTGCCGCTGCTGGTCAACATGCAGCCGGCCGGCAAATACCTGGGCGAACGTTTTTTCCGTGCCGGCGGCGTGCCGGCCGTGATGTGGGAACTGCAGCAGGCCGGCCTGCTGCACGGCGGCTGCGCCAGCGTCACCGGCAAGACCATGGCCGAGAACCTGGAGGGCCGCCAGACCGGCGACCGCGAGGTGATCTACCCGTTCGAGCAGCCGCTGATGCAGAAGGCCGGTTTCCTGGTGCTGGCCGGCAATCTGTTCGATTTCGGGATCATGAAGACCTCGGTGATCGGCGAACGGTTCCGCGAACGTTACCTCTGCCGGCCTGGCCACGAAGGCATCTTCGAAGGCCGCGCCATCGTGTTCGAAGGCTCCGACGACTACCACCACCGCATCAACGATCCGGCGCTGGAGATCGACGAAGGCTGCATCCTGGTGATGCGCGGCGCCGGCCCCATCGGCTGGCCCGGCTCGGCCGAGGTGGTCAACATGCAGCCGCCGGACGCCCTCATCCAGCGCGGCATCATGAACCTGCCGACGCTCGGCGACGGCCGCCAGTCGGGCACGGCGGACAGCCCCTCCATCCTCAACGCATCGCCCGAAAGCGCGGTCGGCGGGGGACTGAGCTGGCTGATGACCGGCGACACCATCCGCATCGACCTGAACGCCGGCCGCTGCGATGCGCTGGTGGCGCCCGAAGAGATCGAACGCCGGGTGCGCGAACTGCCGGCCCCGCCGATACCGGCCAGCCATTCCCCGTGGGAAGAGCTGTACCGCGAAAAGACCGGCCAGCTGGCCGAGGGCGCGACCCTGGATTTCGCCCTGAAATACCGGCGCATCGCCGACATCACGCCTCGGCACAACCACTGAAAAAACCGGGCCGGCACATCTGCCGACCCTTGAAAGGACTTGGGCATGAACCAGCCACTCGAAGCCGCCGCATGGGCGCCACTTTTGCCATCCGACGGTCTGGCCGGCTGCCTGGTCGGCCGCGCCTGGCTGACCGGCCCGCAGCCGGGTCCGGCCGTCGTCGTGCTGCGGCCGGAAGGCGTGTTCGACATCAGCGCGGAATTCCCTACGGTGAGCACCCTGCTGGAAAAATCCAGCCCGGCCGAGGCGGTGCGCGACACGAAGGGCAAACGCATCTGCAGCGTCGATGAACTGCTGGCCAACAGCCAGCCAGGCGACCGGGACAAGAGTCGTCCGTGGCTGCTGGCGCCCAACGACCTGCAGGTGGTGAAGGCCGCCGGAGTGACTTTCGCCAGCAGCATGATCGAACGGGTGATCGAGGAACAGGCCGGCGGCGACGCCAGCCTGGCGCTGTCGTTGCGCACCAAGGTCACTGCGCTCATCGGCACCAACCTCGCCGCCATCAAGCCCGGCTCGCCGCAGGCCATGGAACTCAAGAAGCTGCTGCAGGAGCAAGGCCTGTGGTCGCAATACCTGGAAGTGGGCATCGGCCCCGACGCGGAGGTGTTCACCAAGGCGCCGGTGCTGGCTGCGGTCGGTTCCGGCGACGACATCGGCATCCGTGCCGATTCGGCCTGGAACAACCCGGAACCCGAGGTGGTGCTGGCCGTCAACAGCCGGGGCGCAATCGTCGGCGCCACGCTGGGCAACGACGTCAACCTGCGCGACATCGAGGGCCGCAGCGCCCTGCTGCTGGGCAAGGCCAAGGACAACAACGCGTCCTGCGCCATCGGCCCCTTCATCCGACTGTTCGACGCCACGTTCAGCCTGGACGACGTGCGCCGCGAAACGGTGCACCTGCATGTGAGCGGACCCGAGGGCTACCAGCTGCGCGGCATCAACACCATGAGCAGCATCAGCCGCGACCCGGCCGACATCGTGGCGCAGACGCTGGGGGCACACCAGTATCCGGACGGTTTCATGCTCTTCCTGGGCACCCTGTTCGCACCCATCGAGGACCGCGACCAGCCGGGTTCGGGTTTCACCCACAAGCTCGGCGACCGGGTGACCATCCGCAGCGACCGGCTGGGCGCGCTGAACAACGTGGTCACCCACAGCGAGACCGCGCCGCCCTGGCGTTTCGGCCTGCGCGCCTTCATCGGCAACCTGGCCGCGCGCGGACTGCTGGACGGCCGGTCGATCTAGTCACCGGTCCGGCTCAGAACAACGCATAACAAGGAGACAGGACATGGAATATTGGATGAACCGCTACTGCCGGCTGCTGGACTTCCTGATGGCGCTGGCACTGGCCGTCATGGTGGTGCTGGTGTTCGGCAACGTGGTGCTGCGGTATGCCTTCAACTCGGGCATCACCGTGTCGGAAGAACTGTCGCGCTGGCTCTTCGTGTGGCTGACCTTCCTGGGCGCCATCGTCGCCATGAAGGAACACGGCCACCTGGGTGTGGACATGGTGGTCAGCCGACTGCCGGACTGGGGCAAGAAGGTGTGCGTGGTCGTCGGCCAGTTGCTGATGCTGTGGGTCTGCTGGCTGCTGTTCATCGGCAGCTGGAACCAGACGGTGATCAACGCCGACGTGTCGGCCCCGACCACCGGCCTGTCGGTCGGCATCTTCTACAGCGTGGGCATGGTGTTCGGCGCTTCGGCCGGCGTGTTCCTGCTGTGGGACCTGTGGCGGGTGCTGAGCGGCCAGCTGCAGGGCGATGCGCTGGTGATGGTGAAGGACTCGGAAGAAACCGCCGAATTCGATGCCTTGCAGGCCCGCCTGGCCGAAGAGGACCGTGTGACAGCCCTCCAGTCCAACGGCAAGAAAGGCTGACCCGCCATGACCATCGCCGTCTTTTTGATCTCTCTGCTCGGTGCCATGGCGCTGGGCATTCCCATCGCGTTCTCGCTGCTGCTCTGCGGTGTGGCGCTGATGTGGCACCTGGACATGTTCGACGCCCAGATCCTGGCGCAGAACGTGATCAACGGCGCCGACAGCTTTCCCCTGCTGGCGGTGCCCTTCTTCATGCTGGCCGGCGAGGTGATGAACACCGGCGGGCTGTCCAAACGCATCGTCGACCTGGCCCTGGCCATCGTCGGCCACGTGCGCGGCGGCCTGGGTTACGTGGCCATCGTGGCGGCCTGCGTGCTGTCGGCGCTGTCGGGATCGGCCGTGGCGGATGCGGCCGCCCTGTCGGCACTGCTGATTCCGATGATGGTGGCCGCCGGCCATGACAAGGCACGTTCCGGCGGGCTGATCGCGGCGGCCGGTGTCATCGGGCCGATCATCCCGCCGTCCATCGGTTTCGTGATCTTCGGCGTCGCCGCCAACCTGTCGATCAGCAAACTCTTCCTGGCCGGCATCTTCCCCGGCATCCTCATCGCCGCATCCCTGTGGGTGACCTGGTGGTGGCTGGCGCGCAAGGAACACGTCACACCGCCGCCGCGCCGCAGCAGGAGCGAGATCTGGCTGGCTTTCCGCAAGGCCGGCTGGGCGCTGATGCTGCCGCTGATCATCCTGGTCGGCCTGCGTTTCGGTGTGTTCACGCCCACCGAAGCCGCGGTGGTGGCCGCCGTCTATTCGATCTTCGTGGCGGTCGTCATCTACCGCGAACTGAAGCTGTCGCAGCTGTACGCGGTGTTCGTCACCGCCGCCCGCACCACCGGCGTGGTGATGTTCCTGGTGGCCGCAGCGCTGGTGTCGGCCTGGCTCATCACCGTGGCCGACCTGCCCGGCAAGGTGGTGGCGCTGCTGCAGCCCTTCATCGGCAGCCCGATGCTGCTGATGGTGATGATCATGCTGCTGGTGATCGTCGTCGGCACCGCGATGGACATGACACCGACCATCCTGATCCTGACCCCCGTGCTGATGCCGGTGGTGAAGGCAGCGGGCATCGATCCGATCTACTTCGGCGTGCTCTTCATCATCAACAACTCCATCGGCCTGGTGACACCACCGGTCGGCACGGTGCTGAACGTGGTGGCCGGCGTGGCGCGCATCAAAATGGACGACGTGATCCGGGGCGTGTGGCCCTTCATGGCGGCTGAATTCCTGATGATGTTCCTGATGGTCGTCTTCCCCTGGCTGGTCACCGGCCCCGCCAAATTCCTCTACGGCTGATATGACCCGAACAACCTCATCCGTCGTCGAATCCCTGCTCGCAGAACTCGGTCCCCTGGCCGTGCTGCACGGCGACGGCATCCCCGAGCGCAACCGCAACGACTACAGCGGCTTGCTGCCCACCACCCCGTTGGCCGTGGTGCGGCCGGCGGACACCGCGGGCGTAGCGGCCGCGCTGCGCATCTGCCACCAGCATGGCGTTGCCGTCGTTCCGCAGGGGGGCCTGACCGGCCTGTGCGGCGGCGCACGTGCTGGCCAGGCCGAGGTGGCGCTGTCGCTGGAAAGGCTGACCGGCGTGCTCGAAGTGGATGCCGCATCGGCCACCATGACGGTGCTGGCCGGCACCCCCCTGCAGACGGTGCAGGAAGCCGCCACGGCCGCCGGCTTCTTCTGCCCGCTGGACCTGGGCGCGCGGGGCTCCTGCAGCATCGGCGGCAACCTGGCGACCAACGCCGGCGGCAACCGGGTCATCCGCTACGGCATGGCACGCGAGATGGTGCTGGGGCTGGAGGCGGTGCTGCCCGACGGCACGGTGGTGACCAGCCTCAACAAGATGATCAAGAACAACGCGGGTTTCGACCTGAAGCACCTGTTCATCGGCAGCGAGGGCGCGCTGGGCATCATCACCCGGGCGGTGCTGAAACTGTGGCCAAAACCGGCGTCCACCATGGTCGCCATCTGCGCGGTGCACGACTTTTCGAATGTGCTGACCCTGCTGCAGTCGGCCCGCCAGAACCTGGGCCCGCTGCTGTCGGCCTTCGAGGTGATGTGGCCCGAATACTGGGACTTCGCCACCACCCAGGCGGCCGGCGTGCGTTCGCCCTTCGCCGGCGACGACACCCGCCACGGCGCCTACGTGCTGATCGAGGCGCTGGGCACCGACGCCGAACTCGACGCACCGCGTTTCGAGACCTGGCTGGGCGAACTGCTGGAACAGGGCACCATTCCCAACGCGGTGGTGGCGCAGTCGGTGGCCGACAACCAGGCCTTCTGGGCCATCCGTGATGCGACCGGCGAGCTGTACGGTTTCTTCCCGCGCCACATGGCCTTCGACGTCGGCCTGCCCATCGCCGCCATGGACGACTATGTGCAGCAGTGCCGCACCGCCCTGCACCAGGCTTTCGACAACCCGGTCACCCTGTTCTACGGCCACATCGGCGACGGCAACCTGCACATCATCGTGTTCCAGCGTGGTGCGGAAGACCAACCGAAGGAGCAGGTCGAAGCCATCGTCTACGGACTGGTGCGCGACTTCGGCGGTACCGTATCGGCCGAGCACGGCATCGGCACCCTCAAACGCAAGTGGCTTGGCCACGCGCGTTCGCCCGAACAGGTGGCGCTGATGCATACCCTCAAGCAGGCTTTGGATCCCAGGGGTTTGATGAACCCCGGGAAAGTCATTTGAACCAAGATCACTTTCGGAAAGACCTCCCATGAAACTGCTGCGTTACGGCCCGCTGGGCCAGGAGAAACCCGGCCTGCTCGATGCATCGGGCACCCTGCGCGACCTGTCGGCCCATGTGGCCGACATCCACGGCGCCACGCTCGATGCGGCCACCCTGGACCGCCTGAAAAAGCTCGACACGTCCACGCTGCCCGGGGTCGAGGGCTCGCCCCGCATCGGCGCCTGCGTCGGCAACATCGGCAAGTTCGTCTGCATCGGCCTGAACTACGCCGACCACGCCGCCGAGTCGAACATGCCGGTGCCGGCCGAGCCCGTCATCTTCAACAAGTGGACCTCGGCCATCTGCGGCCCCAACGACGATGTGAAGATCCCGCGCGGATCGGAAAAGACCGACTGGGAGGTCGAGCTGGGTGTGGTGATCGGCACCGCCGCGAGTTATGTGGAGGAAGCCGACGCCATGAAACACGTGGCCGGCTACTGCGTCATAAACGACGTTTCCGAGCGCAACTACCAGTTGGAGCGCGGCGGCACCTGGGACAAGGGCAAGGGCTGCGACACCTTCGGCCCGACCGGCCCCTGGCTGGTCACCGCCGACGAGATCGCCAACCCGCACGACCTCGACATGTGGCTGGAAGTCGACGGCCACCGCTACCAGAACGGCAGCACCCGCACGATGGTTTTCCAGGTGCCACAGCTCATCGCCTACCTCAGCCGTTTCATGACCCTGATGCCCGGCGACGTGATCTCCACCGGCACGCCGCCGGGTGTGGGCATGGGTGTCAAACCCGACGCCGTCTACCTGCGTCCCGGCCAGGTGATGCGGCTCGGCATCGCCGGCCTGGGTGAACAGACACAACGCACCGTCGCGGCATAAAAAGCCGCTGGAGGAGACAGACATGAGACTGAAGAACAAGACCGTCGTCGTCACCGCTGCCGGGCAAGGCATCGGCCGCGCCACCGTGCTCGCCCTGGCCGCCGAGGGCGCGCAGGTGTGGGCGACCGACATCAGCGCCGATGCCCTCGAATCGCTGAACGGTGTGGCGGGCGTGCAGACCCGTTTGCTGAACGTGCTCGACCGCCCTGCCATCGACGCCTTCTTCGGTGGGCTGGACAAACTGGACGTGCTGTTCAACTGCGCCGGGGTCGTGCACTCCGGCACGGTGATGGAAGCCACCGATGCCGACTGGGACCTGGCCATGAGCCTGAACGTGCGTTCGCAGTTCTGGGCCATCCAGGCCGCCATGCCGAAGCTGCTCGAATCGAACGCGGCCAGCATCATCAACATGGCCAGCGTCGCAAGCAGCCTGAAGGGCCTGCCGGGCCGTTTCGTCTATGGCACCAGCAAGGCGGCGGTCATCGGGCTGACCAAGGCGGTGGCCGCGGACTTCGTGCAGAAGCGGGTGCGCTGCAACTGCATCTCGCCGGGCACGGTGGACACGCCTTCGCTGAAGACCCGCATCGACGCCTATGAAGACCCGGCGAAGGCACGCGAAGCCTTCATCGCACGCCAGCCCCTGGGCCGTCTGGCGACGGCCGAAGAGATCGCGCCGCTGGTGGTTTTCCTGGCCAGCGACGAATCGTCGTTTGTCACCGGGCAGAACTACGCGGTGGATGGCGGCATCACGATCTAGGTGGATATGCGCTTATGAGCAAGCAGGATTGATCAAGGTTTTTATGTAAGTTATCGATCACTTACAATGCGCGGTTTTGCCGATAAAGGGCTCCGCGCCATGAACCGCAACTGCTACCGCGTCCTCTTCAACCGTGCCCGCGGTCTGTTTGTGGTCTGCCAGGAGAACGCCCGGTCTTCAGGCGGTTCGCCGTCTCCTGCCGCTTCAGCGGTGCGATTTGCCGCAGTCTCGGTCATCGCCACGGCCTGCGCCCTGCTCTGTGTCGATCTGGCCCACGGGCAGATCGTCGCGGACCCCTCGGCCCCCGGCCGCCAGCGGCCCACCGTGCTGGCCGCACCCAACGGCGTGCCGGTGGTCGACATCCAGACGCCGTCCGCAGCCGGTGTCAGCCACAACACCTACCGCCAGTTCGACGTCAACTCTTCTGGCGCCATCCTCAACAACAGCCGGGGCAACGTGCAGACCCAGCTGGGCGGCTGGGTGCAGGGCAATCCGTGGCTGGCGCAGGGCGGTGCCCGGGTCATCCTCAACGAGGTCAATTCCAGCAACCCGAGCCTGCTGCGCGGCGCGGTCGAGGTGGCCGGGCCACGGGCCGAAGTCATCATCGCGAACCCGTCGGGCATCACGGTGGATGGCGGCAGTTTCATCAACGCCAGCCGGGTCACGCTGACCACCGGTAGCCCGGTGATGAACGGCGGCAACCTGGAGTCCTACCGGGTGCAGCGGGGCAATGTGCTGTTCGAAGGTCGGGGGCTGGACGCCGGTGCCACCGACTACACCGCGATCCTGGCGCGGGCGGTGCAGGTCAATGCGGGCATCTGGGCCAAGGACTTGAAGGTGGTGGCGGGGGCGCATGAGGCGTCCGCCGATGGCAGCGTCGCAAAGCCCATCGCGGGCAACGGCCCGGCACCCGGTTTCCTGCTCGACGTCGCAGCGCTGGGCGGCATGTATGCCGGCCACATCTTCCTGGTCGGCACCGAGGCCGGGCTGGGAGTTCGAAACGCCGGCAGCATCGCCTCGACCGGCACGCTGACGCTGACGGCAGATGGCAAGCTGGTCAACAGCGGCAGCCTGCTGGCGCAGACCGAGCTGAGCCTGCAGGCCGGTGCCATCGACAACCGGGGTTCGGTAGAGGCGGGAGGCAGCGCTCGACTGGTCAGCCACGCCGGCGATATCACCAACGCCGGCGGCACGGTCACCGCCCGTCGGCTGGAGCTGCAGTCCGCAGCCGACATCGACAACCGCGGCGGCACGCTGCGGCAGACCGGAGCCGGGGTTTTGCAAGTGACGGCGGCAGCGCTGGACAACTCGGCCGGCGGCACGGTGGGCAACCGGCCGGTGGTCGAGTCCGGTGGCGGGACCACCCACCCGACGAACCCCACCAGCCCGCCGGTCGATCCCGTCCCGCCGACCACCACGACACCCACTACACCCACACCACCTACGACGACCACGACGCCCAGCGCCCCGGACCTCACTCCGGGAACCATCCATGCCCAGGGCCTGCTGCGCAACACCGAAGGCCAGATCACCAGCAATGCCGGCATCACGCTGGCGGCGGGCCGCATCGACAACAGCGCCGGTTTTGTCGCCGTCGACCGCGTCACAGGCCCGGTCGTTCTATCCAACGCCGGTGGTGAACTCCGGGTGGCGGGCGACCTGTCGCTGACCGGCGCCGTGCTGGACAACCGCGCCGGCAAGCTGCTGTCAAGCGGCGCGTTGTCGGGCTCGGTCGGCCGCGCGGACAACACCGGTGGTGTGGTTCAGGCGACCGCGCTGAAGCTCGACGCGGACGGCGACATCGACAACAGCGCCGGCACCCTGCGCGCCACCGCAGCGACCGGGGCGGGTGTAGACATCCGCTCGGGTGGCGCGCTGCTCAACGGCGCCGGGCAGATCGAATCCGCTTCCCATGCGCAGCTGGCCGCAGGCGGAATCGAAGGCGATGCCGGCCGTATCGTCGCGCTCGGCAAGCTAGACATCCGAACGGCAGGCGACATGCTGGCCCGCCAGTCGACCTGGACGGCGGGTGAAACCCTGAACGCCTCGGCCGGCGGCACGCTGGACCTTCGTGGTGCCGCAGTCGATGCCACCCAGGCCCTGCGCATCGACGCGCAGGCGCTGGACAACCGGGGCGGCCGCATCGTGGGCGGTTCCGACGTGGCCGTCGCCACCACCGCCGGCCTGTTCAACGATGGCGGTCTGGTCCATGCCGCGAGCGACCTTGAAGTCGGCGCCGGTGGAGCCTTGTCCAACCGTTCCGGCTCCCTGGAATCCGCCGGCAAGACCACAACCGTGGCGATCCGCGCCGCCGACTTGGACAACGGCGGCGGCCGCATCGTCAATGCCGGCACCGGCGCCACCAGCATCGCAGCGACCGGCGCACTGAACCTCGGCGCATCGGGCACCACTGGCACGACCAGGACCTTGCTCGGCGGCAACGGCAGCGTCGACATCAGCGCCGGCTCGCTGCAGGTCGCGGCCGATTCGACCATCGCCGCCAGCGGCGCCATGTCGCTCGCCATCGATGGCGCCGCCGTCAACGCGGGCAGCATCGCCGGGGCCGGCACCGTGCGCCTGAGCGCCGCGTCGCTGGACAACCGCGCCGGCCGCATGGAAGCCGCCGACACGCTGGTTGTCACTTCCACCGGCCCGATCAACAACCGTGCCGGCACCCTGCGAGCGGGCCACGCGCTGGCCCTGAACGCCGGCAGCGACATCGCCAACGACCGCGGCGCCATCGAAGCCGTCGCGACGGACGCCACGCTCTCGATCCGCATCGCGGCCACGCTGGACAACGGCGCCGGCCGCATCGCCAACGCCGGCTCGGTCGCTACGACGCTGTCGGCCAGCCGCATCGTCAATGCGGCAGCCGGCACCATCCTAGGCAACGGCGCACTTCAGCTGCAATCGACCACGCTGGACAACCAGGCCGGCGCGACTATCGGCGCTGGCTCACTGGTGCTGGACGTCAGCGACACGGCCACCAACCGCGGCACCATCGCCAGCAACGGTGCGCTGGCCTTGGTGCGAACCGCAGCCACGCTGGACAACCGCGCCGGCCGCATCACGGCAGCCGGCGCCGTCGACCTGCAGCTGCAGCGCCTGCTTAACGACGGCGGCGGCATCGCCACCACCCAGGGTTCTGGCGCGCTGCTGGCGCTCGACGCGGGCCAGTTGACCAACACCGGCGGCACCCTGTCGTCCGGCGGCGAACTGCGCATCAGGTCGGGCAGCGATTTCACCAACGCCGGCCTGCTGCATGCCGGCGGCGACCTGGGCCTGAACGTGGTCGGCGCCCTGGTCAACACGGGCACGCTGGAAGCCGCCGGAACGCTGCGCACCGATTCGACCTCGCTGACCAACCGAAGCGGCGCGGTCATCCAGGCCGGCAAGGTCGACCTGAACACGCCCGGCGCTCTGGTCAACGCCGGCGAGATCAGCGGCAGCACCGTCGTTGCCCACGCCGACAGCATCGCCAACACGGGCGGCATCACCGGTGGCGACGTCGACCTGAACGCCCGCAGCATCACCAATACCGGCAGCACCGCCCTCGTCGGCGCCCTTCGCAAACTGACGCTCAACGCCACCGAGAGCCTCACCAACAGCGACGGCGCCACCGTCTACAGCGCGGGCGATATCGGCATCCAGACCGCGGCCCTGGTCAACCGCTCGGCCACCATCGAAGCCGGCAAGGACATCGCCATCACCGCGACCAGCGTGCGCAACGAACGCCCTTTGCTGGAAATGGCCCAGACAGTCGCGCTGACCGAGAACCACACCCTCACCATGCCCGGCTGGTGGCACAACAACGCCCAGCACGCCAGCAACTACGCGGGCTCGGTCAACGGCACCAGCTTCAACGCCAACCAGGTCTATTACTTCGACCCGGCCGACATCCTGGAGAACGGCAGTTTCGTCACGCCCGACGGCCAGGTCATCGGCCGGGCAGTGGTGCGCACCCATGCCGACGACACCAGCTACTTCAGCGCCTCGGCGGGTTTCGGGGTCGCCTACGGCCACCGCGAACGCATCGCGCTGACCGACACCACGCGTGTCATCTACTACACCAGCCGCACCGACGACGTGGCCAACCCCGACCAGGTCGCCGGTGCCGCCGCGACCTCGCAGTGGCCCAACCAGGCCGGCATCGTGTCGTGGGACACCCCCGTGCCGGTCGACGCCGCCTACGGCCGGTGCAGCACCCGCTGCGTGGTGCTGACCCAGCCCTGGCAATACACCGACCCCAACACGACCATCATCCAGACCAGCCAGCGGATCCTCGGCCCCAGCACGGCGCTCTATGAACTGAAGCGCGACGTCACCACCACGACCATCGACGACACCATCCGCCTGGGCGCGGCCGCCCGCATCGCAGCGGGCGGCAACATCGGCATCGCCTATGCCGACAGCATGACCAACCGTTTCGGTGACGTCGTCGCAGGCGGCACGCTGGCCATCACCCGCAGCCGCCCCGGCGCCACCGCTGTCGACAACGAGGGTGTCACCCTGTACCGCCGCTACCAGTTCGGCGGCACGTCCACGCTGGCCAACGGCAGCGTGCTGCCCTGGAACCAGCCGGACATCTCGCAGGTGATCGGCACCGCACGCGGCCTGCTGTCGGGCGCCCAGGGCGTGACCATCTCCGGCCAGACGGTGCGCAACACCGATTTCTCTGCGGGCAGCGCGGCCAACATCGTCGATGCGGTGCGGCTCACTTCGGGTGGCCAACCGGCCCCGGCCGCAGCCACCTCGAGCGCTGCGGCCGCCGCCCAGGTCGGCAGCACCCAGGCGGCGACCGGCGGTTTCATCAACGGCCCGGGCGCGCTGTACAACGCCCGGCCGCAGCCCGATGTGCCGTATCTCTACGAGACGCGGCCGGCGTTTGCCGACTACCGCAGCTGGCTCTCGAGCGACTATCTGCTGAAGGCACTGGGCATCGATCCCGCGTCTACGCAGAAGCGCCTGGGCGACGGTTTCTACGAACAGCAACTGGTCATCCAGCAGATCGAGAAACTTACCGGCCGGCGTTACCTGAGCGGACAGGCGAGCGACCTGGAGCAGTACCGTGCGCTGCTCGAATCCGGCGTCACCTACGCCCGGCAATACGGCCTGGTGCCGGGCATCAGCCTGTCGGCCGCGCAGATGGCCGCTCTGACCAGCGACATCGTCTGGCTGCAGAGCGAGAGCGTCACCTTGCCGGACGGCAGCACGCAGCAGGTGCTGGTTCCCCACGTCTATCTGGCGCGGTTGGGCGAAGGGGTGCTGGCGGCCAACGGCGCGCTCATCACCGGCAATGCGCTGAGCATCGATGCCGGCAGCATCGTCAACCGGGGTGGCGTCATCGGCGGCGCGGGTACCCGCAAGGCGGTGCTGGTGGCGAGCGCGGATGTGCTGAACCAGGGCGGGCTGATCTCGGCGGGCGACCTCGATATCCAGGCCGGCGGGGACATCAAGAACGAGAGCCTGGCGGTCAAGAAGATCTGGAACGGCGAAGGCACCACCCAGAGCGCGACCAGCGCGTCGAACCTGGCCCGCATCGTGGGCGGAGAGAAGCTCAAGCTCGATGCCACGCGGGACGTGGTGGATACCGGCGGACAGATCCGTTCGGGAGGCGACGCCACGATCACGGCCGGCCGGGATGTGAGCTTCGAAACCCTTCAGATCGGCAACACCGAAACCCTTGGTGTCGCCAGCGCTACCGTCAGCCGCAGCAGCCAACAGAACCAGGGCAGCACAGTCACGGCGGGCGGCAAGCTCGACGTGGATGCTGGCCGAGACATCGCGCTGACCGCCACGCAGGCCCAGGCTGGCGGAGATGCAGAACTCACCGCAGGGCGCAACGTCTCGATTGGCGCGGCCGACAGCACCACCAGCCTGGACCGCCGCAGCGACAACAGCGCCGCACCAGGCTTCCTGCAAAAACGCGACACCAGCACCAGCCACGGCAGCAGCATCCGTGCGGGCGGCGACCTCGGCATCAAGGCCGGCACCGGCAAACCGGGCGACATCAAAGGCAAGCCGGGCGACATCACCGTCACCGGCAGCACGCTGGACGCCAAGGGCGCGGCCGTGCTCGTCGCCAGCCGCGACGTGAACATCGTCGAGGCCCGCGACACCACCAGCAGCCGTGACGAGAACCGCTCCAGCAGCAGCGGTTTTCTATCGAGTACCAGCCGTCATACCGAAAGCACCAGCTCGACCGACACCACGGCCAGCAGCAGCGTGGGCGGGCGCAACGTCACCATCAGTGCCGGCAACGACGCCAATGTGCGCGGCAGCAACGTGGTCGCCGACCAGGCCACCAGCATCGTCGCCGGGCACGACATCAACATCACTGCCGCGCACGACACGCAGACCTCCGCCGGCCTGGACGAGAAGATCAAGTCGGGCCTGATGGGCTCAGGCGGCATCGGCTTCACCGTCGGCAGCCGGGCGCAGACCAGCGACCGGACCAACACTACCAGGACGGTTACCGGCAGCACCATCGGCAGCATCGGCGGCGACGTCACCCTGGTCGCCGGCAACCGCTACACCCAGACCGGCAGCGACGTCGCCGCACCCGCTGGCGACATCACCATCCAGGCCCGGGACGTGCGCATCACCGAGGCCCGCGAGACCATCACCACGACGAACACAGAGACCTTCAGGCAGTCCGGCATCAGCCTGGCCGTCAGCTCGGCAGCGCTGGCCGCGGCGCAAAGCACGGCCAGCACCGTCAAGGCCGTCGGCAATACGGGCGACGGGCGCATGCAGGCCTTGGGCGCGGCCAGCGCGGCGATGAATGCGGCATCGGCCGTCAAGGCGGCCGAGGCCCTGTTGAAGGACCCCAAGTCAGCGGTCAACCTCTCCATCAGCCTCGGCCAGACCAGCAGCAGCAGCACGTCCACCCAGACCGGCGACACCGCGCGCGCCAGCACGCTCGGCGCGGGGCGCGACATCCGTATCGTCGCTGCGGGCGCGGGCCAGGATTCCGACATCCTGATCCGAGGCGGACAGGTCAGGGGCGGCCGTGATGTCGTGCTCGATGCAGAGGGCGACGTGCTGCTGCGCGCGGCCAAAAACACCCAGGAGCAGCATGGCACCAGCCAGAGCAACAGCGGATCGATAGGCGTCAGTCTCGGCGCGCAGACCGGCGTCACGCTCAGCGCCAGCGCCGCCCGGGGCAACGCCGACGGCAGCGATGTGAGCCAAACGAACACCCATGTCGAGGGTGGACAGACCGTCACTGTCAAGAGTGGCGGCAACACCACCTTGCAGGGCGCCGTCATCAAGGGCCGACAGGTCGTCACCGACACCAGAGGCGATCTGCTGATCGAAAGTTTGCAGGACACCAGCACCTTCGACAGCAAGAACAAGAGCGCCAGCGCCAGCCTGACCATCGGCCCGACCGGGCCCACCGCCGGATCGGCCAGCTTCGGCAAGAGCCAGGTGAACGCGGACTACGCCAGCGTGGTCGAGCAGAGCGGCATCCAGGCCGGTGATGACGGATTCCAGGCGGCGACCCGGGGCAAAACCAGCCTGATCGGTGGCGTGATCGCCAGCACGCAGAAGGCGGTCGATTCCGGGAATAACTCGTTTGCGACCGGCAGCCTGACCCAGAGCGACATCAACAACAGGGACGACTTCAAGGCCAGTGGCTTCAGCATCGGCGGGGGCTACACGGCAGCCGGCACCGGCAAGCCCAGCGACGGCAGCAAGGCCGACGGGGTGACCGGCCAGGGCGGGGTTCCCAACACCACTGGCGGGATGAACACGCCGGCGGTGGGCTTCGGAAGTGCCAGCGGGCACCAGAGCAGCACGACCAGCAGCGGCATCAGCGGCGTTGCGGGAAACAAGGAGGTTCGAACCGGCGACAGCAGCAACGGCTTGGCCAAGACCTTCGATGCAGGCAAGGTGACCAAGGAGGTCGCGGCGCAGGTGCAGATCACCAGCACCTTCAACCAGCAGGCGGCCAGCGCCATCGGGGACTACGCCGACAAGCAGCGCATCGCCGCCATAGCACTGCGCACCCAGGCCGACCAGGAACCCGACCCGGTCAAACAGGCCCAACTGCGGGAGAGCGCCCAGACCCTGGAAAACAACTGGGGCCCGAACGGCACGCTGAGGATCGCCGCGCAGGGTGTCGTGGGTGGGCTCAGCGGCGGGTTGTCGGGTGCGCTGGGGGCAGTATCAGGCGCGGTCGCGGCACCGGCCATTGCCGACGCTCTGGCTTCCGCCCATATCGAGGGTCCGCTGGCATCGGCCATCACGGTGGCGGCCTCTGCGGCGGTCGGAGGATTGGTAGGCGGCCCGGTAGGTGCTTCGACCTCGGTCAACGAGGTGGTCAACAACTACCTGCAGCACAGCACCAACTGGCGCAGCAGCCAGTGGGGCTCCTTCAAGGAAGAACTGGCGCGCTGCCAGGCGACGAGCGGCTGCAACGTCGACGGTGTGTACCAGCGCTGGACAGCTATCGGCAACGACCAGCAGAAGGCGGCGATGTCCAGCATGGACGCCATGCTGGGGGCGGACCCGAGTGCGGCGGCCGAGGCGGGGAAGAGCTTCGGGGCGGCGGCGGCGGCGATGGCGGTCAGTCCTGCGGATGTCTGCCCGCCCGGGGATGCGCGGTGTGCCGGGTTTGTGGGTCAGCAGAACAACCAGGCCGCGGCAATCCTGCGGACCGGGTTGGTGGTGGCTTATGCGAATGATCTGGTGGAGGGTGGGGGTCGGGGGGCGACAACGCCAGCGGGCGCGGTGGACGGCAAGACGGCGAGGGACGGAGGGGCAAATGGCGGAGCTGGGAGCGCTAGTACAGTGGCTGGGCCTGTCACGCATCGACCAATACCTGATTTACTGGCAGAAGCTAACACTCCAATAAACGATGCTGGGCTTTCCCAAGCCGCCCGCGCCTGGGATAAACACGCTGGTCGTTCAGGCGGGACTTTTGAGCCACTATCTGGAACAACGACTGAAAAGAACGCTGCCGCCAGCAACTGGATTAGTGATGTTTTGAATAATCCTCAAACGACAATAAAGCAGTTGCCGCGAGGTGGAGTTAGTTATAGATTACCCAATGGGCAAGGCGTGGTGTTTGAACCAGGCGGCAAGGTCAACCTACTTGATCCAACGAGACCAAAATGATAGTTAAAGAAAATTTTGAAATCGTCTTTCGTGACCGCTTTGATTGCGAATGCTTGCTTGCGCAAGTGCTATTCAAAGATATTGTGATTTGTGAAATCAACAAAAAAAATGGAAATGAAAATTTGGAGGTAGAACTCCTCTGTAACGACCTGCTGTACAACGGTCTGAGCATTAAGTTTCCTTTAAATGACTTCCTTGAGGTGTTGCGAGTGGCGAAGGCTGAGTTGATAGAGCTGTGACCGGTCAGCCAAGCGCGTCTCGCGCAGAGCTGAGAAGACAGGGCGGTTAGGGCACCGAGCCCGCCCCCCCTGGCAGGGACTGCTCATCAGCATCGCCGATACGGGCGCAGCGCAGACCGCCTTCGCCATCGGCGATCTGAACCTGCACGTCGACACCGGCAAAATCGCCCACGCCATGGCCGGCTGCTAAGCCCGCGCGCTGGGCGCGGTGATCGGCCAGATCAGCGGCGGGTTGTCGGGTGCGCTTGGAGCGATCTCAGGTGCATTTGCGGCATCGGCCATCACGGTGGCGGCCTCTGCGGCGGTCGGAGGATTGGTAGGTGGCCCGGTAGGAGCATCGACCTCGGTCAACGAGGTGGTCAACAACTACCTGCAGCACAGCACCAACTGGCGCAGCAGCCAGTGGGGCTCCTTCAAGGAAGAACTGGCGCGCTGCCAGGCGACGAGCGGCTGCAACGTCGACGGTGTGTACCAGCGCTGGACAGCTATCGGCAACGACCAGCAGAAGGCGGCGATGTCCAGCATGGACGCCATGCTGGGGGCGGACCCGAGTGCGGCGGCCGAGGCGGGGAAGAGCTTCGGGGCTGCTGCGGCGGCGATGGCGGTCAGTCCTGCGGATGTCTGCCCGCCCGGGGATGCCCGGTGTGCCGGGTTCGTGGGGCAGCAGAACAACCAGGCGGCGGCTATTCTGCGGACCGGGTTGGTGGTGGCTTATGCGAATGATCTGGTGGAGGGTGGGGGTCGGCCTAAAGCCGGCGTAAAGAACACCAATGCAGATGAGCAAAAAAACGGGAAAAATGGCGGATCTGTATCGGGTGAGCTGGCCGGGACTCGCACAGCGATACCGCCATTGTCAGACGCGGCAACGACGCGGTCGTTAATTCGAGAAAATGAGAGTGCTGATCTATTGGTAAGAAATGGATATAAAGTTGAGCAAAATCCAAAAGTCTCTGGATCCACAAATCCTGATTATCGAGTCAATGGCGAGATTTTTGACAACTATGCACCTTCCACAAGCAATGCGCGTAACGCAGCATCTGAAATCAAGGTTAAAGTTGACAGAAGGCAAGCAGACAATGTCGTAGTCAATCTGGCTGATAGTTCGATTACGCCTGACGCCCTGCGGACTCAGCTAGCCAATTACCCAATTCCTGGTCTTAAACAAGTCATCATCATTGACAAGGCGGGGAATCCAATCGTCATTAAATTTGAAAATAAATAACATGGCAATTGATTTAGTCTGCTATTCGTCGCTATCCGCCGAAGAAGTAACGAAAACTCTTAACTTGGTTGCAGCCCAGCATCCTGGAATGTTTACGGAACGATTTCTTATTTCCAAGGTAAAAGACTTAAAAAACCCTCAAAACTACTATGACTCCGTCGAGGTTGAAATAGCACTTGAACACGGCCTTAATGCAAATTGCTCATTTTCTATTGGTCTTAATGAAAAAAGTTTCGCAGATTTATATTCGGTAATCGAAATGATTGTGAGAAATGCGCTCGGTGATAGAAATGTGATTATGTTGATTGACGGCGAAGTGCGGCAATAATATTAACTGCCGACAGGAAAATCTGGCCGCCAGCTATCGCACAAAAAAAGCGAACTGCGACATATAGCACTACGCCCAAGCCGATTAGAAACCCAGTAGACCCGACTCGTGAAAGCGCCCAGACCCTGGAAAACAACTGGGGCCCGAACGGCACGCTGAGGATCGCGCGCAGGGTGTCGTGGGTGGGCTCAGCGGCGGGTTGTCGGGTGCGCTTGGAGCGATCTCAAGTGCATTTGCGGCATCGGCCATCACGGTGGCGGCCTCTGCGGCGGTCGGAGGATTGGTAGGCGGCCCGGTAGGTGCTTCGACCTCGGTCAACGAGGTCGTCAACAACTACCTCCAGCACAGCACCAACTGGCGCAGCAGCCAGTGGGGCTCCTTCAAGGAAGAACTGGCGCGCTGCCAGGCGACAAGCGGCTGCAACGTCGACGGTGTGTACCAGCGCTGGACAGCTATCGGCAACGACCAGCAGAAGGCGGCGATGTCCAGCATGGACGCCATGCTGGGGGCGGACCCGAGTGCGGCGGCCGAGGCGGGGAGGAGCTTCGGGGCTGCTGCGGCGGCGATGTCGGTCAGCCCTGCGAATGTCTGTGCGGCCGGCCATGCGTGATGTGCCGGGTTCGTGGGGCGGCAGAACAACCAGGCCGCGGCAATCCTGCAGACCGGGTTGGTGGTGGCTTATGCGAATGATCTGGTGGAGGGTGGCACTAGAAAACCCACAGTGGCGACCTCGGAAAATCCAAAGAAAACAATTGATGAAAGCCCAGGCGGCAACCGGATAACTGATGGTGAGCCCCGTACGTCCGGTGGCGTAGCAAACCCAGCAACAGCTGCAAAACGGCGGACGATCTCGCAGCACGAATGTCCAAGCCTATGGTTATAAATACGAAGCTCGCTGGCCTAATGGACGATCTATACCGCGATGGAGCCAAGGTGGGCACTGGAAGTACCGCGGAGCGCTATTGCAGCATGATTTGCGCGATGTTGGACGCGGGCGGCGCGCCACGACACCTCGTGCGGCAATCCTCAGCGTGCGGTTAGGATCCCAGTTGTTTTCCGGCGTCTGTGCACTCTCCCACAGTGGGCCTGTTTGGCGGGCCCGGTTCCTGGTTGGCGTTTTCATCTCTCTCCATAGCCTACTCAGGAATCTTAATTCCGGCCAAACCGGCCAACGTGAATATGTAGGAGGTGTCCGGTGTGCAGGGTTTGTGGACGCTCTCCAACGCGCTGCAGCTCGATAGCAACATCTGCCGCGAGGACGCTCTGGTGAAAAAACTCGGTCGAGACGTCGAATAGGGGTCGATCACAACAATGTCACCAACCCCAAGGCCGACTGGATTACTTCGTCAGGAACGTATAAATTTCTGTGAACTCCGCGAAGAATGCGCCCAGAGAATCTTTTGTTTCACCCACGGAAACGGTTTGTTTGACGGCAAGATTTCCACCGACACTCGCCGGCAAGAACACAGCTGGATTGGCCGGACTCCGCAAGGAGAAGAATTTGACGTCGTAACGCGAACCGTCTTTTTGGGGTGTCAGTAGCTCGACCGCGAAACGGCTTTGGCAAGACACGCCGTCTACAGCCACCCATTCGGTAGCATTCACACCATCAATGGCATATTGGGTGTTCCATTGATCTGCATTGATCGCGGTGGGTTTCGAAGGATCGCAGCTGACCGAGAACATCGGCTTCGCCAAGGGCGCGAGCAAGGTCAGATTTATGATTTTGCTGAATGCACCCGAAGTGGCCGTGATGCTCACGGAGCCGGCCGCGACCCCTCTGAAATTGCCTGTGGCATCGACTGTTGCTACAGCGGTGTTCGACGAAGTCCACACAACCGGCGTAGCTGGTTCCCTTGATCCGTCGGTTTTGATGTTGGCTGCGGTTAATTTTGTGGCGGTGCGTGAACTGATGGTTTGTTTATCGTTCAAGCCGCCAATCACCAATGAGGTTTGCAGAGGTGCCGACACGGTGATGTTCAAGGTGCCCGAGACCTTGCTGAAAAAGTCGGTCGCCGTTACCGTTACCACGCCGGGACGGCTCGTACGTAATGTACCGATTGAAGCGCTTGTGAATTCAGCAATGGAGGATGGCGATGCACTCCAGTTGATGCTCGTCAACGTCGGGCCGCTATTGCTGCCGAAGCTTTTTATCTCGACGGTGGAGTTGTCTGAATAATGCGCAATGGCGCGAAGGTCGGTGGACTCCCCGGCGGCGATGGTGGGCTTGTCGTTCTTGATTTCGATGCTCGTGACCTTTGCGGGGCCGGACGTCGTGGCGTCACTGCCAAATACGTCACCGCCGCCACCGCCGCCGCATGCGGCTAATAGTCCGACTGCTGTTACGCACAACCCGAACAACCCGATTTTTCTGCTCAAAATTTTCATTACCGTTCCAAAGTAGACAAATGTCTTTTTGGAGCATATCGGTCGCCAGGCGCATCGGCAGAGAAAGAGATTAAACAGAACAACTTCGACAGCGAGATACATTCACGCGGAGTTAAAACATTTGCGCGCCACTGCGGCTTGAAATTATCGAGATATAACCATCATTAAATCAGATGCATCTTCAATTCCTCACATGCAGCCGCACCACCGGCATACCCGGCTGAGGATCATAAGAATGTCCCGCCAACCGCTCTGACATGGCAATCAAAGCCAGTCTTGATGCCTGACCCAGAAAGCCGCCATACCAAATCTCGCCCTTGGGTAATCAGCCCCCGCAGACAAACCTAGCCCCCCGACACCAACCTCTCCAGCAAGCCACTCGCCCGCACCGTCGGCTGCTCCAGCGCGTCGTTCAGCGCTGCACTCCGCCCGGTCACCAAAGTGAAAGCGGCACGCGCCCGGGTGATGCCCGTATAGGCCAGCTCCCGGGTCAGCACCCGGCTCGGCTCGCGCGGCAGCACCAGCACCGTGTGCGCGAATTCGGAGCCCTGCGACTTGTGCACCGTCATCGCGAAGGCGGTCTCGACATGGGCCAGCCGGCTGACCGCCACCGAACGCACCTCTTCGCCGTCGAGGAAATACGCCCGCAGCGGCGAGCCCCTGGTCGGCGGCTTGAGGGTGATGCCGATGTCGCCGTTGAACACCCCCAGCCCGGCGTCGTTGCGGGTGACCAGCACCGGCCGGCCTTCGTACCATTCGCCGTGCCGGCCCAGCAGGCCGGCCTTCACCAGGGCCTGTTCGATCGCCTGGTTGAGCTCGGCCGAGCCCCAGTCGCCCTCGCGCACCGCGCACAGCACACGGAAGGTTTCGAAGGCCTGCAGGATGCTCCGCGCCCAGTCGGTGTGTGCCGTCTGGTCATCGGCTTCTGGCCGCTTGCGCAGCACTTCGAGGTACCGGCCGTAGCCACCTTCCGCGCCCGGCCGGCCGCGCAGGGCCAGGCGCACCGCGTCGCCGGGATCACCGCCGTCCAGCCACGCCACCGCCAGGTCGCCGGGTGAACGCAGGCAGCGGATCGCCGCGGCTGCGTCACCCGCGTTGGCCGCAAGGGCGAGTTTGCCGATGGCACCACCGAAACGTTTGCTCTCCCGCAGCATCACGGTCTGCTGGGCGAGCAGCGGGCCGTCGTTTTGCCTGTATTCGTCGGGCACCTGCTGGCCGCAGACGTCGGCCAGGTAGTCGACGGTGGACACGCGGTAACGGCCCTCTTTGGCATACCGGCAGAGGTCGCCCAGCACCGCGCCGGCCTCGACCGACGCGAGCTGGTCCTTGTCGCCCAGGAAGATGACCCGCGCCTGCGGCGGCAGGGCTTCGAGCAGCGCCGCCATCATTTCCAGGTGGATCATCGAGGCCTCATCAACGATCACCACGTCCACCTCCAGCGGATGGGCGGCGTCGTAGCGGAAGGCGCGGGTGTCGGGCCGCGCGCCGAGCAGGGAATGCAGGGTGCGGGCGGCGCCGATGTGGGCGATGAAACCCGCCAGGTCGAGGGTGTCGCCCAACTGGCCCTGCAACTGGCCCAACGAGCTTTCGATGGACTGCTTCAGGCGGGCGGCCGCCTTGCCGGTCGGTGCGGCCAGGGCGACGCGCAGGCGATCGGGTGCCGGGTCGACGGCGAAAAGCAACGCCAGCAGCCGGGCGGCGGTGTAGGTCTTGCCGGTGCCCGGGCCGCCGGTGAGGATGGCCAGCCGGCTGCGCAGGGCGATGGCGCAGGCGGCTTTCTGCCAGTTGAATGCGGCACCGGGGCCGCTGCTGTCTTCGAACAACAGGTCCAGCCAGCCGCGCACCACCGCCAGGTCCAGCGCCACCGTGCTGCGGCTGCGCGCAGCGACCTGCGCGGCCACCCGGCGTTCGTCGTTCCAGTAGCGCCGCAGGTAGAGGGTGTCGCCGCGCAGCACGAGAGGCGTGCCGGAATCGGCCCGGCTCTGCTCGACCTCCACCAGCGGGCTGGCGGCCAGGGCGGTGTTCCAGCTCTCCACGTCGGCGGGCAGTTCGGCCAGGCGGGCCTGCAGCGCCGCCGCTGCTTCGGGCGGCCAACCCAGCAGGGCTTGCGGGTCGGCCAGCAGCTGATCCAGCCGCAGGCAGGAATGGCCGCGGCCTTCCATGTGCACCAGCAGCGCGGCCGCCAGCTGCAGCAACTCGGGTGCGGTCGGCGACAGGTCTAGCAGGAACCGCACGAAGGCGGTGTCCAGCCGGCGCAGCCAGCCCTCCTCGCGCCAGGCCAGCAAGGCGTCGGCCAGGGTTTCAGGTGGGGTGATCTCGCTCATGCGGCGATCTCCTTTTGACGGGGCAACAGCGCGTCCAGCCCGTCGAGCAGGCTCAGTGACGGCGGAACATGGAAGCAACCGGCGGTGGGGCTGGCGACACCACGCAGGAAAAAGAAGACCGCGCCGCCCAAGTGTTCCAGCGGGTCATAAGCCTCGCCCAGCCGCGAGCGCAGCAGGCGGTGCAGGGCGAGCAGGTAGACACCGGCCTGCACGTCGTAGCGGTGCTCGGCGATCGCCTGCCGCAGCTTGTCGGACTGGTAGTCGGCATCACCATCGCCGAGATGGTTGGACTTGTAGTCGAGCACCCAGTAACGGCCGTCGAGCTCGAACACCAGGTCGGCGAAACCCATCAACATGCCCTGCAGTTCGCGGTCCGGCAGCATCGGGCGGTCGATGCCATCCAGCAGTTCGTCGCGGCACAGCGCATCCACCTGCGCGGCGGCCAGGTGGTCGACCGGGAACCAGAACTCCATCTCGGGCAGCAGGGCGCCGGCACTGGTCAGCGGAGCACCCAGCGGTGGCAGCGGCGTGTCGATGACGGCCAGCAACCAGGTCAGCACATCGGCACCGCGGTCGCCCCAGCCCTGGCGTTCGCATCGGCGTTGCAACTGCTGCGCCCGCTCTTCGTTGCCGGCCAGGTCGAAGCCTTCGCCGGCCAGCCATTCCAGCTGGTCGTGCAGGAAGTTGCCCGGCAGCGCGCCGCGGGGGAACCGGTGCCAGGGCGCGTCGGCCGCGACAGCTGTATCGGCCAGCAACGTCTGCGGCTCCGGTTCGGCCAGGTTGGGCGCCTCGTCCTCGCGCACCACGGCCACGCTGGAGCCGGCGGCGCCCAGCCAGGGAAGGTCACGCACCAGGGCCGAAAAACTGCCGATCGACCAGTTGCGCTGGAACACGCCGGCATAGGGTTCTGCGGTCAGAAGCTCGGCGGGTTCGTCCCGCGCCGACAACGCTGTGCGCGGCAGCGTGGCGAAGGGCGCGGCGTCTTCCAGGGTGATGTCCGGGCAGCCGGCCACCGCATCGCCTATCACCGTCTTGAGCTGCCCTTCCGCCACCTCGCCGCCGTGCAGCAGATAACCGATGGCGCTCTGGTGCGACAGGCAGCCCTTGCCGCGACCGGCCTTGAGTGCGGCCAGGCCGACCCACACGGCATGGCGGGCGCGGGTCAGCGCTACGTACAGCAGGCGCAGGTCTTCGCGGTGGCGTTCCTTGTCCGCGGCTCGCAGGTGTTCGTCGTTCAGGTGCAGATGCAGGCTGCGGCCGCCCTGCTCGTCGGCCAGGCTGACCAGCCGGGTGCTGCGCCGCTCGATGGCCCGGAAACCGCTGGCGAAGGGCAGGAACACCAGCGGATATTCCAGGCCCTTGGACGCATGCACGGTGACCACCTTCACCAGGTCGGAGTCGCTTTCCAGACGCACGATATGGTCGTCGTTGCGCACCGGATCGCCCTGCGTCTGCTCGGCCAGCCAGCGCACCAGCGCCTGTTCGCCGTCGAGCTGGGTGCTGGCGGTCTGCAGCAGTTCGGCCAGATGCAGGAAGTTGGTAAGCCGGCGTTCTCCGTCCGGCTCGGCCGCTGCCGCATTTCCCTGGCCCAGCCAGCGGGCGGGCAGGTCCAGCAGGTGCAGGGTCTGGCGCAGCATGGTCAGCACGCCCTGCTGCTGCCATACGCCGTGCAACTGGCGCAATTGTTCGCTGCGGGCATCGAAAGCTTCGTCGTCGTCCGCAAGGCGCATCAGCTCGGCGATGCTCAGTCCGACGCTGCGGGTGGCCAGCGCGGCGCGCGCCAGGCGGATGTCCAGCGGCGAAGCGACCGCCCGCAGCCAGAGCAGCAGGTCTTGCGCCTCGGCGCTGGAGAACACCGACTGCTGGTCCGACAGGTAGACCGAGGCCACCAGCCGGCGTTGCAGTTCGCGCTGGATGGCGGATGCCTCGCGGCCGGTGCGCACCAGCACCGCGATGTCGGCCGGCCGCAGGCGCAACAAGGGTTTTCCGTCAGCCTCGAAACCGGCCGACGGATCGTTCAGCAGCGTGGCGATGTGTTCGGCGCAGCGGGCGGCGAAGACGCGGGTGCTGACGTTGCGGCTGAGCAGTTCGTTGTCCAGCGACAGGGTGACGGCCGGCACCTCGCCGTGGGCGCACACCAGCCGCTCGGCCCGGCCGCGCGCGCTCACCGGCTCGAAGGGCAAGGGGTTGCCGGCAGGCGTGCGGTAACGGAAGCTGCCCTCGCCTTCCGACACCTTCTCGATGCGCTCGAACAGGTGGTTGACCCCCGACACCACCGATGCGGTAGACCGGTGGTTGGTGCCGAGCACATAGTGCCGGCCCTCGGTCGCATTGCGGGCCAGCAGGTAACTGTGGATGTCCGCGCCGCGGAAGCCGTAGATCGACTGCTTGGGGTCGCCGATCAGCAGCAGCGCGGTGCTGCGGTCGTTGTCCCGGATGCGGTACAGCCGGTCGAAGATGCGCGCCTGCACCGGCGCGGTGTCCTGGAATTCATCGACCAGCGCCACCGGATATTGCGCCACGATGCGTTCGCGCAGGCGCTCGGCGGCTTCGGGGTTGACGGCCGGGTCCAGCGCGCAGTCGAGCCGGTTCAGCATGTCGGCGAAACCGAAGCTGCCGGCGCGTTTCTTGAGCAAGGCCAGCCGGTCGGCGACCTGGGCAGCGGCATGCAGGCGCAAGCGGGTGGCTGGCGGGGTCAGGTCCTCCAGCGCGGCCATCAGGGTTTCGAACTGGCCGAACCATTCCGGCAATTCCACCGACTGGTCGGGTTTGACGGCTTCCTGCATGCCATCGGGGGTGAGCCTTCTGGCGCCGGTCTTCACGTCCGGCCAGGCCAGGGCCGGGTCTGACGCCCAGGCTTCCAGCGCCTTTAGCCAACCGGTGTAGTGGCGGGCGGCCAGCTTGCGGCCGTCGAAGGCGGCCGGTTTGGCCGCCATGCGTGCGTCGATCCAGGCAAGCATGGCCTTTGCGCGTTCGGCCCAGCCTGCCTTCAGCTTCTCCAGCCCGGTGGCCTGCTCGACCAGGGCTTCCGCGATGCAGTCGGCCAACGAGCCTTCACCCGCACCTTCGGGCAGCGGCTGCTCCTTCAATGCACGGGTGTCGTCGTGCAGGCCGTCGACACTCCGCCACACCGACAGCGCCAGGTCCAGCGCATCGCCGCCCAGCGGGTAGACCTGCTGGCGCCAGTAGTCCTGCGCGGCCTCGCGCTGCATGGCGGTTTCGTTGGCGGCCAGTTCTTCGTCGAACAGGCTGCCGCTGTCGAAGGCGTGTTCACGCAGCATGCGCTGGCACCAGCCATCGATGGTGAAGACGGCGGCGTCGTCCATGCTCTCGGCGGCCACCGCCAGGCGCCAGGCGGCATTGGCCCGCTCGGGGCCTTCGGCGCAACTGGCGAGCAGCGCCAGCAGCAGTTCGTCGGTCGTCTGCAGTTCACCGCGGAACACCCGGGCGGCTTCCAGCAGGCGGGCGCGAACCCGGTCGGACAACTCGCGGGTGGCGGCCCGGGTGAAGGTCATCACCAGGATCTCGGACGGGATCAGCGGCCGGCCGAAACCGGCATCGCTGCCCGGTGCGCCGTGACCCAGCACCAGCCGGACATAGAGCGCCGCGATGGTCCAGGTCTTGCCGGTGCCGGCGCTGGCCTCGATCAGGCGACTACCCCACAGCGGCAGGGTCAGGGGATTCAACAGGTTCGGGGCTTGGCTCATGCTCGGGGGCTTTCGCTGCGGGCCTGTTCGAAGACCGGGTGGGGCTCGAAGGTCACATGGCCATCGAGCCAGTCGAGCACCGGCCGGTACAGCCGTTCGGACCAGCGCTCGAAAGAGCCGTCCCGGGTCAGGGCTTCGTAGTCGGGATATACCCGCGCCAGGCAGGGTTCGTCGGCTTCCGCCGTGGTGAAGAAACCGTCGCCTTCATAGGTGGCTTCGGCGTTGTCGCCAGCCAGCGCGGCGATGGCGGTGAGGCAGGCGACCGGCAGCGGCGCCACCATGCCGGCCTGCCACGCGGCCAGCAGGTCTTCGAGCCGGGCACGGGCCTCGGCCTGCTCCATCGGCGAGAAGGTGACGGTGACGTCGCGCCCCACCAGCACGCCGTGCGCCGCCACGCCGCAGGCGGCTGCGACCAGGCAACGCACCCAGGCGCCCAGCAGCTTGTCGGGGCGCAGCACCGGTTTGTCGCCCCTGCTGCACAGGCGAGAGGCGACCAGCTGCAGCCAGCCGGCTTCGCCGTTCCCACGCGGGTCGTAACGCAGGCCGTCCAGCCAGTCATCCACTTCCAGTGCACCGGACTCATACCGCAGCGGCGCCTTCTCGGCCGGTTGAGGGTGGCTGCGCAGCACCGCCTGCCACTGCGACAGCATGGGCACGGCAGATTCGACCAGTCGGGTTTCGGCACGCCTGCCGATCCCGGCCATCGGCAGGCGGCCGGCGCGGCGGGTGCGGGCCAGGGTGTCCTGCACTTCCTGCGCCAGCGCTTCCAGGCCGGCGGTGTCGCCGGCCGACAACTCTCCGGTGACCTGGGCCAGCAGGCCGAAGTCTTCCAGGCCGTCCAGTTCGAAAGGCTCGTCGTCCGGCGAAGCCTCGTCGTCCTGCGAGAACACCACCGCCAGCCGCTGCTGGAAGAAGTGTTTCACCGGGTTCCTCAGGAAGCTGGCGAGCATGCCGACGGTCAGACGCGGCGCGACTTGCGCCTGCGGTGCGAGCGCCGCGGGCGCTTCGGTCGCATCGGCCGATGCGAAGGCGGCTCGCCATTCACGCGCATGGGTGAACAGTTCGCCCGCCTCGAAATACCGCCGGCTGAAAGGCTGCAGCGGGTGTTCGGTCGTGCGCTCCTTCAGCAACCCGTCGCCCCACATGGCTGCCAGGTAATCACGCAGCTGCGAGACCAGTACCGACGGCGGTTGTTCGCTGTTGTTGCGCACGCTGCGGCCGGTCCAGCTGACATACAGCACCCGGCGGGCCGAGAGCAACGCTTCGAGCATCAGCTGCCGGTCGTCGTCGCGCCGCGAGCGATCGCCCGGCCGGCGCTGGCCGGGCAGGCCCATCAGGTCGAAGTCGCTGCGGTCGGCACGGCGCGGAAAATCGCCGTCGTTCATGCCCAGCAGGCACACCGCCTCGAAGGGAATGGCGCGCATCGGCAGCAGGGTGCAGAAGGTGACGCCGCCGGCCCGGAAACGCCGGTTCAGATTGGGCGCGTCGATGCCGGCCAGCCAGGCTTCGCGCACCACCGACAGCGGAACGGCATGCTCGAAACCCGCCGTCTCGCAGGCTTCCAGCCAGTCGCGCAAGGCATCGAGCGCGGCTGACAGCGTGAGGCGTTCACGTTCGTTGGACGGGTCGAAGATGCGAGTCAGCAGTGCCCGCAGCCGTTCACCCCAGGCTGCCGGCACGGCCTCGGTGCCGGCTTCTCGCCACCAGTCGGCCAGGGCCGTCAGCAGGTCGGCCAGCGAACCGGCGAGCGCAGCGTCCAGGCCACCCACCTCGGCATAGGGCTCGATGCCGTCGAAGGGCATGGCGCCCGCGCCGCCGGCGAAACCCAGCAGCATGCGGCGCAGGCCGAACATCCAGGTGTTCTGTTCACCGCAGGCTCCCAGGCCCAGGTCTTCGCGCTGGGCGGCGTCCAGGCCCCAGCGGATGCCGGCGCCGTCGATCCACTGCGCGAGGCGCGGCAGGTCGCTGCTATCGAGGTCGAAACGTTTCGCCACCGCAGGCACGTCGAGCAGGTCGCGCACCTCGCTGGCGCGGCAGCGTTGCTGTGGCAGGCGCAGCAGCCATTCCAGGCCGACCAGCACCGGATTGTTGCCGCGCTCCTGCAGGTCGGCGATGTCGAACGGTATGTAGCGGGCATCGCCGCGCCGGTACTGGCCGAAGACGGAGCGGATGGCCGGTGCGAAGCTGGCGATGTCCGGCACCATCACCACGATGTCGCGCGGCTGCAGCGCCGCGCTTGCGTCTTCCCCCGCCGAAGCGAGCAGCGCCAGCAACTGGTCGTGCAGGATCTCCACCTCGCGCTGGCTGCTGTGGGCGATGTGGAAGACGATGGACCGGTCGCTGGCCGGCACCGGCGGACGGCGTTGCGCAGGCAGCGGTTCCAGGTCCCGGATGGCGGCGTGCACCTGCTGCAGCAGCGTAGCGCCGGGCTCGTCGGTGAACAGGTCGATCTTGGTGCCCGAGAACCGCTGGCGCGCCGTCTCGGCGTCGTCGAAGGCGTCGAGCTGGCGCACGAAGTCACGGCTCTGCCTTCCCCATGCAGCCAGCAGTGGATGGCCGTGGGCATGCATGTCCTGCAGCGGGATGTCGGCCAGTTCGCGGTCGTGCCGCAGCGGCTGGCGGCGGCGCGCCAGACGCAGCAGTTCGCGGCCGTCGATGATGTCGGCCCAGTGGTACTGGCTGGGGTTGGGTATGGCCAGCACCACCTGCGTGTGCGTGGACAGGGCGGCCAGGGCCTCGAGCGTCTGCATGGGCACGTGGGTCATGCCGAACAGCACCACCCGCCGGGCCACCGGCCGGGCGATGGCCTCGCCCGATTGCAGCGCCTCGACGAACCGGCCGTGCAGGCGCGATCTGATGGCATGGCGTTCGGTTTCTGCCAGCGTGCCCAGCAGTTCGCGCCACAGGCCGGGCTGCCAGCGCTGGTCGTCGGCCAGCGGCTTGCCTGCGGTGCCGGGCGATGTCAGCAGGTCGTCGCCGGCTTCCCAGGCGGCCAGCCAGTCGCTGCGGTAGACCTGGTACTGGTCATAAAGGTCGGCCAGGCGTTCGGCCAGCTGCAGCCGCCGGGCCATGTCGCCGTCGGCCAGGAAACGTGCCAGGGGCTCGTAGCCCGGCCGGCCCATCACGTCGGGCAGCAAGGCCATCAGGCGCCAGGTCATGGAGAGTTTGTCGAGCACCGACTGGGCCGGCACCGCGTCGCGGCCCAGCACCTGGCGGTAGGCCCGCCAGAGGAAACGGCCGGGCAGCTCGACCCGCGCCGCCGCGCAGATGCCCTGGTGTTCGGCCAGGGTCATCTTCAGCCACTCGGCCACGCCGTTGCTCTGGACGAGAAAGACCTCTTCTTCCAGCGGCAGCAGCGGGTTGCGGGCGATCCATGAAAACACCGCCTCGCCCAGCCATTCCGCGCGGTTGCTGTGCAGGACCAGGAGGCCGGTCTGGATGGAAAGGTTCATGGCGGGAAGGAAGGGAGATACAGGCGGCAGATGCACCGCTCGAAACAGGCAGTCCGACGATAGCAGGCCGAAAAAAAACCCCGCACGCCGAGGCTTGCGGGGTTCGGCTCACAAGGCCACGAAAGGCCGCCGTGTCAGGCGAGGTCGAAGCGGTCCAGGTTCATCACCTTGGTCCAGGCGGCGACGAAGTCGGCGGTGAAACGGGCCTGGCTGTCGGCGCTGCCATAGACCTCGGCCACCGCACGCAGCACCGAGTTGGAGCCGAACACCAGGTCGGCACGCGTCGCGGTCCATTTGGCAGCGCCGGTCTTGCGGTCGCTGCCCTGATACTTGTCACGCGAGGTCGCTTTCCAGGCGGTGTCCATGTCCAGCAGGTTGACGAAGAAGTCGTTGCTCAGCGTGCCCGGCCTGTCGGTGAAAACACCGTCGGCCGATCCACCGACATTGGCACCCAGCACCCGCAGGCCGCCGACCAGCACCGTCAGTTCGGGTGCGGTCAGGGTCAGCAGCTGCGCCTTGTCGATCAGCAGCACTTCGGCCGGCACGCTGAAGCTGGCCTTGGTGAAGTTGCGGAATCCGTCGGCAACGGGCTCCAGCGGCGCGAACGAGGCGACGTCGGTCTGGTCCTGCGAGGCATCGGTACGGCCGGGCGCGAAGGGCACCTCGACCGCCTGGCCGGCCGCCCTGGCGGCCTGTTCGATGCCGACATTGCCACCCAGCACGATCAGGTCGGCGATGGAGACCTTCTTGCCGCCGCCGTTGAATTCGCCGCGGATGGCTTCGAGCTTCGCCAGCACCGTCGCCAGTTGTTCCGGCTGGTTGGCCGCCCAGTCCTTCTGCGGCGCCAGGCGGATACGTGCACCGTTGGCGCCGCCGCGTTTGTCCGAGCCGCGGAAGGTCGAGGCCGATGCCCATGCGGTGGATACCAGCTGCGCGACCGTCAGGCCCGAAGCGGCGATCTTCTGTTTCAAGGCCGCGATGTCGGCTGCGTCGATGGGAGCACCTTCGGCCGCCGGGATCGGGTCCTGCCAGATCAGCACTTCCGCCGGCACTTCGGAACCCAGGTAACGCACACGCGGACCCATGTCGCGGTGGGTCAGCTTGAACCAGGCGCGGGCGAAGGCGTCGGCGAACTGGTCGGGGTTTTCCAGGAAACGGCGCGAGATCTTCTCGTAGGCCGGGTCCATGCGCAGCGCCAGGTCGGACGTCAGCATGGTCGGCCGGAGCTTCTTCGATGCATCGTGGGCGTGCGGAATGGTTTCCTGCGAATCCTTGGCCACCCACTGGTGGGCGCCGGCCGGGCTCTTGCTCAGCTCCCATTCGAAACCGAACAGGTGCTCGAAGAACTCGTTGGTCCACTGGGTGGGTTTGGTGGTCCAGGTGACTTCCAGGCCGCTGGTGATGGTGTCGCCGCCCTTGCCCGAGCCGAACTCGTTCTTCCAGCCGAAACCCTGGGCTTCCAGGCCGGCAGCCTCGGGTTCTTCCTTGACGTTCTCGGCCGGGCCGGCACCGTGGGTCTTGCCGAACGTGTGGCCGCCGGCGATCAGCGCGACGGTTTCTTCGTCGTCCATCGCCATGCGGCCGAAGGTGTCGCGGATGTCGCGCGCCGAGGCGATGGGGTCGGGCTTGCCGTCCGGGCCTTCGGGGTTGACGTAGATCAGGCCCATCTGCACGGCGGCCAGCGGATTCTCCAGATCACGGGTGTGCGGCACTTCGCTGTCGTCGTCCTTGACCAGCACGCCATGGCCTTCGACACCCGGCGAGCCCTGCGAATAACGCACGTCGCCGCCCAGCCATTTCTGCTCGCGGCCCCAGTACACGTCCTGGTCGGGTTCCCACACGTCGGCGCGGCCGCCGGCAAAACCGAATGTCTTGAAACCCATGGTCTCCAGCGCGACGTTGCCGGTGAGGATCATCAGGTCGGCCCAGGAAATCTTCTGGCCGTATTTCTGCTTGATGGGCCAGAGCAGGCGGCGCGCCTTGTCCAGGCTGACGTTGTCGGGCCAGCTGTTGAGCGGCGCGAAACGTTGCTGGCCCCGGCCCGCGCCGCCCCGGCCGTCGCCGATGCGGTAGGTGCCGGCGCTGTGCCAGGCCATGCGGATGAACAGCGGGCCGTAGTGGCCGAAGTCGGCCGGCCACCAGTCCTGCGAATCGGTCATCAGAGCGGCCAGGTCGGCCTTGACGGCTGCCAGGTCGAGGCTCTGGAACTCCTTGGCGTAATCGAAGCCGATGCCCAGAGGGTCGGACTTGGAAGAGTGCTGGTTCAGCAGGTCGACACGCAATTGGTGCGGCCACCAGTCACGGTTGGTGGTGCCGGCACCGGCGGCCTGGCTGAACGGGCACCTGGCTTCTTTTTTCTGGTCATCCATGGGGTTATCTCCTGGGGCTGGAATGGGTGATGGGGCGGACCGTAAATTCTGGTTCAAAAAAACCGTGCCGCACATAGACGTAACCTATTTCGCTGATTGGCGCTCAGGCTTGGGCCTGGTCATCGAACCGATGTCCTGCCGCATGTATAGCGGATGAAATAATTCGGCAAAACAAGGAGCCGACATCCAATGACCTCACACACATCCATCACCCGCCGCGCCGGCCTCGCCACCGTGGCCGCCATGCTGGCCGGCGCCAGCGGCGCCCACGCACAGAATGCCCCGCTGCTCGACGGCCCCCTGCATATCGTGGTGGGCTATGCCCCCGGCGGTGCCACCGACCGGGTGGCCCGCATCGTCGGCGACAAGCTGGCCCAGCGCCTGGGCGTGCCGGTGATCGTGGACAACAAGGCCGGCGCGGGGGGCCGCCTGGCGGCCCAGCAGGTCAAGGCCACGCCGCCCGGGCAGAACGTGCTGATGCTGGCCAACCCCGCCGTGATGGTGGTCGCTCCGCTGGTCTTCAAGGACAACAACTACGACGCAGAACGCGACTTCGTGCCGGTGTCGCATGTCAACGAATACGACTTCGCCCTGGCCGTCTCCCCCACCCTGCCGGTGCGTGAACTTCAGCACCTGCTGGCCTGGATGCGGGCCAATCCCAAGCAGGCCAACGTGGGCGTGCCGGCCACCGGCAGCCTGCCGCATTTCTTTGCGTTGATGATGGGCGAGAAGGCCCGGGTGGAGACCCAGGTCATCGGCTATCGCGGCTCGGCCCCGCTGCTCAACGACCTGCTGGGCGGCCAGGTGCCGATCGCCATCGACACCGCCGACGTGGTGCTGCCGCAGCACCAGGCGGGCAAGCTGCGCATCCTGGCACTGTCGGGCGCAAAACGCTCGCCGTTCGCACCCGACATCCCGACCTTCAAGGAAGCCGGCCTGGACCTGTCGGCCACCGGCTGGAACACCTTCTTCGCGCCGGCCACCATGCCGGAAGAAAAGGTCGCCCTGCTGGGCAAACTCATCCGTGAGGTGATGCTCGACCCCGACACGGTGAAGCGTTTCAAGGACGCGCTGATGGTTCCGGTAGTGAGCACCCCGGCACAGACCGCTGCCATGCTGAAGGCCTACCGTGCGCAGTGGGCGCCGGTGGTGCAGAAGTCCGGTTACCAGCCATGAAGAAACCCAACATCGTCTTCATCGTCGCCGACGACCTGGGTTACGCCGACCTGGGTTGTTATGGCGGCCGCGATGCCGACTTCGGCCCGGTGTCTCCGGTGCTGGACGGCCTGGCCGCGAAGGGCATCCGTTTCACCCAGGGATACAGCAATTCGCCGGTGTGTTCGCCCACCCGTTTCGCCATGATCACCGGGCGTTACCAGTACCGGCTGCGCGGCGCTGCCGAAGAACCCATCCGCAGCGACCGCGGCAGCACTACCCTGGGCCTGCCGCCGGAACATCCCACCCTGCCTTCGTTGCTGAAGGCCGGTGGTTACCGCACCGCACTGATCGGCAAGTGGCACCTGGGCTACCCGCCGCATTTCGGTCCGCTGAAGTCGGGATACGAAGAATTCTTCGGCCCGCTGTCCGGCGGTGTCGACTACTTCACCCACTGCGATTCACGCGGCAACCACGACCTCTGGCTGGGCGACGACGAACATCACACCGAAACCTATCTCACCGACCTGCTGTCGGACCGCGCCGTCGATTACGTCGGCCGCATGGCGCAGCAGGACGCGCCGTTCTTCTTGAGCCTGCACTACACCGCGCCGCACTGGCCCTGGGAAACCCGGGAAGACGCCGACCGCGCGCCGATGGTCAAGGACAACCTTTTCGACCTGTCGGGCGGCAACATCCACACTTACCGGCGCATGGTCCACCACATGGACGAAGGCATCGGCCGGCTGATGGCGGCGCTCGAAAAACACGGCATGGCCGACAACACGCTGGTGGTCTTCACCAGCGACAACGGCGGCGAACGTTTTTCCGACAGCTGGCCATTGGTCGGCGGCAAGATGGATCTGACGGAAGGCGGCATCCGTGTACCGTGGATCGCCCACTGGCCGGCCGTCATCGCGCCGGGCGGTGCCACATCGCAGGCCTGCCTGACCATGGACTGGTCGGCCACCATGCTCGCGGTCGCCGGCGTGGCCGCCGATGCCGCCTACCCGCTCGACGGTGTGTCGCTGCTGCCGGTGCTGCGGGACCCGGCCGACACCTTCCGCCGGCCGATGCACTGGCGCATGAACCACCGCGGGCAGCATGCAATGCGAGACGGCGACTGGAAATACCTGCGGGTGGACGGCAACGACTATCTGTTCGACATCCACGCCGACGAACGCGAACGCGCCAACCTGGCGCGCAAGGAACCCGAACGTCTGCTGAACATGCGTGCAGCCTGGGAGGCCTGGAATCGGACCATGCCGCCCATTCCCGCCGATGCGACCGTCAGCCTGGGTTATTCGGTGAAGGACATGCCGCAGCGCTGAATCGACATCGGCTTGCGGTACGCCATGAAAAAGGGGCCTTCATCCAGGATGAGGCCCCTTGTTCCATGTCCGGCACGGGCCGGACAGGCGACTGGCAAATCAGCTGCGTGCCCAGAGTGCGCCGAGCACGAAACCCACGCCGGCCACGATCCCGATGGTGGCGAGCGGGTTGGCGACCGCCGATTCACGCACCTGGTTCAGCGCGTCGCCATAAGCTTCCTGCGCCTTGCCGGCCGCCTGGCGGGCCTTGCCTTCGAGTTGCGTGCCGGTGTCGCCGGTCGCGCCGCCCACGGCGTCCTGCACCTTGCCTGCGATGTTCTGAACGATACCTTCGGTCTTTTCGAGCATGTCAATCTTTCGGTTGGGTGGTTGCCTCGCAAACGAGGCGAGTGAACAGATGCTAGGCAGCGGCGGGGGACGGTGCTGTCGTGCATCGGCTCCCACAGACGTCGGAGAAAGCCGGGTGCGGGCGTCCCGGCCTAGCGGCGCGGCAGTGCCTTCGCAACCGCCCGAAGGCAGTCGATCAGCTGTTCGGTGCCCGGGGTGGGACGCCGGCCGCGCAGCGTGATCAGCCCGACCGCCGGCAGTTCGATCGGCACCGCGAGCGGCAGCACCTTCAACAGGCCTTGCGCCTGGAAATGCCGCGCGACCGAACGCGCCATGAAGGCCACCGCGTCGCGCTGCTGCAAAAAACTCAGCTGCGCCAGGAAGGACGCCGATTCGACGATGTCCATCGGCGGGTGCAGGTCGCCCTGCAGGAACATCTGGTCCAGCTTCACCCGCAGCGATGCCCAGGGCGGCGGCATCACGCAGGGCAGCGCCGCGAGATCGGCCCAGGCGGCGCGGCGTTTGCCGGCCAGCGCATGGCCGGGCCGCACCACCGCCGTCATGGGCTCGGCATACAGCGCCTCGGTGTCCATGTCGGGCGCGGCGTAGCCGGGCTCCAGCCGGCCGACGAACAGGTCGAGTTCACCCAGCCGCAGCTTGGGCAGCAGGCGGGTCAGGTCGCCTTCCTCGACCATCACGGTGGTCAGGGCCGAGCGGCGTTTCAGCATCTCGACCGCACCGGTGACCAGCACCGGCAGGGCGACCACCATCGAGCCGACACTGGTGCGGCCGGCCGCACCGCTGGCGACCGCCGCCAGTTCGTCGCGGGTGCGGTCGTAGTCGGCCAGCACCGAACGAGCGAAGCGCACCACGCTGTCGCCGTAGGCCGTGGGTTCGGTGCCGCGGGTGGAACGTTCGAACAGCGCTAGGCCGAAAAGGCGTTCGATCTCGGCCAGGGTCTTGGACACGGCGGGCTGGGTGAGCGACAGGAATTCGGCCGCACGGCCCAGGTGGCGGAACTGGTCCAGCGCCACCAGCATCTGCAGATGCCGCAGCTTCAGGTTGGACCGCAGCACCCGGTCGATCTGGCTCATCTGGATTCCTTTCGGGTTAACCCGTCTTCATGTCGTCAGGGCAATGAAGAGAGTCCGCTATTTCATTGGATGGGAATGATTGTGTCGCCAAGAATGCGGCCACAAAAGAACGGAGACAAGAAATGAAGCCCCATCAAGATGCGCAGCGGCGCCGGTTGCTGTTCGGCGGCATGGCGGCCGCCGCCCTCGCCGGTGTATCGACCCACGCGCTCGCCGCCGACTATCCCGACCGCCCGATCACCTTCATCTGTCCCTGGCCAGCCGGCGGCACGGCCGACCGATCGATGCGTTCCATCTGCCAGATCGCGTCGCGCGAACTGGGCCAGACCATCGCGGTGGACAACCGTGCCGGCGCATCCGGAATGATCGGCACCAAGGCACTGGCGCAGGCCCGGCCGGACGGCTACACCATCGGCCAGATCCCGATTTCGGTCACCCGTTTCGCGCAGATCGGCAGCGTGCAGATCGACCCGATGAAGGACCTGGGTTACCTGGTCCGCACCTCCGGCCAGACCTTCGGCATCGCGGTGTCCGCCAACTCGCCCTACAAGACGCTGGCCGAGGTCGTGGCACGCGCCCGGGCCAAGCCCGGCGAGGTGACCTACGCGCATGCCGGCGTCGGCGGCGCGACCCATGTGGGCATGGAGCAGTTCGCCATGGCGGCCGGCATCAGGCTCAACGCCATCGCCTACAAGGGCGGCGCAGCAGCCCTGCAGGACGTGCTGGGTGACCAGGTCGATTTGCTGGCCGACAGCAGTTCTTGGGCGCCGCATGTCGAAGCCGGAAAGATGCGGCTGCTGGCCACATGGGGCGAGGTGCGCACTCCGCGCTTCAAGGACACACCGACGCTGAAGGAGCTCGGCTACGACGTGGTGGTCGAGGCCCCCAACGGCATCGGCGCGCCGGCCGGCCTGCCGCCGGCGGTCGAGAAACGCCTGCGCGACGCCTTCCGCATCGCCGTTAACAGCGACGAATTCCGCAAGGTGGCCGACAGCATCGACGCACCGGTGATGTACCTCGACGGCCCGGCCTACCGCCAGTATGTGCAGGAGGTCTACAGGCAGGAGACCGGCCTGATCCAGCGGCTCAACCTGAAGGAACTGATGGCCAGGGGTTGAACACCTTTGCCGTCCCGGCTGCCCGCCAGAACAGACACCCACGATGAACGACAGCCCCCTGATACGCCTGCATCCGCACGACAACGTGCTGGTCGCCCGGACCGCCATCGCCCTCGGCGAAAACATCGCCGAATTCGGTGTGCGTACCCGCGCCCAGGTGCCCGCCGGCCACAAGATCGCGGCGCGTGCCATCGCGGCCGGCGAGCCCGTGAAGAAATACGACACCGTCATCGGCGTGGCGTCACGCGACCTGGAGGCCGGCGACTATGTGCACAGCCACAACCTGAACCTGGTCGACGGCTACCGCGACCCGGGCTTCTGCCAGGACGTGCGTCCGGTCGACTACCTGCCGGAGTCGGAGCAGGCGCGTTTCATGGGTTTCGTGCGGCCCGACGGCAGCGTGGGCACCCGCAACTTCATCGGCATCCTGTCGTCGGTCAACTGCTCGGCGACCGTCATCAAACGCATCGCCGCGCACTTCACGCCGGAGCGGCTGGCGGCCTATCCGTTCGTCGACGGCGTGGCGGCGTTCGCCCAGAGCAGCGGCTGCGGCATGTCGTCGCCCAGCGAACATTTCGATCTGCTGCGCCGCACGCTGGCCGGCTATGCGCGGCACCCCAACCTGGCCGGCGTGCTAATCGTCGGCCTGGGCTGCGAGCGCAACCAGGTCGATACGCTGGTCGATTCGCAAGGGCTGAAAACAGGCAGGCTGATGCGCACGATGGTCATGCAGGAGGTCGGCGGCACGCGGGTGACGGTGGAAGCCGGCATCCGCGCCGTCGAGGAAATGCTGCCGCTGGCCAACCAGGCGCGGCGGCAATCGGTCAGCGCGCGGCACCTCAAGATCGGGCTGGAATGCGGCGGTTCGGACGGGTTTTCGGCCATCAGCGCCAACCCGGCGCTGGGCGCTGCGATGGACATCCTGGTGCGCCACGGCGGTACGGCCATCCTGTCCGAGACACCCGAGATCCACGGCGTGGAGTTCATGCTCACCCGGCGCGCCGTCAGTCCCGAAGTAGGCCAGAAACTGCTGGACCGCCTGGCCTGGTGGGAACGTTATGCGGCGGGGCAGAACGCGCAGTTCAACGGCGTGGTGGGCCACGGCAACCAGGCCGGCGGGCTGGCCAACATCTTCGAGAAATCGCTCGGATCGGCCATGAAGGGTGGCACCACGCCCTTGCAGGCGGTGTACGAATATGCCGAGCCGATCGACCGGTCGGGTTTCGTATTCATGGATTCGCCGGGCTACGACCCGGTGGCCGCCACGGGCCAGATCGCCAGCGGTGCGCAGCTGATCTGCTTTACCACCGGGCGTGGCTCGATGTTCGGCAGCAAACCGGCGCCGACCATCAAGCTGGCGAGCAATACGGCCATGTTCAACCGGCTGGAAGAAGACATGGACATCAACTGCGGGGTCGTCATCGACGGCGAGTCGAGCGTCTCCGAACTGGGGGTCGAGATCTTCGAGCGGATCCTGCTGCACGCTTCTGGCGAAGCCACCAAGAGCGAAGGGCTGGGGCTGGGGGACCATGAATTTGTTCCCTGGCATCTGGGGATCGTCAGTTGATTGGGTTTATTTTTTGATAATCGGTTTTGGTTATTTGCGCGTCGCCATGTCTCCTTCTGCTATTACTCCCCAGGGTTGTAGTAAAGAACCCAGAGCGAGCCCGAGATAATCCCAAAACCCTGACCCACACAAAAAAACTCAAAGAAAGAAACCCGCCAAGATGCCCGCGAACAACCCCTTCAAAACCGCCCTCGCCGCCAAAAATCCACAAATAGGTTTGTGGCTCTCGATGGCCACCCCCTACCTCGCCGAGGTCAGCGCCACCGCGCATTTCGACTGGTTGCTGATCGACGGCGAACACGCACCCAACGACCTGCGCAGCACCCTGTCAGCGCTGCAGGCCGTCGCGAACTACCCCTCGCAGCCGGTGGTTCGAGCGGTCAACGGCGACACCGCCCTCATCAAGCAGCTGCTCGACATCGGCGCCCGTTCGCTGCTGGTGCCGATGGTCGACACCGCGGAACAGGCTGCGGCGCTGGTCGCTGCCACGCGTTACCCGCCACTGGGGATCCGTGGCGTGGGCAGCGCGGTAGCCCGGGTGTCGGGCTGGAGCCAGCGCTCCGACTATCTGGACGTGGCCGACGACGAGGTGTGCCTGCTGGTGCAGGCCGAAACGGTGACCGCGCTCGACAACCTCGAAGCCATCTGCGCGGTGGACGGCGTGCACGGCGTGTTCATCGGCCCGGCCGACCTGGCGGCCTCGATGGGCCACCGCGGCGCTCCGGGCCATCCCGCCGTCCAGGAAGCCATCGAGAACGCCATGCGCACCATCATCGCCAGCGGCAAGGCGGCCGGGACGTTGACGTCCGACCCCGCACTGGCGCGGCGATACCTCGACCTGGGCTGCACCTTCGTGGCGGTGGGCGTGGATGTGCTGGTGTACGCCAAGGCCGCGCGTGCGCTGCGGGCCGGTTTTGCGCCCGGCGCCGGCCCAGTCACAACTGCGGTCGGCACGGCCAGCGCCGCCTACTGAAGAAGAAGCCCGCCTAGCTGAAACGCAGCGTGACCACACCCGCCACCACCAGCCCGGTGCCGGCGGCGCGGCCCCAGCCAAAACGTTCGCCGAGCAGCAGCGTGCCGATCAGCGCGGCAAAGATCACCGAGGTCTCGCGCAGGGCGGCGACCAGCGCGACGGGCGCATGGCTCATGGCCCACAGGGCAATCGAGTAGCTGCCCAGCGAGGCGATGGTGCCGCCGATGGCCACCGCCACGCGCACGCGCATGTAGCGAAGGGCGTCTCGCCGCCCCGGACCCGCGCGCCACATCACCAGCGCCATGTAGGGCAGGCCGTCGAACAGGAAGATGGCTGCCGCATAGGCAAAAGGGTCGCCCGAGGCGCGCACGCCGAAGCCGTCGATGACGGTGTAGGCCGCGATGATGCAGGCGTTGAGCAGCGCGAAGGCCAGCGCCTTGCGCCGGTTGCCGCCGCCCGGATGGTCGAGCGTCGCTTGCGCCAGCCCGACCAGCAGCACCCCGGCGCAGATCACCAGCACGCCCGCCCAGGCCTGGACCGACAGCCGGTCGCCGCCCATCACCGCGCCCGTCAGGGCGACCAGCAGCGGTGCGGACCCCCGCATGACCGGATAGGTCAGCCCCAGGTCGCCGTGCCGGTATGCACCCGACAAGGCCACGTAATACGCGATGTGGATCACCGACGATGCGGCGATGTAAGGCCAGGCCGCAGCCGCCGGCAAGCCGAACCAGCAGGCCGCGGGAATGGCGAACAGCACGCCCAGGCTGTGGATCAGCGCGGTGTCCAGCGACTTGTTGCCGCCCGACTTGATGAGCGCGTTCCAGCTGGCGTGCAGCAGCGCGGCGAACAGCAGCGTGAGGACCAGCGGAAGGGTCAGGCTGGCGGCCGGGTTCACGTCACCGTGCCTTCGCCGATACGGCAGCGCCGCGCGCGTGCCAAGTAGTGGGCCAGGTCGGGCGTGACCAGGCCGTCGACCTTGGCCCGGTCGTCCCATAGTCGCAGGCGCACCGCGTCCGCGGCATGCGGTCGGGCGATGAAGACCGCAGCATCGTCTGCCGAAAACACGCCGCCCTGCAGGACCAGGCTGCGCTGCGAATCGGCCGAGAGGCCCGCCTGGTAGGCCGGCCGCGTGGCACACAGGTAACGCTTGGCATCGACATGCCAGCGGATGGCGTCCAGCACACGTTGGGAAAACAGCCCGCGCAGGAAAGGCAGGGCGCTGAACTGGTGCAGGTCGTCCACACCGCGCAGCGTGGGCGTCTCGCCGTGGTCCTGTGCACCCGGCAGCAGATGGCCCAGGTCGTGCAGCAGGCCGGCGGTGACCAGTTCGTCGTCGGCGCCGTCTTGCTCGGCGAAGAAGGCCGTCTGCAGCGCGTGTTCGGTCTGGGTGACCGGCTCGCCGCTGTACCGGGCTGCGCCGTGCCGGCGGAACAGGGTCTCGATGTCATCGAAGCTCAACGACATGCGGTTCAGCCTTCCTGGGTGACGGCACGCAGTGCACGTTTGCGGGCGGGCGCCGTGGGCGTTTCGGGCTCGCCGGCAGGTTTGCCGCCGTAGTTGACCAGCGTGCGCTCACGGCTGTTCATCACATGGTCGAACATGGCCTGGCCCGCGGCCTCGACATCGTGCGCTGCGATGGCCCGCACGATGGCGCGGTGTTCGCGGGTGTAGACAACCATCGACTCACCGGACAGGTTCTGCCGGCGGATCAGCGACAGTTCCTTGATGAGCCGGCGATAGGTGGCCGCGAACTTGGCATTGCCCGCCAACGCCAGCAGCCGGTCGTGGAAGGCCAGGTTATGCAGGTGGTATTCCTGCGCATCGCTCGCCTTGGCGGCGAGGTCCATGGCTTCGACCAGCTGGCGCAGTTGCTTGACCTGCGCGCCGGTGGCGGTGAGCGCCAGCTTGCGGCCCACGTACATCTCCATGACGGCGCGCAACTCGAAGATCTCGAGCGCTTCGTCGAGGTCGATGGAACGCACGAACACTCCGCGGTTCTTTTCGGTGCGCACCAGTCCGGCTTCCTCGAGCATACGGAAGGCTTCGCGCACCGGGCCGCGCGACACACCCAGCTGCGTGGCGATGGTGATTTCGGTGAGCTTGGCCCCGGGCGCCAGTTCGCCGTTCAGGATGAGGCGTTCGACTTCGTTCTGCACCAGCCCGGCAAGCGAGTTTTCCTGCAAGTGAGCGATAGCGTTGCCGATGGGGGAAGGCAGGTTCACGGAACGATTTTCCAGGGACGTTTCAGGTGCAATTTTTCCAGATTGTCTACGATCTGCAAAAAACAATCTACTGACATGGCCTCGATTTTGCTTGGAGCCCGTGTCACGAGGATGACTTCTTCGGCCACCAAAGTTCCGCCCTTTACTCCCCCTCACCCAGGAGCATTTCGATGAAACTCGCAGCCAGGCAACTGATCGCCGCCGCCCTCGGTCTCGTCTTCGCCGCATCGGCGTTTGCGCAGAAGACCCAACTGGTCGTCTACACCGCGCTGGAGACCGACCAGTTGAAGGCCTACCAGGAGTCGTTCAACCGGGTGAATCCGGACATCGACATCAAGTGGGTGCGTGACTCGACCGGTGTCATCACCGCCAAGCTGCTGGCCGAAAAAGCCAACCCGCAGGCCGACGTGGTGATGGGCGTGGCCGCCACCAGCCTGGCGCTGTTCGAACGCAACGGCATGCTCGAGCCCTACGCGCCGCTGAACCTCGACGCCATCATGTCCGCCTACCGCGACAAGAAAAACCCGCCGGCCTGGTTCGGCATGGACGTGTTCGGCGCCACCGTGTGCTTCAACACGGTCGAGGCGAAGAAGAAGAACATCCCCCTGCCCACAACCTGGAAGGACCTGACCAGACCCGAATACAAGGGCCAGGTGGTGATGCCCAACCCGGCGTCGTCGGGCACCGGTTACCTGGACGTGGTGTCGTGGCTGCAGCTGTGGGGCGACGACGCCGGCAAGGGCGGCGGCTGGAAATACATGGACGCCCTGCACGACAACATCGCGCAGTACACCCATTCGGGTTCCAAGCCCTGCAACATGGCCGCGGCGGGTGAATACGTGGTGGGCATTTCGTTCGAATACCGCGGCCACGCCAACAAGGCAAAGGGAGCACCGATCGAGCTGGTGTTCCCGAAAGAAGGCCTGGGCTGGGACCTCGAAGCATTTGCCATCTACAAAGGCACCAAGAAGCTCGAGGCCGCCAGGAAACTGGCCGACTGGGCTTCGTCCAAGGACGCGATGATTCTGTACGGCAAGAACTTCGCCATCACCGCGCAGCCGGGCGTGGCGCCCAAGCTGGCCAATATTCCGGCCGACTACGAATCGCGCCTCATCAAGCTGGATTTCGACAAGGCCGCCGCCGGCCGCGAACGCACGCTGGCCGAATGGGTCCGCCGCTACGACGGCAAGAGCGAAGCCCGCAAATAACCGACGGAGCCGCCCGTGACCTATCTGCAGTTGCAAGGCATCCACAAGAGCTTCGGCGGGTTCACCGCGCTCGACGACATCGACCTGTCGATAGAGCGCGGCGAATTCGTGTGTTTTCTCGGGCCTTCGGGCTGCGGCAAGACCACCCTGCTGCGTATCGTCGCGGGCCTGGAAACCCAGACCTCCGGCCGCATCGTGCAGGCCGGCCGCGACATCTCGGTGCTGCCGCCGGCACAGCGCGACTACGGGATCATGTTCCAGTCGTATGCGCTGTTTCCCAATCTCACCGTGGCGCAGAACGTGGGTTACGGGCTGGTCAACCGACGCGAGGGCAAGGCCCAGGTCGGCAAGCGGGTGGACGAACTGCTGGCGCTGGTCGGCCTGCCGGGCAGCGGTGGCAAGTTCCCGGCGCAGATGTCCGGCGGCCAGCAGCAGCGCATCGCGCTCGCGCGGGCGCTGGCCACGTCACCCGGCCTGCTGCTGCTGGACGAACCGCTTTCCGCGCTGGACGCCACCGTGAGGGTGCACCTGCGCAACGAGATACGGGCGCTGCAGCGACAGCTTGGCGTGACCACCATCATGGTCACCCACGACCAGGAAGAAGCGCTGTCGGTGGCCGACCGCATCGTGGTGATGAACCACGGCGTGATCGAGCAGGTAGGCACACCGATGCAGGTCTACCGCGAGCCGGCGTCGCATTTCGTGGCGAATTTCGTCGGCAAGGTGAACCGGCTCGATGCCGTGGCCGAGGGCGGCCACTGGTTCCGCTGCGGCGAAAAACGGCTGCAATGCGCGGCGGGCGGCGACTCGGACTTCCGCCCCGGCCGCGAGGTTTCGCTATACCTGCGGCCCGAAGACCGCGTCGTCGGCCAACTGCACGCCGACGACCCGATGCGTTGCGCCGGCACCGTTCGGCATATCGAGTTCCTGGGCGGCAATTGCCTGGCCGAAGTCGATGTCGACGGCCTGCCCGGCCAGCCGCTGCAACTTCAATATTCGCTCAATCAGATGGATGAATTCAACGTGCGCGAAGGCGCGTCGGTGCAGTTCTCGCTGCGTGCAGACCGGCTGCGGGTGTTCCCCGCGGCAGCCGCCTGATGAACGCCGCCGCGGCCGTGGTGTCGGTGCGGCCGCCGCCGCTCAAACAGCGGGTGCCGCCGGCCGACCGCGTCGCCCACGCCGGCCTGCTGGCCGTCGTGCTGTTGCTGGTGGTGGGCCTGCTGGCGCCACTGGCGGTGATCCTGTCCAAGGCCTTCGACGCTCCCGAGGGCGCGGCCGGTTCGGGCCTGGGCGCCTTCGCCGCCTACCTGGCTTCGCCGTCGCTGTTGCAGAGTCTGTGGCACAGCGTCTGGGTGTCGCTGGCCGTGACCGCCATCGTGGTGCCGCTGGCGTTTGCCTTCGCCTACGCCCTCACCCGCAGCTGCATGCCCTTCAAGGGCCTCCTGCGCACGGTGATGCTGCTGCCGCTGCTGGCGCCCTCGCTGCTGTCGGCCATTTCGATCATCTACTGGTTCGGCAACCAGGGCGTGGCGAAGGACTTCTGGACCGGCCTGGGCTTCAGCGGCATCTACGGTGCGCCGGGCATCGTGCTGGCAGAGTGCTTCGCCACCTTCCCGCATGTGCTGATGATCCTGGTCACCGCGCTGGCGCTGGCCGACGCGCGGCTGTACGAGGCGGCACAGGCGCTGGGCACCGGCACGCTGCGCAAGTTCATGACGATCACGCTGCCGGGCGCCAGGTACGGCCTCATTTCGGCCGCGCTGGTGTGTTTCACCCTGGTCATCACCGACTTCGGCATACCGAAGGTGGTGGGCGGTAATTTCAACGTGCTGGCCACCGATGTGTTCAAGCTGGTGATCGGCCAGCAGGACTTCCAGCGCGGCGCGGTGGTCGCCTTGCTGCTGCTGTTGCCGGCGGTCGCCACCTTCGGCATCGACTGGTGGGTGCAGCGCCGGCAGACCGCCACCCTCACCGCCCGCGCGGTCGCCCTGGTGCCCAGGCCGTCGCGCGGTTTCGACGTGGCCATGACGCTGTATTGCCTGCTGATCGTCGGCCTGGTGCTGGCGATGTTCGGCATGGCGGTGTTCGCGTCCTTCGCCAAGCTGTGGCCGTACAACCTGACGCCGAGCTTCAACCACTACGTGTCGGGCCTGATCGACGCCGAACTGGGCAACGCCATGCTCAACAGCCTGAAGCTGGCGGCCGGCACCGCCGTGTTCGGCACGGTGGTGGTGTTCGTGGGCGCCTACCTGCTGGAAAAGACCCGGGGCTTCGACGCCATGCGCCCGGTGGTGCGACTGCTGGCCATGCTGCCGATGGCGGTGCCGGGCCTGGTGCTGGGGCTGGGCTACATCTTCTTCTTCAACGCGCCGGCGAATCCACTGAACGGCCTGTACCAGACGCTGCCGCTGCTGGTGCTGTGCACCGTGGTGCATTTCTACACGACCGGACACCTGACGGTGGTGACCGCGCTGAAGTCCATCGACGCCGAATTCGAGGCCGTGTCGGCATCGCTGAAAGTCCCTTTCTACAAGACCTTCTGGCGGGTCACGCTGCCGATCTGCCTGCCGGTGCTGCTCGACGTCTCGCGCTATTTCTTCATCAACGCCATGACCACCATCTCGGCGGTGGTGTTTTTGTATTCGCCCGACACCAAACTGGCGTCGGTCGCCATCCTCAACCTCGACGAAGCCGGCGACACGGGTCCGGCTGCGGCCATGGCGGTACTGATCGCCGGCACCTCGGGTGTGGTCACGCTGCTGTACCTGGCGGTCGGCAAACTGGTGGAACGGCGCACCCAGGCCTGGCGGGCACCGTCGCGATGAAACCGGCGAAGACCATGGCACGCCTGGCCATCTTCGACCTCGACAACACGCTGCTGACGGGCGACAGCGAAGTGATGTGGGTGGAGTTTTTGCTGGCGCGCGGCGAGCTGGGCCGGACCTTCGCCGCCGGCAACGCCGAGATGGACCGGCGTTATCACGACGGCAGCGCCACGCCGGCCGAGTTCTGCGCCTTCTATGCATCGACCTTCGCCGGCCGCACACCCGAGGCCTGGGCCGCCATCCGCATCGCGTTCTTCGAGCAGGTGGTGCGCCCCCGCCTGCCGGCCGCCGCATTCGACCTGGTGCAGCAGCACCGCGACCGCGGCGACCTTCTGGTGCTGAGCACGGCGGCCAGCCGATTCCTGTCGGAACCGTCGGCCGCCGCATTCGGGTTCACCCACCTCATCGCCACCGAGATGCGCCAGCGCGACGACGGCCGGTTTGCCGGCGAGACCCAGGGCACGCTGAACATGCGCGAAGGCAAGGTCACCCGCCTGCTGGCCTGGCTGCACGACCAGGGACTGGCGCCGGACGCACTGGCCGACGCCACGTTCTACAGCGACTCGATCAACGATCTGCCGCTGCTGCGTTCGGTCGGCCAGCCGGTCGCCGTCGATCCCGACGACCGCCTGCGGGCCCATGCCCAGGCAGTGCACTGGCCCGTTCTTCAACTCAACCGAGCATTGGCATGAGTCCCTCGAACCCCCATCATTTCGACCTGATAGTGGTCGGTGCCGGCATCGTCGGCCTGGCCCATGCCTATACCGCCGCCCGACGCGGACTGAAGGTGTGTGTGGTCGAGCGCGACGCAGCCTGCGTCGGCGCGTCCATCCGCAATTTCGGTTTCATCACCGTCACCGGCCAGGGAGCCGGCGATACCTGGCGACGAGCCCGGCGCGCCCGCGAAATCTGGGGCGCGATCGCGCCGCAGGCCGGCATCGAGGCGGTGCACCACGGCCTGTACCTCACCGCATTCCGGCCGCAGGCGCTGAAGGTTCTTGAAGAGTTCATGGCCACCGAAATGGGCGCCGGCTGCCAGCTGCTCGACACGGCCGCCGCAGCCCGGCGCACACCCGTCCTGCAGCTCGACGGAGCGCAGGGCGTGCTGTACAGCCCGCATGAAATGCGCGTCGAGTCGCGCACCGCCATCGGCCAGCTCACCCGCTGGCTGGCCGAATCGCTGGGCGTCACCTTCCGTTTCAGCGAGGCGGTACTGGAAGTCACCACGCCGCGTGTACGCACCTCACGCGCCGTGCTGTCTGCCGAACGGGTGGCCGTGTGTACCAACACCGACCTCAACGGCCTTTTCGCAGAACGCCTGACGCCGCATAACCTCAGCCTGTGCCGGCTGCAGATGCTGCGGGTGCAGCCCGAAGCGGGCTTCCAGTTGCCCGGCTCGGTGATGGCCGACCTGAGCCTGGTGCGTTACCACGGCTACAGCAAGTTGCCGGCCGCCGCACCGCTGCTGGAGCAGATGCGGCGGGAAGAAGGCGAGTCGCTCGACAACGGCATCCACCTGATCGTGGTGCAGAGCGCCGACGGTTCGCTGGTGGTCGGCGATTCTCACCACTACGGCGCCGCGCCCGGGCCGTTCGCCGACGAAAGGGTGGACGACCTCATCCTGCGACACCTGCATGAAACCCTGAAGCTGCGCGAAGCCCGGGTGACCGAACGCTGGGTGGGCATCTATCCGTCGTCGCCGGTGACCGATTGCCTGATCGACCGACCCGACGACGCCACCCGGCTGGTACTGGTGACCAGCGGCACCGGCGCCAGCACCGCCTTCGGCATCGCCGAAGAAGTCTTCGCCGCCTGGTGAAACCCATCCAAAGCATTCGCAAGAGAGACACCATGACATCCAGCAGCCATTCCCGCGACACCCTGAGCGCCGTCGTCTTCGACTGGGCCGGCACCGTGCTCGACTTCGGCTCCTGCGCGCCCATGGGCGCATTCGTGCGGCTGTTCGAGCAGTTCGGCATCGAGCTGACCATCGAGCAGGCACGCGGCCCGATGGGTGTCGCCAAGTGGGACCACATCCATGCGCTGGGCAGCCTGCCCGCCATCGCCGCGCAGTGGCAGGCGAGGTACGGAAAACCCTTCACCAATGCCGATGTGGACCATCTCTACGAGGTGTTCACCCCCATGAACGCCGCAGTGGTGGCCGACTTCGCCGACTTCATCCCGGGCGCGCTGGACACCATCGCCGCCATCCGGGGGCGCGGCCTGAAGATCGGTTCGACCACCGGCTACAACCGGCCCATCATGGAGATCGTCACCCCGCTGGCCGCAGCCGCCGGTTATCTGCCCGACAACCTGGTGTGTGCCGGCGACCTGCCCGCCGGCCGACCGTCGCCGCTGATGATGTACCGCACTTTCGCCGACCTGGGCGTCTGGTGGCCGGAGACGGTGGTGAAGGTGGACGACACCGAGGTCGGCATCCTGGAAGGTCTGCGTGCCGGAACCTGGACGGTGGGCGTGGCCGTCAGCGGCAACGCGGTCGGCCTGCCGCTGGCGGACTGGCAGGCGCTGCTCCCCGCCGAGCAGGACCGGCTGCGGCAGATCGCCGTCGCCAAACTCAAGGGCGCCGGGGCCCACTACGTCATCGACTCGGTGGCCGAACTGCTGCCGGTGCTGGACGAGATCGGTGCGAACCTGGCGCGCGGCACAAGGCCACCGCAGCCGCCGCTTCCTGCGTGAGCCGGCCGGCGGCCACGAGGCGGTCGATTCCGGCATCGGGATAACACGCGAACTGCAGCACCTCGCCGTCGCGGTTGGCCGGCACCAGCCCGTCCGGCAGCGTGCATTCATAGGCGTGCATGGTCTCGACCAGCCAGCCGCAAGAGCCTGAATCGGTCACCGGGCGCTGGACGGTAACGGAACCGGCCGCCCGCAAGTCGATGCCTTCGAGGTCGATGCCGGCCTCTTCCCAGGTCTCGCGGAACAGTGCGTGCTCCACCGTTTCCCCGGCGGCCACCATGCCGCCCATCAGCGTGTCCCAAAGACCCGGATCGGTTGCCTTGTCGAGCGCGCGTTGCTGTAGCCACCAGCCTCCGCCCTCACCCGCGCGGCCGTGCAGTTGGACGGAGGTGGTGGCGATGCCGAGGACACGCACCACGCCGCGTTCGACCGATGCCAGCACCCGGCCCTGCTTGTCGGCGACCGCCAGTTTTTCATCCCGCCAGCGACCGGCGTGGCCGTGCTGCCGCAGCCAGTCGGCGATGCGCGCCAGGGCGGCGTCCGGGTCACCGAAGAGCGTTACCGAATTGCAGGAAGACCGCAGCGGCAGGTCGGTCTGCCGGAGCAGGTCGAACAGCGGCGCCGCGATGGAGCCGACAGCGTGTCCGTCGATCAACAGGGACAGGCGGCCGGCGTCAGGCTGAGGATTCATGCGCGGGAGCGTACCTCGCCGAAAATGGACGGCCCCATTTCGATTCGCAACGGCCTTACAGAAAACACCATGCACAAGATCGTCATCGTCGACTTCACCACCCATGCAGACCATGCGGAAGACTTCGCCGCCGCCATCGCCGAGAACGCCACCCGCTCGGTAGCGGACGAGGCCGGCTGCCACCAGTTCGACGTCGGCCGCGACCCGGCGGACCCGACCGCGTTCTTCCTGTACGAGGTGTACGAGGACGACGCAGCTTTCCAGGCTCATCTCGCATCTGCGCATTTCAGGAAGTTCGATGCGTTGACCGCGCCCTGGGTCACCGGCAAGGTAGCGCGCCGACTGGACCGCGCGGTCCCCTGAACCCTGCCGAAAGGCATCCTGCTCCGGGGCTTTCCCCATTCATCCGGGACCCCCCCGGTTGTACGATCTTTCGACAAGACGACAACTCCGGAGACAGGACAAATGATGCAGCAGCAGAAGCCGCGTGTCGGCATGGTCGGCATCGGCCTGATGGGCCACGGCATCGCAGGCAACATCGTGCGCAAGGGCTGGCCGCTGGCGGTGCTTGAGCATGCAGGCAACCAGCCGCTGGATGACCTGCTGGCAGCCGGCGCCACCTCGCGCAGCTCGGTGGCCGACCTGGCGGCCGAAAGCGACATCGTCCTGCTGTGTGTCACCGGCACGCCCCAGGTCGAGGCCGTGCTGCTCGGTGAAGCCGGCGTGCTGCAGGGCATGCAGCCGGGCACCGTGGTGATCGACTGCTCCACCGCCGTGCCCAACTCCACCGAACGGGTTGCGCATGCAGTGCAGATGGCCGGCGGCCGGTTCCTGGACGCAGCCATGACCCGCACACCGCGCGAGGCCGCGGAAGGCCGGCTCAACCTGCTGGTGGGCGGCGATTCCATGCTGCTGGCCGAGGTGCGACCGCTGCTGGAGGCCTTCGCCGAGAACATCTTCCATGCCGGCCCGGTGGGTGCCGGCCACCGCATGAAACTGCTGCACAACTTCGTGTCGCTGGGCACCGTGTCGCTGCTGGCCGAGGCTGCCGCCTGCGCCCAGCGCGCCGGCATCGACCCCGCCGTGCTGATCGACGTGCTGAGCAAGGGCGGCGGCGGCGGCGCGGCGCTGGAGCGGCTCAAGCCCTACCTGCTGGCGCAGGACCCGTCGGGCCTGAAGTTCAGCCTGGCCAATGCCTGCAAGGACCTGGGTTACTACAACACCATGGCCGAGGACGGCGGCGCCGAACACGGCATCGCGTCGGCCGTGCTGGCCACGCTGGAGCAGGCGCTGGACGAATCCACGCCGCAGACCCTGCTGCCCGAACTGGTGAGTGTGCTGGCCGCCCGTACCGCGCCGGCAGGCTCTTCGATCACCGCATAAGGAGACTCGCCCCATGGACCGCCACCCTTCCGCCATCGAACCCGCCGGCGGCTCGCCCGCCATCCTTGCGGAATTCTTCAATTTCATCGACGGCCGCCAGGTGCCAGCCCATGGCGGCGGCACGCTGGACGTCATCGACCCGTCCAGCGGCGAGACCTTCACCACCATCCCCCGCAGCGGCGCCGCGGACATCGACGATGCGGTGAAGGCCGCGCGCCGGGCCTACCACGGCGACTGGGGAAAACTCACCGCCACCGACCGCGGCCGGCTGCTCCACAAGCTGGCCGCCGCCATCCTGGCCCACCAGGACGAACTGTCGCTGCTCGAATGCCGCGACACCGGCAAACCGATGGCCCAGGCCCGCGCCGACATCGCCGCCTGCGCGCGCTATTTCGAGTATTACGGCGGCGCTGCCGACAAGCTGCACGGCGAGACCATCCCGTATGCCGCCGGCACGACCGTGATGGCGGTGCGGGTGCCGCACGGCATCACCGGCCACATCATTCCCTGGAACTATCCGGCGCAGATCTACGGCCGCTCGGTGGCCGCCGCCCTGGCCGCCGGCAACTGCTGTGTGGTCAAGCCGGCGGAAGACGCCTGCCTGACACCGCTGCGCGTGTCTGCGCTGGGGCTGGAAGTCGGCATGCCGCCGGGCGCCATCAACGTGGTGTGCGGCCTGGGCAGCGAAGCCGGCGCGGCGCTGTCGGCGCATCCGGGCATCGCCCATATTTCCTTCACCGGCTCCACCCAGACCGGCGCCGCCGTGGCCGAGGCCGCCGCGCGCCGGCATGTGCCGGTCACGCTGGAGCTGGGAGGCAAGTCGCCGCAGGTGGTGTTCGCAGATGCCGACATGGAGCAGGCCATTCCGACCATCGTCAACGCCATCATCCAGAACGCCGGCCAGACCTGCACCGCCGGCAGCCGGGTGCTGATCGAGCGCTCGGTGTATGCCGAAGTAGTGGCGGAACTGGCCGAACGCTTCAAGGCGCTGCGGGTCGGTCCGGGCGAACAGAACCTGGACCTGGGCCCGGTGGTCAACCGCCGCCAGCAGCAGAAGGTGCGCGGCATGATCGACGCAGCCGTGGCGGAGGGCATCACCGTCGCAGGCCAGGGCCGGCTGGCCGAAGGTGCGCCGCCCGGCGGCTTTTATGTGCTGCCCACGCTGTTCGCCGACGTGCCGCCCGATAGCGCCATGGGCCAGGACGAAGTCTTCGGCCCGGTGCTGGCCGCCTTTGCCTTCGACACCGAGGCCGAAGCCGCCGAACTGGCCAACGGCACCGACTACGGCCTGACCGCCGGGGTGTGGACCCGCGACGGCGGCCGGCAACTGCGCATGGCGCATGCCATCGAGGCGGGCCAGGTGTTCATCAACAACTACGGGGCCGGCGGCGGCATCGAACTGCCGTTCGGCGGCATGAAACATTCAGGCTACGGCCGCGAAAAAGCCTTCGAGGGCATGCGCGGTTTCACCACCATCAAGACCATCGCCATCAAGCACGGTTGAGGCGGCAGCGGACCGCTAGCCGCCAGGCTCGCGGTGCGCCTCTTCGAGGCAGGCCTGAAACGCCAGCACCGTCCGCGACGGTTTGGGCGAACGCCGCAGCAGGCTGACGAACCTGCAGGGGTAGTGGAACCGCTCCGGCTGCACCGCCCGCATCAGGCCGCGCTGCTCGAACACCTGGGCATAGTGGTCCGGCAGAAACCCCAGGTAACGCCCCGACAGGATCAGCGTGGCGATGGCCTCCTGGTCAAAACCGGTGGCGGCGCGGGCCAGCCTGGCACGGTGACTCAGTTCCATGTTCGGCGAGTGGTAACCCAGGCCGGCGAAACGATGCTCGGCCAGCCTGGCCCAGGTCAGCTTGGCGCCTTCGGCACCGAACAGCGGATGCCGGGCGCCGCAATACAGCAGCATGGTTTCGTCGAACAGGTCGGCATAAAGCAGGCTCCTGGAGGCCCGGTGCGCCGGGATGATGCCGACCTGGTAGCTGCCTTCGAGCACGCCCTGCTCGATCGCGTTGATCGACCCCACATGCACCGACAGCGCCACCTCGGGCGCCCGTTCGGTGAACAGCGCGATGGCCTCGCCGATGCGGGCCGCAGGATTGGTCGCCGTCTTGTCGAACAGCGCCAGTTCGAGCGTGCCGCCCATTCGCTGGTGGATGTCGTCGATGCTGCCGCGGAAGGCGTCGACCGATGCCAGCAGGCGCAGGGTTTCGTCGTACACCCGCTGGCCGTCGGCGGTCAGCGCAAAACCGGCCCGGCCGCGCCGGCACAGGGTCAGGCCGAGGCGGGTTTCCAGGTCCTTCACATGGCGGCTGATGGTCGATGTGCCGATGTTCAGTTCCAGCTCGGCTGCTGCCATGCCGCCGCAGTCGACCACGCAACGGAAGACCTTCAGCAGGCGCAGGTCCATGTCGCTGAGCTGGCCCAGCACCGCCTTGTTGCGGGTGTTGTTCGCTCTGTTTACTTGCATGGATTGCCAAGTGAAGATGGAGATTGCGCCATTCTCCACACTGACGGCGGCGAGAACAATTCCAGGATCTTTTGATGGGAGCCACCATGCCGCACACCACGCCCGACATCGCGCCGAGCACCTCCACGGTACGCACCGACGCCGCGTGGCTGGATGCGCACTGGATGCCCTACACCGGCAACCGCCAGTTCAAGGCCGACCCGCGGTTGATCGTCGAGGCGAAAGGCGCTTATTTCACCGACCACGAAGGCCGCAAGATCTTCGACGGCCTGTCGGGCCTGTGGTGTTCGGGCCTGGGCCACGGCCGGCCGGAGATCACCGCCGCGGTCAGCCGGCAGATCCACACGCTGGACTATTCGCCGGCCTTCCAGTTTGGCCATCCGCTCTCCTTCGAGCTGGCCAACAGGATCAAGGAACTCACGCCCGCCGGCCTGGACTATGTGTTCTTCACCGACTCGGGGTCCGAAGCCGCCGACACCTCGCTGAAGATGGCGCGCGCCTATTGGCGTGCCAAGGGCATGGCCGGCAAGACCCGGCTGATCGGCCGCGAGAAGGGTTACCACGGCGTCAATTTCGGCGGCATTTCGGTAGGCGGCATCGGCGCCAACCGCAAGCTTTTCGGCCAGACGCTGGAAGCCGACCACCTGCCCCACACCCAGCTGGCGGCCAACAATTTCAGCCGCGGCCAGCCCGAGGCCGGCGCCGACCTGGCCGACCGCCTGCTCGACCTCATCACCCTGCATGACGCTTCGAACATCGCGGCGGTGATCGTCGAACCCATGTCCGGTTCGGCCGGCGTGGTGGTGCCGCCCAAGGGTTACCTCAAACGCCTGCGCGACATCTGCACCGCGCACAACATCCTGCTGATCTTCGACGAGGTGATCACCGGTTTCGGCCGCATGGGCGCGATGACCGGGGCCGATGCCTTCGGCGTGACACCCGACATCATGAACATCGCCAAGCAGGTGACCAACGGCGCGCAGCCGCTGGGCGCGGTGGTCGCCAGCAAGGAGATCTACGACACCTTCATGTCGGTCGGCGGTCCCGACTACATGCTCGAATTCCCCCACGGCTACACCTACAGCGCCCACCCGGTCGCATGCGCCGCCGGCATCGCCGCCCTGCAGGTGCTGCAGGACGAAGACATGGTGGGCCGGGTGCAGGCGCTGTCGCCGCATTTCGAAAATGCGGTGCACAGCCTGAAAGGCCTGAAACACGTGACCGACATCCGGAACTTCGGCCTGGCCGCCGGCATCACCATCGCCGCACTGCCCGGTGAGCCGGCACGCCGGCCCTACGAGATCGCGATGAACTGCTGGAAGAAGGGCTTCTATGTGCGTTACGGCGGCGACACGATCCAGCTGGCGCCGCCCTTCATTTCCGAAAAGGCCGAGATCGACCGCATGGTCAACGCCCTCGGCGACGCGCTGGCCGAGACGGCCTGACCGCCCATGGCCGAACTTCCGCTGCTGCCGCATCTGCCATTGGCACCCCTGACGGCGGAAGCCTTCGCGCCTTTCGGTGACGTGATCGAGACCGACGGGCGGCACCACTTCCCGATCAACGGCGGCATGGTGCAGCGTTTCCACGACCTGGTTAAGGTCGACACGCTCGAAGGTGGCGGTGCGCCCGGCATCAGCCTCTTCGTGGCGCAGCCCTACGCCATGCCCATGGCGGTGAGCGCACTGGAGCGCCATCCGCTGTCCAGCCAGGCCTTCGTGCCGCTGGACGACCGCCCCTTCGTGTTGGTGGTGGCACCGGCCGGCGCCGAACCCACACGCGACACGCTCCGGGGTTTCGTCACCGACGGCCGGCAGGGCGTGAACTACGCGCGCGGCGTGTGGCACCACGTGCTGATCGCCGTGGGTGGGCAGCAAAGCTTCGTGGTGGTCGACCGCATCGGCAGCGGCCCCAACTGCGATGTCTTCGAACTGGGCGACGACAACGCCTGCCGCATCGACCTGCCCGGCTGAACGCACCAGCGACGGGAACCCGACCGCACCAGCAGCGGGAATTCGCGCCACCCGGCGAACCGACTTGGACCATTTGGTCAAAAAATGGCTGGCACACGAAATGCGTAGCTCGGGGACCAGGAGGTCCTCATGAAAGTCGGAGTCTTCATCCCCATCGGCAACAACGGCTGGTTGTTGTCCGAGAACGCGCCCCAGTACAAACCGACGTTTGCGCTGAACAAGCAGATCACCCTGTCCGCCGAGCACTACGGCATGGACTTCGTGCTGTCGATGATCAAGTTGCGGGGCTTCGGCGGCAAGACCGAGTTCTGGGACCACAACCTCGAGTCCTTCACCCTGATGGCCGGCCTGGCCGCCGTCACCACCAGGATCAAGCTGTTCGCCACGGCGGCTTCGCTGGTGATGCCGCCGGCCATCGTGGCCCGCATGTCGGCCACCATCGACTCGATATCGGGCGGGCGTTTCGGCGTGAACCTGGTCACCGGCTGGCAGAGGCCGGAGTATTCGCAGATGGGCCTGTGGCCCGGCGACGAGTTCTTCGCCACCCGCTACGAATACCTGTCCGAATACATCCAGGTGCTGCGTGACCTGTGGGGCAAGGGACAGTCCGACTTCAAGGGCGACCATTTCCAGATGGACGACTGCCGGCTCAGCCCGCAGCCGCAGGCCGACATGAAGGTGATCTGCGCCGGCGCCAGCGATGCCGGCATGGAGTTCTCGGCCCGATACGCCGACTACAACTTCTGCTTCGGCAAAGGCGTCAACACACCCAGGGCGTTCAAGCCGTCGGCCGACAAACTGATCGCCGCAGCGGCAAAGACCGGCCGCAACGTCTCGACCTACGTGCTGATGATGGTCATCGCCGGAGAGACCGCGGAAGCCGCCCGCGCCCGGTGGGACCACTACCGGGCCGGCGCCGACCACGAGGCCATCGCCTGGCTCGGCGGGCAGGCGGCCGTCGACACCAAATCGGGCGCCGACACCAACGTGCGCCAGATGGCCGACCCCACCTCGGCGGTCAACATCAACATGGGCACCCTCATCGGCTCCTATGCCGACGTGGCCCGCATGCTCGACGAGGTGGCAGAGGTCGAAGGCACCGAGGGCGTGCTGCTGACCTTCGACGACTTCGTGGAAGGCGTGAAGGCTTTCGGCGAACGTATCCAGCCGCTGATGAAGAGCCGTGCCGACGCCGACACACCCGTGCCGTCGGTCGCGTTCGCCGAAGCCCAGGCGGCCTGAACCTTGCAACCTTCTCCACATGACCGAAAAGAACCGCACCATCACCTCCACCGTCCCGGTCGGGGCGCCGCAACCGTCCGGCGCGCCTGCGCCGCGGGTGATTTCCGCCCGCCCGGAGCCGGTGGCCTTCCAGCCCGGACAGACCGCGCTGATCGTGGTCGACATGCAGAACGCCTATGCCACCGAAGGCGGTTACGTGGACTCGGCGGGTTTCGACATCTCGGGCGCCCGGGGCGTGATCGCCAGCGTGGTGAAAGCCATCGAGGCGGCCCGTGCGGCCGGCGTGCTGGTGGTGTTCCTGCAGAACGGCTGGGACGCCGCCTACGTGGAAGCCGGCGGCCCGGGATCGCCCAACTGGTACAAGTCCAACGCGCTGAAGACCATGAGAAAGAAGCCCGAACTGGCCGGCAAGTTTCTGGCGAAGGGTGGCTGGGACTACGAGCTGGTCGACGCGGTCGAGCCGCTGCCGGGCGACATCGTGGTGCCCAAGACCCGCTACAGCGGCTTCTTCAACAGCACGCTCGACAGCACCCTGCGTACCCACGGCATCCGCAACCTGATGTTCACCGGCATCGCCACCAACGTGTGTGTGGAGTCGACCCTGCGCGACGCCTTCCACCTCGAATATTTCTCGGTGATGCTGGAAGACGCCACCCACGAACTGGGCGGCGGACCGATCCAGCAGGCCACGGTCTACAACGTGGAGACCTTCTTCGGCTGGGTCTCGACGGTCGACGATTTCTGCGCCGCCATCGCGGCCTGACGCAACCCAACCTGCCCCTAGAACACCCATGCCCAAACAAGCCATCATCCCGCCCGGAACCACCACCCCCATCGCGCCTTTCGTGCCCGGCACCATGGCCGACGGCGTGGTCTATGTGTCCGGCACCCTGCCCTTCGACAAGGACAACAACGTGGTCCACGTGGGCGATGCCACGCTGCAGACCCGCCATGTGCTGACCACCATCCAGAGCGTGATCGAGACCGCCGGCGGCACGATGGACGACGTCACGTTCAACATGATCATGATCAAGGACTGGGCCGACTACGCCAAGGTCAACGCGGTGTATGCCGAGTTCTTCCCGGGCGTGAAACCTGCTCGTTACTGCATCCAGTGCGGCCTGGTGAAACCCGATGCGCTGGTCGAGATCGCTTCCATCGCCCACGTCGGCAAGGCAGGCTGATCGAATGGCAATGTTCTTCGAAGTCCTGGGTGAAGGCGCTCCCGGAGCGCCCGGCGTGTTGTTGTCCTCCGGCCTGGGCGGGTCTGCCAACTACTGGAAACCCCAGACCGCCGCGTTGGTCGCGGCCGGCTGGCGTGTAGTGGCCTACGACCAGCGGGGGACCGGCCGCAGTCCGGCCGAACTGGCGGATCCGTATTCCATCTCGGACATGGCCGACGACGTGCTGGAGGTGATGGAAAAAAGCGGCACTGCCAGCGCGCACCTGGTCGGACATGCGCTCGGTGGACTGGTGGGCCTGCAGCTGGCGCTGGATGCGCCGGCCCGCATCAGGAGCCTGACGCTGATCAACGCCTGGGCCGAACCCAATGTCCATTCGGCACGCTGTTTCGATGCCCGGCTGGCCTTGCTCGGCGCGGTGGGCGTGCGGGCTTATGTCGAGGCACAGCCGCTGTTCCTGTATCCGGCCGCCTGGTCGCTGGAAAACGCCGGACTGGTGGTGGCCGAGGTCGAGCATTCGATTGCGCATTTCCCGGGCGAATCCAACATGCGGGCCCGCATCGCGGCGCTGCGGGCCTTCGACGTATCTGCGCGCCTGGCGGAAATCAAGGTGCCGGTGCTGGTGAGCGCGTCGATGGACGACCTGCTGGTGCCCTGGACCATGTCGACCCGGCTGGCCGAAAAACTGCCGGCGGCGGTGCTGGATTTATTACCGCACGGCGGCCACGCACATAATATTACCCAGCCAGCCGCCTTCAATAAAACCCTGCTGGATTTTCTGAAAAACAGCTGACAGGCATTTCGACTTCGTGAATCGGCTACAAATCACCCGCTTTTGTTCCTGTGTCCGGCCGTCTACGTAGACCATACCGGCTCACTACAGGAAGAAGTAAACGAGATGTACCCGATCCCCATGAGTAACCCCCTGCAGCCATTGCAATATGCCGTTCCGGCCCTGCCGCTTCAGGTTAATGGCAAAAACGATCCGACAGCGGAAAAATCAAAATACGACCACGCATATGACGACGTGCTCGGCAGATTGAACAGGATCGAAAGATCAGGCACGCGGCAGGATTTGAACGACATTGGCGAACATCAGACCGGCGAGTTGGTCGAAGATATTTTCAACGGAGAAAGGACCTGCTACGAGTGGGCCGATTCTTTTCATAAATTCGGGTTCTACTCCCAGAAGAATTGGCGACCGACGCCTTGCCCCGACAAAGCCCTGCCCGCCAAACCGACAGAGCCGCCCACGACGACGACGACAGCGACGACGACAACCACTGAAATCCCCGCAGGCCCTCATGCGCGTGGGCGCATGTGTGTGCTGGAAGAATTGGTCGCGGCAACCGGCCCGGGCAAAGCGGGACTGCGCGGCCACACCGACACCCGATATTCGTTGGTCCTCTGTTCAGAGTTGAAGGCAAGGAAAGACAAGGAAGACGAGGACAGCTGGAAGTGCTGGCCGTCATAAGGCGCGGCTTTGCGACGCCGTGAATGCATTTCCTCATGTGACCATCAAAGCCGTTTTTTTTCCTCGAACCAGGTAATGCATTCGCGTCGGCTGCCATTCCTGGCAATACGGATCGCGTCCTTCCTCGGCGCCTGCAAGGTGCTTTCACGGTGGCTGGCGAGCTGCTGCAACAGCTGACGCGGCCGATCGTGTCAGGCCCGCGGCAGAACCCCTGACAACACGATCCGCTGCACGTTGGCCACCGTCTCCTCGAAGAAAACCGGATCGGCCAGCGTGCGGCCGGTCAGAGCCTCGACCTGCACCGCGAAATCGGCGTAATGCTGGGTGATCGACCAAAGGGTGAAGATCAGGTGGTATGGCTCCACCGGGCTCAGCCTGCCGTCGGCGATCCATGCGCGGATGACGCCGGCCTTGCGCTCGACCAGGTCACGCAGCTCAAGCGCCAGCTCCTGGCCGAAAAGCGGAGCGCCCTGGACCAGCTCCAGACAGAACAGGCGCGACGCCTGAGGATCGTCGCGCGACGCCTCCAGCTTGCGGCGGATATAGGCACCGATGGCTTCTGCCGGATCCTGCGATGCACTGAAGGTGCGCAACGGCTCCAGCCACAAGGCCAGCAACTGCCGCAGCACCGAGAGGTAGAGCACTTCCTTGCTCTCGAAGTAATACAGCAGGTTGCCCTTGGACACCTCGGCCAGCGCAGCGATCTGGTCCACGCTGGCGCCGTGCACGCCCTTCTGTGAAAACAGCGCCAGGGCGGCATCCAGGATGGACTTGCGCTTGTCCGCGAACTGCTGCTGCCGGCGGCGGGCGGGCGGCTTCGGGACCGATTTCCCGGTGGGGGCTTGACTGCTTTCTTCCACGAAAAAATCCTCGGCGACAGAGTGCTGGACTCTACCGTGCGAGGACGTTTTTCGGTCCCTTCCGGGACCCGATGGTCTGCTTACGAGCAGTTGACCTGGATCGATTCGATGCGGCCGCCGAAGCCCAGCTTCTTGCGCAGGCTGCCTTCGCGGCTGTTGGCACCGAACTCGACCGAGCGGTCCTTGAACAGGCGATGTTCATACACCGTCAGCTTGGTGTTGGGACCGGTGACGATGCTGTCGATGTCGCGCTTGAGTTGTTTGGCAGTGCCCTTGTCCAGGCTGTCCAGCTGGGTCGGGCCGACCAGCGTCAGCATGTCGCCCTTGAAGTCCTTGGCACCGTAGAACTGGGCCCAGCAGCCCGCTTCGAGCGCCTTGTTCTGGATCTCGACCGGCACCAGCAGGATGGTCGGTGCGGGACGGTTGTCGCCGCTGGCGGTGGTGCCTGCGGGCGGGACCGCGGCGGTCTGGGCGAAGGTCATGGAAGCGGTGAGTGCCAGACCGGCACCGATGAGGACTTGCTGCAGTTTTTTCATGTTTTCAAGTTTCATTGAACCCCGATGCGACTGTCGCATTCGGCTGGTGTGCGGACGATTCTGGCCGGCATCGGGGCGGCCGGTTGTCAGGCAATGGCGCTGCCGGCCGCCAGCCTGAATCTTGAAGGTCCGCAGAGCCATAGCCGGGCTTTGCTGACCGAGACCTGAATGCCATTCGCAGGTTGCAGGGCTCTGCCTCCGTTAAGCAAACCACAAGCATGGGCCGCCAAAACTCGCCCGCAGACAGGCCTCTACCGGAGGCCGCACCGTTCGGATCCGAGGCAAAAAAATGAGCAGCAGCACCCGCAACAATCACGGCAGTTCATCGTTCGACCTGCGCCGCCACGGCTGGTGGGTGGCCGGTGCCGTCGCAGTGGCGGCGCTGGCCGCGGTCTACGCCATGTCGGGCAAACCCCACGCCGAAAACATGCCCGATGTCGAAACGCCGGAAGCCTCGCATGCCGGCAAGGTCGCCGCCGAAACGGTGCGAGTGGCGGCCGGCCAGATGGCAGCGCTGGACATCGGCCCGGCCGGCCAGCGTTCTTTCGCCGACCTGCAGCAGGCCATCGGCAACATCGACTTCAACCAGGACCGTACGGTGGCCGTGTCGACCGCCTACGCCGGCCGCATCGCCCGCGTGCTGGTGAAGGCCGGCGACGACGTGAAGGCAGGCCAGACCCTGTACACGGTCGACGTACCCGACATCGCCCAGGCCGCGTCGACGCTGATCGCCACGTCCGGCACGCTGCGCACCGCCAATGACACCCTCAGGCGCGCCCAGGCGCTGGCGCAGGACAGCAGCATCCCGCAGAAGGAGTTTCAACAGAACCAGTCGGACCAGCAGGCCGCCGACGCCGCCTACCGTGCGGCGCGCAAGACGCTGCAGCTGTTCGGCCTGGCCGAGGCCGACATCGCCCGGATCGAACGCGACAAGGCCATCGATGTGGAGATGCCGGTGAAGAGCCCGATCGATGGCCGCGTCACCGCCCGCTCCGCCCAGGTCGGACTGCTGACCCAGCCGGCCGCATCTCCGGCGCCGGTCACCGTGTCGGACCTGCGTTCCCTGTGGATGGTGGCCAGCGTGCCCGAGTCGGATTTTTCGCTGTACCGCATAGGCCAGCAAGTCAGTGTGCGGGTGCAGGCCTGGCCGGGCAAGACCTTCAGCGGGCGCATCTCGTACCTGGGTGACGCGGTGGACGCCAACACCCACCGCATCGCCGTGCGCGCCGACGTGGCCGACCCGCAGCATGTGCTGCGGCCGCAGATGCTGGCCGATTTCAGCATCGCGCTGTCGGCACCGACCGAGGGCACCGCCGTGCCGGCCACCGCCGTGGTGCGCGAGCCCTCGGGTGCCAGCGTGGTCTGGGTGGCGGCCGGCCAGGACAAGCTGGGCATGCTGCTGCGCCGCCGCAACGTCACCGTCGGCCGCAGCGACGACGGCCAGGTGCAGATCAGTTCGGGCCTTGCGCCGGACGACAAGGTGGCCCGGCGCAATGCGCTGTTCCTGAGCAACCTCTACGAGACCGACGCGGAATAAGGCTCCGGCCCGATCTTTTCCAGCGTTCGCCCGAACTTCTCAGGAGCCGCCCGTGTTTCGTTCCCTTCTGGCCATGGTGCTTTCGCGCCGGCCCGTCACCCTGCTGTGCCTGCTGGCCTTCATGGCCGCCGGCGTCTTCGCCTTCCTCAAGCTCAACGTCGAGGCCTATCCCAACCCGGCGCCGGTGATCCTGGAAATCACCGCCCAGGCCCCGGGCCTGTCGGCGGAGGAGATCGAGCGTTACTACACCCGGCCGATGGAAGTCGGCCTGGCGACCACACCCGGCGTGGACAACATCCGCTCGACCTCGTTCTACGGCCTGGCTTTCGTGCGGCTGACATTCAAGTACGACACCGACTACTACTTCGCCCTGACCCAGGTGGCCAACAACCTGCAGGCCAACGTCAACCTGCCGGGCGGCGTGGAGCCGCAGATCCAGGCGTCCAGCCTGGTCGGCGAAATCCTGCGTTACCAGGTCAAGGGTCCGGCCGGCATGGGGCTGACCGAGCTGCGTTCGCTGCAGGACTGGGTGATCCAGCGCCGGCTGCTGACGGTGCCCGGTGTGGTGCAGGTGGTGACCTGGGGCGGCACCACCAAGGAATACCACGTCGAGCCGGACCCGAAACTGCTGGAGTCGCGCGGCATCACGCTGCAGCAGGTGATCGCGGCCATCGGCAACGCCAACCTCAACGTGGGCGGCCGCTCGGTGAGCCTGGGCGACCAGTCGGTGAACATCCGCGGCCTGGGCCTGGTCGAGAACCTGGCCGACATCGGCAACGTGGTGATCACCCAGCAGAACGGACTGCCGGTGCAGGTGAAGGACGTTGCGAGGATCGTCGAGGGCACCGTGCCGCGCCTGGGCGAGGCCGGCCGCGACGGCGAGAACGACGTGGTGACCGGTGTGGTGATCATGAACCGCACGCTGCACACCAAGGACGTGATCGGCCGGCTGGAAGAAGCCGTGAAGAAGATCAATTCGGACCACAGCCTGCCGGCCGGCGTACAGCTGGCCCCGTACTACGACCGCTCGGTGCTGGTGAACGTCACCACCCACACCGTGCTGCACAACCTGGTCTTCGGCTGCCTGCTGGTGTTCCTGATCCAGTGGATCTTTCTGGGCGACCTGCGCAGCGCGGTGATCGTCAGCGTCAACATTCCTTTCGCGCTGTTCTTCAGCATCATGATCCTGGTGCTGACCAACGAGTCGGCCAACCTGCTGTCGCTGGGCGCGGTCGATTTCGGGATCATCGTGGACTCGGCGGTGATCCTGGTCGAGAACGTGTTCCGCAACTTCCAGCGCGGCACGCCCGAAAAGGCCCTGCTGCTGCGCGCCATGGCCCGCAGCCAGCACGGCTCGGCGCTGACGCCGAAGCTGGGCTGGACCAAACGCCTGCGGATGATCTATCTCAGCGCCACGCAGGTCGACAGCTCGGTGCTGTTCTCCACCTGCATCACCATCGCCGCCTTCACGCCGCTGTTCACCATGCAGGGTGTCGAAGGGCAGATTTTCGGGCCGATGGCGCGCACCTACGGTTACGCCCTGGCCGGTGCTCTGCTGGCTACCTTCACCATTACGCCGGTGCTCGCCAGCTACCTGCTGCCGCGGAAGATCGAAGAGAAAGAAACCATCTTCGTGCGGGCCATCGAACATGTGTATCGCCCGGCCCTGCACTGGAGCCTGGCCAACGCGCGCCTCACCCTGACGATCGGCCTGCTGGCCCTGGCCGCCAGCGGTTTCATGGCGACCCGGCTGGGCAGCGAGTTCCTGCCGGCCCTGGAAGAAGGCAACCTGTGGATCCGCGCCTCGATGCCGCCGACCATCTCGCTTGAAGCCGGCACCGCACAGGTCAACCGCATGCGCCAGCTCATCAAGGAATATCCGGAAGTGCTGACCATCGTGTCGCAGCACGGCCGGCCGGACGACGGGAGCGATGCGGCGGGTTTCAACAACGTGGAGCTTTTCGCACCGCTGGCGCCCTTCGAGAAATGGCGTCCCGGCATGACCAAGGAGCGCATGGTGGCCGAGCTGCAGGGCAAGTTCGACCATGAGTTCCCGGGCGTGGGTTTCAACTTCTCGCAGTACATCCAGGACAACGTGCAGGAAGGCCTGTCGGGGGTGAAGGGCGCCAACTCGGTGAAGATCATCGGCACCGACCTGCCCACGCTGGAAAAGCTGGCAGACCAGGTGATGGAAACCATGAACCAGGTGGAAGGCGTGGCCGACCTGGGCATCTTCCACACGCTGGGCCAGCCCAACATGAACATCCATGTGGACCGCGCCCGCGCCGCCCGCTACGGACTCAACACCGGCGACGTGACCGCCACCATCCAGGCAGCCCTCGGCGGCACCAGCGCCACCACGGTGCTGGAAGGCACACGGCAGGTCGGGCTGACGGTGCGGTTCCCCGCCAGCCAGCGCTCCAGCATGGACGCGGTGAAGGCCCTGCGCATCGGCTACACCACCAGCGGCGGCGGCACCGCCTTCATTCCGCTGTCGGACGTGGCCACCATCAGCGTGGACACCGGCGCGACCTACATCTACCGCGAGAGCAACGAACGCTACATACCCATCAAGTTCAGCGCGCGCGGCCGCGACCTGGGCAGCACCGTGGCCGAAGTGCAGAAGCGGGTGGCGCAGAAGGTGCCGCTGCCGGAGGGCTACCGCATCGTCTACGCCGGCGAGTTCGAGAACCTGCAGCAGGCCAAGGCCCGCATGTCGATCGCCATCCCGCTGGCCATGGCGCTGATCCTGGTGCTGCTGTATGCCCTGTTCGGCAACGTCACCTACAGCCTGCTGACGCTGGCGGCCGTGCCCTTCACGGTGATGGGCGGGATCATGGCGCTGTACCTCACAGGCCAGGTGCTGAGTGTGTCGGCCATCATCGGATTCATCTCGCTGCTGGGGGTTTCGGTGATGGACGGCATCCTGATCCTGAGCACCTTCAAGGAACTGAAGGCCGCCGGCCGCGACGATCTTCAGGCGGTGACCGAAGCCTACGAAAGCCGCATGCGGCCGCTGCTGATGACCGCGCTGTCGGCCTGCATCGGGCTGTTCCCGGCCGCCCTTTCGCATGCCATCGGCAGCGAGGTCCAGCGGCCCCTGGCGACCGTGGTGGTGGGCGGCATGCTGATCGGCCCGCTGTTCCTGCTGCTGGTATTGCCCGCGCTGCGCCTGATGGTGCTGCGCCGCCTGAAACCATCCGCTCGCCGTATCGGCCTGGGAGGCAAACGTGTCTGATGTCCTGTTCCTGAAGCGGGCCGCCAGTGCCTGCGCCCTCGCCTGCGGCCTGATGCTGGCCGGCTGCGCCGCCGTCGGCCCCGACTATGTGAAACCGGTGTCGCCCACGCCCGTTTCGCTGACCCGCGACGCCCTGCCGCTGACCCAGCAGGCCGGCCCGGTGGCCGCCGACTGGTGGCATGTGTTCGGCTCGCCACAGCTCGACACGATGGTCGCCGAAGGCCTGGCCAACAGCCCGACCGTGGCGGCGGCCCGCGCCACGCTGCGTGCCGCACAGGAAAACGTGGCTGCCCAGCGCGGCCTGTTCGCGCCCCAGGTTCAGGCGGGCTACAACGTGGTGCGGCAGAACACCGGCCAGAGCCAGCAGTCGCCGCTGAATTCGGGCGACACGGTCTTCAACTACCACACGGCCCAGCTCAGCGTGGGCTACACACCCGACCTGTTCGGCGGTGTGCGCCGCCAGGTCGAACAGGCCCAGGCCAGCGCCGACAGCATGCGCTGGCAGCTGGAAGGCGCCCGCCTGACCCTGGCCAGCAATCTGGTCGGTGCGGCCCTGCAGACCGCCATGCTGGCCGAGCAGGTGGACCTGACCGGCCAGGCGGTCGACACCATGCAGGAACAGCTGCGGGTGATGCGCAACCTGCAGCGCTCGGGTTATGCCAGCGGGCTGGACGTGGCCACGCAGGAAAACCTGCTGAGCCAGGCGCAGCAATCGCTGCCGCCGCTGCAGAAACAGCTGGAACAGACCCGCAACCTGATGGCGGTGCTGATGGGCCGCACACCCGACGCCGCCCTGCCCGCGCTGCAGCTGGCCGACATCAACCCGCCGCCGCTGCCGCTGGCCGTGCCATCTGACCTGGTGGCACGCCGACCGGATGTGCGCCAGGCCGAAAGCGACCTGCACGCTGCCAGCGCCGCCATCGGCATCGCCAGGGCGGCACGGTTTCCGCAACTGAACCTGAGTGCTTCGCTGGGCGGCGGCGCGACCGACTTCAGCCGCATGTTCTCGGCCGGCAACCCGGTCTGGTCCATCGGCGGCGGCCTGCTGGCGCCGATCTTCGACGGCGGCACCCTGAAGGCGCGGCAACGGGCAGCCGAAGCCCAGTTCGATGCCGCCGCCGCGCAATACCGCGGCGCGGTGCTGACGGCTTTCCAGAACGTGGCCGACACCTTGTATGCGCTGTCCATCGACCAGGGCGCACTGAAGGCGGCCGATGCCAGCGTGGCCGCAACCCGCTCCGGATACGACCTCACCCGGTCGCAGCTGGCGCAGGGTTATGCCTCGCGGCCTTCGATGCTGGCCGCGCAGCAGGCATGGCTGCAGGCGCGCTCGGCCCGGGTGGCGAGCTACGCCACGCTGGTCGGCGACAGCGTGGCGCTTTACCAGGCGCTCGGTGGCGGCACCGACATCCCGACCGAACGTTGAACTTCCAGGAGAAAAGGCATGGATGAATCACAGACCCAGACCACGCCATCGAAGGCACGGCGCGGATTCGCGCTGATGGACCGGAGCCAGCTGAAGGCGGTTTCGAGCAAGGGCGGCAGCGCGCCGCACGCCACCAAACGTGGCTTCGCCATGATGGACGAGCACCGACGCCGCGAGGTCTCGCAGAAGGGCCTCGAAGCGCGTCGGGGCGGCGGCGCCACGCCCACGCCCACGCCCACGCCGGCCGCCCCGCTGCCGGATTCGCCCTGAACACCCGCTGTCCGCGCATTGACCCGCGCCATGCGTGGCGGGACGGCCGTCGGTATATTGAAAAGCTTCCGATGCTTCATTACCGACACCGACCATGACCACCCTGCAAGACATTGCCCTGACCCGTATCGACGGCGCCGCCACCAGCCTGGAGGCCTATCGCGGCAAGGTGCTGCTGGTGGTCAACGTGGCCTCCAGATGCGGCCTGACGCCGCAGTACACCGGCCTGGAGTCGCTGTACCGGGCCAGGCGCGAAACAGGGCTCGAAGTGCTGGGTTTCCCCGCCAACAACTTCAAGGGCCAGGAGCCGGGCAGCGAAGCCGAGATCGCCGAGTTCTGTTCACTGACCTACGACGTGCATTTCCCGATGTTCGGCAAGCTGTCGGTGCTGGGTGCCGACCAGCATCCGCTGTACGCCGCGCTGACTGCAGCGCAACCCGCGGCCATCGGCGAAGGCCCCATGCGCGAGAAGCTCAGGGGCTACGGCGTGGACCCGCAGAACAAGCAGGACGTGCTGTGGAATTTCGAGAAGTTCCTGATCGGCCGCAACGGCGAAGTGGTCGCGCGTTTCGCGCCGGATGTCACCGCAGAGGATCCCCGCCTGGTGGCCGCGATCGACGCCGAGCTGGCCAAGCCCGCGGCCTGAGCCTCAGACCATCAAGGCGCCGAGCGCCGCCACCAGCGCCACCGGCATCACCACCGCACCCACCTTCAGAAACTGCCAGGCCGATACGTCCTCACCCTCGCGGCGGATGGCGACCAGCCACAGCAAGGTCGCCAGGGACCCAGTGACCGACAGGTTGGGCCCCAGGTCGATGCCGATGGCGATGGCGCTGCGCACCTCGGCGGATGCATCGGCGAACTGGCCGATGCTGCCCGCCGCCAGCCCCGCCGGCAGGTTGTTGACCAGATTGCAGCCGAAGGCCGACATCAGCCCGGCGACCCACATTGCCGCCGTGGGTGATGCATCCGCAAGAGACTTCAGCGCCGCCGCCGCCGGCTGCAGCAGGCCGGCCCGCTGCACACCCTCGACCAGCACGAACAGCCCCGCCACCAGCGGCAGCACGCCCCACGACATGTCCTTGGCCAGCGGCCACGGCGCCTCACGTTTTGCGATCTGGATGACCAGGGCGCCGACCACCGCGGCGGCCAGCGCCGGCAGGCCCAGCGGCACGTCGCGCGCCGACGCGACCAGCAGCACTGCCGCCATCAGAACCACCGCGACGGCGGCCAATCTGCCGGTACGGCTCAGCGGAACGGCCTTTTCGGGCGCCCTGGATTCGCCGTTCAGTTCGGCCCGGAACAACCATCGCAGCACCAGGAAGGTCGCCACGATGGACGCCAGCGAAGGCAGCAGGAAACGCTCGAGCCACGGCCCCAGCGCCGGCAGTTGCGAACCGAACACCACCAGGTTGGCCGGGTTGGAGATCGGCAGCACGAAACTCGCCGCGTTGGCGATCAGCGCGCAGGCGAACAGGTAGGGCAGCGGTTTCACGCCCGCCTGGCGCGTGGCGGCATAGACGGCGGGTGTCAGCACCACCGCGGTGGCGTCGTTCGACATGAAGACGGTGACCACCGTGCCGGCACCGTAGATCCAGAGGAACAGCCGGCTACCGGAGCCGTTGGCATGCCGTGCCGCGATGCCGGCCAGCCAGTCAAACAGGCCTTCGCGCCGGCCCAGTTCGGACAACAACATCATGCCGACCAGGAAACAGTAGACGTCCGTGCCCTTGCCGACCGCGCCCATCGCCTCGCGCCACGGCAGCAGTCCGGCCAGCACCAACAGCACCGCACCGGTCAGCGCCCAGACGTATTCCGGAATGCGGCCGGGCCTGAGGATGACGCCGGCGGTGGCGACGGCCGCGATCAGGGGGGTCGCGATGGAAGCGTTCAGATACATGGAAACGACCGGGAGAAAACAGAGGGAAACGTCTGGTGAGGCGCGATTGGACCCCGGATGGTAGAACCCGCCTGTAACCACAAGCCGCCAGGATTTCGCCATGCGCCCTCGTCTCCGTTGTTTCGGTTTCACCCTCCTGCTGACCGCCGGCCTGTTCGCTACCGGTGCCCGGGCGGACACCGTCAAGGTGCTGACCAGCGGCGCCTTCAAGCAGATCGTGCTGGCGCTGGTGCCGGGTTTCGAGGCCCGTACCGGCCACACCGTGGTCGTGTCCAACGACACGGCGGGCGCTCTCGCCAAACGTATCGACGGGGGCGAGGCCTTCGACCTGGTGGTGCTGACACCGGCGGCACTGAAGGCAATGGCGGTGGACGGGCCGCAGGGCAAGGTAGTGGCCGACACGGTGAAACCGCTGGCCAGCGTGGGCATCGGCGTCGCGGTGAAGGCGGGTGCGGCACGGCCCGACATCAGCAGCGTCGAACAATTCCGGCAGGCGCTGCTGCAGGCGAAGAACGTCGCCTACATCGACCCGGCGGCCGGCGGCTCCAGCGGCGTCTACCTGGAAGGACTGTTCCGGAAGATGGGCATCGCCGATGCGGTGCACGCCAAGGCGGTGCTGGTGAAGGGCGGTTACGTGGCCGAGAAGCTGGTGACCGGCGAGGCCGACCTGGCGGTGCACCAGATCAGCGAGATCCTGCCGGTAACGGGCGCCGAACTGGTCGGACCGATTCCCGAGGCGGTGCAGAACTACACGACCTACGCGGGCGCGGTCGGGCGCAGCAGCGAACACCCACAGGCCGCGCAGGCGTTTCTCGACAGCCTCTCAGGCGAGGCCGCCGCCGCCGTGCTGCAACAGAAAGGAATGCTGCCGGCCCGCTGAAGCCGGCTTCAGAAGTCGGCCACCTGCCATTCGTAGTCGAACGAGATGGCGCTGAGCAGTTCGAACCGTTTTGCCGGCTCGGCCGCCAAGGCCTCGATCACCTTGCGGTTGTAGCCGACCAGGATGGCCTTGGCGCGCTCGGACACCTCCTCGGTCACCGCCTGGTCTTCGTACACCCGCACATAGGACTTGGCGGCCACGCCGATCAGGAAATACAGCGCCGCGTTCGTGGTGTCTTCCTTCATGAGGTCGAAGGCGCTCTTGAACAGGGCCTTGAAGGAGTCGCTGCCGGAGCCGGATTGCTCGAAACGTGCGGCGATGTCGGTGAAAGTCATGTCTGTCCTTGATTCTCGAAAATTCAGCGGATGGGTGCAGCGGTGCCGCCGCCGGCGATGCCGCCGTGGGCCTGCGACCAGGACCCCGGATTGTGCAAAAACCGGCGGGCCTCCGCCAGCGAGCGGTCGTCGAACAGGCCGCGCGCCGAGGCCGCCGGCAGCAGGTCGGCCCAGCGGCACAGCGAATGGACACGCAGGCCCAGCGGTGCCAGCTGGGTTTCGGTGCGGAAGGTGCCGTAGTCGAACACCACGAACAGGTTGCTCACCACCGCGCCCGTTTGCGACAACGCCAGGCGGAACTTGATCTTCGACTGGCCGGCGGCCATCAGATCGTCCACCAGCAGCACCTGCGCACCAGCCTCGACCACACCTTCGACCGGCAGCTGGGCGGTGGGTTTCTTGCGCACCACCAGCAAAGGCAGGTCGAGTTGTTCGGCCATCCAGGCGGCCAGGGCGATGCCGCTGGTTTCGCCGCCGGCGATGGCGGTGACGCCGTTCAACGCACCGTCCGCACGCAGCTGCGCCAGGCCCAGCGAGATGATCTCGCGCCGGATGGCCGGGAAGGCCACCAGCCGCCGGCAGTCCATGTAGACCGGGCTGGCCCAGCCCGAAGGCAGGCGAAAGGGTTCGTCGCTGCGCACCGCCATGCAGCCCGCGTCGAGCAGGAGCCCTGCCACGCGGTCTGCGGTGGCGCGGGTGGGGGTCGGTCCGTTCATGCCATGCGCTCCAGTAGTTTTCGCAGCTGCTGTGCGCCGCTGCGGCCTTTGTAGGCCTGTTTCCAGAGCCGGTCGATCATCTCGCGGTACATGCGTAACGCCTCCGGCGACGAGGTGACGGTGGCGATGCCGTTGCGGATGTTGGGCAGCTCGCCGAAACGGAAGGGGCTGACCGCCAGCACCGCATGCGACGGCCCCGAGAACACCTGGAAGGTGGCGGCGGGCATGGCGTCGTCGATCAGGCCGACCTGTACGTCCATGGGTTCGTCTTCCATCAGCTGCGCGATGCGTTCCACCTCGTGGCGGGCGGCGGCGATGCGTTCGGCGCGCAGCGCCTCGGGCAGGTCGAGCCGGCCCACCAGGCCGGTGTGCACGAAACGCTCCAGTTCACGCAGGCCGATCAGGCTGACGATGTGCGGCCGGCGTTTCTCGAAGAATGCCTTGCGTTCGGTGAGGATGGTCAGCATCTGCTCGACATCGGCCAGCCCGGCGTCCTTGCCCTTTCCGGTCACCCGGGGGCCCGCCTCGATCAGCATCTCCCGCAAATAACCCAGGTAACGTTCCGAGGTCAGCAGCAGCGAGATGGGCTCGAAGTGCGACACGATGCGGTCAGAGTTCTGTTCCAGCTGCCGCATGCGTTCCATCAGGCCGAGCACGGTGGCGTGGTATTCGACTTCCACCCCCAGCAGCGAGGCCATCGAGGTGCCCAGCAACACGGCCAGCCGTTCCAGGGTTTCGATCTTGACGATCTCGCCCTTTTCCATGCGGTAGACCACCGCCCGCGACACGCCCAGTTTTTCGGCCACTTCCTCGGCCTGCAGCGACGCACCGATGCGGTAGGCCCGCAGGCGGTCGCCGAGAGCCTGGTAGTCGAAGCTGGAGGTGAAGGATGTCGGTTCGTTCATCGGAAACGGAACTATAGGGGACCGGTCCGGCGGGGAATCACGATCAGCCACGCTCGCAGCCGAGCCGGTCCAGGGCCGCGCTCATCACCGCCACGCCGCGCATGAAGTCGTCCAGGTCCATGGCTTCGTGCGGGTTGTGCGAGCCGTTCTGGTTGCGCACGAACAGCATGCCGCTGGCGATTCCCGCATTGGCGAACAATGATGCGTCGTGGCCTGCGCCGCTGGGGATGGTGTCGTGCGCCACGCCCTGCTCGGCGCAGGCCTCGGCCAGCAACGCGCGGATCGCAGGGTCCATGGTGGCCGGCTCGCTGAGCAGGCGCCGGTCGAACTCGAAACGCACGCCGCGTTCGCGCGCGATGGCCGAGCATTCGGCCTGCACCAGTTGGTAGAAGGCTTCCAGCGTGTCGCGGCTGCGGCTGCGGGCTTCCAGGCTGAAACTCACCAGGCCCGGAATACGCGAGATGGAATGTTCGACCGGATCGGTGCCCACGATGCCGGTGGTCACCACCAGGTCGGTGCCGCGCTCCAGCAGCACCCGCCAGTGATCGTCGATACGCATGATCAGGTCGGCCACCGCGAACATGGCGTCGTGCCGCAGCCAGCGCGGCACCACACCCGAATGCTGGGCATCGCCGTGGCACAGCACGCGGTTGTGCCGCACGTTGCCGCGGATGCCCGAGACCACCGTCAGCGGCAGTTCACGCGCCACCATCACCGGGCCCTGCTCGATGTGGAGTTCAAGATAGGCCTTCACCCTTTTCAGGTCGAACAGCGGTTGCTGCGCGCGGACGGCGTCGACATCGGCACCCGCCCGCGCCATGCAGGTCGCCAGCGTCTCGCCGCTGTTGCGTTGTTTCAGTTCCAGGTCGGCGGATGTCAGCTTGCCGAACAAGGCACCCGAGCCCATGTAGGCCTTGCCGAACCAGGCGCTTTCCTCGCCACGGAAAGCCACGACTTCCAGCGGTAGCGGCGCCGTGCGGCCGGAGCGCTGGCGGTCGACCAGGCACAGCAGGCCGGCCACCACGCCTGCCAGGCCGTCGAAGTTGCCGCCCTGCGGCACCGAGTCGATGTGTGAACCGGTCCACACCACCGGGCCGGCCGCATCGCCGCCGGGCTGCCGGAACACCACGTTGGCGGCGCGGTCGTCGGTGTGTTCCAGGCCGTGGCCGGCGGCAAAGGCGCGCAGGTAATCGGCGGTGGCGGTTTCACCCGCGCCATAACTTTCGCGGGTGACACCCACGCCGTCGAAAGACAGCGCACGCACCTCGTCGAAGAGCTTTTCGGCGATGGGGCGCAATTCGGAGAGATTCATGGATTTCCTTGACCCGACTGCCGAGAGAACCGCAGCCAGCGGTCGGGCAGCTGGCCGTCCAGTTCGATCCGGCCGGTGAGGTCGGCGATGTGTTCCACGCCCATCTCGGCGCAGTAGGACTGCAGCCCGTCGATCACCTTCTGCATGGCACCGGGGTCGATGAAGGAAGCCGTGCCGACCTGCACCGCGCTGGCGCCGGCCAGCATGAACTCGACCGCATCGTCGGCGCTGGCGATGCCGCCGCAGCCGATCACCGGGATGCGCACCGCACGATGGCACTGGTGGACCATCCGCAGCGCGATGGGCTTGATGGCCGGACCCGACAACCCGCCCATCACGTTGCCGAGTTTCGGTTTGCGGCTGCGGATGTCGATGGCCATGCCGAGCACCGTGTTGCCCATCACCAGCGCGTCGGCACCGGCTTCTTCGGCGGCCTGGGCGACCGCCGCGATGTGCGATGCGTTGGGTGTGAGTTTGGCCCACACCGGGTGGCCGGTGCGGCGGCGGATGGCGCTGACGACCTGGTAGGTGCTTTCCGGCGATATGGCAAATGCCATGCCGTCGGCTTCCAGATTGGGGCAAGAAATGTTGGCCTCGATGGCGGCCACACCAGGCAGCGAAAGGCTGGCGACCGCCTCGGCGAATTCGTCCGCCGTATCGGCCGAAACGGACACCACCACCGGCGTGCCGAATCCACCGTAGGCCGGCAGCACTTCGCGCCGGTAGTGGTCCAGGCCCTTGCTGGGAATACCGATGCTGTTGAGCATGCCGCCCCGGGTTTCGGCCACACGCGGCGTCGGGTTGCCGGCACGGCTTTTGGGCGAGACGCTCTTGATGACCAGCGCGCCGAGCCTTCGAAAATCGAGCGCCTCCTGGTATTCGACGGCAAAACAGCCCGACGCCGGCATCACCGGGTTGCGCAGTGCCAGTGCCCCCACCCGCACGGAAAGATCAGCCAAATTCCACCTCCCCCACCACTTCGCGGATGGCGAACACCGGCCCTTCGCGACAGACCCGCAAAAACTGCTTGTCGCCGTCCTTGTCGAACAGCCGTACGCAGGACAGGCAGACACCCATGCCGCAGGCCATGCGCTGTTCCATCGCCACCTGGCCGATGGTCTCCGGATGGGCGGCCAGCACCCTTTGCAGCAGCATCAGCAGACGGTGCGATCCGCAGGTGTAGACGGCGTCGTGCGGTTGCGCCGCCAGCAGGCGTCGCACCAGCGACTCGACCGCGTCGACTTCGGAGCTGCCGTTGCTGTCGTACACGGTGATCACATCGGCTTCGACGCCGCGCAGGAACTCGTCCCGCATCAGGTCTTCGGGCTTGCGGGCCGACATCAACGCGGTGATGCCGATGCCGGCCGCGGCCGCCTGGCGCAGCAGCGGTGCCATCGTTGCCAGCCCCACGCCGCGAGCCACCACCAGGATGCGGCGGAACTCCGGCCGCAGGTCGAAGGTGTTGCCCAGCGGGCCGACGATGTCCATGTGCCCGCCTACGGCGAGCGTGGCCAGCGCGCGGGTGCCCAGGCCGGCGACGTTGTAGAGGAATTCGATCGTGCCGGGCTCGGGGCCGGTGCCGTAGACACTCATCGGGCGCAGCAGAAAGGGCTGCTGGTCCGGCGTGTCGGGGCATCTGAGCTGGTAGAACTGGCCGGGCCGGGTGGCGCCGGCCAGGTCGGCCGGCGCGCTCAGGCGCAGGTAACGGTAGCGGTCGTTGACCGCACGGTGTTCGGTCACCTCGCAGCGGTGCGAGGCCACGCTGTCGGCGTTGCGGCTGAAACAGGCAGTCGGTTCATTCAAGGTCCACCCCCTTCAGCTCGGGAATCAGGAACACCGTCGCCACCATGTCCAGCAGGTAGATGGCAGCCAGCAATGCGATGGCCGTCTGGAACGAATATGCAGTGGCCAGCGCACCCACCACCACCGGCCCGAAACCGCCCACACCCCGGCCGATGTTGAACAGCACGTTCTGTGCCGTGGCCCGCGCTGCCGTGGGGTACGCCTCGGACATCAGTGCGCCGTAGCCACCCAGCATGCCGTTGACGAACATGCCCATCAGCGCCCCGCACCAGAGCATGGCGACCGGATCGTTCAGCCGGGCATAGGCCAGCACCATCACCACCGCACCCGCCTGGAAGATCAGGAAGCTGGGCTTGCGGCCGATACGGTCGGCCAGCTGGCCGAAGACCCAGATGCCGGCCATCATTCCGAGGATGGTGACCGAGGTCCACAAGGCCGATCGGGTGAGGTTGAAGCCCAGCTGCTTCGACAGGAAGCTGGGCATCCAGATCATGATTCCGTAGTAGCCGAAGTTCTGCACCGAACACAGGATGGCGATGCCCGCGCTGATGCGGGTGGTGCGTGCATCCTTCACCAGCAGTCCGAAGGACTGCGCCATCGACGGCCGCGTTGTCGTGGCCCTGACGAAGACCTCCGGCTCGTGCAACTTGTTGCGGATTACCCAGGCGACGACGGCCGGCACGACACCCACCAGGAACATGCCGCGCCAGCCGATCATCGGCAGCAGCAAGGGGGTCAGAAGCGCCGCCGCCAGCACGCCGGCCTGCCAGCCCAGCGCCACATACGAAGAGACCCGTGCCCGGTGCCTTGCCGGCCAGGCTTCTGCGGCCAGCGCCATGCCGATGCCGAATTCGCCGCCCAGCCCGACGCCGGCGATGGTGCGGTAGATCAGCAGGTCCCAGTAGCCGCGGGCGAAGGCGCACAGGCCGGTGAATACCGCGAACAGCACGATGGTCCAGGTCAGCACACGGATGCGGCCGAAGCGGTCGCTGAGCGCACCGAAGACAACGCCCCCGGCGACCGCACCGATCAGCGTCCAGGTGACCAGCGAGCCGGCCTGTCCGGGCGAAAGGTGCAGGTCTGCCGAGATGGCCGACAACATGAAACCCAGGATCAGCAGGTCGAAGCCGTCCATCGCATAGCCGACGGCCGAACCGGCCAGCGCCTTCCAGCCGTAGCTGTCGACCTTTCCATCGTGAGACTCGGGAGCGTTCACCGTTCGATCCTTGAAGTTCAAGTTTCGATATTCGTATCGTTTTTGATACCAGTCAACCTATTTTTTTTCACTGCCCGGCGACGCGCGGGGCGTGCCGGGACACCCCGGTGGGGATCGCCTCCGCTACGTGGCCGAAGTGGTCCATCACATGGCGGGCTGGCAGCCGGCGCGTGGTTCGCTGGCCGCGGCGGACCGGCTCGAATCCGACGGCGATGCCGCGTCTTTCCGGGTCCGCATCGACAACGCACTGTTCTATGCGGCCCATCGTCTGCCGCGCGCGCAGGCCTGGCGCCTGGCGATCCTCTACGGTGCCGAGAGTACTCACTCCACCTCACTGGTTTGAGAATACGTCGCATGTCGTACGTGACAGCGGCATGGACGCGCGCTAGAATTTTTGCCGCCGGGCCCTGCGCCGAGCCCGGCCCACCTCTTCCACGACCGATTTCCAAAACCTGGAGACTTCCGCGTTGTTGCACCACCTCATAGCCGCCATCCAGGAACGTAAGGCCGTCGCCTTCGTCTACCTCGGTGCACGGCGCACCGTCGAACCGCATGCCGTGGGCATCGGGCACGACGGCCGTGAGTGGTTCAGTGCCTTCCAGATCGAAGGCAAGAGTTTCATCCCCGGCCACGAATGGGTCTACTGCAGCCTGCGGGCCATCGAAGACCTCGAGGTGACGGCCGACACCTTCGGCGAAAGCCGCCCGGGCTACTGCCGCGGCGACTCGCGTTTCATCCGTTTCTTCGCCGAACTCTGACCGGCGGCCTGGCTGGCAGGCCCTGCGCGGCGCGGGCCAGCGCATCGGCCTCGGTGTTGCGGTGGCGCGGCACCCAGATCAGGCGCACACGCTCGAAGCCGGCGATCAGGCTCCGCACTTCATCCACCAGTCCCGCAAGACGCACGATGGGCGGCTGGGGCCTCGCACCGTCCAGCTGGGTCACCACGATGCTGTTGTCGCTGTGCAGCAGCGCCTCGCGCCCGCCCAGCGCATGCACTTCCGTCAGTGCCGCCATCAAGGCCCGCAACTCGGCTTCGTTGTTGCAGCCGACCTCGGTGGTGGCCCGTGAAAGCGTGGTGCGCCGGCCGTCGGGCGCCACGATGACGGCGCCGTAGGCCATGCGCCCGGGGTTGGGCACGGCGCTGCCGTCGCAGTGGACGGTCCAGGGGATCGGATCGGAGAGGGGCGTTTCGGACATGCCCAAAACTAGCATGCCGCCCGCGTCAGTCGTTTCTGCCTTCCATCTGCCGGCGCAGTTCGTTCTTCATCACCTTGCCGGTAGCGTTCTTGGGGATTCGTTCGACGAACACATAACGCTTGGGACGCTTGAAGCGTGCGATGGTTTCCAGGCATGTGGCGTCCAGTTCGGCCGTCGCCAGCACGGCGCCGTCGCGGGTGACGACAAAAGCGGTCACCGCCTCGCCCCAGTCGGCATCGGACATGCCCACCGCCGCCACTTCCTCGACCAGCGGATGGCGCAACAGGGCTTCCTCCACCTCGCGCGGATAGATGTTGGAACCGCCGCTGATGATCACGTCCTTGGAGCGGTCGCGCAGGTGCAGCAGGCCGCGGGCGTCGACCAGGCCGATGTCGCCGGTACGCAGCGCACCGTCGACCAGGGTGGCGGCACTGGCCTGCGGCTGGCGCCAGTAGCCGCGCATCACCGTCGGGCCGCGCACCATGATCTCGCCGGCGGTGCCGGTTGGAGCCGGGCCGCCCTGCGCGTCGGTGATGTCGATGTCGATGTTGCTCATGGCGTAGCCGACCGAGCCCAGCAGGGCGTCGTCGCCCTCGGCCACCGCCCGGCCGATGGCTTCGGCCGACACCGCGCTGATGGTCATGGGCGTTTCGCCCTGGCCGTACATCTGCGCGATGCGCGGACCCAGCAACGTGACGGCCGCCTTGAGGTCTTCCACATAGAAAGGCGCGCCGCCCGCCACGATGCAGCGCAGGCCCGGCGCAACCATTGCGCCGCGGTCGCTTGGGTTTGCGGCCGCATGGCGCACCAGGCGGTTGATCATGGTCGGCGCGGCGAACAGGCTGGCCTTGCGGTAATGGCCGAGCAGGCCGAAAACCTCCGCTCCGTCGAACCCGCCGCTGGCCGGCACCACTTGCAGCCCGCCCCGCATCCAGCAGGGAATGCCGTAAAGGCCGCCGCCGTGGGACATCGGTGCCACATGCAGCATCACATCGTGTTCATCCAGCGCCAGAAGATCGGCCTGGAAGGCGAGCGACATCGCGACCAGGTTGGCGTGGTTCAGCATCACACCCTTGGGCCGGCCGGTGGTGCCGCTGGTGTAGAACAGCCAGGCCAGCTCTTCGTCGGCGGCGACCGGTGCATCACGGCCTTCGTCCCATTCGCGCAGATCGGTGCGTTCGGCCGCCGAACGCCAGGCGGCACCTTCCACATCGACCAGCGCCACGCCCGGCAGGCTGGCGGTGGCCGGCACCAGCGACCGCCAGGCGTCTCCGAAAGACAGGCACAGCACGGCGCCCGAATCACCCAGCACATGGGCGATTTCGCCAGCATGCAGCTTGCCGTGCACCGGCACCGCACACAGGCGCGCATGCCACAGCGCCAGCATGGCTTCTGCATAGGCGGTGCTGTTGGGCATGGCCAGCACCACCCGCTCGCCCGGCTGCAGGCCCAGGTCGCGCCGCAGCCAGTGCGCCAGGGCGCGCACCCGCCGGTCGAGTCGGGCATAGGTAGTGGCTGGCCCGGCGCCCTGCGCCAGCGCAGGGCGGTCCGGAAACTGGCGCACGGTGCGCTGGAAAAGACGGCTCAGGTGCACGGCGGGAAGGTCCTCGGCTGACTGGAGGGCAGGTTAAAGTGCGGCGCGACCCCACAAGCTAATGCCCGTCGGCGCCAAACCGACTCCCCAAATACCCGATACCCGATGTCCCCTGTCCGTGTCGGCACCGACCTGGTTGAAATCGCCACCGTGGCGGACTCGCTGGCTGCCTTCGGCCAAGCCTATCTCGACCGGCTGTTCACGGTGGACGAAATCGCCTGGTGCCGGGCCGGCGGAGACGAAATGGTGCAAAGGCTGGCCGCCCGGTTCGCCGCCAAGGAGGCCTGCATCAAGGTGCTGCGCCCACCGGACGGCGGCATCGACTGGCGTTGGATCGAGGTGCGCAAGATGCCCGGCGGATGGTGTGAATTGCGGCTCCACGAGGGCGCCGGGCAACTGGCCCGGGACCAGGGCCTGGCCGACTGGTCGGTCAGCCTGAGCCATGAGCGGCTCTACGCCATTGCCGTCGTCGCCGCAACGGTCGTCCCCTGATCGGGGGCGGAAAACGGATGCGGGCGTCACGCCGCTGGACTAGACTCCGACCAGTAAGCAAAAGTTATCAAGTTGCTGCTTGTAAGACAGGGAACTCAAATTGAGCAATATCGACGACATCCGCCAGGTCCTGAAGGATCACGGCCGCCTCTCGCGCGACGTATCCGAGCTGGACGAAAGCACCGACCTCTACCAGGCGGGCCTGACCTCGCACGCGAGCGTCAACGTGATGCTGGCGCTGGAAGGCAAGTTCGACATTGAATTTCCCGACCGCATGCTCAAGCGCGGAGTGTTCGGCAGCATTGCCAGCATTCTCGAAGCTGTCGAAGAACTGACCACAGCCTGAGTTTGGCGCGGCCACGGCCGCTCGGGGGACCTTCTGCATGAACAACGAAGCCAATATCCGGCTGGCCCACCGCATCGGCAGCGAAATCGCGTCGGTTCATGCGGCGGACGTCGACCGAAACGCCCGTTTTCCGGCGGAGTCCATCGCTGCCCTGAAGGCCGAGAAACTCATGTCGGCCCTGGTGCCGCAGGAGCTGGGCGGCATGGGCATGGAGATGGTCGAGCTGACCGGCATCTGCACTGCGCTGGGCCAGTACTGCGCGGCCACCGCGATGGTGTTCGCCATGCACCAGATCCAGGTCGCCTGCCTGGTGCGGCACGGGCTGGATTCGGAATTCTTCCGCGGCTACTGCCGTGAACTGGTCGAGCGGCAGATGCTGATCGGTTCCATCACGTCGGAAGTCGGCATCGGGGGCGACACCCGTTCCAGCATCTGCGCGGTCGAGGTCGACGGCAGCCGTTTCGTGCTGAACAAGGACGCCACCACGGTGAGCTACGGCGCCTATGCGGACGACCTGCTGGTGACCTGCCGCCGCGATCCCGGCGCCGCCCGCAGCGACCAGGTGATGGTGCTGGTGCGCGGCGACCAGTACACGCTGGAGCAGACATCGCAGTGGGACACGCTGGGCATGCGGGGCACCTGCAGCCCGGGTTTCAAGTTCCGTTCGCAGGGCGACGCGGCGCAGATCCTGCCGGGCGACTATGCCGACTCGTCCAGCCAGACGATGGTGCCGTACTCGCACATCCTGTGGTCCGGCCTGTGGCTGGGCATCGCCACCGACGCCATGAACCGCGCCGCCGCCTTCGTGCGTGCCGCCGCGCGGCGCGATCCGGGCACCGTGCCGCCGACCGCCCTGCGGCTGGCCGAGCTGTCGAACACGCTGCAACTGATGCGCTCCAACGTGCACGACGTGGCCCGTGACTGCGAAGAACTGCAACGCTCCGCGGAAGGCAACGAAGCGCTGCTGACCATCGGCTTCGCCCTCAAGATGAACAACCTGAAGATCTCGTGTTCCACGCTGATGGTTCAGGTGGTGCACGAGGCCCTCCTGATCTGCGGAATCATGGGCTACAAGAACGACAGCAAGTTCAGCCTGGGCCGCCATCTGCGCGACGCCCACTCGGCCCAGCTGATGGTGGGCAACGACCGCATCTATGCCCGCAGCGCCTCGATGCTGCTGGTCTACAAGGATTCCTGAAACCCGCGACGCCGACCGGAGACAAGCCGACGCCATGCAATACGACTCCAAATCGCTTTACGACGGGCTGGTAGCCCACGGATTGATCGTGCCTTCGGGCGAACCCGGCGTGTTCGGCCGCAACGCGGTTTTCGAAGACCTGCTGGAACGATTCAACGGCCTGGTCAGCAAGATCGCCGCCGGCGACGGCGCCGAGAAGTTCACCTTCCCGCCGACCCTGGCACGCGGCGTGTTCGAGAAAAGCGGCTACATGAAGTCGTTCCCGCAGCTGGCCATGGGCGTGGTGTGTTTCTGCGGCAGTGCGGCCGACCATCCCAAGCTGGTCCAGCGCATCGCCGACGGTGAAAGCTACGACGACCTCATGTCGCGTACCGGCGTGGTGCTGATCCCCGCGGCCTGTTATCCGGTCTACCCCAGCTTTACCGGCACGCTGCCCGAAGGCGGCCGGCTGGTGGACATGACGCACTGGGTCTTCCGCCACGAACCGTCGGACGAACCCACCCGCATGCAGGCTTTCCGGGTGCGTGAATTCGTGCGTGTCGGCTCGCCCGAGGCGGTGCTCGAGTGGCGGGACATGTGGCTGCAGCGCGGCCTCGACCTGCTGCGTTCGCTCGGCCTGCCGGCCGAAGAAGAAGTGGCTTCCGACCCGTTCTTCGGCCGCGTCGGCAAGATCCTGGCCAACGCCCAGAAGGAACAGAAACTCAAGTTCGAAGTGGTGGTGCCGGTCATCTCCACCGAAAAACCCACCGCCGTCTGTTCGTTCAACTACCACCAGGACTATTTTTCGAAGACCTTCGAGATCTACCAGGCCGACGGTGAACTGGCGCAGACCGCATGCCTGGGTTTCGGCCTGGAACGGGTCTGCATGGCGCTGTTCAAGCACCACGGTTTCGAACCGGCGACCTGGCCGCAGGCCGTGCGCGCGCAGCTCTGGCCATGACCATGGTGCTGCCCGGAGCATCCACCCCGCAGGCAGCCGATCAGGCCGGCGGCGGCCCGTTGCCGCCGTCGCCCGCGCTGTCGGTGCTGCCCTTGTCGGCAGCCGGCTACACGGTGCATGCACTGCACCGGCAAGACCAGGCCTGGCTGCAGAAGAACTGTTATGTGGACGTGTGGATCGAGGCGCTGCATGCGCTCGGCCTGCAGCCCGAGGCCATGCTGGGTTTCACCGTGGCGCTCAGCTTCGAGGGCGACCAGTGGACCTTCTTCAAGCCGCCCCACCGTGACCTGTGCGACCTGTACGGCATCGAGGTCGAAGAGCTGAACCTGTGGCGCGGCAACCTGGTCGACCACGCGCAGCATCATCTCTCGGAAGGCAAGCTGGTGATCGCCGAGGCGGACGCCTTCTGGATGCCCGACACCGCCGGCACCGACTACCACCAGCAGCACACCAAAAGCACCATCGTCATCAACGCGCTGGATGTGGCGCAGCGCAAGCTCGGCTACTTCCACAACCACGGCTATTTCGAGCTGTCGGGCGACGACTTCACCCATCTGCTGCGCCACGGCTACGAGGCCGATGCCGGTTACATGCCCTTCTTCGCCGAATTCGTGCGGCTGGACCGACTGCGCCGGCCGCCTCAAAAGGAACTGGTCGCCACCTCGACCCGCCTGCTGCGTTCGCACCTGGCGCGTCTGCGGACCGCGAACCCCATCCGCCGGTTCGCCGAGCAGTTCCCCAAGGACGTGGCCTGGCTGCAGTCCGAAGGTCTGCCGCTGTACCACCGCTACGCGTTTGCCACGCTGCGCCAGCTGGGCGCCAACTTCGAACTGACGGCCAGCTATCTCGGCTGGCTGTCCTCGCACGGAGAGGCCGGCCTGGAAGACGCACAGGCGGCCTTCCAGGATATCGCCGGCGGTACCAAGGCCTTGCTGCTGAAGACCGCCCGAGCCGTCAATACCAGGCGCCCGGTTCAGTTCCAGGAACTGCTGGACGACATGGGCCGCGCCTGGGACACCGGCACGGACATCCTGCGATGCCGCTACTGCTGAGGACATCGGTTTGACCGGAGCGTCGCCGGAAAGCGAAACGCCGACCTTCCCGACGGCCTGGGAAATGTGCTGCCTGCCCGCGGGCACGGCCGTCGACCCGCAAGCCCTGGAGGCCGCGGCCCCGCGCTGGTGGCCGGCGACCGTTCCCGGCACCGCCATGGCGGCGCTGTTCGATGCCGGCCAGGCCGACTTCGACCACCTGCCGGCGCTCGACACCCAGGATTCGTGGTGGCGCTGCAGCTTCCAAGCAACGGCTGCCGGCACCGGCACGGCATCGCTGCTGTTCGAAGGACTGGCCACGCTGGCGCACTGCTGGCTGGACGGACGGCTGGTGCTGCAGTCCGACAACATGTTCCTGGCCCATGCGGTGGCGCTACCGGCTGCGCCCGAGGGCCGCCGGCACGAACTGCTGATCCGTTTCGCATCGGTGCAGCAGGCGCTGGCCGCACGCCGGCCGCGGCCGCGCTGGCGCACCCGGCTGGTCGAACAGCAGCAATTGCGCTGGATCCGCGCCAGCCTGCTGGGCCGCATCCCCGGCTGGAGCCCGGCCGCGCCGGCCATCGGCCCGTGGAAACCGGTGCGCCTGCTGGCTCACCGCCCGGTCGAATGGACCTTGACGGACACCTTCGTGGCGCTGGACGGCGACACCGGCTCGGTACGTTTCGACGGCCGGCTGCGGCTCGACTCCGGCGCCATGCCCGCCGCCGCGCGCCTGCGGGTCGCCAGCCATGAAACCGCCCTCGCCCTGCAGCGCCTGGACGACCACACCTGGCAGGCCACGGGCACGCTGAGCCTGCCCGGCATCGAGCCCTGGTGGCCGCACACCCACGGCCGGCCTGCGCTGCACGACATCGGCCTGATCGCCGAAGTCGGCGACACCGCCCATCACCATGCGCTGGGCCGCACCGGTTTTCGCAACATCCGGCTGGATAGCGACGGCGACGACTTCGCCCTGCAGGTCAACGGCGTGCCGGTGTTCTGCCGCGGCGCCTGCTGGACCACCACCGACATCCTTCGGCTGGCCGGCGATGCCGCCACCACCCGCGCCACGCTGGAACTGGCGCGCGACGCCGGCATGAACCTGCTGCGCCTGGGCGGCACCATGTTCTACGAGGCCGACCACTTCTACGCGCTGTGCGACGAACTCGGCATCCTGCTGTGGCACGACTGGATGTTCGCCAACATGGACTATCCGGCCGACGACGACGGCTTCGTGGCCAGTGTCGAGGCCGAGGCCCGGCAGTTCCTGCAGCGCACCCGGCGGTCGCCCAGCCTCGGCCTGTTGTGCGGCAACAGCGAAGTCGAACAGCAGGCGGCCATGCTGGGGCTCGAGCAGCCGCTGTGGCGCAACCGCCTGTTCGGCGAGGTGCTGCCGGCCATCGGCCGGGCGCTGCGGCCGGATGTGCCGTACTGGCCGTCGAGCCCGGCCGGCGGTGTGCTGCCGTTCCAGGTCGATTCGGGTGCATCGCATTACTTCGGCGTCGGCGCCTACCTGCAGCCCCTGGCCGACGCCCGACGCAGCGGCGTGCGTTTCACCTCCGAATGCCTGGCTTTCGCCAATGTGCCGGAACCCGAGTCGCTCGACCGATTCCTGGCCGAGGGACAGTCGCCCTTCCACCATCCGCGCTGGAAGTCCCGGGTGCCGCGGGACAGCAGTGCCGGCTGGGATTTCGACGACGTGCGCGACCATTACCTGGCGCAGCTCTTCGGTGTCGATCCGATGCGGCTGCGTTATGCCGACATGGAGCGTTACCTGATGCTCAGCCGCATCGTCACCGGCGAGGTGATGGGCAAGGCGCTGGGTGAGTGGCGGCGCAACGGATCGTCGTGCGCCGGCGCCGTCGTCTGGTTCCTGCGCGACCTTTGGCCGGGTGCCGGCTGGGGTGTGATCGATGCTTACGGCGTGCCCAAGGCGGCGTGGTTCTACCTGCGCCGGGCGATGGCGCCACGGGCGCTGTTCATCACCGACGAAGGTGTCAACGGACTGGCGCTGCATGCGGTCAACGACGGCCCGGTTCCGTTGGTTGCCGAGCTCGAGATCACCCTCTACCGCCACGGAGAAAAGCCGGTCGCCCAGGGCAGACGCGAGGTCAGCGTGCCGGCCCGCGACAGCCTTCAGGTACGCGCCGACGCATTGTTCGGCCACTTCACCGACAGCAGCTACACCTATCGTTTCGGCCCGGCCGGCCACGACGTGGCGTTTGCGGTGCTGCGCGACGCCGACAGCGGCGCGGTACTGGCTTCGGACTTCTTTTTCCCGCTCGGACACGGTTTCGCGGTGCAGCCCGCGCTCGGCCTTTCGGCCAGCGTGGAAACGGTCGCGCCCGACCGGTACCGCCTCACCGTGCGCTGCCCGCGTTTTGCCCAGGCAGTCGCCGTCGACGCCCCGGGTTTCAGCGTCGACCACAACTACTTTCATCTCCCACCCGGCGGCGAGCAGGCGGTCATGCTGACGGCCCGCAAGCCGGGCACCCGGCTGCGTGCCCAGCTGCAGGCGGCCAATGGAACCGAACGTGTGACGCCGCAGACGCTGGAGACAACTGCATGAGTTTCAAGATTCCGCCGGCACTGGAAGCGAGGCCGGTCAATTTCGACCACGAAGGCCGCAAGCTGGCCGGCTGGTACCACCCGGCCTGCAGTCCCGAAGGCATCAACCGCGACTGCCTGGTGGTGATGTCAAACCCGCTGGGCTACGACGCCATCTGCATCCACCGCCACTACCGCCAGCTGGCCCTGCGCCTGGCGCTCGAGGGTTTCGCGGTGCTGCGCTACGACCACCACGGCACCGGGGATTCGTCCGGCACCGACGAACACCCGGAACGCGTCCAGAACTGGCTGCGCGGCATCGGCGAGGCGGTGGACTTCGGCCGCAAGCTGAGCGGTGTCGGCCATGTCAGCCTGTTCGGCGTGCGGATGGGCGGCACCCTGGCGCTGGCTGCAGCGGCCACCGAATCCGGCGCTGCCGGTGTCGGCAGCATCGTCGCCTGGGCGCCGTTCAGCTCGGGCAACCTGTACCTGCGGGAGGCACGTGCGCTGCGCATGCTGCGCAAAAGCGGCCAGAACGAGAAAGGCGCCGCCAGCGCCGAAGCCCTGGTCGGCGCACCCGAGAACGCCATCGGCGAAGAATCCGGCGGCTACCTGATGACCCACGAGTCCATCGCCGCCATGGGCTCGCTGGACCTCACCGCGATGGTTACCGCCGAACGGCTGGGCGGCCGGTCGGTGCTGCTGATGTCGCGCGACGACATTCCCTACAACCCCAGGCTCGAAAAACACCTGCGCAAAGTCGGCTGCGAAGTCACCACCACCGATGTGCCGGGCTACGCCGGCATGATGCGCGACACTTTCGACGCGGTGGTGCCCGAAGCCGCACTGGCCGAGATCGGCGAATGGCTGAAGGCCCGCCATGCGCCGTCGGACGTGGTAGCCGCGCCGGTGGTGCCGGTGGTGCCGGAGCCCGAGAGTTTCCTGGTCGACGCCGACGGCGGCCGCACCACGGTGCGCGAGACGCCGGTGCGTTTCGGCCCGCACCGCAACCTGTTCGGCATCCTCACCACGCCGGTCGATCCACAGCCGCAGCGCGCCCATTCGGCGGTGATCTTCATCAACACCGGTTCGAACCACCACATCGGCCCCAACCGCATGTACGTGACCCATGCACGGCTGCTGGCGTCCCAGGGTTTCATGGCGATGCGGCTGGACATCGGCGGCATGGGCGAAAGCCCGGCCTCGCCCGGCCAGCGCGACAACCAGCTGTTCGGCAAGCACTCGGTAGCCGAAGTGCATGCCGCCATCGCCTGGCTGAAGACGCTGGGTGTGTCGAAGGTGATGCTGGCCGGTGTCTGCTCCGGCGCCTACCTGTCGTTCCGCAGTGCGCTGGCTGAACCGGCGGTGCACGGCATGGTGCTGATCAACCCGCCGAGCTTCAACTGGCGCGAAGGCGATCCGCTGGACGTGCGGCCGCGCAAGAACATCCGGTCGCTGCGTTTCTACCGCAGCCGCCTGCTTGACCGCGCAACCTGGAAACGCGTGGTGCGCGGCGACGTCAACCTGGGCTGGATCGCGCGTGGCGTCGGCAAGGTGGTGAAGGAACGCCTGGCCCGCAGGCTCAAGTCCGCGGTGCTGAAGGCCCCCGAATTGCCGCTGGCCGCGATGCAGGATTCAACCGACATCCAGAGCCTGTTCCACGGCCTGCTGAAACGCGGCGTGCGGGTGTTCATGCTCTACAGCGACAACGACAGCGGGCTGGACGAGGTGGAAACCCACCTGGGCGCCAATGCCGTCAACATGCGCCGGCAGAAGCACTTCCGGTTCGAGGTGATGGCGGGGGCGGACCACACGCTGACGCCCCTATGGGCGCAGCAGAAGCTGGGCGAGTTGCTGGTGGAGCATGTTGCGCAGCTTTAAATGGGGGTTGGTTTTGTCGCCGGGATCCTGTGGCGCGGCTTCGCTCCGTTTTCTTCTTCGCCGCGCCGCCTCTCGTCCAATGAGACTTAGCGATCGCATTTATTCTTCGCAAATGCTCGAGGTTTGGCCATCGGCGCACCAAGGGGAGCGGAGCGGAGATAACCGCCCGCCGAACCAAATGACTCCAGGCTATTCGGCCACCCGCAAGGCATCGGAATTGCGCGGATCCCTCAAAGCCCGCCGCGCGTAATAGGCAAACGCGATGCTGTTGCGCTTCGGCCTCAGCACCCAGTCATGCGCCTCACGTGCCAGCCGAGGGTCGATCGGCTGGATCTGTCCGGCCGCCATGGCCAAAAGCTGCTGCTTGGCCGCACGTTCGAAGGCGATGCCCAGCACGCAGGCTTCCTCGACGCTGCTCGCCGCGATCAGCAAACCGTGGTGGGCCAGCAGCAGCGCACGTTTGTTGCCCAGCGCGGCGGAAATCAGTTCGCCTTCCTCGTTGCCGACCGGCACACCCGGCCACTTCGGGACGAAGGCGACGTCGTCGTACAGCACGCAGTTGTCCATGTGCGAAACCTCCAGCGGCACCTCCAGCATGCTCAGCGCCGAGCTGTGCAATGCGTGCGTGTGCACGATGCAGTTGACGTCGGGCCGGGCGCGGTACACCCACGAATGGAAACGGTTGGCCGGGTTGGCCATGCCGCCACCCTCGAGCACGTTCAGGTGTTCGTCGACCAGCAGCAGGTTGTCTTCTGAAATCTCGTCGAAACCCAGGCCGAGACGCTGGGTGTGGAAGGTGCCCGGCGTCTCCGCGCGAGCGGTGATCTGGCCCGCCAGACCGGAGTCGTGGCCGTTGTCGAACAGGATGCGGCAGGTCAGCGCCACCTTCTGTCGGGCGCTGTATCCGCTGTCCGCCAGGTGCTGGTCCATCTGGCCGTAGGACTGCTGGATCAGGGTGTCCTTGTCGAATGAGAAGGTGTCTTGTGCGTTCATGGTTCGTCTTCTTTGGATGAAGAAAGGAAAGCCTGTTTTGTCAGGCGGTCGCGGTGGTGATTTCCACCGTCGACAGATTCAGTTCGGGCCGTCCCGGAAACAGCGGCTGGTAACCCGGCAACGCCTCGATGCGCGCCAGCCATGAGCCGATGTGTGGGTAGAAAGCCAGGTCGATTCCACCCAGCGGTGCCAGCCGGGTGTACGGATAAAGCGCCACATCGGCGATGCTGGGCAATGCGGAGCTTGCCACCCAGCCGGCGGGCCCCTGGCGGGCGAGCCGGGCCTCGAGGATATCCAGGGCCTGGCGGGCCTCGACCGCGAAATGCAGCATCGCCTTGTCGTCGGCCGGGCGGTCGCGCAGCAGGCTCAGGTGCAGCCGCAGCTGCGCCAGCGGTTTCATGTGCCGCTCCTGTTCGAACGACAGCCACGACAGCACCTGCGCCTGCGCAACGGGTGTCAACGGCCACCACAGGCTGTCGTGCGCCAGGTAATAGAGGATGGCGAAGGACTCGGCCAGGGTACTGCCGTCGTCCAGTTGCAGCAGCGGCACCTGGCCCATCGGCGCCCGAAGTTTCCAGTCCGCCGAACGCAGGTCACCCTTGTCTATCGACAGCGTGCGGCGTTCCAGCGGCAAGCCCAGCAGCCCGGCCATCAGCCGCACCTTCCAGGCGTTGCCGGACCGTTGGGTGTCGTAGAGCAGCATCGCGATTCAGTCCAGTTTGGTGCCGGCGGCCTGGGTCACTTTCGACCACTTGTCGGTCTCGCTGCGCACGTGTTTTTCGTAGGCTGCCACACCGGTCGGCATGGGTTCGATGCCCAGCTCGGCCAGCCGCGCCACCACCTCGGGCTTGGCCAGCACACGGGTCAGCGCGGTGTTCAGCACCTCGACGGCGGCAGGCGGCGTGCCGTGTGGCGCCACCAGTGCATTCCATGAACCGATGACAAAACCGGGCACGCCCTGTTCGGCGCTGGTGCGCAGGTTGGGCACGGCGGCATTGCGGCGCGGGTCGGCGATCGCCACCGCCTTCAGTCGGCCGGCCTTGATCTGCGGCTGGATCACCGGAATCGCGTCGATCACGATCTGCACCTGGTTGGCCAACGCCGCGTTGACGGCCTCGGCGCCGCTCTTGAACGGAATGTGCACGATGAACGTCCTGGTGCTCAGCTTGAACAGCTCGATGCCCAGGTGCGGCGAACTGCCGTTGCCGGCCGAACCGAAATTGAGCTGGCCCGGATGGGTGCGTGCATAGGTCACTAGGCCCTGCAGGTCGTTCACGCCGGGGATGTCGGCGATGGCCATCATGTAAGGCGAATTGCTGACCAGCGAGACCGGCGTGAAGGCCGCAGGGTCGTATGCCAGCTTGCTGTAGATCATCTTGTTGACCACCTGCGTGCCGACCGTCGCCAGCAACAGCGTGTAGCCGTCTGGCGCTGCCTGAGCCACCGCCTGCGCGGCGATGCTGCCGCCGGCACCGGCCCGGTTGTCGACGATCACCGACTGCCTGAGCTCCTCGCCCAGTTGCAGGCCGATGTAGCGGCCCACCACGTCGGTGATGCCGCCGGCGCCGAAGGGAATCACCAGCCTTATCGGCTTGGCCGGGTATGCGGCCTGTGCCTGGGCGGGCACGGCGGCGACACCAAGGGCGGCGGCGCAGAGCATCGGCGCGAGCAACACCGCTCGGGAGCGGATTCGGGAAAAAATCGACATGACAATACTCCTCAGGGCATCGGCAGGGCAGCGGCTTTTCGAGGGACGCAGACCGATGACCAAAGTTTAATATCGGACACTTGTGTCCTGCAAGAAGCAAATGTCGATCAAGTTGAAATTGCTGCGGGTGCAATCCGGCATGACGCTGGAAACCCTGGCGCAGGCGGCAGACCTGACCCGCAGTTATGTGTCGAAGGTCGAGCGTGGTCTGTCCACGCCCTCCATCGGCGCGGCCCTGAAACTGGCGAAGGCCCTGAAGGTGCCGGTGGAAGAACTGTTCGGCGAACCGTCGGACACCGATCCGATCACCATCACCCGCGCCGCCGACGGTGCGAGCAAGAATCCGGCCCAGGGCGCACCGCGGGTGGTGGCCGGCACCGCGCCGGGTCACCGCATGCTGGCTTTCGTGCTGGAACCCGGCAAGGAACGGGGCCGGGATCACCCCATGAGCCACCACGAGGGAGAAGAAATCCTCTATGTGCTGAAGGGCGCCATCAGCCTGCAACTGGCCAACCGCACCGAATCGTTGTCGGCCGGCGACTGCGCGCACTTCAATTCCACCGTGCCGCACAAGATCACCACCCAGGGCGATTTGCAGGCCGAGGTGCTGCTGGTGATCGCCTCCTAGCGTTCCTTTCCACCCAGGCTCGAGCCGCCGGGCCGATGGTTGCGCAGGCACCAGACCACCGACAGCAGCAGCAGCGGCCCCAGCCGGTCGGACGTGCGCAACGGCAGGCCGCGCTGGCTGCGGCTGAAGACATACAGGCTCATGGCGGCCACCGGCGTCATCAGCAACGCCCGATGCAGCATGGCTTCGTCCACCGCCAGGGGAATGCGCACCGGGCCGTCACTGCCGGCCCCGGCGGCGGTCCTGGCCGCCACCACGGCAAAACCCGTCAGTGCCGAAAGGCCCATCGCCTGCGCCACGCCGGCCAGCGTGCCGCCCGGATATCTGGTGTGGCGGCCGAACATGTGCAGCAGGTTCACGCCCAGGAACACCGCCGATGGAATGACATCGTCCAGCACGCCTCCGCGATCGGCCGCAGCCGGCACGCCGGTCAGCCGCCGGGTGCCGATGCCCAGTGGCACGGTGGCCGCCGCCGCCAGGAACCACGACAGCGACTGCACCCAGGGGTTGCCGGGAAACGTGCCGGCAAGCGCCGACCGCAGGCCGAAGCTCGCCATGAAATCGAGCGCACCGGCCGCGCCCGAACGCAGGAAGGCCGACAGGTCGATGCCGTCCGGTCCCTGGTGTTCACGCAGCGCCTGCTGCACGGCGGGGTCGGCATCCAGATGGTCGAAAAGATCCTGCACCCTGCTTGACATGTCCGCACCGCGGACTGGCGCGAAAGCCGTTGCATCAGCGACCTGTGGAGAGGATGGCTGCGGCAGGCAAGCCGCGTCCGGCGGCGTTACCTGGCGGTGAAAACTGTCTGCGGTGCGGGTGTAGAAGGAATGCAGGTGCCCGGTGAAGGACGGGGATGGAATCACGGTGGCCTCCAGAGTCTGGAAAAGCCGGGAATGTTGCGCAGCCGCCTTTCAGGCTCCGGCGAACGAGACGCAGACAACACCGGCAGGCCGAATGACCCCAGCCATAATCGACGCCGAATTTTCCATTCCTCAAAGAGAAACCACCATGAAAATCAGCGCACGCAACGTTCTGCCAGGCACCATCGTTTCCATCGTCCGTGGCCCGGTCACCACCGAAGTGACTCTCGAGATCGCCGCCGGCGTGCAGATCGTTTCCACCATCACCAGCAACTCTGCCGAATCCCTGGGCCTGGTCGAAGGCGGCAAGGCCTACGGTGTCGTCAAGGCATCCAGCGTGATGGTCGCGACCGACTGATTTTCAGCCCGCCAGCAGTCGCCGCAACAGGGCTTTCTTCGGCGACTGCGATGCGTCCGCCGGCAGCAGGTCGCGTATCGCCAGGGCACGGCTTTCGCCGGCATGCATGTCGATCTCCCGCACTACCTGGCCGGCTTCGTAGACGAAGGCGACGTCGGCCAGTTCGATCACGTCTTCCATGTCGTGGGTGATCATCAGCGCCGGTATGCTCCAGCGCTTTCGCACTTCCGCCAGCTCCTGCCGCAGGCTGCCGCGCAGCATCGGATTGAGGGCAGCGAAGGGTTCGTCGAGCAGCAGCACCTGCGGTTCGCAGGCCAGCGCCCGCGCCAGCGCCACCCGCTGGCGCTGGCCGCCCGACAGGTTCTTTGGCCGGCTGGCAGCCATGCCGGCGAGGCCGAAACTGCCCAGCAGTTCATTCACCCGCGCCCGGTCCGGCGGCGACAGCCTCGGCCGCAGCGCCGACGTCAGCCCGAAGGCCACGTTGTCGAACACCGAGAGGTGCGGGAAGAGCGCGTAGTCCTGGAACAGAAAACCCACCCGGCGCGACGGCGGCGGCAGGTCGATGCCGGCGGTCGAGTCATAGAGGGTTCGACCGTCCAGCCGCACATGGCCGGCGGAGGGTTTCAACAGACCGGCAATTGCCTGCAGCGTCAGCGACTTGCCGGCACCCGACGGGCCGTACAGCGCCGCGAACGGGGCATCCGTCGCGAACCGCACCGCCAGGTCGAAGCGCCGGCGTCCGTCGGAGACCGTCAGCCGCAGGTCGACGTCGATCACGGCTTGCCGAAACCGTAGCGCTTGAACACCGCCTGCGCATCGTCGCCGGCCAGGAAGGTGGTGAAGTCCTTGGCCAGGGCCTTCTGTTTGCTGTCTGCGATGACCGCCACCGGGTAGCTGACCGGTGTGTGGCCGGTCGGCGTGGCGACGACCTTGACCTTGTCGCCGGCGATGGTGGCATCGGTGCTGTAGACGAATCCGGCATCGACCTCGCCGCGGCCCACGTAGTCGAGCACCTGGCGCACGCTGTCGGCCTGCACGAACTTCGGCTCCAGCGGCTCCCACAGCCTGGCGCCGTCGAGCACCTGCTTGGTATAGGCACCGACCGGCACGGTGGCGACCTTGCCGATGGCGATCTTTTTCACCGAGGCACTTGCCAGGTCCTGCAGCGACTTGACACCGACACCGCCTTGCGCCGGCTCGATCAGCACCAGACTGTTGGTGACGAAGTTGCGGCGGGTGTCGGCGTCGATCAGCTTCTGGTCGTTGGCGCGGTTCATGGTGGCCTGGTCGGCGCTGGCGAACACGTCCACCGGCGCGCCCTGCGCGATCTGCTGCAGCAGCGCGCCCGAGGCGGCGAAGTTGAAGCGCAGGGTGCTGCCGGGCCTGGCGGCCTCGAACCTGGGGCCGAGTTCCTTGAAGGCGTCGGTCAGGCTGGCGGCTGCCGACACGGTCAGCTGCTGGGCCGAAACGGCGAGCGGAAGGACGAAGGTGGCGGCCAGGGCGGCGACGGAAGCGAGAAGGCGGAACTTGCGCATGGATGGGATCCTGGAATACGGGGTTGAGAGGTTTAACGAAGGGAAAAGAAACGGTTGGACACCACGAGCACCAGCACCGAGATGACCGATGTGACCAGCACCAGCAACAGCGCGCGATCGTCGTGGCCGGCCTGCACTTCGTCGTAGATGGCCATCGACAGGGTCTGGGTCTGGCCGGGAATGGATCCGGCCACCATGAGCGAAGCGCCGAACTCGCCCATCGCGCGCGCGAAGGCCAGCAGCGTTCCGGCCAATATGCCGGGCCAGGCCAGCGGCAGCGTGACCCGCCAGAAGACCGACCAGGGCGATTGCCGCAGCGTGCTGGCGGCGGCCTCCAGCGAACGGTCCACACCGGCAAACGCGGCGCTGGCGGACTTCAGGACCAGCGGCAATGCGACCACTGCCGATGCCACCACAGCGCCGTGCCAGCTGAAGATGATGGTGTAGTCGAAATGCTGTCGCAGCCAGGCGCCGAGCGGGCTGCGGCGGCCGGCCATCACGAGGATGCCGTAGCCGATCACCGTGGGCGGCAGTACCAGCGGCAACATGCAGATGGCCTCGGCCACGCCGCTGCCAGGGAAGGACCGGCGGGCGAACAGCCAGCCCAGCGCCACGCCGACCGCAAGCGCGGCCAAGGTCGCCACGCTGGCCACTTGCAGGGACAGCCACAGGGGATGCCAGTCGGTGGTCTTGGAAATCTGGAGAAGGGAATTCGTCATGTTTTACGGGATATGACGAATTCTTGCACAGGCCCGCAGCAAACAAAAAGGCCGCCGCCCTCTCCGAAAAGAAGGACGGCGGCCCCTGGCGGCCGAAGCCGGGCGATCAGGCGACGGTCAGCGTCACTTCGATGTTGCCGCGGGTGGCATTCGAGTACGGGCAGACCTGGTGGGCCTTTTCGACCAGCGATTCGGCCAGTGCGCGTTCCACGCCGGGCAGCTTGATGGTGAGTGCGGCCTGGATGCCGAAGCCTTGCGGAATCGGGCCGATACCGACGCTGGCGTCGATGGAGGCGTCAGCGGGGATCTTCACCTTCTCGATGCCCGCGACGTGCTTCAGCGCGCCCAGGAAACAGGCAGAGTAGCCGGCGGCGAACAGCTGTTCGGGGTTGGTCGCGCCGCCTGCGCCGCCGAGTTCCTTCGGGGGAGCCAGCTTGACGTCCAGCAGGCCGTCGTCGCTGCGCGAAGAGCCGTCGCGGCCGCCGGTGGAGGTGGCGTGGGCGGTGTAGAGAACCTTGTCGAGCTTGATGGTCATGGTGTTTCCTTCGTTGGTTGGAGGGCGGGTGAAAAAAAGTTGGAAGTCAGCCAGCGAGGCGACCCCGCAATGCATTGAGCTGCGCGGTGAGTTGGGCCAGTGCGGGCACGCTGCAGCCGGTGGCTTCGAGCACGCACGGGGGAATGGTTTCAGCCTGCGACCGCAGCGCACGGCCGGCTTCGGTCAGGCTGACCAGCACGCGGCGTTCGTCTTCGCTGTCGCGTTCGCGGCTGACGAGGCCAGCGGCCTGCAGGCGCTTCAGCAACGGGGTCAGCGTGCCGGAGTCCAGGAAAAGGCGTTCGCCGATGGCCGACACCGCAATGCGATCGTTTTCCCAAAGGATGAGCATGACCAGATATTGCGGATAGGTAAGGCCCAGCGCAGCCAGCAGCGGCTGGTAGACCTTGGTCATGGCCAGCGACGCGGAATACAAGGCGAAACACACCTGGTGGTCCAGGTGAAGAAGATTCGCGGGGATCTTGCGGGAAGGCATGGCCAAATATTATCGAACAATTAAATTGTGCGCAATACATTTTTCGAAAGGCTTATCTACACTGCAGTTTTTTCCATCGCGCACCGACATGTCTTCAGCCGTTTACGTCACCCGCAACACCGATGCCAGCCGCTACGAGGCCTGTGTGGACGAAGCCGTCGCCGGCACCTGCGAATATGTTCTCGAAGGACCGGTCATCACCTTCACCCACACCGTAGTCGACCCGGCCTTCGAAGGTCAGGGCATCGGTTCAGCCCTCGCCAGACGGGTGCTGGACGATGCGCGCGAAGACGGCCTGAAGGTGGTGGCTCAGTGCCGCTTCATCGCCGTCTATATCCAACGGCATAGCGAATATGCCGACCTGCTCGGGTAGCCGCGGACGGCTCCGGCAGGCCTTGTCTTGGTGCAAGGCCTACAAATCATTCGGGTCCTGACTCACACGCCGCGGACCGGCTGGCGCGGCATGCTTCTGCGACCACAACAAGGACTCCCGGAGCCAAAATGACATCCATCGCATCCACTCCCGACCTGCCCGGAGCAGGGGTCGCCTACGCGGCACCGGCATCGGCCACGGCAACCTCCCTGTCCGCCAGTGCCGTGTCATGGGGCGCCATCTTCGCGGGCGCGGCGGGGGCCGCGGCGCTGTCGCTGATCCTGCTGTTGCTGGGCACCGGGCTCGGCCTGTCATCGGCTTCGGCCTTCTCTTCGCAAGGTGCCAGCGCCGCCAGCCTGGGCATGGCAGGCATCGCGTGGATCACATTCACCCAACTCGCCGCATCGGGCATGGGCGGCTATCTAGCGGGCCGCCTGCGCAGCCGCTGGACTGCCGTGCATACCGACGAGGTGTACTTCCGTGACACTGCCCATGGTTTCCTGGCCTGGGCTGTCGCCACATTGGTGACCGCCGCCTTCCTGGCCACCAGCGTCAGCGCGATCATCGGCACCGGCGCGCAGGCTGCCGGCGCTGCGGTCGGCGGTGTGGCCAGCGCAGGCGCCACGGCAGCCGCATCGGCACGCCCCGCCAGCGGCCCCGCTGCACCGACCGGCGCTGATGCCACTGGCTATTTCGTGGATTCGCTGTTCCGCCCGGACATGAATGCCGCCGCTCCCCTGGCGCAGGCTCCGAGCGATCCAGCGACGGCGGCCGCCGCTACGGCCTCCGCACCTGCGGGCCCGTCGACGGGAGTGGTCCAGACCAACGCCGCCACCGGCGCCGAAGTCAGCCGCATCATGGCCAGCGCCCTGCGCAGCGGCACCCTGCCACAGGACGACACCCGTTATGTCGCCCGCCTGGTGTCGCAACGCACCGGCCTGTCGCAGGCCGACGCCGAGAAGCGTGTGACCGATGTGTTCGGCAAGGCCCAGGCCAAGTTGCGCGACGCCGAAGCCGCTGCCCGCGACGCTGCCGACAAGGCCCGCAAGGCCTCTGCCCACGCTGCCCTGTGGCTGTTCATCTCGCTGCTGATCGGTGCGTTCGTCGCCAGTTTTGCAGCCACCTTCGGCGGTCGCCAGCGCGACCTCTGAACCCCGCAATCAACCAAACAAAACGGAGGCACTCATGCGTTCCCTTCTTCTGCTTTTCCTCGGCGTCCCGATTCCGATCATCATTTTGATCGCCCTGTTCGTGCACTGATTTCGTTCCGTCATCCATTCATCCACAACCACAACTCACAAACGATATGGCCACCAAGAAAATCATCCCCCTGGGCAAGAACAATCCTGCCACCAACAAGAACTCGGCTCGCAGCACCGCCACCAAGACGCGTGAAGTGAAGCCCAACCTGAACCAGTTCGAACACGAGACGCAGCGCTACGGCGAAATCGTGAAGATGCCCAACGGCCTCTCCGAAGAGACCTGCAAGGAAAGCGTCTCGATGCTCAACCAGGTATTGGCCGACACCATCACCTTGCGCGACATGTACAAGAAACATCACTGGCAGGTGGTCGGCCCGACCTTCAACCAGTTGCACCTGATGTACGACCAGCATTTCATCGCGCAGGTCGAACTGGTCGACACCATCGCCGAACGCATCCAGCTGCTGGGCGGGATTGCCATCGCCATGGCCGCCGACGTCGCCGAGACCACCAAGATCGAGCGCCCGCCGCGTGGCCGTGAGCCGGCCGCCGTTCAGATCAAGCGCCTGGCCGAAGCCCACGAGGCGATCTGCATCTATGCCCGCGACGCTGCGGAGAAGGCCAACGACCTGGGCGATTCCGGCACCAACGACGTTCTGGTGAGCGACGTTTTGCGGACCAACGAACTGCAGGTTTGGTTCCTGACGGAACACCTGGTCGCCGCATCGCCTGTCGTTTCCTGATCGGCCGATAAAAAAAGCCGCCGTGCCCTGCGAAGGGCCGGCGGCTTTTTGCCGGGCGCCTGAAACGTCAGGCGGCTGCGGCACTGAGGTGTTCGTAGAGGATGGCGCAACCGATGCAGATCAGCACCAGGCCGCCGACGATCTCGGCACGTTTGCCGGCGATATTGCCGAGTACCCGGCCGACCATCACCCCCAGCGTGACCATGGCGAATGTTGCGCAGCCGATGGCAACGGCCACCGGCACGATGGGAACGTCGATGAAGGCCAGGCCCACGCCCACCGCCATGGCGTCGATGCTGGTGGCGAAACCGGTGACGGCCAGCACCCAGAAGGAATGGCGTGTCGGCTTTTCTGCCTCTTCCTCTTCAGGAGCCTTGAAGCCTTCGTAGACCATGCGTGCACCCAGGACGCCCAGCAGCGTGAAGGCGATCCAGTGGTCCCACTGCTTGACGTAGCTCGCGGCGGCCAGGCCCAGCGCCCAGCCGACCAGCGGCGTCAGTGCCTCGATGACACCGAAGATGGCACCGGTGCGCAGCGCTTCGGACCAGCGGGGTTTTTGCAGTGCGGTTCCTTTGCCCACTGCGGCGGCAAAGGCATCGGTGGACATCGCCAGGGCTAGCAAGGCGGTGGAGACGAAATTCATGTGGGAAGCTTTTTGGCGGCCGGGCGAGCGCACGGGCGCGTCACCACTGCCCGACCTGTTGTCGTGCTGACGCGCCGATGGTCTCGCCAACCGGTGCAGGGCGCACAAGTTGCCGGCGCCACGGGCTGTTCAGGACAGCTCCGAGTATGTTGACGCAGGCGCTTCCGACGCTGGGTGCGGAAGCCGGCTACTCCCCAAGGGGTAGGCCGCGATTCTAGCCGCGCCATGGCTTACCCTTGGCGGATGAAATCCAAAGTGCAGTTCCGCATACGTATCTACCGAGACGAGGGCATTGCCATCGGCCCCGGAAAGATCGCGCTGCTAGAAGCCATCACCGGGACCGGCTCCATCTCGGCGGCGGCGCGGCAACTGGGCATGTCGTACCGGCGTGCCTGGATGCTGGTCGACGAGATGAACAAGGCGCTGAAGCTGCCGGCGGTCATCACCGCGGCCGGCGGATCGCATGGTGGCGGCACCGCGCTGTCGCCCACCGGAGAGGCCCTGGTGCGCCATTACCGCGCCGCCGAAGACGCCGCCAGGCTGGCCACGGCCGCGGAAATGACCGCCATGACAGGCCTGCTGGCCGACTGAGCGCCGCGCCGGACCCGCAGCGCGGACAATGCCGCATGCCCCAGCCACCCGCTTCCTTCTCGCCCAACGTCTCGCCCAACGCCGCAGGCGACGGCCAGCATCCCTACGCCACGCTCGGACCCGACACGGTACTGGACGCGCTGGCTTCCATCGGCCTGCACGGCGAGGGCCAGCTGATGGCCCTTTCCTCCTATGAAAACCGCGTCTACCAGGCCCGCCTGGAAGACGGCAGCCAGGTGGTGGCCAAGTTCTACCGGCCCGGCCGCTGGACCGATGCGCAGATCGCCGAGGAACATGCCTTTTCGGCCGAGTTGAGCGCCGCCGAGGTGCCCGCCGTGGCACCGCTGGTGCTGCACGGCGCCACGCTGCACCACCACGCCGGTTTCAGCTTCAGCGTCAGTCCCAGACGCGGCGGCCGCACGCCTGAACTGGACGACGACGAGGTCCTCGAATGGATCGGCCGGTTCCTGGCGCGGCTGCACACGGTGGGCGCGACCCGGCCCTTCACCACCCGGCCGGCGTTGAACATGGCCACCTTCGGCGAAGAACCGCGCGACTGGCTGCTGCAGCACCATGCGGTGCCGCTGGATGTGCTGAGCGAATGGCAAGGCGCCTGCCGCGAGGCCCTGGACGCGGTGGCCGCCAGCGGCTTGGGCGCGGTCACGCCCCGTTCGACCGCCACCGAAGACGAAGACGACGAATACCAGGACGGCCCGCCCGACCAGCCGCTGCCCATCGCCGCGATCCGCCTGCATGGCGACTGCCACCCTGGAAACATCCTCTGGACACCGGCCGAATCGCCCGGCGGCGGTCCGCACTTCGTCGACCTGGACGACGCCCGCACCGGACCTGCCGTGCAGGACCTGTGGATGCTGGCATCCGGTGACCGCCGCCAGCGCACCGGCCAGCTGGCGATGCTGGTCGACGGCTACGAACAGGTGCGGCGTTTCGACCGCCGGGAACTGGCGCTGATCGAGCCGCTGCGCACCCTGCGCCTGCTGCACTACAGCGCCTGGCTGGCCCGCCGCTGGGACGATCCGGCGTTTCCGGCCGCCTTCCCGTGGTTCGGCAGCAGCGACTACTGGCGCGGGCAGGCGCGCACCTTGCGGGACCAGGTCGAGGCGATGGCAGAGCCGCCCCTGGTGCTTTAGGCGGTCTTGCGCAGCACCGACTCGACCAGGTCGAGTTCATGCATCAGGTGCCGCAGGGTTTCGTCGTTGATGCGGTTCCGCAGACGCAGCCTTTGCAGTTCGGCGCGCTCGGCCTGCAGCACCTGCAGGCGCAGGCGCATCTCCAGCGCCAGCATGTGGCGCGAATGGCCCCGGTCGCTGGTGTCCGGCCCGTCCTGCCGCAGCTGGTGACGGTAGCCGTGGTCGATGCGGGCACGGACCGCGTCATGGTCCTCCGCCTGGTCGGGCGGGCTGACCAGGCCGCCCAACGTCCGCAGCGCTGCGCGGGCGCTGCAGCGGCGGGCCCACTGGCGCTCGCGTTCTCCGTGCGTGTCTCCATCCGGGCCGGCCGCCGACAGCCGGCGCAGCAGGGGTGGCAGCAGCAGCGCTGCCAGTCCCATCGACAGCACGATGGCCAGGCCCGACAAGAACACCAGCAGGCCGCGCAACGGAAACGTTTCGCCGTCGGCCAGCGTAAGCGGCACACCCAGCACCGCGACCAGCGTGATGGCGCCCCGCACGCCACCGAGCGCACCGACCGATGCCAGGGTCCAGGACATCGGCTGGCCCGAGGTGCGCCGCCGCAGCCAGGGCACATGGCGCCGCAGCAGCCCCGCCGTCACGAACCCGGCGAAGCGCACCGCCAGCAGCAGAACGGTGATGGCCAGGCCGGTGCCCCACAGGTGCAGCGCGGCCGGGCTGAAGGGTGAATCCAGCAGGTTGAGCTGGTTGGGCAGCGCCCGCAAGATGCCGGACAGCTGCAGGCCGAGCAGCACGAAGACCAACCCGTCCAGGCCGTAGCGCATCACCTCGGCGGTATGCCGGGTACGTACCTGGCTGGCATTGAAACCGCTGCGGCGCAGTGCCAGCATGCTGGCGCTCATGCCCGCCGTGACAGCCGCCAGCACACCGGACAGGCACCAGTGCTCGGCCAACAGATAGGGAGCGAAAGGGGCCAGCAACAGCAGCAGCACCACCGGCAGTTCGGTGTGGTGCTCGCGGCCGCGCAGCAGTACGGCCTGCAGCCGGTCGAACGCCAGGCTGAACAGCAGGCCTACCGCCACGCCGCCGGCCGCCATCACCACGAAATCGGCCACCGCGCCGCCGGCCGAGAACTGGCGGGTCATGACCGCCGCCAGGGCGAACTTGACCGCCACCAGCGCCGAGGCATCGTTCATCAGCGACTCGCCTTCGAGGATGTTCTGCAGCCGCAGCGGCAGGCGTTGCCGCTGCGTCATGGCCGACACCGCCACCGCATCGGTCGGCGACAGCACCGCTGCCAGCAGGAAGGCCAGCGGCAACGACATCCCGGGCAGCAGCCAGCCGATGCCCAGCCCGCCGATCAGCACCGTCGCCAGCACCAGGCCGACCGACAACATCAGCACCGGCAACGACTGCGCACCCAGTTCGCGTTTGGAAATCAGCCAGCCGTCGGCGAACAGCATCGGCGGGATGAACATCAGCATGAAGACCTGCGGGTCCAGCGCCAGATGCAGGCCGGCGGCGGGCCAGCCGCAGGCGGCGCCGAGCGCCATCTGCAGCAGGGGTAGCGGCATACGCGGCAGTACCCGCGCTACGAAACCCGCCACGGCCACCAGCGCGAGCAGGCCGAGAATCGTCAACAACAAGGTCATGCCGGCACTCTAGGCGCGCGCAGCGTGCCCGACATGAAGCGCAGGTCAAGCGCAGGCTAAGCCCCGGTGAAACCCCGCTTCGACCGGTAAACCCCGTAGCAGGCCTTATTCGGGCTTGGCGCCGGTGGCCTGCACCACCTTGCCCCAGCGCACGATCTCGCTGCGCACGAACTTGTCGAATTCCTGCGGCCCCAGGCCCATGATGACCAGGCCTTCATTGGCGAACTTCTGCTTGAGGTCGTCCGACGCCAGCGCCGCCTTGGCAGCTGCGGCGAACTGATCCACCAGCGCCTTGGGCATGTTGGCGGGGCCGAACAATCCGTACCAGGAGCTGTACTCGAACCCGGGCACCGCCTCGCTCACCGTCGGCACATCGGGCATCGACGTCAGCCGCTGGCCGCTGGTCACGCCCAGCGCCTTGAGCTTGCCGCCCTTGATGAGTTCCTGCACCGTCGCCACGCCGGCGAATGCCAGGTCGATCTGGCCGGCCACCACGTCGGCCAGCGCCGGTCCGGTGCCCTTGTACGGGACGCTGACGATGTCGACCCGGGCATCGTGCTTGAGCATTTCGCCGGCCAGGTGGTTGGCGCTGCCGATGCCGGCGATGGCCAGGTTGAACTTGCCGGGCTGGGTCTTCGCAAGGGCGACCAGTTCCTTGACATCCTTCGCCGGAAAGTTGGGCCGGGTGACCAGCACGGCCGGCGAACTGGCCAGGCCGCACAGCGGCGTGAAGTCCTTTACCGGGTCGAAGGGCAGCGACGGGTACAACGATGCGTTGATGGCATGGCTGGTGTAGCTGATCAGCAGCGTGCTGCCGTCGGCGGAAGACTTGGCCACCGCCTGCGCGGCGATGTTGCCGGCGGCACCCGGACGGTTGTCGACGATGAACTGGCGGCCGTTCATCCGTTTGCCCATTTCGTTGGCTACCGCTCGGGCCACGATGTCGGTGCCGCCGCCGGGCGTGGCGCCGACCAGCAGCCGGCTGACGTTCTGCTGGGCCAGCGCGTCGACGCTGGGCAGCACACCGGTGGCGGCCAGCAGGGCCAGTATTTCGCGTCTTTTCATGGGTTTGTCTCTTTCTTGTTTTGGAACGGGAACGGCGGGCGGATTCAGGCGGCCGAAGCCTCCGCCGCCGCTGTCGCCCTGCCTGGTTTCCAGGCCTTCAGCGGCATCCCCAGTGCAGCCGCCTGGCGTTTTTCATAGGCCAAGTATTCCGGCGAGATCGCGCTGCCGCGCACCCCGCCGCGCACCGCGCCGGCACGCACGTCGCCGTAATACTCTTCCCACTCCGGCGGCAGCGGCTGCGACGACGGAATCGACAGCCACAGGCGCAGCAGGTGCCGCTTCTGGTCGGGTTCTTCGAAGTCCTCGAAGGGGGTGCGTGAATGCAGCGTGACGTAGTTGTTCAGCAGCTGCATGTCGCCGCGTTCCAGCTCCATGGTGAAACACAGCAGCGGGCTGGGCATCAGCTCGTCGAGCAGGTCGAGCGCTTCGGTCTGCAAGGAGGTCAGGCGCGGAACTTCGGCGAAGTCGCGCTGGGCGGCGTCGGTGTTCTTGCGGTTGGTGCGGGCCGAAAAATGCTGCGGGTCGTTGCCGAAGATCGGGCATCCATAAAACGGCGGCTGGCTCGGGTCCTGCGTGCCCTGGTAGCTGTGGAACCAGGTCTGCTGCAGCACCGGGATCAGGTCGGGACGCAGGCGCTGCACCTCGTCGCGCAGGGCGATGGAGCTGATCACCTTGCTGGTGCCGCCCTGGCGCGCGGTGCGGCGGCACAACAGGCCGACCACATCGCAGGAGTCCTGGTGGAAGTCGAGGCCGGCGTTGGTGTTGTAGCCGCGGCCACCCTTCACCTTGTAGTCGCCGCCTTCGTTGCGCACGTCGTTCATCACCTGGCTGGCGCGGTTCTGGGTGCGGCCCACGCCCATGTAGAGGCTCATGCCCCAATAGGCCAGGCGGGTATCGTCCTCGTTCCAGCGGTCGACCGGGAAACCCTTGACCAGGCACATGCCCCAGCGCCCCTGGGTGGTGGCGATCGCGCGCTCCAGCGCCATGCGCGACACGTCGGGCAGCGGATAGTCGGACTGCTGCATGTCGAGCATGGCTTTGCCGGCGGCGCGGGCGTGGCGCAGCGCGGTGTCGAAGCCGTCGGCCTCGGCGGCGGTGAGGCGCTGCACCCAGCTGTTGTCGGCGCGGGCTTCTTCGGCGGTCCAGGCGCGGGGCGCGCCGTTCGATCGGGTGGCGGTGTTCATTTGTCTCTGTCTCCTTGGCTTGACCAGGTTGCCCAGTCTAGGCAAGCGAAGGAGAACAAAATAGCGCAGTTCCTTCATGTCTTTGGTAAGGGAAATTGATGAAGATCGACGCTTTTTCCACCCTCGACGCGGTGCTGCGCGGCGGCACGCTGGCCGCTGCCGCCGCCGAGATGAACCTCACACCCAGTGCCGTCAGCATGCAGATGAAACAGATGGAGCTGTACCTCGGCCAGCCGCTGTTCGACCGATCCGGCCTGCAGGTGCGGCCGACGCGACTGGCGCACGAAGTGGCCGGGCTGATGCGCGATGCGCTGGGACAGCTGGAATCGCTGCGCAAACGGACCTCCGTCGCCATCGGAGGTGCAGTGCGGCTGGGTGTCATCGAGTCGATGCAGCCGGTGGTGCTGCCGGGTGTCATCGGTCATCTGCGGGAGCGTTATCCGCAGCTGGAACTCAAGCCGGTACGCGGCCGCAGCGCCGGCCTCACCTCCCAGGTGAAGGCCGGCGAACTGGACGCCGCCCTGGTGGCCCAGCCCGAGGACGGCGGCTCGGTGCGGTTGCGCTGGCAACCGATGCTGCGCCGCGAACTGGTGCTGGTGGCGCCGCCCAACGCACCCGAGACCACCGTGGCCGCGCTGTTCCGCCAGCACGAGTGGATCCGCTACGACCGGGGCACCATCACCGGCGCCATGGCCGCCCGTTTTGCCGCGCAGGTACGCGACAAACGCGGCAGCAGCCTGGAGTTCGACAACGCCGCCGCCATCGTGGCTATGGTCAGCGCGGGGCTGGGTATTTCCATCGTGCAGATCGCCGATCCGGCCATCTGCCAGACCTATCCGGTGCGGGTGGTGCGGCTGGGGCGTGGTGCGCCGGTGCTGCAGCTTTCGCTGGTCACCCGCAAGGCCGACGACGACAACCGGCCGGTGGCCGCCGTGCGCGATGCGGTGCGGTCGGTCCTGATGGCGGCGCAACGCAGCCGCACTGCCAGCGGGCTATAGCCGCAAGGGAAGTCAGGCCGATGTCGGCGGCAGCTGCAGCCGCACCAGCGTGCCGCCGCCTTCCGGCGCCTCGGGCACCGGCAGGCCGCCGCCCATCTGCCGCAAGGCCTTCTCGGCGATGGGCAGGCCCAGGCCGGTGCCGTCGGGCGCCACATCCGCGCCGCGCCAGAACGGCGACAGCATGCGGCGGCGGGTTTCCTCATCCAGCGCGGGGCCGTTGTCGAATACGGTGACATCCCAGCCGCTGCGGCCTTCGGTCTGCGCCACATCGACCTCGACCTGCGTGCCGCCGTACCGCAAGGCGTTGTCGACGATGTTGTGGAACGCCTCTTCCAGCAGCAGCGGCGCCACGCGGCAGACCACCGGCCGGTGCAGGCCCAGGCCCGGGCCGCGCACCAGAGTCTTGCCGGCGGCGACGGCGGCCGGCTGCAATTGTTCGACCACCTGGTTCAGCATCACCCGCAGGTCGACCAGCTCGGTGGCCGGCGCGTCACCCGCGGCACCGGACCGTGCCAGCACCAGCAACTGGCGCACCAGCCGGGTGGCGTGGTGGGCGGTAGTGTTCAGCGTCTCGATCACCTCCCCGTCCGGCGGTCGGCCAGGGTCTGTGCGCCAGGTGCGGTGCAGGTCTTCGACCAGCAGCTTGATGCCGGCCACCGGCGTGCGCAGCTGGTGGGCGGCGTCGGATATGAAACGCCGCTCGTCGGCCACCGCGGTGCCCAGCCGGGCCAGCAGGTCGTTGGTGTGCTGCACCATGCCGCGCAGTTCGTCAGGCACTTCGGCCAGCGGCAATGGCGACAGGTCGTCGATGCCGCGCCGTTCGATGGCCGCGCTGATCGCCTTGGCCGGTGCCAGGCCGGCACGCACGCCGAGCAGGATCAGCGGCACGATGATGAAACCCAGCGCAGCCGCCGGCAGGAAGATGGCCTTGGCCAGCTCGCGGGTCACCTGCCGGCGTTTGGCCAGCGACTCGCCGACGATGACCCACACCGCTTCGGCCTGCAGGGGTTTTTCGAGCCTCAGCGCCACCAGGCGCAACGGGCCCCAGGGCGTCTTTTCTTCATAGAACAGTGCCGAGCCCGCCGACTGCCGGTCGGCGTCGGCCGGCAGCAGAAGCTCGGCATTGCCCACCAGCAGCCGGCCGCCGTCGGTGCGGACGCTGAAATGCGACGGCGCGAAGGAGTCGTAGACCAGCGACGACGCGGTACGCGCATCGGCCGAGAACCGCGGGCCGGTGCCTTCCCAGCGGATCTGCGATGCCAGCGCCACCGCGTCGTCGCGCAGGCTGCGATCGAAGGCGTCTTCGGAAGACCGACCGGTGAGCCAGAAGGCGGCCAGCGCAGCCGTCACCGCCGACACCACCCACAGCCACAGCAGCGGCGTCAGCAGCTTGTTGCGAAGGCTGAAAGTCCGCTGGCTGCCCTTGGCTGCGGGGGTGCGGGCGCTCATCGGTTCAGACCGGTTCCATGGCGTAACCCACGCCGCGCACGGTGACGATGTTCACCCCGCAATCGACCAGCTTGCGGCGCAGCTTGAGGATGTAGATCTCCACTGCGTTGGCGCTGAAATTGGTTTCCCAGCTCGACATGGTCGAAACGATGCGCGCCTTGGGCACCGCAGCGCCCTGGGCCGCCATCAGCAGTTCGACCAGCGCCGCCTCGCGCGGACTGAGCGCCAGCCTTTCGTCACCGCGCCGCAGTTCGCGGCTGTCGGTATGGAAGGCCAGGCCGCCGACCCGCAACACGTTGGTCACGCCCTGGTGGCGGCGCCGGGTGATGGCCCGCAGCCGGGCCACCAGTTCTTCGGATTCGAAGGGTTTGGCCAGGAAGTCGTCCGCACCTTCGTTGAGGCCGCGGACCCGGTTGGCCAGGTCGTCGCGGGCAGTGAGGATCAGCACTGCCATGTCGAGTTTCTGTTCGCGCCAGCGGCGCAGCACGTCGAAGCCGTCGCGGCGCGGCAGGCCCAGGTCGAGCACTGCCGCCTGGTATTCGGCTACCGCCGTGGCGGTGAGCGCCAGTTCGCCGTCGCTGGCCACATCGACCTGCCAGCCCTCCGCCTGCAGCACCCGTGAAATGCCCAGGCGCAGGGCGGCGTCGTCTTCTACCAGCAGCACCCGCATGCTCAGCCTCCGGCCCGCGCTGGCGGATGATGTTTCGGGACGGGCGAAGGTTCGGTGGACCGGCGTTTCATGGCGCCGATTGTGCGGGAACCGGCGCTCCGGCCAAACCCTCAGGCAGCCGCGCCGCAGAAGGTGAAATCGACTTCCGGCTTGCGGCCGGATATCAGTTCGGCCAGCGCCCGGCCCGAGCCGCAACCATGCGTCCATCCCAGCGTGCCGTGGCCGGTGTTGAGGAACAGGCCCTGCACCTTGCTGCGCCCGATGTAGGGCACGTTGCCTGGCGTGGCGGGCCGCAGCCCGGCCCAGAAACTGGCGAGTTCCGGGCGGCTGACGCCCGGAAAGACTTCCAGCGTGCGCCGCACGATGGCGTCGCAGCGCACCGGATTCAGTTCGAGTCCATAGCCGTTGAGTTCGGCGGTGCCGGCGATGCGCAGCCGGTCGCCGAAACGTGAGAACACCAATTTGTATTCGTCGTCGGTCAGGCTGACCTGCGGCGCCTTGGATGCGTCCAGCACCGGCAGCGTGGCCGAATAACCCTTGGCCGGATAGATGTCCAGCGACAGGCCCGCGCTCTTCGCCAGCAGCGGGCTGAAGCTGCCGGCCGCCAGCACGTAGGCGTCGCCGCGCACCATCTCGTACATGCCTTCCTCATTGGCGATTTCCACGCCGGTCATACGGCCGCCTTCGGTGCGCAGCGCCTGGATACGCACGCCGTAGCGGAACTGCACGCCCCGCTCGGCCGCCCTGGCCGCCAGTCCGGTAGTGAATTTGTGCACATCGCCGGACTCGTCGGCGCTGGTGTAGGTGGCGCCGGCCAGGCGTGGGCGGATATGGGCCATGGCGGGTTCGATACGGACCACTTCGTCGGCGTCGACCACGTCGCGTTCGCAGCCCAGTTCACGCATCACCCGCGCCGGTTCCAGCGCCAGGTCGAACTCCTGCTGGCTGGTGTAGTAATGCAGGATGCCTTTTTCGAGATGGTCGTATTCGATGCCGATGTCACGGCGCAGCGCCTGCAGGCTGCTGCGGCTGTAGGTGCCCAGATTGAGCAACTGGATCATGTTGTGGGTGCTGCGTTTGGCCGGGCACTCCATCAGGAACTTCAGGCCCCAGCGCCACTGGGCGGGATCGGCACGCAGCCGGAACAACAAGGGGGCGTCCTCGCGGCCCAGCCACTTCAGCAACTTGAGCGGTGCGGAGGGGTTGGCCCAGGGTTCGGCGTGGCTGACCGAAATCTGCCCGCCGTTGCCGAAACTGGTTTCTCGGGCGGCACCGGCGTTGCGTTCGAGCACGGTGACTTCATGTCCGGCCTGTTGCAGGTACCAGGCGGTGGCAGTGCCGATGACACCGGCGCCCATCACGATGACTTTCATGGGAAATCTCCAGAAAAGGAAAAGGGCAGCCGGGGATGCATTTTTTATAGCGCATCACCGCTGCCCCACTGTCCTTTTGCCTGAGAGATTCACCGCGCTCGACGAGCAGCGGCTTGCACCTTCGGCGGCTGCATCGGCGGATTGAACCTGCCGGCAGCACTCTCCAGTTTTTTGAGATTTCCAGTCCTTTGACCTGAGCGTTTTGGGTGTACGCCTTCGGTAGTCGCCTTGCGGTCGAGCTTCTCCTGGAGTCGCGATTATGCCGATGGACGTTGAGGTGTGGCCAGTTGTAAGTAACTGGCATCGGAAAATAGACGGTAAAAACATCCGCACAGATATCCGTAAAAGTCCTATAAAGCCTTTTCAGATCATCGGCTTGCAGCAAAAGAAAGATCCGCAAAAATGCCCGCAGGACCTCTTGACCACCCCGATCAGCTGGAACCCTTGCTACCAGCCGAACGCGCCATGGAGCCAGTGTTGGAAAAGGCCCACGACCTGCGCGCCGAATCCGCCCGACTGGCGGCTGGGTGCCCGCCCGGCGTCAGCCAGGAGCTGACCCGAATGCTGCGCGCCATGAACTCCTACTACTCCAACAAGATCGAGGGAGAACACACCCGGCCACTGGAAATCGAACAGGCCCTGTCGCAGGAGTTTTCCAACGACGCTGAAAAAGCGCGGCTGCAGCGCCTTGCAATTGCGCATATCGCAACCGAGCGCTGGATTCACGAACAAGCGCCTGCCACCCAGGCGCTGTATTCGCCGCCTGCTCTGAAAGACATCCACCGCCACCTGTTCTCGCAACTCGATGCCGCGGATCGGTTGGTGCAACTGCACGGCGTCGACGGGCAAGTCACCGATCAGGTCGCGGTCGTGCCGGGCGAACTGCGCCAGCGCAACGTGGCCGTGCGCCGACACGTCGCTCCGGCCTGGGAGGCATTGCCCGACCTGCTGCACCGCTGGTCGTCGGTCTACGGCACCGTACGCCGAGGTGAACTGCAGATCGTCGCCGCTGCCGCCGCCCACCACCGCCTGGTGTGGATCCACCCTTTCTACGACGGCAACGGCCGTGCCGCCCGACTGCATTCCCTGGCGGTGCTGCGCTCGCTCGACCTCACCGGCGGCCTGTGGTCGCCCTTGCGCGGCCTGGCCCGCAGCAGCGACGCGTATGCCGAAAAACTGGCCAACGCCGACATGCCCCGCATGGGCGACCTTGACGGGCGTGGGCAACGCAGCCAGCGCATGCTGGTCGAGTGGATCGATTTCTTTCTGGACATCTGCCTGGACCAGGCCCGGTTCATGGCCCGGCTGCTGAACCTGCAGGACATGGAGAACCGGCTGGGTGCCCTGCTGGCGCATGAAGAAAAAGTGGTGCGGCGTGGCATCCGAATGGAGGCGCTGCGGCCGTTGCACTATCTGTTTGCGACGCAGGGCGAGTTGGGGCGTGGTGACTTCGCCAGCATGACAGGGCTCGGGGACCGGGCCGCGACGACCTTGATCGGACGGCTGGTCGAAGCCGGCCTGCTGGTGTCCGACACACCGCGTGGGAAGCTTCGGTTCGGTGTGCCGATGGCGGGGCTGCGCTTTTTGTTCCCGGGCTTGTGGCCGGAGGCGGAGGCGGATGTAGCGTCGTCCGTCGGCTAGGTCAGACCGTCGGCAGCATCCAGTCTTCCGCCCGCGCCAGCGAGCCGTCGTCACCCAGTTTGCGCAGGCCGACATCGGCCACCCAGCCCATGCGGTCGGCCAGGTATTGCATCAGCTGCAGGCGCTGGTTCAGGTCGTCGGTCGATTCGCAGGCCTCCTGGCGGTCGCGCGAGATGCCGAGGGCCGCGCTGGCCAGTTCACCCAGGTGGCGCAATGCGCTGCGGGCGTCGTCCAGGTCACGTGGCGACGGGTCATTGACAAGGGGGTTCATGGTGGCTCCTGCTCATTCGACTCTGCTGTGAGAGAAACCGCCGCCATCCGGATGATGGCGGCGGCTCGAACAGGTTGGCGTACCGGCTTGATGCAGGTGCAGATCCGGCAGGGCGTGAGCCCTCCCGCCCGAGCCGCCATTAACGGATCGAACGAGGAAACCGCAGCACCTTCCAGTCCTACGGATTCACCTGCATCAAAGGCGGGACGCCAATCCCGATCGCGCTTTTTTTGCGCGACGGCGGACTTTAGCTCAAGGCCGCGATCCCTCAAACCTCCACGAAAAACTGGCTCGGCGTCTGGTCGAACTGCCTGCGGAACATGGTCGCGAATGCGCTCGGGCTTTCGTAGCCCAGCGACAGCGCGATGTCGATGACCTTCTCGCCCGTGGCCAGCATCTCCAGCGCCCGCAACAGCCGCGCCTGCTGCCGCCACTGGCCGAAGGTCATGCCGGTCTGCTTGACGAACAGCCGCTGGATGGTCTTCACGTCGACCGCCAGCCGTTGTGCCCATTGCGCCATGGTGGAGGCGTCGTCAGGCTGCGTCTGCAGCTGTCCGCAGATGCGCAGCAGGCGCGGGTCGGTGGGCATCGGCAGGTGCAGCGGCAGGGCGGGGAGCACCCGCAGTTCGTCCAGGATCAGCCGCATCACCCGACCGTCGCGGGTGCCGGGCGCATACGGCAAGGTGACATCCATGGCGGCCCGCACCAGCTCACGCAGCAGCGGCGATATGCCGACCACCTGGGTCTGCGACGGCAGGCCGGGCGCGGCGTCGGGACTCACCAGCAGGCTGCGCATATGGACTTCGCCGATGCAGCGTAGCTCGTGTGTCATGCCGCCGAGCATCCACAGGCCCCGGGTCGGCGGCACCACCCATCGGCCGGCTTCCGTGGAGACGACCATCACACCCTGCACCGCATAGATGAGCTGGTGCCTGCCATGCGAGTGCGGCTCGATGAACCAGCCGGCCGGGTAGTCGGTGGCGCGGCCGGTGATGGGCGACGATGCGGCATCGATCTCCGCGAGCATGACCGACAGGGCTTTGGGGCGACGCGACTGCGCTGGTGACTGCATGTCGTTTTTGCGAGGGTTATTGGTGGATTGGCGCGAGACAGGCCAGGCCCAGCTGCCGATAATTTTGGCATGCGGGCGTTCGAGACCCGTGCCGAGAACCACTACAAGACCATCCAGACCATGAGCTTTTCCGCAGTACCGACCTTGCAGGCCATACCGGCCTCACCGCAGAAAACCAGGCCCGCCTACGGCATCCTGGCGGCCATCAGCAGTTCGCATATGGTCAACGACATGATGCAGTCGCTGATCCTGGCGATGTATCCGATCCTGAAGGGCGAGTTCTCGCTGAGTTTCGGCCAGGTCGGCCTGATCACCCTCACCTACCAGCTGACGGCTTCGCTGCTGCAGCCGCTGGTGGGCCTGTTCACCGACCGCAAGCCGCTGCCGTATTCGTTGCCCTTCGGCATGCTGTCGACGCTGATCGGGCTGATGCTGCTGGCCTTCGCGCCCAGCTTCGCCATCGTGCTGCTGGCGGCGGCCTTCGTGGGCGTGGGATCGTCGATCTTCCACCCGGAATCGTCGCGTATCGCCCGACTGGCCTCGGGTGGCCAGCATGGGTTCGCACAGTCGGTGTTCCAGGTGGGCGGCAACACCGGCACGGCCGTGGGGCCGCTGTTGGCGGCGCTGGTGATCGTGCCCTTCGGCCAGCGCAGCGTGGCCTGGTTCGGGCTGGCCGCGCTGGGCGGCATCTTCCTGCTGATGAAGGTGAGCCGGTGGTATGCCACGCACCACATCGGCGGCGCGGCGCGCAAGAAGCCGGCTGCTGCTGCGCCCTACCCGCGCAAGGTGGTGATCGGCGCAGTGGTCGTGTTGCTGGTGCTGATCTTTTCCAAGTATTTCTACATGGCGGGCATCAGCAGTTTCTACACCTTCTTCCTGATCGAGCGTTTCGGGCTGAGCGTGCAGGACGCGCAGCTGCACCTGTTCTTCTTCCTGTTCGCGTCGGCCGTGGGCACCGTGCTGGGCGGCCCCGTCGGCGACCGCATCGGCCGCAAGCCGGTGATCTGGGTGTCCATCCTGGGCGTGGCGCCGTTCGCCTTGCTGCTGCCGCATGCCGACCTGTTCTGGACGACCGCACTGACCATCGTCATCGGGCTGGTGCTGTCTTCGGCGTTCTCGGCCATCCTGGTCTACGCACAGGAACTGATGCCGGGCAAGGTGGGCATGGTGTCGGGGCTGTTCTTCGGTTTTGCGTTCGGCATGGGCGGCCTCGGTGCGGCCGTGCTGGGGCTGTTGGCCGACCGCACGAGCATTGCTTTTGTGTATCAGGGGATCGCGTATCTGCCGCTGCTGGGAATCGTCGCGGTGTTGCTGCCGAAGCGGGTCCGCATCACCTGAAAATCACCGGATGACCGAATCCGAAAAAGCCGCCGCCGGCCTGCTGTACGACGCCAATTACGACCCCGCGCTGCTGGCGCAGCGCCAGGCGGCGAAGGAGCTGGTGTTCGACATCAACCATACGCATCCACGTGACGTCGAGGCGCGCAATGCCCTGCTGCGCCGGCTGCTGGGCCGCACCGGCAAGGCCTTTGTCATCGAGTCGCCGTTCCACTGCGACTACGGATTCAACATCGCGGTCGGCGAGAACTTCTACGCCAACGTCGGCCTGGTGATCCTCGACGGCGCCAGGGTGACCATCGGCGACAACGTGTTCGTCGCGCCCAACGTGGGCATCCACACTGCCGGCCATCCGGTGGACGTGGAACGGCGCAACCTGGGACTGGAATACGCCCGCCCGGTGACGATTGGCGACAACGTCTGGATCGGCGCGTCGGTGACCATTCTTCCAGGCGTGACCATCGGTGCGGGCTCTGTCATCGGGGCAGGCACCCTGGTGCGCCACGACGTCCCGGCCAACGTCGTCTATGCCGGCAACCCGGGCCGGGTGGTCCGTGAAGTGGGCGACGCGGACCGGGCTGCCATGACAATCGGCGCATGACGAACCCCGCCGCCGCCCCGTTTCCCAAGGTCTATTTCGCCGGGCCGGATGTTTTCTTCAAGGACGGCGCGGCCATCTTCCAGCGCCTCAAGGACGCCAGCGCCGCGCTGGGCCTGGAAGGCATGGAACCCTTCGACGGACAGCTGGACATCGCCGCCGGCGAGAGCGGAGACGCCTTCGCCCTGCGCATCTACGAAGGCAACGTTGCGCGCATCCGGGCATGCGACGGGGTCATCGCCAACCTGGGGCCGTTTCGCGGGCTGGAGCCCGACTCTGGCACGGTGTTCGAAGTGGGTTTCGCCATCGCACTCGGCAAACCGGTGGTGGGTTATCACGTCTCCCACGAAACCTATGCCGCGCGCGTGGCCGGCCAACTGCCGTGCACCACGGACGCCGACGGCACCGTGCGAGAGACCGGCAACGGCAGCATGGTGGAAGGCCTGGGGCAGCGGATCAACCTGATGCTGTCGCGGTCGATCGAACTGGCGGACACCGCAGAGGCCGCACTGGAGCTGTTGGCAAGGCGGATACACCGTGGCTGATAAGATTAATTCTCATTTGAAATCTTCCGGACACCTGCCAAAGATGAGCACCACCGTTGCGCTGTCCCTGCGCCTGAAAACCGAGACGTCCGCGGAGCACGAGCGCATGCACCGGCTGATGGCGGAATGCGCACCGTTCGCCAGTCGTGAACGGTATGCGCGGTTCGTGGCCGCGCAATACCTGTTCCAGCGCGACGTCGAGCATCTTTTCGCCGACCCGCTGGTGCAGGCAGCGGTGCCGGACCTGTCGATGCGTGGCCGTGCCGAGGCATCGCTGGCCGATCTTGCCGACCTCGACACGCAAGCGCCCGTCGAAGGCATCGCGACAAGCGCCGTGACCATGCCGGAAGCCCTGGGATGGATCTATGTGTCGGAGGGCTCGACCCTGGGTGCGGCCTTCCTGCTCAAGGAAGTCGACGAGAAGCTGGGCCTGCACGCAGGCTTCGGCGCCCGCAATCTCGCGGCCTATCCGGAAGGACGCATGCGGGTCTGGAAGCGGTTCGTCGAGGCACTGGACGCTGAGAGCCTTCGCCCGTCACACCAGTCGGTGGTCGACGGCGCACATGCCGCCTTCCGGCGTTTCGGCGACTTGCTGACACGCGAATTCGCACGGGACGACAGCACGGCGTAAAACCCGACAATCCTCCCTCCATGCCGACCGACCCAGCACCGCCAGACCAGCCCCTCCGCTCCGTACCACCTGTTGCGCGCTGGTTGCTGCTGGGGTTTGCCGTGCTGTGCCTGGTGATGGCGGTGATCGGCGTCATAGTGCCCGGCATGCCGACCACCGTGTTCATCCTGATGGCGGCATGGGCCGCGGCACGCAGCTCGCCACGTCTGCATGGCTGGCTGATGAACCACCGTCTTTTCGGACCGATGCTGCACAACTGGCACAACGGCCGCACGGTAAGCCGGCGGGCCAAATGGAGCGCTGCCGCAGGCATGGGGCTCTGCGCGCTGGTCATTGCAGTCACCGCCCACCGGGCCTGGGTGGCCGGGTTGGGCATCGGATGCATGGCGGTTGTGCTGGCGTGGCTTTGGCGGCGGCCGGAGCCGAAGGCTTGAGCCAGTTGGAGCTCGCCAAGCAAAAAGCCCCTGACCATTTCTGATCAAGGGCTTGTGCGTTTGGTGGCCTGGGACGGAATCGAACCATCGACACGCGGATTTTCAATCCGCTGCTCTACCAACTGAGCTACCGGGCCTGAGCCTCGCAGTTTAGCATGGTTTTTGGCCTTGCCTGCAAGACTTCAAGAAAGATTGCGTTTCGCCCTGCCCAGATCCACGCCAAGCTGGCGCAGCTTTCGGTACAGGTGCGTGCGCTCCAGCCCGGTCTTTTCCGCGACCCGGGTCATGGAGCCGCCCTCCTGCACCAGGTGGAATTCGAAGTACGCCTTTTCGAAGCCGTCGCGGGCCTCGCGCAGCGGACGGTCGAGATCGAAGGACTGATGCTGGCGCGGGCCGCTTTCCGCAGCAGGGGCCGCATGCTGGACCTGCGGCACCTGGGCCACTGGCAACGAGCCGGCGTAGCTGTCCGACACGGTGCGCTGAACGGCCATGAGCGGTGGAGCGCTGGCCAGCTTGGGAGGCGCTGGCGGCGGCAGGCTGCGTTGCAATGCGTTCTCGACGCTCTTCAACAGCTTCTGAAGCGTGATGGGTTTTTCAAGGAACGCATGGGCACCGATGCGGGTCGCCTCGACGGCCGTGTCGATGGTGGCGTGGCCGCTCATCATGATCACCGGCATGGACAGGGTGCCGGCCGCGGCCCACTCCTTCAGGAGCGAGACGCCGTCGGTGTCGGGCATCCAGATGTCGAGCAGGACGAGATCGAAGCTGCCTGCAGCACGGGCGTCCCGGGCCTGCGACGCGTTTTCGGCGAGTTCGACGCTGTGGCCTTCGTCATTGAGGATTTCCGAAAGCAGGTCTCGGATACCCAATTCGTCGTCGACCACCAGGATATTTGCCATTGCTGAGACTGCGTTAAGCAGCCAGGGAAGTCTGCTGAAGGAAGTGCTTGCGAAGCCGAAGTGCCCGCCGCGGGGAGCGGATCAGGCTTCGGCCTCCAGGGGCGCAAGCGGCAATGATAGCGACACTTGCGCGCCCGGTGCGTTACCGTCACCGGTACGGTTGCCGATGTCGATGCGGGCGCCATGTTCGTCGGCGATCTTGCGCACCACCGCGAGGCCCAGTCCGGTGCCCTTGGCCTTGGTGGTGACATAGGGCTCGAAGGCCCGCTGCAGGATGTTTTCCGGGAAGCCGATCCCGGAGTCGATGACCGACAGGCGCACCCGCCGGGTCGATTCGTTGAAGCGTGTGCGGATGAGCACGGCCGGCGGTTCGGCGTGATGCGCGGCCTCGGTCGCGTCCTGGGCGTTCTGCACCAGGTTGTGCAGTACCTGGCGCAACTGTTGTGCGTCACCCAGCACCGGCGGACATGCGGGGTCGTATTCAGCCCGTACTCCGACCACGGAATGGTCGGCTTCGTACAGCTGCAGCACGTCGGCCACCAGCACGTTCAGGTCTACCGGTGCCAGTTCGGCGGTGGGCAGGCGCGCGTAGTCGCGGAATTCGTTGACCAGGCGTTTCATCGCGTCGACCTGTTCGACGATGGTCTTGACCGACTTGGTCAGCACCGCCTGCCCCGCCGCGTCGACCTTGCCGTCGAGCTTGAAGGCCAGGCGTTCGGCCGACAGCTGGATGGGCGTCAACGGGTTCTTGATCTCGTGGGCCAGCCGCCGCGCGACTTCGCCCCAGGCCCTGGAGCGCTGGGCCGAAACGATCTCGGAGATGTCGTCGAACACCAGCAGCCGGGTGGCGGCCGGCAGTTCGGCACCGCGGGCGACTACGCTGGTGGCGTCCTGCTGCGGACCGGAAGGCGCGGCATGCAGTTCATACGACTGTTGCCAGTGGCCGATTCCGTGGGTGTCGTGGTCGCCGAGCAAGGCGTCGAACTGCGCCTGGATGTCGCGGCCGAAGTTTTCCAGGCCGGGCACGTCCTGCAATGCCTGGCCTTCCAGCGCGGCGAGCGGGACGCGCAGGATGCGGGTGGCGCCAGGGTTGGACGACAGGATCCGGCCGGCGGCGTCGAGCACGATGACACCGGCGGTGAGGTGGTCGAGGATGGTCTGCAGGTTGGCGCGGGCGGTGTCGACCTGGTGCATGCTCTTGTCGATGGCCGAACGGGCATCGGACAACTGCTGGGTCATGACCGCGAACGACCGGGTGAGGCCGCCGAGCTCGTCCTTGCCCTGCAGCACGGCCTTGGGGCTCAGATCGCCGGCGGCGACTTCTCGCACACCTTCGGCCAGCACCAGCAGCGGCCGGGCGAGCTGGTTGCCCAGCAGCACGGCCAGCAGCACGGCGGCGAACACCGCCAGGAACAGGGTCAGGGTGAGCGTGCCGATGTACATGCGGCGCAGGCCTCCTCGCGCCAGGGCACGTTCCTGGTATTCGCGATAGGCCTCCTGCACCGCGATGGCGTTGGCGACCAGTGTGGGCGGCAGCGATTGTGTGACCTGCAGGAAGCGGGGCTCGGCGTTGAGTTCCATGCCGGTGGTGGTCACCAGTGCCATCGCCTTGATGCGGGCTTTGGGTGGTGCTTGTGGATTGGGTGCGCCGGCCACCACGGGTTCGTCCAGCCCCTCGATGACGACGGTAGAGCGCTGGCTGCGGGTGTTGCGCAGGATCTGGGGAGACGGTCGCTCCGGGCTGAGTTCGAACCGTGACTGGCCGGCGCTGGCGACCATATGGCCGCTGGCGTTCCATAGCACCACGTCGCTGGCGCCCAGCTGGTCGCGGATTCGTTCCAGCGCCAGGCCGGCCCCGGCGTCGGACAGGTTGGCGACCTGGGTGCCGGCGTTGCGGGTCTTGCTGGCAAGGTCGTTGGCCAGGGCCTCGAGCGTGGATCGTCCCAGGCTGAGACCGGCGTCGAGCGCACCTTCCACCTTCACGTCGAACCAGCTTTCGATGGAGCGTGTGACGAACTGGTAGGAAACGGTATAGATCAGCATGCCGGGCAGGAAACCCAGCACGGCGAAGATGATGGCCAGCTTCATCAGCAGCCGGCTGCCGAAACGCCCGCGCCGCAACCGGACGAACAGCCGCAGCCCGATCCAGCCGATGACCGACAGCAGCAGCACCGCCACGACCACGTTGACGCCGAACAGGCGCACGTAATTGCGTTCGTACAGCGCGCGGTTGTCGGTGGCGTCGGTCAGCAGGAACAGCAGGACCAGCGCGATGGAGACCACGATGGCCGCGCCGACACCGACGGCCCAGCGCATGGCGCGCGAACCCAGCAGCGAATAACGCTCCTGCGGGTTGTGGGTGCCGGGGCTCAACGCACCAGCACGGCCGGATCGACCGTCAGGGAACGTTCGGCCTGCAGGCTCCAGTCGGAACGCCCTGCGACGCCCATCTGCAGCGGCCGCGGCAGCTGCGAGGTGTCGAGCCGGAAACCGAAGTCGATGCTGTAGCGGCCTTGCTGGTCGAGCTGCACCACGTCGGCGATGCGCCAGCGCGAGATGCGTTTGACGGCATCGAGCGCCTCGGCGAGTTCATCGAAATTCTGGCTGAGGGCCACGCCGACGCCAGGATTGAAAGCAGTGGGCGAGACGTTGAGCCGGAAACGCCGGGTGAGCGGCTGATAGACCAGGCGCATGTGGCGTTGCGAGTAGGCGACGCGTTCGTCGGCCCAGTACCAACGCTCCCGCATGACCTCCGCCTGGGCGACAAAAAACAGGGCGACACCCTTGAGCAGGGCGTCTTCGACCAGCGGCGGAAGGTCGAAACCGACCGCTGCCCACAGATAGAGTGCGTCTTCGCTGCGCTCGAGGCGCAGCTGGGGCACATCGACCGGATGAACGTCCGCGCGCGCCGTTCCTGCGGCAACGCTCAGCAGCAGGGCCGGCGCGGCGCGCAACAACACGCGCCGACGCGCATCAGGTGCCACGTTTTTGCAGCAGGGCGTAGAAGAAGCCGTCGTGATCACCGGCCAGATTGTCGGCGACACCCATCGCCATCGCGGCATCGCTTGGAAGCAAATGGCCTGGAGACGGCCGTAAAGCCGCATCGGTGTTGTGCGCAAGAAACGCTTCGATCTGGTGCTCACCCTCTTCGCGGAATACCGAACAAGTGCAATAGAGCAGACGGCCGCCCGGCTTGAGCAATGGCCACAGACGGGTGAGCAGGCCGGCCTGGATGATGGCGAGCTGGCCGATGTCGCTCTCGCGGCGCAGCCAGCGGACATCGGGCTGGCGCCGCACGATCCCGGATGCGGTGCAGGGCGCGTCGAGCAGGATCGCGTCGAACGGTTGCCGGTCGAGGTGCTGCGGCCACCAGGCCGACGGCTCCTGGGCATCCGCGGCCAGCACCTGGGCGCGGTCCTGCAGGCCCAGGCGCGCCAGGGTCTGGTGGATACGCTCGCAACGCTGCGGATCGATGTCGAGCGCAGTAACCGACATCGGGGACTGGCTGCCGGCGTATTCCAGCAGGTGGGCGGTCTTTCCGCCAGGTGCGGCGCAGGCATCGAGTACCCGTAGCGGCTGGCGCAGGTCGAGCCCGCCGAGCAGCAGCGGCGCCGCCAACTGGGCGGCCGCGTCCTGCACCGAAATCTCGCCGTCGGTGAAGCCGGGAATCTGGTCGACCGGCAGCGGCTTGCCCAGCACGATGCCCCATTCGCCCGCCGGATAAGCCATCAGGCTGGCGGCTTCGAAACGCCGCAGCATCGCGTCACGACTGGTCTTCGCGCGGTTCACCCGCAAGGTCATGGGCGCATGCGAGTTGTTGGCGCGCAGGATCTCCTGCCAATGGCGCGGATGGTCGCGCTTGAGGCGTTCGATCCACCAGCGTGGATGGTTCCAGGCCGCCAGCGGCTCGGTGTCGGTGGCGGCCACCAGCGCATCCTGCTCTCGCAGGAAGCGGCGCAGGCAGGCATTGATGAAACCCGACTGCGGACGCATCGCCGGATTGCGTTTGGCGGCCTCCACTGCCTGGTCGACCAGGGTGAAAGGCTCGTAGGGCGCGTCCGCCTGGCGCCAGATCAGGCCCAGCGCTGCGCACAGCAGGGCGTCGGGCAACGGCGGCGGTGTACGGGTGGCCAGCTTTCGGCGCAGGGCTTCGGCCCGGCCCAGCACCCTCAGCACCTGGAACACCAGCGCACGGACACCCGGGCGCAGGCCCGCCGGCACGGATTCGAGGGCCGCTGGCGCGGAACGGCCGGCACGTACCGCGGCCAGCACTTCGGCGACCTGCTGAAGCTGTTGCCACAGTTCGGGAGAGGAATGGGAAGCCGGTTGCGACACTTGGGAAATAGGTAGGTGAGAAGTCAAAAAGAAGAAGACCGGAACGACGGGTTTAGAAGACCTGCGCGCGGCGCAGCCGCATCACCCAGGCCAGCACCGCCGCCGGGAACTGCCCCAGCGCGGTGTTGTACTGACGCACCGCCTGGTTGTACGAATCGACCGAGAGTTGCACCTGCGTATCGCGCTGCTCCCACAGAAGGTGGATGCTGCCGGGCTGGGCCGGGCCGCCAAATCCCGGGGTCTCGACCAGCACACGCTGCCAGGCATCCCGAAGCACGTCGCGTGCCGCTGCCAGGGCGGAGATGTCGGCGCGACGCTGCGGGCGCTGCCGGGCCACTGCCAAACAGGCGCCCAGCTGCAGGGCCGCGGCCCGCAATCCTGCCCAGGCTGCCTCGTCAGCCGCCTGCTGTGCATCGACATCTGCGACCGCATCTGCTGCGGACGGCGCCGGCACCAGTTCGAGCCAGGGGCCGATGGCCGCATCCAATGCAGCAAAGGCCTGCAAAACCGACGCCCGCAGCCGCGTCAGCCGGTTGTTGGCACCGACTGCCCAGAACGCCAGCACCGCCGGCACGACCCACCACCACAAGCTCCAACGCATCGCGCGAGTATCTCCAAGTTTGAAAAAACAAAGGCATAAAAAAACCCCGGCCTGCCGTGGCAGCCCGGGGTTTGGCTGATGCCAGCGCTCTAGCCCTTACTGGGCAGAAGCGCCTTCGCTGGTTTCAGCGGCATCGCTCATGCTGTCGCCGCCGAGTTCGGCGTTTTCAGCGGCAGTGATGGCGGCGCGCTCGGCGTCGTCCATCTCGTCCTTGACCTTGCGGGCGTTGTGGTACGCCATGCCGGTGCCTGCGGGGATCAGGCGACCGACGATGACGTTTTCCTTCAGGCCGCGCAGTTCGTCGCGTTTGCCCATGATGGCCGCTTCGGTCAGCACCCGGGTGGTTTCCTGGAAGGAAGCCGCCGAGATGAACGAGTCGGTCGACAACGAAGCCTTGGTGATACCCAGCAGCAGGTTGGTGTACGTGGCGGGAACCTTGTTCTCGCTACGCAGACGGTCGTTGGTGTTGAGCATTTCCGAACGCTCGACCTGCTCGCCAGCGATGTAGCCGGACTCGCCCGAGGCCTCGACGACCACACGACGCAGCATCTGGCGAACGATCACCTCGATGTGCTTGTCGTTGATCTTCACGCCCTGCAGGCGGTACACGTCCTGCACTTCGTCGACGATGTAGCGCGACAGTTCCTCGATGCCCAGCAGGCGCAGGATGTCCTGCGGATCGGCAGGGCCGTCCACCACGGACTCGCCCTTGTTCACGACCTGGCCTTCGTGCACCAGGATGTTCTTTTCCTTGGGGATCAGTTCATCCCAGACCGTGCCTTCCGGATCGGTGATCTGGAGGCGGACCTTGCCCTTGGTTTCCTTGCCGAACGACACGGTACCGGTCATTTCGGCCAGCATGCCCTTGTCCTTCGGCGAGCGGGCTTCGAACAACTCGGCGACACGCGGCAGACCGCCGGTAATGTCGCGGGTCTTCTGGCCTTCGACCGGGATACGGGCCAGGACTTCGCCCGGGCCCACGTCCTGGCCGTCACGCACCTGAACCAGCGAGCCGACCTGGAAGCCGATCGTCACCGAGTGGTCGGTGCCGGGGATCTTGACTTCCTGGCCTTGCGCGTCGATCAGCTTGACCTGCGGACGGATCACCTTGGTGGAGCCGCGACGCTTCGGATCGATCACCACCAGGGTGGACAGACCGGTCACTTCATCGACCTGCTTGGCGACCGTCAGGCCTTCCTCGACGTTCTCGAACTGCACCTTGCCGGCGAATTCGGTAATGACGGGACGGGTCAGCGGATCCCAGTTGGCGAGGATCGTGCCGGCCTTGACGGCCTGATCGGCCTTCACTGCCAGGATCGCGCCGTAAGGCACCTTGTGACGCTCGCGCTCACGGCCGTGTTCGTCGTGGATGACGATTTCGCCCGAACGCGAAATCACCACCAGGTCGCCCTTGGTGTTGCTCACGTAACGCATGGTGGCGTTGAAGCCGATCACGCCGTTGGACTTGGCTTCCACGCTGGAGGCAACCGCCGCACGCGACGCTGCACCACCGATGTGGAAGGTCCGCATGGTCAGCTGCGTGCCGGGTTCGCCGATGGACTGGGCGGCGATCACACCGACGGCTTCGCCGAGGTTGATCAGGCCGCCGCGGCCCAAGTCGCGTCCATAGCACTTGGCGCAGATGCCGAAGCGGGTTTCGCAGGTCAGCGCGGTGCGGACCTTGACTTCGTCGACGCCGGCAGCTTCCAGCTCTTCGATGAGGTCTTCTTCCAGCAGGGTGCCGGCCGGTGCCAGCACCGAGCGGTTTTCCGGATGCAGAACTTCTTCTGCAGCCGTACGGCCCAGGATACGGTCGCGCAGCGACTCGATCACTTCACCGCCCTCGACGATGGCGCGCATCAACGAACCGTTGTGCGTACCGCAGTCGATCTCGGTGACGACCAGGTCCTGCGTCACGTCCACCAGACGACGGGTGAGGTAACCCGAGTTCGCGGTCTTCAGCGCCGTATCCGCCAGGCCCTTGCGAGCACCGTGGGTGGAGATGAAGTACTGCAGAACGTTCAGGCCTTCACGGAAGTTCGCCGTGATGGGGGTTTCGATGATCGAGCCGTCGGGCTTGGCCATCAGGCCCCGCATGCCGGCCAGCTGACGGATCTGCGCGGCAGAGCCGCGAGCGCCGGAGTCGGCCATCATGTAGATGGAGTTGAAGGACTCCTGGTCGACGGCCTTGCCGTTGCGGTCGGTCGTCTTTTCCTTGGCCAGCTGGGCCATCATGACCTTCGACACTTCGTCGCCGGCCTTGCCCCAGATGTCCACCACCTTGTTGTAGCGCTCGCCCGCGGTCACCAGACCGGAGGAGTACTGCTGGGCGATTTCCTTCACTTCGCCTTCGGCGCGGGCGATGATGCCGGCCTTTTCCGGCGGCACCAGCATGTCGTCCACCGCGATGGAGATACCGGCACGGGTCGCCAGGCGGAAACCGTTCTGCAGCAGCTTGTCGGCGAAGACCACCGTTTCCTTGAGTCCGCACTTGCGGAAGGACACGTTGATCAGCTTGGAGATTTCCTTCTTCTTCAGGGCCTTGTTCAGGTTCGAGAAGGGAAGACCGCGCGGCAGGATTTCCGACAGCAGGGCGCGGCCGACGGTGGTGTAGGTCAGGGTGGTGGTCGACGAGAACTCGCCGGTCGCCTTGTCCTTGATCCATTCCGTCAGGCGCACGCTGATGCGGGCGGCCAGTTCGGCCTGGCCGGCGTCGAAAGCGCGCTGGACCTCGCCGATATCGGAGAAGACCAGGCCTTCGCCCTTGCCGTTGACCTTGTCGCGGGTGGCGTAGTACAGACCCAGCACCACGTCTTGCGACGGCACGATGGACGGCTCGCCGGAGGCGGGGAACAGGATGTTGTTGGAGGCCAGCATCAGCGTGCGGGCTTCCATCTGCGCTTCCACCGACAGCGGAACGTGGACGGCCATCTGGTCGCCGTCGAAGTCGGCGTTGAAAGCAGCGCAGACCAGCGGATGCAGCTGGATCGCCTTGCCTTCGATCAGGATGGGTTCGAACGCCTGGATGCCCAAACGGTGCAGCGTAGGCGCACGGTTCAGCATGATCGGGTGTTCCTTGATGACCTCTTCCAGGATGTCCCAAACCACCGGCGTGCCGGATTCGACTTCCTTCTTGGCGGCCTTGATCGTCGTCGCGATGCCCATGGCTTCGAGGCGCGAGAAGATGAAAGGCTTGAAGAGCTCCAGGGCCATCAGCTTGGGCAGGCCGCACTGGTGCAGCTTGAGCGTCGGGCCCACGGTGATGACCGAACGGCCGGAGTAGTCGACGCGCTTGCCCAGCAAGTTCTGGCGGAAACGACCCGACTTGCCCTTGATCATGTCGGCCAGCGACTTGAGCGCACGCTTGTTGGCGCCGGTCATGGCCTTGCCACGGCGGCCGTTGTCCAGCAACGAGTCGACAGCCTCTTGCAGCATCCGCTTTTCGTTGCGCGCGATGATTTCGGGAGCCTTCAGCTCCAGCAGGCGGCGCAGACGCGAGTTGCGGTTGATGACCCGGCGGTACAGGTCGTTCAGGTCGGAGGTCGCGAAACGACCACCGTCCAGCGGCACCAGCGGACGCAGGTCCGGCGGCAGCACCGGCAGAACGTCGAGCACCATCCAGCCCGGCTTGATGCCGGACTTCTTGAACGCTTCGAGCAGCTTCAGGCGCTTGGCGTTCTTCTTGACCTTGACTTCCGAACCGGTCAGGTCGCCGCGCAGGCGTTCGATCTCGGTTTCGATGTCGATGGCCTCGAGCAGGTCCTTGATGCCTTCGGCGCCCATCTTGGCAATGAATTCATCGCCATATTCCTTGCGCTTCGCGTCGTAGTCGTCCTCGGACATGATGCCGAACTTCTTCAGCGGGGTCATGCCGGGGTCGGTGACCACGTAGGCTTCGAAGTACAGAACACGTTCGATGTCGCGCAGCGTCATGTCGAGCACCAGGCCCAGACGCGACGGCAGCGACTTCAGGAACCAGATGTGCGCGCACGGTGCAGCCAGGTCGATATGACCCATGCGTTCGCGGCGAACCTTGGTCTGGGTGACTTCGACACCGCACTTTTCGCAGATGACACCGCGGTGCTTCAGGCGCTTGTATTTGCCGCACAGGCATTCGTAGTCCTTGATGGGACCAAAAATCTTGGCGCAGAACAGGCCGTCGCGTTCAGGCTTGAACGTGCGGTAGTTGATGGTTTCGGGCTTCTTCACTTCGCCGAAAGACCACGAACGGATCTTCTCGGGCGACGCCAGGCCGATGCGGATGGCATCGAAGTGTTCGTCGGGGGTGAACTGCTTGAACAGGTCGAGTAGTGACTTCATGGGTCTCTTTACCTTTCCGATTAGGAACGTTCGAGTTCGATGTCCAGGCCCAGGGAACGGATTTCCTTGACCAGAACGTTGAACGATTCCGGCATGCCGGCCTCGATGGAGTGTTCGCCCTTGACGATGGATTCGTACACCTTGGTACGGCCTACCACGTCATCGGACTTCACGGTGAGCATTTCCTGCAGCACGTAGGAAGCACCGTAGGCTTCCAGCGCCCACACTTCCATTTCACCGAAACGCTGGCCGCCGAACTGGGCCTTGCCGCCCAGCGGTTGCTGCGTCACCAGCGAGTACGGACCGGTGGAACGTGCGTGCATCTTGTCGTCGACCAGATGGTGGAGCTTCAAGAAGTGCATGTAGCCGACAGTCGTCGGACGCTCGAACTGCTCGCCGGTACGGCCGTCGATCAGCCAGGCCTGGGTACGCGTATCGGTCAGGTTCTTGGCCTTCGCGATCTCGTCCGGGAACGCCAGCTTCAGCATGGCCCGGATGTCTTCTTCGGCGGCGCCGTCGAACACCGGGGTGGCGAAGGTCGCGCCCTTGGTCAGGTTTTCGGCCATCGCCAGCAGTTGACCGTCGTCCAGCAGGGACAGGTCTTCCTTGTGGCCCGAACTGTTGTACAGCTCTTCAAGGAACTTGCGCAGCTCGGCCACCTTGGCTTCGCGCTGCAGCATATCGCCGATGCGCTGACCGATGCCCTTGCCGGCCCAGCCCAGATGGACTTCCAGCACCTGGCCGACGTTCATGCGCGAAGGCACGCCCAGCGGGTTCAGGCAGATGTCGCACGGCGTACCGTCGGCCATGTAGGGCATGTCTTCGACCGGAACGATCTTGGACACGACACCCTTGTTGCCGTGGCGGCCGGCCATCTTGTCGCCGGGTTGCAGGCGGCGCTTGACGGCCAGGTAGACCTTGACCATCTTCAGCACGCCTGCAGGCAGCTCGTCGCCTTGCGTCAGCTTCTTGCGCTTTTCTTCGAAAGCCAGATCGAAGCTGTGGCGGGTCTGCTCGAGCGAGTTCTTGATCGACTCCAGCTGGGTCGCGACTTCGTCTTCGGCCGGACGGATGTCGAACCAGTGGAACTTCTCGACCGACGACAGGTAGGCCTTGTCGAGCTTGCTGCCCTTGGCCAGCTTGTTCGGGCCGCCGTTGGCGGTCTTGCCGGTCAGCAGCTTCTCGATACGGTCGAAGGCGTCGGCCTCGACGATACGCAGCTGGTCGTTCAGGTCCAGGCGGAAACGCTTCAGCTCGTCGTCGATGATCTGCTGGGCGCGCTTGTCGCGCTGGATGCCTTCGCGGGTGAACACCTGCACATCGATCACGGTGCCTTGCGAGCCCTGGTCCACGCGCAGCGAGGTGTCCTTCACGTCGGAGGCCTTCTCGCCGAAGATGGCGCGGAGTAGCTTCTCTTCGGGCGTGAGCGTGGTCTCGCCCTTGGGCGTGACCTTGCCGACCAGCGTGTCGCCAGGCGAGACTTCGGCGCCGACGTAGATGATGCCGGACTCGTCCAGGCGGTTGAGCTGCTGCTCGGCCAGGTTCGGGATGTCGCGGGTGATTTCTTCTGCGCCCAGCTTGGTGTCGCGTGCCATGACCACCAGTTCCTCGATGTGGATCGAGGTGTAGCGGTCTTCGGAAACGACACGTTCGGAGATCAGGATCGAATCTTCGAAGTTGTAGCCGTTCCAGGGCATGAAGGCGATGAGCATGTTCTGGCCCAGGGCGAGTTCGCCCAGGTCGGTCGATGCGCCGTCGGCCACCACGTCACCCTTGGCCAGCTTGTCGCCCTTCTGGACGATGGGACGCTGGTGGATGTTGGTGTTCTGGTTGGAACGCTGATACTTGATCAGGTTGTAGATGTCCACGCCGACTTCGCCGGCCTGGGCTTCTTCGTCGTTCACCCGGATCACGATGCGGGTGGCATCGACGTAGTCGACGATACCGCCGCGGGTCGCGGTCACCACGGTGCCGGAGTCGACCGCGGAAACGCGTTCGATACCGGTGCCGACCATCGGCTTTTCAGGGCGCAGAACCGGCACGGCCTGGCGCTGCATGTTGGCGCCCATCAGCGCGCGGTTCGCATCATCGTGTTCCAGGAAGGGCACGAGCGATGCCGCCACCGACACGATCTGGGCAGGCGACACGTCCATGTACTGGATGCGTTCGGCACCGACCAGGATCGATTCGCCGGCTTCACGGGCCGAGACCAGGTCGCCGGTGAGCTTGCCGTCCTTGTCCAGCACCGCATTGGCCTGGGCGATGACGTACTTGCCTTCTTCGATGGCCGACAGGTAGTCGATGTCCATCGTGACCTTGGCGTCCACCACACGGCGATACGGGGTTTCGATGAAGCCGTATTCGTTGAGGCGGGCGTACAGGGCCAGCGAGTTGATCAGCCCGATGTTCGGACCTTCGGGCGTTTCGATGGGGCAGACGCGGCCGTAATGGGTCACGTGCACGTCGCGCACTTCGAAGCCTGCACGTTCGCGGGTCAGACCGCCCGGGCCAAGAGCCGAGACACGACGCTTGTGCGTGATCTCGGACAGCGGGTTGGTCTGGTCCATGAACTGCGACAGCTGCGACGCACCGAAGAACTCCTTCAGGGCCGCGGAAATCGGCTTGGAGTTGATCAGGTCGTGCGGCATCAGCGGCTCTTGCTCGGCCTGGCCCAGACGTTCCTTGACGGCCTTCTCGATACGAGCCAGGCCGGTGCGGTACTGGTTTTCGGCCAGTTCACCGACGCAACGAACGCGGCGGTTTCCCAGGTGGTCGATGTCATCGACTTCGCCGTTGCCGTTGCGCAGGTCGACCAGGATCTTGACGACTTGCAGGATGTCGTCGTTGGTCAGGACCATGGGGCCGGTGGACTCGTCACGGCCGACCTTGGCGTTGAACTTCATCCGGCCGACGCGCGACAGGTCGTAGGTGTCCGGGTTGTAGAACAGGCGCTGGAACAGGGCCTGGACCGCGTCCTCGGTCGGAGGTTCGCCGGGACGCATCATGCGGTAGATGGCCACACGGGCTGCGAACTCGTCGACGGTCTCGTCGCTGCGCAGGGTCTGCGAGATGTACGCACCCTGGTCGAGTTCGTTGGTGTAGATCACCTGCAGGTCTTGCACGCCCGAGCTGCGCAGCTTCTTCAGCAGCACTTCGGTCAGTTCGTCGTTGGCCTTGGCGATGATTTCACCGGTGTCGGCATCGACGATGTTCTTGGTCACCACGCGGCCGATGAGGTAGTCCTCGGGCACGCTGATATGGGTGGTGCCCGACTGCTCCAGCTCGCGGGTGTGGCGGGCGGTGATGCGCTTGTCCTTGGCCACCACGACCTTGCCGGCCTTGTCAGTGATGTCGAAACGGGCGACTTCACCACGCAGGCGCTCGGAGACGAACTCCATCTGCGCGCCGCTGTCCATCAGGCGGAAATTGTCGTTGACGAAGAAGTTCGCCAGGATGGTCTCCGGCGTCAGGCCGATGGCCTTCAGCAGGATGGTGACGGGCATCTTGCGACGACGGTCGACGCGGAAGTACAGGATGTCCTTCGGGTCGAATTCGAAGTCGAGCCAGGAACCACGGTAGGGGATGATGCGTGCCGAAAACAGCAGCTTGCCCGAGCTGTGGGTCTTGCCCTTGTCGTGTTCGAAGAACACGCCGGGCGAACGGTGCAGCTGCGAGACGATGACACGCTCGGTACCGTTGATGATGAAGGAACCCTTCTCGGTCATCAGGGGCACTTCGCCCATGTAGACCTCTTGTTCCTTGACCTCCTTGACCACCTTGGACTGCGAAGTCGACGACTCGCGGTCATAGATGATGAGCTGCACCTTGGCACGCACGGCCGAGGCGAAGGTCAGACCACGGGTCTGGCATTCACGGACGTCGAAGGCGGGTTTCGCGAGGTTGTACTCGACGAACTTCATCTCCACGAAACCATTGTGGGAGACGATCGGGAACGCGGCATCGAAAGCAGCCTGCAGTCCTTCGATGGTACGTTTCCGAGGTGCGGTATCGGCCTGCAGGAAGGCGGTATAGGCGTCCTTCTGCATTTGCAGCAGGTAAGGAACTTCCAGCACGCTGTCGCGGCTGCCGAAGCTTTTGCGGATGCGCTTGCGTTCGGTATAGGAATAGGCCATGAGTTCTCCGGGCAAAGACATGAGTCCTGATTCGACTTGACCCGCCGCGCGCGGTCATTCAACACTTACACACGCGCAGCGAGCTTGGCGGTTGGCCACTACCAACCATGGCGGACGGCGATGCATTGCACATCGCCCGGACCAAGGCGCCTTCTGTCGTCGGGGCTCAGAAGACACTACAAAAATGCCGGATCAGGGCATCTTTGTGGTGTGTTCTTAACACTTTCCCTGAAACAGCAAAAGGCTGGGGGCCTTTCGGCACCCCAGCCTCCTGCCGGAGAAGAGCTTACTTCAGCTCAGCCTTGGCACCAGCGTCCAGCAGCTTCTTCAGAGCGGCTTCGGCGTCTGCCTTGGGCAGGCCTTCCTTGACATTCTTCGGAGCGCCGTCGACCAGGTCCTTGGCTTCCTTCAGACCCAGGCCGGTGATTTCGCGCACGGCCTTGATGACGGAAACCTTCTGTGCACCGGCGTCGGTCAGGACGACGTTGAACTCGGTCTTTTCTTCGACGGCTGCAGCAGCAGCGCCGCCGCCGGCTGCCGGTGCCGACATGGCGGCTGCGGACACGCCAAACTTCTCTTCGATGGCCTTGACCAGGTCGTTGAGTTCGAGGACCGTCATGCTGTCGAGCGCGGTCAGGAATGCGTCTTTATCGAATGCCATTTTGAATACCTAAAAAACAATATTGGTTGATTTGCCGCGCAATCAAGCTGCGGCAGCTTCGGCAGCAACTTCTGCAGCCGGGGCTTCAGCTTCCGCGCCAGCGCCACGCTGCTCGGCCAGCGCCGCGAGAACGCGGGCGGTACGAGAGATGGGCGACTGCATCAGGCCCAGCAGTTGTGCCAGCAGCACTTCCTTGGACGGGATGTTGGCCAGTTGCTTCACGCCGTTGACGTCCAGCGACTTGCCCGAGAACGCACCACCGCGGATGACCAACTTGTCGTTGGTCTTCGCGAAGTCGGCCAGCACCTTGGCGGCGGCCACAGCGTCTTCAGAGAAGCCGTAGATCAGCGGACCGGTCATCTGGTCGGCGACGATTTCGAAACCGCTGCCAGCGACAGCACGGCGGGCCAGGGTGTTCTTCAGAACACTCAGGGTCACGCTCTTGCTGCGCGCTTCGTTGCGCAGTTTCGTCATGTCGGCGACCGTGATGCCGCGGTATTCCGCAATCACCAGCGTTTGAGCTTTGGCGGCGAGGCTGGTCACTTCTGCAATGACCGCTTCTTTCTCACTGCGATTAAGACTCAAGGTCTACTCCTTAAAAGTGCCTGAGGCCGGAAGGCCCTTCGGCACACTCTTGTTGCAGCGACCAACTGTTTTTCAGGAAAGGCACGAAACTTTTTCCATCGGCAGCGGGATCGCCATCTGCGCTGGCCACCAGGTGGCGATTAAGTGCAGCCTGCGCCACACACCAGCGGTCTTGGATGGCCTGGAGTCCTGCCGTCGGCGTCACTGCCGTCATGCTGGGCTCCAGCCCACCACCGGACAACCTTGCGGTCATCCGAATTCGTGCAGCTGATTAGGCTGCGTTGATGGATTGGGTGTCCACACGGACGCCCAGACCCATGGTCGAGGACACGGCCACCTTGCGCAGGTAGACACCCTTGCTGGTAGCAGGCTTTGCCTTGGTCAGCGCATCGATCAACGCGACCAGGTTGCCTTGCAGCTTGTCGGAGTCGAACGAACGACGGCCGATGGTGCCGTGGATGATGCCGGCCTTGTCGACGCGGAACTGGATCTGGCCAGCCTTGGCGTTCTTGACGGCGGTTGCGACGTCAGCGGTAACAGTGCCCACCTTGGGGTTGGGCATCAGGCCGCGCGGGCCCAGGATCTGGCCCAGGGTACCGACGACACGCATGGCGTCAGGTGCAGCGATGACGATGTCGAAGGGCATATCGCCAGCCTTCACCATGGCGGCCAGATCGTCCATGCCGACGATATCGGCGCCGGCGGCCTTGGCTTCTTCAGCCTTGGCGCCTTGGGCGAACACGGCAACGCGCTTGGTCTTGCCGGTGCCGTTGGGCAGCACGACGGCACCGCGGACGACCTGGTCGGACTTCTTGGCGTCGATGCCCAGCTGGACGGCCACGTCGATGGATTCATCGAACTTGGCGGTAGCGGCTTCCTTGACCATCGAGATGGCTTCGGTCAGCGCGTACAGCTTGTTGGAGTCGACCTTGCCTTCGAGGGCTTTTTGTTTCTTGGTGAGCTTAGTCATTTCAGAGGCCCTCAACCGTCACGCCCATGGAGCGGGCGGAACCGGCCAGCGTGCGCACTGCTGCGTCGACGCTGGCGGCGTTCATGTCTTTCATCTTGGTCTTGGCGATCTCTTCCAGCTGAGCGCGGGTGATCTTGCCGACCTTTTGCTTGTTGGCCACGGGCGAACCCTTGTCCAGCTTGATGGCCTTCTTGATCAAGGTCGTCGCAGGCGGCGTCTTGATGATGAAGGTGAAGCTCTTGTCCGCGAATGCGGTGATGACCACCGGCAGCGGCAGGCCTGGCTCGACACCTTGGGTCTGGGCGTTGAACGCCTTGCAGAACTCCATGATGTTCAGACCGCGCTGACCCAGCGCCGGGCCGATCGGAGGCGAAGGGTTGGCCTTGCCTGCGGGCACTTGCAGTTTTACGAAACCGACGATTTTTTTCGCCATGTTTGTTCTCCTTGCGGGTAAAAACGCCCGACGGATCCAGAACGGATCGCCGGGCTCCCCGGGGTTAGACGACTCTTCCGACTACACCGCAGGCACCGAGTCGAGAGGCGCCTGCAGCAAAATTATTCTGGAAACCGGTCAGGTCTTCTCGACCTGGCCGAATTCGAGTTCGACCGGGGTGGCACGACCGAAAATTGTCACCGACACGCGGACCTTGCTCTTCTCGTAGTTGACCTCTTCGACCGACCCATTGAAGTCGGTGAAAGGACCTTCCTTGACACGAACCAGCTCGCCGACGATGAACTCCACCTTGTGGCGAGGTTTTTCGGTGCCTTCCTGCATCTGGCTGACGATCTTCTGGACTTCGTCCTCGGAGATCGGAGCCGGACGGTTCTTGGCGCCACCGACGAAACCGGTCACCTTGTTGGTGTGTTTCACCAGGTGCCAGGATTCGTCGTCCATCACCATTTCGACAAACACATAGCCTGGGAACAAGCGGCGTTCGGTGGTGCGGCGCTGGCCGTTCTTCACTTCGACGACTTCTTCGGTCGGCACCAGGATGCGGCCGAACTTGGTTTCCATGCCGGCGCGCGTGATGCGCTCGACGATGTTGCGTTCGACAGCCTTTTCCATGCCCGAGTATGCATGGACGATGTACCAGCGCAGGTCCGGACGGACAACAGCCGCCGGAGCATCAGAACCTTCGGGCAGCAAAGCCTCGCCAGATGTGTTTTCCACGGTGTCCGCCATTATTTTCTCCAGCCCAGGAGCAGGTCATAGAAGACCCATTCCAGCGTCTTGTCGGTCACCCACAGGAACAGTGCCATCACGACGACGAAACCGAACACATAGGCGGTGATCTGAATGGCTTCCTTGCGAGCAGGCCATACGACCTTGCGAACCTCGCGCCAGGAGTCCTGACCGAAGGCGATCAGCTGTTTGCCGGATTCCGACGTGAAGAACAGAACCGCGGCAACGACCAGGCCAACCAGCAGGGCAGCCCATTGCACCAACGCACCCTGGCGCGACAGGAGATAGAACGCCGTCAGCGCGGCCAGCACCAGAACGACGGAAAGGCCGATCTTGGCCTTGTCCGCGCCGGTGCTGACGGTTTCAACTTGGGAGGTTGCCATGAAGCTGGGATTTCCTGCAATGCATCGAGAAAGCGTCGCCGGCCCGCCGAACGAACCCTGGAGACGCCGAAGCCCGTCAGGTCTTGACGGGCTTGGTTACCACCTTAGGTGGCAGGGGCAGTAGGAATCGAACCTACAACCTTCGGTTTTGGAGACCGACGCTCTGCCAATTGAGCTATACCCCTACGAAACAGTTACCTGTCAGGCGATGATCTTGGCCACGACACCGGCGCCGACGGTCTTGCCGCCTTCGCGGATAGCGAAGCGCAGGCCTTCTTCCATGGCGATCGGGTTGATCAGCTTGACGGTGATCGACACGTTGTCGCCAGGCATGACCATTTCCTTGTCGGCCGGCAGCTCGATGGCACCGGTCACGTCGGTCGTGCGGAAGTAGAACTGCGGACGGTAGTTGTTGAAGAACGGCGTGTGACGGCCGCCTTCGTCCTTCGACAGAACGTAGACTTCAGCGGTGAAGTGCGTGTGCGGCTTGATCGAGTTGGGCTTGGACAGAACCTGGCCACGCTCGACGTCTTCACGCTTGGTGCCGCGCAGCAGCAGGCCGACGTTGTCGCCAGCCTGGCCCTGGTCCAGCAGCTTGCGGAACATTTCCACGCCGGTGACGGTGGTCTTCTGCACGTCGCGGATACCGACGATTTCGATTTCTTCGCCGACCTTGACGATGCCGCGCTCGATACGACCGGTTACGACGGTGCCGCGGCCGGAGATCGAGAACACGTCCTCGACGGGCATCAGGAAGGCACCGTCCACAGCGCGCTCGGGCGTGGGGATGTAGGTGTCCAGCGCGTTGGCCAGGGCCATGATGGCTTCTTCACCCAGCTTGCCGGTGTCGCCTTCCAGGGCCAGCTTCGCCGAACCGTGGATGATGGGGGTGTCGTCGCCTGGGAAGCTGTACTTGTCCAGCAGCTCGCGCACTTCCATTTCGACCAGCTCGAGCAGCTCGGCGTCGTCGACCATGTCGCACTTGTTCAGGAACACGATGATGTAAGGCACGCCCACCTGGCGAGCCAGCAGGATGTGTTCACGGGTCTGGGGCATCGGGCCGTCAGCGGCCGAGCACACCAGAATGGCGCCGTCCATCTGGGCAGCGCCGGTGATCATGTTCTTGACGTAGTCGGCGTGACCGGGGCAGTCGACGTGAGCGTAGTGGCGGTTGGCCGTTTCGTACTCGACGTGGGCGGTGTTGATCGTGATGCCGCGGGCCTTTTCTTCAGGCGCTGCGTCGATCTGGTCGTAAGCCTTGGCTTCGCCGCCGAACTTCTTCGACAGAACGGTTGCGATCGCAGCCGTCAGCGTGGTCTTGCCGTGATCGACGTGACCGATGGTGCCCACGTTGACGTGGGGCTTGGTCCGTTCGAATTTTCCTTTTGCCATTTTTCGACTCCGAAAAAAATCTCAAATCCAAAACAACAGGAATGGGCGCCACCCCGAAGGATGGCGCCACAATTGGTGCCCTTGGCGGGAATCGGACCCACGACCTCTCCCTTACCAAGGGAGTGCTCTGCCACTGAGCCACAAGGGCAGTGAAGGCTCGTCTCAGACAACTTCAACGAACCACACTGAATTCAACACAACTGCCAGATCCAAACGGACACCGACAAGACAAAAACTGGAGCGGGAGACGGGAATCGAACCCGCGTCATCAGCTTGGAAGGCTGGGGTTCTACCATTGAACTACTCCCGCATGAAACCGATACGATCATCGATTCAGGCGATCAAAGGTCCGCTGCCACTTCTATTTGTCTTGCTGGTGGAGGAGGCTGGATTCGAACCAGCGTAGGCGTAAGCCAACAGATTTACAGTCTGCCCCCTTTAGCCACTCGGGCACCCCTCCGGCAAGCCTCGCAGTATATCTGTAATTTCTGGAAATTCACAATAGCACCGCACTTTTTTGATGGAGGCTTGCATTTCGGCACAATGCTGCACTGCAACATGAACCGTGGTGCATTGTCCAAACAGGGATTTACATGAGTCGTCCATCACCGCTTCCCGTGGTTGCTGCAGAGGCACCGGCCCCTCGACAGATCAGCCTGGCGCTGCAGGGCGGCGGCTCGCACGGCGCTTTCACCTGGGGTGTGCTGGACACGCTTCTGGCGGACACCCGCCTGGAGATCGCGGGTCTGAGCGGGGCCAGCGCCGGCGCGGTCAATGCCATGGCGGTGGCCCATGGCTTTGCCAAGGGAGGCCCGAGCCACGAAGACCGTGCCCGACTTGCCCGTGAAACACTCGCCCGCGTCTGGCGTGGCGTGGCGGGGCTCGGCAGCCTGGGATCGATGGCGCAGGGCATCGCCCGCATGCTGACCAGCGGCTGGAGCAGCGACGCCGTCTCCGCCAGCGGCGCGTTCAGCGATGCCATGAGCCGCTGGATGTCGCCCTATCAGTCCAACCCGCTCGACTTCAACCCTTTGCGCCGCCTGCTTGATGCAGAGATAGATTTCGAGACGATCGGCCGCATCGAGCATCCGAAGGTGTTCATTTCGGCCACCCAGGTCCGTACCGGGCGCGCGGAGATCTTCCAGGGACGGCGCCTCACGCTGCAGGCGTTGATGGCTTCGACCTGCCTGCCGCAGATGTTCCAGGCGGTCGAGATCGACGGCGAACATTACTGGGATGGCGGCTTTTCTTCCAACCCGCCGCTGGCTCCGCTGATCGACACCTGCGAAAGCCGTGACATCGTGTTGGTGCAGCTCAATCCGATGTCGCGCGAGCCCCTGCCGCAGACCGTGCAGGAGATCGCGGAGCGGGTAAACGAACTCAACTTCAACGCCAGCCTACTGTCGCAGATGCGCAGCATCGACTTCATCAACCGGCTGATCGCGCGGGGCGCTTTGGTGGAGGCGGAAGGCTACAGGAGCGTCCGTCTGCACCGCATCGACGGCGGCAAGGCGATGCAGGAGCTTTCGGCGGCGAGCAAGCTGTCCGCCGACACCGCGATGATGGAAAAGCTTTTCGGCGAGGGTGCCGCGGCGGCCGCGAAGTGGCTGGGCAAGCATTTCGATGCCATCGGCACCGAAGGCACGATCGACATCCACCGTGATTACGTGGGCGCCGGTTACCGCGCCTGAAGCGCCGTCAGCCGGCCGGTTGGCCGTGCCGGTCGCGCCAGTCCCGCGCCTGTGAGAAATGCCCATTGCCGATGAAGGGCAGCGGCGGGCGCAACGCCGACAACGGTGAAGGATGGTTCGACACCAGCACCAGATGACGTCCGGCATCGATCAGCGCGCGTTTGCTCTGCGCATGCGAGCCCCACAGCATGAAAACCACCGGATGGTCGCCCTGCGCCACGTGGCGGATGATGGTGTCGGTCAGCACTTCCCAGCCCTTGCCGGCGTGGCTGGCGGGCTGGGCTTCTTCGACCGTCAGGCAGGTGTTGAGCAGCAGCACGCCGTTGCGCGCCCACTTCACCAAGCTGCCGCCGGGCGATGGAAACGCCGGCGGCGGCGTCCCCAGGTCGCGCTGCAGTTCCTTGAAGATATTGCGCAGCGAGGGCGGAAACGCCACGCCCGGCGCGACCGAGAAAGCCAGACCTTCAGCCTGCCCGCGGCCGTGATACGGGTCTTGCCCCAGGATCACCACCCGTACCTGCGCGGGCGAGGCCAGTTCCAGCGCCCGCAGGGGCTGCGGCGGAAAGATGGTGGCACCCGCGGCGAGTCGTGCAGCCAGGAAGGCCAGCAATTTTTCACCGACCGCGCCGCGGAAGAAATCGTCGACCAGCGGCTGCCAGCCGGCAGCGACCGGCCAGTCAGCCGGGTCTGCGCTTTGCAGCTGATCGGACGCCATGGATTTCAGCCCTCGAAGAACAGGTCGGCCAGCGCCTGGCCGGGTTCTTCGGCGCGCATGAAGGCCTCGCCGACCAGGAACGCGTGCACGCCAGCCGAACGCATGCGCTCGACATCGGCCTTGTCGACGATGCCGGATTCGGTCACCAGCAGGCGGTCGGCCGGCACATCGGCCATCAGCGCCAGCGTGGTGTCCAGCGTGACTTCGAAAGTGCGCAGGTCGCGGTTGTTGATGCCCACCAGCGGCGTGCGCAGCTTAAGCGCACGTTGCAGTTCGGCGCGGTCGTGAACTTCGACCAGCACGGCCATGTCGAGGCTCAGCGCGACGGCTTCCATCTCGGCCATCAGGCCGTCGTCCAGGCTGGCGGCGATCAGCAGGATGCAGTCGGCACCCATGGAACGCGACTCGTAGACCTGGTACGGGTCGACCAGGAAATCCTTGCGCAACACCGGCAGGCCCACCGAGGCACGCGCCTGCTTCAGGTAATCCACGCTGCCCTGGAAGAACTGCTTGTCGGTCAGCACCGACAGGCAGGCTGCGCCGCCTTCGGCATAACTCTGGGCGATGTCGGCCGGAATGAAGTCGGCCCGGATCACGCCCTTGGACGGACTGGCTTTCTTGATTTCGGCGATGACCGCCGGATCGCCCTCCGCGACCTTGGCCCGCATGGCTCCGACGAAATCGCGTGTCAGCACCCGGCTTTCAGCGTCGGCGCGCATGGCCGCCAAAGGCATTTTTCTTTGGGCCGCGGCCACTTCTTCGCGTTTGACCGCGTTGATCTTGTCCAGGATGTCGCTCATGCAGTGGCCTTGTTCTGGTGTTGTCGGCCCAGCCGCTGCGTCTCTTCGACGAACCGGGTGAGCCTAGCGCGCGCGGCGCCGGAATCGAGAGCGGTACGTGCACGCACCAGGCCCTCGGCGATGGAATCGGCGACGTTGGCCGCATACAGTGCGGCCGCCGCGTTCAGCAGCACGATATCCCGTGCAGGGCCGGGCTGGCCGTCCAGCACGCCCAGCAGCAAGGCCATCGACTGCCCGGGGGTGTCGACCTTCAGCGCCCGGTTGCCCGACATGGTCAGGCCGAAATCCTCGGGGTGGATTTCGTATTCACGGATGACACCGTCCTTCAGTTCGCCGACCAGCGTGGCGGCCCCCAGGCTCAGTTCGTCCATGCCGTCCTTGCCGTAGACCACCAGCGCGTGCTGCGCGCCCAGGCGCTGCAATGCGCGCACCTGGATGCCGACCAGGTCGGAGTGGAAGACACCCATCAGGATGTTGGGTGCGCCGGCCGGGTTGGTCAGCGGGCCCAGGATGTTGAACATCGTGCGCACGCCCAGTTCCTTGCGCACCGGGGCCACGTTTTTCATCGCCGGATGGTGGTTGGGCGCGAACATGAAACCGATGCCGGTCCGGGCGATGCAGTCGGCGATCAGGCCAGCCGGCAGGTTGATGTCTGCCCCCAGCGCTTCCAGCACGTCGGCACTGCCGCTCTTGCTGCTGACGCTGCGCCCGCCGTGCTTGCTGATACGCGCACCCGCAGCCGCCGCGACGAACATGGTGCAGGTGGAGATGTTGAAGGTGTTCGAACCGTCGCCGCCGGTGCCGACGATGTCCACCAAATGGGTCGTGTCGGCCACTTCGACACGTGTCGAAAACTCGCGCATCACCTGGGCTGCGGCGGTGATCTCGCCGATGGTTTCCTTCTTCACCCGCAGCCCGGTGATGATGGCCGCCATCATCACCGGCGACATCTCGCCCCGCATGATCAGCCGCATCAGGTGCAGCATTTCGTCATGGAAGATCTCGCGGTGTTCGATGGTGCGCTGCAGCGCTTCCTGGGGAGTGATGGGCATGGCGTTTTCCTCGGGCTTCTTCACTTGCCGTCCAGGAAATTCTTGAGCATGGCGTGGCCGTGCTCGGTGAGGATCGACTCGGGATGGAATTGCACACCCTCGACGGGCAGCGTCTTGTGGCGCACACCCATGATCTCGCCGTCGTCGGTCCAGGCGGTCACCTCCAGCACCTCGGGCGGCGCCGACTTTTCGATGGCCAGCGAGTGGTAGCGGTTGACGGTGAACTGCTCCGGCAGGTCGGAAAAAACGCCCTTCTGCGTCGTGGTGATGAGACTGGTCTTGCCATGCATCAGCTGCTGCGCCCGCACGATCTTGCCGCCGAATGCAGCACCGATGGCCTGGTGGCCCAGGCACACGCCCAGGATGGGCAACCGGCCGGCGAATGTGCGGATGGCTGCCACCGAAATACCGGCTTCGGCGGGCGAGCACGGCCCGGGCGAAATGACCAGCCGGTCGATGCCGGCCGCGATGCGCTCGGCCACGCCGTCCACGGTGATCTCGTCGTTGCGGAAAACTTCCACGTCGGCTCCCAGTTCACCGAAGTACTGGACGATGTTGAAAGTGAAGCTGTCGTAGTTGTCGATCATCAAGAGTTTCATGATGTTTACTCCAGGCCTTCTTCGACCAGTTCAGCGGCACGCAGCAACGCACGCGCCTTGGCTTCGGTTTCCTTCCATTCCAGCTCTGGCACCGAATCGGCCACCACGCCGGCCGCAGCCTGCACATACAGCACCTGGTCCTTGATGAGGCCGGTGCGGATGGCGATGGCCGCGTCCATGTCGCCGCCGTAGCTGATGTAGCCGCAGGCACCGCCGTAGAGGCCGCGCTTGACCGGTTCCAGCTGGTCGATGAGTTCCATGGCGTGCACCTTGGGTGCGCCGCTCAGGGTGCCGGCAGGGAAGGTCGCCTTCAGCACGTCCATCGCGGTCATGCCGTCCTTCAGCACACCCTCGACGTTGCTGACGATGTGCATCACATGGCTGTAGCGCTCCACCGCGAAGGCCTCGGTCACCTTCACGGTGCCGGGCTTGGCGATGCGGCCGATGTCGTTGCGCGCCAGGTCGATCAGCATCACGTGTTCGGCGCGCTCCTTGGGGTCGTTGACCAGCTCGATTTCGGCGGCACGGTCCAGCTCCGGCGTGGCGCCGCGCGGACGGGTGCCGGCCAGCGGGCGGATGGTGATCTTCTGGCCTTCGTCGGTACATTCCTGGCGCACCAGGATCTCGGGCGAAGCGCCCACCACGTGGAAGTCGCCGCCCTGCCCTTTCAATCCTGCACCGAGGTGATAGAAATACATGTAGGGCGAGGGGTTCAGCATGCGCAGCGCGCGATACAGCGACAGCGGCGGCTCGGTGAATTTCTTCTCGATGCGCTGACCCACCTGCACCTGCATGAAGTCGCCGGCCGCGATCAGTTCCTTGGCGCGTTCCACCGCGGCGATGTAGTCGGCCTTGGCAAAACTGCGCTGCGACGGATGGCTGTGCGACGGCTTGATCTCCGGCGCCACCACCGGCTGGCGCAGGCGTTCGCGCAGCACGTCGATGCGGGCCTTGGCGGCATCGAAGGCACCCGGCAACGAAGGGTCGGCATAGACGATCAGGTGCAGCTTGCCCGAAAGGTTGTCGATGACTGCCAGTTCCTCGCATTGCAGCAGCAGGATGTCGGGGCATCCGAGGGTGTCGGGCGGGCAGCTTTCTTCAAGTTTTTTTTCGATGTAGCGCACCGCGTCGTAGCCGAAATATCCGGCCAGGCCACCGCAGAAACGCGGCAGCCCGGGCCGTACGGCCGCCTTGAAGCGGCTTTGATAGACGGCGATGAAGTCCAGCGGGTTGCCCGCAACTGTCTCGATGACCTCGTCGTCGCAGACCACTTCGGTGCGCGCATCGGCACCGAAGCCGCTGGCGCGCAGCAGGGTGCGTGCCGGCAGTCCGATGATGCTGTAGCGGCCGAAACGTTCGCCGCCGACCACCGATTCCAGCAGGAAGCTGTTGCGCCCGCCATCCTGGACATGGGCCAGTTTCAGGTAAAGGGACAGCGGGGTTTCCAGGTCGGCGAAGGCTTCGGCGACCAGGGGAATGCGGTTGTATCCCTGCTGAGCGAGGGCCTTGAATTCAATTTCGGTGAACACGCTTGGGAATCTCCAGCATGAACCCGGCACGTGCCACCCGCCGCCGTTCAAGCGCGGGCGGACAGGCCGGGGTTCGTCGTCGTGGGGGCGTTTGCCGAAGGGGCCATGCGGCCGGGGCAAGACGCCGGGTTGGGGTGTGCCCGTGCCCGGCGGGTCAACCGGGTGTTACGCGCACACAGGAGCGGACGGCCGGCGCCAGGGCCAGGCTCCCCGGTCGGCAAGACCTGTACGTAAAGTGCGGTGGACGAACATGCGCCGAAGTGTAGCAGCGGCCAACAGCGAATCAGCCCAGCAGAGGCGCCAGTTCCACCAGCGAATCCAGGTAGAAATCGGCCCTGACCGAGCGGATGGGTTCACCATGGTTGTAGCCGTAGCTGACCAGCGCCACCGTGCAGCCGGCCGCGCTGGCGGCCTGGGCATCGTTGCCGGAGTCGCCCACCGCCACGGTGCGTGAAGGATCGGTGCCGAGTGCACGGCAGGTCTCCAGCATGGGCAGCGGATCGGGTTTCTTGCGGGAAAAACTGTCGCCACCAAAGACGTGGTCGAAATACCCGTCCAGCGCGTTGGCCTTCAGCAGGCCCGACGCGAAGACCAGCGGCTTGTTGGTCAGGCAGGCCAGCCGCAGGCCGGATGCACGCAACGCCGCAAGACCTTCAGGAACGCCGCGGAAAACGGTGGAGAACCGGCCGTTGATGCCTTCGTAATGCCGGAAGTAAATCGCCAGCGCTTCTTCCGGATCCTGCTGCGGCAGGCCGGCCAGCGGCAGCGCCGACTGCACCAGATGCTCCGATCCCTTGCCGATCAGGCGCATCACGGTCTCGCGCGGCAACGGGGCCGCGCCCAGTTCCACCAGCATGGCGCCGAGTGATTTTTCGAAGTCGCCGAGGGTGTCGACCATGGTGCCGTCGAGGTCGACGATGGCCGCGTCGAATCGGTTCGGGGAAAGGGAAGAAACAAGCGTCATGCCGGTATTAGACCCGCCTACAGCCGGCGGCAGCACCGTCCTACCGATAAGACCGTGCATCGCGGCCAGCATGCATTTCTCCAAGAGAACATCGAAAGGACATCCAAATGGCACGCGAAGACTCTCTCAACCGCGACCCGATCAGCGACGAACCGGGCGCTCACCCCATCGGAACCGGCATCGGCGCAGGCGGTGGTGCCATTACCGGCGCAGCCCTTGGCCTGGCCGGCGGGCCGGTCGGTGTGGCGGTAGGCACCGTCATCGGTGCGGTAGTCGGCGGACTGGCAGGCAAGGGCGCGGCCGAAGCCGTGAATCCCACAGCGGAAGACGCCTACTGGCGCGACGCGTACGTGGGTGAGCCCTATTACACAGACGGCCTCGGCTACGACGATTACGCACCGGCCTATCGCACCGGCTACGAAGGTTTCGCAGCCCGCAGCGGCGACTTCGACACCTACGATGCCGAACTCGGATCGACGTGGGACAGCCGCCGCGGAAGCTCGCGCCTGTCGTGGGACCAGGCTCGCCCGGCCAGCCGCGCAGCCTGGGAACGCGCACGCCGCCAATACGATATCGACAACACCAACCGCGATCTCTGAATGACCGCAATGGAAAACAAGCCTTCGAAAGGCGACACCCGTACCGCCCAACAGGAAACCGAGGGCGGCCGGGTGCCACGCACACCCAATGAACACGACACCTCTGCGGATAGCCAGAAAGGTCGTCAGCCGGGCAACAACGAGGTCGGCAAGGCCGCCCATGAAGACGCCACCAACGGCACGCAGGATACGGACAAGGGCCCCGTGATGGACAAGGTCTACGACAAGGTCCAGAAAGACGCCTGAGCCAGGTCAAGCGTCCGTAAAAGAGAAAGCCCCGCAATGCGGGGCTTTCTCGTTTGACAGGACCGGATCAGGCCGGCACCGAGTCGATATCGGGCCGGTCCCAGTGACGATGCACGAGCATCGCAGCGATGAAGGCCTGAGCCGTGGCCACACCTGCCTCTGTACCGGATTCGCCCAGCACCACCCCGGGATGATTGGCCAGCGCCTCGGCATCGGCCCCGGGGCGTATGCCAAGCAGCGACAGCATCTGCACCCCTTCGGCGATGGCGCAGACCGGCTTGCAATGCTTGTACGCTTCGAGCACGAAATGCACCGCGTCGCCCACCTTGCGCAACGCTTCGACGCTGTCCTTGCCACCGGGCACCAGCACGGCGTCGAACATGACCGAGGGCATGGTCTGGAAGGTACCGGCGACTTCGAGCCGCCTGCCGCCTGCAGTGGCCACCGCGCCCAGCCGAGGGGCCAGGATCCAGCATTCGGCACCGGCGTCGGTCAGTGCCTGCTGCACCGGGCGCAGCGACACCACGTCGACGCCGTCGTGCGCCAGGATCGCCACCTTGCGCGTCTGGATGCCGCCCTTGTCGGGCCTGGGTGTCATGCTCAGCGCGGCCGATTCCTCGATGGGCAATTCGAAGCGCACATTACGGAAACCCGCCTGGCCTGCCGCCGCCTTTTCGTCCGGGGGCTCGATGCCCAGCGGCGCGGCCACACGTTTGGCCAGCTTGGCATCCACATGGGCCAGGTTGTTGACCATTCGCTGGCGCACCGCCAGGGTGTTGACCTTGCTCAACTCGAACCGGAAGCCGGCGACGATGTGTTCCTTCTCGACCGTCGACATGCTGTTCCAGAACAGCGTCGCCTGACTGAAGTGGTCGTCGAAACTCGGGCTCCGCCGCCGCACCTTGGGCGGCTCGACGGTATTGTCCGGCTGGCTGTGGAAACCGGTCTGGCCCCCATCCACCCTGAATTCGGTGCCGGCCGCCAGCGAGTTAGGCTCATAGGAAACCTGGCCGCGTCCGATGGTCTGGCGATGCATGCCGTCACGCTGGAAATTGTGGACAGGCACGATGCCCCGGTTGATCGGGATCTCATGGAAATTGGGTCCACCCAGACGCGACAACTGCGTGTCGGTGTAAGAGAACAGCCGGCCCTGCAGCAACGGATCGCTGGTGAAGTCGATGCCCGGGACCAGATGGCCGGGATGGAAGGCCACCTGCTCGGTCTCGGCGAAGTAGTTGTCGACATTGCGGTCCAGCACCAGCCGGCCGACCGGGGTCACCGGCACCATCTCTTCGGGGATGAGTTTGGTCGCATCCAGGACGTCGAAACCCAGCGATGCAGCCTTGTCTTCGGACATGATCTGCAGGCCCAGTTCCCATTCCGGAAAGTGGCCCTTTTCGATGGCATCGAACAGATCGCGCCGATGGAAGTCCGCATCCTTGCCGGCGATCTTCTGTGCTTCGTCCCACGCCAGGCCATGCACGCCGAGCTTGGGTTTCCAGTGGAACTTCACAAAATGCGACTCGCCCCGGCCGTTGATCATGCGGAAGGTGTGGACGCCGAACCCTTCCATCATGCGGAAGCTGCGCGGCAAAGCCCGGTCGCTCATCGCCCACATCAGCATGTGAGTGGTTTCTGGCATCAGGGAGGCGAAATCCCAGAAGGTGTCGTGCGCGCTGGCAGCCTGCGGAATCTCGTTGTGCGGTTCGGGTTTCACCGCATGGATCAGGTCGGGAAACTTGATCGCGTCCTGGATGAAGAACACCGGCATGTTGTTCCCGACCAGATCGTAGTTGCCTTCCTGGGTATAGAACTTGACCGCGAATCCCCGCACGTCGCGAGCAGTATCGGCGGAGCCTCGTGAACCGGCCACAGTCGAGAAACGCACGAACACCGGCGTGCGTGCCTCGGTGTCGTTCAGGAACTGGGCAGTGGTGTATTCCGACAGCGCCTTGTAGACATGGAAATGTCCATGGGCTGCGGCGCCACGCGCATGCACCACCCGCTCCGGTATGCGTTCGTGGTCGAAATGCGTGATCTTTTCGCGAAGGATGAAGTCCTCCAGCAGGGTCGGGCCGCGCAGACCGGCCTTCAGCGAATTGTGGTTGTCCGGGATCTGCAGACCCTGGTTGGTGGTCAGCACTTGCGCCGGCTCGTCGGCATAGGCGGCTAGTTGCTGGACCTTGTCGCCGGCGGCGCTGGCAGCCTTCGGCTTGCCGCGTGCGCCGTTCCTGGATTGCACCATGGTGTGTGGGTTCCTTCAGTGCTGCGCCACATGGGGCGCGGCCCCTTGTTGTTCTTCAGTAGTCGAAGCAGCACTCGAGAGCATTGACGACCGCGGCCAGGGCGACCAACGCCATCAAGCCCGCCACACTCCACAAAACCCATTCCATGGCTCGTTCCCCCGTTGCCCGTTGTCGATTACTGCTTCAAAAACCGTCTGCTCGCCTGGTTTCCAGGCTTGAAAGAAGGTTAACGAGCGGTAAAGGTGGCAACCGTAGCCCGATGCAGTCGGACCCTGTGGGAAAAACGATGTCGTGCTGTCAGCGTTCTCCCACAGCCTTGGCGCAGGGCTGTGGGGGCTGCAGCAGTAAGGCCGGTCAGCCCTTCAGGGCGGTGCGCATCGAGTCGATGACCCCACGGTAGTCGGGTTTGCCGAAGATGGCGCTGCCGGCCACGAAGGTGTCGGCGCCGGCTGCCGCCACGCGGGCGATGTTGTCGGGCTTGATGCCGCCGTCGACTTCCAGGCGGATGTCCTTGCCGCTGGCGTCGATGCGTTTGCGCACCAGTTCGATCTTGCGCAGTGCCGAGTCGATGAAACTCTGGCCGCCGAAACCCGGGTTGACACTCATGATGAGGATCAGGTCGAGGTCCTCGATCGTCCAGTCCAGCACGTCGAGCGGCGTGCCGGGGTTGAAAACCAGTCCTGCCTTGACGCCCTTCGAGCGGATGGCCTGCACGCTGCGGTGAACATGGGTACTGGCTTCGGGGTGGAAACTGATGAAGTCGGCGCCGGCTTCGGCAAAGGCGGCCGCCAGTGCGTCGACGGGTTGCACCATCAGGTGCACGTCGATCGGCACCGCAACGCCCGCGGGGGTCCTGGCATGCGGCTTGAGGGCCTGGCAGACCATCGGGCCGAAAGTGAGGTTGGGAACGTAATGGTTGTCCATCACATCGAAATGGATCCAGTCGGCACCGGCAGCGACGACGTCCGAGACTTCCGCGCCCAGGCGTGCAAAGTCGGCGGACAGGATGGAGGGGGCAATACGATAGGTGGGTTCTGCGCTCATGGGGTGCAATTCTCGCAGCAGGCCTGGTAACCGTGATGCATACAGTCGCGCGCCTGCCACGGACTAATATCGCCCCATGCCGAACTACCAGTTCACTGTGGCGGTTCAGCCGCAGTACCTCCCCGACCGCTCCGCACCCGAAGACCAGCTATTCGGCTTTGCCTACACCATCACCGTCACCAATACCGGAGACATCCCGGCGCAGCTGATTGCCCGCCACTGGATCATCCGCGACACGCAGGGCCGCTCCGAAGAAGTCAGGGGCCTCGGGGTGGTGGGCCAGCAGCCGTTGCTGCAGCCCGGTGAATCCTTCCGCTACACCAGCGGCTGCCAGCTCCGTGCGTCGAGCGGCACCATGCACGGCTCGTTTTTCTGCGTAGCCGAAGACGCCCATCGATTCGAGGTGCCGGTCCCGCTGTTCGTACTCGAATCCGACGGCACGCCCGGCGCCGGCATGGACGCAGGCGCACCCCGCGTGCTGCACTGAACCTGTCGATGTCAAAACGTGATCTGCAAAGCCTGCTCGACACCCTCGACCCGCAGGCCCCCCTGGCTGATCGGCACCTGTGGCTGATCGGCCTGTTCGAATGGATTCGCGGCAAGAGCAGTAATCCGCAAGCCGCCGTCAGCCGGGTGCAGTTGCTGCTCGACGCACTGGCCACCCAGCCGGGCGCCCGCCTGCGCCTGGCCGCCTGGTGGGCCGCGCTGGTCGATACGGTCGACTTCACTCCGCTGCTGGCCGACTTCGGTTTCGCCCATCGCACCGCCTTCGCCAGCGAACTCTCCGACCGCCTGCGCCGGAAGGTGCTGCCCGCCAGCCCCGAGACGCAGGACGCCGCCGAGCTGTTCCCGCTGGCCCTGCCGCATGCCTTCGACGCCCTGTGGATCGCAGCGCTGGACGAACGTCAGCTGGCCCGCGTGGCCGACCTGCTGGCGCCGCCCGAAGCGCTGCTGGCCGAAAACGCGGCGGCCGTATCGTCCACCGCCGCGTCGCCCTGGCAACACACCCTGCTGGACGCGATCGCCTACTGCGCCGGCCAGGTGGTGGCCACCGGTTTCTCCCCCGAACTCCGGCTGCGCATGGGCGATGCGGCGCGGCTGGCCCGGCCCTTCCACGGCGTCATGATCGACGTCGAGGTGCTGCGCGTCGAAGTGCTGCGCGAGCCCCGCGACGCCGAATACCTGGCCGATGCGGTGCAGCGCCTGCGCGAGCGGCTCGACGCCTGCCGCCACGCCGCCAACAGCATCTACACCCATCTCGAGGACAACGGCATTTCGGTCGGACTGGTGTTCCGCCTGCGCCAGCTGCGCGAACGCCTGCTGCGCATCCGCGAACTGCTCGACTGCGTGCTGTCGGACAGCCCGCCGTACGCCGCTGCCCGGCTCCTTTCGCGGCTGGTGCTGGTCGGCCAGGAACGCCGCAGCGTGCGGGCTTTGGTGGCCGCCAATTCGTCGCTGCTGGCCGCCAAGGTGGCCGAGCGCAGCGCCGAAACCGGAGAGCACTACATCACCCGCGACCGGGAGGCCTACCGGCGCATGCTGCGGCAGGCGGCCGGCGGCGGCGTGCTGACGGCCGGCACGGTGCTGGGCAAGTTCGCGCTGGTGCTGCTGGGCCTGTCGGCCTTCTGGGGCGGCGTGTGGTCCAGCGTGCTGTATGCCGGCAGCTTCGTGCTGATCCAGCTGCTGCATTGCACCCTCGCCACCAAACAGCCGGCCATGACGGCTCCAGCCATGGCGGCCCGCCTGAAACAGATCGAGAACCAGGCCGGCGTCGAACGTTTTGTCGACGAGGTGACCCACCTGGTGCGATCGCAGGTCGCCGCGGTGCTGGGCAACGTGCTGACGGTGTTCCCGGTGATGCTGCTGCTGGCCTGGCTGCTGCAACTGGTGCTGGGGCATCCGCTGGTGAAACCGTCCGAGGCGGCGCACACGCTGCAGTCGCTCAACATCCTCGGCCCGACCGCGCTGTTCGCCGCCTTCACCGGCGTGCTGCTGTTCGCGGCCAGCATCATCGCGGGCTGGGCAGAAAACTGGTTCGTGCTGCACCACCTGGAGTCGGCCATGCGTTTCAACCCGGCCATCATCCGGGTGCTGGGCAAGGTGCGGGCGGCACGCTGGGCGCATTTCATGCGGGAACACATCTCGGGATTTGCCTCCAACATCTCGCTCGGCGTCATGCTGGGCATGGTGCCGCCGCTGCTGGGTTTCGTCGGCCTGGGGCTGGAGGCGCGCCATGTCACGCTGTCCACCGGGCAGATCGCCGGCGCCGCCGTCACCTACGGCCTGCAGAGCCTGCACATGCCGGCCTTCTGGATGTGCATCGCCGCCATTCCGGTGATCGGCGCGCTCAACCTGACGGTCAGCTTCACCCTGGCCTTCCGGCTGGCCTTGCGGGCGCAGAATGTCGGCAGCCCGGCGCGGGCGCGTATCCGCAGCGCCATCTGGAAACGCCTGCTGCACCGGCCGCTGAGTTTTTTCCTGCCGGCCCGCGACAAGGTCGCATCGGCACCATCGGCACCGCCGCCGCCGTCAGCGCCGCCAACGCCACCGGCCGAACGCATCGAACCGCACTGATCAGCCCGCGGACGACGGCCTGCGACGGCCCTGCGGCCGCAGGCGCTTTCCGCGGTACATGGCCCGGTCGGCGGCGCGCAGCAGGCCGGCGGCATCGGTCGCGTCCTGCGGGAAAAGCGCCACCCCGATGCTCAGCGTGACTTCCACCTTGCCGCCGCCGTCGAGCGAAATCGGCTCGCGCATGCCGGACTCGATGGCTCCGGCGATGCGCCCGGCCTCACGTGCGCCGCGCAGCCCGTCGAGCAGCACTGCGAATTCGTCGCCGCCCAGCCGCGCCACCACGTCGTGGTCACGCACCTGAGCCCGGATGCGCCGGCCGATGGCCACCAGCACCCGGTCGCCGGCATCGTGGCCGCGTTCGTCGTTGATCTGCTTGAACCGGTCGGCATCGACGAAAAGCAGGGCCAGCTGCCCCTCGGTGGACGCAGCCGCCGCCACCGCCGAGGCCAGTGCCTGCTCGAAGGTGGCGCGGTTGTGCAGCCCGGTCAGGCTGTCATGGCTGGCGCGGTGGCTCAGGTGGGCGTTCTCGCGTTGCAGATGCTGCTGGCGCGATTCCAGCTCGGCCAGCAGCGTGTTGACGTCTTCCCCCAGCCGGTGGAATTCGTCGATGCCGGCGGCCGGCACCCGCAGGCCCGGCGTACGTTCCACCCGCGCTCCACGCAGCACCGCCGCCAGCGGCCGCAGCGGCTCGAGGATGCGACCGATCACACGCTGCATGACGGCGGCGGCCAGCAGGGCGCTCAGAAGGAGGCAGGCCAGCACGGCGCCGATGCCGCCCAGCACGAAACCCAGCAGCCCGCGCCCGGCACCCCGCATGCGCACCCGACCGATGGGTGCGCCGTCGTGCAGCACCAGCTGGTCGGCCGCGGGTGGCAGCAGCCAGCGCGCCAGCAGGTCCTGCGCGCCGGCCCAGCGGGTGGCGGTGCGACGGCTCCAGTGGCTCAGCAACTGGCCGTCCAGGTCGAACACCGAGGCTTCGGCGATGTCTTCCGACCCGGCGATCAGCGCCAGCGCATCGAACATTTCGACGCTGTCGTGGAACACCATCGCGGGCTCGACCGTGTAGCCGGCAGAACGCGCCGCCAGCTGCAGGTTGTGCGCAGCCTGCTCGCGCAGCACCAGCGCGCCCATGCAGGCCAGCAGCACCGCGGCGGCCAGCACCGCCACCGTCACCGACACGAACAGGCCGCGCCGCAGCGTCTGCTGCAAAGACCGGCGTTTCACGGTGATCGCACCTGGTTCCGCGCGAGTTGCAGCAAACCCGGATGCACCCGCACACCGCTGCGCGCCAGCGAGGTCAGATTGACGTCGAAACCCGAGCCGCCGCCCGGTGGCGGGTCCAGGCAGAACATGTCGCCGCGGTAACAGGCCTCGGGCCGGTCGCCGATGGTGAGCACCGGCCGGCCGGCGATGCGCCGCCGCAGCGCCTCCCACTGCCGGCGCGAAAGGTCGCCCATATAGATCGCCTCGCAGCCGCGGCTGTCGGCCGGCAGGCTTCGATGCACCGTCACCCGGTGGTGGTGCGTCCGGTCGCCGGGCGGCAGCGTGTCGCCATAGCGGGTGCGACCCACCACGCAAAGCCGGATCTGGTGCGGATCGCCCGGCCAGCGGGCAAAACCCAGGATGCCGTGGATGGTCGCGGCGGCGTCGGCGGCCTGCCCAGGGGCCGGGGCCGCGCGCACCAGCAATGCCGCGAAGCAGCCCATGACGGACATGGCGATGACACCTGTTTTCGAGATTCCTGGCCCCTTGCCGGCGCGTCGCACGCTGCCTGTAAAGTCACCCGTTTGCTTCAGCGGTCGCCCACGGATGGCGCGCCGCCTTCTCGTTGCCCTCATGAACGACCTCGTCACCCTCTGGATCGAATGGCTGCGGCCATCCACCGGCCTTGTCACGGTCCAGTGGTCGCTGCTGCTGGCGGCGGCATCCCTCATCGCCTACCTGCTGCATCGCGGCACCGGCCTGCCCAAGGTGGTGGGATACGCGCTCGTGGGCAGTGTGGCGGGCTTTGCGGGTTTTGGCGGCACGGCCGTATGGCCCCTTCGGGGCAACAGCCTGTTCATCCTGGAACTCGGCATCGCCGTGGTGCTGTTCGAGGCCGGCGCCCGGGTGCCGCTGCGCTGGTTCCGACACAACCCGATGGTGCTGGTCCAGAGCCTTGCCGAATCGGCGCTGACCTATGTCGCAGTGGCAGCCGCGCTACGCTGGATGGGCCTGTCGCCCGCGGTGGCCGGCCCCCTTGCACTGATGGCGATGGCAGCGTCGCCTGCGGTGCTGGCCCGGGCGGCGGCCGATGCCGGCGCCAGCGGCCCGGTCACCGATCGCGCCATGGTGCTGGCCACCCTGGGCACGCTGTATGCGCTGGCCATCGGCACCGCGCAGGCCGAGCTGCAAAGCCGTGAAGAGCTGCGCCTGCTGGCCACCGCCGGCCCGGCTGCCATGGTGCTGGTGCTGTCGATGGCGGTCGGCAGCCTGCTGGCGCTATGCCTGCGGCTGGCGTTGAAGGTGATGAGTCCGGCCAGCGAGAACACTTCCATCCTGCTGCTGGCGCTGATCGCCGCCGCCGCCGGTTTTGCATCGCACCTGGGAGGATCGGCTCCGCTGGCCGCACTGGTCGGCGGCATGCTGCTGAAGCAGTTCGCGCCGCGCCCCTGGTCGTGGCCGCGCCAGCTGGGCACCGCCGCATCGCTGCTGACCATGCTGATGTTCGTGCTGGTGTCGGTGGTCACCGCGCAGGTCGACTGGACATGGCCGGTCGCCCTGCTGGTGCTGGCGCTGGTGGGCGTGCGTGCACTGGCCAAGATCGCCGGTGTGGCCGTTGCCAACATCGGCAGCGGCGTCAGCTGGCGGCAGGCGATGTGGGTGGGTTGCGCGCTGTCGCCGATGTCCTCGGTGGCGCTGCTGATCGCCTCGCAATATGCGCAGGCCGGCGGGCCTGTCGCCCGCCGCATCACCGGCATCGCCCTGCCGACCATCCTGGTGATGGAACTGCTGGGCGCGGTCGTCGCCACCATCGCCCTGCACCGTGCCCGCGAAACCTCGCGGCCCTGGCTGCCGCGCCGCGGCCATCGCATGGCCGAACCGATGGCCGCACCCCCGCCGACGCCCGGAGACGACCATGGCGCTTGAAACCTTCGTCCCGTCGCAGGCGCTGACGCTGGGCGTGGAACTGGAACTGCAGCTGGTCAACACCCACGACTACGACCTGGCTCCGTATGCGGAAAACATGCTGCGCCTGATGGAAGGCCAGCAGCTGCCCGGCAGCGTGGTGCCGGAAATGACCTCGAGCATGATCGAGATCAGCACCGGCATCTGTCAGGACGCCGGCCAGGTGCTGAACGAGCTTTCGACCATCCGCGACGCGCTGGTGCGCAGCGCCGACAAACTCAACATCGCGGTCGCAGGCGGCGGCACCCATCCGTTCCAGGTCTGGCACGAACAGCGCATCTACGACCGGCCGCGGTTCAAGGAACTGTCGGCGCTGTACGGATACCTCACCAAGCAATTCACGATCTTCGGCCAGCATGTGCACATCGGTTGCCCGGACGCGGACTCGGCGCTGCTGATGCTGCACCGCATGTCGCGCTACATCCCGCATTTCATCGCGCTGTCGGCCTCCAGTCCCTTCGTGCAGGGGCAGGACACCCAGTTCGACTCGGCCCGCCTCAATTCGGTGGCCGCCTTTCCGCTGGCCGGCCGTGCGCCCTTCCATCTCGACTGGGCCGAGTTCGAGGCTTTCTTCGACAAGATGGCGCGCACCGGCGTGGTCGGAAGCATGAAGGATTTCTATTGGGACATCCGGCCCAAACCCGGCTTCGGCACCATCGAGATCCGTGTCTTCGACACACCGCTGACCGTCGAGCGCGCCGCCGCGCTGGCCGCCTACGTGCAGGCGCTGGGCGCCTGGTTCCTGGCCGAGCAGCCCTTCATGCCCGACGAAGACGACTACCTGGTCTACAGCACCAACCGTTTCCATGCCTGCCGGTTCGGGCTGGAAGGCACCTACGTCGACCCAGGCACCGGCGACCACATGCCCTTGCGCGACCACATCCTGCTGACCCTGCACCGCATCGGCCGCCATGCCCAGGGCCGGGGCGGAGAGGCCGGCCTGCACCTGCTGCGCGCCGAGGTCGACGCAGGCCGCAACGACGCCAGCTGGCTGCGCCGATGCCAGCAGAAAGAGCAGTTGCTGGCCGAAACCACCCGCCAGGCGGCAGGCCGTTTTCGCGGCGACACGCACGGCAGCCGACGCTGAGCCACCCGTGCCACCGACAGGCGGCGCGGCTGTCCGCCGACAAGGGCTGTAAAACGTGACCGGCGCGACCGCCGTCGGGATTCCGGTTCGATGAGGACTCGTTTCGCAATGCCGCAGACGATCCAACAAATCGAATCCAAAGGAATCCCGACATGTCCAACCCGACCACCCGCCGCCGCTTCGGCTCATACGGCATCACCGCGACCGCCCTGGCTTCGGTGGTGTTCAGTCTGTCCTTCGCTGCACAGGCCCAGAGCACTGCGCCGGCCAAGCCCGATGCCGACATGCAGACCGTGCTGGACTCGCTGGCCAGCCTGAAAGGCAAGCCGATCGAGACGTTGCAGCCACCCGAAGCCCGCAAGCAGCCGACACCGACCGATGCGGTCAACAAGATCCTGAAGACCACCGCCCAATCGACCAAACCGCAGGTCATGGTGCCCGGCATCACCAGCAAGGACATCATGATTCCAGGCGCCGCCGGCCAGTTGCCGGCGCGTGTTTACGTGCCCGCCGGCCGCGGTCCGTTCCCGGTCATCACCTACTTCCACGGCGGCGGCTGGGTGATCGCCGACAAGAACGTCTACGACGGCGGCGCACGCGGCTTGGCCAAGAGTGCCAATGCGGTGGTGGTGTCGGTGGATTACCGCCGTTCGCCCGAAGTCAAGTTCCCGGCTGCCTGGGACGACGCACTGGCCGCCTACAAATGGACCGCCGCCAACGCAGCGCAGCTGAAGGGCGATCCGACCCGCCTGGCGCTGGCCGGTGAGAGCGCCGGCGGCAACCTGGCCGTCGCCACCGCCATCGCAGCCCGCGATGCCGGGTTGCCGAAACCCGCCGCCGTGGTGTCGGTCTACCCGGTCGCGCAGACCAGCACCACCACACCTTCGTACAACACTTATGCCGATGCCAAGCCGTTGAATCGCCCGATGATCCTGTGGTTCGTGAACCATCTGATCAAGTCGCCGGACGACCTGAAGGACCCGCGCCTGCAACTGATCGACGCGAACCTGGCGGGCCTGCCGCCGGTCACCATCATCAATGCGCAGATCGACCCGCTGCTGGACGACGGCGCCATGCTGGAAGCCGCACTGACCAAGGCGGGCGTGCCGGTCGAACGCAAGGTGTACGACGGCGTCACCCACGAGTTCTTCGGCATGGCCGCCGTGGTGCAGAAGTCGCGCGACGCACAGGCCTTCGCGGGTGATCGCCTGAAGAAGGCTTTCGGCACCGGCATGTAATTACCGACAGCCTGAATGGAAAAGGGGCATCGCCTAGGGGCGATGCCCCTTTTTTTCTGAATCAATAAGCGCGGAGATTCCAGGAACCGGACGAAGGCATGGCGGCATACAGCGGCGCGTTCTCACGCATCAACAAGGCCGGATAGCCCTGGAAATTTCCGTAGGACAGGATTTCCGGCACCGGGACGCCCTGTTCCGACATGCCGGCGAGTCGCTCGACCTCACGCGCGACGCTTGTTGAATGCATCCACGGGTTCACCACCAGCATCAAACCGCTCGGATAACCCTGCGGCGTCAGCACCCGATGGACGTTACCCAGGGGCTGGCGGGCCAGAACCGGGCTGAGGGGCGTCTGCGAATAATCCACTGTCGACCGGATGAATCGCAACGGACTACCCTGTGTCGGATGGGACGCACCGGCAGTGAAGAAACCGGGATTGACCGTGCCGGCATGTCGGCCCGAAATGTCGTGCAGGGCTGCGTGGTGCGCCTGCCAGGACATGGGATGCGACTGGTCCAAAACAGGTTGCTGCCGCGGCTGATGCGCAGGCGTCGGCGAATACCTGGGGCACGGGGCCGCAGCACCTGAAAAATAGGGAAGACCTGGGTGGCCGAACATGTTGATTCCAAAAAAACAAAACCGCGATCCTGGAAGCCGACTGCAATCCCGTCGTACGTTCTTGCGAAAAAACCCGTCGACACCCGAAACGGGTTTGCGCAAGACGAGCGTGATCGGCTGTTTTTCGGTCAGGCCAGCAGAAACACGCCCTCGGCCACTCTCCCGCCATTCACCATCACTTCCACCACATGCCGCCCGGCATGGTGAACCCGGGTGCTGAAATCACGCACCATTTGGCGTTTCAGCAGGGTCAGGGTTTCCCCAGCGGCCAAATCCAGCGTCTTCCACTTGAAGACCTTGGGCACCGCGTGCCCCGCGGCTTTCACATAATGAATGGCGTAGTCGACCACCAGTTTTTGCGGGCCCGCGGCGGTGGACCTCACGACCAACGTCAGCGTCAAAAGGTCGCCCAGCTTCAAAGAAGTCGGCGAGGCATCGAAACGCTGCACCTCCAGCTGCGCCACTTCCCCCGCACCGATGATCGCCAGCGCCCTCCGGTCACCCTGCTTGATCAAAGTGCGCAACGCATGCCGCGCGACCCAGGCGCAATGCGGATCGGCCAGCGGCCAGGCCTCGATCCGCGCCATCACCCACGCCGGATGGTCCTTGGTGATGTCGTTGAGGTGGTTGGCGACCGACTTGCGCACATACGGCGCCGGGTCTGCCCGCAGTGCCTGCAGGATGGGTTCGGCCAGCGACGGATCGGCTGCCAGCAGCGGCAGCCGGCCGGCCCAGGGCAGACGGGGGCGGCTGCCTTCGCTGGCCAGGCGGCGCACATGTTCGTCAGGGTCTGCCGCCCATTTGCGCATCGCCTTCAGCGTTCTGTGCGGGTCCTGCAGCAGGAAGGGCCGGATGCCGAATTCGGACGAACCGAAACGGGTGAAGAACTCCAGCGCATCCATCGACACGTCGAAATCGTCCAGCCCGTGGATCGCCACGTATTCCGACAGGGCCAGGCAGACGAAGGCACTGCCGATGCGCGGCGCCAGCAGCCGCAGCACCGCCAGCTGGTCGCGGTAACCGCCGGGCAGGGCGGCCTGCAGGCTGGTGGCGACCCGCCGCATGCGCTGCATCACCGAAAGGGCATCGGCACCTTCACCGCACAGGGCCAGGAAACGTTCGCGGTCGAAGGCAGGGCTGCAGGCCTTCGCCTGATCGGCGATATGTTCCAGCCGCGCCCGGTTGAAGATGTGTTTCAGGGCTTGCGGGTTGTCGGTTTCGGCTGAACTCATGAGGGCCTGCAAAAAAGAATCTGAAAAATCTTTGCACCGGACTGCATCCAAACGCCGGGCCCGGGGGTAGAGCAAGTGTCGCCGCACCGTGCGACCTCTTTCCAACCATCGGAGAACCCCGTCATGCGCACCACCACCAACCGCCTTGCCATCGTCGGCGCTGCCGCCTGCACCGCCCTGCTCACCGCCTGCGGCAGCATGCAGCCGATGTCGTCCTTCTCGCAGGCAGACCTGCCGCCGACCATCCAGGTCCCGACCGGCAACAAGGTTGCATGGGAAACCGTCGGCAAGGGCGACATCAACTATGAATGCCGGGACAAGGCCGGCGCCCCCGGCCAGACCGAATGGTTCTTCGCCGGCCCGGTCGCCACGCTGTCGGATCGCTCGGGCAAGCAGGTCGGCAAGTACTACGGCCCACCGGCCACCTGGGAAGCCATGGACGGCTCCAAGATCACCGCCACCCAGCTGGCCGTGGCGCCCGCCGGCATGGGCAACCTACCGTTCCAGCTGGTGAAGGCCAACCCCGCCATGGGCACCGGCGCCATGACCGGCGTGACCTATGTTCAGCGTGTGGCATTGAAGGGCGGCGTGCCGCCGTCCACCGCATGCACCGCTGCCAACAAGGGCCAGAAAGTGGTCGTGCCCTACCAGGCCGACTACATCTTCTGGAAGGCCGCCTGACCGTTCGTAATGCGTAACGCGAGGTAAGTTGATGCTGGCAACGGCTACGATAGCCGCGTGCCAGCATCCGACGACACCTTCGACCACCACGCCACCCTGAGCGCATGTGCGCAGGGTGACCGCCACGCACTGCAACGGCTCTATCAACACGAGAGCCGGCGATTGCTGGGTGTGGCTCTGCGGATCGTGCGCGACCGGGCATTGGCCGAGGACGTGTTGCACGACGCATTCATGAAGATCTGGCAGCGCGCCGCCAGCTTCGACGGATCACGGGGTGAGGCCCGGGGCTGGATCTACAGCGTGGTGCGCTACGCCGCACTCAACCATATCCGCGACACCGCCCGCGAGGTGACGCTCGAAGAAGAAACCGCCGCCGCCGTGGACGATGCCGTCGCTCTCGCTGCCTACGAACAAGCGCCCGACCCGTTCGAGCGCCGAGCCGACCTGGGCCGGCTCGACGGCTGCCTGCAGAACCTGCCGGCGGCGCGGCGGGACTGCATTCTTTTTGCGTATCTCGACGGCTGTTCCCACGGAGAAATCGCCGAGCGGCTGAAAACGCCGCTGGGCACGGTCAAGGCCTGGATCACCCGGGGCATGGCCGCCCTGCGGGAGTGCATGGCATGAACGATTCCAATCCTTCTTCGGATGACCTGCAGGCGCTGGCCGGCGAGTACGTGCTGGGCACCTTGTCGGCGTCGGCGCGCCGGTCGGTCGAGGCACGGCTGCCCGGCGATGAAGCCTTGCGTGCCGCCGTGGCCGAATGGGAAGCACGGCTGTTGCCGCTGACCGACCTGGTCCAACCGGTCGAGCCGTCCGAGTCCCTTTGGGAACGGATCACCCACAGCATTGCGAGGCTGGAGCAGCGCGCCGAGCCCGCTTCTGCCGGTCGGCCGCGTGCCGGTGCGGCTGCGGGCTGGTGGAACAACCTGGCCCTGTGGCGCGGCCTCAGCGCGGCTGGCTGTGCGGCCGCGGTCGTGATGGCGTCGGTGCTGGTGTTGCGTGAACCTGTCGCCAAGCCACCGCAGTACCTGGTGGTGCTGGTGGGGCCGCAGGACAAGGCGCCCGGCTGGGTGGTGCAGGCATCCGCCCGGGGTCAGGCCGTCGACCTGATTCCCCTCGCCGACTCTGCTGTTCCAGCCGAGAAGTCCTTGCAGTTCTGGACCAAGGCCGACGGATGGAAGGGGCCCGTGTCCCTCGGACTGGTGCGACCGGGGCAGACGGTTCATGTGCCTTTGTCTTCCCTGCCTCCGCTGCAGGCCAATCAGCTGTTCGAGTTGACGCTGGAGCCTGCGCAGGGTTCGCCTATCGATCGGCCTACCGGGCCCGTGCAATTTATCGGGCGGGCCGTGAAGGTGCTTTGAGGATTTGATCGCGAATCAAATCCGTCAATTGAAAATGGTCGGATCGTTTTGCTTTATGGCCTGCACCAGCTTCGGGTATGCAAGCATATAAATTGAAAGTGCCTCATCGCCAAAGTTCGACTTGACGTCCTCCCGGAATAGTTGCTCTCGCGATGAAAAACATTGATTCCTGAGCGTGCACGCATCCACCACGTAGAAGTCGTCTTGTTGCCCGCAAGAACCTGCCGCCGCTTCGCAGGCCGCAGCCATCCAGGCTGCGCCGAATACCCGCGGTGCAAAATCCTGGCTATAACGCACGCCATCGAATTGGATGCCGCCAGCATTTTCCGAAAACAGTACCGACGAGAACTTCTCGATAAACAAGGGATCTTTGGTTTCAAGGATACTGACGATGGCCTGCCGCCTTTGCGCAGGGTCGACCGCCTCTGATCTTAATGTGCTGGATTTGGCCATCAATGGATCCGCCTTGATCCTGGGATTCATTTGCAACGCCGCAATAGCTTCCGCGGAGACTTCCTGGTCGATAAAACTTGCGCAGCGTTCTTCCCTCAGGGTTTTTGCACGCGCTTGAGCCGCAGAGCTGGCCATCCAGTTCTGTGGTGCCTTGTGATATCGAATTGCTTCGCAACGCACCAATAGATTCGCCGCATAAAATCCCCCGCCTTCATCCATTCGCTGGAGAAATGCGAGATACAGCTGTCGCCAATTCCGTGAGTGTTGCACCTCACTGGCCAGCGACCCGGCTTTGACCCCAAATGCAGCTTTGGCGTTTACGGACGGGGTGTCCAACGCTGGCACAACCACCTTGCCTGGTGTGGCTGATTCTTTTTTTTCTGAAAACGTCGTATCGGCGTGCACTGCCTCAGGGTCGCTTTTGCCATAGATCAACAAAAATGCGCAGCTCGCCATGGCGCAAACGCCAATCGCAAGAATAAATTTCTTTTTCAGCCGCATACAGTATCTTTTTGAACGACTCCGGCCGGAGTGCTACCAGCCTCCATGGTTCCTGCATCGGGAAAACCAGGTGTCACCATGCTGAACCCGCGATTCACCACCGTTCATCTTTCAGTATATCCATCCGCATAAATCACCCAGAAATAACCCTTTTTATCCACAAAATTGTTATTCCCCCAAAAGTCCCAGAAACTTTTGAATTCCTGCAGTCGACGATAAACCTGCTCTGCAGCGAGCCATCGGTTCACCACATCGCTTTGTGATGTCACGTCCTTGCCGCTCAGCTCCAGCGAGAAGCATGGAAAACCCCGGAAAAGGTTCGCCAACGCCAGCACCGATCGAGCCGTTACCGAACGAACCTACACCAAAATTATAATAGCCCGATCCATACTGAAAATCGGATCATGTCGTTCAGCGCCTGAAATTAATCTAATGCCGCTCTGTTTTCCACCTGCGCCGGGGAGCGACTTCATTCTTGGTTCCATCGGAGATTTTTGAAAGAAAAACGCAGGGCACCGCTGACATGCCCTTCATCCGAGCTACCCTCGCCCCCTGCCCAGCCAACCTGCCAGATGCCCCGCCGCCATGGGCGAATTCGACCTCATCACCCGCTACTTCAAACGACAGCCCAAACGCTCTCCCCTGGGCGTAGGCGACGATTGCGCATTGCTGGCGCCCGCCGTGGGCCAGCAGCTGGCCATCTCGACGGACATGCTGCTCGAAGGCCGTCACTTCATCTCCACAGTGGATCCGCAGAAACTGGGCCACAAGGCACTGGCCGTAAACCTCAGCGACCTCGCAGCCTGCGGTGCGAGACCCCTTGCCTTCACCCTCGCGCTGGCCCTGCCCAAAGCTGAGGAATCCTGGCTCGAAGCATTCGCCAAGGGCATGTGGACCCTGGCCGAACAGCACGAATGCGACCTGGTGGGCGGCGACACCACCCAGGGCCCGCTCAACATCTGCATCACCGTGTTCGGCGAGGTCCCCACCGGCCAGGCCCTGCTGCGCTCCGGCGCAAACGCAGGCGACGACCTGTGGGTCAGCGGCACCCTGGGTGACGCCCGCCTGGCACTGGAGGCCCTGCGCGGCACGCTCAGCCTGCCGGCGGAAACCTTCACCGCCACGCGCGCGAGGCTCGAAACCCCGACCCCGCGTGTCGCCCTGGGCCTTGCCCTGCGTGGCCTGGCCACCAGCGCCATCGACATCAGCGACGGCCTGCTGGGCGACCTGCGCCATGTGCTGGCGGCCAGCCAGGTCGGCGTGACCATCGACACATCGCGGGTGCTGCCGCTGCTGGCCGCCGGCACCGACGCCTGCTCGCAGCAATGGGCGCTGACCTGCGTGCTGGCCGGCGGCGACGACTACGAACTGGCCTTCACCGCGCCGGCCGACAAACGCGCCGATGTCGAATCGGCCGGCCGGGCCAGCCATACCCGGGTCACCCGCATCGGCCGCATCGATGCCGAGCCGGGCTTGCGACTGCTCGATGCCGACGGCGTCGCGCTGCAGCAGCGCTTCGCCAGCTTCGACCATTTCTCGTGAACACCAACCGCATGACGACCGAAGAACCGACCCACACCCAAGCCACGCCCGCGGTGCGCGCCACCGCCGCCTTCATGCGCCGACACCCGGCCCACTGGATCGCCCTGGGTTTCGGTTCCGGCCTGTCGCCTTTCGCACCCGGCACGGTGGGCACGCTGTGGGCCTGGGTAGCGTGGCTGGTGCTGTCGCACTGGCTGGACAGCGCCGCCCTGGGCGTGCTGATCGCGGTCTCGACGCTGGTCGGCTGGTGGGCCTGCACCGTCACCGCACGGCGGTTGAACACACTCGACCCGTCGAACATCGTGTGGGACGAGGTGGTGGCCTTCTGGCTGGTGCTGTGGCTGGTGATGCCGACCGGGCTGCCCGGCCAGCTCGTCGCCTTCGGCCTGTTCCGTTTCTTCGATGCGGTCAAACCCGGGCCGGTGGGCTGGGCCGACCGCGCCTTCCATGGTTTCGGCCCGCGCGGAGGCTTCGGCATCCTGGCGGACGATTTCGTGGCCGCCTTCTGTACCTTGCTGGTGATCGCCGGCTGGAAAGCATTTTTCTGATGAGCACCTCCCTTCCCGAAGACCACGACCGGCTGACCGCATCGCTCTGGCAACCGCTGGCCGAGCAGATGAAGTGGCGCGGCTGGAAACTGGCCACCGCCGAAAGCTGCACCGGTGGGCTGATCGCGGCCGGCTGCACCTCTCTGGCCGGCTCCAGCGACTGGTTCGACCGCGGTTTCGTCACCTATTCCAACGAGTCCAAACACGACCAGCTGGGTGTCGACAAGGCCGCCATCGACGCCTACGGCGCGGTCAGCAAGGCGGTGGCGCAGGCCATGGCGGCGGGTGCCATCACACGGTCGAGGGCCCAGGTTTCGGTGGCGGTGACCGGTGTGGCCGGCCCCGGGGGCGGCAGCGGCGACAAGCCGGTGGGCACGGTGTGGTTCGCCTTCTGCCTGCCGGGCCGGCCGCCGATGGCCGAACTTCGGAACTTCGACGGTGACCGTGCCGCAGTACGCGCGGCCACGGTTCGCCACGCCCGCGAACGGCTGCTGGGCCTGGTGCAGGGCACGCCTGCGAACTAGCGCGCGCCGGGCGGGTCAGTCCGCGCGCGAACGTTTGGCGCGATACATCGCGCCGTCGGCACGGCGCATCAGCATGTCGGCGTCGTGCGCATCGTCGGGGAACACCGCGACGCCGATGCTGAGTTCGACCTCCAGGCGCAGGTCGCCGTCGGCGATGGGGGCGTGCATGGCCTCGTGCACCCGTTGCGCCGCGGTTTGCCACACCGATTCGCGCGCACGCGGCAGCAGCACCACGAACTCGTCGCCACCTAGCCGGGCCACCATGTCGTCGCCCCGCAAGGTGTTCTGCAGGCGGCTGGCGACCGCCCGCAGCACCCCGTCGCCGACGGCGTGGCCGTGGCGGTCGTTGATGTTCTTGAAGGCATCGAGGTCGATGAAAAGCAGGGCCAGCCGCTCGCCGCGTTCGGTCGCGCCATCGACCGCGCGGCGCAGCGCCTGCTCGAAGAAAGCGCGATTGGGCAGGCCCGTCAGGTGGTCGTGCTGGGCATCGTGGCGGCTGCGGCGCTCGCGCAGGGACACCTTCTCGTAGTTGCGCTGGAAGCCGCGCGAGATCACCACCAGCAGCAGCGACAGGGCGACGCCGCCCGCCAGCACCGCCAGCGGCACCGCCCGCAACCAGGGCAGCGGTGCGTCGTGACTGAAGGTCATGCGCCACTGGCGCCCGCCGACCGTCAATTCGCGCACCAGGGGCGCTGCGCTGCGCCGGCCGTCGTCGCCCTGGGGCAGGCTGTCGTACAGCAGGCCGACCCTGCCGGGATGTTCGACGCCGGCCAGGCCGATGTCTTCGATGCGGATGCGCCAGTGGGCATCGCCGGACGCCAGCAGGCCGGCCATCAGCACCGGCATGTCGAGCGCCACGCCCAGCTGGCCGCGATAGGTGCCGCGCCGCTGCTCGATGGTGACCGCCCGGCTGCCACGCTGGTAGACCGCATAACGCAGCAGCACTGCCTGCCCGCCCTGCACCAGGGGCATTTTTTCCGACAGTTCGGGCCGGCCGCTGTCGCGGGCTCGTTCCTGCACTTCACGCAGCGCCGGGCTGGAGTTGGCGTCGAAACCGAAGGCCCGTTCGTTGCCCAGCATCGGCTCGTTGAACAGGACGGGCAGGTAGCTCGGCCGGCGGCTGCGCGGATGGATGGCGAAACCGGGATAACCCGCCGGCGACATGCTGCGGTCGCCCCGCACCGAGGCCTCGAAACGCGCGCGGTCGGCATCCAGCACCAGCGGCGCATATTGCAGGGCCACCACGCCGGGGAAACGCGCGGCGATTTCCTGCATCTCGTACTGGTCGTGGAACTCGCGGCGTGACAGGCCGTCGCCCACCCGCAGCAGCCCGCCCAGGCCAATGGCCAGGTCGAAGTAACGCTGGATACGTTCGTTGGCCGCATCGACCGTGCGGGCCGCCACCCGGCCCGACTCGGAACGCGCCAGCGTCTGTTCGCGCCAACCTGCGGCCACCCACGCAGCCAGTGTCAGGGCCAGCATGACCAGCGGCAGCAGCGCCGCCAGCCGCAACACCCGCAGCCGCGGGCCGGGCGGGAACGGCGCCTGCGGCTGGGCGGAAGCCGGCATCCGGGGACTCAAGCCCCGTGGCACTTTTTGTATTTCTTGCCGCTTCCGCAGGAGCAGGGGTCGTTGCGGCCGGGTTCGGCTTCCTTGCGGATCGGCTGGACCGCCGGGCCCAGGCTCTTCCAGAACTTGCGCAGGTCGTACACCGCAAAGATGGCTTCGCCATAGGCGTCCAGGCGCTGGCGGCTGATGCTGGGCGGGCTGTTCTCGTCGAACATCGGGATCTCCAGCGGACCCGGATCGGCTTCGGTCAGCTCGGTGATGCAGTCCAGCGCATCGGCCAGGAAGTCGGCTTCTTCCTTGCCGCGCGGCGGGGTCCAGTCGTCGGCGAAGGCTTCGGTGGCGGCCAGGAAACCCATGGCCCAGGTCTGGGCGATGGCCGGGATTTCGTCGGGCGCGATGTCGACCCGTTCTTCTTCCGGCATGGCGGCGATGGCTCCGACCATGTCCAGCACTTCGGGCTGGTAACTGTCTTCGTCGTCCAGCCGGTCCACCGGATGGTCCAGCGCCCACACCACTTCGTCGACACGGCGCTGCCAGAGCTCGATGAAACGCTGCTGCTGCACCGGGCCGGAGAAAACACTGTCGGCCGATGCCGAAAGCGGCGCGCCGGCTTCGGGTGGAGCAGCGCCCTGCCCCAGCAGCTGGGTCAGCACCTCGCCCAGGCCCAGCGGGCGGCGGGTGCAGACGACGGCGGCCAGGAAACCGTCGCAGACCTCCCAGCTCGGCGTGTCCGGATGACGTTCGCGCAGATCGTCCAGGATGTCGTCGAGCGCATCGAAATCGTCGGGTGTGGTGGCTTCGGGCGCGAGCTGGTCTTCGGACATGGTGGTGTTCTCGGTATTCGGGGAGAAGGGAGCAAGGGGCGTCAGGGGGCGCCGGGTTTGGCGATGGCACGCAGGAGCGACGTCGGACGCGGTGTCCGCAGCTTCCTTATCATCCGGCCTGGCGCTGGTCGCAGGCGGCGAGGTTCGCCTGCCTGCACAAGACGCTTATTTTACCGACGCACCCACCGCGCACCCTTGCCCTTCCATCCGGAGACAAGCCCCCCATGTCCACCGTTCCTCCGGCATCTCCTGCCTCCAGGCGTCCCTCCCTTCACGGCGCGCTTCGCGGCCTGGGACGCTATCCGGTGCGCTACAGCGCCTTCACGCTGTGCGGTGTGGCGCTGCTGGCATTGCTCTATGTGCACTGGTTCGACAACCCCTGGTGGTGGCTGGGCACGCTGCTGGCGGCCGCGCTCACGGTGGTGGGTTTTCATGACCTGACCCAGCGCAAACACGCCATATTGCGCAACTACCCGGTGCTGGGCCACCTGCGTTTCGCCTTCGAATTCATCCGCCCCGAGATCCGCCAGTATTTCATCGAGAACGACACCGAAAGCCTGCCGTTCTCGCGCGCCCAGCGTTCGCTGGTGTACCAGCGTGCCAAGGGCGACCCCGACAACCGGCCGTTCGGCACCCAGCTGGATACCGGCCACCAGGGTTACGAGTGGATCAACCATTCGATGGCGCCGAGCAAACTCGCCGACCATGATTTCCGGGTGTGGATCGGCGGCCGGCCCGGCGAGGCGGCCCGCTCGGTCGAGCCCTGTACCCAGCCCTATCACGCCAGCGTCTTCAACATTTCGGCGATGAGCTTCGGCTCGCTGTCGGCCAACGCCATCCTGGCGCTGAACAAGGGCGCGGCGCAGGGTGGTTTTGCCCACGACACCGGCGAGGGCTCCATATCGCAGCACCACCGCGTGCACGGCGGCGACCTGATCTGGGAAGTCGCTTCGGGCTACTTCGGCTGCCGCAACGACGACGGCACCTTCAGTGAAGAGAAGTTCGTCGCCAACGCCCGCGACCCGCAGGTGAAGATGATCGAGATCAAGCTGAGCCAGGGCGCAAAACCCGGCCACGGCGGCATCCTGCCGGGCACCAAGGTGACCGTCGAGATCGCCGATGCGCGGGGCGTGCCGGTGGGTGTCGACTGCGTCTCGCCGTCGTCGCACAGTGCCTTTCGCACGCCGGTCGAGATGATGCATTTCATCGCCCGGCTGCGCCGGCTGTCGGGTGGCAAGCCGGTCGGCTTCAAGTTCTGCCTGGGCCATGTGTGGGAATGGTTCGCGCTGGTCAAGGCAATGCTCGAAACCGGCATCACACCCGACTTCATCGTGGTCGACGGTGCCGAAGGCGGCACCGGCGCAGCGCCGGTCGAGTTCACCGACCACGTCGGCGCGCCGGTACAGGAAGGCCTGCTGCTGGTGCACAACACGCTGGTCGGCGCCGGCCTGCGCAAACGCATCAGCCTGGGCTGCGCCGGCAAGGTGATCAGCGCCTTCGACATCGCCCGCTACATGGCGCTGGGCGCCGACTGGTGCAACGCAGGCCGGGGTTTCATGCTGGCACTGGGCTGCATCCAGGCGCAGACCTGCCACACCGGCAACTGCCCGACCGGCGTCACCACGCAGGACCCGCTGCGCCAACAGGCGTTGGTGGTCCCCGACAAGGCCGAACGGGTCACCCGTTTCCACCATCACACACTGGAAGCGCTGAAGGAACTGGTGCAGGCGGCCGGGCTGGAACACCCTCAGCAGATCACGTCGCACCACATCGTCCGCCGCCTGACGGACACCGAGGTCAGGCTGCTGTCCAACCTGGTCTTGCAGGTGGCGCCGGGCGCCCTGCTCGGCCCGCTGGACGACCTGCCCAGCGTGTTCAAGCTGTACTGGCCGCTGGCGTCGGCGCAGAGTTTCCGTGCGCAGGAGCCGGTGCCCGGCCCGGCACCCCAGCACGCGGGCAACACCGTCCCCACCGCGCTGCTCGCGCCGGAGCCCGGAGTGTGATGAGCCTGCCGAACGATCCCTCGATGCAGCAGCAAGGCGACTTAATGGACGGCAGCGATGCCGCCACACGCGAGGCGACCGAGTTTCTGCGCCAATGCCTCGCCACCCAGACCGACACGGTTCAACGCTATCTGTGGCGCGACCTGCAGGTGTGGGTCAAACGCAGCGTGAAGCCCAGGCCGCGCTGGCATTTCTGGCTGCTCGGCATCGTGGCATCGGTGGTGCGTCTGCCGGCGCTGGCGCCGGTCTACAACCCGGGTGGCCGGCAGGCGGTGCGGACCGAAGCGCGCCGGCTGCGGGAGCTGGCCGCGCGAGGCTTGCGGGTGCCGCCGGTGCTGGCCGAGCTGCCCGATGGTTTCCTCATGGAACACATGGGCCGGCCCGACCGCCATGCGCCATCGCTCGCCGAAGAGATGAACGAGAACAAGGTCGAGCGCCCGGAAACGGTGCTGAGCCTGTTCGTCCAGGGCCTGCATGCCACCGGCCGGGTGCATGCGGTGGGAACCTGCCTGAGCCAGGGTTTCGCACGCAACCTGGTGCACTGCCCCGACGGTGTCATCGGTTATGTCGACTTCGAGGACGACCCGCAGGCGAGCATGCCGATGGTCCAGTGCCAGCTGCGGGACATCCTCTGTTATGTGCATTCCAGTGCGGTCTATTTGCTGGAGGCGGGGCAGCTGGAGGCGGCGCGCGGGCCCTGGCGTGCCTGGCTTGCCGAGCGGCCGGCGGCAGTGCAGGCGCTGGTTTCGACCAGCGCGTCGCGGATGCGCTGGTTGCGTTTCCTGCCCCGCGACCGGCGCTGGGGGCGGGATTTGCAACGGGCGCGGGCGGCCTGGGAGTTGTTGGAGGGGTGAACGGTTCTGCCTCCTTTGTTTTTCGGGGGGAAGCTTTTTGTGGATCGTCTATCTCCGCTTCGCTCTCGATTTTCTTCTGCTACTTCCGTAGGGGTGAGCCGCTTGTGCGCGGGGCAGTCACTTTCTTTGCCTTGGGGGCGGGGAATCGCATGAGCGATGGTCGGGACTTCGTTCCGCTTCGCTACCTCTCGTCCTGGCCTAGACGAATTGATCACCCAGCCGTATTCATTGCACGTGAATCGGGACGCTCGTTTGATCGAATACCGTTGTACGGTTTTTTGAGGAATACAGCCTGGCGCCAGAACGAGTACCTGGGGTAATACGCCCACCGCGCCATGCTGGCTGACTGGCCGTCGAGCGCACTACCCGCAAATCGGCAGTGCGCTTGATCACGCTCCAAGCCGTGTTTTCGACCAAACCGTACGGCGGTGGTCGATCAAACCGGTTCGACGGCAGAGCGTGAAGCTTTTGGCGAACGAGCGTTCCGAACCTCAGGCATCCGAGTCGAACAAATCCGCCCGCTACGTCTGGGTGAGAAAGTTACTCGCCTCCACGCGACAAGTGGACTCCACCCACGCCAGCGCCCCATCAGCGCAGGCGGCCAACATCAGAACCGGTGCAATATCCCGATCTGAGCACCATTGATGGTCCGCCCATTCACATCACCACCGGTGAAGTTGGTCTTGAGCCCAGCCGACCCCGACGGCCGGAACCCCGCATTGGTATCGTTTCGCAAGGTATTGACCATGGCGAACAGCGTGGTCCGCTTGGACATGTCGTAGAACGCACCGATGGTGCCGCCGTCGGCATTGCGGCCGTTGCCCGACTGGTCCTCGATACGCCCCCACAACGCGCCGATACGCAACGCATCCGTCACCTTGTAATCAGCCGAGATCTGCCAGATCCGATAGAAATTGTTCACATCCGGGTTGGTGCCGGCCACCACGCCACCCACGTTGCCCAGGATGCTGCCGGCATTGTTGCCGTTGGCATTCGAGGTCACGTTGTTGCTGCGGACGAAGGTCAGGTAGATGGTGCCCCTGCTGTAGACATAGTTGGCGAACAGGTTGTCGTAGACCACGTCGCGGTCGTAGAGCGCGTTGGCCGGCGGGCGGCCGCGCAGGCCGATATATCCGAGTCGGTAGGTGTCGTCGATGTAGTCGATGGCGCCCTGGTAGACCGCCTGTTTCGACACGCTGTTGTTGACCTCGGGCAGCGCGTAGTGCACCTCGACCGCGACACCCTTGATGCGGGGCGACAGGTAGGCGATGTCGTTGTCGTAGCGCGAAGGCACGCCGAAGTTGTTGACCATCGAGCCCAGCGTGCGGGTGTTGAAGTCGATGTAGCCGCCGCGCGTGAGGATGGGGCCGTTCTGCCGGCCCAGGCGCAGTTCGCCCGCCGGGCCGGCGATGCCGACCCATGACTGGCGGTCGAAGGCACGGGTGCTGTCGGCCATGGCGCCGGTGTCGCCCGAGAAACCGGATTCCAGCTGGAACTTGGCCGTGTAGCCGCCGCCCAGGTCCTCGACGCCGCGGAAGCCGAAACGGCTGCGCAGGTAGGCGCCGTCTTCCAGGCTGGTGAAGTGCGAACCCGAGTTGCTGCGCATGTAGTTCACATATTGCTCGACGTTGCCGTAAAGCGTGACGCTGCCGGTCGAGGCGGGCTGGGATTGCGCCTGTGCGACGCCGCCGGACAGCGTGGCGGCGGCAGCGACGACGGTGACGGCAACGGCCGAAACGACTGCGCGGATGGGCTGGGCGTGGAACAAGTCTCTTCTCCTTTTATACGCCGGTCTTTATGGTTGGCGACACTGGCCGGCAAGCGATGCGCGGCGCGGACGATAAAAGCGGGAAGCGGCTTATGGTGTTGTCGCGGTACCGCAAGCGTGCGATCAGCGCACGGAGGCGGCCGCGTTTCGCACGTTTTCGGGGTTTGTCGGGATGATCGCGCGGCCCTGTCTCAGATCATGGAACGCATGGCCTGGGCGGTTTCACGCAGCACCGGCAGGGTGCGGCGCACCGCGTCTTCGGAGGTTTCGTGCCCCATCGGCATGGTCACGTTGACCGCTCCCACCAGTTCGCCCTTGCTGTTGCGCAGGGCCACCGCGACGCCCCGGTGGTGCAGGTCGATCTGCTGTTCGGACAACGCGAAACCCTGCTGCCGCACCCGCAGCAGTTCCACCTGCAGGCGTTCCTTGCTGGCGATGGTGTGCGAGGTGAAGGCGGTGATGGTGTGGTGGTCCAGCCAACGCGCCACCGCTTCGTCGTCGCGCTGCGCCAGCATCAGCATGCCGGACGCGGTGACCTGCGCCGGCATGCGGGCACCCAGCACGAAGCCGGTGTTCATGGCCCGCCTGGCCCCGCTGCGGGCAATGTAGACCACGTCGTCGCCGTCCATCACGCTGACGTATGCGGCCTCGTGCGTGCCGGCGGTGATGCGCTGCAGGAAGGGCTGGACGATGCGCGCCAGCCGCGACGAATCGAGATACGCCTGACCCAGCCGCAGCACCCGGGGCGTGAGCCAGAACATCTTGCCGTCGGTGCCGACATAACCCAGGTGCGCCAGTGTCAGCAGGTGGCGGCGCGCGGCGGTGCGGGTCATGTCGGTGAGCTTGCCGGCCTCCGACGCGGTCAGCCGCGAATGGGTGAAGTCGAAGACTTCGAGCATGCGCAGGCCTTTTTCGATGCCGGCGATCCAGTCGCGCCGGTCCAGTGGGGTGTCGGTGAGGTCCATGGCAGCGAGTCTGCGGAAAAGAAGCGGCCGTGGCCGATCGGGGATAACACGGTAAACGTTCGTTTATCGCACAGCGACGTGCGATGTGCGCACCTTCCGCCGCGCAGAGGGGCTGGCAGAAGCGACAGCGCTGGACAGAATGCGGCCCGTTCCCAGTCCATCTGCACGATCCATGAACTTTTCGACTCCCTCCGTGGCCGCACCGGCTTCTGAAGCCAGCGTGCCGCGGATCTCCGGCACCACCGCCGTCTACCTGATTCCGGGCGACCCGGTGGCCCAGGTCCGGGCACCCGAACTCTTCAACCGGATCTTCGCGCGCCTGGGAATCGACGCGGTGCTGGTGCCGATGCGGGTGAAACCGGCCGACATCGCGAATTTCGTGCGCACCGCCTTCCTGGCCGACAACGTGCGGGGCATGTTCGTGGCGATTCCCCACAAGGCGCCGCTCTCGGAACTGGTGGACATCTGCAGCCGCGAAGGCCAGGCCGCCGGCGCCATCAACGCGATCCGCCGCAACGACGACGGCCGGCTGGAAGGCGGGCTGTTCGATGGCGCCGGTTTTGTCGGCGCGCTGCAATGGGAAGGCCTGGGCCACGCCGGCAAACGGGTGCTGGTGCTGGGTGCCGGCGGTGGCGCCGCCGCCATTGCCGCAGCACTGGCCGCCACCGTGCCGCCGGCCGGCGAGATCGCCTTGTACGACCCGGTGCCGGGCAAGGCCGAGGCCATCGCCGAACGGCTGCGCAGGCATTTCGACTGCCGGGCTTTCGCCGCGGAAAACAGCGACCCGTCGGGCTATGACCTGGTGGTCAATGCATCGCCGCTGGGGCTGCAGGCCAGCGACCCGATTCCCTGCGACGTGACCCGGCTGGACAGCCATGCGGCCGTGGTCGACATCCTGATGAAGAACCAGCCGACGCCGCTGGTACGCGCGACCCGCGCACGTGGCCTGCCGGCGTTCGCGGGCTTCGAGATGCTGATCCAGCAGGCGCCGCACTACCTCGAGTTCTTCGGTCATGCCGAAGCCGCCCGTGCGGTGCGGGCCAACGGCAGGTTCCTGCGCGAAATGATCTATCCGGCCGAACTGGCGGGCGAGATCCGCGACTGATATTCCACGGTTTTTCCGCCCTTCCATCACACCCAAAAAAAGCGCCCCGAGCGCGGAGACACAACAGGTGATCAACACATTCTTCAACCGCTATTGCCGGTCGCTCGAGGCCGTCATGGCCGCCTGCCTCGGTGTCATGGTGGTCATGGTTTTCGGCAACGTCGTACTGCGCTACGGTTTCAACTCGGGCATCACGGTGTCCGAGGAGGTGTCGCGCTGGCTATTCGTCTGGATGACCTTCCTGGGCGGCATCGTCGCGGTGCACGAACACGGCCACCTGGGCACCGACATGCTGGTCAGCCGCCTGCCGGTGGCAGGCAAGAAGGCCTGCCTGATCGCGGTGCACCTGCTGATGCTGTACGCCTGCTGGCTGCTGCTGACCGGCAGCTGGGCGCAGGCGCTGATCAACCGCGAGGTGGCCGCGCCGACCACCGGCGCATCGGTCGCCATCTTCTATGCATCGGGTGTGGTGTTCGGTGTGTCGGCCATCGCCATGCTGCTGCACGGGCTGTGGCTCATCGTCAGCGGCCAGCTGCGCGAGGACGAACTGGTGCAGGTGCACGAGTCCGAGGAACAGGGCGACATCGACCGCATTACCGCCGAACTGGCGCGACGCGACGCCGAGGAAGCCGCAGCAGCAGCTTCCGGAAACCGCGCCGAGGGGCACTGAAACCATGACCATCCTCATCTTCCTGGGCTCCCTGCTGGGTGCCATGGCCATCGGCGTGCCGATCGCCTTTTCGCTGCTGCTGTGCGGCATGGCGCTGATGTGGCACCTGGACCTGTTCGACTCGCAGATCCTGGCGCAGAACGTCATCAACGGGGCCGACAGCTTCCCGCTGCTGGCGGTTCCCTTCTTCATGCTGGCCGGCGAGGTGATGAACCAGGGCGGCCTCTCTCGCCGCATCGTCAACCTGGCACTGGCGCTGGTGGGCCACATCCGTGGCGGGCTGGGCTATGTGGCCATCATCGCGGCCTGCGTGCTGTCCGCGCTTTCGGGGTCGGCCGTGGCCGATGCGGCGGCGTTGTCTGCCCTGCTGATCCCCATGATGGTGGCGGCCGGGCATGACAAGGCTCGTTCCGGCGGGCTCATCGCGGCGGCCGGCGTCATCGGTCCGATCATCCCGCCGTCCATCGGTTTCGTGATCTTCGGCGTGTCGGCCAACCTGTCGATCAGCAAGCTTTTCCTTGCAGGCATCTTCCCCGGCATCCTGATCGGTGCGGCGCTGTGGTTCACCTGGTGGTGGGTGGCACGGCGCGAAAACGTGGTGCCGCCGGTGCGCCGCAGCGCCGCCGAGGTGATGGCCTCCTTCCGCGAGGCCACCTGGGCGCTGCTGCTGCCGATCATCATCCTGGTGGGCCTGCGTTTCGGTGTGTTCACGCCGACCGAAGCCGCCGTGGTGGCCGCCGTCTATGCGCTGTTCGTGGCGGTGGTGGTGTACCGCGAACTCAAGCCCGGCCAGTTGTACGGCGTGCTGGTGTCGTCGGCCAAGACCAGCGCCATCGTGATGTTCCTGGTGGCCGCCGCCATGGTGTCGGCCTGGCTGATCACCGTGGCCGACCTGCCCGGCAAGCTGGTCGCCCTGCTGCAGCCGCTGATCGGCAGCCCCACGCTGCTGATGGTGGTGATCATGGTGCTGGTGATGGCGGTCGGCACCGCGATGGACATGACACCGACCATCCTGATCCTCACCCCGGTACTGATGCCGCTGATCAAGGCCGCCGGCATCGACCCGATCTACTTCGGTGTGCTGTTCATCATCAACAACTCCATCGGGCTGGTGACACCGCCGGTCGGCACCGTGCTGAACGTGGTGGCCGGTGTGGGGCGGATGAAGATGGACGAGGTGATTCGCGGCGTGATGCCCTTCGCCTATGCCGAGTTCGCCATGATGTTCCTGATGGTGCTGTTCCCGCCGCTCATCACCTGGCCGGCCCGTTTTCTCTCCGGCTGAAGCCCGAAACCTTTTTCCTCGCCATCGATCCACAACAGGAGACAAACCATGAAAAGAATGTTCATCAAGACACTGCTGGCCACTGCGACCCTGGCCCTGGCCGGCACCGGCTTTGCGCAGGACGTGAAGCCGCGCACCATCAAGTTCGCCTTCCAGAACCAGACCGGCCATCCGCAGGCCATGGGCGCGCAGAAGTTCGCCGATTTGATGGCACAAAAGTCGGGCGGCAGGATCCAGGTCAAGCTGTTCGCCGGGGGCGTGCTGGGCGGCGACCTGCAGACGGTATCGGCCCTGCAGGGCGGCACGGTGGAAATGACGGTGCTCAACGCCGGCATCCTGAACGCGCAGGTGAGGGAATTCGGCGCCTACGATTTGCCCTTCCTGTTCAACAACCCGCAAGAGGCCGATGCGGTCACCGACGGCGCCTTCGGCAAAGGCCTGTTCGCCAAGCTGGCCGACAAGGGCCTGATCGGCCTGGGCTACTGGGACCTGGGCTTCCGCAACCTGACCAACAGCAAGCGCCCGATCACCAGGCTGGAAGACATCGCGGGCCTGAAGATCCGTGTCATCCAGTCGCCGATCTACATCGACCTGTTCAATGCACTGGGCGCCACCGCCACTCCGATGCCCTTCCCCGAGCTGTACAGCGCACTCGACCAGAAGGCGGTGGACGGGCAGGAGAACCCCAACAGCACCATCCTCGCGTCCAAACTTAACGAGGTGCAGAAACACCTGGCGCTGACCCACCACATCTACAACCCGCAGGCACTGTTGATCGGCCGCAAGCTGTGGGATTCGCTGAGCGCAGATGAAAAGAAGATGTTCCAGGACGCCGCCACCGAAGCCACCCGTTACCAGCGCGAGGTGTCGCGCGGCCAGGCAGACCAGGCGCTCGACGCACTGCGCAAGGGCGGCATGCAGGTGACCGAATTCAGCCCGGCCGAAATGAACCGCCTGCGTGAGAAGGTCAAGCCGGTGGTGGAGAAATACAGCGCGTCCATCGGCGAGGCCACGGTCAGGGAACTGATGGCCAGCATCGCCCAGGTGCGCAAGCCCTGACATGACGGTCGTCGAAGGTTTTCTCTCCACGCCGGAAGCCCTGGAGGCTTTCGGCGAACGCAGTTTTGTCGCCGCGATGCTGCGTTTCGAGGCCGCGCTGGCGCAGGCCGAAGCGCGTGTCGGCCTGGTGTCGCAGGCTGCCGCCGATACCATCGCCAGCACCTGCAAGGTCGACCTGTTCAACGTGCCGCGCATCGTGCGCGACAGCGGCCAGGCGGGCAGCCTGGCGATTCCGCTGGTGAAGGCGCTGAAGGAAACCGTCGGCCTGTTCAGCCAGGAAGCCGTGGCCGCCACCCACTTCGGCAGCACCAGCCAGGACGTGATCGACACCGCGATGGCGCTGGTCACCCAACCGGTGCTGGCGCTGCTGCTGGCCGATGGCGACACCGTGCTCGAAGCCCTGCTGGCGCTGGCCGAAAGACACGCCGACACGCCGATGCTGGCACGCACGCTGGGCCAGCCGGCATCGGTCACCAGCTTCGGCTGGAAATGCACGCTGTGGGCCGGCAGCCTGCAGCGTTGCCTGGCACGTGTTCGACACGCCGCACCCGAGGCCCTGGCGGTGCAGCTGGGCGGCGCGGTGGGCACGCAATCGGAACTCGCAGGCCACGGCGCGCAGGTGGTCGCGCTGATGGCCGAATCGCTGGGCCTTTCGGCCCCCGCAGCGCCGTGGCACACACAACGGGACGCCTGGGTGGCCCTGGGTTGCGCCATCGGGGCATTGGTCGGCACGCTCGGCAAGCTGGCACGCGACCTGTCGCTGATGCAGCAGTTCGAGGTATCGGAAGTTTCCGAACCGGTGGTCGCTGGCCGGGGCGCTTCGAGCGTGATGCCGCACAAACGCAATCCGGTCGCCTGCATGGTGGCGCTGGCAGCCGCGCAACGGGCACCGCAATCGGTCGCAGCGCTGCTGGCCGCCATGCCGCAGGAACACGAGCGCTCGCTGGGCAACTGGCAGGCCGAACTGGCCGAATGGGCGCAGCTGATGCTGTCGGCCCACGGCTCAGCGCGTGCGCTGGCCGGCGCATTGCCCGGGCTCGACGTGAACGCCGCCCGCATGCGCACGAATCTCGACGCGCTGCGCGAAAGCCTGCCGCGCGAGGTGGCCGACGAATGGTTCGACCCGGCCCTGGCGATCAACGCCGGCCAGCTGGCACGCGAACAACTGGCCCGCCTGCGCGCCCTTCCAGACACCTGAAGAACCGAGGACCGATCCCCATGCGCCGTGCCATTGCCACCGTGTCGCTCAGCGGCACCCTGCGGCAGAAACTCGAAGCCATCGCCGCTGCGCGTTTCGATGCGGTCGAGCTGTTCGAGGCCGACTTCGTCAACTTCCAGGGCGGTGCCGGCGAGGTGCGCCGCATCTGCGCCGACCTGGGCCTGGACATCGACCTGTACCAGCCTTTCCGCGACTTCGAAGGCATGCCCGACGCCGCCCACCGCCGCAACCTCGACCGCGCCGAGCGCAAGTTCGACCTGATGGACGAGCTGGGCGTGTCGATGATGCTGGTGTGTTCCAACGTGTCGCCGCAGTCGTCGGGCGATGCCGGCCTGGCCGCCGCGCAACTGCACGAACTGGCCGACCGGGCCGCATCGCGCGGCATCCGCATCGGCTACGAGGCGCTGGCCTGGGGCCGTTGGGTGAAGCTGTACGGCCAGGCCTGGGAACGTGTGCGGCTGGCCGACCATCCGCACCTGGGCCTGATCCTGGACAGCTTCCATACGCTGTCGCTGCGTGACGACCCGGCCGGCATCGCAGACATACCGGGCGACCGCATCTTCTTCGTGCAGATGGCCGATGCGCCATTGCTGAACATGGATGTGCTCCAGTGGGCGCGGCATCACCGCAATTTCCCCGGCCAGGGCCAGCTGGACGTAGTCGGCTTCTATGAGCAGGCCCTGCGCGCGGGCTACACCGGAACCCTGTCGCTGGAAATCTTCAACGACGTGTTCCGCGGCACTTCCAACCGCCGCACTGCGCTCGACGCCATGCGGTCGCTGCTCTACCTCGAGGCAGAGGTGCGGGCCCGGCTCGAGAAGGCGACGGACGACGACGCATCACAGCGTGCATTGCAGCGGCTGGAGCTGTTCGACCCGCCGCAGATGCCGCGTCCTGAGGGTTATGCATTCGTCGAGTTCGCCACCGACGAAAACCGTGGCGCAGCGCTGGGCAGCCTGCTGGAGACAATGGGTTTCCAGCGGGTCGGGCGGCACCGGTCGAAAGCGGTCACGCTGTATCGACAGGGCGATGCGCAGCTGATCGTCAACACCCAGCCCGATTCGCATGCCCGCGAACGTTTCGGCCAACAGGGCCCGACCGTGTGCGCCATGGGCATCTCGGTCGACGACCCGGCGGCAGCGGCCAGCCATGCCACCGCCTTCCTTTCGGCACGCCAGCCGACCCGCCGCCGGCCGAGCGAGCTTGATCTTCCGGCCATCACTGCGCCGGGCGGCACGGTGGTGCATTTCGTCGGCGACGGACAAGACCTGGCAGCGGACTTTCCGGACGATGCGGGCGCGCCGTCCGCCGGCTGCGGTGTGCTGGGCGTGGACCATCTGGCGATGGGTCTGGCCGACGACCAGTTCGACACCTGGACCCTGTTCGCCCGCACGGTGCTGGGCCTGAACGCCATCGACAGCACCGAGCTGGCAGACCCTTACGGCCTGATCCGCAGCAGCGGCCTGTGCAACGATTCGGCCAGCCTGCGGCTGGTGCTGAACGTGTCTCTTGGGCGGCATACCCGCACCGCACGCCAGGTGGCGTCCACCGGGCCGGCGGGCGGCAGCGTGCACCACATCTCTCTGGCCTGCGCGGACATCTTCTCGACGGTGGCGGCGATGCGTGAAAGAGGGGTTCGTTTCGTCGCCATTTCCGGCAACTACTACGACGATCTGGCAGCTCGGCTGGGACTGGATGGAACCCTGGTGGAGCGCATGCGGGCACTGGACATCGTGTACGACGAAACGACCGGCGGCGCGCGTTACCTGCAGGCCTATAGCGAATCATTCGACGATCGTTTCTTCTTCGAGCTGGTACAGCGCGATGCCGGCTACGACGCCTACGGTGCTTCGAACGCGCCCGCACGGCTGGCGTCGCTGGAACAGGCCGACGGCTAGATTTTCGGCGGCTTGGGACTGCCGAAATGCGGCCCCGGACCATCGTCGCCCAGCCGATCGCCGGGGTTGCGCAACGGGCAGGCCTTGAGCGACAGGCAGCCGCAGCCGATGCAGCCGTCGAGCTGACCGCGCAGTTGCATCAGGCCCTGGATACGGGCGTCGAGGTCGGCCCGCCACCGGGTCGACATGCGCCGCCAGTCGGCCACCGTGGGATTGCGGCCGACCGGCAGGGCGGCCAGCGCATCGGCGATGGCGGCCAATGGCAGGCCCATGCGCTGCGCCACCTTGATGACGGCCAGCCGGCGCAGCACCGCGCGCGGAAACAGGCGCTGGTTGCCGGCGCTGCGCACACTGCCGACCAGTCCGGACTTCTCATAGAAATGCAGGGTCGATACCGCTACGCCGCTGCGTTCGGCGACTTCGCCGACGGTGAGCATCACCACGCTTCTTGCCGCCATGGGCTTGACCTCAAGTTAACTCGAGGTTTGATACTAGACGACTCATCAACGCCACATGCCACGCGTACGTTCTTCATGCCCCTGCAATTCGCCAACCCCGCCGGCCTCCACGATCCGCAACCCAACGGTTACTCGCATGTCGCCACCGTCACCGGGCCCGCCCGCCTGCTCTACATCGCCGGACAGGGCGGCGAAAATGCAGCTGGCCAGCTGCCGCCAGACTTCGCGGCGCAGGTGGAACAGGCGCTCGACAACCTGGTGACCGCCCTGGCATCCGCCGGTGCCGGTGTGACCGACGTGGTCAAGCTCACGGTACTGATCGTCGATCATTCGGAGCAGCACCTGGGCGTCCTGACGCAAGCCCTGAAACGCCGCTGGAACGGGGCGATGGCACCCGCCTGCACCCTGATCCCGGTGCCGCGGCTGGCACGCGACGGCATGCTGTTCGAGATCGATGCGACGGCGGCACTGGATGTCTGAGGCCCGCATCGGAACCCCCGCCTTGCTTCTGATGGCGGTGGCCAGCGGCTTGTGTGTGGGCGGCAATTATTTCAACCAGCCGCTGCTGCATTCCATCGCGCTCGACCTGCGGGTGAGCGAGTCCACGGCATCGCTGACGGTCACCATCGCGCAACTGTCGTATGCGCTCGGCCTGCTGTTGCTGGTGCCGCTGGGCGACATGCTCGAACGGCGCGGCCTGGCGGTCGGCCTGATGATGCTGGCGGCACTCGGCCAGTTCACCAGCGGCTGGGCCGGCGGCATCGTGATGCTGTGCGTGGGCGTGGGCATCGCCGGCCTGTTCTCGGTGGCCGCGCAGGTGCTGGTGCCGATGGCCGCGGCGCTGTCCGACCCTGCCCGCAGCGGGCGTGCGGTCGGGCTCGTGATGAGCGGCCTGCTGACCGGCATCCTGGCCGCGCGCAGCGTGGCCGGCCTGCTGTCGGACTACGGCGGCTGGGCCACGGTCTACCGTGTCTCCGGCGGCCTGATGCTGCTGTTCGCGCTGGTGCTGTGGCGGGTGCTGCCGGCGTCGCGCAACCCGCGACGGATCGCCTATGGCGAGGTGCTTGGTTCGATGCTGACCCTGCTGCGCCGCTATCCGCGCCTGCGCAGCCGGTCGCTGCTGGCGGGGCTGTCGTTCGCATCGGTGAGCGGCATGTTCGCCACCATGGCGCTGCTGTTGTCCGGGCCCGCACACCGGTTGGGTGATGCGGCCATCGGCCTGATCGGACTGACCGGCGCGGCCGGTGCGCTGACCGCCACCCTGGCTGGCCGCTGGGCCGACCGCGGCTGGCTGCAGATGACCACCGGATCCTCCGTTCTGCTGCTGGCGCTGAGTTTTCTGCCGCTGTGGCTGGGAGCCACCAGCCTGCCCGCCTTCGTGCTGGGTTTCGTGGTGATCGACGCTGCTCTGCAGGGCATCCACATCAGCAACCAGAACGTCGTCTATGCGTTGCTGCCGGAGGCTCGCGGGCGGCTGAACGCGGTCTACATGACGGCGTATTTCATCGGTGCGGCGCTGGGTTCGGCCGCCGGTTCGCTGGCCTGGCAATGCGCCGCCTGGCCGGGTGTCTGCGGGCTGGGGCTGGCCATGGCGCTGGGCTGTGCGCTGGCCTGGTGGTGGGACCTGCGGCTGCAGCGGGCCGGGCGCTGAAGCGGGAGCTTCAGTCCAGCGCCGGCAGCAGTTTTGACGGATCGACCGCGGCACCGTCGAGCACCGTGCCGATCACCACACCCAGCCCGGCCAGGCGCTTGCGCATGCACAGCACCGCACGGTCCTTGCTGAGCAGTTGCGCACCGTGGGCGGCGGCAAGGTCGATGAAGACCTGGTCGTCCGGGTCCTTGCATGAAAACCCGATCTTGGGCGCCGGCTCGACGATGCGGGCATGTCGGTCGAAACCGGCCAGCACATCGGCCGGCGTCAGGCCGTAAAAGGCCAGGCGCGGCGCGATCTGGGTATAGGCCAGCACCCGTTCCAGTTCGTTGCGCATGTGCGGCGTGGCGATCCAGTCGAGCCGGCCGGCTTCGAGCCCTTCGCGCACCGGCCGCGAGGCCACGTCGGGAAACAGGAAGACGTCCAGCACGATATTGGTGTCCAGCACCAGCGGCTGGCGTGTCATGCGGTTTTGTCGACCTTGTCGGCCTTGTTGCGGGCCGAGCCGGCGACCATGTCGAAACGGAACAGGCGGCATTCGATGGGGCCGTTCCACATCGGCACGCGGCGCGATTCCTTGAGGCGCATGCGGCCGGGCAGCTTGGCGTCGGGTGTCAGCACCCATGCGCTCCAGCCGGCGAAGTTGCGTTTCCAGTGGGTCGCCAGGGACGGGAAGAAGTCGCCTCCGTCCTCGACCTGTGCCGTCTCGCGTGATTCGCGAGGCTGGCGCGCCACCGCATCTGCGCGCTGGCCGGCCACACCGGCCACGGCGATCCGTTCGCCGTACGGCGGGTTGAGCAGCAGCACGCCTTCGGGTGCGGGCGGTAGGCGCTGCAGGGCGTCGCCGCCGCGGAACTCGACTACCCGCGCCACGCCGGCACGTTCGGCATTGCGCTCGGCGAAGTCGACCATGCGGTGCGACACGTCGCTTCCGAAAATCGGCACCGTGGGTTCAGTCACCGCGTTTTCGGCCTCGTCGAGCAGCACGCGCCATACATGCGACTGGAAGGGCAGCATCTTCTCGAACGCGAAACGACGATGCGCACCGGCCGGAATGCGGCAGGCGATCTGCGCGGCCTCGATGGCGATGGTGCCGCTGCCGCAGCAGGGGTCGTACAGCGGCAGGGGGGTGTCGCCGTGGGGGTTCCAGCCGCTGGCCGCGATCATGGCGGCGGCCAGGGTTTCCTTCAGTGGCGCGTCGCCCTTGTCCTCGCGCCAGCCGCGCTTGAACAGCGGCTCGCCCGAGGTGTCGATGTAGAGCGTGGCCTGGTCGGTGGTCAGGTGAGCGTGGATACGTACATCCGGCCACTGGGTGTTGACGTCGGGCCGCTCGCCGCTCTTGTGGCGGAAACGGTCGGCCACGGCGTCCTTGATCTTGAGCGCTGCAAAATTCAGGCTCTGCAGCGGGCTGTGCTGGGCGGTGACCTCGATCTTGAAGGTCTGCCTGGTGGTGAACCAGATCTCCCAGGCGACATCGGATGCGGCCTCGTACAGATCCTTCTCGTTGCGGTACATCGTCTGCGAGAGCTGCACCAGCACCCGCTGGGCCAGCCGACTGTGCAGGTTGAGCAGCATTGCCTCGCGCCAGGAAGCCCGCAACAGCACGCCGCCGCGAAGTGTTTGCAGGTCCATGCCGGCCAGCCCGGTGAGCTGGTGGACTTCGTCGGCAAGGTAACCCTCGACGCCGGCGGCGCAGGGCAGGAAAAGTTGTATCTGATTCATGGAAGTCGCAAGGATACGCGCCACAGGTGAATGGCCCGGTCACGCAGGGGCACAATGCTTGCCGCTATTGGAGACCTTCATGATTCTGCGCAAGACTTTTGCCGCCGCCGCCGCTGTCCTCGTGATGGCCGGCGCTTCGGCTCCGGCTTCGGCCCAGATCGCGGGCACCGCGCTCAAGAACATCCTGGGCCAGGCGTCCGACAACGCACTCGACCAGCTTTCGAAACCCGGCGCGTTTTCGGCCGACAAGGCCATCAGCATCGCCTTGCCGGGCGCGGGCGGCAAGGGCGTCGGCGACCTGATGAACCTGGCCAGCAAGGCGGGCCTGACGGGCGACATCAACGGCGGGCTGAACCGTGCCGCCGAACAGGCTGCGGCGCAGGCCAAACCCATCTTCCGTGCCGCCATCGACAAGGCCACGCTGACCGATGCGGTCGGCATGGTGAAGAGCGATACCGGTGCCACCGACTACCTCAAGCAAAGCACCGGGCCCGAGATCCTGAAGCAGCTGCAGCCGCTGGTGCGCAGCGCACTGCAAAGCAGCGGCGTGCTGAAGCAGACCTCGCAGCTGTCGGCGCTGGGCATGAGCGAGGACAAGCTGACCGACTACGTGGCCAACAAGACCTCCGAAGGCATCTTCACCTACGTGGGCCGTGAAGAAACCCGCATGCGAGCCAACCCGCTCGAAACGGGCAAGAACCTGCTGCAGGGCATGAAGGGCCTCAAGTTCTAGGCCTACACCTCGCCGCCTAGAGCGACTTGCGCAGATTGGCCGGCGCGATGCGCAGTGCATCTCGATATTTGGCCACGGTGCGGCGGGCGCATTCGATGCCCTGTTCTTTCAGCATGTCGGATATCTGGCTGTCGGACAGCGGCTTGCGCTGGTCTTCGGAAGTGACGAACTGCTTGATGAGCGCGCGCACTGCGGTGCTGGAAGCGTTGCCGCCGGTCTCCGTACCCAGCGCGGAGCCGAAGAAGTACTTCAGTTCGAAGGTGCCGTAGGGCGTCGACATGTACTTGGCGGTGGTCACCCGGCTGATGGTGGATTCGTGCAGGCCCAGTTCGTCGGCGATCTCGCGCAGCACCAGCGGCCGCATGGCCAGTTCGCCATGCACGAAGAAGTTCTTCTGCCGCTCGACGATGGCGTTGGACACCCGCAGGATGGTGTCGAAGCGCTGCTGGATGTTCTTGATGAACCAGCGGGCTTCCTGCAGGCGCTGCTGCAGCGCGGCGCTGCCCTCGCCCTTGTGTTGCTTGAGAGCGCTGGCATAGATGTCGTGCACCTTCAGCTTGGGCATCACGTCGGGGTTGAGCATGACCCGGAAACGCGGCTGGCCACCGCGGCCGATCTTCTGCACCAGCACGTCGGGGATGACGATGTTGCGCTCGACATCCACGAACCGCCGGCCGGGTTTGGGTTCCAGCCGGGCGATCAGTCCGATGGCGGCGCGGGTGACCTCGTCGTCCAGGCCGCAGGCGATGTTCAGACGCTTGATGTCGCGACGGGCCAGCAGTTCCATCGGCTGGGCGCAGATGGCGATGGCGGCTTCGACCACCGGACGTTTGCCGACGCCGTTGTCGCGCATGCCGCGCAATTGCAGCGTGAGGCATTCGCGCAGGTCGCGGGCGCCGACGCCGGCCGGCTCGAGGTTCTGCAGCAGCCGCAGGGCAACGGCGAAACGCTGCACCAGTTCTTCGACCTCTTCGGCGTTCTCGTCCTCGCTGCCGGCCAGCCCCAACGCCAGCGAGGGCAACGAGTCTTCGAGGTAACCGTCGTCGTTGAGCGACTCGATCAGGAAACGCAGTGCCGCGCTGTCTTCGGCCGACAGACGAAGCGACAGTGCCTGCCGGTGCAGGAAGGCGGTCAGCGATTCCTGGCTGCGCGCCAGTTCGGTGGCGTCGACATTGCCATCGTCGCCCAGGTTGTTCTGGCGGGCCGGTGCGTCGCCGCCCCATTCGCCGTCGTCGGCCACGACTTCGGTACCGCCGTCGCCGTCCCAGTTGGGTTCGGACTCGACACTGCTTTCAGCGTCGGAATCGCTGGTGTTATCAGTGGTGGTGACCGTGGTTTCGCTGGTGCTGCCGGCGTGGAAGTCGTCATCCGATGCCGGGGCATCGGACTGGGCCACACCGAACTCCTCGCGCGCCGCCTCTTCGTGCGTCACTTCGAGGAACGGGTTTTCGTCGAGCATCTGCTCGACTTCCTGGCTCAGTTCCAGCGTGGACAGTTGCAGCAGCCGGATCGACTGCTGCAACTGCGGCGTCAGCGCCAGATGCTGCGAAACCCGAAGAGACAACCCCTGCTTCAACCGAAATCCTTCAAAAGGCAAGCGCGTAGCGCGAGCCGCAAAAACGGAAGGCCGCCGCGCACGGCCGCCCGAAGCGGCCGGCCTGCCCCCTGCAAGGGGGTTGGCGGAGACACGAAGTGCGAAGCCTGGGGGTGATCCAAGTGCTACATCCTGAAGTGTTCGCCGAGGTAGACCCGGCGCACGTCGGCGTTGTCGACGATCTGCTCGGGCGTGCCCTGGGCCAGCACCCGTCCGTCGCTGATGATGAAGGCGTGGTCGCAGATCCCCAGTGTTTCGCGCACGTTGTGGTCGGTGATCAGCACGCCGATGCCGCGCTCTTTCAGAAATCCGATGATCCGCTGGATCTCGATCACCGCGATCGGGTCGATACCGGCGAAAGGCTCGTCCAGCAGGATGAAACGGGGCTGCGTGGCCAGCGCCCGGGCGATCTCCACCCGGCGCCGCTCACCGCCCGAAAGGGCCATGGCCGGCGAATCACGAAGGTGTTCCACCCGCAAGTCAGCCAGCAGGGCGTCGAGTCGCTCGGTGATGGCCGCCTTGCCCAGCGGGCGGCCGTTTTCGTCTTCCTGGAGTTCAAGCACGGCCCGGACGTTTTCCTGCACCGACAGCTTGCGGAAGATCGAAGCCTCCTGCGGCAGGTAGGACAGGCCCAGGCGCGAGCGGCGATGGATGGGCAGGTTGCCGACCGGCTGGCCGTCGATGCTGATGTCTCCGCCGTCGGAACGGACCAGGCCGACGATCATGTAGAACGAAGTGGTCTTGCCGGCGCCGTTGGGGCCGAGCAGGCCGACGACTTCGCCCTTCTGCACCGACAGGGAAACGTCCTTGACGACGGTCCGGCTGCCATAGGCCTTGCGCAGATGGTTGGCTTCGAGCCGGCTGCCGCCGGGGGCGATCGCATTCTCGGTCAAGGCTTGGTTCCGCCCATCGTTTCGGTGCTGCGCAGTTGCGGAGCCGGGCCGCCAGCGTCGCCAGCCCCGGAACCGGCAGCGGTACCCGTCGCGGGGACCACCGGGCCGCCCGGCGTGCCGCGCGGCGCCAGCACGGCGCGGATGCGGCCGCCCGGCGTGACGGAACCGCTCCCGTCGGCGACGGCCGACCTGCCACCCGAGTTGGGCGCGCCATCCACGGTGTAGACCTCGGTCACGTTGTTGTAGACGATGACGTCGCCGTGGACTTCGTCCTGCACCGTGGTGCCTTGCAGCCGGTGCATTTCGGCGCGGCGGGTGAAGGTCACCTTGTCGGCCTTGCCGTCGTAATAGATGACGTCGCCCTGCCCTTCGATGAACTCGTCGGGTGTGTTGGCCGCCGTGTCGCGTTTCTGCTTGAAGTAAGAACGTTTTCCGGGCTCGGCGGTGACGGTGCCGTACTGGTAACCGTCGGCATCCTGCCGTACTTCCAGGCGGGTGCCGCGGATGAGGATGGTGCCTTTGGTCAGCACCACGTTGCCGGTGAAGACGCTGGTCTGGGCCAGGTCGTCGTGCCGCAGTGCGTCGGCTTCGACGTTCATGGGTTTCTCCCGATCTGCTTTTTCAGCGAAGGCTGGTCCGCCGAACAAAACAGCGGAAAAGAGCAGCAAAAGAGTGGCAGCGTTGTAAGTTCTCATAGGGGCACGAATCTTGCAGGCATTGTACGGTGCAACAGTGACCCTCGCCGGCGGCCCTGAATGACGAATGCCCGCGGAAGCGGGCATCGGTTTGACGGGCGGTCGTTTATTGCAGCCGCCGACGCATCGTCAGGCTCCCTTGCGTGCCAGGCCGATCAGGAAATCGGTGGTTTGCAGCGCGCGTTCCATGTTGCCGGCCAATTGACCGTCGGTATAGAAACGACCTGCGATGCCAAGCGCCGGTACGCCTTCCACCTTGTAGGCGTCCTGCAGCTGCGTGGCACGGCGAGCCTTGGCATTGACCGAGAACGAATTGAAGGTCTCGGTGAACTTGGCCTTGTCGAGACCCTGCTTGGCAGCCCAGTTGATGATGGCGCCGTCGGTTGCGATCTGCTGGTGTTCGCCGTGGATGGCGTTGAACACCTTCACATGCAGTTCATCGACCTTGCCCATCGCTTCGAGCGTGTAGTAGAGCTTCTGCTGCGGCAGGAAGTCGTCGCGGAAGGACACCGGCACACGGCGCACCACGACATCGGCCGGCACGGCCTTGACCCACTTTTCGAACGCCGGCTCGAAAGCATTGCAATGCGGGCAGTTGTACCAAAAGAACTCGGTCACCTCGACCTTGCCCGGCGGGGTTTCGACGGGGACCGGCTTGCCCAGCACCATGTAGTCCTTGCCGGCCTGCGGAGCGACACGCGCCTGCGCCATGGCGGCTTGCGGCAACAGGCCGGGCACGGCGACGGCGGCCAGTGCAGCGGTGGTGCCGGCGAACGCACGGCGACTGAAGGCGGAAGAGGAAAAGTCCATGAAAAAAGGTGCTCCTTGAGCCGGTCAGAGCCGGGCTGTCCGATAAAAGTTCAGCGCTGTACGCGCACCAGGGTGGATTCCATGCCGGAGCCGTCAAGCTTGTCCTTCAGGCGCTCGGCATCGTCACGCCGGGTGAAGGGTCCGATGCGCACGCGATAGACGGTGCGGCCAGCCTGTTCGCGTTCGCTGACGCGGGCCTCCCAACCCATGATGGCGAGGCGCGCACGCTGTGATTCGGCATCGGCTTCGGTGCGAAAGGCGCCAGCCTGGATGAGGTAGTCGAAGGTATCGGCGCCGGCGGGGGCTGCGGCGGTGGCGGGGGCCGCTGCCGACCGGGCCCGTGCGAGGTCGCCCAGCGGGTCGGACGAGCCTGCAGACGGTTTCGGCACCGCGGCGGTGGCCGGAGCCGGAGCCGGCGTGGCGGCGCTGGTGGTCGGCGCTGCGGGTGCCGCCGGAATGGTCGGATCTGGTTTCGGTGCCTGCGGCATCGCCACGCCGGTGGCGGCACCGGCCGGCGCGGTGCCGACATCGGCCGGTTTGCCGCCGGCAGCACGTTTGCCCAGGACCGAGTTGGGATCCCAGTCGCGGTTCTTCTGCGCCTCCAGTGCATCCTGCTCGGCGCCCCGGGCGCCGTTGCGGTTCATGAAGGGGATGGGTACCTTGGTGACGTAAACCGCCACCGCCAGCGCCGCGCCGAGGCCGACCACCACACCGATGACGATGCCGAGGAAGGTTCCGCCGAACTGGCGATTTTTCAGACTAAGCCTACGGGCTGGAAACACACGCATCCCCTGTTCTTCCATCACATCTTGACCGGAGCAGAAACGCCCAGGACAGCCAGACCATTTTGCAGCACCTGCGCGGTGGCCGAAACCAGCGCCAGGCGGGCGAGCTTGACGGCTTCGTCCTCGACCAGGATGCGTTCGGCACCGTAGTAGCTGTGATAAGCAGCCGCCAGGTCCCGCAGGTAGAAGGTGACGTCGTGCGGTGCGAAGTCGCGTGCGGCCGCGGTCAACATGTCGGGGTACTTGGCCAGTTGCAGCATCAGCGCCTGTGCCGCGGGTGTGTCGAGCGCCGCCAGGTCGACGGACGCCAGCGCGGCACGGTCACCGCCCCAGCCGGCCATCACCGAACAGATGCGCGCGTGGGCGTACTGCACGTAATACACCGGGTTGTCGTTGTTCTGGGCCACGGCCAGATCGACATCGAAGGTGTATTCGGTGTCAGGCTTGCGGCTCAGCAAAAAGAAGCGCACCGCGTCCTTGCTGGTCCACTCGATCAGGTCGCGCAAGGTGACATAGCTGCCGGCGCGTTTGCTGATCTTGACTTCCTCGCCGCCCTTCACCACCCGCACCATGGTGTGCAGCACGTAGGCGGGATAGTCGGCCGGAATGCCCAGTCCGTCGACGCTGGAAGCCGCCTGCAGGCCGGCGCGAACACGAGCGATGGTGCCGTGGTGGTCGGTTCCCTGGATGTTCACCACGGTGTGGAAACCGCGTTCCCACTTGGCCAGGTGGTAGGCGACATCGGGCACGAAATAGGTATAGGTGCCGTCGCGTTTCTTCATGACGCGGTCCTTGTCGTCGCCGAAATCGGTCGACTTCAACCACAGTGCGTCATCCAGTTCGTAGGTCTTGCCGGACTGCTGCATCTTGCCGACGGCGGCTTCGACGCGGCCGCTGGTGTACAGACTGGACTCCAGGTAGTACTGGTCGAACTGCACCTGGAAGGCCTTCAGGTCCAGGTCCTGTTCGCGGCGCAGGTAGGCCACGGCGAATTCTCGGATGGATTCCAGGTCTTCCACGTCTCCGCTGGCGGTGGTGCTGCGGTCGTCGGCTGCGACGGTCTTCTTTTCAAGGAAATCGTGGGCGATGTCGGCGATGTAGTCGCCGTTGTAGGCGGCCTCGGGCCAACCTTCCATGCCGGGTTTGAGACCCCTGGCGCGCAGCTGGGTGCTGTTGGCCAGGGTGCCGATCTGCACGCCGGCGTCGTTGTAGTAGAACTCGCGGTGCACCGCCTTGCCCTGAGTGGCCAGCAGGTTGCAGATGGCATCGCCCAGTGCCGCCTGGCGGCCGTGGCCGACGTGCAGCGGACCGGTGGGGTTGGCAGAGACGAACTCGACCAGCACCTTTTCGCCGCTGGCGGACTGGTTGCCGTAGGCATCGCCCGCCGCGACGATTTCGCGCACGGTCTGCTGTTTGGCCTCAGGCTTGAGACGCAGGTTCAGGAAACCCGGACCGGCGATCTCGACTGCCGAGGTCCAGCGCTGGAAGGCGTCGCTGGCCAGCAGCAGGTGACGCAGGTTTTCAGCCAGCTGGCGCGGGTTCTGGCCCAGCGGCTTGGCCAGTTGCAAGGCGGCCGTGACGGCGAGATCGCCGTGCGACGCCACTTTGGGGAGCTCGAAGGCGGCGCGTTGACCGGCGCCGGGCATAAGGGATTCCAGCCCGGCGGCCAGCGCCGCGAGCAGGTCTTGTTTGACGGAAAGCATGGGTGGGATTCTACGGGCGCACTCGGTCAGCCCTTGACGCCGAAGCCCCGCGCCAGGAACACCGCCGCCAGCGGGATCAGAGGCAGCAGATGGGCCTGCATCATTACCAGGCGACGGGTGCCGCGGACCTCATCCGGAGCGGGCATGGCGCCGGTGGCCTTGACCGCCCTGACCCACCGCCGGTAATTCAGGCTGGGCTTGATGGAGATCAGCGCGATCACCACGAACAGGCCGACCTTGGCGTGCAGCAGCCAGTTGGGCCCGTAGTAGGCCGCGCCCTTCACTCCCCAGAAAATGCGCGCCAAGCCGGTCGCCAGAACCAGCACGGCGGCAATGCCGTAGACCATGTCGATCCTGCCGAGCCGCAGCACGGCTTTTTCATTGAGCCATTCGCTGCGGCACAAGGCCGCCTGGCTGGCCAGGAAAACCACCAGCGTGAGGATGGCGAGCAGGTGCAGATAGGCGAGGACGGATTCGAGGACCATGGCTTTTGGGTTTGGCAGGTGGCGACACGGCCGATTGTCGATCAGCCCGGCGTTTGCCAGAACGCCGGTCTTGTGTAGTGGAACTTGAGGAAGTCGATCCACAAGCGCACCCGCAGCGGCAGGTGCTTGCGCTGCGGCACCACCGCGTAGATGCCGTTGGGCGGCGCTGCGAATTGCGCCAGCACTTCGGTCAATCTCCCGGCGGCTATGTCGGCCTGCACTTCCCAGGTACTGCGCCAGGCAATGCCGTGACCCGCCAGGCACCAGTCGTGCAACACCTGGCCGTCCGAGCAATCCAGCGAGCCGACCGGCCGCAGGAACTCGACGCCTCCGTCGGCCACGGCAAAAGCCCAGCCGCGTGTCTGCGATGCGTCACTGGAAAGCGTCAGGCAGGCAAAACGCGCCAGGTCGGCCGGCTGCCGTGGCGTGCCGTGCCTCGCGAGGAATGCCGGCGTGGCGACACACAGCCGGCGGTTGTCGGCCAGGCGCAGGCTGACCAGGGACGAATCGGGCATATCGCCCACTCGTACCGCGCAGTCGAATCCTTCGGTGGTCAGGTCGACCACCCGGTCGGCCAGGTTGAGCGAGCAGCGCAGACCGGCGTGTTCGGTCTGGAATTTCGGCAGCAGCGGTGCGACGTAGCGCCGACCGAAACCGGCAGGCGCGGTGATACGCAGATGCCCGCTGGCACGCAAGCCGCCGGCACTCACGCCGGCTTCGGCATCCGCCAGTTCGGCCAGCACCCGCTGGCAGTCCTCCAGGAACGAACTGCCCTCGTGGGTCAGTGTCAGCCGACGTGTGGTGCGCAGCAGCAGCTTCACTCCAAGGCGTTCTTCCAGCGCATCGAGCCTGCGGCCGATCACCGCCGATGCCACGCCTTCAGCGCGGGCTGCCGCGGTCAGGCTGCCCCTCAGAGCCACGGATACGAATGTCTCGACCTGCTTGAACTTGTCCATCGCAGGATTATTAGATGCACTGCAGTCACATAAAAACCGGAATTTCCGATGTTAATGACGCTGCCGGTGTGCAATACAGTTGCGTGGAGACAGCCTTTCGCCCGCCTTTTTCCATTTTTCAGCGAGAAAACCGACATGACCGACCGTACGACCAGCCACCGACTGCAAGTAGCCACGCCGCTCTATCGTTTCATCGAGGACCGCGTAATACCCGCGACCGGCGTGGACAGCGCCACGTTCTGGAAAGGCTTCGACGCCATCGTCCACGACCTGGCCCCAAAAAACGCCGCACTGCTGGCCGAACGCGACCGCCTTCAACTGGAGCTGGATGCCTGGCACAAGGCGCACCCCGGTCCGATAGCGGACATGCCCGCCTATCGCGGCTTCCTCGAAAAGATCGGCTACCTGTTGCCCCAGCCGCAAGGCGTGAAGGCCACCACGGCGAATGTGGATGCAGAATTGGCCCAGCAGGCAGGACCGCAACTGGTGGTGCCCATCCTTAACGCCCGATACGCGCTGAACGCGGCCAACGCGCGCTGGGGGTCGCTGTATGACGCGCTGTATGGCACCGATGCGGTCTCGGAAGCCGATGGAGCGACCAGAGCGGGGGGCTACAACCCGGTGCGTGGCGCCAAGGTCATCGCCTTCGCTCGCAAGTTCCTGGACGAATCGGTTCCGCTGGCCCAGGGTTCCTACGCCGATGTCACCGGCTATCGGGTCGAAGGGGGCAAGCTGATGGTCTCGACCGCCAGCGGTGTCACCGGGTTGAAGGATCCGTCGTGGTTCGTCGGCCACCAGGGCGCTTCGGAAACCCCGGGCGCAATCCTGCTGAAGCACCACGGCATCCACATCGACATCCGCATCGACCGCAGCACGGCCATTGGAGGCGCCGACGCTGCCGGCGTCAGCGACGTGGTGCTGGAATCGGCACTGTCCACCATCCTCGACCTGGAGGATTCGGTGGCGGTAGTCGATGCAGAAGACAAGGTGCTGGCGTATGGCAACTGGCTGGGCATCCTCGAGGGCACCCTGACCGAATCCGTGAGCAAGGGTGGCAACACCTTCGTACGCGGCCTGAACCCCGATCGCGAATACACAGCACCCGATGGCGGGCCGCTGAAACTGCACGGGCGCTCCCTGATGTTCCTGCGCAATGTCGGTCACCTCATGACCAATCCGGCGATCCTGTGGGACGGCGACAAGGAAATTCCGGAAGGCATTCTGGATGCAGTGGTCACCACGACCATCGCACTGGTGGACCTGAAACGCCGCGGCAACTCGCGCACTGGCAGTGTGTACATCGTCAAGCCCAAGATGCACGGCCCGGCCGAAGTGGCATTTGCCAGCGAACTTTTCAGCCGCGTCGAACAACTGCTGGGACTGCAGGCCGACACGGTGAAGCTGGGCATCATGGACGAGGAACGCCGCACCAGTGTCAACCTGCAGGCCTGCATCGCCGAAGCGGCGGGCCGGGTGGCTTTCATCAACACCGGTTTCCTGGACCGCACTGGCGACGAAATGCACACCGCCATGCAGGCCGGTGCGATGCTGCGCAAAGGCGACATGAAGGCCACCCCGTGGATTGCCGCTTATGAAAAGAACAATGTGCTCGTCGGCCTGGCATGCGGCCTGCGCGGTCGCGCGCAGATCGGCAAGGGCATGTGGGCCATGCCCGACCTGATGGCCGACATGCTCAAGGCCAAGATCGGCCACCCCAAGGCCGGAGCCAACACCGCCTGGGTGCCGTCGCCTACCGCCGCCACGCTGCACGCGCTCCACTATCACCAGGTGGACGTTTCAGCGATCCAGCAGTCGCTCGAAAAAGAAGATGCTGCCGGCATGCGCGACGCCATTCTGGCCGACCTGCTGCAGGTGCCGGTCGCGCCCACGCCCGAATGGAGCGACGCGGACAAACAGCAGGAACTCGACAACAACGTTCAAGGAATCCTGGGATACGTGGTGCGTTGGATCGACCAGGGCGTCGGCTGCTCGAAGGTGCCGGACATCCACAACGTGGGTCTGATGGAAGACCGCGCCACCTTGCGCATCAGCAGCCAGCACATCGCCAACTGGCTGTTGCACGGTGTGGTCACCAAGGATCAGGTAAATGCCACATTTGAGCGCATGGCGGCCGTAGTCGACGGCCAGAACGCCAGCGATCCGGCTTATCAGCCGATGGCAGGCCGCTTCACACAATCGGCTGCCTACCACGCGGCGCAGGATCTGGTCTTCAAGGGCGTCGAACAGCCCAGCGGCTATACCGAGCCTCTCCTGCATGCGTGGCGGCTTAAGGTGAAAGCCGCCGCCTGACTCCGCAAGCCATGGGGCCTTGGCTACACTGGCACGATGCCCGCACCAGCCGCCCCAGATAAGCACAGCCCGGCCTCGTTTTGCGATGCCGGGCTGTGCCCTTTGTGCGGCAGCAAGAATTCCTGCGGGCAGCTGCAGGGTGGCAATGCGGCTCCTGCTGGAAATCTGGTCTGCTGGTGCCGGAGCACGAGCATTCCGGCTTCTGTGCTGGACCGCATACCGGCGCAAGCGCGTGGCAGGGCCTGTATCTGCCAAAGCTGTGCTGGCGCCATCTGATTTGATCTTCTTTTTACTTCAACGAAATGCCCACTTACCACATCGAAATGATGGAAGGCCGTACGGTCGAACAGAAAAAAAAGCTGGTTGCGGAAATCACCCGCGTCAGTGTCGAAATCCTGGGTGGTTCACCGGATTCGGTGGATATCCTGATCACCGACATCGCCCGCCACAACTGGGCGACTGGCGGCAAGCTATGGTCCGAGCCACGCGAGTAATAGACACAGAGGGCCGTGCGCCATGTGCCAGTTACTCGGGATGAACTGCAACGCTCCCACCGACGCGACCTTCAGCTTCAGTGGATTTGCCCAGCGCGGCGGACGTACGGCCGATCACGTGGATGGTTGGGGCATCGCGTTTTTCGAAGACCGCGGCCTGAGGCATTTCGTGGACCATTTGCCGGCAGCCGAATCACCGGTCGCCGAACTGATTCGCCGGTATCCCATCAAGAGCCGGCATGTCATTGCCCACATCCGAAAGGCGACCCAGGGAGCCGTCAATCTGCAGAATTGCCACCCCTTTGTCCGCGAGCTGTGGGGGCGTTATTGGGTTTTTGCGCACAACGGCAACCTTGAAAATTATCAGCCGGTATTGCACGGGAATTTTCGACCCGTGGGTACGACGGATAGCGAGCGTGCCTTTTGCTGGTTGATGCAGGAACTGGCCAAATCACATGCTTCGGTTCCAAGCGTCAGCGAACTCACGCTGACGCTACGTGAGTTAGCACCGCAGATCGCAAAATTTGGCACCTTCAATTTCTTGCTGTCTAACGGCGAAGCACTGTGGGCACATGCTTCGACCCATCTTTATTATCTGGAGCGAGCTTTTCCGTTCATGCCGGCAGAGCTGGCAGATGAAGACCTGACCATCGACTTTGCAGAACATGCAGAACCGAATGACCGTGTGGCTATCATCGTGACTGCACCCCTGACAAAGAATGAAACCTGGACCGCTTTTGAGCCGTCTGAACTGATGGTTTTTGTGGATGGGCAGCGCGTCCGGAATTGAAGCTTTTTCAACGCATCTTCTCCGGATGCGTTTTTCTTTTACCCAGACTTTCCGTTCCCCCAAAGACAAAACCCCTCAATCTTTCGACTGAGGGGTATTGCTGGCTGTAAGAGCCTGACGATGACCTACTTTCACACGGGAACCCGCACTATCATCGGCGCGGAGTCGTTTCACTGTCCTGTTCGGGATGGGAAGGAGTGGTACCAACTCGCTATGGTCATCAGGCATAAAGGGTTGCTGTCCTGCTGTTGAGTTCAGGACGGCGAATTCATAGAGTTTGGAATCAGCTTATATTTTGATTACGTCTTGGCATAACACCTTGAAGCTGTTTCCCTTTGGGGGGGGCTATCAAAGTTATAGGGTCAAGCCGCACGAGCAATTAGTATCAGTTAGCTTAACGCATTACTGCGCTTCCACACCTGACCTATCAACGTCCTGGTCTAGAACGACTCTTCAGGGGGCTCAAGGCCCCGGCAGATCTCATCTTGAAACGAGTTTCCCGCTTAGATGCTTTCAGCGGTTATCTCTTCCGCACTTAGCTACTCGGCAATGCCACTGGCGTGACAACCGATACACCAGAGGTGCGTCCACTCCGGTCCTCTCGTACTAGGAGCAGGCTTCCTCAAATCTGCAGCGCCCACGGAAGATAGGGACCAAACTGTCTCACGACGTTTTAAACCCAGCTCACGTACCTCTTTAAATGGCGAACAGCCATACCCTTGGGACCGGCTACAGCCCCAGGATGAGATGAGCCGACATCGAGGTGCCAAACACCGCCGTCGATATGAACTCTTGGGCGGTATCAGCCTGTTATCCCCAGAGTACCTTTTATCCGTTGAGCGATGGCCCTTCCATACAGAACCACCGGATCACTATGTCCTGCTTTCGCATCTGCTCGACTTGTCAGTCTCGCAGTTAAGCACGCTTATGCCATTGCACTATCGTCACGATGTCCGACCGTAACTAGCGTACCTTCGAACTCCTCCGTTACGCTTTGGGAGGAGACCGCCCCAGTCAAACTGCCTACCATGCACTGTCCCCGATCCAGATAATGGACCTAGGTTAGAACCTCAAACGCACCAGGGTGGTATTTCAACGTTGGCTCCACAAGATCTAGCGACCCTGCTTCAAAGCCTCCCACCTATCCTACACAGATCCGTTCAAAGTCCAATACAAAGCTACAGTAAAGGTTCATGGGGTCTTTCCGTCTTTCCGCGGGGAGATTGCATCATCACAAACATTTCAACTTCGCTGAGTCTCGGGAGGAGACAGTGTGGCCATCGTTACGCCATTCGTGCAGGTCGGAACTTACCCGACAAGGAATTTCGCTACCTTAGGACCGTTATAGTTACGGCCGCCGTTTACTGGGACTTCAATCAAGAGCTTGCACCCCATCATTTAATCTTCCAGCACCGGGCAGGCGTCACACCCTATACGTCCACTTTCGTGTTTGCAGAGTGCTGTGTTTTTAATAAACAGTCGCAGCCACCGATTTTTTGCAACCTTTCTCAGCTCCAGGAGTAAATCCCTTCACCTACTAAAGGCACACCTTCTTCCGAAGTTACGGTGTCAATTTGCCGAGTTCCTTCTCCCGAGTTCTCTCAAGCGCCTTAGAATACTCATCTCGCGCACCAGTGTCGGTTTGCGGTACGGTCGTCAATAGCTGAAGCTTAGTGGCTTTTCCTGGAAGCAGGGTATCACTCACTTCGTCTGTAAGCAGACTCGTTATCACCCCTCATCTAAGCCCGGCGGATTTGCCTACCAGGCACGACTACAGGCTTGAACCAACATGTCCAACAGTTGGCTGAGCTAACCTTCTCCGTCCCCACATCGCACTATTGATCGGTACAGGAATATTGACCTGTTTCCCATCAGCTACGCATCTCTGCCTCGCCTTAGGGGCCGACTCACTCTACGCCGATGAACGTTGCGTAGAAAACCTTGCGCTTACGGCGAGGGGGCTTTTCACCCCCTTTAACGCTACTCATGTCAGCATTCGCACTTCTGATACCTCCAGCATCCTTTACAAGACACCTTCACAGGCCTACAGAACGCTCTCCTACCACGTGCAATAAATTGCACATCCGCAGCTTCGGTAACTGGCTTAGCCCCGTTACATCTTCCGCGCAGGACGACTCGATCAGTGAGCTATTACGCTTTCTTTAAATGATGGCTGCTTCTAAGCCAACATCCTGACTGTTTTAGCCTTCCCACTTCGTTTCCCACTTAGCCAATTTTAGGGACCTTAGCTGGCGGTCTGGGTTGTTTCCCTCTTGAGTCCGGACGTTAGCACCCGGTGCTCTGTCTCCCGCGCTGTACTCTTCGGTATTCGGAGTTTGCCTTGGGTTGGTAAGTCGCCATGACCCCCTAGCCAAAACAGTGCTCTACCCCCGAAGGTAATACGCGAGGCACTACCTAAATAGTTTTCGGAGAGAACCAGCTATTTCCAAGTTTGTTTAGCCTTTCACCCCTATCCACAGCTCATCCGCTAGTTTTGCAACACTAGTCGGTTCGGACCTCCAGTACCTGTTACGGCACCTTCATCCTGGCCATGGATAGATCACTTGGTTTCGGGTCTACACCCAGCGACTGGACGCCCTATTCGGACTCGATTTCTCTACGGCTTCCCTATTCGGTTAACCTTGCCACTGAATGTAAGTCGCTGACCCATTATACAAAAGGTACGCAGTCACCCTTGCGGGCTCCTACTTTTTGTAAGCATGCGGTTTCAGGATCTATTTCACTCCCCTCCCGGGGTTCTTTTCGCCTTTCCCTCACGGTACTAGTTCACTATCGGTCGATGATGAGTATTTAGCCTTGGAGGATGGTCCCCCCATATTCAGACAGGATTACACGTGTCCCGCCCTACTTGTCGTCAACTTAGTACCACACGTCTGTTTTCGCATACAGGGCTATCACCTGCTATGGCCGACCTTTCCAGATCATTTTGCTAACAGTCGTGCTATCACTGACAGGCTCTTCCGATTTCGCTCGCCACTACTTTCGGAATCTCGGTTGATGTCTTTTCCTCGAGCTACTGAGATGTTTCAGTTCACCCGGTTCGCCTCGCATGACTATGTATTCATCATGCGATACCCTAAAAGGGTGGGTTTCCCCATTCGGAAATCTCCGGATCAAAGCTAATTTGCCAGCTCCCCGAAGCTTATCGCAGGCTATCACGTCCTTCTTCGCCTATCATCGCCAAGGCATCCACCACATGCTCTTATTCACTTGACCCTATAACTTTGACGTTTCTTATCGAAACACCGCCGTCGTTTCAAGGAATTGCCAGGTCTTTCACCTGGCGCGTTATGCCGTATGACCCTTGCGGATCGATACATTTGAATTCCAGACTTGGTCTGAATATTCGTTTTGACGCAATCAAAAATTCATGCTGCTGATGGCACGGTGAAGAACCTCGGTCCTTCTTTCCATCAGCAGCGCTGATTCGACTCTATGAATTTTTAAAGAACAGCCGATCAATCGCACTATCGCGATCAACA
>NZ_CM173225.1:4280000-4863230 GCF_057747805.1 Xylophilus sp. PBN-3R
ATCTCCTGGAAACATGTCGGGCTGGTCACGTTGATTTCGGTCACGCTCTCCCCGATGACATCCAGGCCCACCAATAAGAGGCCGCGTTTGAACAGAATGGGTGCGACGCTTTCGGCGATCTCTCTGTCACGCGCCGTCAAAGGCCGGGCAACACCCAGGCCGCCTGCCGCCAGGTTGCCACGAACCTCCCCGCCTTGCGGGATACGGGCCAGGCAATAAGGGGCCGGCTTGCCACCGATCAGAAGGATGCGTTTGTCACCTTCCGCAATGGCTGGCAAGAACTTCTGAACCATCACGGTATTGGTGCTGCCCTGATTGAGGGTTTCGATGATGGAACCCAGGTTCATCCCGTCGTCCCGCACCCGGAAGATGCCCATGCCGCCCATTCCATCGAGCGGCTTCAGGATGATGTCCCGGTGTTCTGCGTGAAAAGCTCGGATGGCTGCATCGCTGCGGGTCACGATGGTCGGCCCGATCAGTTCCGGAAACTCCAGGATCGCCAGCTTTTCAGGGTGATCGCGCAGTGCCCGGGGTTTGTTGAAAACACGAGCGCCTTCTCGTTCAGCCTGTTCCAGCAGATGCGTAGCGTAGAAAAATTCCGAATCGAATGGTGGGTCCTTGCGCATCAGGATCGCGTCGAAGCTGTTCAGCGCCTGGGCGCCTTCCGAGGTACTCGCTTCGAACCAGCGGCCCGCATCACCCGTCAGCCTCAGTTGCCGAACCACCGCGCTGACCTTGCCGCCCTTTTGCCACACCAGATCCTGAGGCTCGCAAGCCGCCAGGGTGTGGCCGCGGCGCTGCAACTCCCGCATCATGGAGAAGGTGGTGTCCTTGTAGATCTTGAAGGACTCAAGGGGATCGGCAACAAAAAGAATATGCATCGGGTGGCTGAGTTGGTCGGCAAAAAGCGCCGGCCTGTCCTTCAGGCCTGCGCACGAAATCGGTATTTTTGTACGAATAACGCAATCGTGCCGGCGACCACGCCCCAGAAGGCCGATCCGATGCCCGCGATGGCGACGCCGCTGAGCGTCACCAGGAAAGTGATGACGGCAGCCTCACGGTGGACCGGGTCTTCCACCGCTACGGCCAGGCCGTTGCCGATGGATCCCAGCAGCGCAAGGCCGGCGATGCAGGCAATGAGCGCCGGCGGAAAGGCGCTCAGCAGCGCGACAACGGTCGCACCTGCGATGCCGAGCAGGCAGTAGAAGAAACCGCAACCGACGGCCGCGGTGTAACGGCGAGCCGGATCGGGATGCGCCTCCGGACCCATGCAAATGGCCGCGGTGATGGCGCTCAGGTTCAATGCAAATGCTCCGAACGGCGCGAGCACCAGCGTTGCCAGCCCGGTCAGGCTGATGATTTTGGAGACCGGCAATGCATATCCTGCTGCTCGAATGGCAACGACGCCCGGCAGGTTCTGCGAAGCCATGGTGACAATGAACAAAGGCAAGGCCAGACCGATCGTCGCGGACCAGCTGAACGCGGGGGAGACGAAGACCGGCACGGCGAATGCCACGGGAACCGACGCAAACGAAAGCCCGCCCTGCCCTGCTGCGCAGGTAGTGCCTGCGGCCAGGCTGCACAGCACGGCGTAACGCGGCAACAGCCGACGCGCCAGCAAATAGGTGAGCAGCATCAGGAAGACCAGCAACAGCGACGAACCGGCAGCCGCGAAAGCCTGCATACCGAAGCGGGCAAGAACTCCCGCCAGCAATGCGGCCGCGATACCTGCCGGGATGCGGTCCATCACCCTTTCGAACCATCCGGTGGCTCCGACCAGGACGATCAGGGCAGCAGCCACCATGAAGACGCCGACGGCTTCCGCCATCGAATGGCCCGATCCAGCCAGTGCCAGCACCGCAGCGCCCGGCGTGCTCCATGCCACCATGACGGGCTTCCTCAACCACAGGGAAGGCAAGGCGGAACACAGTCCCATGCCCCATCCCAACGCCCACATCCAGGACGACACCATGGCGTCGTCGGCGCCGAACGCTCGTGCCGCCTGAAACACGATGGCGGCCGAACTGGTGAATCCCACCAGGACGGCAACCAGTCCGGCAGTTGCCGCCGATAGGCTCAGGTCACGGAAAAAACGCATGGATGCGGCGGTCTCAGATTTCGATTTTCGACCCCATCTCCACCACCGAATTGCTTGGCAGATTGAGGAAGTCGGCTGCGGCACCGGCATTGCGGTGCATCTGGGCAAAGAGCTTTTCGCGCCAGTCGGCCATGCCGCTGCCGATGGTCGGAATGACGGTATCGCGCGACAGGAAATAGCTGGTGGTCATGGGGTCGAGCCCGCAACCGCGTCCTCGCAGGTTCGCAAGTGCCTGCGGGATGTCGGGATCGTTCTTGAAGCCGTAGTGAATGACGACCTGCCAGCAGTTCCGGCCCAGCGGCTCGACCTCGAGGCGCTTGTCCATGCCAAGCCAAGGCACTTCATGCGAGCGCACGGTGACGAACAGGTTCTGCTCGTGCAGCACCTTGTTGTGCTTGAGATTGTGCAGCATGGCGTTGGGCACGCTGCCAGGCTCGCCGGTCAGAAAGACGGCCGTGCCTTCCACCCGGGTAGGCGGGCTGGTGAATACAGATTCCAGGAAGCTCGGCAGGTCGATGGCGTCGCTGCGCAGCTTTTCGTTCACCAGCGCGCGGCCATCCTTCCAGGTGATCATCAGCGTGAAAATGCCGCCGCCGATCATCAGAGGGAACCAGCCCCCATCGACCAGCTTCAGCAGGTTCGATGTGAAAAACGCCAGGTCGACGACAAAAAAAGCGCCGGTGGCTGCAAGGCAGAGCGCCAGCGGATAGTTCCAGCGATATCGAATGACAAAAAACGTGAGCACGGTGGTGATCAGCATGTCGAGGGTGACGGCGATACCGTAGGCACCGGCCAGGTTGCTCGACGACCTGAACATCACCACCGCCAGCACGATGGCGACGAACAGGCCCCAGTTCACGAACGGGATGTAGATCTGCCCGGCCTCGCGCACGCTGGTGTGCTGCACATTCAGGCGCGGCAGGTAGCCCAGCTGCACCACCTGCTTGGTGATGCTGAAGGCACCGGAGATCAAGGCCTGCGACGCGATGACGGTCGCCATGGTGGCCAGCAGCACCAGCGGCAGCAGCGCCCAGGGCGGCGCCATCATGAAGAAGGGGTTCTGCACCGCACCGGGTTCGGCCAGCAGCAACGCGCCCTGGCCGAAATAGTTCAAGGTGAGCGAGGGCATGACCACCAGGAACCAGGCCAGTCGGATCGGTTTCTTGCCGAAATGGCCCAGGTCGGCATAGAGCGCCTCGGCACCGGTCACGCACAGCACCATGGCACCCAGGATGATGAAGGTCACCAGCGGATGCAGCCAGATGAAACGCAGTGCGTAATAGGGGTTGAGGGCCTTCAAGATCTCCGGATGGCCGGAGATGTGCATGACACCCAGCGCCGCGATGGTGATGAACCACACCAGCGTGATGGGCCCGAAGAACTTGCCGATACCGCCGGTCCCGCGCTTCTGGACCAAAAACAGGCCGAACAGCACCACCAGCGTGATCGGGATCACATAGGTGCGGAAAGCCGGCGAAATGACCTCGAGCCCCTCGACGGACGACAGCACCGAGATGGCCGGCGTGATGACACCGTCGCCATAGAACAGCGAGGTGCCGAATATGCCAACCAGCAGCAGCACCTTGCGCAGCTTGGGCTTATCCTTTACCGCCTGCGAAGCCAGTGCGAGCATGGCGACCAGCCCACCCTCGCCGTTGTTGTCGGCGCGAAGGACCAGCACCACGTATTTCAGGGCCACGACGATGACCAGCGTCCAGAAGAACATCGACAGCACGCCGTAGACGTTCTCGGGCATGAACGGCACCCTGCCGGTGTGGAAGACTTCCTTGACGGCGTAGAGAACGCTGGTTCCGATGTCTCCGTAGACGACACCGATAGCGCCCAGGGTCAGGGCAGGAAGCGAGGTTTTATTGCTGTCGGACACGGGGTGCGCGGGGGCGTTTCGGCGTTGGCCCGAAGAGGCCCCGGCCGCTGGCAGCGACCGGTACGCCGGCACTGGGCCGTTGTGTTGGGGCCGCTATTGTGCGCCGGCCGCCCCGTCCGCCACGTGGTGCAAACGCCACCGGGAACCAGGAGCAGTCGAAGATGTTGCGGCGCAACAACCCGGTCGCCCGTTCAACGATCAGTCGTAGACCTCTGCCTCGGGGTTGGTCGCTTCCAGCTCATAGCTGGCGGCCAGCATCGCCAGGCGGCCGATCACGCCATACATGTAGAAACGGTTCGGCTCCTCGGCGGTACCCTTGCCGACCGGCTGTGTCATGCGGGCGCTGCCGTCGAAATCGAGGGGAACGACACCCGAGCCCGGTGTGTTGAGATTCTCGTCGATGCCTCGTTCGCCGTTGACCCGGTAGAAACCGCCGACGACGTAACGATCCATCATGTAGACCACCGGTTCGGCGGTGGCATTACCGACATGTTCATAGGTCGGCACACCTTCTTGCACGATCACCTCGTGCAGGGCGCGGCCGTCCTTCGAGGCGCTCATCTTCTGGCGTGTGCGGTCACTGAGCGATTGCAGGTCGCGCGGATCGTGCACCGTCATCACACCCTTGCCGCCGGTGCCGTTGTCGGTCTTGACGACGGCGAACGCCTTTTCATTGATGCCGTATTCCTTGTATTTTCGGCGCACCCGCGACAGCAGCATGTCGACGTTGTGGGTCAGTTCTTCCATGCCCACGCCGTTGTTGAAATCGACTTCTCCGCCCTGCCCGAACAGCGGATTGACCAGCCACGGATCGATACCCAGCATTTTGCCGAAGCGCTTGGAAACCTCTTCGTAGCTCTGAAAATGGCGGCTCTTGCGGCGTACCGACCAGCCGGCGTGCAGCGGCGGCAGCAGGTATTGCTCGTGCAGTTCCTCGAGGATGCCCGGCGCGCCTTGCGACAGATCGTTGTTCAGCAGGATGGTGCAGGGATCGAAGTGCCGTGTGGCAAGGCGGCCACCGTTGCGCACCACCGGCTCCAGGCGCAGTTCTTCGCCGTTGGCCAGCTTGAGGATGGTGACATCCTTGATGTCCGGATCGACCGAACCCACCCGCACGTTCAGCCCTGCTGCATGGAAGATGCGCGCCAACTGCGCCACGTTGACGAGGTAATCGGGGTCGCCGTGGTTTTCCGGGATCAACAACAGGTTGCGGGCTTCGGGGCAGATCTTCTCGATGGCCGCCATGGCGGCCTGCACCGCCAGCGGCAGCATCTGGCCCGTCAGGTGGTTCCAGCCGCCCGGGAACAGGTTGGTGTCGACGGGCGCCAGCTTGAAGCCGGCGTTGCGCAGATCGACCGAGCTGTAGAAAGGCGGCGTGTGCTCCATCCATTCCAGGCGAAACCAGCGCTCGATGGCTGGCGTGGAATCGAGGATGCGCTGCTCCAGTTCGTTGATCGGACCGGTGAGTGCCGTGATGAGATGCGGAACCATGCGGCCCTCTGTGACTGGCTGGCAAAAACAAGGCTCTGCGCTGGAAAGGCAGAGCCGGTCGTAGGGATATGGGGCGGCTGGAGCTTAGTGCAAGAGTGTGAAAGCAGCGAATTGACGCGACGCTGTCAGCCCCGGATTTCGCCCTGGCCCAGCACCACCCACTTGAGAGAGGTGAGGCCCTCCAGACCGACAGGGCCGCGCGCGTGGAACTTGTCGGTGCTGATGCCGATTTCGGCGCCCAGTCCGAATTCGAAGCCATCGGCGAAACGGGTGCTGGTGTTGACCATCACGCTCGCCGAGTCGACCTCGCGCAGGAAACGCTGTGCGTTCATGTGGTCGCGGGTGAGGATGGCGTCGGTGTGGTGCGACGAATAACGGTTGATGTGCGCGATGGCTTCGTCCACGCCCTCCACCAACTTCACGCTGATGATGGGCGCGAGGTATTCCTCGGACCAGTCCTGCTCGGTCGCTGCCGTCACATGCGCACCTGGCAGGTCGGCAAGAAGCGCCATGGCTTCCGCGTCGCAACGCATCTCGACGCCCTTGTCGGCGTAGATTTTTCCGATCAGCGGCAGGAAGGCTGCAGCCACTCCGCGCGCCACCAGCAAGCCTTCGGTGGCGTTGCAGGGGCTGTACTTGCTGGTCTTGGCGTTGTCGGCCACCCTGACCGCCATGGTGATGTCGCACGGGTCGTCGACATAAGTGTGGCAGTTGCCATCCAGATGCTTGATGACCGGCACCTTGGCTTCGCGGCTGATGCGCTCGATCAGGCTCTTGCCACCGCGCGGAATGATCACGTCGACGAATTCCGGCATGGCGATCAGCTGCCCGACGGCTTCGCGGTCGGTCGTGCCCACCAGCTGGACGGCCTCGGCGGGCAGGCCCGCCAGCCCGAGCGCCTGGCCGACCAGTGCGGCCAGCGCCTTGTTCGATTCGATGGCCTCCGAGCCGCCGCGCAGGATGCAGGCATTGCCGCTCTTGATCGACAGGCTGGCGGCTTCGATGGTCACATTGGGCCGGCTTTCATAGATCATGCCGAAGACACCGAGCGGCACCCGCATGCGTCCCACGCGGATGCCGCTGGGCTGCTGTTGCAGGCCGACGACGTCGCCGATCAGTTCGGGCATGGCGGCCAGCTGGTCACAGCCCTGCGCGACCGTCTCGATGACCTTGGGCGTGAGGCGCAGGCGGTCGACCATGGGTGCCGACAGGCCGGCCGCCTCGGCGCGGGCCAGGTCACGTGCGTTGGCTTCGGCGAGTGGTGCGGGGTTTTCGCGCAGCAACCTGGCCAGCGCACGCAGCGCGGCGTTCTTGGTGGCGGCATCGGCGCTGGCCATGCGGGCGGACGCAACCCGGGCCTGCAGCCCCAGGGTGTGCACGTATTCGGCGACGTTCAAGGCGTTCATGCCGCCATTTTCCCACGCGGCGGCAGCCCCGTGCGAGACGGGGATTCAGGCCGCGCGCGAAACCGGGACCGTGGCGCAGGCGCGGCAAAGCCGCAGCGCCAGCCGCATCAGTGCCTGCCAGCCATCACGTGGCCAGCCTTCCTGAGGCAGGCCCTTGACGATTCCGTCGACCTTGTGGGCGTCCTGCAACAAGGTCGACAACAGCGCCCCGTCGAGCCGCGGCAGCACCCGCTCGAACAGGCGTTCGCGCGGGCCCCAGACCCGCTGTTCGCGCAGCGCCATCGGCAGCGGCCGGCCCTGGTTCATGGCGTCCTTCACCCGCTTCAGGGCGCGGATGTCTTCGGACAGCGTGTAGTGCACCAGCACCTCGGCCTCGCCCTCGGCCTTAAGGCCTTCCAGCATGCGCTGTACCCGTCCGGCCTGGCCGGCCAGCACGGCCTCTGAAAGCTTGAAGACGTCATACCGGGCGACATTCAGGACCACCTTCTCGACCTGCTCCCATGACAGCGGCCCGGCCGGATACAGCAGTGCCAGTTTCTGGATTTCCTGGTGTGCGGCGAGCAGGTTGCCTTCGACCCGGTCGGCAAAGAACTGCAAGGTGCGCTGGCCCTCTTCGCCTTGCGCCACCTGCTGCCCCTGCACCTGGAGGCGCTGGGCGATCCATTGCGGCAACGCCCCGCGTTCGACGGGCTCGACCTGGATACCGACGCCGTGTTGCTCGAGTGCAGCGAACCACGCCCCGCTGCGGGTGGTCTTGTCGAGCCGCGGCAGCAGTACCAGCGTCAGGGTGTCCTCCTGGCTGGCCGCAATGGCGGCGATCTGCTGCAGTGCGGCGCTACCGTCCTTGCCCGGCTTGCCGGAAGGGATGCGGATCTCGACGATGCGCTTTTCGGCGAACAAGGACAGCGCACTGCCGTCGGCCAGTACGCCGCTCCAGTCGAAATGAGCGCCGGCCACCGTGTGCACCGTGCGCTCGGCCGCGCCCTGCCTGCGCGCGGCGGCGCGAATCGCGTCCGCCGCTTCCTGTACGAGCAACGGCTCGTCGCCGTGCACGGTATAGAGCGGGCGCAGAGTCTTCTGCAGATGGGCCGCGAGTTGTGCCGGGGCGAGCTGCATGCCTGTCAGATCTGCTTGACAGCCGCCAGGCGCCGCAGGATCTGCCGCACCACGTCGGTCTGCAGGTTTCGGTAGATGAGTTGTGCCTCTTGTTCCTTGGCCAGGGCCAGGGTTTCGTCGTAGCTCTGGTCTTGTTGCAGCAGCAGTTCGGTAGACGGCAGTATTTCGCGGTCGTCGGGTGTGTGCAGGGCAAAACGCACCCGTATCCGCAGCTGGAATTCGCGCACCTGGCCGCTGGAGTTGTAGCCCAGCACGATGCGTTCGCGCTGGTCCTGCAGGATGTCCAGCACCACATCGCTGGTGTCCCGCTGCGTCAGCTCACGGGTCACCACCAGGCCGGTTCCGGCTGCGAGGTTGCGTCGCAGCTCGGCCACGAAGGTCGAGTTGGGATTCCCGTTGATGTAGACCGACTTGAAGGCGAAACTGGGCGCCTCCCGCAGGTGGAAACCGCAACCCGCCAGAGGTGCGGCGACGGCGGCGGGCACAAGGCCCAGCAGGGCGCGACGGTTCAGCATGTTCAGACCACCAGGTTGACCAGGCGTCCAGGCACCACGATCACCTTCTTGGGCATCGCGCCGCCGGAGAACTTGGCAAAGTCTTCGCTGGCCAGTGCGGCCGCCTCGATGGCAGCCTTGTCGGCGCCGGCCGGCACGCGGACCGAGCCGCGCAGCTTGCCGTTCACCTGCAGCATGAGCTCGATCTCGTCCTGCACCAGCGCCGCCTCATCGACCACGGGCCAGGCCGCATCGAGCAGATCACCCAGCTCGGCCGCGTAACCCAGCTGTTTCCACAGCTGATCGGTGATATGCGGGGTCGCCGGGTACAGCACCCGCAGCAGGATGCTGAAGCCCTCGATGGCGGCCACTTCGGCGCCTTCGACACCCTCGCCCTTGAACGACTCCAGGGCATTGAGCAGCTTCATCGCGCCCGACACCACCGTGTTGTATTGCATGCGCTGGTAGTCGTAGTCGATCTGGCGCAGCACGTTGTGCACCTCGCGGCGCAGCGCCTTCGCCGGCGCACCGAACGTCACCTGCTGCAGTTTGTCGATACCGGCAATGCTGGCGTTGGCCGCCACGCTGTCCAGCGCAGACAACCTGACGCCGAAACCCCAGACACGTTTCATGAAACGGTAGCTGCCTTCGACGGCAGCGTCGTTCCATTCGAGCGTCGCCTCGGGAGGCGCGGTGAACATGGTGTACAGGCGCGCGGTGTCGGCGCCGTAGCGGCCGATCAGGTCCTGCGGATCGACACCGTTGTTCTTGCTCTTGCTCATGGTGCCGACGCCGCCGTATTCGATGGCCGAGCCATCAGACTTGAGCGTGGCGCCGATCACCTTGCCGGCCGCGTCGTGCACGTTCTCGACCTCGTGCGGCCAGAAATATTCGACCGCGCCCTTGGGCGTTTTACGTGAGTAGATGTGGTTGAGCACCATGCCCTGGGTCAGCAGCTTGGTGAAGGGCTCGTCGATCTTCACCAGACCCATGTCGCGCATGACCTTGGTCCAGAACCGTGCGTACAGCAGGTGAAGGATGGCGTGTTCGATGCCGCCGATGTACTGGTCCATCGGCATCCAGTACTGCGCGCCTTCACCGACCATCTGCCGGTCGTTCTTGGGGTCGCAATAACGCATGAAGTACCAGGACGAATCCACGAAGGTGTCCATGGTGTCGGTCTCGCGCCGCGCCGCCTTGCCGCACACCGGGCAGACCACACCGGCGTGGAAACCTTCGTGCTTGATCAGCGGATTGCCGGATCCGTCGGGGATGCAGTCCTGCGGCAGCACCACCGGCAGGTCTTTTTCAGGCACCGGCACGGCGCCGTGTTCCTCGCAATGGATGATGGGAATCGGCGTGCCCCAGTAACGCTGGCGGCTGACACCCCAGTCGCGCAGACGCCAGGTGGTCTTCTTGCCGCCCAGACCGCGTTCTTCGAGGGCATGCGCCACGGCGTCGACGGCTTCGCCATACGGCAGTCCGCTGAAGTAGTCGGAGTTGACCGTGACGCCCTCGCGCTTGTCGGCGTACCAGTCGTTCCAGTGGTGGTAGTCGTAGTGTTCGCCGTCGACCTGAACCACCTGGCGGATCGGAATGTCGTACTTCAGCGCAAAGCTGAAATCGCGCTCGTCATGCGCCGGCACGCCCATGACCGCGCCGTCGCCGTAGCTCATCAGCACGTAGTTGCCGACCCAGACTTCGACCGGGTCTTCCATGAACGGATGGGTGACGAACAGGCCGGTGCGGATGCCCTTCTTTTCCTGAGTGGCCAGTTCGGCCTCGGTGGTGCCACCGGCCTTGCAGTCGGCGATGAACGCGGCCACCGACGGGTCGAGCGATGCTGCGTGTGCGGCCAGGGGATGCTCCGGTGCCACAGCGCAGAACGTCACACCCATGATGGTGTCGGCCCGGGTGGTGAAGACATACATCTTGCCGTCGCCGATGAGCTGGCCGTCGGCGCCGCGGATGTCGTGCGGGAAGGCGAACCGCACGCCTTCGCTCTTGCCGATCCAGTTTTCCTGCATCAGCCGCACCCGCTCGGGCCAACCCGGCAACTGCGTCTGAACATGGCCCAGCAACTCTTCGGCATAGTCGGTGATCTTCAGGTAATAGCCCGGGATCTCGCGCTTTTCGACCACCGCGCCAGTGCGCCAGCCCTTGCCGTCGATGACCTGCTCGTTGGCCAGCACGGTCTGGTCGACGGGGTCCCAGTTGACCACCTGGGTCTTGCGGTAGGCGATACCCTTTTCGAGCATCTTCAGGAACAGCCACTGGTTCCACTTGTAGTACTCCGGCGAGCAGGTGGCGACCTCACGCGACCAGTCGATGGCCAAGCCCATCGCCTGCATCTGCTGCTTCATGTAGGCGATGTTGTCGTAGGTCCACTGCGCCGGCGGCACGCCGTTCTTCAGTGCGGCGTTTTCGGCGGGCAGGCCGAAAGCGTCCCAGCCCATCGGCATCAGCACGTTGTAGCCGCGCATGCGCAGCTGGCGCGCCAGCATGTCGTTGATGGTGTAGTTACGCACGTGGCCCATGTGCAGCTTGCCGCTGGGGTACGGCAGCATCGAACAGGCGTAGAACTTGGGCTTGCTCGTGTCTTCGGTGACCCGGTAGACGTCGCGGGCGGTCCAGTCGGACTGGGCGGCCTGTTCGACCTCTTGGTGAGTGTATTTGTCTTGCATGGAGAGAGAAAAAGCGCTGGTCGAGTGGGCGCCGACACGGCCGTGCGCCAGTGGGCAAGGCCCGATTTTAGGGTCGCCCGGCTGTTGCGGCCCGTGGAGTCGCCACGAAACCCACATGCGCCAGTCCGGCCTGCTGCGCCAGGCCCAGCAGGGCGACCACCCGGCCATAGGGCACTGTCGTATCGGCGCGCAGCTGCAGTTCGGTTTCAGGCGCTTCTGCGGCGACCTTCTCCAGCTGTGCGACGAGGGCTTCGTCGGTGAACGGGCGATCCTGCAGAAAGGCCTGACCACTGGCGTCGACCACCAGCAGCAGCCCTGCCTTGCCGGCCGGCGCAGGCGCCGCAGCGGCCTTGGGCAGGTCGAGTTTGATGCTGGTGGCCAGCAGGGGCGCCGTCAGCAGGAAGACAACCACAAGCACCAGCATCACGTCCACCAGCGGCGTGACGTTGATCTCGCTCATGGGTGCGCCTTCGGCACCGCGGGAGAGTCTTCCGAACGCCATCGTCCAGCGCCGCTCAGAGATCGCGCAAGTCTTGCGCAAAGCCTTCGAGTTCGGCCTCGATGCGGGCGATGCGTCGACCCAGCAGGTTGTAGGCCAGCACGGCAGGAATGGCCACGGCCAGGCCCGCGGCGGTCATCACCAGCGCCTCGCCCACCGGCCCGGCGATACGTTCGATGCTGATCTGGCCGGCACCCGCGATATCGACCAGCGCCCGGTGGATGCCCCAGACGGTGCCGAGCAAACCCACGAACGGTGCGATGGCACCGGTGCTGGCCAGCAGCACCTGGCCGAACTGGAGATGGGCCGATGCGCGGTGCAGCGCGTCACGCAGGACACGGGTACGGCGCTGGGCGACATCGCCGCCGGCCGCCATGCCGGTGCCGCCACCCACATCCAGGGCCTCGACGAAAGGCATCACCAGCCTTTGAGGATCAAAGGCCGGAACCCGCTGAAGGGCATCGGCCGTCGAGGCGGATTGCCAGAAAGCGCCGATGGCACGCCGGCAGTTGCGGGCAGCGGACCGCAGCAGCCAGATTTTCCAGAGGATGACGATCCAGCTCACCACCGACAGCAGCAGCAGTGCCGCGGCCACGGTGCGGGCCAGTGCGTCGCCGTCGAGGAAAAACTGCAGCGTGTCCATCCGGCCGCTCAGGCGCGCAGGCCGAGCACGTCGAACATGTCGAACAGGCCTGTCTTGCGGCCAGCCAGGAAATGCGCGGCCCTGAGGCTGCCTTGCGCATAGGTCGCACGGCTGGAGGATTTGTGGGTGATCTCGATCCGCTCGCCGATTCCGGCGAACAACACCGTGTGGTCGCCGACGATGTCGCCGCCGCGGATGGTGGCGAAACCGATGGTGGAAGGATCGCGCGCGCCGGTTTCGCCCTCGCGGGTGTACACAGCGCAATCTTCGAGCGACCGGCCCAGGGCCTCGGCCAGCACCTCGCCCATCTTCAACGCGGTGCCGGAGGGAGCATCCACCTTGTGACGGTGATGCGCCTCGATCACCTCGATGTCGTATCCGGTGGAAAGCGCCTTGGCGGCCATCTCGAGCAGCTTGAGGGTGACGTTGACGCCGACGCTCATGTTGGGCGCCATGACGATGGCTATCTCGCGCGATGCCGCTTCGATTTCAGCCTTTTGGGCAGCCGTGAAACCGGTCGTGCCGATAACCAGGTTGACGCCGTGTTCGCGGCACACCGCCAGGTGTTTGAGCGTGCCCTCCGGGCGCGTGAAATCTATCAGCACTTCGGCGGGCCGAATGCCGGCTGCCAGATCCGCAGTGATCGGCACGCCGCTGGCATAACCGAGAAAAGCGGAAGCGTCGGAAGCAATCGCCGGACTGTTCGCCTGGTCGAGTGCGCCGGCCAGCGTGCAGCCGGCATCCGCGCGGATCGCCTCGATCAGCATGCGGCCCATGCGGCCGGACGCACCTGCGATGGCGATCTTCTGGGGGCCAGCGGTCGGCGTGGAAGAGATGTCGTTCATGCGAAGACGGTCCTGCAGGTCAAGTGACTAATGACGTCGGCGATGTTGCCGACACCCGCGACGAGAGGCTGCGGGTTGGTGGCGGTCAGCGCGCGCCGGATTCCAGCGGCGGATAGTTCCGGCCGGAAGGCGCCTCGGCAGCGATGGCCTTGTCGGCCTGCGCGGCGTCTGCCTTGCTGCGCACCGGGAACTTGTCCAGCTGGGCGGGCGTGGCTTCAAGGGGCGGCACCTTGCCGATCTTGGTCCGGGTATCGAGGGCAGCCACGAACTCGGCTTCGGTGGGCATTTCGTCGCCTTCGAAACGTGCGAGAAGATCGTTCTCGAAATAGAGGCTGAGACGACGCGACTGCGGCTCGACGCCCGGGCGCTTGATGGTGAAGACGTAGTCCCAGCGATCGGCGCGGAATAGGTTGGCGATCAGCGGCGTGCCCAGCACTTCCTTCACCTGGATGCGGCTCATGCCTTTTTCGAGCGCGGCCACCTGCTCTTTCGAGACGAAGTTGCCCTGCACGATTTCGATCTTGTAGGGAGTGATGGCGCTCGCCAGGCGGTTGCTGGCGCTGTCGACCGTGCCGCAGCCCGTCAGCAGTGCCGCAAAGGCGGCAGCGACCGCGGGGACGAGGCAACGGCGGAAGTGATCGAACATGGTTGATTGCACAGGCGATATGATCCGACGATTGTAGCGGCAGGGTCCGCGGCGACCGCCCCGCGGGTACTGGCCGCCCTGCCAGGAAACCGCCATGCACAGCAACATCGACGATCTCAAGAACACCGGCCTAAAGGCCACCTTGCCGCGCCTGAAGATCCTCGAGATCTTCCAGACCGGCAAACAACGCCACATGACGGCCGAAGACGTTTTCCGAGTTCTGCTGGAAGAACGCTCCGATATCGGCCTGGCCACGGTGTACCGGGTGCTGACACAGTTCGAGCAGGCCGCCATCCTGAGCCGTCGCCACTTCGAAAGCGGCAAGGCCGTCTACGAATTGAACGAGGGTTCGCACCACGATCACTTCGTCTGCACGCACTGCGGCAAGGTAGAGGAATTCTTCGACGCTGAAATCGAGCAGCGCCAGCAAGCCGTTGCCAAGGCCAAGGGCTGGCAGGTGCACGACCACTCGATGGCACTCTACGGCCTGTGTGCCGAATGCGGCAAGGCGCCTGTCCGCCGCAACGGCTGATCAGCCCGGACCCTGCGGCCGGCCGTCAGCGCTGGCCGGTTTCCATGGCGCGCTGGTGGCGCTCGACGAATTCCTGATAGGTGTCGATACCGCGCAGTTGCAGGATGGTATTGCGCACCGCGGCCTCGACCAGCACGGCAATGTTGCGGCCTGCCACCACCTGAATCACGGCCTTGCGCACCGGCACACCCAGCACGTCCTGAGTGAGGGGTTCATAGGGAAGCCGCTCATATTCGCGTTCCATCGTTTCCTTGCGCACCAGGTGAACGATCAGCTTGAGCCTCATCTTTCGGCGTACCGCCGTTTCACCGAAGATCGCGCGGATGTCCAGCAAGCCGATGCCGCGAACCTCGAGCAGGTTCTGCAGCAGTTCGGGGCAACGCCCCTCGATGGATGCCTGGTTGATGCGGTACAGGTCCACTGCATCGTCGGCAACCAGCCCGTTGCCGCGCGAGATGAGTTCCAGCCCCAGTTCGCTTTTGCCCAGTCCCGATTCGCCGGTGATCATCACACCCAGGCCCAGGATGTCCATGAACACGCCATGCATCGTCGTGCGGTCGGCAAAGTGCTTGGACAGGTAGGCACGCAGCACGTCGATCACGAAGGCCGACGACTCGTAGGTGGAAAACAGCGGAATCTGTGCCCGCTCGCACATCGACACCAAGGCTTCGGGCGCAGTCTGCGCATCGGCCAGCACCAGCACCGGCGGCTCGAGCGTCACGATGCGGGCAATACGGCGGGCACAATCTTCCGGTGTGGCGTTACTGAGATAGGCAACCTCACGTTCGCCCAATATCTGCACACGGTAGGGATGGATGTAATTCAGATAGCCGACCAGATCGGCACCGGATCGGGCTGCACGGACCACGATCTCGTCGAAACGACGTTCGGATGCGCCAAGGCCGGCGATCCACTCCCAGCGAAGCGAACCGCGGAATTCCTCGAATAGCGCGTCTGCGCTGACGACGGTGGGTTTCACCCGGTCAGGCCGGCTGGGTCGATTGCCACTGGGCAATGGTCTGATGCAACTCGTCCGCGTCGGTACTGGTCTTGATCTTCTCGCGAAGCGGGGCATCGCTGAGAAGCTCGGCGATCTCCGAAAGAATTTCGAGATGCTTTTGAGTCGCCGCCTCGGGCACCAGCAGAAAGATCAGCAACGCGACCGGACGTTCGTCGGGCGCATCGAATCCGATGGGTTGCGCAAGTTGGAAGACAGCCGCCATCGGCGCCTTCAGACCCTTGATGCGGCCGTGCGGAATGGCGACGCCATGTCCCAGTCCGGTCGACCCCAGCCGTTCGCGGGCGAACAAACTGTCAGTCACGAGCGCTCGGCTCAGGCCGTGGAGGCTTTCGAACAACAGGCCGGCTTCTTCGAACGCCCGCTTTTTACTCGTGGCATCGAGGCTCACGAGGACCTGTTCGGCGGGCAGGATGGCAGCTAGACGATTCATGGCGGTGGAGGCGCATTATGCGCCCCCGCCCTGGGAAAGCACCTAGCATGCAAAAAGGGATGGCGCGCAGACGCAACACATGTTTGCACCTGACACGCCAAGAGACCAAGCGTCTCTTTCACATCATGCGTTTCGGCGCTGAATGATGGTGGTTTTGCACCCGGTCCTTGTGGCGGACTACTTGACGGTCCAGTTTGTCCATCAACTCGTCGACTGCCGCATATAGGTCTGCATGCGCGCTCTCAGCAAACATCTCGCTACCTTTGACATGGATGCTGCATTCGGCCTTCTGCCTCAGCTGTTTCTCCTTGATGCTCTCCACGGTCAGGATCACATTCACGTCCACGAGGTCGTCGTAATGGCGGGTAAGGCGTTGAAGTTTGGTGGTCACGTAGCCGCGCAGCGCGGGTGTGACTTCGAGATGATGGCCGCTGATCGTCAGGTTCATGGAAGTTCCTCCAACTTTAGGAAACACCGTTTGAAAAACCATCCGTTGGTATCGGACGGTACGAACTGGGGATCTGTTGAGCGCTCGAATTCACTATGCGCCCGGTCTGTCGTGAATGCAATGCGGTCCCTGCACCTGAGTCGCAAAGGAATGCAAGCGACTTTGCGAAATCGACGCCAACTATCTGATGCATATCGATTTTTTTTGATACGACTAATCGACGAAATCGGCATGAACCGGGGAAACCGCAATCGCAGCAGGGCCGTAACAATTGGGCTTTTCAGCACCAGACTGGGGATGTTGCAGTGCCATAATCCGCGCTCTTATCGCAAGGAGAAAAGCGCCATGGAAACCTACCCGAGTCGGTAGCTTTCTGCTCCCGGGCCCACATCGGGGGTGGAAAGCGTGCCTCACCACCTACCCCGTTCGATGTAATCCACAGCCAGGGAGCGCGCCATGCTCAACATCTTCACGCTCGCCAACGGCCGTCTCTTCCAGGAAGAGATCGAGTCGTTGGAAGAGCTCGCCCGATTCACACCCATCTGGGTCGACCTGGAATCTCCCACGGTCGAAGAAAAAAGGTGGATCAAGCAACATTACGCGGTTTCCATCCCCGAGGACGCGACCGAAGAGGACATCGAAGAATCCGCCCGCTTCTATGAAGAGGACAACGGCGACCTGCACGTACGCAGCGACTTCCTGATCGCCGACGAGGAAGAACCCCGCTCGGTACGGGTGGCGTTCATCCTCAACCAGCACGACTCCGGCAAGAAAAGCCGGGGGGTCCTGTTCTCCATCCACGATGAAGACGTTCCGGTGTTCCGGCTGCTGCGCCTGCGGGCCCGGCGTGCGCCCGGCCTGATCGACGACGCCAAGGATGTGCTTCTGAAGCTGTTCGACGTCGACGCCGAATATTCGGCAGACACGCTGGAGAACATCTACGACGAACTCGAGAAGACCAGCAAGCTGGTGTTGTCCGAGAACGTGACCGACGCGGTAGCCGGCGAAGTGCTGGGCGCCATTGCCCGCCAGGAAGACTTGAACGGTCGCATCCGTCGAAACGTGATGGACACCCGCCGCGCCGTCAGTTTCATGATGCGAAGCCGCATGCTCAATGCCGAGCAGTTCGAGGAAGCCCGGCAAATCCTGCGCGACATCGAGTCACTGGACAACCACACCGCCTTCCTGTTCGACAAGATCAACTTCCTGATGGATGCGACCGTCGGTTTCATCAACATCAACCAGAACAAGATCATCAAGATCTTCTCGGTGGCCAGCGTGGCGCTGCTGCCGCCGACACTGATCGCGAGCATCTACGGCATGAACCTGCAGTTTCCTGAACTCGCAGCGCTGGGCAAGGCTGCGTACCCGTACGTCATCACCCTCATGGTGAGCAGCGCGGTCATTCCGATGCTGTATTTCCGCCGCCGTGGCTGGTTGAAGTAAGCGTCGCCAGCGCCCGGACGATGGCCTGCGCATAACGGCTGGCCACCGCCTCGACGAAGGCCGGAAAGTCCACATGGGCGCTGTTGTCCGCCCGGTCCGATACGGTGCGTACCGCCGCGAACGGCACGTCGTAGTCATGGCAGACCTGCGCGACGGCTGCGCTTTCCATATCGACCGCCAGGGCCAGCGGCAATTCCGCACGCAGTTCTGCGGCTTCGGTCAGGGTGCTGACAAAACGGTCGCCGCTGATGAGCAGCCCGTGATGAACCGCCATCAGGTGCAGGCCGAACCGCGCCAGGTCGGCCGGATCGCACAGGTTCTCGCGATCTGCCAATGCAATCCGTGCCGCCTGCAACAAGCGGCTGGAAAGAACCGGGTCGGAAGTGAATCGTGCCTGCCCATAAAGCGGCACCTCGTGGCGCGGGAACAGTGGCGAAGCATCCATGTCGTGCTGCATGAAACCGTCCGCAACCACCACGTCACCCACCCGCACGCCTGGCGCGAGACCACCGGCAACGCCGGTGAAGAGCATTTGCCGCGCGCCGAAACGTTCGATCAGAACAGTGGCGGTAGTGGCCGCCGCAACCTTTCCGATACCGCAAAGCGCCAGCACGACCGGGTGCCCGGCCAGGCGGCCCCGGACAAACTGGCGCCCCGCATGCGGCCGGGGCGGCTGGGTCTGCTCCAGCATGGCGACCAAGCCGTGTTGTTCTTCCGGCAGGGCACTCAGGATGCCCAGGCATGGTTCCGCTTCCATCGACAAGGACATCAATTCTTTTCGGGTTCGCCGCGCAACTCGCGTCGCAGGATCTTGCCTACCGGCGTCTTCGGCATTTCGTTGCGAAATTCGACGACACGTGGCCGTTTGTAGCCGGTGAGATGTTCACGGCAGTAAGCCTTGACGTTTTCTTCGGACAGCGCCGGGTCGCGGCGCACGATGACCAGCTTGACCGCCTCGCCGCTGTTTTCGTCCGGCACACCGATGGCGGCGCATTCGGCCACGCCGGGCATGCTGGCCACCACGTTTTCGATCTCGTTGGGATAGACATTGAATCCGCTGACCAGAATCATGTCTTTCTTGCGGTCGACGATGCGGAAAAAGCCTCTTTCGTCCACGGTGCCGATGTCGCCGGTCCGCATGAAACCGTCGGCCGTCATCACCTGCGCCGTCTCTTCCGGCCGCTGCCAGTAGCCGGCCATCACCTGCGGGCCACGGATGGCGATTTCGCCCGGCTCGCCCTGCGCGACCTCGCAGCCCTGGTCATCGATCAGCATGATCTCGGTCGACGGCAACGGCAGGCCGATGCTGCCCTGCACGGTTTCGCCCGCAGTCGGATTGCACGCTACCGATGGCGATGTCTCGGACAGGCCGTAGCCTTCACGCAAGGGCGAACCCGTCTTTTCCTTCCAGAGTTCCGCGACAGCAGAAGAAACGGAAGATCCACCCCCCACGCTCAGGCATAGGTGACGCCAGTCGACCGTTCCGAAATCGGGGTGATGGGCCAAACCCGCGAACAGGGTGTTGACCGCCGGAAACACATGGAAGCGCTCATGGGACAGCGCCTTGAGCATGGCCTTCAAATCGCGCGGATTGGGGATCAGGATCGCCTTGGCTCCAATCCGCAAGGCGAGCAGCATGATCACGGTGAACGCGAAGATGTGATACAGCGGCAACGCGCAGATGAAGGTGGGCTGTTCCCCCTGCGGCACCTTAGCCACGGCAGGCGCGTGCCAGGCCTCCGACTGCAGCGTGTTGGCCAATACATTGCGCTGCAGCAGCACCGCCCCCTTGGCAACACCCGTCGTGCCGCCCGTGTATTGCAGGAGCGCCATGTCGTCGGGCCCGAGCAGCGGCGGTTTCCACGCGATGCGGCCACCCTGGGACAGCACCTCGTTGAAACGCACCGTATTCGACAGGTGAAAGGCCGGCACCATCTTCCTGCGGTGTCGCACCACCCAGTTGACCAGCCCGCCCTTGAGCCAGCCGAGCCGGTCGCCCGTGGCGCACAGCACCACATGCTGCAGTGCGGTCGAAGCGACACATTTTTCCAGCGTGTTGGCGAAATTCTCCAGGATGAAGATGGCCTTGGCACCCGAGTCGCGAAGCTGATGCTCCAGCTCGCGCGGGGTATAGAGCGGGTTGACGTTGACCACCACCATGCCGGCACGTATCACCGCCATCGCTGCCGCCGGATACTGCGGCACGTTGGGCATCATCAGCGCCACCCGGTCACCCTTGACCAGGCCGACGCTCTGCAGCCAGGCGGCGACACGGCGGCTGTCTTCGTCCGTTTCCGAAAACCGGATGTCACGCCCCATGAACGAATACGCGACCTTGTCGGCGTGCCGAGACAGGCTTTCCTCCACCAGCGCCGCCAATGACGGATATGCCGAGGCGTCTATCTCTGCAGCCACGTTCGGCGGGTAAGCCTTCAGCCAGGTTTTTTCCATGTCGCCTCGTCTCACTGTTGTTTTGGAGTCGCGCGCAGCTTAACGTCAAGCTGCGGTGGTTCAGCCTCTGGATAATGCCGGGCATGACGCAAAAGGCCCCTCTTCGCTGGAAGCCCAATGTCACCGTTGCGGCGGTGATAGAACGTAACGGCAGTTTCCTTTTGGTCGAGGAAGAGACCGCGGACGGTTTGAAACTCAACAATCCGGCCGGCCACCTCGACCCTGGCGAAACGCCCGAGCAGGGCTGCGCCCGCGAAGCGCTCGAAGAGTCTGCCCATGAGTTCACGCCGACCGCGCTGGTCGGCGTCTATATCTCGCGATTCACCCGTAGCCGCGACAACGAAGACATCACCTATCTTCGCTTTGCCTTTGCCGGCAAGGTCGGCAAACACCACGAGGGGCAGCCGTTGGACGAAGGTATCGTCCGCGCCATCTGGATGACCGCGGACGAGATCCGGGCCTGCCCCGAACGCCATCGCAGCCCGCTCTTGCTGCGCTGCCTGGAAGATTACCTGGCGGGCCAGCGTTTCCCCCTTTCGGCGGTGTACAGCGACCCCAGCGTAACCGGCGCAACAACCTGAATCACCAATGAAAAACGGGCGCTATGTGCGCCCGTTTGATCGGAATGATCAGACCTGAGCCCCGTTGTTGGGGTCCTTGCCGTCGCCCTTCGCAGGCAGCGGCTTCACCAGGTCTTCGCGTTTCACGCCCAGCCACATCGCAATCGCGGCGGCCACGAAACACGACGAGTAGATGCCGAACAAAATGCCGATGGTCAGCGCCAGCGAGAAGTAATGCAGCGTGGCACCACCGAAAAAGAACATCGACAGCACCATCATCTGAGTGGAACCGTGGGTGATGATGGTCCGGCTGATGGTCGAGGTGATGGCATGGTTGATGACCGCCTCGGTGTCCATCTTGCGCTGGCGCCGGAATGTCTCTCGCACCCGGTCGAAGATCACCACCGATTCGTTCACCGAATAACCCAGCACCGCCAGCACCGCCGCCAGCACCGCCAATGAAAATTCCCACTGGAAGAAGGCGAAGAAGCCCAGGATGATGACCACGTCGTGCAGGTTGGCCAGCACGGTTGCCACGGCGAACTTCCATTCGAAGCGGAAGGCCAGGTAGATCATGATGCCGGCGACCACCACGGCCAGCGCCTTCAGGCCGTCGGTCGCGAGTTCTTCGCCGACCTGCGGGCCGACGAACTCGACGCGGCGCAAGGTCACGCCGGCGCTCTTGTCTGCCTGCAACGAAGCCATCACCTTTTCACTCTGCTGGGCCGAGCTGACGCCCTTCTGGGCCGGCAGCCGGATCATGACGTCGCGGGCGGTGCCGAAGTTCTGCACCTGCACGTCCTGGAAACCCAGACCGGCGACCGATTTGCGGACCGCCTCCAGATCAGGCGACTGGGTGTAGTTGACCTCCATCACCGTGCCGCCGGTGAATTCCACCGACAGGTGCAGCCCGCGGTGCAGCAGGAAAAACACGGCGGCCAGGAAGGTGATGATGGAAACCGCGTTCAGGATCAGCGCGTGGCGCATGAACGGGATGTCGCGGCGGATGCGGAAAAATTCCATGATTGATATTTCCTGATTCGCTTATTTCGCGACGGCGGTGGAAGCCGAATCGGCTTCGGGACGCCAGACGGTGCCGATGGCGACGCTCTTCAGCTTCTTGCGGCGGCCGTACAGCAGGTTGACCAGCCCGCGCGAGAAGAACACGGCCGAGAACATGCTGGTCAGGATGCCGATGCAATGCACCACCGCAAAACCACGCACCGGGCCCGAGCCGAAAGCCAGCAGGGCCAGGCCGGCGATCAGGGTAGTGACGTTGGAGTCCAGGATGGTCGCCCACGCCCGGTCGTAGCCGGTGGCGATGGCCGCCTGCGGCGATGCGCCGTTGCGGAGTTCTTCGCGGATGCGTTCGTTGATCAGCACGTTGGAGTCGATGGCGACGCCCAGCGCCAGCGCCATGGCGGCGATGCCGGGCAGCGTCAGCGTGGCCTGCAGCATCGACAGGATGGCGACCAGCAGCATCACGTTGACCACCAGCGCGATGCTGGAGATGACACCGAACATCGCGTAGTAGAAACACATGAACACCGCGATGGCGGCCAGGCCCCAGGCCACGCTGTGGAAGCCGCGCGAGATGTTCTCGGCGCCCAGGCTCGGGCCGATGGTGCGTTCCTCGATGATTTCCATCGGTGCGGCCAGCGAACCGGCACGCAGCAACAGCGCGGTGTCGTTGGCTTCGACGGTGCTCATGCTGCCGGAGATCTGCACCCGGCCGCCCGAGATTTCGGAACGGATCACCGGCGCGGTCACGACCTCGCCCTTGCCCTTTTCGAACAGCACGATGGCCATGCGTTTGCCGATGTTGTCGCGGGTGATGTCGCGGAAGATGCGTGAACCCTTGGCATCCAGCGTCAGATTGACGGTAGGTTGCTGGGTCTGGTTGTCGAAGCCGGGCTGGGCGTCGGTCAGGTTCTCGCCGGTCAGCACGACCTGTTTTTTGACCACCACCGCCTGGCCGGCACGGTCGCTGTACTTCTCGTCGCCGAAGGGCACTGCCCCGCTGTTGCGTTCGGCCGCGCGGGCTTCGCTGCTCTCATCGACCATGCGCACTTCCAGGGTCGCGGTGCGGCCCAGGATGTCCTTGGCCTTGGCGGTGTCCTGCACGCCGGGCAGTTGCACCACGATGCGGTCGGCGCCCTGCTGCTGGATCACCGGCTCGGCCACGCCGAGCTCGTTGATCCGGTTGTGCAGGGTGGTGATGTTCTGCTTGAGCGCCTGGTCCTGCACCTTGCGCACCGCTTCAGGCTTGATGCGGGCCACGACACGTGCGCTTTCGCCTTCGCCGGCATCGCTGCTGACCAGATCGGGGAACTGGTCGGAAATGGCATTCTTGACCGCCGTCACGGTGGCGGCGTCGCGGGCGCGGATCTCGATGGCCTGGCCGTCGCGCGACACACCGCCGTGGCGGATGTTCTTGTCACGCAGGCTGCTGCGCAGGTCGCCCGCATAGGATTCGACCTTCTTGTCGAGCGCCGCAGCCATGTCGACCTGCAACATGAAATGCACGCCGCCGCGCAAGTCCAGGCCCAGGTACATGGGCACCGCGCCCAGCTTGGTCAGCCAGGCCGGTGAACGCGACAGCAGGTTGAGCGCCACCACGTAAGAGGGATCGTTGGCGTCGGGCACCAGCGCGCGCTGGACGGCGTCACGGGCCTTCAGCTGGTCGTCGGTGGACTCGAAGCGGGCACGCACCGAGGTGCCGTCGAGAGAAATCCCCGAAACGGGCAGGTTGGCAGCCTTGAGCGCCTCTTCGACCCGAGTCAGCGTAGTGGTGTCCACCTTGACGGCCGACTTGGCCGCCGAGACCTGCACGGCCGGGGCTTCACCGAAGAAATTGGGCAGCGTATAGAGCACGCCCACCAGCAGCACGATCACCAGGATCGTGTACTTCCAGACCGGATAACGGTTCATGATCGCGCTTTGTGCGGCGGGGCCGCTGGGGGGATCGCGGGACGGGCCGGCGCGATCCGGATGACAGACAAAACACAGGCGGTGCCGGCAGGCCGGCGCCTTGGCGCCTGCTTACTTCAGGGTGCCCTTGGGCAGCACCTGGGCGATGGCGCTGCGCTGCAGCTGCACTTCGACGCCGGGCGAGACTTCCATCGAGACGCTGCCTTCGGACAGCTTGGTGATGCGGCCGATGATGCCGCCCGCGGTGGCGATCTCGTCGCCCTTGGCGACCGCCTCGATCATCAGGCGATGCTCTTTCTGCTTCTTCATCTGAGGGCGGATCATGATGAAGTACAGCACCACGAACATCAGCACCAGCGGCAGCATGCCGGTGAGCGAGGACATCATGCCGCCGCCGGTGGCGGATGCGGCGGGCGCGGTCTGGGCAAAAGCGGAAGAGATGAACACGTTGTCGGCTCCACGGCCGGAGGGCCGTCGGGTATTGAGGAAAAGGGCGATTCGCACACAGCCGCTTGCCGGTCGGGCAGCAGGCGGGCGAACCTCGAATTGTATGCGGGCACTATTTGCCCTTCACCTGCAGACCCCTGGCCCTCACGGTTATGGCTGTAGGAGCGTGCCCACGGCCAAGTGACGACAGGCGCGTACGCCGCACACGGCCTCTTTCGGAGCAGATTCCGGCATCACTCAATCAGATGGAGCTAGCCGTGTCCTTTGCCCTTTACATGATCGGTTTCCTCATTTTTCTCGGTGGCCTCATCTGGGGCGCCGTGGCGGCACATGTACCGAACACCTATATCGCCATCGGCGCACTGATCGTGCTCGGCATCGGGATTTTCAGCGCGGTGGGCCGCACGCGCAGCAAGGATCCGTCCTGACCGGCGGTTTCCCCAGTCTCCGCCGCGGCTGACTTGCGGCACACTTGCCGCCTCGCGCGCCCGGCGCCGGGGCCGCAGAGTCCCGAACGGGCCGTTGTACAGCCCATCCGGAGACTCTTCCCATGATTCGCAAAGCCCTGTCGTTCGCCCTGCTCGCCGTGGCATGCGCCACCGGTGTGCAGGCGCAGGCACCGTCCACCTACCCCAACAAGCCCATCCGGCTGATCGTGCCCTTCCCGCCAGGCGGCGGCACCGACATCCTGTCGCGCCTGGTCGCACAGAAGATCACCGAAGCCACCAGGTGGACCGTGGTTCCCGACAACCGGGCCGGCGCGGGCGGCACCATCGGAATCGCCGAAGCTGCCAAGGCCCAACCCACCGGCTACGACATCGTGATGGGCCAGAAGGACAACATGGTCGTGGCGCCCTGGCTCTACAAGAACGTGGGTTATGACCCGACACGCGATCTGGTGGCGGTGGCCGATGTGGCCTACACACCCATCATCATCGTGACCTCGGCCACCAACCCACGCTTCAAGACGCTGGGTGACGTCGTCACTGCCGCCAAGGCGCAACCCGACACCATCACCTTCGGCTCGCCCGGCAACGGCACCACCATCCACCTGGCGGGCGAAATCTTCAAGCAGGCCGCCGGCATCCAGATCCGCCATGTCCCCTACAAGGGATCGAACCCGGCGCTCATGGACGTGCTGTCCGGCAATATCGACCTGATGGTTTCGTCGGTGCCGTCGGCCATGGCACAGATCAAGGCCGGCAAGTTGCGGCCGCTGGCGGTGACCTCCATCAAGCGCAGCAGTTCGCTGCCCGACGTGCCCACCGTGGCCGAACTGGGCTACAAGGACTTCGACGTCAGCACCTGGTATGGACTGTTCGCGCCGGCCGGCACGCCGCAGGCGGTGGTCACCCAGCTCAACCGCGAGGTCAACAAGCTGCTGGCGACCAAGGAAATGCAGGCCGCCATCCACGACCAGGGCGCGGAGCCGCAGTCGATGACACCCGAAGCCTTCGGCGCCGTCGTCAAGAGCGACTACCAGAAGTGGAAGGGCATCGTGCACGCTTCCGGCGCCACGATCGAATAAGCCCCCGGCGGCTTACTTTGCCGTAGGCATCACGAACTCTGCGCCCTTGGCCGTGTTCTCCGGCCAGCGCTGCATGACGCTTTTCTGCTTGGTATAGAAACGCACGCCTTCCTCGCCGTAGGCATGCATGTCGCCGAACAGGCTCTTCTTCCAGCCTCCGAAACCGTGCCAGGCCATGGGTACCGGGATCGGCACGTTGATGCCGACCATTCCGACCTGGATTCGACGTGCGAATTCCCGGGCGACATGGCCGTCGCGCGTGTAGCAGGCCACGCCGTTGCCGAACTCGTGGTCGTTGACCAGCTCCACCGCCTCGGCGAAGTCGGCGACCCGCACGCAGGCCAGCACCGGGCCGAAGATCTCTTCCTTGTAGATCCGCATCTCCGGCGTGACCCTGTCGAACAGCGTGCCGCCGGTGAAGAAGCCATCTTCATGGCCGGGCACCTTGAGACCGCGGCCGTCCACCACCAGTTCGGCGCCCTCTTCGACGCCGATGGCGATGTAACCCTCGATGCGCTCCAGCGCCTGTTTCGTCACGATCGGGCCCATCTCGGCGTCGGGTTCCATGCCGTTCTTCACGATGAGTGCCCGGGCACGTTCCGCCAGTTTCGGAATGATCCTGTCGGCCACGTCTCCCACCAGCACCGCCACCGAAATCGCCATGCAGCGCTCGCCGGCCGAGCCGTAACCCGCACCGACCAATGCATCGATGGCCTGGTCGAGGTCGGCATCGGGCATCACCACCATGTGGTTCTTGGCACCGCCCAGAGCCTGCACCCGTTTGCCGTGGTGCGCGCCGGTTTCGTAGATGTAATTGGCGATGGGCGTGGAGCCGACGAAACTGATCGCCTTGACGTCGGGGTGTTCCAGCAGGGTATCGACCGCCAGCTTGTCGCCCTGCACCACGTTGAAGACGCCGTCCGGCAGGCCGGCCTGCTTCAGCAGCCTGGCCATCAGCAGTGACGCCGACGGATCGCGTTCGCTCGGCTTCAGGATGAAGCAGTTGCCGGCCGCCAGCGCCACCGGGAACATCCAGCACGGCACCATCACCGGAAAGTTGAAGGGCGTGATGCCGGCCACCACACCCAGCGGCTGGCGCAGGGTCCAGTTGTCGATGCCGGTGGACACCTGGTCGGTGAAGTCGCCCTTCAGCAGCTGCGGAATGCCGCAGGCGAATTCGATGATGTCGATGCCGCGCGAAACCTCGCCCTGTGCGTCGGTGAACACCTTGCCGTGTTCGGCGGTGATGATCGCAGCGAGCTCGTCCTTGTGCTGGTTGACCAGTTCCAGGAACTTCAGCATGACCCGTGCACGGCGGATCGGCGGTGTGTCCGCCCAGGCCGGAAACGCCTTCTTGGCGCTGGCGATGGCGGCCTCGACATCGGGCTTTGCCGCCAGCCTCACCCGCCGTGCTTCCTTGCCCAACGCCGGGTTGAACACCGCCTGGCTGCGGTCGCCGGAACCCGGGAAAAGCTGGCCGTCGATGAAATGGACAATGTCGACAGAGTCGGTGAAGGCGGTGGTCATGGCGGGCTGTCCCTGGCGAATTGGAAGACTGGCAGTCTAGGAATCCCGCCCGGTGCTGCCTAGCCCTGCCGACTGAATTGATTGTTCGGAATGCTGAACAATCAGGCCATGAAATCCGAAAATATCGACGCCTTGTGGGCTCACCTGCACTGGCTGACCGTGCTGCACCAGCAAGGCAGTTTCACCGCGGCCGCTGCACGGCTGGGTGTCAGCAAGGCGGCCATGAGCCAGCGCATCGCCGAACTGGAACGGTCGGCCGGAGTGCCCCTGGTGCAGCGCACCACCCGCAGCGTTCGGCTCACCGAAGCGGGCGAACGGCTGGTCGACGGCACCCTCGGCGCCTTCGAACAGATACGCCACAGTTTCGCCGGCGTGCGTGACCTGGCGACCGAAGCGCAGGGCCTGCTGCGGGTCACCGCGCCGGTCGCCTTTGCCCGGCAGCAGCTGGTCCCGCTGCTGGGCGATTTCCTGAAGGCACATCCCCGGGTGCGGCTGGAGCTGGACATGTCGGACCGGCTGCGTTCCCTGGCCATGGAAGGCTTCGACCTGGCAGTGCGCCACACGGCGAGCCTGCCGGAAACCCATGTGGCCTGGCGCCTGGCGTCCACCCGGTCGGTGCTGGTCGCCAGCCGTGCCTATCTGCGGCGGCGCGGCACACCGGGCGTGCCAGGCGACCTGGCCGACCATGACTGCCTGTTCTATCCCCGTGCGCAGGACGCGGCCGCCTGGGCCTTCGTGCGCGACGGCGAGCGGATCACCGTGCCGGTGTCGGGTCCGTTTTCAGCCAACAACAGCGAGGCGCTGCGCGACGCTGCCTCGGCCGGCGTCGGCATCGCCCTGCTGCCCGACTTCAGCGCGCAATCCGCATTGGCGGCGGGCAAGCTGGTCGAGGTATTGCCGCAGTGGGCCAATGTGGATGCCTTCGGCGAATCGCTGTTCGCGGTGCGGCCGTATTCGGCGCACGTGCCGCGTGCCGTATCGGCCTTTGTCGACCACCTGAAAACCGCCTTTGCCGGCGGCTTTTCGGCCGCGCCACCCGCCTAGGCGGCTGCGCTTTCGAGGTAGCGTTTCAGGTAGCGGCCGGTATGGCTGGCCGGGTTGCCGGCCACCTGTTCGGGTGTGCCCTGCGCCACCACGGTGCCGCCGCCGGCACCGCCTTCGGGGCCCATGTCGATCACCCAGTCTGCCGTCTTGATGACGTCCAGGTTGTGTTCGATCACCACGATGGTGTTGCCCGCGTCGCGCAGTTGGTGCAGCACCTTCAGCAGCAGGTCGATGTCTGCGAAATGCAGGCCGGTGGTGGGCTCGTCCAGCACGTAAAGCGTGCGGCCGGTGTCGCGTTTGGAAAGCTCCAGCGCCAGCTTCACCCGCTGCGCCTCGCCACCCGAAAGTGTGGTCGCCGCTTGCCCCAGGGTCAGGTACGACAGGCCCACATCGAGCAGTGTCTGCAGCTTGCGGGCGATGGTCGGCACCGCGGTGAAGAAGCCATGCGCCTCTTCGACCGTCATCGCCAGCACCTGCGCGATGTTGCGGCCCTTCCACTGCACTTCCAGCGTCTCGCGGTTGTAGCGTGCGCCGCGGCAGACATCGCAGGGCACGTACACGTCCGGCAGGAAGTGCATCTCCACCTTCACCATGCCGTCGCCCTGGCAGGCCTCGCATCTCCCACCGGCGATGTTGAACGAGAAACGGCCCGGGCCGTAGCCCCGTTCCTTGGCGGTGTTGGTCTCCGCCATCAGCTCGCGGATCGGTGTGAACAGGCCGGTGTAGGTGGCCGGGTTGCTGCGCGGCGTGCGGCCGATGGGCGACTGGTCGACATTGATGACCTTGTCGAAATATTCCAGGCCCTCGATGGTTTCGTGTTCGGCCGGTTCGTCGTGGGCGCGGTGGATCAGGTGCGCGGCGGCGGTGTACAACGTGTCGTTGACCAGCGTGCTCTTGCCCGAGCCCGAAACGCCGGTCACGCAGGTGAAAAGTCCCACCGGGAAATCGACCGTCACGCCCTTCAGGCTGTGGCCGGTGGCGCCCACCACCCGCAGCGATTGCAGGCCGTCGCGTCCGGTGGTCGGCATGGCCTTGCGGAAGCGTGCCGGAGCGGCGTCTGCGCGTTCGACCTGCACCTCGGCACCCACCGGCAACCATGCGGTACGACGGGCCGGCACTGCGATGCTGCGGCGGCCTGAAAGGTAGTCGCCGGTCAATGAATCCGGATTGGCCGACACCTCGGCATAAGTGCCCTGCGCCATCACCTGGCCGCCGTGCACACCGGCGCCCGGGCCCATGTCGACCACATGGTCGGCGGCGCGGATCATGTCTTCGTCGTGCTCGACCACGATCACGCTGTTGCCGATGTCGCGCAGGTGGCGCAGCGTCTCGATCAGGCGGTCGTTGTCGCGCTGGTGCAGGCCGATGCTGGGCTCGTCCAGCACGTACATCACACCGGTCAGGCCGGAGCCGATCTGCGACGCCAGACGGATGCGCTGGGCCTCGCCGCCCGACAGCGTTTCGGCGCTGCGGTCCAGGCTGAGATAACTCAGGCCGACGTCGTTCAGGAACTGCAGCCGCAGGCCGATCTCTCGCACGATCTTCTGGGCGATCTCGCCCTTGGAACCCGCCAGCGTCAGCGTGCCGCACCAGGCCTGGCTGTCGCGCAGGGTCATGCGGCTGACGTCCTGGATGGCCAGCGCGCCCTCGCCTTCGCCCATGCGCACATGGCGGGATTCGATGCGCAGCCGCGCGCCGCCGCACGACGGGCACGACTGCGTACCCCGATAGCGCGAAAGCTCTTCCCGAACCGCCGGCGAATCGGTTTCGCGCCAGCGCCGCTGCATGTTCGGGATGATCCCCTCGAAGGGATGCTTGCGGCTCATCTTGCGGCCGCTGGCGCTGCCCTCGAGCGTGTAGCCGAACTTGATGTCCTCGGTGCCCGAGCCGTGCAGCACCACCCCGCGGACATGCTCGGAAAGCTCTTCGAACGGCGTATCGATGGCGAAGCGGTAATGCGAAGCCAGGCTTTCGATCATCGTGAAATAGAAGGCGTTGCGGCGGTCCCAGCCCTTTACTGCGCCCGCTGCCAGGCTCAGGCTGGGGAAGGCCACCACACGGTCTTCCTCGAACACCTCCAGCACACCCAGGCCGTCGCAGGACGGGCAGGCGCCGACCGGCGAATTGAACGAGAACAGGCGCGGTTCCAGTTCGCTGATCGACCAGGCGCAGATGGGGCACGCAAAACGGGTGTTGAACATGTGTTCGACCCCGGTGTCCATCTCCAGCACGATGATGCGGCCCGCCCCTTCCACGCCACCCACCCGCAGGGCGGCCTCGAAGCTTTCGGCCAGTCGCTGGCGGAATTCGGTACGCGCCTTGGGGTCGGCATCGGGCCGTACCCGCAGGCGGTCGATCACCACGTCGATGTCGTGTTTCTCGGTCTTCTTGAGCGGGTTCAGGTTTTCATGTTCGACCACCGTGCCGTCGATCCGGAAACGCACATAACCCTGCGATTGCATCTCGGCGAATACGTCGGTGAACTCGCCCTTGCGGTCGCGTGCGACGGGCGCCAGGATCATCAGCCGGGTGTCGTCGGGCAGCGCCAGCACCGCATCGACCATCTGGCTGACCGTCTGCGAGGTGAGCGGCACGCCGTGTTCGGGGCAGTGCGGCGTACCGGCGCGGGCATAGAGCAGACGCAGGTAGTCGTGGATTTCGGTCACCGTGCCGACGGTGGAACGCGGGTTGTGGCTGGTGGCCTTCTGCTCGATGCTGATGGCGGGCGACAGGCCCTCGATCAGGTCGACGTCGGGCTTGTCCATCAGCTGCAGGAACTGCCGTGCATAGGCCGACAGGCTTTCCACATAACGCCGCTGTCCCTCCGCATACAGCGTGTCGAAGGCCAGGCTCGACTTGCCCGAACCCGACAGGCCGGTGATCACCACCAGCGCATTGCGCGGCAGGTCGAGATCGATGTTCTTGAGGTTGTGGGTGCGCGCGCCGCGGATGCTGATGCGCTGCTCACGCAGCACCTTGCCCAGATAGGCAGGCGCCGGGGCGGCGGCGTCGGGCGTGCCGTTCGGATGGTCTTCGGGTCGGCGGGGCTGGCTCAAGGTGGGCGCGCTGGGGTGGGCGTAAGTAACCGACCATGATAGCCGGCCACACCCCGGCGGGCCGTGTCGGTTTTCGTGTGTCCCTTATCTCTATGGGCGAGCCGATCGGTCAACCACCACGCGGTTCCGCCCGGTCCGTTTCGCTTCGTACAAGGCCTCGTCCGCCCGCCCCATGAGCGTGGCCAGGGTGCTGTTGGGCGGCGCATGCGCGATGCCGCCGCTGAAGGTCGCGACGAACCGGTTGCCCGACAACCCGTGCGTGACCTGCGAGAAGCTCTCGCGCAGGTCTTCGACGAGTTGCAGCGCCTGCTCCGGCCCGCAGTCGAAAAGCACCACCGCGAACTCCTCGCCCCCGTAACGGCCCACCACATCGGTGCCGCGCACCCTCTGCCGCAGGTGGCGGGCCAGGGTCATGATGACCCGGTCGCCCATGCCGTGGCCGTGGGTGTCGTTGATGCGCTTGAAGTGGTCGATGTCCAGCAGCGCATAGGCCATGGGCTTGCCCTGGCGACCGGCCTGCTGCAGGTAGTGCTGCAGCAGCGCCTTGGTCTTGCCGTGGTTGTACAGCCCGGTCATGCTGTCTTCCTCCATCAGCCGGCGCAGGCCACGGTAGCGCCTGGCCTTCTGCGTGACCACGTTGTAGAGCAGCTCGGTCGCCACCGGCTTCAGCAGCAGGTCGTCGGCGCCCAGGCGCATGGCGTCGTTCTGGGCCTTGGGGTCGGTCTCGCCGGTCAGGAAGACGATCGGCACCGACTCGAAATCCTTGTGCTGGCGGATGATCTGCGCCACTTCCAGGCCGGTGCAGCCCTGCATGTGGATGTCGAGCAGCAGCACGTCGGGCACAAAGAAACGCAGCACCTCCAGCACCTTGTGGGGCTGGCTCAGGATGCCCAGCTGGATGTCCGCGAAGGGCTCCATCGCCCGGCGGATACCGGCTAGAACAGTGCGTGAATCGTCCAGTATCAGCAGCCGATAAGGCGGCTCTTCCACCGGAAACGCCAGCGGGTCTATCACCTGCACCAGCGCCTCCATGGTGAGAGGGGAAGTAAAGAAAAAACAGGCGCCGCGCCGCAGGGCCTGAAGGCGCAGCGCGTAGTCGCCTTGGCCCGCCACCGCGCACCAGGCGATGCGGTGCCGGCTCAGTTCGAGCACCGCGGCGTTGGTCTCGGCGCTGAAACCCGCCTCGACATCCACCAGCACCGCCACCGCCGTGCCCTGGATGGCTGCGGCCACCGCCAACATCGCGTCGGCATGGCGCTCCAGGCGCAAACCGTATTGCTCCATGTAAGGACCGATGCCGCGTTCCAGCATTTCATCGGCGCTGAGCATGACGATCAGCGGCAGTTCGCCCTCACGTCGCTTGCCGGGCAATCGCGCCAGCGGATGGCTGTCGTCGGGTGGGGCCTGCAGCGCGATATCGAAGTCGGCCATCAGGAACCGGGGCGCGATGGAGAAGAGACCTGCATCGAAAAATTACAGCACGGAGCGCCGGCTTTTGAAAGTCAAAAAGTAACGATCCGGCCACCTGTTTTCCCGCTCGGACATACCGCCCGCGGCAGCGGCTGGGGCCGATCACCGACAATCCGCATTTGCGCCGCCATCCCGTCCTGCCCGTGACCTCCGCGACCCCCGTGTCTTCCCCCACCTCCCCTGCTTCCGACGCCCCGCCGGCAGGTGCGGCCAGCGCCCACCGCATGACATCCGTCGAACGCCGCGCCAGCTTTTCGCTGGCTTCGCTGTTCGGGTTGCGGCTGCTCGGCCTGTTCCTGGTGCTGCCGGTATTCGCGCTGGAAGCACGGCGTTATCCGGGTGGCGACGACCCCGCGCTGGTCGGGCTGGCCATGGGCATTTACGGGTTGACGCAGGCGTTCCTGCAGATGCCTTTCGGTTTTGCATCCGACCGTTTCGGCCGCAAACGCATCATCGCCATCGGCCTGCTGGTGTTTGCGCTCGGCAGTTTCATCGCCGCCTTCGCCGACAGCCTGCACGGCCTCCTGATCGGCCGGGCGATCCAGGGCGCGGGCGCCGTCTCGGCCGCCATCACGGCCCTGCTGGCCGATCTCACGCGCGACTCGGTGCGCACCAAGGCGATGGCGCTGGTCGGCGGCAGCATCGGGCTGATGTTCGCGGTGGCCCTGGTGGCGGCACCGCCGCTGTCGGCGCACATCGGCCTGTCGGGCCTGTTCGCGCTCACGGGTGTGCTGGCGCTGGCCGGACTGGCGGCCACCATCTGGTGGGTGCCGCCGGAGCCGGTGCACGGCGCGGGCGCACCGCGGGCGCCGCTGTCGGCGCTGTGGGGCCAACGCGACCTGCTGCGGCTCAATTTCGGCGTGTTTGCGCTGCACACCATCCAGCTGTCGATGTGGGTGGCGGTGCCGGCCCTGTTGGTGCACGCGGGTTTGGCAAAGGAACGCCACTGGTGGGTCTATCTGCCGGCCGTGCTGCTGTCCTTCGTGGTGATGGGCGCCGCACTTTTTCCGCTGGAAAGAAAAGGCCATCTGCGGGCGGCGCTTCGCGGTTCGGTCGGGCTGATCGTGCTGGTGCAGGCAGGGCTGCTCGGGCTGTCGCTGGCCGGCGGGCAGGTGGCCGATTGGGGCGTGGCTCCGCTGGCGGTGCTGCTGCTGGTTTTCTTCTGCGGCTTCAACGCCCTCGAGGCCAGCCAGCCCAGTCTGGTGTCGCGGCTGGCACCGGGCGCGCTGCGCGGTTCGGCGCTGGGCGCTTACAACACGCTGCAGTCGCTCGGCCTGTTCGCCGGAGGCGCGATGGGCGGAACCCTCATCAAGGAAGCCGGCCCGATCGGACTGTTCTCGGCCACGCTGCTGCTGTCCCTGGCCTGGCTGGCCGTGACCTGGGGACTGAACCCGCCGGCACCGCCTGCCGGCGGTTCGTCGCTGGACCGCTAGGCACTCAGGCGCAGCAGCGGTTCGCCCCGATTCCAGCGGGCCAGGTTTTCAAGAAACATCGCCGCCACCCGCGCTGCATTGCCGTCGGAAAAACCGGCGCTGTGGGGGGTGGCGATCACGTTGGGCAAATCCCAAAGCGGCGATTCGGCGGCCAGAGGCTCATGCGCGAAGACATCCAGGTAGGCACCCGCCAGCCGACCGGAGCGCAGGCTTTCGATCAACGCCGGCTCATCCACGATCTCGCCGCGGGCCACGTTCAGCAGATGGGCGCCGGCCGGCAATTTCGCCAGTACAGCGGCACCGACCAGCCCGCGTGTGCGTTTGCTCAGGGGGCAGGCCAGCAGCAGCCAGTCGGTGGTGGGCAGCAGGTCGTCCAGCTGCTCGAAGGCCACCGTCGGAATGTCGGCCGACACGGGCTGCGCGCTCGACCGCACCACCGCCACCTTCAGGCCCAGCACCGCCAGCACACGGGCGGCCTGCTGGCCGATGGGACCCCAGCCGACGATGGTGACCTGCTGCCCCGCCAGTTCGCGTGGCAGGGCGCTGCCCATCAGCGATGCCCAGCGGTGTTCGCGTTGCGCCGCCATCAGTTGCGGAAACCGCCGAGCCAGTGCCAGAAGCCCGGCCACCGCGGTCTGCGCCACCACCTCGGCGTTGGCACCCGACGCGGTGGCGACGGCCACGCCGCGCTCACGCAATTGTTCGAAGACGGGGCGGTCGGCGCCCGCCGAATGCACCTGCACCCAACGCAGCGACGGGGCGGCCAGCAGCGCGTCGTAGAAAATCCGGGTGTGCGGCAGCACCTGATGTTTGGTCGACAGCCCGGTCACCTCGCGCGAGATGAAAGCCAGGTCGGCATCCGGCGTGTCCTCCGGAAACACCAATTCGTGAGCGCGGCCCTGCAAGGTGGCCGCAATGGCGTCGCCATGCCTCGCTGCGGCCAGCCTGGACAACAGGATGCGCAGCGACGCGCCGCCCGGTGTCATTCCGCCGTCGCCCCCGAGGCCTTGACGATCGCCGCCCATTTCTCGAACTCCTTCTGGGTGAACCGGCCGAACTGCTCGGGCGATCCGCCGACCGGGTCCGCGCCCTCACGCACCATCTGTTCTTCCAGCGAGGGCAGGATTTCGTTGACCGTCTTGTTGAGCAGGGCGATGACCGGTGCGGGTGTCCCCCTGGGCGCGAAGAAACCAAACCAGGAACCCGCCTCGAAACCCGGAAAGCCCTTCTCGGCCACCGTCGGCACGTCCGGCAGAGAACGCGACGGCTTGCTGCTGGACACCGCCAGCGCCCGCAGCTTGCCGGCCTTGATGTGCTGGATCACCGACGGAATGGTGGCGAACATGAACTGCAGCCGGCCGGCCAGCAGGTCGTTGAGTGCGCCCGAACCCTTGTAGGGCACATGCAGGGTGTCGGCACCGATGCGCTGGCTGAGCATGTAGCTCGACAGGTGCGACGAGGTGCCGACACCGGTCGAGCCGTAGCTCAGCTTGCCGGGGTTGGCCTTGGCGTAGGCGATGAAGGCCTCCAGCGTCTTCGCCGGCACGTCGTTGTTGACCACCAGCACGTTGGGCACGTCGGCCAGCTGCACCACCGGCACCAGGTCCTTCAGCGGGTCGTACGACAGGTTCTTGTAGAGCGTCTGGTTGACCGCCATCGGGCCGACCGAATTGACGATGAGGGTGTAGCCGTCGGCCGGCGCACGTACCGCCATTTCGGTGCCGATGTTGCCTCCGCCGCCCGGCTTGTTGTCGATCACGAAGGGCTGGCCCAGCTTGTCGGTCATCTTCTGGGTGACCGCACGCGCCAGGATGTCGGTGGTGCCGCCTGCGGTGAAGGCGACCAGCACCCTGACCGGCTTGCTGGGATAGGCGGCCTGGGCCTGCACGTGGGGCGCGCAGCCTGCGGCCACCGCCAGGGCCATCGTTCGGCCCAGCAGTTGTCTGCGAATCATTTTTTGTCTCCTGTCTTGCTGTCGAAAATCAGGTCGCGTAGCTCGGGTCCATGCGGTCCAGCTTGCGCAGCAGCGCCGGCCACTCCATCACGCCGTAGGGACGCCGGGTGCCGGGCTGGTAGTTGTTCCAGGTCTCTTCGAGCACCGGCGCCGGCACTGCGCGCAGCGGGGTGTTGCATGCCATGGCGGCGAGCTGCGAACGGCAGGCCAGCTCCAGCCGGTGCATCCAGTTGAAGGCCTCGCCGACGGTGCGGCCGACCGTCAGCACACCGTGGTTGCGCAGGATGAGCGCCTCGCCCTGACCCAGGTCGGCCACCAGGGATTCCTGCTCGGCGGTATCCAGCACCACGCCCTGGTAGTCGTGATAGCCGATCTTCAGGAAACGCATGGCCGTCTGGGTGAGCGGCAGCAGGCCGCAGTCCAGCGAAGACACCGCCATCGACGCCCAGCTGTGGGTGTGGATCACGCAGTCCACCTCGGGCCGTGCGTGGTGCACCGCGCTGTGGATGACGTAACCCGCCTTGTTGACGCCGTAGTTGAGCGCACCGAAGTCGGGTTTGGCCAGCACCGTGCCGTCGTGATCGACCTTGATCAGGCTGGACGCGGTGATCTCCTCGTACATCATTCCGTAGGCGTTGATCAGGAAGGCGCCGTCCTCGCCCGGCACCCGTGACGAGATGTGGTTGGCCATCATGTCGGCCATGCCGAAATGTTCGATCAAGCGGTAGCAGGCGGCTAGGTCGACACGCGCCTGCCATTCGGCCGGGCTGCATTTGTCCTTCATCGATTCGATCTGGATATCGGCCATGGCGGCTCCTTATTCGGCGGTGATTTTTCGGTCGCGCACCACCTTGCCCCACTTGTCGGATTCGGCATGCATGAAGGCGGTCAGTTCGGCGCGGCTGGTGGGTTGCGGGGTCAGGCCGTGCTTGTTCAGCGCCTCCTTCACGCCGGGATCGTCGAGCACCTTGACGATCTCGACATTCCAGCGGTCCAGCACCTGTGCCGGAGTCTTGCCGGGTGCCACGAAGGCGTACCAGTTCAAGGCCTCGAAGCCGGGGTAGCCCGCTTCGGCGACGGTCGGAATGCTGGGCATGTAGGCCGGGCGGGTGGGACCGGTGGTGGCCAGCGGAATCAGCTTGCCGGCCTCGATCTGCGGCAGCGCGGTCGGCGGCGCTGCGAAGTAGGAGGCGACGCGCCCACCCAGCAGGTCCTGCAGCGCGGGCGCCCCGCCCTTGTAGGGCACGTGGGTCATGTCGATGCCGGCGCGCTGGTTGAACAGCTCACCGGCCAGGTGGGATGCCGAGCCGGCACCGGTGGAGGCGAAATCGACGCTGCCGGGTTTTTTCTTCGACAGCTCCACGAACTGCGCCAGCGTGGTCACACCGACCGCCTTGTTGACCACCAGCACGTTGGGGAAATTGACTCCGCCCGACACCGCCGCCAGGTCCTTGAACGGGTCGTAGGGCAGCTTCATCAGGTGCGGCGCGATCGTCAGCGGGCCGACCGATCCGAACAGCAGCATCGAACCGTCCGCCGCGGCATTGGAGACGTACTGGTGGGCGATGTTGCCGCCCGCGCCGCCGCGGTTGTCGACCACCACGCTCTGGCCGATGTTCTCGGCGAGCTTCCTGGCGATCAGCCGGGCGGCCGCGTCGGCGGCACCGCCGGGCGCGAAACCGACCACCAGGGTGACGGGTTTCCTGGGCGGAAAGTCCTGGGCGTGGACACCGAAAGCCGCCAGGGTCAGCGCGGCGGCGAGCAATCGTCGGGTGAACATCTTTTTGTCTCCATCGTGGTTTTCATGAATCTCAGTCGCTGCCCAGCTGCAGTCGGTTGGGCAGCCGTTTTTCAATCGAAAACCTGAGCAGCGCGGCACTGCGGAAAATGCCGTGCGCGAACTTGCCGTAGGGCAGCGTAAGGAACAGCGCCATCACCACGCCCAGGTGCACCGCCAGCAACAGGCCCATGGCGGCGGTGTCGCGCCAGGCCATCAGCGCCAGGCCGGTGGCGCTGGTCAGCAGCAGCAGTGCGATGAAACCCCGGTCCATCGGTTTTTGCGCCGCGTCGCCGTGTTTCGGATCGCGCCGCAGGTTGAGCCACAGCAGGCCGGTCGGACCAATCAGCAGCCCGACGCCGCCCAGCGTGCCCAGTACCACCGGAACGCTGGTCAGCGGGTAAGGCGCGTGCAGGTCGAGCAGGTAGTGGTATAGCGTCGCCACGCAGGTAGCGGCGAAACACAGCATGAAACCGTAGAAGGTGAAGTGATGGAAACGCCTGCGCCAGAGAGTGAACCTGTCGTCGGCATCGTTGCAACCCTGGCCGTGCCCGCCGCCCAGGTATTTCAGTCGCAGGGCGTCGTGCGCGGCCTCGGCGGCGGCCGCGCCCGGCACACCGGCGGCGGGTGTCACCTCACGCCAGAAACGCCGCACGCCGAGGCCCAGTGCCAGCACCACGAACAGCGACACGAAACCGAACGCCGCCGCCAGAAAGTTGTGCGGAAAGATGGCGTAGAAGTTGCCCGCCAGCGGCTGATGCAGCAGCGGGCCGGCCATCGCCAGACCCAGTACCAGGAACAAGGCCAGGCCGCCGGCCAGGGCCAGCGCCACCGTCAGCCCGGCGCGCTGGTACAGCCGGCCCATGCCCGGCGGCCAGGCGTAGTCGTGATACGTCTGCAGCCTCACCTGGGCCATGGCCTGCGGCACGTTGACCGCGAATTCGTGCGGCGGTGCGTACTGGCAGGCGTGCAGGCAGGCGCCGCAGTTGTGGCAGAGATTGGCCAGGTAGTGGGTATCGGCCTTGCCGAACTCCAGTCGCCGGGTCATGGCGGGGAACACCGCGCAGAAACCTTCGCAGTAACGGCAGGCGTTGCAGATCTGCAGGATTCGGGCGACCTCCGCCTCGCTGGCGGAAAGCGGCAACGCCGCCGCATGGATCGGGATCACCCGTCTCGCTGCAGGCACGGCAGCGTTTTCCGACTGCACCTGGGCGACCAGTTCAGTGAGCTGCCGCATGGCGGGCTCCCTTCATTTCTTTGTCGAAATCGGGATGCTCGAAACCGCAGTAGCGCGCCGCGCCCACTCCTGCGATGCGGCCGAAGGCGGTGCCGATGCTCATGCCGACGCCGGCGGTATAGCCCTTGCCCAGCACGTTGCCGGCCATCATCTCGCCGGCCACGAACAGGTTGTCGCTCGGTCGGTCGTCGAACCGCACGGCTGTGCTGTCGTCCACCTTCAGGCCCAGGTAGGTGAAGGTGATGCCGGGGCGGAGCGGATAGCCGTAGAAGGGAGCCGTGTCCAGCGGCCGGGCCCAGTGGGTCTTGGCGGGGCTCAGTCCTTCGGTGTGGCAGTCGTCCAGGGTGGTGTGGTCGAAAGTGCCGATACGGCAGGCAGCGTTGTAGTCGTCGACGGTTTTCATGAAGGCGGGAACGTCCAGGCACAGCTGTCGCGCCAGGTCTTCGAGGGTGTCGGCTTTAGTGCCGTCGAACACCGGCGGCATGAAACGGCCGATGGCTTTCCGGTCGATCACCGAATACGCGATCTGTCCAGGCTGCTGGGCCACCAGGCGACCCCAGATGGCGTAGCGTTTGGGCCAGAAATCCTCCCCCTCGTCGTAGAAACGTTGCGCGTCCCGGTTGACCACCAGGCCCAGCGACACACAGTCGATGCGGGTGCAGATGCCGCCGTCGTAAAGCGGAGCACGGGCGTCGATGGCCACGCAATGCGCCTGGGTCGGGTCGCCGATGCTGTCGACGCCGGCATCCAGCATGAACTTCAGCAGCACGCCCTGGTTGAAACGTGTGCCGCGCACCAGGAAGTTCTCGGCCGGCCATTCGCCACGTTCGTTCTGCCCCCAGGCGTCGCGCTGCCAGGCCAGGTTGGATTCGAAACCGCCGCACGCCATGACACAGCTGCGGGCCTCGATGCGTTCGCCGGTGTCGGTGACCGCCGCCACGAAACGGCCGCCGTCCAGTTCGAGTTTTTCGACCGTGGTGTCGTAGCGCACCTGCACGCCCAGGTCCTGCGCGCTGCGGTAATAGGCATTGATCAGGGCCTTGCCGCCGCCCATGAAAAACGCGTTGGTGCGAGCCACGTGCAGGGCACCCGAAAGCGGTGGCTGGAAGTGCACGCCGTGGCGCCGCATCCACGGCCGGCAGCCGGAAGAATGGCGGATCACGAGGCGGGCCAGATGTTCGTTCGTCAGGCCGCCGGTGACCTTCAGCAGATCCTGCCAGTACTCCTCCTCGGAATAGGCCTCGATCAGCACGTCCTGCGGTTCGTCGTGCATGCAGCGCAGGTTGCGCACATGCATCGAGTTGCCGCCGCGCCATTCGCGCGGGGCCGATTCGACCAGCAGCACCGAGGCGCCGGCCTCGCGCGCCATGAGGGCGGCGCACAGCGCGGCGTTGCCGCCGCCGATCACCAATACGTCGGGTGGTGGGTTGCCTTCTGGCATGTTCTCTCGTCTCGTGGGGTCACCGGGAAAGCCGCGACTGTAGGCAGGCGCGGCGCCACGAGAAAGGCCGGTTTCTGCATGAGGCCATCACGTTTCGTGATGACCCGCCGCAGGAGGCGGCGGCTCAGTCCGGCCGCACCAGCACCGCACCCGGCCATTGCCGGGAGTCGACCAGGCCGCGCGCCACTTCCGCCATGACCACCCGGACCGCCAGAGCGGCGGGTGACAGTTCGTCGTCCGACAGGCTGCAGATGGCGTTGCGACGGCTGGCCTGGCGGTCGGCCAGCGGCGCAAGGTGGAACCGCTCGGCGGCATCGGGGTAACGACCCACCGCAGCACCGGGCTGCACCGTGCTGCCGAAGCCCGCGTCCACCGCTTCCATCAGCATGGCGAGCGAGTCAATTTCGGCCACCAGCCGCAGGCTGACCCTGGCGCGCAGGGCGGCGGCCTCGATGGCGGCGCGCAGGCCGTGGCCGCCGGTGGGCAATATCAGCGGCTGCTCGACCAGCGCCCGCATCGACACCGGCCGGGTGCTGGCCGAGGCGTCGGCCGGCATGTGGCGGCGCGCGCGCACCAGCAGCAGCTTTTCATCCAGCAGCGGCATCACGCTCCAGCGCCGCGCCGCCTGGGTGGAGAACAGAACCGCCAGGTCGAGCTGGCGGGCGTTGAGCATGCCGGTCAGGTGGCCGGACAGGCTTTCGACCATGTGCAGCCGCACATCCGGATAACGCTCCCGCATGGCCCGCATGAGCGGCACGCCCAGGACGGCCGCGGTGGTGGGCGCCAGGCCGACACTGACGGTGCCGGTCAGCCGCGCCGAGCGGGCCGCGCGTTGCGCCTGTTCGGCATGGCGCAGGGTGAGCTGGGCTTCGCGGAAGAAGGCGGCGCCGGCGTCGGTGGGCAGCACGCCACGGGCGCTGCGCTGCAGCAGCCGGGTGGCGAGTTCACCTTCGAGCCGGCTGATCTGCTGGCTGAGCGCGGACTGCACCACACCCAGGTCGAGCGCTGCCCGGCCCATGCTGCCGAGCTCGACGGTGCGGACGAAATAACGGAGCTGGCGCAGTTCCATCGGTGGGCACGAGTGGGATGGTTCAAGACCCGGTGCGGGCAGGGCCACGGCGGGGCCGGGATAATCGCACACCTATGTGTGCACAACGGGTCATCGTGGGGCTGAGCGGCGGAGTCGATTCCGCTGTCACGGCCCATCTTCTCAAGCAGCAGGGCCACGAGGTGGTCGGCATCTTCATGAAGAACTGGGAGGACGACGACGACAGCGAATACTGCTCGTCGAACATCGACTTCGTGGATGCAGCCGCCGTCGCCGACGTGCTGGGCATCGAGATCGAACACGTCAATTTCGCGGCCGAATACAAGGACCGTGTGTTTGCCGAGTTCCTGCGCGAATACCAGGCCGGCCGCACGCCCAACCCCGACGTGCTGTGCAATGCCGAGATCAAGTTCAAGGCTTTCCTGGACCATGCCATGCGGCTGGGCGCCGAGAAGATCGCCACCGGCCACTACGCCCGCGTACGTGAACGCGCGGGCCGTTTCGAGCTGCTGAAGGGTCTCGACCCGTCCAAGGACCAGAGCTATTTCCTGCACCGGCTGAGCCAGGCGCAACTGAGCAAGACACTGTTTCCGGTGGGCGAACTGCACAAGACCGAGGTGCGCCGCATCGCGGAAGAAATCGGCCTGCCCAATGCGCGCAAGAAAGACTCGACCGGCATCTGCTTCATCGGCGAACGGCCTTTCCGCGAATTCCTCAACCGCTATATCTCGCACGCGCCGGGGCCCATCCAGGACGACCGCGGCCGTACGCTGGGCCAGCACCAGGGCCTGTCGTTCTATACGCTGGGCCAGCGCCAGGGCCTGGGCATCGGCGGCATCAAGGAGAGAGGTGCGCAGCGCGGCCAGGGTGAACACGAACCCTGGTTCGTGGCGCGCAAGGACCTGGACCGCAACGTGTTGCGGGTGGTGCAGGGGCACGACCATCCCTGGCTGCTGTCGCAGGCGCTGGAGGCCGGCGACAGCAGCTGGGTGGCCGGCGTACCGCCAGTGCCCGGGCGGTACGCCGCCAAGACGCGCTATCGCCAGGCCGACACCGGCTGCGAACTTTCGGCGCGCGGCGACGACGGTTTCGGGCTGGCCTTCACCGAAGCGCAATGGGCCGTCACGCCCGGTCAGTCGGCAGTGCTGTACGACGGCGAGGTATGCCTCGGCGGCGGTGTGATCGACGGCTTTTCCTGACGTTCGGCTGAGGCGCACCGGCTTCGGCAACCGGGCGGCGGTGCGGCGGGCGGCACAACAACATCGCGGTTTTTTCGGGGACCTTGTTCATGCAGATGCCTCCCATCACCTTCCTGCCGTCGCGCCGCACGGCAGCGCGTTTCATCGATCCGATCCCACTGCCTGTGCAGCACGTCGAAACCGAACAGCCGCTCAAGGTAGCGGTCTATTGCTGGCGGCAGGCACCCGGCTGCTTCGGCGTGCCGGCCGCCGAACCTGTCGAATCCCTGCGCGACCAGGCACGCAGGACGCTGGCCGACAGGCTGCGCGACGATTTCACCGCCTGCCTGAACGTGGTGGCGGCGCGGCAGGGAGCGTCACCGGCCGAACGCTCGGCGGCGTTCATGCGCTCCATGGCCACAGCCTATCTGCTGGGCCTGCCGGTTTCCAGGACTGTGGCCCGCAACCTGAGCCAGGTCGAAGAATGGACACCGCAGCAGGTGTTCGGGCGTTCGGCCGGCGATCTCGCGGCGCTGCTGAAGCGGCTCCGGGCCGAGGCGCTGACCGAGCTCGGTGTGAAACATATCCCGCCCGGGGAGGTATACGACGAGATGGTGCTGGCCGCCGGCGACTTCTGGGAATATGTCGACGAATGCATCGACAACCTCGGCGAGATGCTGCGGGCCGACGGCTACTGCCGGCCGCGGCTGTCGCCCGCCACGCCGGCACCGGTCCACCGCATCGTGTTCGCCGGCAACCAGGACAGTTGACGCGCCCGACCCGCTGCAGGCGCGTCAGGTTTCGGCCTTGGCGCGCCAGGCCAGCAGCCATTCCTCGAGCTTCTTGGCAGGTAGCGGACGCGACAGCAGGTAACCCTGGGCCATGTCGCAGCTCCACTCGCGCAGCTTTGCCAAGATCTCTTCGTTCTCGACGCCTTCGGCCACCACCTTCAGGCCCATGTTGTGGCCCAGGTCGATGGTCGAACGCACGATCACTTCGTCGTCGCGGTCCTGTGTCATGCCCATCACGAATGACTTGTCGATCTTGATTTCGTCGACCGGCATGCGTTTCAGGTAGGCGAGAGACGAATAGCCGGTGCCGAAGTCGTCGATCGACAGGCGCAGGCCCATGGCGTGCAGTTTTTCGAGGGTCGACAAGGCATGCGCCGGATCGTCCATCACCGCGCTTTCGGTGATCTCGATCCAGATCATCGAAGGGTCGACCGCGAATTCCGCCAGCAGGTCCCTGAAGTAATCCGGCAGCTCGGTGCCCAGCAGGTCACGCGCCGAAACGTTGATCGACACCTGCAGTTCGATGCCCTGCGCCAGCCATGCGGCGCTCTGGGCCACCACCGTGCGCGCCACCCAGCGGGTGATGGCCTTGATATAGCCGGTCTGCTCGGCAAACGGGATGAAACGGTCGGGCGCCACGAAACCGCGGGTGGCGTGGTCCCAGCGCACCAGGGCTTCGGCGTGGCGCACCTGGCCGGTGGCGAGGTCCATCTTCGGCTGGTAGTACACCGTGAGGTTGTCGTGTTCGACCGCATCGCGCAGCTCGCCCATCAGCGACAGGCGCTCGGGCGTCTGGATGTCGTGGCGCACGTCGTACAGCAGGCAGCCGGCACCCGAGCGTTTGGCCGCGTACATGGCGATATCGGCGCGCCGCATCAACGTGTTGGCGTCGTCGCCGTGCAGCGGGCAGCAGACGATGCCGATGCTGGCACCGACGTCGACCACCTGGCCTTCGAGCAGCATCGGCCGCTCGAGCACCACCAGCAGGTTGTGGGCGACCTGCACGGCGCCCTCCTCGTTGCCGTCGATCAGCAGCACCGCGAATTCGTCACCGCCCAGCCGCGCCACGGTGGCGGTCTGCTGGCCCAGCGCGGCATGCAGGCGCTGGCCGACCTCGACCAGCAACTGGTCGCCGATGGTGTGGCCGAGGGTGTCGTTGACATACTTGAAGCGGTCCAGGTCCATCACCATGACGGCCAGCATGGCGCCCGACTTGGCGGCCACGCCGATGGCCTGGTCGAGCCGGTCGCGGAACAGCGCCCGGTTGGGCAGGCCCGTCAGGCCGTCCTGATAGGCCAGGCCGCTGATGCGGCGCTCGCGTTCGTCGAGCGCCTCGCGCATGTCGTTGAAGGTGTGGGCGAGTGCGCCCAGTTCATCCTCGCGCGCCAGGGCGATCGGCGGCGGGTTGCTGCCCTCCCCGATGCTGCGCGCGAACCGGGTGAGCATCGCCACCGGTCGGGTCACGCCCCGCGCGATCAGCAGGCTGACCAGGATGGATACCAGCAGGCCGACGATCGACAGCACCAGCAGCGCCGACTGGATGCGCAGGAAAGGCGCGGCGGCTTCGGCGATGGAGCGCTGCAGCACGGCCTGCACCGCGCTGTCGCCGCTGTGCAGCATCACCGCGCGAGCGCCATATTCCTCGTCCTGGAGCTTCATGCGGACCGCCTGGCCATAGACCATGTTGCCCATGTTGGCGGACGCGATCAGGTTGGAAGCGGTGGCCGACGGCAGGGAACTGGCCAGCACCGTCCAGCCGCCCGAAACCGCCTGGCCGAGAAAGGACACGTCCAGCGCCATGGTGGATGTCAGCAGGCCGATGAAACGCGAGTCGATCTCGAAACCCATGGCCACCCAGCCGATGGTGACCGGCGCCTTCACCGGCACCACCACCAGTTCGTACAGGCGGCCGTCGAGCTGGATGATGTTGGAAGCGGTGCCGTTGCGGCGGGCCTGGGCGATCAGGTCAGGATAGGGGAACAGCGCACCGTCATCCTCGCTGATGCGGGTGTCGGCCACAGTGCGCGAATCGAGGTCGAGCAGCATGACCAGGTCGGCCTTGATGCGTTCGCCGGTGTTGCGCAGGGCCGAGACGATGGTGCCCTGGTTGCGGGTGGCCACAGCCTCTCGGAAGCCGAAATCGGCCGCTACCACCGCCGCCGCCTGCGACAGCTGGTCGCGGTGCGACTGCACGATCTGGTTGAAGACCTTTTCGGCCTGCTGCAGTTCGGTGTCCGTGTTCTCCCGCGCCGCGTGGGTGATGGTCTCGCGTGCGGCGAAGTAGCCGAGCATCTGCACCACCAGCAGCAGGGCGGTGAAGGTCAGCGCGATGCGGGTTCGCAGGCTCCGGATGCGCAGCTTCGGCAAAACGGCCTCAGTTCGTTTCGGTAGTCAGCGTGAATTTCAGCGGCGGCGCGTTGGCACCGCCCGCAGGAACTTCGCTGGTCTGTGTGGTGGTCGCGTTGGGATCGCGCTGTTGCGGATGCCACGCGACGATCCGGTAGCTTCCAGCCGGCAGGTTGTCGATGCTGGCGCGGCCGGCCTTGTCGGTCTTGGCGAAATAGGGCGTGTCCACCACCAGGACATAGGCCACCATCGAGTCGTGGATATTGCAGCCCAGGGTCACCATGCCGGGTTTGTCGAACACCACCGGGCGGGCAGGGACGCCCGAATACAGCTTGATTTCGAACCGCTTCGGCGGCGAGAACGAATACACCGCGTGTTCGACGTCGTCCTTGTTGGGAAAACTCACCGCGGTGCCGGTCTGGATGACCGAAACCAGGGGCACGAACTCGCGGTCGATCTGGTCGATGATGGCGCGTTTGTTGGGTTCCAGCGCCGGTGCCTTGCCGTTGACCGGAATCGCATAGACCACGGCGTTCATGAGCGGCGTGCCACGCGGGCTGACAGCCTGCACCTGCACGCTGGCCGCATGTGCGACGAATGAAGCCAGGCCCAGCGCGAGCGCGGCGACGCTGCGGAAGGCCGGATGAGAAAAGGCGCTTGGTTTCATGGGGCGACGGTCGGCGGGCTGACGGTGTTCGATGGGTCGGCGACAGGGCTGTCGTCTGGCGACGGCAGGCCCATCGAAGGCGACGACGGTGCATCGCGCGGGGACTCGATGTCCCGATGCAGCGGAGCCAGCGCCGCCAGCAACTTGTTCTGCGCCCGGAAGGGCACCTTGTTCTTGTCCATGGCGTTCTGCAGGTCTTCGACCACCGCATTGAAGGCGGCGCGGTCGATATGCAGCGGACCATGGATATTCTTCATCGAACTGCCCTTGTATTCGCAAGGGCCGCCGACCGACGAGCAGAAATGCGACGCCAGCTGCACCCGCAGCCGCTTGACCGAGGCCTTGGCGAAATAGGGGGCGGTGCGTGGGTCGGCGAAGACGTTGGTGATGAAGTCGTCGGCGATGCGCTGCATGCCTTCTTCGCCACCGAACTCCTGGTAGAGCGCTTCGTCGGCCAGGGCGGTGACGGGTGCCAGTGCGAAGCCGGCCGCCAGGGAAACCACGGCGGCGGCGGCGAGACGGGTAAGTTTGGATTTCATGGCCTGGGGCTTCCCGGACATCAGAAGCCGGCCTGGCCGGAAAGGTACCAGCCGTGCTGGTTGCGGAAGGTTGCGATGTCACCCAGATCGACATAGGCGCCGGTCAGCGACAGGTTCTTGGTGGGCGCCCACGCGATGAAGATGTCCTTGGCCGCCTGTTCGCGGGCGAAGGCCAGGTTGCTGGGCTTGTGGCGATATTCGGCACCGACGGCCACGCTCCGGCTCAGCAGGTAGGCAGCCGACAGTTCGGCCTGGGGTTTGTACGAATTCGAATTGGGGCCGCCGAAACCGAGCAGGCCGAACTGGTTGGCCCTGGTCATGCGCAGCGTGCCGTTGAGCAGCAGGCCCTGGCCCAGGAAAAGCTTGGTCGCGGACACGTAGAAGTCGGTGCCCGAATCCTTCATGGCACCCACCGCACGGACGATGTCGCCCTGTTCGTTCTGCTTGTACTGCACACCGACCGAAATCTGCGGCATCCAGGTGTCGGAATCCAGCACCGCGTCGCCCATCACCCGCACCTTGGCGCCGACGATGTTCTGCTTGAACTTGAAGTCCTGGCCCAGGCCCAGCGTGGCGCCGGCACCCTTGGTGTCGAAGATCTGCCGCGCGAGTGTCAGCTCGAGCCGGTCGTTCACGCCGACCGCGACGCCGTAGGTGTCCAGGCCGAAAGCCTGGGTCTCGACGCGGGTGGCGTGCACGTTGGCGCTCCACTGGCCGCCGGTGTTGTAGCCGCCGATCACGGCCCAGGGCACCAGACCGCCGCCGGCCGCACCCTCGACCTGCGAGACACCGCCGGTCAACAGCAGCTTGCCGCTACCCATGCGGTTGGTCTCTGGCGGTACGAACTGTGCATGCGCTACATGGGCCATCACGGCCGCTGCGAATGCCACAGCACGACGCCGACCCTTCGGCCTGTAACGAATGTGCGATAGGTAATTTTTCACGCCTGAGGCTCCACCGGGTGTCCGTCCGTCAACTGTAAGCAAATGCCTATGTTTCACATTAAAGGCAAAAGATACGCCAAGCAAGACCTTTCTAACGCACAAAAAGACCCGAACGTTGCGGGAATATACGTACGAAGGGACACGTGTCCGTTGGAGCTCCCTCTGGCGGACAGGTCAGGCGATCAAAACGGGATGTCGTCGTCCATGTCGTCAAAACCCGACGATGGGCGGCTGGGAGCCGGTGCGGGCGGGCGCGGGGCCGATGCGGCGGGCGGACGCGGTGCTGCCATCGGCGGCGCGGCCCGGCGGGCCGGTGCGGCTGGCGGCGGTGCGGAGTCGTAACCTCCGTCGTCGTAACCGTCGCTGGAACCACCGCCGCCGCCGCCGCCCTGCGGTGCACCGCCGCCGCCCTGGCGGCTACCCAGCATCTGCATCTGGTCGGCGCGGATTTCGGTGGTGTATTTCTCGACGCCGTCCTGGCCGGTCCATTTGCGGGTGCGCAAGGAACCTTCGACGTAGATCTGCGAGCCTTTGCGCAAATACTGGCCGGCGATTTCGGCCAGCTTGCCGTTGAACACGATGCGGTGCCATTCGGTGGCTTCGCGCATTTCGCCGCTGGTCTTGTCGCGCCAGCGGTCGGTGGTGGCCACGGTCACGTTCGCCACCTGGTCGCCGCTCGGGAAGGAGCGCATTTCGGGATCGCGGCCGAGGTTGCCGACGACGATGACTTTGTTGACGGATGCCATTGTTTACGTGCCTGTAGTGGGTGGTTTCAGGGGGTGAGACGGGGCGGCGATTGAACTGGCAGCGCCGGCCCGCGAGAGGGCAGCATTGTGCCGTATCCGCCCCTCCGCCCGACCGGGTTCCGAATCCCGGATGCCACAATGCGGCCCACATGTCGTCGCCTGATCCTCACTCGGCAGAGCCCCATTTCCTGCAGAACCTGCGCCGCGAACTGCGCGACGGCCGCCAGTGGCTCGACCGCGTCGTCGTGCTGGCCTACGCGGCGGCGGCCGGCCTGGCGGTGGTGGGTTTCACGCTGCTGGCAGAACAGGCATTCGGCCTGTTCGAACGCATCCATGAATTCAGCCGCTGGACGGTGCTGGTGTGGACACCGCTGTGCACCGCCGCGATCGTCTGGCTGACACGCCGTCTGGCGCCGGGCGCCGCGGGTTCCGGCATTCCGCAGGTGATCGCCGCGCTCGACCCGGCCATGCCGCCCGCGGGACGCAGCCGCCTCGTCTCGCTGCGGGTGTCGGCGGCCAAGATCGTGTTGTCGTCCGCCGGGCTGCTGGCGGGGCTTTCGGTGGGGCGCGAAGGCCCTTCGGTGCAGGTCGCCGCCGGAGTGATGCAGCATGCGCGCCGCTGGCTGGGGCCCGACCGCCTGCCGGTGCATGCGCTGCTGGTCGCTGGCGGAGCGGCCGGCATCGCGGCGGCCTTCAATGCGCCGCTGGCAGGCATCGTGTTCGCCATCGAAGAACTGTCGCGCAAGCTGGAGTCGCGCAGCAGCGGCCTGATCATCGCGGCCATCGTGCTGGCGGGCCTGATGGCGGTTTCCACCTTCGGCAACCTGAGCTATTTCGGCGTGATTCACGTGCCGCACCTGACATGGCGGGCGATTGCGCCGGGCCTGCTGGCGATCCTGGTGGCCGGCATCCTGGGCGGGCTTTTCGCCAGGTTGCTCGCGGCGTCGCTGACCGGCGGCATCGGACGGCTGGGTGCCCTGCGGGCCGCCTTTCCGGTGCGATTCGCGGCCGGCTGCGGGCTGGCGGTGGCGGTGCTGGGCCTGCTGTCGGGCGGCGCCAGCTTCGGCGCGGGTTCGGATGCGGTCAAACACATGCTGGCCGGCGAGTCGGAGGTGCCCACCTTCTATGTGCTGCTGAAATTCGCCGCCACCTGGCTGACCGCCTGGAGCGGCGTTCCGGGCGGCATCTTCGCGCCCTCGCTGTCGATCGGCGCGGGCATCGGCCACGACGTGGCGCAACTGGCCGGCAATGCCGAACTGGCACCGGCACTCATCGCGATGGGCATGGCGGCGTTTCTGGCCGCCGTCACGCAGGCACCGCTCACGTCCTTCATCATCGTGATGGAAATGGTGGACGGCCACGCCATGGTGCTCAGCCTGATGGTGGCGGCCATGCTGGCCAGCCTGCTGTCTCGCCTGATGGTCCGGCCGCTGTACGAAACCCTGGCCGAACACATGGTGGCGGCGGCCCGCCAGGCGCCAAGCTCCTAGCCGGCGCTGATCCGCTGCAGCAGCCCGCCGGTGAGCCGCCCGACCCGGCCGTCGAGTTCGAGTTGCAGCAACCGCACCTGCAGCGTGGCGGCGTCGATGCCGGTGCGGGCCACCAGCGCATCGACATTCACCGGCGCGTGACCCATGGCCTGCAGCAGGTCGTCCTCGCCGTCTTCAGGAGCGTCCTCTGCTGCCGGCAACGACGGTCCAGCCGGCAGGCGCAACTCTTCCAGCACATCCTGCACGGTCTCGACCAGCTTGGCGCCCTGGCGGATGAGCGCATGGCAACCGCGCGACTGCCCGGAGTGGATGGACCCGGGAATCGCGAACACTTCCTTGCCCTGCTCGGATGCCAGCCGTGCGGTGATCAGCGAACCAGAGGGCTGTGCCGCCTCCACCACCAGGGTGCCCAGCGAAAAGCCGGCGATCAGGCGGTTGCGACGGGGAAAATTGTTCGGCAGCGGCGGTGTGCCCAGGCTGTATTCACTCGCCAGGCAGCCGCCTGCGGCGATGCGGTGCGCCAGCGCACGGTGCCGGGCCGGATACACACGGTCGAGCCCGGTGCCGACAAAAGCGACCGTGCTGCAGGGATTGGACGCCACGGCCCCGTCCAGCGCGCCTTCGTGGGCCGCGCCGTCGATACCCTCCGCCAGGCCCGACACCACGGTCAGGCCGCTTTCAGCAAATCGCCGACCGAAAGCCAGCGCATCCAGGCGGCCCTGCGGCGTCGGTTTGCGGCTGCCGACCATGGCGATGCAGCCCACCTCCGGCCCGGGCAACGGCGCGCCCAGCAGATAGAGCATCAGCGGCGGATCGACCATGGCCAGCAAGCTGGACGGATAGTCGGCGTCGCCCAGCGTGACGATGCGCCGGCCGCCGCCGCCGGGCTCGGCTTCGTTCAACCAGCGCCAGGTGGTATCGAGCAGGTCGGGAAAGCCGGCAGGCACGGTACGCAGCGCCTGGGCGAGGCTGCTGCCGACCACCTGGGAAAGCGCCGCCTCGCCGGCCTCGAAAACCGGCTGCGGCGTAGCGAACGCAGCCAGCAGGCGGCGCGCATGTTCGTTGCCCACGCCTGGGGTTTCGCCCAGGCGCAGCCAGGCGGCGAGATCTTGGTGGAGCATCGCTTGCGGCGCGCTTACTCGGGCGACACCAGGCGGTCGCCGATCTTCACGCCGGTGCGAATCTGCAGGATCAGGCCGTAGGACACCCGGTCGAAAGTGCGGAACACCATCAGCAGGCCGTTGCGTTCGTCGGGCAGCTTGATGCCGACCTTTTCGCCGTCGGTCCTGTCCAGCACCCGTTCGCCTTCGGACAGGATGGCCAGCACGTAGCCGGGCATCACGCCGTCACGGCTGCCCTTGTTGATGGTGACGACCTGGTTCTGCGCGGCGTCGTATACCGCGCTGCCGTAGATCGACATCACGCGGGCGCCGGCCAGCGGCTGTTCGGGTGCGCGTGGCACATACAGGTTGGTGGCGGTGGGTGGCTCCGGCAGCAGGCGATCACCGATGCGGATTTCTTCCTTGGTGACCGTGATGTCGAAGGTGGCCGGCACCAATTCCTGCAACTGCTTGCCGTCGCGGATGTTGTTTTCTACCGATTCGCCGCGAACCAGGTCCGCCCGACCGAGGTACTGCGCCTCGTAACCCAGCACTTCACCGGTCGACGGATCGCGCAACGGCACCGCGTCGCGGAACACGCGATAGCCGCGTCTGGCGCCGGGCACCACGGTCACCGGCTGCCCGGCCGGACCGCGGACATAGGCCCGGTCGCCCTTGGCCAGCATCACCCGGTCTTCCTGCGTGGCGACGAAACGCGCCGAATTGGCCAGCGTGGGAGCATCGATCACCAGCGGTTCGGCCAGGAAGGGCTCGATCGCCGAAGGCCGCAGGGCCGGCAGCGGGTTGCGCCCGAGTTCGTCGTAACGGGTACGTGGCTGCACCCGGACCAGATCGCCGTTGCCGCCGGTTGAGACAGGGTTGCCGGCGCGCAGCCGGGCCATGCCGCCGCTGCGCTCCAGGTACAGCTGCTGGCCAGGAAAGATCAGGTGCGGATTGCGGATCTGGTCGAGGTTCATGCCCCACAGCTCCGGCCAGCGCCAGGGCCGCATCAGATACAGGCCGGAAATGGCCCACAGCGTGTCGCCAGACTTGACGGTGTAGATGTCGGGGGCGTTGGGCGCCAGCTCGCTTTCGGGTACGCCCGTCTGCGCGGCGGCCTGCGCGACGGCACGCTGGGTGCCGGTGACCGGATAGTTCTGCGCGGCCGCCGGCTGGGCGACTGCCATCAGGCAGGCAGCGGTGGCTGCAGCCGCGGCGGCGCACCGGGGCAGGCGCGAAAAACTGACTGGCATCGAAAAACGCTCCCTCGGGACGCATGCTTCCAGCCCGGCGCACTGGCCGGCCGGACCACGCGGTTCGGTTACAAAATCTCCGGCCGATTCTCTACGCTTTGGCCTTCGCCCGACAACGTTTATTGGTGCGCACTGCCAGGCCAGATGGCGAATTTGGCGAAAATAGCGACATCGCGCTCCGCACAACACCCCTCGAACTTCCTTTTTCGCGCCATGGCATTGCTACCCATCCTCAGCTTCCCGGACGCCCGGCTGCACACCGTTGCCCAACCGGTGAAGGCCGTGGACGACCGCATCAGGACCCTCGTGGCCGACATGCTGGAAACCATGTACGACGCCAACGGCATCGGGCTGGCCGCGACGCAGGTCAATGTGCACGAACGCCTGGTGGTGATCGACGTTTCCGAAGACCGCGACAAGCCGCTGATCCTGGTCAACCCCGAAATCACCTGGTACGGTCCCGAGCGTGAAGTGGGTGAAGAAGGCTGCCTGTCGGTGCCGGGCATCTATGACGGTGTCGAACGTTCGACCTCCATTCGTTTCAAGGCCCAGGACCTCGAAGGGCAGGCCATCGAACTGGAAGCCGAAGGCATGCTGGCCATCTGCGTCCAGCACGAGCTGGACCACCTGCTGGGCAAGGTGTTCGTCGAATACCTTTCGCCACTCAAGCGGAACCGCATCCGCACCAAGCTGCTCAAGCAGCAAAAGGAAGACCGGGACTGACCGGACAGGAACGCGCATGAAAAACCACCCAGAGACAAAGACTTCCCTCCATCTGCGCCGCCTGCTGGCGGTCGGCGGGCTCGCCGCCGCCGCGTTGCTGGCCGCCTGCGCCAGCCCGACCAGCCTGCCTGCCGGCAGTACGCCGCAATCGACCATCGCCAGGCTGGGCCAGCCGACCGCCCAGTACCCGCGGCCCGACGGCGGCCAGCGGCTGCAATATTCCCAGGCGCCCGCCGGCCAGCATGTCTGGAACGCCGATTTCGACGCCGGCGGCCGGTTGCTGGGTGTTGACGACGGCCTGCGCTACGGCAACTTCGAGCGCCTGGTGATGGGCCAGTCGACCCGCAACGACGTGCTGTTCATGCTCGGCCAGCCGGGGCGCATCGAATACGTCTACAGCTTCAAGGGTCCCATCTGGACCTACCGCTTCAACGACATGAACAACCCTCGCCTGGTCAGCATCCACATCGACCCGGCCGGCGTGGTGCAGCGCATCGTCTACACCGACGAATTCAATGCGCGCGATCGAACCGACCGATAAGGCCTGGCCCGCGTGAAACTTGTTTTTGCGGGTACGCCCGCTTTCGCCGCGTCGGCGCTCGAATACCTGCACCGGGACGGTTTCGAGATCGTGCTGGTGCTCACCCAGCCCGACCGGCCTGCCGGTCGCGGCATGCAGCTTCAGGCCTCCGCCGTCAAGCAATACGCGCTCGCCCACGGGCTGCCGGTGGCCCAGCCACGGGGTTTGCGTCTCGATGGCCGATATGCCGATGACGCAGCCGCCGCGCAGGCGCAACTGGCGGCGCTCGGCGCCGACGCCATGGTGGTCGCCGCCTACGGCCTGATCCTCCCCCAGTGGGTGCTCGACCAGCCTCGCCTGGGCTGTTTCAACATCCACGCCAGCCTGCTGCCACGGTGGCGCGGCGCGGCGCCCATCCACCGCGCCATCGAGGCCGGCGACACCCGGACCGGCAACACCATCATGCAAATGGATGCCGGCCTGGACACCGGCGACATGCTGTGCATCGAGCCCGTCGCCATCGCCGACGACGACACCACCGCCAGCCTGCACGACAAGCTCGCCGAACGTGGCGGCCCGCTCATGGCCGAAGTGCTGCGCCAGGCCGAATCGGGCAAGCTGCAGCCGCAGAGACAGCCCGCCGACGGCGTCACCTACGCCTCCAAGATCGACAAGGCCGAGTCCGCCATCGACTGGTCGCAACACGCCGCGCAGATCGCCCGCCGGGTGCGCGCATTCGACCCCTTCCCCGGCGCTTCCTGCAGCCTCGACGGCGCCACGTTCAAGATCTGGGCCGCCACTGCGGAAGCCGTGCCGGAAGGCGCTGGCGATGTCGCCGGCACCGTGCTGGCAGCGGGCACCGACGGCGTGGTGGTCCGCTGCGGACAGGGCGTCCTGCGCGCCACCGTGCTGCAACGTGCCGGCGGCAAACGCCTGGCCGCCGACGGTTTCCTGCGCGGCTGCCCGATCACCGTCGGCGCCGTGCTGGCATGACCAAGGCCGCTCCGGTGCCGGCAGGGCCGATGCGCTGGAGCGAAATGGTGCGCGACCCGGAATTCCGGCGGGGCATGGTCGACATCAGCGGCACATCGATCGGTGTCGCCGCCTGGGCGCTGGTCACCGGCATCGCCATGGCCAAGTCCGGCCTGGGCACGCTGCTGGCCCTGCTGATGAGCATCAGCGTCTACGCGGGCAGTGCGCAACTGGCGGTGCTTCCGCTGCTGGCCAGCGGCTCGCCGACCTGGGTGATCTGGCTGACGGCCACCTGCGTCAATTTGCGTTTTGTCATCTTCAGCAGCATGTGGCGCAACTACTTCGGCCACCTGCCGCGCAGGCGGCGTTGCGCCTTGGGTTACTTCAGCGGCGACGTGGTGTTCGTGATCTTCCTCAAGCGTTTTCCAGTGCAGCAGCCCGGCCCGGGCCAGGAAGCGTATTTCTGGGGCGCCGCCACTTTCAACTGGCTGGCATGGCAGCTGCCCTGCCTGGCGGGGCTGTTCTTCTCGGACATGGTGCCGGTGCATTGGGGCCTGGGTTTTGCGGGTGTGCTGGCCTTGCTGGCGGTCGCCGGCTCGATGCTGACCGACCGGCTGACAGCGCTGTCGGCCGGCGTGGCGGCCTGCGGTGCGGTCGCGGCTTTCGCCCTGCCGCTCAAGCTGAACATATTGGTGGGCATCGCCGCCGCCGTGGCGGTGGGTCTGGTCAGCGAGGCGCTTTTTGCGCCCCACAGCCGCATCGTGCAGCGCATCGGCAAGGGCAAATCATGATGCTGCCGGACGATTGGTCGGAATTTGCCGAAGGTGTCATCGCCATCGCCGGACTGGCCGTCATCACCCTGATCACCCGCAGTTTCTTCATGCTGCCGGAGCGCGAATGGCGTCAACCGGAATGGCTCAAGCGTGGTCTGCGTTATGCGCCGCTGGCCGCGCTGGCGGCTGTCGTCGCACCCGAACTGCTGATGCGCAACGGCCATTTCGTCACCACCCTGGCGGATGCGCGGCTGCCGGCGGCAGTCGTCGCGTTGGCATTCTTCGGTTGGAAACGCAGCATCCTGGGCACCATCGTGGTTGGCATGGCGGTCTACCTGCCGCTGCACATCGGCCTGGGCTGGTAAGCCTTCAGGACTCCGCCTGGGCCAGTTGGTCGCAGTACTGCGCCAGCGCCTCGATTTCCGACGACTTGTCGAACACCGCGTCGGCGCCCAGCGCGGTGCAGCGAGCGCGGATATCGGCGGTGGCGTAGTTGGTCACCACCACCACCCGCTGCATGGCCTTGCGTTGCTGCAGTGCGCGCAGCACACCCAGGCCGTTGCCGTCTTCGAGGAACAGATCGACGATGGCCAGCTGCCATTCGTCAGGGCCGGTGAGCCAGCGCAGCGCTTCACGCTCGCCGGCTGCCCAGCCGACCATCTGTACAGGCGTCAGTTCGGCCAGGGTGGCTGTCAGGTTTTCGCGGATCAGCGGGTTGTCTTCGACAAGGAAGGCGGCAAGCATGGAACGGGACGTGGGGGCGTGATTCGGTGTCAAACAACAGGGTGTGAGTAGGCCCGCAGACCCGCCGTCCCGTTGTAGGACGAAAGCGGCTTTGCGGCCTCTCGTTCAGCTTTGATTCAGGTGCGGGGATCCCCCCGGACTGTTTCTACAATCCGGCGGTCCATTCGCAAACACAGTTACCTGTTCGAGAACACCACCGCATGAACATCCTTCGCTTTTCCGACCTGTGCTCCCGCGGCGATGCCGCCGGCAAACGTGTCTTCATTCGCGCCGACCTGAACGTGCCGCAGGACGACACCGGCCGCATCACCGAAGACACCCGCATCCGCGCGTCGGTGCCCTGCATCGAGATGGCCCTGAAGGCCGGCGCCGCCGTGATGGTCACCTCGCACCTGGGTCGCCCGACCGAGGGCGAATTCAAGCCCGCCGACAGCCTCGCACCCGTGGCCGCCCGCCTGTCCGAATTGCTGGGCCGCGAAGTGCCGCTGGTCGCCGACTGGGTCGATGGCGTGGAAGTCGCCCCGGGCAGCGTGGTGCTGCTGGAAAACTGCCGCCTGAACAAGGGCGAAAAGAAGAACGACCCGGCACTGGCGAAAAAGCTGGCCGCCCTGTGCGACATCTTCGTGCACGACGCCTTCGGCACCGCCCACCGCGCCGAAGCCTCCACCTACGGCATCGCGCAGTTCGCGCCGGTGGCCTGCGCCGGCCCGCTGCTGTCGGCCGAGATCGACGCCATCGGCAAGGCACTGGCCGCACCGAAGCGCCCGCTGGCAGCCATCGTCGCCGGCTCCAAGGTGTCCACCAAACTGACCATCCTGATGGCGCTGGCCGGCAAGGTCGACCAGTTGATCGTCGGCGGCGGAATCGCCAATACGTTCATGCTCGCAGCCGGCCTGCCCATCGGCAAGTCGCTGGCCGAACCCGACCTGCTCGACCAGGCGCGTGCCGTCATCGAGACCATGCGCGCCCGCGGCGCCGCGGTGCCGATCCCGACCGACGTGGTGGTCGCCAAGGAGTTCAAGGCCACCGCCACCGCCACCGTCAAGCGCGCCGAAGACGTCGCCGAAGACGACCTGATCCTGGACATCGGACCGGAAACCGCCAAGGCCCTGGCTGCGCAGCTGGAAGCCGCCGGCACCATCGTCTGGAACGGCCCGGTCGGCGTGTTCGAGTTCGACGCCTTCGCCCACGGCACCGAGACCATCGCCCGCGCCATCGCGTCCAGCAAGGCCTTCAGCATCGCCGGCGGCGGCGACACCCTGGCCGCCATCGCCAAGTACGGCATCGAGAAAGACGTCGGCTACATCAGCACCGGCGGCGGTGCGTTCCTTGAAATCCTCGAGGGCAAAACCCTGCCGGCATTCGAGATCCTCGAAAAACGCGCAGCCGGCTGAGCCGCGTCGACCGCTCGCCCCGAACCCCGCGGCGCCGCAAGGCCCCACGGGGTTTTTTAATGGGGTTGCCGTCATGGGCCTGCCGTCGGGGCGGTAGCAGAATGCTCAGCTTCGATCCGATGGAGACTATCTTGCCCTTTGCCATTCCTGCCGCCGCCCAGATGACCGCTTCGAACCGCCCGCGCCGCGCGACCAAGATCGTCGCCACCCTCGGCCCGGCGTCCAACACCCCGGAAATGCTCGAAGCCATGATCCGTGCCGGCGTCAACGTGGTGCGGCTCAACTTCAGCCACGGCCGCGCGCAGGACCACATCGAACGGGCCCGCATGGTGCGCGAAGCCGGCACCCGCGCCGGCCGCGAAGTCGCCATCATGGCCGACCTGCAGGGCCCCAAGATCCGCGTCGGCAAGTTCGCCGAAGGCCGGGTGATGCTGGAGCAGGGCGCCACCTTCGTGCTCGACGCATCACGCACCGAACCGGGCGACCTGGCCGGCGTGGGACTCGACTACAAGGAGCTCCCGCGTGACGTGAAGGCCGGCGACATCCTGCTGCTGAACGACGGCCTCATCGTGCTGAAGGTCGACACGGTGCGCGGCGAAGAAGTGCACACCACCGTGCGCATCGGCGGTGAACTGTCGAACAACAAGGGCATCAACAAACAAGGCGGCGGCCTGACCGCGCCGGCACTGACCGGCAAGGACATGGAGGACATCAAGACCGCCATGAGTTTCCAGGCCGACTACATCGCGGTGAGTTTTCCGAAGACGGCCACCGACATGGAAATGGCCCGCCAGCTGTGCAACGTGGCCGGCGCCGAATACAAACACAAGCCCGGCCTCATCGCCAAGATCGAGCGGGCCGAGGCCCTGCCCCACCTGGACGAGATCCTGCGGGTCTCCGACGGCATCATGGTCGCGCGCGGCGACCTGGCGGTCGAAGTCGGCCACGCCGCCGTGCCCGCCCTGCAGAAACGCATGATCAAGCTGGCCCGCGAGTCCGACAAGATCGTCATCACCGCCACCCAGATGATGGAAAGCATGATCACCAACCCGGTGCCCACCCGCGCCGAAGTGAGCGACGTCGCCAACGCCGTGCTGGACGGCACCGACGCGGTGATGCTCTCCGGCGAAACCGCCGCCGGCCGCTACCCGCTGGAAACCGTGCAGGAAATGGCCGCCATCTGTTCGGCGGTCGAGGCCTCCGAAGAATTCGAACTGGATTCCGACTTCACCGGCCAGACCTTCAAACGCATCGACCAGTCCATCGCCATGGGCGCGCTCTTCACCGCCCACCACCTGGGCGCCAAGGCCATCGTCGCATTGACCGACAGCGGATCCACCGCCCTGTGGATGAGCCGCCACCGCACCGCCGTGCCCATCTACGCCCTCACCCCCAAGGTTGCCACCCAGCGCCGCATGGCTCTCTACCGCAACGTGCGCCCTCTGTTGATGGACAGCAGCGCCGAACGCGACATGGCACTGGGCCAGGCCGAGCAATACCTGAAGGACCGCGGGATCATGCAGAGCGGCGACGTCTATGCCATCACCTGCGGCGAACCCATGGGTGCCCCGGGCGGCACCAACATGCTGAAGATCTGCCGAGCGGTCTGAACCGCTTGAGAAACCGCCGCCACGGCATTGCTGAAGGGGAGGCGGCCCGAACAGTTCGGCAGTGCCGCTCATGACATCTGCGCTGCGCTTCGGTTTCGAAACCAGGCGGTCCGTGTAATTTCATCGAGACGTAGTGACGACCAACTTCTAATTACCGTTCCGCTTGGCCCCCGTCAGGCTCTATCTTCGAGAGGCTTGTCATGTTCAAGAAATCGATAATGGCTGCAACAGTGATGGCAGCCGCGGCGGGCGCTCAGGCGCAATCCTCCCCGCAGGCTAATTTCAAGGTCATCGGGACCATTGTTTCTTCCCCTTGCTCGTTGACACTGAATGGCGGCGATACCGCCGATTACGGTGTAATGAGTAACTCTGCTATCCACGGCTTGCCGACCAACCAAAGTCCCGCGCGTTACGTCTCCGGATTTTTGGCACAGAATAAGCCGGTCTCTTTTTCTGCCGTATGCCCGTTTGCCACCAGGATGGTGGTTTCTTTTTCCGATAACCGTTCCGCCACTACCGACCCGTTTTTCGGAAATGCACCACGCTTCGGTCTAGGCACCTACAACCCGCCGGAAGCCGGTTCCACGCCCGCCCCTATTGGCAGCTATTACATTTATCCGACTTTTCTTGTGAGAGCTTCCGCATCGACTCCTCTGATAGCGCCTGCATCTTCATTCACCACCACCGGAGCCGCTACGGCTCAAAGCGCGTGGACCAAGGGCACACTCCTTTATCTGGCACCGGGCTCTGTCGGTTTCAGTACGCAAAGCGCATCGGTTAGTCCGGCAGAAGTGGCTGAAATCAATGGTACCCTGGCGATCAACCTGGAAATTCTCAAGGACACGGTCGATAAAGCCACGACCGACATCAATCTGGATGGTTCAGGCACCATCACGCTGATCATTCTTTAAGCGAAGACCAGTCACCACACCCACCGTCCGGTGCGGTTGTGGTGGCGCTCAGTCACCGAAAACCAAGGCCGGAATTCTTTCAGGGCTGGAAATCTGCGTAAATCTCCAATCGAAGCCTGGTGACATTGGGTCCGGGCCGTTGGCGTCGCACAAAACCCGTCCCGGTATACAAAACGGTTTTCTGTCGCAGAACGGCCTGTGATCAATCCGTATGAACCAAATCCTCGCAAAGTCTCGGCGAGGATTGCTTATTAGTCCGAATTAACCAATCCAGTTAATTGACGACGCTGAGACCACCGTGATAGCGCAGCTCGTGCGAAACGAACGCGAATGTTTTTGCATATTCCGCGCCTGCTGAACAGATTTGCAGATTGTTAGCGCGTGACGATGAAGTTCGTGGCTTCAATAAACGCTTTCGGTGTTCTTCATCCGCAACTCATATCCTTTTTCGAGTGGTCACTCACATCCGATGCCCAATCGTAGCCCGGTCTGGCATTTCGCCGGGCTGTATCTTCCAAAGGTCTTGATATGTTCAACAAGGTTTTAATGGCTTCACTTGTGCTGGCATCGGCCGTCGGCGCGCAAGCACAAACAACAGCCCCGTCAGCTGATTTCCGGGTCATAGGTTCTGTAGTGCCATCCCCTTGTACCTTGACGCTGGGCGCCACAAGCGTCGTCGACTACGGCGTGACCAGCAACTCGGCAATACATGCGCTGCCCGTGGCAGCGGGTCCCTTGCGTTATTACGGTGGGCCGCTGACACAGAACAAGCCGCTGACCGTTTTGGCGTCATGCCCTTACGCGACCGTCATGGCACTGTCTTTTGTGGATAACCGTGCAAGCACCACGGAACCATTTATTCAAACGACTCCGCGATTCGGCCTGGGCACCTACAACCCACCCGGCGCGGCCGAGACGCCAATGCCAATCGGCAGCTTTTACATTTATCCGACGTTCCTGATCAAGCCCACGCCGACCGCGGCGGCGATCGCACCGCTGACCACGTTCAGCATGGCCGGCATCGCATCGGCCACCAATAACACCTGGACGGCCGGCAACTTGCGATTCCTGGCACCGGGTTCGATCGGATTCAGTGCGGGTGCGGGCGCCGCTGCTCCTACGGCCTTGGCAGAAATCAGCGCGACACTGAATGTCAATCTTGAGCTGCTTCAATCAACAATGGACAAAGCGACCACCGATGTGACGTTCGACGGCGCCGGTACCGTGACCCTGATCATTCTGTAATTCGTCTGCCGGCATTTGAATCACAAAACAGGCCCACTTGGATCACACCACGGCGATTGATTTTTTTTGAATTCTTGCCCTCCGTGTTGGGTTTGAAAACAAAAGGCCCTCTTGAAGACTCTCGAGGGCCTTTTTATTTCGGTAAAAAACCAAGACCTCGCTGCTCACACCGGGCATATACCCGTTCAGGCGTGCTGGAATGAACTTCGTGTCGATGGATGGCCGGACGCTCGCGGATGCGTTTGAATATCGCAGTGCCTCGGATTCCTTATAACGGGCACCACAATCAAAGACCTCAGCCGGCAGAACCGCAAAGACGATATTCACCTGCGGTCGCTGCTACGCTCCTCTTTTAATTGGTTACGCATGAACAAGCAGACTTTTCCCGCTCTCGTTTTTTTGATTGTATTTGTATCGGGGCATTTACATCCCGCCATGGCACAAGTCAAAAATCCCGCACTCAGCACGTCAGGTGTTGTCCCGGACACGCAGGTACTGCAGATTTCCGAATCGGATTACCAGGCGCAGATCAGCGTTAAAAATACCGACGCGAGCCCGCAGTTGCTCCACACCAAATTCTACGACGTCGAAAACGACAACGAACTGCGTTTATTCGCCTTGCCCCCGGTCACGCGCATCGAACCCGGCAAAAATCAGGTGGTGCGTTTCATTCTCGAAAAACCTGCCACACCACTTAAGGTGCAACATTACAAACGCATCACCTTCGAAGGATTTCCGGCCGGGGATGGCAACTATGAGCGATCCAAGATCACGCTCAACGTGCGGTATGACTTTCCCGTCATTATTTCTCCCAAGGGGCTGGCACGCAACGATTCACCGTGGGCGCTGCTGGAATGGCAGCTGAAGGGCAAAAACATGATCATTCGTAACCCCAGCGCTTATGTCGTTCGTTTGTCGCGCGAGGTCACGCTACTGCCCGCCATGCAGCGTTTTACTGCTTTCCCACGCACTTATGTATTACCGGGGGAGACCGTCGAAGTAGAAGTTCCGCAAACAGCCGGGATAGAACCGTTCACCGCTGCACGCATCTATCCTTCCACCATATATGGATTTGCGGCCGCCGATTACGACGCTCCACTGAAGCCGTGATATGCAGGCGAGCAGGCAACAGTCAGACGACCGGCAGATCTGCAATGCATTCAAAAAATCTGGGTCGCCGGTTCGCGGCGCCGTAGCGATATCTTGTGCCTTGGCATGCATCGCCACTGCTCACGCGCAGGATTTGCCCGAAAGCAAAAAGGCACCGGCCGCTGCCGGTTACCGGGCACAAAACTCGCCGTTCGATTTGCAATTGCTGAGGGACCGGGGTTTGAACCCCGCCATTGCCGATTATTTCAGTGTGCCACGCGGCTTTTCCGAAGGCCGCCAGATTGTCCAGGTCTCGTTGAACGGAAGCTCCGCAGGCAAGAAGTCGGCGTTCTTCGGTGCCGACGGCCGCCTGTGTTTTTCACCGGAATTCGTCCAATCCGTCGGCCTGTTCCCGATGGACGGCTCCATGGGTCCCGGAAGTGCCGCAGGGGCGGAAACCAGACCTTTTACCTCCACCGACACCTGCCCGGATTACCGTACCTTTTCACCACGTACGCTGGTCGATCTGCAGCCCGGCTCGCTGACCGTAGAGATCACCGTACCGGTCGAATACGTGCAGACGGTTATCAAGCCTGTTCGTACCGAATCCGGCGGCGTCGGTGCCATGTTCAATTACCGAGGTTATGGACTCGACTCACGTGCGTCCGGCGCGGCCGGGTCGGATTACCGCTACCGTTATCTGGACACCGCACTGGGATTCAACGCAGCTGACTGGCTGTTCCGTTCGCGCCAGGATTTCAGCGCCAGCGGCGGCGTCAAGGGCAATGTCAACCTGCGCTCGGCTTACGCGCAAAAGACTATCGAGTCGCGGAAACAGGTGCTGCAGCTGGGTCGCATCACTACCCAGGATCCGCTTTTTGGCGGCATTCCCATCACCGGTGCCCAATCGTTTCCGGAACGCGCTTTATATGGCGTGCAACTGAGTTTTCCGGTTACCGGTGTCGCAGCCACCCGAGCGCGCGTGCAGATCCTGCAAAACAATGTCCTCTTGCTTAACACGACAGTTCCCCCGGGGCCGTTCTCCCTATCCGATTACATCCTTCAAAATCGAAATGCCGACCTCGAAGTGCGTGTAACCGAGGAGAACGGCGCGGAACAGCGTTTTACGGTTCCGTCGTCCGCATTGCTGAGCGCATCGAACGGCGCCCAATACCAGGGCTGGAACGTTTCTGCCGGAACTTACTGGGACCAGACCCGGCAAAACGTCTTTTATGAATCACCCCTGGTGTCTGCGTCCAGTGGCTGGGAACACGGCATTTTCTCCGGGACCGGCGGTTTGCTGGTCAGCCGCAATTACATGGGCGCGGGTTTGGCGGTGAATGCCAGTCTGATCGACCGGACGACCAATGTGTTTGGCCAGGTGTTGGCGTCGCGTGACGCGGATCGTGGTTTTTCCGGCTTATTGGCCAGCATCGCAGGTGGTCGGCAACTGGGGACTGCCGCGCGAATCGGCGTTTCTGCCAACTTGCGCAGTTCGCACTATCGAAGCCTGCCCGAGGCATTGGCGATCGTACAACCGTCATCGTGGGTCGCCGCTGGCTATCGGTCACAGGTAGGTGGCACTTTCACCTGGGCGACAGGCATGCTGGGTGGCTTCGCCCTGGGCTTGACCCGTGAGGACTATTTTTATGGCAAGCCGGGGCACATCGCGACGCTTTCTTGGAACATGTCCTGGAACAACACCACCAGCCTGAACGTCGGCGTGGCGCACCGTACCGCTCGGCAGTCGCCGATCGATGTACTGAACGCTGCAGCCGGCGACACGCGCATCGCGGGCAGCAATTACGTCTATGTGAACCTGATGATGTCCATGGGCGCAGGCGTGACGTCCCGATCGTTTGCCCAGCGCACCGACAACACCGACCGTGCCGGCACCAGCATCGACCATAGGATCACGCCACAACTGGGTTACCGTGCGACGGTCGAGGAAGTTTCAAGCGAAGGCGGCAGCCGCAGCCGCGGTACGGCCCTGTCGGTCTATGGCACGCCGTACTACACCAGCCTGAGCGCCGGATTGAGCCGTGTGCGCAACTATGAAAGCACCTATGCCGAGACCAGCGGCGCAGTGCTGGCGACCAGTGACGGGGTGGCGTTTTCTCCCTACCCCGTCCAGGACAGCTTCGGCACCCTTCGGACAGGCAACCTGAGCGGGGTCCGCATTGAGACCCCGCAGGGTTCGGTCTGGTCCGGGCTCGGGGGACTGGCGGCGCTGTCCTATCTGCCTCCATATCAGGAGTCCAGGCTTGAACTGGGCGGCAGTTCCATACCGCTCGACATCGAGGTGAGCAATGGCCTGCAGGTGGTGGAGGCGAGCCGGGGCGCGGTGCTGACGCTCAATATGAAGATGCAGCGTGTCAGTCGACTGCTGCTGGAGGTGAAACGACCGGACGGTTCCCCATTACCCGAAGGCTCAATCATCTTGCGCGGCGGAACCGAGTTCTTTGCCTCGTCGACAGACGGCGGCCGCGTTTTTATCTCGGACATGGATCCAGGTGATGTCTTCTACGCCGAACTGGCCGATGGGAAGCGTTGCGCCATCGAAGAGATAAAGAGCCAGCCGCGCAAGGACGATGACCTGTTCGACAAGGCATCTGCAGTTTGCAGATAGGAAAAGCCGTGAAAATCAAAATCCGCCCGTTGCGTACTCTGAAAATCCGGCAAGCCATGACATGGGTCTGGCTGGGGTTTGGCTTGCTGTTACCGCATGGGACCCATGCGGCCTGCGCAGTCAATATGCCGGCCGCTACTGTCGATTTTGGCCGGACGCTGTATTCGGCTGGGGCAGACTTCGAAGTTTCCGGTTACCGGGTCTTGGGCAGCCCGATGATGATCCTGGTGTCCGTGACTTGCGACGCCGACCGTGACGCCGTCAATTTCGGCATTACCAACGTCATGACTCTTGAACGTGGGTTGCTGCGCTGGGATTCAGGAAGGACCGGTGGCGCCATCCGCTTACGCGCCATCCGTGCCACCGCAGATGGTGTTCAGGTGAATTTCTTGACCAGCAACGGCGACAAACGTGCGGTGCTCGATGTTGTAAAAGACGGCGACCTGGTGGGTCTGGACCTTTCGAGCGTACGCAACCGTGGCCGCAACTTCATCGTCGAATGGCAAGTGACCGGCCTGGTGGATAAATCGTTTATTCCCAATGCCAACACCACCTTCAGCATATCCCCGCGTCTATCACTGCTGCCCTGACGAATTCAGGGCCTAGAAAATCCCAGCCCTGAAAAGATGTTCGTGTGGCCTTGAAATATTGAGCTGTTCATTGCGGCCATGAATGGTCAGCATCATTCGCCCGAATTCGTCACGTTTGATCAGATGGATCCGACTGACGTTGACAATATGGCTTCGGTGAATTCTGATGAACCGGTCGCCCGGTAGTTTCGCTTCTACCGCCTGCATGCTCATTTGAAGCAGTCCATCTGTGTCTTTCAGGACCACGCGGGTATATTTTCCATGCGCTTCGAAGTAACTGACCTCGAGCAGAGGGCACAGGATGATGTCCCGCCCCTTCATCATCCGGACCGTTTGCAGCTCTTTGGTGGAAGACGGTTCTCGCACCGGTGAGGGCAGATTATCCTTCATGGGCTCGTCTGGCTCGAATGTGGAATTCAGCATATTGTCGACGGCGCTTTTAGTGGCTAACCCGAACATGGTGGAACCATTTGCCTGGATCATGAGAAGCCTCGGTGGTTTTTGCTCTGAGCTAATGGGAGCGGCCATACACTCTCAATGAGATTATGCCGCCAGCCCCCACGTTGCCCCAGTGTGTGTTTCAGAATATAACCACCGAATGGTTTGACGCCGTTTTTCTGAATCAAAGCGATAAATCAAAAAACTCGCACAAAGTTTATGTTTTGGTGCTTAAATGGCAGCTGGTGTATGCAGGCGTTTCAGAAATCAGGCGAATCCGGTGATCAATTGAATTATTGCCGAGTACCGTCCCGTTCTGCGGGTGGTTTCATAATCTAACCATCGACATGATTAAGCGCACGTAACCCAAATCGAATCAATTCGGCAGTGCCAGGCAGCGCTCTAGAACCCCAACATCCGCCCCGTGCTGCAGCGGGCCCTGCCATTCGGAACCATGCCTTCCAGTTCTGCGCCACGCCCGTCGGGCGGCAGGCCGGTCGAAAAACGCACCTGCGGGTTGCTGTAGACCTTCTGATCCGGTCCGACGCCGCCGGCATCACGCAGCAGGCGCTCGCTGCCTCGGCCGGTCTGGATGGTGGCACTGCCGTCGTCACGCACAGCGACGGTGACGCCGTTGTCGCACTGGTAGGGACTGCCGGCGAAGTACGGCGCCAGGGGGTGGGTGCCGCAGGCGGCCAGCAGGCTGACGGACGCCATGGCGGCGACGGTGATGAATTTCATGGCAAGGCTCCAGGGGTTCCACGCGGCCACAGGGCCCAAAGACGCAGGCTCTGCTTGAGGCGGCCTGCGGTTTCACCGGCATCCGCGCCCCAGCCGGTAAAGAAATCGGCCCGCACGGCCCCGACGATGGCACTTCCGGTGTCTTGCGCCATGACCAAACGTTGCAGCGCGGCGGTGGGGCCGGGCGAGGCCAGCCAGACCGGGGTGCCGTAGGGGATGCTGGTGCGGTCGACCGCGATGGAGCGGCCGGGGGTGAGCGCCACGCCTTGTGCGCCGCGCGGGCCGAAAGAGGCTTCGAGCGCATCCAGCGGTTCTTCGCGGAAGAACACATATCGCGGATTGGTCCACATGAGTTCGTTCACCCGCTGCGGGTTCTGCGCGAGCCAGGCGCGGATGCCGGGCCAGGTGGCGTCGCGTACCTGGCCGGTCTGCAGCAGCCAGGTGCCGATGCTGCGATAGGGCTGGTCATTGGTGCCGGCGTAGGCCAGCCGCACCAGGCGCACGCTGCCGTCGGGCTCGCTGATGCGCAGCCGGCCCGAGCCCTGGATGTGAAGCACCATGGATTCGACCGGATCCGCCAGCCAGGCGATGGCCCGGCCCTGCAGTGCGGCGCGGGCTTCGGGCAGGGTATCGATCTGCTGGCGGGTGTACCAGGGCTTGCGCTGGCCGAGGCCGGCCGGCGCGGCGTACAGCGGCACGTTGAAACCCGGGACCTGCACACGGCTGGCCGGCACGATCGGTTCGTAATAGGCGGTCAGCAGGCCGTCGGGGTTGCCGTCGGCGGATTCGACCCGGTAGGGTTGGAGCTTGGCGACCATCCAGGCGCGTTGTTCATCCGGTGTGGCGATGGTCAGCCGGCGTACGTCGCCGCACAGGCCGGCGAATGCGGGGCCGGGCCGTTCGCAGCTCTTGGTCCAGGCGTTCCAGGCCTCGAACAGGTCGTCGTTGGCAAAACCCGGCAGTTCGGACCACTCCACCGGCACCCAGCGGCCCTTGCCGGCGACAGGTGCGGCGGGCACCGGATAGATCGATCCGCCGATGCCGTCGGGCACGGTTGCCGGAACCGGCAGCATGCTGCCACCACTACTGACGGAAGGGGGCAGGCTCGGAGACGCGCAGGCCACGAGCAGCCAGGCGGCGACCGCACCCAGCATTCCTAGAATGGCCCTGTCCATCGAACGCCGCTGCGGGAGTCTTGTTGTCATGGGTCTGATTTTGCTCGAAGCCTTGCTGGCGCTCGGCGTGCTGGTGCTGATCGTCTGGTGGACCATGTTTTCCGGGCGGAACAAGGGCGAACCTCCGCAGCCCGACGACAACGACAGCCCCCGCTGAAGCGCAATTACATGGAGAAACTGGCCGGGTGACAGGCCTTCGAATAATGTGCCTTTCGGTCTTCGTATCGAAACCAACACAAGAAGGAACTCTCGCCATGCGCAAACTCATCCTCGCAGGAACCGCAGCCGCCGTATTGCTGGTCACCGGCTGTGCCGACATGAACATGAGCGACACCCAGCGCCGCACCGCCGTCGGGGCCGGCGCAGGTGCCGCAGGTGGCGCCGTGCTGGGCGCGCTGGTCGGCGGCGGCAACGCTGGCAAGGGCGCGCTGATCGGCGCGGGTGTCGGTGCCCTGGGCACCTACATCTGGTCGAACAACATGGAAAAGCAGAAGCGCGAAATGGAAGCCGCCACGCAGGGCACCGGCATCTCGGTCTCGCAGACTTCCGACAATCTGCTGAAGCTGGACATCCCGAGCGATGTTTCCTTCGACACCGGCCGGGCCAACGTGAAGAGCAACTTCGCGCCGGTGCTGGACCGCTTCGCCGCCAGCCTGCAGAGCAACCCGGCCAGCACGGTGCGGATCGTGGGCCACACCGACAGCACCGGCAGCGATGCGGTCAACGACCCGCTGTCCGTCGACCGCGCTGCCGCCACCCGCGATTACGTGGTGATGCGCGGTGTGGATGCGCGCCGTTTCGCCATCGAGGGCCGTGGATCGAAGCAGCCGGTGGCGTCCAACGACACCAATGCCGGCCGCGCGCAGAACCGCCGCGTCGAGATCTTCGTGGGCGAGCAGGGCCGATCCTGATCGAACGGGCCGGACCTGATCAGGCCGACCCATTAGCTGGCCTTATCAACTGCCGCAAAAAAACGATGACCGCTGCGTGACGGTGCTGCCTAGGATGGGCGCTTCCCACTCATTGGAAAGCGCACTTCCATGGCACATCTGCCGGTTTCCCAGGTTTTCGTCGCATCCGTTCTGGCGTGTTCGTTCCTGAGCACAACGGCGCAGGCGCAGACCGCTTCCACCCTCGACAAGGTCAAGACCGCCGGGTTTATCACGGTCGCCTATCGCGAGGCCTCGATTCCCTTTTCCTATCTTGCCGACGGCCAGAACCCGACCGGTTTCGCCTGGGAGATATGCGGACGGATCGTCGACGAAGTGAAAAAGGCCACCGGCCGTGCGGATCTGCAGGTGAAGACCCAGGCCGTGACATCGGCCAACCGCGTGCCCTTGCTGCAGAACGGCACCATCGACATCGAATGCGGCTCGACCACCAACAATTCCGAGCGTGGCAAGCAGGTGCAGTTCGCCACCAACTATTTCTACACCGGCACCCGTTTCCTGGTGAAGGCAAGCTCTCCCTTCAAGTCCCTGGCGGACCTGAAGGGCAAGAAGGTGGTGTCCACCACCGGCACCACCAACATCCTGGTGATGCGCAATGTGAACAAGGAAAAGAACCTGGACCTGGACATCATGTCGGCCAAGGACCATGCCGAATCCGCGTTGCTGGTAGAGAGCGGGCGGGCCGATGCGTTTGCCATGGACGACATCCTGCTGTACGGCATCAAGGCCAATTCGGTGAACCCGTCTTCGCTGGCCGTGGTGGGCGAGGCGCTGCAGGTCGAGCCCTACGCCATCATGCTGCGCCGCGACGACCCGGCCTTCAAGACGCTGGTGGACGGCACGCTGGCCACCCTCATCAAGAGCGGCGATTTCCAGAAGCTCTATACCAAGTGGTTCCAGTCGCCGATTCCGCCCAAGGGCGTGAATCTCAACGCGCCGATGAGCGACGAGCTGAAGGCCAACCTGACCGCACTTTCGGACAAGCCAGCGCTGTGAACGATTCCGGCATCCTGGGGGTGCTGGGCGGCATGGGGCCGCTCGCCACCCTGGACTTTCTTCGCAAGGTGCTGGACGCCACGCCGGCCCGGGTCGACCAGGACCATGTGCCGGTCGTCACCAGTTCCATCCCCCAGGTGCCGGACCGCACCACGGCCTTCCGCGGGCAGGGCGAGTCGCCGCTGCCCGCTCTCGTCGCCAGCGGCGAAAGGTTGAAACGCGCCGGCGCCGGGCTGATCGTCATCCCGTGCAACACCGCGCATCTCTGGTTCGAGCCGCTGCAGAAGGCGCTCGGCCTGCCGATGCTGCACCTGATCGATGCGGCACTGGATGAAACCGACGCCCTGGTCCCGGCCGGAGGCAAGGTCGGCCTGCTGGGCACCGCCGCCACCATCGAGTCGCGCCTGTATCTCGACCGGCGCAACGACGGCCGCCCGTGGCTGCTGCCCACAGAAGCCGAGATGGACACCTGGGTGATGCCCGGCATCGAGGCCGTGAAGGCCGGCGACAAGTCCGGCGGAGCCGCCTTGCTGGTGATGGCCGCACAAGCCCTGGCCGACCGTGGCGCCGAGGCGCTGCTGCTGGGCTGCACCGAGATTCCCCTGGTGCTCGACAACGGCAACGCGCCGCGCCCGGTGGTCGACGCCACGGCTGCCCTTGCACGTAGAAGCGTGGCCTGGGCGCTGGCGCAACGAGCCGAACACGAACAGGCGGGCTGATGTCGGCCGGCCAACGTGTCTGCGTGCTGGGCGCCGGCATCGTCGGCAGCGCCACCGCATATGCCCTGGCCCGGGAAGGCTGGCAGGTCACCCTGGTCGATGCCCACGCCCGTGCCGGCCAGGGCGCCAGCAAGGCCAACGGCGGCCAGTTGAGCTACAGCTATGTCGAGCCACTGGCCACGCCCACTGCCTTGCGCTCGCTGCCGCGCTGGCTGATGTCGGCCGACAGTCCGCTGCGCTGGCGGCCGCGCGCCGAGGCCGCGCATGTGCGCTGGCTGCTCCAGTTCATCGCGGCCTGCCGCTGGCCGCAAGTGCAGGCCACCACCGACGCACTGCTGGGTCTGTCGTTCCTGAGCCGCGACGTGCTGCACCGCTGGCTGGACGAAGTGCCCGGCCTGCGCGAATCCGCGCGCCATGCACAACCCGGGAAACTGGTGATTTTTCGTGACCCGGGCTACCGGGCCGCGGCACAACGGCAGATCGACTGGCAGAGCGCCCATGGTTGCCGGCAACGCATCGTGGATGCGGCCGAATGCCTGGCGCTGGAACCTGCGCTGGCAGCCACCGGCGGCGGCGCCATCGCCTTCGGCGTGTGGACTGCCGACGAGGAAGTTGCCGACGCCGCACGGCTCGCCGAAGGCCTGGCCGAGGCGTCCGGCGCGGTGATGCGGCCAGGTCAAAAGGCGTTGGCGCTGGAGCTGCGCGCCGGCCGCGTCGTCGCCCTCCGGTGCGATAACGAAACCATCGAAGCCGACCATTTCGTGCTGGCCGGAGGCCCGGCGTCTTCAGGCCTGCTGAAGCCGCTCGGCATGGCCTTGCCGATAGAACCGATCAGGGGCTACAGCGTTACGCTGCCCATCGTCGATGCGGCAGCCGCGCCACAGGTCAGCATCACCGACAACGGCCGCAAACTGGTGCATGCCCGGCTGGGCGACCGGCTGCGGGTGGCGGGTTTCGCCGAGCTGTGCGGGCCGCATCCGGTGGTCGACCAGCGCCGCATCGAAGCGCTGTGCGCTGCGGTGGAACAGACTTTCCCGGGCGCCTGCGATTACCGTGACCCGACACCTTGGGCCGGCCTGCGTCCGGCCACGCCGAGCGGTCGGCCGATGGTGGGCGCCACACGTGTCGCCAATTTGTGGATCAACGCCGGCCAGGGCGCGCTGGGCCTGACGCTGGCGAGTGGCAGCGCCGAACAGCTGGCCGCATCGATGGCCGGCCGCAAGCCGCCGTTGCCGACCGGCAACTTCCGGGTGCCCGCATAGGAATCAGGCGCCGCAACCACCGTCGATGCCGGCATCCGGTCCCACCATGCGTGGGTCTCGGCCGCGCCTGCCTGGCTATCCAGCCGTGGTGACCGGCTGGCATGGCGCCGCGCTAACCAGGCGGGGTGGCCGTGGCGACAGTCGCCGACCCACCCGCGCCACATGGCGGAACCGGTGCGACTGGACGGCATGGTGCGGCGGACCGATTTCGCTGTACGTCGCCCGCAGGAAACTGCTGCCGGCACGCACCCTTGCGTCGGTCGATTTCGTGGTGGAGCGGGCCGAGGCCCCTGGCTTTGCACGGCTGGTCCGGGCAGGCCGACCGACCGGCTGCGGTGGCCGGCGTCACTCGAGGCTGAGGTTGGCGTTTTTGATCACCGCGGCCCAGAACTTCTGTTCCTGGCGCACGAAGTCGGTGAACTCACCGGTTCCCATCGGCATGGGCTGGATGCCCAGGGCTTGCAGTTCCACCTGGTTTTCGTCGGTGCGCAGGGCGGCCACCAACTCACGGCTGAGCCGGCGCACCACGCCTTCGGGCATGTTGGCGGGCCCGACCAGACCTTGCCATGCGTAGGCCTCGAAACCCGGTACGCCAGATTCGGCCATGGTCGGCACGTCCGGCAGGATGGGCAGGCGCTGTGCGGTGGCCACGGCCAGCACCCGCACCTTGCCTGAACGGATGGCGGCCAGGCTGGGCGGCAGGTCGATGAACATGGAGTTGGCCTCGCCGCTGATGACGTCCTGCAGCGCCGGTGCCGAGCCCTTGTAGGCGACATGCTGGATACGGGTGCGGGTGCGCTGCTCGAACATTTCCAGCGCCACGTGCAGCGGTGAGCCGGGCCCTGACGATGCCGACGTCACGCCGTCCGGCGTGCGGCGCGCGAGAACCAGGTATTCCTGCACCGTGCGGGCCGTGAACTTCGGGTTGACCACCAGCACCAGCGGCATTCGCCCCAGGCCGCCGATCAGGCTGAAGTCGTTGCGGGCGTCGTAGCTGAGCGTTGCATACAAGGCCGGGTTGAACGCCAGCGTGCCCGAGTCGGCGGTGCCGACGGTATAGCCGTCCGCCGGCGAACGGGCGATGAAGGTAGCGCCCAGGATGCTCGCCGCCCCCGGCTTGTTGTCGACCACGATTTCCTGGCCGAGGTTGCGACCCATGCGGGTCGAAATCTTTCGGGCGATCTGGTCGGTGGTGCCGCCGGTGGCGTAGGGAACGATCCAGCGGATCGGCTTGCGCGGGTAAATGGGAGCCTGCGCACGGGCAGGCATGCCGATGACTGGAAAAGAGCTGGCCGCAATCATCTGAAGTGTGCGGCGCTTGGATGAACACGCGATCATTTGTGCATGATAAATGGTTCAATAGATTCGAACTGCATCACAAGTAACTTTTATCTGACTCAAGGCAAGATAGCGGCCTTTTCCGGTCGTTTTGTCTTTCATGCTTGCCATCATCCTCACCGTCTTCTTCCTGCTCGACATCCTGTTGGCGGTGCTGTCGGCACGCGCCGAACCCGGGGCGGTGATCCGCAAGGTGGCGATCGTGTTCTTTGCGCTTCAACTGCTGTTCGGCGTCGGCGGTGGTGCGATCGCGGTGTTCAGGACGCTGACGCTGCAGCCCTGAGCGTGAAGGCCCGGCCGGCACGCTTCGTGCACCCCACCGCGCAGCCATGAGACTCAAACACATCGAGGTTTTCAATGCGGTAATGCTCACCGGCACGGTGGGAGCAGCTGCGCGGCTGCTGCACGTCACCCAGCCCGCCGTCACCCAGGCCCTGAGGCTGGCCGAACTGCAGCTGGGTTATGACCTGTTCACCCGGCAGCGCCAGCGGCTGGTGCCGACCAAGGAAGCGCAGGCGCTGTACCCGGAAGTGCAGCAGCTGATGTCGCAGCTGGAGGCGGTGCGGCGCATCGCCGGAGCGCTGGGCAACGACGAGGCGACCGATCTGCGCATCCTCATCGTGCCTTCGCTGGCGGTGCGGGCGCTGCCCGACGCGCTGCAGCTGTTCCGCAAGAAATATCCGGCCATGAACGTGTCGGTGCGGGTACAGCATTCGCGCGAGATCGCCCAGGCGGTGGCCCTGCAGGAAGGTGACGTGGGGATCGTGTACGGCAGCAAGGCGCATCCGGCGGTGGATGAACAGCTGATCGCCACCGGTCGGCTGGTGTGTGTGTCGCGCAGCGAATCCGCCAGGGCCGACAAACGCAGCACGGTGACGCTCGACGAGGTGATGCGTGCGCCCTACATCCGCATCGACGACCGCGACCCCATCGGCACCATGCTGGCCGAGCAGTGGTCGCGCCTGGGCAGCGCACCGCAGGGCGGCATCACCGTGCAGACGCACCACATCGCGATGGTGTTGGCCGAGGAAGGCTTCGGTCCCGCCATCGTCGATTCGTTCACCGCCATGGCGGTGCGCAGCGACCGCCTGCATGTGCGCACCGTGCTGCCCGAAGTGGCGGTCGAAGTGCGAGCGCTGATGCCGCAAGGTGTGCGTTCGCCCAAGGCGGTGGGGGTGTTCATCGACGCATTACGCCAGGTGACCGGCGGCGCGGTGCCGCCGGCCTGAGACACTCGGGGCATGTCTTCGTTGGATTCCCAGAACGCCCCCGCCTCCCCAGCCCCCCTCAGCCCGACCGACGCCGCTGCGTTGGGCCTGGGAGCTTTCGACGAGGCGGTCGCCGCCAGCAACGGCTTTCGCAGCCGCGCCGGCCAGCGCGGCATGGCCGAGAAAGTCGCGCAGACACTGGGTTCCGCCACCCTGGGCAAGATCGAGGAAGGCGATGAGCCGGTGCGCGCCATCGCGGTCATCCAGGCCGGCACGGGCGTCGGCAAGTCGCTGGCCTATTGCGCACCGGCCATCGCCATCGCGCTGTCCCGCGGCACCCGGGTCATCATTTCCACCGCCACCGTCGCCCTGCAGGAGCAACTGGTCGCCAAGGACCTGCCGGCACTGGCCGCGCTGCTGCCCTCGCCCTTCCGATTCGCGCTGGCCAAGGGCCGCGGCCGGTATGTCTGCCGCCTGAAACTGGAGCGCCTGGGCGGCCTGACCGAACCCGAGATCGACGAGGACGACCCGGAAGACGACCTGTTCGCCGACGACAAGGCCGCCGCCCAGCGCAGCGCCCGCGAGATACGGCCGGCCCACGAGGTCGAGGCCCGGGTGAAGTTCTATGCCGGCGTGGCACAGGCGCTCAGCAGCGGCGCCTGGGACGGCGACCGGGATTCGCTGGAGACACCGCCCGCACCCGACGCCTGGATACCCATGGCCGCCGAAGCTGCTTCATGCACCGGCAAACACTGCCCGTCGTTCGGGCAATGCGCCTATTACGAGCGCCGCAAGACGCTGGTCGGCGCGCAGGTGATCGTGGTCAACCACGACCTTCTGCTGTCTTCCCTAGGCAACCGGCTGCTGCCGGAACTGGACAACAGCCTGCTGATCCTCGACGAGGCGCATCACCTGCCCGGCACTGCGCTGGCGCAGTTCGCCTGCCGCATGGACCTGGGACGGCACGGATGGATCGAGAAACTGGCGCGAAAGGCGGTGCGTTTCGGCTCTCAGCTCGGCGTCACCGAGGTGTCGGACATTCCGGGTCATGCCAAATACCTGCGCGAGGCCTTGCAGGACGTGGAACGGCTGGTGCTCGACCTGCACGGCGAAACCCTGCGCGCGGCACTGGCCGGCCCGGCTCGCGGCATGGCGCGCGCACGGCTGCCGCGCGGCGAGATCCACGAAGCGCTGGTCGAGCCGCTGGGCCAGGTGGCGCACCACACCGAGGGTTACCTGACCGCACTGCGCTGCATCGCCAAGGCGCTGCGGGCGGAGATCAAGGAATACCCGGAACAGGGCCGGCGCCTGTCCACCCAATATGCCCAGCTGGGCGCCGTGGCGCCCCGGCTGGAGGCGGTGCTGGAAACCGCCCAGCTGTTGCTGCGCGACACCGAACCCGGCGCCGTGCCGGCCGCCAAGTGGTTCACCCTCGAAATAGACGGCGACATCCCGGTGGTGCAAGCCCATGCCAGCCCCCTGCTGCCCGGCGCCACGCTGCGCAACCGGCTGTGGGGCACGGTGCGCGGCGCGGTGCTGACATCGGCCACGCTGACCAGTTGCGGCAAGTTCGATTTCTTCCTGCGCGAGTCCGGCCTGTTCGACGACGACGCGGCCAGCACACTCGAAGTGCCCAGCCCCTTCGACTACGCCGCCCAGGGCCGGCTCATCGCTGCCGAAACCCGCGCCGACCCGCGCAACGCCGCCAGCTATACCGAAGAGATGGTCCAGGCGCTGATCCGCGACCTGATGACGGTGAAGTACGGCGCGCTGGTGCTGTTCACCTCACGCGACCAGCTTCGCCAGGCGGTTGCCGCGCTGCCGCCGGTGCTGGTGCCGAGGGTGCTGGTGCAGACCGCCCTGCCCCGTGCGCAGTTGCTGGCCACCCACCGCATCCGGGTGGCCGACGGCGCGCCGTCGATCATCTTCGGCATGCAGTCCTTCGGTGAAGGGCTGGACCTGCCGGGTCGGCTGTGCGAGTCGGTCTTCATCACCAAGCTGCCCTTCGCACCGCCCGACGACCCGGTAGGCGAAGCACGTGCCGAATGGCTGCGTGGTGCGGGCCGCGACCCGTTCGTGGAACTGGTGGTGCCAGCCACCGCCATCCGTCTGGCGCAATGGGTGGGCCGCGCCATCCGCACCGAGGAAGACCGCGCCAGCGTGTATTGCTACGACAAGCGCCTGGTGTCGACGTCTTACGGCCAGCGGCTGCTGAACGGCCTGCCGGCCTTCACGCTGGTGCGACCGGGCGTGGGCAGCCCGGCGGCCCACGCCTGAAGTTTCGGAGCTTCAGGCCTCGGCGGCCACCAAGGCGCTGAAATGCGCGCCGTTCACCAGGCGTGCCTTCATGGGCCGCACCGCATCCTGGATGGCGCCGATGTGGTCGGGCGTGGTGCCGCAGCAGCCGCCGACGATGTTGACCAGACCTTCGGCCGCGAACTCGTGCAGCAGGCGGGCGGTCACGTCCGGCGTTTCGTCGAAACCGGTGTCGCTCATCGGGTTGGGCAGGCCGGCGTTGGGGTAGCAGCAGATGAAGGTGTCCGGCGCCGCCTTGTTCAACTCCTGGATGTAGGGCCGCATCAGGGTGGCGCCCAGCGCGCAGTTGAGGCCGATGGCGAGGGGCTGCGCGTGGCGCACGCTGTGCCAGAAGGCGGTCACCGTCTGGCCCGACAGGATGCGGCCCGAAGCATCGGTCACCGTGCCGCTGATGATCAGCGGCAGGCGTTCACCGCTGTTCTCGAACCATTCCTCGATGGCGAACAGCGCGGCCTTGGCATTGAGGGTGTCGAAGATGGTCTCGACCAGGAACAGGTCGCAGCCGCCCCGGGCAAGGTCTTCGGCCTGCTCGTAATAGGCCCTGCGCAGCGACTCGAAGTCGACGTTGCGGGCGCCCGGATCGTTCACGTCCGGGCTGATGCTGGCGGTCTTGGGCGTGGGACCGAAGGCGCCGGCCACGAAACGCGGCTTGTCGGGCGTGCTGAACTTGTCGCAGGCGGCGCGGGCCAGCCTGGCGGACGCCACGTTCATCTCGCGCGCCAGGGCGGCCATGTCGTAGTCTTCCTGCGCGATGGTGGTGGCGCCGAAGGTGTTGGTCTCGATCATGTCGGCGCCGGCCGCCAGGTAGCCTTCGTGGATGTCGCGGATGACGTCGGGCCGGGTCAGCGACAGCAGTTCGTTGTTGCCCTTCACGTCGCGGTGGAAATCTTTGAAGCGGTCGCCCGATCCGTCGGTGCCGCTGTAGCCCTCGCCCCGGTACTGCGCCTCGCCCAGCTTGAAGCGCTGGATCATGGTGCCCATCGCGCCGTCGAGGATGGCGATGCGTTCGGCGAGGATGGCCGGCAGAGCGGCTGCACGGGTGTAGCGAAGGGTTCGGGAAGACATGCAGCATTGTAGAAAAAGACGCTTTCCCCGTCTTCCTCCGCCACCACGCTGGTGCCTTTCCAATCCCGAGGAGTTCCCATGTTTCCCAACAACACCCGTTACGAGTCCGTCAACACGGCCTCGTGCCTGCCGAGAACGTCGAGGACACCGAGCCACCTGCAGCAACTGACCTTTGTGACCCGCGCCAAGGCCGACGCGGTGCTGATGGGCCTGACCTATGGGCAGAAACCCGTGGTCAGTCTCCCTGACATGAGGTGCATCCGCGACATGACGGCCGACCGCACGCTGTTCGACATCGAGATCGAACAGCGCGTCGACGGCAAGGCCGTGGTGAAGAAGATCCCCGTGTCCCAATACGCCTACGCCACGTCCTACTGCCTGTTTCTCGAAGGTCGCCCCGAGCATTACCTGAGGCTCGCGACATATTCGCAGCACCTGATGCGGGGAACCCCCGTCCAGGGGGCTTACCAGGCGCTCGAGGCGCTTGAATTCGTGACCAGCACCTTTCCCCTGACGGAGCCGCCTTCGTCGGCGGAGACAACGAATCCCGTGCTCGGACAATTGCAGGCGAGCGCTTCTTCCGGACCGTCCGTGGCGGCGGATTTCAGGCCGCCGTCCGTGGACCTGGAGCCACCGCCGGGAACGCCGGTCAACCGGCGCCAGCGGCGACGGCCTTTGCAACGCTCCTGACCGAGAGACAGCGGATTTCCAGGGTCAACGCAGTCCGCGAGACAATCGGCGGTTTTCCGACCTTCGTCCACTGCGGCCGCACCTTGCGTGAGCCGCCACTGCGCCTGCATGGCAACCCACATCACCGCTACCGCTTCCCCAGACCCGCAGGACATCCTCCAGGACGTCTTCGGCTACGACCACTTTCGTGGTGAGCAGCAGGACATCGTCGAGCACGTGTGTTCAGGCGGCGACGCACTGGTGCTGATGCCCACGGGTGGCGGCAAGTCGTTGTGCTATCAGATCCCGGCGATCGCCCGGCAACGTGCCGGCTTCGGCATTTCCATCGTGGTGTCGCCCCTGATCGCACTGATGCACGACCAGGTCGGCGCGCTGCACGAAGCCGGGGTGTCGGCCGAATACCTCAATTCGACCCTCGACTGGAACCAGACGCTCGACATCGAGCGCCGCATGCAGCGCGGCGAGATCACCATGATCTATGCCGCGCCGGAGCGGCTGACCACACCGCGTTTCCTGGAACTGCTCGACGCCCTGAACGCGAGCGGAAAGCTGTCGCTGTTCGCCATCGACGAAGCGCATTGCGTGAGCCAGTGGGGCCACGATTTCCGCCCGGAATACCGCAGCCTGTCGATCCTTCACGAACGGTACGGCGATGTGCCGCGCATCGCGCTGACCGCCACCGCAGACGACCTGACCCGCGCCGACATCGTCGAGCGGCTCAAGCTGCAGGACGCGCGCCAGTTCGTCAGCAGTTTCGACCGGCCGAACATCCGTTATTCCATCGTCGAGAAGAAGGAACCCACCCAGCAGCTCCTGCGTTTCATCGAGCGTGAACATGCGGACGAAGCGGGTGTCGTCTATTGCCAGTCGCGCAAGCGGGTCGAGGAGCTGGCCCAGGCGCTGAACGACGCCGGCATGAACGCACTGCCCTACCACGCCGGCCTGAGCGCCGATGTGCGCCAGCGCCACCAGGACCGGTTCCTGCGCGAGGACGGTATCGTGATGTGCGCCACCATCGCCTTCGGCATGGGCATCGACAAACCCGACGTGCGGTTCGTCGCCCACGTCGACATGCCCAAGAACATCGAGGGCTACTACCAGGAAACCGGCCGCGCCGGCCGCGACGGCCAGCCAGCCGACGCCTGGATGGCCTACGGCCTGCAGGATGTGGTGAACCAGCGCCGCATGATCGACGAAAGCCCGGCCGGAGAGGAATTCAAGCAGGTGATGCGCGGCAAGCTCGACGCCCTGCTGGCGCTGGCAGAAGCCACCGATTGCCGGCGGGTGCGGCTGCTGGGTTACTTCGGCGAGCCGAGCAAACCCTGCGGCAACTGCGACAACTGCCTGAACCCGCCCGACATCTGGGAAGGCACCGACACGGCCCGCAAGCTGCTGTCGACCGTCTACTGGATCCGCAAGAACTACGGCATGGGTTTCGGCGCCGGCCACATCATGGACATCGTGCGAGGCAAACCGACCGAGAAGGTGATCCAGAAGGGCCACGAAAAACTTTCGACCTTCGGCCTGTGCGCGGATGTGTCCGAGGCCCAGCTGCGCGGCGTGCTGCGCCAGCTGATCGCGACCGGCGCGCTGGAAGTCGATGCCAACGCCTACAACACCCTGGTGCTGACCGACCTGTCGCGTGCGGTGCTGAAGGGCGAGGTGCCGGTGCGCCTGCGTCTGTCGCTCAACCCGCCGAGCAGCCGCGCACCACGCCGTGCATCCGGCAAGACCGCCGCTGTCGCAGCCACCCTGGACCACGCCGGCCAGCAACGTTTCGCCGCCCTCAAGGCCTGGCGGGCGGAGGTGGCGCGCGAGCACAACCTGCCGGCCTACGTGATCTTCCACGACGCGACGCTGGCCGCCATCGCCGAGCGCGATCCGTCGTCGCTGGACGACCTGCAGGGCATCACCGGCATCGGCGGCAAGAAACTCGAGGCGTACGGCTCCGAAGTGCTGCGGGTGACGGCTGCTGCCTGAGACCGGCAGGCTCTCATCGCAAACCCCAGGAAGCGGTTTCAAGGTGGTACCCGTCGATAGAATCTTCGGCATACCCGCCTGGAACCGCCCATGAACACGCCTGTCGACGCCTCCGACCCGAAGCCCGTGCCCGAATACGCCCAGCCGAACGACCCGATCGAGCAGGTGGTGCACCTGGTGCCCATCGTCCTGCCCATCGTCGGCGGCGTCCTCATGTTCCTGCTGGCGTTCATCGCCGTCTACATGGCCTGACCACCCTCCCGGAAGCCAGCCGAAAGCCCTGCCGGCGCTACGCGCGGCAGGGCTTTTTTTCGTTCGGAACGCTTGCATGTTTTGCACATAATTCAATGCAATTTATGCATGAAACAAAGCCGAAACTTCGTGCGCAAAAAAGGCAGCGTTCATAGAATTGTCATCTCGGGCCGTCGGAGCCCCCGTCCAAGTCGTCTTATCCCAGGCCGAAGCGCCTGCGACAAGACGATTTTTAACTTTGGAGACTCGCGATGAACGCTCCCGTCATGCACGGCCTGAACCTCAATGCGCCCGCGTACGTGCGCAATGCCAAACTGATCGCCTGGGTGGCCGACATGGTTGCCCTCTGCAAGCCGAAAGACATCTACTGGTGCGACGGCAGCGACGAGGAATACGCCCGCCTCTGCCAGCAGCTGGTCGATGCCGGCACCTTCCAGAAACTCAACCCCGCCAAGCGCCCCAACAGTTTCCTGGCGCTGTCCGACCCGTCGGACGTGGCCCGTGTCGAAGACCGCACCTACATCTGCTCCAAGGAAAAGGCCGACGCCGGCGCTACCAACAACTGGATGGAACCGTCCGAAATGCGCGCCACGCTGCAGCCGCTGTTCGACGGTTGCATGGCCGGCCGCACCATGTACGTGGTGCCTTTCTCGATGGGTCCGCTGGGTTCGCCTATCGCCCACATCGGCGTCGAACTGTCCGACAGCCCTTATGTCGCCGTCAGCATGCGCACCATGACCCGCATGGGCAAGGGCGTGTACGACGTGCTGGGCGTGGAAGGTGAATTCGTTCCCTGCCTGCACACCGTCGGCGCACCGCTGGCAGAAGGCCAGGCCGACGTGAAGTGGCCCTGCAACAAGACCAAGTACATCGTTCATTACCCTGAGACCCGCGAAATCTGGTCCTACGGTTCGGGCTACGGCGGCAACGCGCTGCTGGGCAAGAAGTGCTTCGCACTGCGCATCGCCTCGACCATGGGCCGCGACGAAGGCTGGCTGGCCGAACACATGCTGATCCTGGGCGTGACCTCGCCCGAAGGCAAGAAATACCACGTCGCTGCCGCCTTCCCGTCGGCCTGCGGCAAGACCAACTTCTCCATGCTGGTGCCGCCGGAAGGCTTCAACGGCTGGAAGGTCACCACCATCGGCGACGACATTGCCTGGATCAAGCCATCGGCCGACGGCAAGCTGTACGCCATCAACCCGGAAGCGGGTTATTTCGGCGTGGCGCCCGGCACCAACATGCTGACCAACCCGAACTGCATGCGCAGCCTCGACAAGGACGTCGTCTTCACCAATGTCGCGCTGACCGACGACGGCGACATCTGGTGGGAAGGCATGGAATACGACGCACCGGGCAAGGCACTGCCGGAACACCTGATCGACTGGCAAGGCAAGGACTGGACGCCTGAAATCGCCCGCAACACCGGCGCAAAGGCAGCCCACCCGAACTCGCGTTTCACCGTCGCCGCGACCAACAACCCGGCGCTCGACGAAGCCTGGAACGACCCGGCCGGCGTGCCGATCGACGCCTTCATCTTCGGCGGCCGCCGCTCGACCACCGTGCCGCTGGTGACCGAAGCCCGCGACTGGCTGGAAGGCGTCTACATGGCTGCCACCATGGGCTCGGAAACCACCGCCGCCGCCGCCGGCCAGCAGGGCGTGGTGCGCCGCGACCCGTTCGCCATGCTGCCATTCGCCGGCTACAACATGGGCGACTATTTCAACCACTGGATCAAGCTCGGCCAGAAGCTGGAAGCCTCCGGTGCCAAGCTGCCCAAGATCTACCAGACCAACTGGTTCCGCAAGGGTCCGGACGGCAAGTTCGTGTGGCCTGGCTACGGCGAGAACATGCGTGTCCTGGCCTGGATGATCGATCGGCTGGAAGGCAAGGAAGGTTCGCCGACCGAACACCTGACCGGCATGAGCCCGAGCTACGGCGACCTGAACTGGGAAGGCCTGGAATTCAGCCAGGACCATTTCGACATGGTCAGCCGCAGCGACGCGGCTTCGTGGAAGGAAGAACTGGCGCTGCACGAAGCCCTGTTCGAACAGATCGGCGAGCGCCTTCCGCAAGCCATGCGCGACACCAAGGCCGCGCTGGAAGCACGCCTGGCCAAGGCAGCCTGATTTACGCGCCGGAGCCCGCAAGGGCTTCCGGTGCGGGCACAAAAAAACCGCCTCGAAAGGCGGTTTTTCTCTTTCTGGCTGACTCCCTGGTCAGTAGAAGGCGACCTTGTTGGGTGCGCCCTGTTTCATCGCACGGCTGATATCGGCCATGACGCGGGCATCGGCCAGTGCCATTTCCCACAGCTGGTGGTCTTCCGAAGCGGTACGGCTGTGCTCCAGGTAGGCGGCGACACGTTGTGACAGCCGGCGCAGCGGTGCGGCAACCACGGCCTGGATGTTTTGCGCGACGTTGGCGGCACGGACGGCACCGACGTGTTGCATGGAAAAGGTGGGGTGAACAAAGGCAGTCATGGTGAACTCTCGGTAGTTACCGGACAACTCCGTCCGGCGGGATAGGGGTAATACTAGGGTTAACCCCCGTGCCACTCAACTTTATTTGGGTGATTGATATCATTCACAGCAGTGATGACCACACTCAATTTCCGCAGTCTCGACCTCAATCTCCTGCGTGTCTTCGACGAGGTGATGGCCGAACGCAGCCTCACCCGAGCCGCGCATAACCTCAACCTGACCCAGCCGGCGGTCAGCAACGCACTGCGGCGTTTACGCGACACCCTGGGCGACGAACTGGTGCGCAGGCAGGGCCAGGGCATGGAACCGACGCCCCGCGCGCTGGCCATCTGGCCGGATGTGCGTGACGCGCTCCGACAGCTTCAGCGCTCGCTGGCGCCGGAAACCTTCGACCCAGCCACGGCCGAGATGTCCTTCGTGATGGCCATGGCCGACGCCACCGCCACGGTGCTGATGCCGGGCCTGGTCAACATCCTCGAATCCGAGGCGCCCGGCATCCAGCTGCGCGCACTGCCCCTGGCGACGCGCGACCCACGCAAGCTGCTGGCCGACGAGGCGGCCGATCTGGCGGTGGGCTATTTTCCGGCCGTGCTTTCCGACCTCACCGCCCGCAGCCAGGCCGGCGAAGACCAGAGCTTCGCCTACCAGCGCCTGTATCACGGCGAATACGTCTGCGTGATGCGGCGCGGACATCCGCTGTCCGAACTGCTGGCGGAGGAATTCACCACCGAGCGTTTCTGCGCGGCCCGCCACATGCTGGTGAGTTTTTCCGGCCGGCCCTACGGTTTCATCGACGAGGCGCTGGCGCTGCTGGGCCGTCAGCGGCGGGTCACCGTCACGGTGAACCAGTTCTTCACCGCCGGCCGGGTGGTGGCGCAGTCCGACCTGCTGACCGTGCTGCCGCGCCATTTCGTCGGCGCCACCGGCCTGGCCGACCGCATCGTGTGGCGCCCCCTGCCCTTTGCCGTGCCCACGGTCCACGTCGATGCGCTGTGGCACAAACGCCAGCAGAACGCCGTCGCGCAGGAATGGCTGCGCCAGGCCGTGGTGCGGGCGGCGGAACAAGCCGGGCCGATGTAGCTCCAAAAAGCAGCCCAAGAGACCAAGATGAAACTGCAACTGCTGTCCGACCTGCACCTGGAAGTCCAACCCGACCGTGTCTTCGAACCCCTGGCAGACTCCGACCTGCTGGTGCTGGCGGGTGATGTCGGTGCCGACAAACAAGGCTCGCTGCTGCCGGCCGGCGACTTCGGCCTGACCCGCTTTTCTCCCTTGCCCCAATACGGCGCCTGGCCCAGGCCGGTGGTTTTCGTGCCGGGCAACCACGAATACGACGGCCAGGATTTCGACGCAGCCCACGACCGCCTGCGCCGCCTGTGCGACCGGCTCGGCATCGCCTGGCTGGAACGCCAGTCGTTGGTCATCGACGGCGTGCGTTTTGCCGGCACCACGCTGTGGACCGACTTCGACGCCCTGACGCCGCCCCGTGCATCGCCGGCGCAGGCCGACCAGGCACGGGGCAAGGCGCTGCGTGCGGCCGACTTCTACCTCGCCAAGACCGGCACCAGCCGCCAGGGCCAGCCGTGGCTGGGCGCCAGCGTGCGCAACCAGGCGCTGGTCTGCCAGCAGTGGCTGCGCAGCACCCTCGAACAATCGTTCGGCGGCCCCACGGTGGTGGTCACCCATTTCGCGCCCAGCCTGCGCAGCGCCGACCCGCGCTACGGCCTGGTGCCGGGCACGGCCGGTTTCTGCAACCGGCTCGACCACCTGCTGCCGCTGGCCGACGTCTGGCTGCACGGCCATCTGCACTGCCCCAGCGACTACCTGGAACAGGGTTGCCGGGTGGTGGCCAACCCGCTGGGTTATGCACACAAGGACGAGCAGAAAGGCTTCAGGCCCGATCTGCGGATCGAACTGGCCAACTGACGGTGGCACGATAATCCGGTTTTTCCCTGACTGCCGCAGCCGCGGCACCCAACGTGACAGCACCCGCAACGCCTGTGATCCTGGCCCGCGACCCGTCGTTTTCGACGCCGGAATTCCGTAGCGCCCTGGGCATGTTCGCCACCGGCGTCACCATCGTCACCGCGCGCACTGCGCAAGGCACGCTGGTGGGGCTGACCGCCAATTCATTCAACTCCGTATCGCTGGAACCGCCGCTGGTGTTGTGGAGCCTGTCGCACACCTCCAGCGCGATGACCGCCATGGCCGACGGAACGCACTACGCCATCAACGTGCTGGCAGCCGACCAGCAGGCGCTGGCCATGCAGTTCGCATCACGCGGCACCGACCGCTGGGCCGGTGTGCAGTTCACCGAAGGTGTCAGCGGTGCGCCGGTGCTGGCCGGCGCAGTGGCCACCTTCGAATGTTTCAGCCGCAGCCGTTATGTGGAAGGCGACCACACCATCTTCGTCGGTCAGGTCGAGGCCTGCCGCTACCGGGCCGGCGCCAACCCGCTGCTGTACCACGGCGGCCGGTTCTATACCGAACTGCCGCTCTGACCGACCGTCAACCGCGACCCGCCACATTCGTCGGATACGACGGATTCAACGGATTCGAATAACCGGAGACAAACACCTTGGCCGCACCGGTCGCCGCGTCATAGACATGGCGGTGCTGCCGGCCGATGTCCGCTCCGTAGGCGTGGACGCTGATCGACACCCGGTCGTCGAAGGCGTTGCGCACCACATGCAGGTCGCCGACGGTGGGCGAAACCACCGCGGTGTCGCCAGGCGCCAGTTGCACCTCCGGGCCGTCGGACACGCATGCGCCGGTTGCCAGGCGGTAATGCTGGCCGATCTCGGCGCCACGCAACATGCCGATCACGCCCCAGGTGCAATGGTCGTGGATGGGCGTCTTCTGGCCCGGTCCCCAGACGAAACTCACGACGCTGAAACGTCCGGCCGGATCGGCATGCAGCAGGTACTGCTGGTAATACTGCGGATGCGGTTTCGTGAAAGCGACGTCGAGCCAGTCGTCCTGCGCCACCAGTTGCCGCATGGCGGCGACCACGCCTTCGAGCACGTCGGCCTCGGGCGCTTCGGGCGGTGTGGTGAGACGGTCGAGTACACCGACAAAACGGGCCAGCGGCACGGGCAGTTCAGGGGCGGGAATTCCGGGCATTTCGGCTTGTCTCCAGGGTGAGGCTCGGGCCGCAAGTCTAGGCAAGACGGGGCGATGCCGCTGGAAGCTTCGGTAATATCGAACGCCCAGCCGCGCCACAGCGGCGCCCCCACGGAGTTCCAGTTTCATGTCCAGCATCACCCTGCGTTTTCTCGCGGAGCCGAGTACCGTCAACTTCGGTGGCAAGGTCCACGGCGGCACTGTCATGAAATGGATCGACGAAGCCGGTTACGCCTGCGCCACCAGCTGGTCCAAACGCTATTGCGTGACGGTGTTCCTGGGCAGCATCCGTTTCCATCGGCCGATCATGATCGGCGACCTGGTCGAGGTCGAAGCCCGCATCGCCTTCACCGGCAAGACCAGCATGAACATCTCGGTCGAAGTGCGCAGCGGCGACATGAAGAGCGGCACGATGGAAAAGACCACCGAATGCCTGATCGTCTTCGTGTCGGTCGACTCGCACGGGCGGCCGATTCCAGCGCCGGTGTTCACACCGTCCACGCCTGAAGAGGTCACGCTGGCGCAAGGGGCCAAGGCGCATCTCGATGCCTCGCGGGCGGCCCAGCAGGCCTGACGCAGTTTTCAGCCGGCTGCGTCGCGCAGCAGGTTGGCCAGCTCGACCGCCGACCGCACGTTCATCTTGTCGAACACCCGGGCGCGGTGCACTTCCACCGTCCGCACGCTGATGTCGAGCTGGTCGGCGATGAGTTTGTTGGGCAGGCCCTCGACCACCAGCCGCATCACGTCGCGTTCGCGGTCGGTCAGTTCGGTCAGCTGTTTCTGGATGCCCTGCGCCTGCTGACGCCGCGAAAGCACGGCGGCCGAATGCTCCAGCGCCTTTTCGATCCGGTCTACCAGCGCGTTGTCCGAAAACGGTTTTTCGCAGAAGTCGAAGGCACCGCGACGCACCGCATCGACCGCTGTCGGCACATCGCCGTGGCCTGTCAGGAAGATCACCGGCATGACGGTGTGCAGGCCACGCGCCACCAGGGTGTCGAACAGCGCCAGGCCGCTCATGCCGGGCATGCGCACATCCAGCAGCAGGCAGCACGGATGCGACAGCGGAGACACCGAAGCGCCGCCGTTGCCGCCGGCCTGCTGCAGCATCTGCTCGAAAGCCTCGGCACTGGCAAACGTGTCGCTCAGCAGCCGGCGTGAGCGCAGCAGCCAGGCCAGGGCGTCTCGCACCCCGGCATCGTCGTCCACGATGAAGACGGTCGCATCAAGTGCGGAAACCACGTTCGCTGTCCTTCTTGCCTTGCGGCAGGGTAAAGAAAAAGATGGTGCCTGCGCCGGGCTGCGGCGCGTGGCTCAACTGGCCGCCGTGCTGTTCGATCACGGTGCGGCACAAACTCAGGCCCAGGCCCATGCCTTCGCTCTTGGTGGTGAAGAAAGGCGTGAACAGCTGGGCGTCGACCTCGGGGGAAATGCCCGGGCCACGATCGCACACGCGAAATTCGAGCCAGTCGCCGCGGGCATCGGACGGCGCTGCCTTGGCGGCGATCTCCAGCACCCGCTGCGAAATCGCGATCTGCCCCATGGCCTGCATGCCGTTGCGCGCCAGGTTCAGCAGCACCTGTTCGACCATGGTGCGGTCGCACAGCACCGGCCGCAGCCCGGCGTCGATGCGGATGCGCACCTCCACATTGAGCTTGCGGGCCTGCAGGCCGATCAGCGGCATCACCGCATCGACCAGCGCCCGAGCCGGAATGGCCTCGCGTGCCTGGTCGCGCCGGCGCACGAAGTCGTTCACGCTGCGGATCACCCGGCCGGCGCGTTCGGCCTGTTCGCCGATGCGGGCGATGGCCGTCGAGATGTCGCGCAGCGTGCCGGCGTCCGGTGCGGCCTGGGCCTGTTCGCGCTGGTGGCCCAGCAGGTTCAGCGAACCGGTGGCATAGCTGGAGATCGCGGCCAGCGGCTGGTTGAGTTCATGACTCAGCATCGACGCCATTTCGCCGACCGTGGCCAGCCGTGCGGTGGCCTGCAGGCGTTCGGCGCTGGCGCGTGAAAGTTCTTCCACCCGCCGCTGTTCGCTCAGGTCGAGGAAGGCGCCCATCCAGCCGGTATGCAGGCCCTGCGCATTGATCAACGGGGCTTCGATGATGAGCACCGGGAACCGGGTGCCGTCGCGTTTCATGAAGATCGATTCGACACCTTCCTGCGGCGGCGGCGGTGCATCGCCCGAGATGCGGTGCGCCTGCCGGCGACGGTTCTCGTCGGCGCGTTCGGGCGGCCAGTAGGGCAGGTCGCCGTCCAGGCCCAGCAGCTCTTCGGCCTGGAAGCCCACCATCTTGCAGAACGCCGGGTTCACATAGGTGATGTGGCCCTGCAGGTCGCGCGCCCGCAGTCCGGTGACCAGCGAGTCTTCCATCGCCTTGCGGAACGCCAGCGCCTCGGCGAGGTCGTGCTCGGCCTGCAGGCGGCGCCGGTTGTCCTTGGACAGCAGCACCATCACCGACACCAGCGCGATCGACATGAAGGTGACCAGCGCGGTCAGCACGTTGGGGAACACGCTGGGAGCGCCGTGCCAGCTTTCCATGCGCAGCACCAGCGCCGCGCCGGGCAGGTCGAGCAGCTGGTGCGCCGCGAACAGCCGGGTGCCGCGCCGGGCCGAGCCGTGCAGTGCCGCCAGCCGGGTGCCGTCGGCTTCGGTGAACGAGATGTCCTGGTGGCGGATGATCTGCTGGCCGATCAGGTCGGACAGGATCTCCTGCAGCGCATAGGTCGCCACCATGTAGCCGGTGGCCTGGACACCGCGCTGCACCGGCACGCAGAGGTCGATCACTTCGAAACCCAGGCCGTCCTGCCGGCGCAGGAAGTAGCTGGGCGAATACATCGGCGTGCCGGTGCGGCGCGCGGTGGCGCAGGTCAGCGATTCCTCGGTGGTGCTGATGCGGTCGGGTTCATGCATGAGCGGCAGCGGCCGATAAGGCGTGTCGACCTCCGACACCAGCTTCAGGGCGCGGTCGCGCAACTCGACGCGGATGAGTTCGCGGCGTTCGCGCAGCAACTGCCGGGCCGCGTCGTTCCAGCTCTGCGGCTCCAGGCCGGATGCAGGTGGCGACAGGGCCTGCAGGCTCTGCAGGTCGCGCGCCAGACCCACACGGATGTCGGCCACCGCATCGCCCACGTCGCGCTCGATGCGGCTCTGCACCTGGCTGGCCTCGTAACGCCCGGCCAGCCAGACCAGGGTGATGAGCATCACCACCACCAGCGCGATCAGCACCGGCCACAACGACCATCGGCTCCAGGCGAAGGGACGCCGTGCCGGAAAGAAGACGCCCGGCTGAACGCGGGGCAATGGAAGGGTAGGCAGCTTCACGGATGCAGCCGCAATGTCACAGTCGGCGGTGCTGAAGTGCCGGCAGGCGTCCGCGAGCCGCCTTCAGTTCGGCGATGTCCAGCTCGGCGACTGCCACGCCGGCACCGTCCTGCGAACGTTCGGCCAGCGTGCTGCCCCAGGGGCCGATCAGCATCGAATGGCCCCAGGTGCGACGGCCGTTGCGGTGTTCTCCGCCCTGCGCCGCAGCGGCCACGAAGGTCAGGTTTTCGACCGCACGGGCGCGCAGCAGCAGCTCCCAGTGCGCCTGGCCGGTGACATGGGTGAAGGCCGAAGGCACCAGCAGCAGATCGCAGCCGGCGGCCGAATAGCGGCGGTACAGCTCCGGGAACCGCAGGTCGTAGCAGATCGACAGGCCCACCCGCCAGGTGTGGCCGTCACGCGAGGGCAGGTCGAACCAGGCGGGCTCGGCACCCGGGGCCAGAGTGCGGGCTTCGTCGTAGGTCTTGTCACCGTCGTCGAATCGGAACAGGTGCATCTTGTCGTAGCGCGCCACCGGCCGGCCTTCCGGGTCGTAGACCGGCAGGGCGTTCATCACCCGGGCACGGTCCCCGGTCGCGACCGGGAAGGTGCCGCCTGCGATCCAGAGGCCCAGGTCACGCGCTGCCTCGGAAAGGAAGGACTGGATGGGACCCGGCTCGGCCCAGCGCTCTTGGTGGGCCAGCTTGTCGGTGTCCTTGTGGCCGAACAGGCAGAAATACTCGGGCAGCACCGCGAGTTCGGCGCCGGCCCGGGCGGCTTCTTCCAGAAGGGTTCGGGCGGTGGTCAGGTTTTCCGCCAGGTCGGGGGCGGAGACCATCTGGAGGGTGGCTGCTTTCATGTGCGGGATTGTGCCTTCCGGCTGTTTCCCTACGAAGCAGGAACTACCGCGCCTGCTCCCGCTCGGCTCCCGTCAACGTCTCGATATGCGGATCCGTCCACCGCCCGGTGATACGGAACTCGCGGGTCGTGGCCTTGATGAGAGGTCCCCGCAACAAACCCTGCGCCAGGAAGGTGCTCAAGCCCACTACCGGGTTGACGATGGTCGCCAGCAGGGAAGCCGTGCCGACGTTGATCTCCGGCACCACCACCACCCGAAGGTTCTGCGTTTCCCGACGGATGTCGGCGTCGCCGTCCATCCGCACTTCGGCCGCAACGCCCTTCATTTCGAGGTTGTCGGTACGGGCGATGCCGTCGTCCACCCTCAGGTCGCCGCGCACATGGTCGAAGGCGAAACCCTCGCTGAAGACGTCCCGGAAATCCAGCGTCAGCCGGCGCGGCAGCGACTGCAGCGACAGCACTCCCAGCAGCTTGGCCAGGCCGGGGTCGGCCTTCAGGAACTGGCCGGTCGCCACGTCCAGGTTCAAGGCGCCGTCCATCGAGCCGTAGTCGGGGCTGAAGGGCGAACCCAGCCAGTCGACCTGGCCCTTCATGCGGCCGACGCCGCCCTGGATGACACCCTTCATGCCCAGCCGCCCCAGCAGCGCTCCCGAATCCCGCAGGTCCAGCCGGAAGTCGAGCCGGGTACGGCGTGCGGAACCCGGTGTGGGACGACCCCATCGGCCGCTGGCGGCGAAGGTAGCCTCGGGCAGGGTGAGCTGCAGTTTGTCGAGGCGCCATTCACTGTCGTGGTTGAACGCCTGGACCTCCAGCCGGCCCAGTCGCCGGTCCTTGAGCTGAAAGTCGTCGACCACGATGTCCAGCGCCGGCATCGGGCTGGCGGCCGCAGGCTCGGCAGGCGTGCCATGGCTGGCGCCGTCGGTGAGTTTCTCGACGTCCTGGCCGGCCGTGGCGGGTACCTGCAGCCGTGCCAGCCGGGCGTACACACGTGCCGGCGTTGCGCCCACCGACTGGCGGTATTCGACATGGCCGCCCAGTTCCTGCGCGTCGACATCGGCCTTCCAGAGGCCGCTCTTGTGCGATCCGTCCATCACCACCTTGTGCAGCGTTCGGCCGCTGGCGACCACGCGGTCGGCTTGCAGGGCCAGGGTGTCGGGCAGGTAGTCGGCCGATTCGGAACGCTGCGGTGCGGCGGATGCGGGTGTACCGGCCGGAGCCGGAGCGGCCTCGGCGATTTTGGTCAGCACCGAACGCCAGGCATCCACATCCAGCTCCTCTAGCCGCACCCCGGCGGTCACGCCGTCGTCCGGCAGCGGCGACGTTTCGGTGGCGCCGGCACCCACGTCCAGCCGGCCAGCCACCACACGCGGCGAGGCGCCCCCCAGGTCCCGCAGGAAACGCACCGCCACCACCTTGCCGATCGTCAGGTCGAGCTGATCCTGCAGGGCGGTCTCGGGTTTGCGGGGCAGCAGGCGGGTCTGGAATTCGAGCGGCAGGCTGGTCTCGGCGGCTTTGCCCAGAGGCGCCGGAAAGTCGATGCCCAGGCCCTGCAGGTTGCTGCTGACCTGCACTTCCGGATGGCCGTCGGCGACGTTGATCGCCACGCTGTAGCTGGTGCCGCCGCTGGCGGCTTCCGCCAGGCGCGCGGCGGCACCGATCTCGGGCGACTGGCGCAGGCCTTCGGCGGTGAGCGTGCCCTGCGCCTTGAGGTTGAGCACATGGCCGGCCGGGGCCGTGGCGCCGGCGGCCGCGACGGCGGGTTTCAACCCGCCTTCCACCCGGATTTCACCGCCCAGCATGCGTGCCTGGGTGCCGTTGAGCGAAAAACCGGATTCGGTGAAGGCCACGGTGCCGCGCGCCTGGCCCAGCAGCGGCGTCGCGGGCGTGATGCGCAGGTCGTTGCCCGAAAGCGTCACGCCGCCGCGCACCGTGCTCTTGTGAAGTTCGGCCAGCGGCAGCGAAAGCCCCAGTTGCAGGTCGGCCGAACCGTTGGCGGTGGCCTTGGCCAGCACATGGTTGGTCAGGCCGGCGAGCGGCGCGGCGTCGACGATGCCCAGCATTTCGCCCAGCGGCCCGCGTGCCCTCGCCTGCACCTCGACCACCGCATGCGCGAGGTTGGCGATACGGGCATCGGCTCGCAGCACCTGCACTTCACCGGCCCGCAGCGGCGGCGTGGCGGCGGTGCGCGGCGCAGGCGCATCGACGCCGCGTGCGCCGGTCTCGTGCATCGAGTCGGGTGATTCCAGCAGGCCGCGGGCATTGCGGATCTCCATGCCGCGGCCCTCGAACAGCAACTCGCCGTCGAGCCTGACCAGCGCCGGCCAGGGCAAGGCGCCGACCGGCTCGACTTCCGGCGGCGCATAGGCGTAGGTGACGCCCCGCAACTGGGCGCCGATGTGGAAGCGGCCCTGTTTCGGATCTTCAAAAGGCATGTGGCGCAGATCGCCGCGCACCTCGAACTGCGCCGATGTGGCGACACCCGCGCTGATGGCGTCACGCACGTAATGCCGGACCTCGGGGCCGATGCTCTGCGGCAGGTAGCGGAACACCCGCGTGCCGTCGGCACGGGTCAGGTTGCCGCCCAGGTCGAGCACGCCGGGCAGGCGCAGGTTGGCGTCGCCTTCCTCGTGGGTATGCCAGTCGGCGTGCACCTGGCCGGCGGCATCGCGGTTGGCGAACGTGGCCCTGGGCACCTGAACGGCCAGCCGGCCGTCGGTGCCGACCTGCCAGCGCACGTCGGCCTGCAGGGTGTCGACCGGTATCACCGGTTCCTCGAAGACGCCGGGGAAGTCGAGCGCGCCGTCGGCCATCGCCAGTTTCGCGGTGCCGCCGCCTTCGCTGAGATCGAAGTCGACGTCGGCGCCCCGCACACCCGGCCGGCCGAGCGGCGGATGCACATGGCGATGACCCTTGGGATCCTGCGCCCGCATCGCCGCCTCGACCGCAGCCGCCGCGGCCAGCCGGCTGGCGTCCGGCTGCTTGGATGCGACCGTCAGGCCGGTGACACGGCCCCGCGCCCGGTAGCGCGGCGCGGTGCCGGGCGCGGCATCGTCCCATTGGGCGGTCACGGATTCGACCAGGCCTTGCGGCGCCCGCTCTACCAGCGTGCGCTGCAGGCTGTCGGGCAGTGGCAAGCCGCGCCCCAGGGCGGCCAGTGCGCCCAGGTCGAGCTTGTCGGCCTTCAATTCATTGCGGGCGGGCTGCTCCCCGGCGGCGTTGCGATGGCGCAGCGAAAGATTGCCGCCCGGCCAGACGAAACCGTCGTCCCGGGTGAAGGCCAGGTTCTGCGTGGCGACATCGAAACCGTTGTCGTCCCGATGACCGGTGAGGCGGACGCCGAACTGCTTCAGCGCCAGGCCGTCTGGCGCCCGGGCAAAACGCAGGTCGAGCTCGGACAGCGCCAGATCGACGGTGGCCGCCGCGATGGAACCGTTGGCCAGGTCGCCCCAGGCCCGCATGCGTCCGAAGCCGTCGGCGTGTTCCAGGCCGTGTTCTCCCGGTTCGCCGACCAGCGCCAGCAGCGGCGCGAAGGCCACTCGCGGCAGGTCGGCATACAGCGGGCCGCTCCAGTCGCGCCACTGGCCGGGCCGCAGCGACAGCAGCGGCTGGCTGAACTGCCCGATGGCGGTGACACGTTCGCCGCGCCCGGTCGGCGGCGTTGCCTGCAGGCGCATCGCGTGGCGCCACGGTCCGTTGCGCAGCAGCAGGTCGACGTCGGTCAGGACCACCGGGTCGGCGGAGGCCTGTTCGTCGGTCCATCGCACGGTGGCGTTGTTGACGACCAGCTCGGGCTGGGCGAACAGCCAGTCCGCACCCCGGCTGCCGTCGTGGCCGGTGGCCCGCAACCACTGGCCGGCCACGAACAGCCGGCCGTCGGCCGCGCGGCGGACATCCAGCTCGGGCGCTTCGAGGTACAGCTGCTCGAAACCCAGGTGCAGCAACGACCGGGGCGACAACGCGGCCACCACCAGCGGCAGACGCAATGCGGTGCGGCCTTCGGCATCGGACAGGGTGACGTCGGACAGGGCGATGGTCGGCACCCAGCCACCGGAACGCGCCTGGATGCTGCCGATGTGCACCGGCGCCCCCAGCGCTCGCGTGGCTTCCGCCTCGATGCGGGGACGGAAATCGGCGATTCGCGGCACAATCCAGCCGTGCAGCGCGCCCCAGGCGGCCGCCAGACACAGCCAGGCGGCCAATAACGACCAGAAGAACCCGCTCGCCACGGCAGCAGTTGCCTTCAAGGCCCGCGAGGGATTCTTCTTATTCGTTTTCGGTTCGGTCATGTTGGGGGCAAACGCTCTGCATGTCAGAACCGGTTTTTGGACACATTCGTCGTCAAAAAGTGCATGGCATGTCCGCAGGAATTATGACCGCCACACCCGGAGCCCCTGGTTCGCCGGAACATGCTGTTTCGCCTGCGCCGGGTGACCTGGCCGGCCACTCCCGTTTTGTGCAGCGTCTGCGGCGACGTTATGCCGACCAACTGCCCCTGCTGCCGGCCGGCCCGCCGATGCGCGCAGGCATGGCCGAAGCCCTGACCGCCCTGCGTGCCCAGGGCCTGGACACTGGCGCCGCCCTGCGGGTGTTGCGCCAGCTGGTGATGGAACGCCTGGCCACGCTGGACTGCGACCAGCAGGCGCCGCTGGCAGTGGTCACCCGCGGTGTGACCGAACTCGCCGAACTGGCGCTCGACGAAGCCTGCAGGGACGCCTTCGCAACCCTGGACGAACGCCACGGCATCCCCACCAACCCGGACGGCAGCCGCTGCGAGTTCTGGGTGGTCGGCATGGGCAAGCTCGGCGGGCGTGAGCTCAATGTGTCGAGCGACATCGACCTGATCTACCTTTACGAGGCGGACGGCGAGACTTCCGGCAACGCCGACGGGCGCGGCCGCACCTCGCATCACGAATACTTTTCGGCGGTGGTGCGCACCGTGTCGCAACTGGTCGGCGACGTCACCGAACACGGTTTCGTGTTCCGTATCGACCTGATGCTGCGGCCCAACGGCAACTCCGGCCCGGCGGCGGTTTCGCTCGCCGCGCTCGAGGAATATTTCGTGGTGCAGGGCCGCGAGTGGGAACGTTTCGCCTGGCTCAAGAGCCGTGTGGTGGCGCCCCACAGCACCCTGGCCGGCAGCGCCGTGCTGGGACTGCGATCGGTGGTACTGCCTTTCGTCTTCAGGCGTTATCTCGACTACAGCGTGTTCGACGCGCTGCGCAGCCTGCACCGCCAGATCCGCGAACACGCCACCCGCCGCAGCGCCGGCAAACCCGAACGCGCCAACGACGTCAAGCTGTCGCGCGGCGGCATCCGCGAGATCGAATTCACCGTGCAGCTGCTGCAGGTGGTGCGCGGCGGCCAGTTCCCGGAACTGCGCCACCGCAGCACGCTCGAAGCCCTGCACCGCCTGACCCACGCCGGACTGATGGCGGAGGAAACCGCCGCCGCCCTGGCCGAGGCCTACACCTTCCTGCGCCGCGTCGAACACCGCATCCAGTACCTGGACGACCAGCAGACCCATGCCATGCCGACGGCCGACGGCGACCAGGAATGGATCGCCGCCAGCATGGGTTATCCGGCGTTGTGCCCTTTCCTGCACGACCTCGACTCGCACCGCGAACGGGTGGCCCAGGAGTTCGACACGCTGCTCGGCGGCAATGCGGGCGGTGGCGGATGCAACGGCAAGGGCAGCTGCGGCCGCGCCGCCAACACGCCGCCGGACTTCGATACGCTGGTTGAGCGCCTGCCCGATCAGCTGCGTGCGCGGGTGCTCGAATGGCGTGACCACCCGCGCCTGAACGCACTTCGCGACGAAGACCGCAACCGGCTGCTGCGCCTGTTGCAGCGCACCGCGCAATGGTTGTCCGAAGGCTCGGTGACCGAGGCTTCGGCCGTGCTGATGGTCACCTGGATCGAACCGCTGCTGCGCCGCCAGAACTACCTCGCGCTGCTGATCGAGCGACCCGCGGTGCACCGCAGGCTGCTGCAGCTGCTGGGTGCGGCCAGGTGGCCGGCGCGTTATCTCACGCAGCACCCGGGTGTCATCGACGAACTGGCCGGGCCTTCGTTGCTGGCGGAGCGTTTCAGCGCCGTCGAATACGAGGACGAGCTCGAGCGCCGCCTGGCCTCGGTCAGCCGCACGGCTGAAGACGACGACGAGACCCTGCTCAACCTGCTGCGCCGCGCCCACCACGCCGAAGTGTTCCGCACCCTGGCGCGCGACATCGAGGGGGTGATCGGCGTCGAACAGGTGGCCGACGACCTGAGCGCGCTGGCCGATGCCACCCTGCGCATCACTGCGCGCTGGTGCTGGCAGCGCCTGAAGGGCCGGCACCGGGACGCCGCCGAACCGCCCTTCGCCATCATCGGCTACGGCAAGCTGGGCGGCAAGGAGCTCGGCTACGGCAGCGATCTGGACATCGTGTTCGTCTACGAAGACGAGGACGAGCGCGCTCCCGAGGTGTATGCCGCCTTCGTGCGCAAGCTGATCAACTGGCTGACGGTGAAGACCGGCGAAGGCGACATCTACGAGATCGACACCGCCCTGCGGCCCAACGGAAGTTCGGGCCTGCTGGTGACCAGCTTCGACGCCTATGCCAAATACCAGGAACGGCGCGGCAGCAATACCGCCTGGACCTGGGAACACCAGGCCATGACCCGCGCACGCTGCGTGCTGGCGCCGCGGGCCGCTGAAGGGGGCGTCGACCTGCGGGCACGGTTCGACGCGGTTCGCGAAGCCGTCATCACCGCGCCGCGCGATGCCGCCGCCCTGCGCGCCGAGATCGTCGCCATGCGCGAGAAGGTGCGCACCGCCCACCCGATCAAACCCGACCGCTTCGACGTAAAACACAGTCGCGGCGGCATGGTCGACGCGGAATTCGCGGTGCAGTACCTGGTACTTTCGGCGTCCGGCCAGTACCCCGGCTTGTGCGCCAACGTCGGCAACATCGCCCTGCTGCAACGAGCCGAAGCGGTGGGCCTGCTGCCCGAAGGTGTGGGCCGCCGCGCCGCCGATGCCTACCGCGACCTGCGCCGCGAACAGCACCGCGCCCGGCTCAACGAAGAAACCACGCAGATCGCCATGGACGCGATGGCGGCCGACCGCGACGCCATCGAGGCGCTGTGGAGCGCGGTCTTTGGCTGAACATCCGTCGCGTGTGCTGATGGTCGTCCTGGCGACCGTCGCCGCGCTGCTGGGCGGTTGCGCCAGCGGCCCCAAGGGCGGCGGCATCCTGGCCCGCCCCGGCCGCGACGGCGCCGATGCCAACCCTCCCGCCAACCTGGCGCAGGTGCCGGACGCAGAACCGCGCAACGAGACCATCCGCAGCGGCGGCCCCAACAAGCCCTATGCCGTGCTGGGCCGCAGCTACACACCGATGGACGCGTCCGCCAGCTACAGCGAAAGCGGGCTGGCTTCCTGGTACGGCCGCAAGTTCCACGGCGCCTCGACCTCCAGCGGCGAGCCGTACGACATGTACGCGATGACCGCCGCACATCCCACGCTGCCGATCCCCAGTTACGTGCGGGTGCGCAATCCGGCCAACGGCCGAGAGGTGATCCTGCGGGTGAACGACCGCGGCCCCTTCCATGACGGCCGCATCATCGACCTGAGCTACACCGCCGCCTTCAAGCTCGACCTGCTGCGCGGCGTCGCGCCGGTCGAGGTGGAACGCATCACGCCGATGCAGATCGCCTCCGGCCAATGGCGGCGCGGCAACACGGCGCCGGACGCGACGGGGATCGCACAGGCGGCGCCGCTCGTGCAGGTGCCCGCCGCAGCGGTTTCGATGACGGTCTACACACCGGCGGCCGCCATGCCTTCGGCCGAGCCTGCCGTGCCCGAATACGCGGCCGTTCCGCTGAACGTGCGCCAGCGCAGTGCCGACCAGGACCGGGCCGAACCACCGCCGCGCAGTGTCGTCGTCACCACCCTGCCCGCGCTACCGCCGCTGGCACCGCCGACGCCTGCGACTCCGGCCGTTGCCGACATGGCGACGCCTGCAGCGGCTGCCGCGGGCGGCTTCTGGGTGCAGCTCGGTGCCTTCGGCCGTCCCGAAGGCGCTGCCGCATTGCAGCGCCGGGCCGCCGGCGCCGCCGCCGAAATCCAGGTGACCGTGTTGCAGGACGGCAGCCTCGCCCGCGTGCAGGCCGGCCCCTTTGCCAGCCGCGACGCCGCCCGTGAAGCCGCCCAGCGCCTGGGCGACAGCCTGCAGCTTTCGCCGGTGGTGGTCGAACGCCGTTGAGAATCGGTCGCAACCATGATTGCGGCGGGGCCATAAACATATGGGTGATGACCCGAATGTGACGGGCTAACATCGGCGGTTTCGCCGCGCCTTCCTGCGGCACCTGTCCTTCACCTCCCAGCACGCCGCCGAGCCCGACCGAACATGAGCGCTTTCAACGAGGAAACCGTCCTCTCCGTCCACCACTGGACCGACCGACTCTTCACCTTCACCACCACCCGCGACACCTCGCTGCGGTTCTCCAACGGTCACTTCACGATGATCGGCCTGCGGGTGAACGACAAGCCGCTGCTGCGTGCGTACAGCATCGCCAGCGCAAACTACGAAGAACATCTCGAATTCCTGAGCATCAAGGTCGACGACGGCCCGCTGACCTCGCGCCTGCAGCACATCAAGGTGGGCGACCCCATCATCGTCGGCCGCAAGCCCACCGGCACCCTGCTGTGCGACTACCTGCTGCCGGGCAAGCGCCTGTACCTGCTGGGCACCGGCACCGGCCTGGCGCCCTTCCTGTCGATCATCCGCGACCCCGAGACCTACGAACGTTTCGAGCAGGTGGTGCTGGTGCACGGCGTGCGCCAGGTCGACGAACTCGCCTATCACGACATGGTCACCGAGCATTTGCCGAACCATGAGTTCCTGGGCGAGATGGTGCAGAAGCAGTTGCTCTACTACCCCACCGTCACCCGCGAGAGCTACCGCAACATGGGACGCATCACCGAGTTGATGGAAAGCGGAAAGATCTACGCCGACCTGGGCGTGCCCGCGCTGAACGTCGCCGAAGACCGCGTGATGATGTGCGGCAGCCCGGCCATGCTGGTCGACCTGAAACACATGCTGGAAGCGCGTGGATTCAAGGAAGGCAACACTTCCACACCGGGCGATTTCGTCGTCGAACGGGCTTTTGCCGAAAAGTAGGGCGCCTCGGCTTCTCGGGCCGCGGCGCGGCCGGCTTCCTGTCTCAAACCTGGTGCTCTGCCTGCTCGGACAAGGCCTGGGCGCAGCCGGCGGAATACAGCAGGACCGCCGACGAGAAATAGATCCACATCAGCACCACCACCAGCGAGCCGGCGGCGCCGTAGGCCGACACCACGGCCGCGGTGGACAGGTAATACGCCATCACGTGTTTGCCCACGGCGAACAGGGCCGCGCCCACGCAGGCGCCAACCACCAGGTACCGCAGCCGCGGTTTCGCGCCGCCAGAAAGCCGCATCAGGCCGGTGAACAGCAGCACCGAAAAAACCACCGACACCGCCTCGTTGCCCACTCGCAGCAGCGGTGCCAGCAGATGCCATTGCGAGGCCCAGGTCTCGACCGCGCGAAAGACCGTGGTGACCACCAGCGAAGCCAGCAGCAATACCCCCAGCGCCAGGATGTAGACGACACCGCGCAGCCGCCGCCAGCCGGTGCGCCACCAGGCCGAAGGAGGCGGGGTGCGGCCTTGCATCCAGATGCTTTCGAAGGCCGATTCGAGCTCGGCGAACACACCCGTCGCACCGGACAGCAGCAAGCCGGCCGCGAAGGCCGAGGCCCAGGCGCCGCTGGTCGGCTGGCGGGCGCTTTCCATGGCCTGGCGTATCACTTCAGCGCCCTTCTCGCCGACGACGTCCTGCGCCTGCGCGACCAGCGTGCTTTCCAGCAGGGAACGGTCCAGCCACCAGCCCAGGCCGGCGACGATCAGCACCAGCAGCGGTGCCAGGCTCAGCATGCCGTAGAACGACATGGCAGCGCTCATGCGCAGGCCTTCTGCATCGATCCACAGCATGGCCGCGCGCCACAGCGGCAACACCACCGCACGCACCGGCCACCAGAGGATGCGCACCAGCAGAAACGCCCGCTCGGCAAAACCGGGCGGGCGTGAGGGAAGCGGTGGTTTGTGGGGCGTGGACACGTCGGACATGCCGCATGGTGTCACGCCCGGAGGTCGCACCCCGTTGCGGGATGAAACCCGCGCGAGATCAGTAGCGGCTGGACGAGTACGTGCCTTGCGGTTCGGACACCGGCCGGTAGTACGGATCGTGTGCTGCCACGGTCGAATAGGTGGCTGCCTGGCCCAGGCGGAATCCGCTGCCTTCGGTGGTGACACGTTCCCCCACCGGCACCGCCTGTGTGTGGTTGTAGGTGCGCACCGAGCCGTCGTCCATGCGCACGCGGATCTGGTAAGTGGTCGTCGTGCGGGTGCGTTTCTCGACCGTGTTGCCCAGGTAGGCACCGCCGCCGGCACCCAGCAGGGTAGCTGCGGTGCGGCCGCCGCCATGGCCGACCTGATTGCCCAGCACGGCGCCCAGCACACCGCCGGCGACGGCACCCAGGCCGCTGGCCGGAGCGGCTTCCTGGATCGGAGTCACCGACTCGACCCGGCCGCAATTGCCGCAGACCGGTGCACGTGCCACGGCATGGCTGGGCTGCCCGCTGCCGTAGCTGCCGGTGTAGCCGTTCGAAGCCGGCTTCGCCGCCGTCACGACCGGCTTGGAAACTACTTTGGGTGCCACCGGGGCCGTCACGACCGGAGCCGTCGGAACGGCCGATGCGGCGGTGGTCGTGGTCGTCTTTTCGGACAGCACGTCCTCGCGCGTGAGCGCCTGAACCTGTCCGGTGGAAGCGCCGGCAAGGGCCTGCGGTGCGGCGCCGTCGTTGCCATGCACGTTCTGCCAGAGCAACGTGCCGCCCAATGCGGCGACCGCCACACCCAGCACACCGACCGCCGCCCATAGCGGACGATTGGCAGGCGTGGAACCAGTGGTGCCCGGAGGCGGCGCGCCGACGGGAGCATGGGCGTTTTTCTGGCCGGGGGAGTTGTCGAAGACGGGGTCCATGGGAGTTGTCCTTTCAGTCGGAAGCGCTATGCCTGAAAACACAACGCAGCGATGAAGGCAACGGTACACAGCGCGAACAAAGTCGCTGTATAGATTTTGTAAGTCCAGGTAATCCCTGTCAGGCGATTTTTGATGCAGCAACGCGGCCTTCCGGCACCGACACGCGGTGAACGCGTTCGGATATGCGCTGCCTCCACGGCGACGGCAATGCGGGATGCAGACCCTGCCTGCCACCGATGTGAAAAGATCGCGTCCCGGGTCGCGCCGCTGGAAGAGAGGGAAGTCTTCCCGGCCTTGCTGCAATTGCTGGCGCGCACCGGACGGTGCACAGGTCGTGCCACCTGAAAAGCCGCCCTTTAGGACGGCAGCTTCAAGACCGCGCGACCGGCCTGGCCCGACCAGCCGATCGGCGGACAACGGCGGCAGATCCAGTACCAGCCACCAGGCCGGAGACGTCGGGCTCCAGCAATCCCCAGGCGCGCATGAAGAACCGGCGCATGCCCGCGAACGGGCGGTCGCTGCCGGCGTGGCGGCGCAGGCGGGTCAGCAACTTGAGTTTGTCGGCATCGCTGAACCGGCCTTCCTGCAGCGCCAGCGCCAGGGTTTCCAGCTCGTCGTAGTCGTTCCAGCGCAGGCGGAGCAATTCGGTGCGGTTCAGGCCCAGCACGGATTCGGCCGCCTTCACCGCACGCCGGGCCCGCATGGAACTGCCACGGGCGACCAGCCAGACCTCCTGGGTTTCGCCGATCACCTTCCAGGCAAAAAGCCGTTCGGGTTCGTCCAGGTAGGGGTCGGGCAGATCGGCCCGCTCGGCCGCCAGCCAGCGCACCAGCGCTGCCTCGTTCGAGGTGGCCGGGTCGGGACAGAGCGCCGCGGCCAGCCGGGCGCGTTCGCCGGGTTCGCCCGGCAGCGTTGCCGGCAGCGGCGGCGACACCAGCTTGCAGCCGGCCAGACCGAAGGTGTCGCCCTTGTAGACCTGGTTGCACACCTGGCAGCTGAAGGTGTAGTTGTCGTAGCAATAGGCCAGCCACCAATAGCCGCTCTTGGGGCGGAAATGCTCCACATCACCATGCGCCACCACCGCGGTGTCGGCTTCGCAATAGGCGCACTTGCCGGACGATTCGACCTTCAGCTGCGCCTTGGCTCGCGGCCAAAGCTGGCGGGCCTTGGGTTTGAAATCGACCGTGCCGGCGCCTTCGTACCAATAGGCCATCAACCGTTGCAGCTTGGCCTGCAGCGCCGGGCCGGTGAACCCGTCCAGCTGCTGCGGCAGGCGGGTGCGGACCAGCCGGATCATTCGGCCGCTCCCAGCCGCCGTGCGGTCGCCCGGAGCTTGCGGGCCGACACCGCCGGCGCCGGGCCCGCCTGGTCCATCGCCTGGCGGATGGATGCCAGCAACGCGGTCTGTTCCCTGGCGTAGTGCGGCACCGCATCCCAGCGCGGCGTGGCCTTCAGCAGTTGCCGGCCGGCGCGCAAGCGCTTCTGTTCGGCCGGATCGAGCGTGGACTTGCGGTCCAGCAGTTCACGCACCTCGTCACGCGCCTGTTCGGTTTCCACCGAGTCCATCGAGGCCAGCCCGAACATCGGACTCATCAGCAACTGGTGCAGCATCATTTTGCGGGGCTCGCCGACGAAGGCCTGCAGCGCCGGCCGGCCTTTCTCGCCTTGCCGCCGCAGCACGAACACCTCGCCCACGCCGCTTTGCTGGGCCGTCAGCGCCGAATGGGTGGTGGCGATGAACTGGAAATTCGGCAAGGTGGCCGACAGGAATTCCACCAGCCGGCGCCGCCACACCGGATGCAGGTGCAGGTCGAGTTCGTCGACCAGCAGGACACCCCGCGTGGCCAGGGGGTCGCGGCGGTCCGGAAACGCCTCGGTGATGCGGTACAGCAGGTCGCCGCACCAGGCCGCCATGCTCTGGTAACCCTCCGACAGGCCGGCCAGCGGCACCTCGCCGTCGACCGTGGAGAAGACCATCTGCCGCGTCTGGCGGTCGACCCGAAGGAAAGCCACACCGGGCAGCAGCAGATCCAGCGCCTTGCGCATCGCCGCCAGGGCGGTTTCGCCGCGGCGCCAGTCCAGGTCGATCGCCCATTGCTCCAGCGAGATCAGCGGCGCGGTGGTGGAAAACATGCTGGCCATGCCCTGCGCGCGTGCCGAGCGCACCCGCGGGTCGCGGAAGGCGGCCTGCGCGCCGCCACCCGGCAGGCGCCGGGAGGCACCGTAGCCCAGGGTGAAATATTGCCGGTCTGCGTGGGCGATGGCGGCATCCAGCGCGGCCAGCGACACCCGGTTGCGGTCGAACAGCTGGCGGATGCCTTCACCGCGATGGATGACCAGCACGATGTCGCGTGTCTCGCCACTGGCCGTCACCAGAGTGCCCTGGATGATGCATTGCGCGGCGCCGTTGCGTATCCAGGCGTCGGGTTCGCCCAGCAGGTCCGGCAGCGCCTCGCTGCCGGCCAGCAACAACGCGATGGACCGCAGAACCGAACTCTTGCCGCAGCCGTTCTCGCCCAGCAGCAGCGTCCAGCGCCGCGCTGCGCCGTCGGCCGCGGTGAAGTCCAGGGCCAGTGTTTCCACCGAGCGGACGTTGTGCAATGCGATGCGCCGGAGAAACATGGGAGGCCTGTGGGTGGTGGACAACCGGCCAATGTGCCTGCGGGAGCGGCCCCCGGCCGGCGTTTGATCCGGTTTGCGCCATACCGTATTCAGATTGCTCAGTCTGCAAACGAGCTATCGACCACCAGTCCGGCGTCTCAGTCCTCGAACGACTCCACCTTCACCGGCAACTCCGGCGCCACCCAGCGGTAGCCTTTTCCCAGGGCATTGCGGTCGGTGGTGTCGCCGGTCCAGCGGATGTTGAGCAGGTCGGCCATGGCCCACGCCGCCCAGTCGGCGCGGAAAGGCCGCTGGCCGGTGCCTGCCGGATAGGGCTCGGCGGGGCTGTTGCGCCAGATCAGCGCGGGGATGCGATAACCCGACGCGGTGCTGGGACTGTGGCCGGCATGGTTGCCGCCGTGGCCCACTTCCTGGCCGTGGTCGGACAGGTACATCCAGGCCCGGTAATCCTGCGGACGGCCGATCTGCCGGGTCAGCCGCAGCGTCTCGGCCACCACCGAGTCGTGGTACAGCAGGGCCGCGTCGTATTCCTGCCGGAACTTGCGCACCCAGGCCGACCGGCCCTGTTGCTGCAGGTTCGCCTCCACGCCGTCCGGCTGGTCGTCGAAGGGGTTGGCGTCCACCGGAAACCGCAGGCTGTAGTGCGGATGGGCGCCCATCAGGTGCACCACGATCAGCTTGCGTTCGGCCGGCTCTTCCAGGGCTTCCTGGATGCAGTCCAGCAGCTCGCCGTCCAGCGACATGCCGGAGCGCCCGGGCACGCGGTTGATCATCTCCACCACGTCGGCCATCTGCGCATGCTGCTGCTCGATGGCGACGTCGTCGTGGTTGCTCATCCACCAGGTCTTGTAGCCCGCTGCCCGCGCCAGGGCCAGCAGGTGCTGCGCACGGCCTGAATCCGGCTCGCCGAAGGCGAACATGTTGCGCAGCGACGGCAGGGTGCTGGCGTCCACCGACCAGGCGTTGCGCAACACCAGCAGGTCGTCGCCCAGTTGTGCACGGTGCGCCACCAGCTGGGGTGTGGTGGCGCGCTGGTAGCCGTACAGGCTCATGTTGTCGCGGTTGACGCTGTCGGTGATGACCAGCACCAGTGTCGAAGGCCCGTCCTGGGTGATGAGCGGATGCACCGCGCGTGCACGTTCCATCGCGGCACTGCGCTGCAACTGCTGGTCGGCCCAGCCAGCGCGCAGGGTGTCGATCTGGCGGCTCCAGCCCGACCAGAAGATCGCCGGATGCAGCCGCCGCGCCGACTTGCTGACATAGGCCACGCTGCTCAGCAGCATCAGTACGCACAGTGCCGCCACCCACCCGCGCGACCAGGCAGCCGGCTGCCGCGCGCCCCGTGCCGCGAATCGCGCCGCCATCGCGCCGGCACCCACCACGGCGGCCAGCCAGAGCAATACCACCCGCCAGTGCATCGACAGGTATTCGGTACTTTCGCGCGGATTGGTATTGGCCGTGGCCGACATCACCAGCGAGCTGTCGGGTGCGGCCTGATAGGCGTCCAGCAGATAGGCGCGGGCGGCCCCGTCGACCACGAAGGCCATCGACCACAGCCACACCGTCACCGTGCGCAGCCGGTGCACGCCGGCGCTGCGCACCGGCCAGGCCAGCCAGGCCAGCGGCGGCAGGGCCAGGGCCATCAGTTGGACGATGCGCCGGCCGTCGTGGCCGAGGGCGACCAGCGTCAGCACCGAGGCGGCGACAGCGGCGCAGGCCAGCAAGGTCCTGCGCTGCGGGCCGGGCGGCAGAAATTGGAGTCGATGGTTCATGGGCGGCCGGATTCTGGCAGGACGGCGATTGACCCCATGGTTCAAAATCCGGCCCCGATGAACCCGCTACCCGTTCTGTATTCCTTCCGCCGCTGCCCCTATGCCATGCGGGCGCGGCTGGCCGTCAGGGCATCGGGCGTCGCGGTCGCACTGCGCGAGGTGGTGCTGCGCGACAAGCCCGCAGAACTGATCGCCGTATCACCCAAGGCCACCGTGCCGGTGCTGCAGCTGCCGGACGGCGCGGTGCTGGAACAAAGCATCGACATCATGCGTTGGGCCCTTGCGCTGCACGATCCGCAGGGCTGGTGTCGCGACGACGAACAGGCCGAAGTGCAGGCGCTGATCGATCTCAACGACGGTCCTTTCAAGCAGTCGCTCGACCGCTACAAATACGCCTCCCGCCATCCCGAAAAAACCGCCGAGGCGTGGCGCGACCAGGCCGTCGAACAACTGTTGTCGCAGCTCGAAACCCGGCTGTCGCGCAGGCGTTTCCTGCTGCGCGACACACCCTCGCTGGCCGACATGGCGCTGCTGCCCTTCGTGCGCCAGTTCGCCGGCGTGGACGAAGCCTGGTTCGACCGCTGCGCGCTGCCCCGGCTGCGCGACTGGAAACACCAGCTCACCGCCACGCCGCTGTTCGATTCGGTCATGCACAAGTACGACGCCTGGCAGGCCGGCGACTCCGAACTGGTCTTCTGACCGGTCAGCGGCGAAAATCCCGGCGATGCAGCAACACAGCTCCTTCTATCGTTTCGTGCCGCTGGCCGACCCGACCGCCGCGGCCGACACCCTGCGCGCCCTGGCCCGCGGCCTGCGCGGCAGCATCGTGGTCGCACACGAAGGCGTCAGCGGCACGGTGGCGGGCGATGCCGCGGCGGTGGATGTGTTCCAGGCCGCCCTGCAGACCGACGCGGTGCTGGGCGGCGCCCTGCGCGGCATGGCCTTCAAACGCAGCGCCTGCATCACCGAACCCTTCGGCCGGCTGAAGGTGGGCGTCAAACCCGAGATCGTGGCGCTGGGCTTTCCCGGCGACGCCGAGGCCGGCCCGCCGGACGAACACGACGCCAGCCATCTTTCGCCGCAAGCCTGGCGCGAACTGCTGGCGCGGCAGGACGTGGTGCTGCTCGACAACCGCAACCATTTCGAATATCGCCTCGGCCATTTCAAGGGTGCGGTCGACCCCGGCGTACACAACTTCCGGGACTTCGTCGCCTATGTGCAGGAGCAGGCACCCGCCTGGCGTGAGGCCGGCCGGCCGGTGGCCATGTATTGCACCGGAGGCATCCGCTGCGACAAGACCGCGCCGTGGCTGCGCAGCCTGGGGCTGGACGTGAAGCAGCTCGAGGGCGGCATCCTCAACTACTTCCAGAGCCTGCCCGACGCCGGGCTTGAATGGTCCGGGGAGTGTTTCGTGTTCGACAACCGCATCGCCCTCGACACGCAATTGCAGGAAACGCCCACCACCGCCGAACAGGTCTACGACCCGGCCCATCCCGACGAAGCCTGGCGCCTGCAACGCGCCCGCCGGCTCGAGGATTCCGGCACCTGAAGGCGGCGCACCGTGGCCCGCCCCGCAGCTGCGTGGACCCCTCCCCTGCGCGAAGGCGTCAGCGCCAGCCGGGTGTCGGTGCAGGCCGGCCCCTTCCCCACCGTGCTGCCGTTTCTGCTGGCGCGATTTCCGCATATCCACGACTGGCCAGCACGGCTGGCGGCCGGCGAAGTGCACGACACCCACGGCCACACGGTGCAGGCCGACACCGCCTGCGCGCAGGGCATGGTGCTCTGGTACTGGCGCAACCCGCCGCCCGAAACCCGGGTGCCGTTCGAGGTCGAACTGCTGCACCAGGACGAACACCTGGTGGTGGTCGACAAGCCGCACTTTCTTTCGACCCAGCCCGGTGGCCGCCACCTGCATGAAACCGTGCTGGTGCGCCTCAAACAACAACTGCGCATCGACACCCTGGTGCCGATGCACAGGCTGGACCGCGACACCGCCGGCGTGCTGGCCTTCGTGGTGCGACCTGCCGACCGCCATGCCTACCATTCGCTGCTGCGCGACCGGCAGGTCCACAAGGTGTACGAAGCGATCGCGCCGTGGTCTGCCGACCTGGCATTGCCGACGGTCTACCGCAGCCGCCTCGAAGAGCCGGCCGGCCACAACTTCATGCAGATGCAGGCGGTGCCGGGCGAGCCCAACGCCGAGACCCGCATCGACCTGATCGGCAGGATCGGCACGGCGGATGCCGACCTGGCCCATTACCGGCTCACGCCGCTGACCGGCCGCAAGCACCAGCTGCGCGCCCACATGAGCGCCCTGGGCGTGCCCATCGTCGGCGACCGGGTATATCCGCGGCTGCAGCCCGAGCCGGCACCGGGTGCACCGCCCGACTATTCGCAGCCGCTGCAGCTGCTGTCGCGCGAATTCGGATTCGTCGATCCGCTGAACGGGCGGCACAGGCTTTTCGTCAGCCAACGCCGCCTGTCGCTGCCGCCCTGACCAGGCACCGCTGGCACGCTTCTCGCACCGCTTCCCGGGTTCTGCATTCTTTCGAAGGCCCCCCGTGATCCGCACCCTGAACCCGACCCGCCGCCAGACCCTCGCCGCAGCCCTTTTCGGCGGCACCGGCCTGAGCCTTTCCCTCACCGGCCACAGCGCCTTCGCCCAGGCCTACCCCGCGCATCCCATCAAGATCACCGTCGGCTACCCGCCGGCCGGCGCCACCGACATCCTGGCGCGGCTCATCGGCCAGAAACTTTCCGACAGGCTCGGCCAGACGGTCGTCATCGACAACCGCCCCGGCGCCGGCAGCACCCTGGGCCTGGAAGTGGCCGCCCGGGCCGCACCGGACGGCTACAACGCGCTCATCAGCGCCGTCACCACCCAGGCCATCGCCAGCACCCTGTACCCCAACGCCAAAGCCGACCTGGCCCGCGACTTCGTTCCGGTCAGCCTGATCAGCAACGCGCCGCACATGCTGATCGTCAACAACGATGTGCCGGCGAAAACGATGCCCGAATTCGTCGCCTGGCTGAAGGCGAAAAGCGGCGACGTCAACTTCGCGTCGCAGGGCACCGGCACGCTGTCGCACCTCGAATCCGAACTGCTGTGCAACAACCTGGGCGTGAAGGCCACCCACATCGCCTACAAGGGCAGCTCGCTGGCCGTCACCGACCTGCTGTCGGGCGCGGTGTCCTTCATGTTCGACAGCGTGGCCGCATCGACCCCGCTGGTGCGCGCCGGCAAGGTGCGGGCACTGGCCGTGGCATCGTCGAGCCGGGTGCCGTCCCTGCCCGACCTGCCCACCGTGGGCCAGGCCGGCATGCCCGGTTACGAGGCCGACAACTGGTTCGGCCTGTACATGCCCAAGGGCACGCCGCCCGAAGCCGTCGCGCTGCTGGCCCGCACCGTCGCCGAGATCCTGAAAGACCCGGCCACCGTCGAAAGCCTGGTGCAGAAGGGCTACATCGTCACCCCCGGCGACGGCGCCAGGCTGGCCCCGCTGGTGGCGTCCGACAAGGCCCGCTGGGACAAGGTCATCAAGGCCGCCGGCGTCACGCTGTGATGCCACGCAGGCCCCTAAGATCCGGACCTGCAAAAAATAGCCGCGAAGAGACACAGACATGCACTGGAACCTGCCCTACCCCTCCGGCCGTCAGCCGGTGCTGGCCCGCAACCTGGTATCGACCTCGCAACCGCTGGCATCGCAGGCCGGTGCCGCAGCGTTCGCCAGGGGCGGCAACGCCATCGACGCAGCGCTGGCCGCGGCCATCTGCCTGACGGTGGTCGAACCCACCATGAACGGCATCGGCGGCGACGCCTTCGCGCTGGTGTGGGACGGAGACGAACTGCACGGCCTCAACGCCTCCGGCCGCGCGCCGAAAGCCTGGGGCGAAGACAGCTTCACCCGCAAGTTCGCCGGTCTGCACCAGATGCCGCGCAACGGCTGGGACACCGTCACCACACCCGGCGGCGTGGCCGCCTGGCTGGCGCTGTCGGAACGCTTCGGCGCGCTGCCTTTCGAAGACCTTTTCACCGATGCCATCCGCCATGCGCGCGACGGTTTCCCGGTCAGCCCGGTCATCGCGCGGCAGTGGCGACTGGCGGCCGTCGAGCTGGGCAGCCACCCCGGTTTCAGCGCTTTCATGCCCAGGGGCCGCGCACCCACCGTCGGCGAAACCTGGCGTTTCGGCGACCAGGCCGACACCCTGCAGGACATCGCCCGCAGCCGCACCGATTCGTTCTACAAGGGCCGGCTGGCGCAGTCCATGGCCGACTTCGCCGAGGCCCACGGCGCCGGCCTGTCGCTGGAAGACCTGGCCGCCCACCAGGTCGAATGGGTCGAACCCATCTCGATGGATTTCGGCGACCGCACGGTGCACGAGATCCCGCCCAACGGCCAGGGCCTGGCCGCCTTGATGGCGCTCGGCCTGCTGGAAAACCTGCCGTATCGCGAAGCCAAACCGGGCTCTGCCGCACGCATGCACCTGGAAATCGAAGCCATGCGGATGGCTTTCTCCGACCTGTATGCCCACGTGGCCGACCCCGCGCACATGCAGGTGACCGCGGCCCAGCTGCTCGACAAGGCCTACCTGCGCGAACGCGCCCGCGGAATCGACCCCACAAGACCCGGCGCCTATCCCGCGGGCCAGCCGGCCAGCGGCGGCACCGTCTACCTGTGCGCGGCCGATGCGCAGGGCCGCATGGTGTCGTTCATCCAGAGCAACTTCAAGGGTTTCGGATCGGGTGTGGTGGTGCCCGGCACCGGCATCGCGCTGCACAACCGCGGCATGGGTTTCGTCACCACCGCCGGCCATCCCAACCAGGTGGCGGGCGGCAAACGGCCGATGCACAGCATCATCCCGGCCTTCATGACCCGCAATGGCAAACCGCACATGGCCTTCGGTGTGATGGGCGGCAACATGCAGGCGCAAGGGCATCTGCAGATGACGGTGCGCGAGTCGGTCGACGACCTCAACCCGCAGGCCTGTTCCGACGCGCCGCGCTGGCGCATCAACGACGTCGGTGCGCTGACGCTGGAACACACGGTGCCGGCCGCCGTGGTCGAAGGCCTGCGCGCCATGGGCCACCAGCCCGAGATCGCGCCGACCGACAGCCTGGACTTCGGCAGCGCCCAGCTGATCCGCCGGCTGGACCGGGCCGAAGGCGAACCGGTCAGCTACGTGGCCGGTTCGGACCACCGGCGGGACGGGCAGGCGGTGGGCTGCTGAATTCCGCCGCCGGCCTTGCGCCAGGTCAGCCGGCCGCGCCGAACCTCGCCGCCAGGGTCAGCGGCCCGGCGGTCATCGCGAAGTAGTCGTAGGCCTGCGGCAGCGGGCTGGCCCACAGGTATTGCTGGTGGATCTGGTGCAGGTTCATGCGAGGCACCTGGCGCGGGCCTGGCGCCATCATGGCGGCGAAACCGGGGCTGCGCATCTGCGGATGGCCGGCCCGGGGAACCGTCAGGCCGGCGGCGTCGAAGGGGTCGACACCCGGGAATGCGTAGTCGTCCAGCGGATCGGAAAAGTCCACCCAGCACAGCCCTTCGCACTGCGCCAGCGCCGCCAGTTCGTCGCGGAACCCCCGGGCCGACGGCAGGTTGGACATCAGCGGCAGGCAATGGCCCAGCGTCAGCAGGCCCAGCGCCGGCCCGTGCTGCGCCAGTTGCGGGTCCAGCCGCAGGGCGCGGGCCAGCACCGACGCCGCCATGATGGTGCCCAGGCTGTGGCCGACCACCAGCACCTCGTCGTCGCGGTTCTGCTGCACCCGGCGTACCAGGCTGGCTGCCATGGCATCGAGCCGGGCTTCCAGCTCCGGTACTGGGCTGCGGCCCATGCGCCCGACGAACGCATAACTGCGCAGCACCCACTGGGTGTGCCAGTAACGCCGCGCCCAATAGGCCCAGACCAGTGCCGCGACCGTCAGCAGCGCGGTGGTCGCCACGGGCAGTACCAGCGGGCTGCCGGAGCGCCAGGCCTGCACCGATGCGCCGACCGCCGCCAGCAACGCAGCCGCGCCGGGCAGCATCAGCACCAGCAACATGAAAGGCGCGAACAGGGTGATGAAGGGCGCCCAGCCCTGGCCGTAGATCTTGCGGAAGGCGCCGCTGACCAGGTACTGCCACGACGTCGCCAAGAGGTCCTTTATCTGCAGCCAGTGGCCCGGCCACCAATAGGCGCGAATGATGGCGTCCCAGCGGGGGAAGGCGTAGTCGGTCTGGACCGGTTCGCCGGCATGCGGCGCCGGCCGGTAGTCGACCTTCCAGGCCATGGTCTCGGGATCGCCCTGGACCCGTTTGCGCGGCCCGACGTCGACCGAAGCGTCGCCCCAGGCCGACTGCTGCCGTGCGCCGTCCACGTACAACCGGTGATACCTCGACGGCCCGTTGGGGTCGAAACCACTGACGTAGAAGACGTGCCGGCGACGCACGGTGCCCGATGAAACCAAGGGAAGGATCGCTTTCCTGGGACAGTCACAAGATGCTGGAGCAGGCATCTTAAGGCGACACACACAGGCGACAAAAAGCCCGGCCCGGCGCGGGGGTCAAGCGCTGGACACGCGTCCTTATTTCGACTCTGCGTGGACCAGCCGTGCCTCGCGCCCGCAGGCCAGCGCCGCCAGCCCCAGCAGCAGCGCCGCCACGCCGTAGAGCCAGGCCGAAGACAGCACCGGCAAGGCGACACCCGCCACCAGCGGCCCGGTGCCCGCGCCGATGTCGCGCCAGATCGACCGCGCCGCCAGCGCCTGAACCCGCGCCGGCCCGGGGTATCGCCGCGCCACGATGGGCGGCACCAGCGGCAACTGCAGCGCCCGCAGCACCACGATGCAGACGGCGCAACTCCACAGCAGCCCCGCACCGAAACCCAGCAGCGCCACCGATGTCAGCAGCGACATCCACACCAGCAACCGCTCCGCCCCGAAACGGTCGGCCATGTGGCCGCCCACCGGGCTCAGCACGATTTCGGCGCCGTAGCGCAGGGCCAGCAGCAGGCCGGCGGCCAGCACCGCGCCGCCCGGCATCAGGTCCTTGCCGAGGTAGGTCAGGCCGATGATGAACAACCCGTCGAGCGTGAAACCCTCGAGGAACGACCAGGTGTCCAGCGCGCCCGGCAGGCGCAGCCGGCGCCGCGCGGCAGGCGGCGCCGCTTCCACCGTGCGCGGCAGCCGGCGCGCTGCCGCCAGTCCGCTCAAGGCCACGACCACCAGCACCCAGAAAATGGCCCGCGGCCCCCACAGCTGCGCCAGCAAGGCGCCCGCCGGCAAGGCCAGCAGCGGCCCGGCGGCGATGTAGGCGCGTGACCGCCCCGCCCTTGCCGCCGCGCCCTGGGGCAGCGAAGTCGACAGCGCCTGCGTCACCAGGTTGAGCGCCGCAAAACACAAACCCCACAGCAGCCGCAAGGGCAGCAGCGCCCAGAAACCGGACAGCGTGGCGTAACCCAGCGCACAGACCGCCGAAGCCGCCACCGCCAGCAGGCAGGTCGCCCGGTCGCCGTGCCGGCCGTAGAAACGCACCACCCAGCCGTAGCCGGCGATGCGCACCAGCCGGTTGGCGGCCAGCAGCAGGCCGACCTGCGGCAGCGTCACACCGAAGTCGTCGCTGAACATCGGCAGCAACAAATACAGCACGACGTCGCAGGGCAGCGTGGTGCCGAGTGACAGGGCGGCATTGCGGGAATCGCGGTCGGCGGTGGCAAGAGACATCCGGCCGATGGTGCGCCGCCACCGACCCGCCTGACAAACGACATTAACCACCGCCCACGCGTGCAAAAATCGCACACATGCCCGTGAGTCCAGATCAAGCCGGAACCGGCCCGGCCGACGCTTCCGCCCCGGCGGACCGCCTGCCGCCGCTCAACGCCGTGCGTGCATTCGTGGCCGCCGCCCGGCACCAGAGCTTCACCCGTGCGGCCATCGAACTGCACGTCACCCACAGCGCCATCAGCCGGCAGGTGAAAAGCCTGGAAACCCACCTGGGCCAGGCGCTGTTCGAACGCCGTGTCCGCCAAGTGACGCTGACGCCCGCCGGCCAGGCTTTTTTCAGCGAAGCCGCCGCCGCGCTGGCGCAGATCGCGAACGCCGCCGCATCGCTGAAACAGGCCACCGCCCCGCGTGCGGTGCGCATCAACGTGCGCCCGTCGTTCGCGGTGCGCTGGCTGATACCGCGCCTGCCGGACTTCGTGGCGCAGCACCCCGGCATCGAACCGAGGGTGGAAACCAGCACCGCCCAGCCCGCCAACGCCGTCGACAGCTTCGACATCGCCATTCGGCGCGGCCTGCAGGGCTGGCCGCCGTCCATCCAGGTGCAGCCCTTCATGACCGACGAAGCCCTGCTGGTCGGCGCACCGGCCCTGCTGGCCGAACACCCGGTGACGACACCCCGTGCGCTGACAAGCCATGTGCTGATGTCGGCCCGCACGCGGAACGGCGACTGGGACGACTGGCAACGCCAGGCCGGCGTGGCGCGGCTGAAACCCGCGGGGCGGCTGATGTTCGACCACCACCATCTGGTGCTGCAGGCGGCGGTCGACGGGCTGGGGCTGGTGGTCGCGCCCGTATCGCTGGTGCGGCACGACCTGGCGTCCGGCCGGCTGGCGGCCGTGCTGCCGGAGATCCGGGTGCCGCTGGACGGCAACTACTACGGACTGGCGCCGGGGGCGGGCGCGGAGGCGCTGGTGTTTGCGGAGTGGCTGGTGCGGCAGGGTTAGGCAGCGGCACGGGACACGGCGGCATCCGCCAGCAACCAGTCTTCGGCGCGGGCGAAGGAGCTGGGTTCGCCCAGTTCGCGCAGGCCCACGTCGGCCACCCAGCCGATGCGGTCGAGCAGGCGCTGGAGCAGGTTGACGCGGGTCTGCAGGTCTTCGGTTTCCTGGTCGGCGGGGAGCAGCTGGCGGGAGACGTCCAAGGCGAGTGCGGCGAGGGAGCCGACCTCGCGCAACAGGCCGCAGGCGTGGGCGACGTTGGCGGCGGTGAGGCCAGGGAGAGAGGCGATATCCAGTGCGGGGAAAGCCTTGACGGGGCGCTGCTTTTTCATGCCGGTCTCCTGATCGTTCGACGGGTTCCGAGAGGGAAGACCGCCGTCACTTCTAAGGGGGAAGTGGCGGCGGCTCGAACGGGTTGGCGTACCGTGTGTCTTGCGAGTTCCGGCAGGGCGCGAGCCCTCCCATCCGAGCCGCCTAAAACGGTTCGAACAGGAAAAAGCCGCAACCCAACGGTCATCGGTGTGCGGCTTTCACCGCAAAACACAACGGGACGCCAATCCCGGTCGCGCTGGTGGGCGCGACGGGGGAAATGTAGTTCAGAGGAGTTGGACGGGCAAATGCGTCTTCAGACGCCTCAGCCCGCGGAGACAGTAGTCAGCGCCACACCACCACGCAATCGCTCCACAACAGTTGCCCTCATGCGTTCAGGAACTGATTCCAGCAGCGCAGGCCATTCCGCCCGCGCTTGTTTGACCAAGGACTTGGCGGCTCTTAAATGATTAGGGATGCGCGCCACGTTTGCCTTTGCCAGCAGCGATTCCAAATCGGGCCAGCCAAAAGCGCGCAGACGCTGGTCGATTGCCCGATTGATCCCGTAATCCGCCGGCCCTACGTCGTCGAACAAAGCGGTCACACAAACCGGGTCATACAAGGGCGCCAGCACAGGATGTCTTCCATCCGGATACATCAACGCCCAGTTCTTCAAATGCGCGTCGGTATTCCCCATCAGGATGAATGCCACAAACCGTCCGATGAATTCCCGCACATCCGCCACCCGGTTGGCCGACAGAACATCTATCGCCTGCAGCATCCGGGCGTAGTCGTTCATCAGGTCACGGCCGTATTTGTGGCGCGATTCATAGCCCAGCACCTGGGCAAACTCTTCCATGTGAATCCGTTGCCCATCCGGCCCGCGATCAAACCGCTGCACGGCCAATATCTCCTCGAACGGCACGGCCTCGGGTAACTCGGCATCGGCCCGGCTGATGATCCGGGCCTTGGCGCAGTTCAGGCCCAGCGCCTCGCAGAGCCGATAACCGGTGTATTCATTGGCGACGAGATCGGGATGCCGTGCGGTGGGAAGTTTGAGGATGAACGAGCCGGCCGCGCCATGCTTCTTCACTACATAACGCCGGCCGTTATAAACAGCCGAGAACTTGGTGACGACGCCCGGCAGCGATGCCGCGTCTTCCACCGGGAACTCCACAAACCCTGGTTCCAGCACATCCAGCCCGAGGGCGGTGTGCCAATGGCGAACCGCGTCGGGTATGCCTTCCTGCGGAGGCACCGGCTCGACCTCCAGCGCACCCATCAGGTCGTGCCCCGCTGCGGCCAGCAACTCGAATTCGTCGCCGGGGCTGCAATGGCGTTGCGCGGCCAGGCGGTCGCGGTTGTGGCCTTCGGGCAGCAGGTTCTCGAAGTACACCGGCCAGCGCCCATCGGTGCGCACCAGGCGCTGATCCCGGGTCGACTGCAGGATGGCGCGGGTGTCTGCTTCGTTCGCGCCTCGATAGTTCAGCGACAACGTGGGTCGCTGTTCGTCCTGGATGTAGTCGGCGTCGAACGAGGCGCGGAGGATGTCGCCGTATTGGGACAGGTAACCGATGGCGCGCCGGCTGCGGTCCGGCAGGTGCAGATAGAGGCGCAGGTACTTGATGGAGGTGCTCACCGGCTGGACCGTGAGGACAAGGTATCGACGATGGAAAGCGGGGCGGAGACTCCGGGCGGCTGGCCCAGTACCCGGCCACCGGCTTGCAGGAAAGCCGCCACTTCGGCCTGGAGTGAACTAGGCACCAGCATCAACTCCATGCCGAGTGCGCGCGCCATTTCTACGACGCTGGACAGCTTGGGGTCGACGATGCCGGCTTCGGCGCGATTCACCGACATGCGGGTGAGTCCGGCGGCTTGCGCCAAGTCTTCCTGTGTACGTTGGGCGGCTTTGCGAACCTGCGTTAGCTCTTCGATGATGCTCATTGAAGTGCTCTTTTTAAGTTAAATGATTAATGAGAGTATCAAAAATCATGCTTTCCGCAAGCTGCTCAGCCGTTTGCGATGGTTTGCCGCACCCGCTCCCTCAAAAACGGCGCCTCATAAAACCTTCTCCCCACCGCATCGAACAACGCATTCGCAATAGCCGCAGGCCCCGGCACCGAAGCCGACTCCCCGCCCCCCATCGGCGCACAGTCCTGCCGGTCCATCAGCAGCACCTCGATCTCCGGCACATCCCCGAACTTGGCAATCGGATACCCGCCCCACTCCCGGCTCGTAACCCCCTGGCTATCGAACCCGACCCGCTCCATCAGCGTGCGGCTCAGCGTCTGGATGACGTTGCCGTGGATCTGGTGCCGCACGCCGTCCGGGTTGACGACCATTCCCGTGTCCTGCCCTACCACGATGCGGTCGATGCGGATGCGTCCGCTGACGGCCTCCACGCTCAGGTCGACCACCCAGCAGGCCCAGGCCGCGCCGAAACCAGGGAACCGGCTGTGCACATAACGGGCGTAGCCGATGCCCCGGCCGCGCAGCATTCCGTCCGCGCCGACCCGGCCCCGGCTGCCGGGGGTGGATGGCTTCCAGCCCGCTTTTGCCGCGGTGGCCTGGATGAGGTCGATGGCCCGCTGGTCGTCCAGATGCCGCACGCGGAACTCCACCGCATCGGCCCCGGCCGCATGGGCCAGTTCATCGACCATGCAGTCGTGTGCGAACGAGTTGGGCAGGGCCGACACGCCGCGCAGCCACGACGACCGCACCAGGGGCGCCATGTCGTGGCAGACGACTCGCTGATGCGGGTAGCGATAAGGCGGCGCGGCGGTGCGGTCGCCCATCTCTAGCGTGCGGGGCTGGTTGCTGGCTCTTCCCGTGAGCAATGACGCCAGCAGCGGCGCGTCGTTGGACGGGTATCGCACGGCGAAGTCGTAGGCCAGCAGGTTGCCGCCCGCATCCGTCGCGGCCTGCACGTCGACCAGCTGGCCGGTGCCCTTGGGTTCCCACTGGTGTTCCTGTTCGCGGGTCAGCTGCAGCCGCACCGGCGCGCCTGTCGCCATGGCCAGCAGGGCGGCGTCGGCGCAGACGTCGTCGGCGCAGTTGCGGCCGTAGCAGCCGGCGGCCTCCAGGCGGACGATCTCGATGTTGGCCTCGCCGATCTGCAGCAGTTTGTCGAGGTCGGTGCGCAGCATGTGCGGGTTCTGGGTGCCGGCCCATACCGTCAGTCGGCCGTCGTCGAAACGGGCGACGGCACACGACGGGCCGATGGACGCATGCATCTGGTACGGCCACACATAACTGCGTTTCAGGTGGTGGGCGGCCTGGGGCCAGGCGGCCGTGGTGTCGCCCTGGTCGATGAGCAGGCGCTGGGTGGACGGCTGCTGGCGGATGGCCTGTTCGATATCGCCCAGGTCGGGGCCGGGGGGCACGGATTTCCAGCGGACCTTCAGGGCGCGCATGGCGGCGATGGCCTGCTCTTCGCGGTCGGCCACCACACCGATGAAGTCGCCCTGCTGCACCACCGCCACGTTGCCGGGCAGGTGGGCGACGGACTGGCGATCCACCTCGATCAGGCAATGGCCGATGAAGTCGCCGCCGTCACGGCCCGGGTGCGGCGGGCGGACGACCCGGCCGTGGCGCATGCCGGGCATTCGCACGTCGTGCACGAAGGTCAGCCGGCCAGTGGCCTTGGCGGGGATGTCGACACGTGCGGCACCCTGGCCGACGACCCGATAGGCGGATGCGGGTTTGAGGGCCACGTCCTGGTCGGACAGGGCCAGCGGCAATTGCACGCTGACGCCGCGCAGCAGTTCGCCGTAATGCAGGCGGCGGGTGTCGGCAGGGTTCTTGAAGACCACCTCGCCATCCCGCGCCAGCAGCCCGGAAGCCGGCACCGACCAGCGTTGCGCTGCCAGCCCCAGCAGATGCTCGCGCGCCTGGGCGGCGGCACGGCGCAGGGGCACGGCCGATATCTGGATGCTGGCGCTGGCGATGGTCGGGCCCTGGTTGGGCGCGGACCCGGTGTGGCCCAGCACCATCTGCAGCCTTGCCAGCGGCACCTCCAGTTCTTCCGCGACGATCTGCGCCAGGGCGGTGCGGATGCCGGTGCCCAGGTCCACATGGCCGTTGAAGGCGGTGGCCGACCAGCCGGGGGGTGCGTCCGTCGCCGAGACGGCGATGAAGATCTCCGGCGTGGCCTGCGCGTAGTCGGTGGCCGTGCCGGGTTGGCCGGGTGCGGGCCTGGGCGGCGCGGCTGCGGGGCGCACCACCAGCAAGGTGTCCGGCTGCGCCAGCAACTGCCGGTGCAGGGCTTGCGGCAGCGGCTGCGACGTCATGGGTCGGCCCGTGTCAGGCGGCGGCTTGGTGAGCGGTGATGTCCGCGATGGCCTGGTCCAGCGGCAAAACGGATGCGTACTTCTGCGCCATGTCGAACAGGTTGGCTTCATGCGGCCCGATGGCCCGGTCGCCGCAGCAGTCGGACACCACCAGCGGGCGGAAACCGGCCTGCATGGCGTCGACCACACTCGCCCGCACGCAGCCGCTGGTGACGCAGCCGGCGACCGCCAGGGTCTGCACGCCACGCTGGGCCAGCCAGGCGGCCAGCATGGTGCCGAAGAAGGCCGAAGGTGTGCTCTTTCGGACGACGTATTCGCCCTTTGCCGGGGCCAGCTCGGGGACGATGGCGCTGTTGTGGCTGTCTTCCTTCAGCGTCAGCATGCCGGGCACCTTGATGCAGAAGATGTTGCTGTCGGCGTCGTCGTCGGAAAACACGATGCGGCTGTGGGCCACCGGCCAGCCTTGTGCGCGGGCGTGGGCCAGCAGCTTTTCCGTCCGGGCGATGGCTTGCGGAATGTTGCCGCCGCCGAAGACGGCCGGGTCCTTGAAGCCGTTGACGAAGTCGACGATGAGCAGGCCGAACGGGGCCTTGAGCGGCAGCGGTGTGCCGAAACCCTGGCGGGCATAGGCGGAGATGTCGCCCGGGGCGGTGGTCTGGGTCATGGGTTTGTCTCGCTCAGCTTCCGAGGATCTTGCGGCGCGCCGCGTGGGCCAGGCCGGCCGCGTCCTGCACCACGCCGTCGATGACGGTCGGTTCGCCGTCCAGCGACACGCTGCAGCGACGCAGCGGCATGTCGATGTGGCAGGCGGTGGTGCGGCTGCCGCCGGCTTCGTTGTTGGGGCCCATGGACCAGAGGAAGTTGCCTTCGAAGGCGCGGGCGTCCATGCCGATGTGCGACTCCTTGTCGTACTGGCCCAGCATCGCCCAGCTGGCGCGCGGCTGCAGGCCCCAGCCCAGGTGCGACACGGCATAGGCCTCCGGGTCTTCGTAGGTGGCCATGTATTCCTTCAGGATGTCCGCCTGCAGGCCACCGTCGATGCGGCGCACGTAGCCGTCGCGGATGGTGAAGCGGATGGCGTCGGTGACGTATTCCTTCATGGGCAGGATGATGTCGCCGCGGTCGAGCACGACGGTGCCGTTGCTCCTGCCTTCGTCCGGCCAGGTGAGCACGAAACCGCTGGGCCAGTGGTCCCAGCGGCCGGGCTGGTCGACAAAACCGTATTCGCGGATGGCCGGGAAGGTGCCCAGCGAAGCGCGCAGGTCGGTGCCGGCGGCGGAGGTGATGTGCATCTCCTTCGATGCCTCGATGCGCCTGGACGCGGCGGTGACACGGGCCTGGTCTTCTTCGGTGGGGGTGAGGCGCACCAGCACTTCGGGCGGCTCCACGGCCAGCAATATCTTCGTGCCGCCGGCGAGGATTTCATGCTGCTCGGGAGAGAACAGCAGGGTCATCAGGTCCAGCACCAGGTCGCTGGCTTTCAGGGCGGCTATGGCCGCCGGGTTGCCGGTCAGCGGCGTGGTGCCCAGGTAGGCCAGCGAGTCGCGGCTGAGCGACTTTTCTCCGTTCACCGGCAGCAGGTCTAGCCGGTTCAGGCGGGCCCCCATGTCGGCGCAGGCGGTGATGGCGCAGCGCAGGGTCTGCGGATGCGTGTCGGCGCCGGTAAGGATGGTCACCACCTGGCCGGGCTGCAGCTTCGACAGCTGCAGCACTCGTTTCCAGGCATGGATCAAATCATGATCGCTGACGGACATGGCGGTTCCCGTTGAGTGTGTGCGCTGCATTCTTGCAACAAGCGGGCCAGCTGGCAAAGCGGGGGGATCAGCGTTTACCCCAAAGTCGTGCATTTAGTGCTCGCCTCTGTCGCGCATTGCCGGATGTAATGCACGCCAGTGGTGCCGGCCAAGCCCGTGGGCAACGGAATTAATAGAGCGTATGCACTCGATACCTGTGTTTTTGACGTCGGCACGGAACCTGCGACGGCTTTCTGCATTTCAATCATTCGCGCCAGGAGAGACCCGTGTCCAATTCCCCACGTATCGCCGTCGTCGGCGCCGGCCTTGGCGGCGCGGCGGCTGCATCCTTGTTGCTCCAGCAGGGTTTCAACGTCCGGGTGTACGAGCAGTCGGCGTCGTTCTCGCGCATCGGTGCGGGTATCCACGTGGGGCCGAACGTGATGAAGATCCTGCGCCGCATCGGCATCGAGGACGCGCTGAACGAACAGGGATCGCACCCGGACTACTGGTACAGCCGCCACTGGCGCACTGGCGATGTGATGGCGCAGATTCCGCTGGGCGATCACGCGGTGAAAACCTACGGCGCCAGCTACCTCACGGTGCACCGTGGCGACTTCCATGCCCTGCTGATCAAGGCCCTGCCCGACAGCGTGATGGCCTATGGCAAACACCTGACGCGGGTCGAAGACCGGGGAGAGGTGGTGCTGCTGCACTTTGCCGACGGCACCAGTGAAGAGGCCGACATCGTGATCGGCGCGGACGGCGTCGATTCGCGCATCCGCGAGGCGCTGCTCGGGCCGGAGCTGCCGAAGTACGCGGGTTATCTGGCGCACCGCGCGGTGTTCCCCACGCCCGAGGTCAAGGCCGGCATGCTGCCCTTCGATGCCTGCGTCAAGTGGTGGGGCGAAGACCGCCACCTGATGACTTATTTCGTCACCAGCAAGCAGGACGAGCTGTATTACGTGACCGGTGTGCCGGTCGAGAAGTGGGACCTGAAGGACCGCTGGCTGCCGAGCAGCAGGGAAGAGATGCGCGAGACCTTCGCCGGCTGGCATCCGACCATTCAATCGCTGATCGACCACACGGTCGAGGTCACCAAGTGGTCGCTGCTGGAACGCGACCCGCTGCCGCTGTGGAGCCGCGGCCGGCTGGTGCTGCTCGGCGATGCCTGCCACCCCATGAAACCCCACATGGCGCAGGGCGCCGCCATGGCGATAGAAGACGGCGCCATGCTGGCCCGCTGCCTGAAACAGGTCGGTGCAGAGAACCACGAGCTGGCATTCGCGCTGTACGAGGCCAACCGCGCCGAGCGGGCAAGCAAGGTGCAGAAGATCTCGCACGACAACACCTGGCTGATGACCGACGAAGACCCGTCCTGGTGTTTCGGTTACGACGTCTTCAACGTGCCCTTGAAGGAACCCAAGGTGACGGTCGCATAGGTCGGATAAGTCAGACTGGCTCCATGGACAACCGCAGCACCACGCCGACAGCCCTGCCCTTGCGGGTGAACGGCGCTGCGTGCGAGGTGACCGTGGCGTCGCAGACGGCGCTGCTGCATGTGCTGCGGAACGACCTGGAACTGAACAGCCCCAAGTACGGCTGCGGGCTGGGCGAATGCGGTGCCTGCACGGTGCTGATCGACGGGGTGGCGGCGCGTTCCTGTGTGATCCCCGTGGCCGCAGCCGCGGGCCGGCAGGTGACGACCCTGGAGGGGCTGGGCACGCTGCAGTCTCCCGGGCCGACACAGCAGGCTTTCATCGACTGCCAGGCGGCCCAGTGCGGCTACTGCCTGAACGGAATGATCATGACGGTGGAGGCCCTGCTGCGCCGGCATCCGCATGCGACGGAGCAAGAGTTGCGCAGCGAGTTGCAGCACAACCTCTGCCGTTGCGGAACCCATGTGGAGATCATGCAGGCGGCCTTGCGGGCGGCTGAATTGCACCGCATGCGGGCCGTCGAACAGGCCAGGGCGCGGGCATGAACCTGCCGGTGCCGGTCGCCCTGCCCGACGGCCTGCTGTGGGGCCGCACGGTGCGGCCGCCGCAGCCGGGCTGGGACGGGCGGCGCTACGTGGGGCCGACGCTGGCAAGCTCGCGGCGGGCGGCCGTGGATGCCCAGGCCGGTGTGGTGGCAGTGGTGCAGAAAGGGCAGTTCCTGGGAGTCGTTGCCATGTCGGCGCTGTATGCGCGGCAGGCGGCGGCGGACCTGTCGCCGGAGTGGCTGGCGGGTGGCGAGAAACGTCTGCCGCACGGGACGGACGCGGGGCCTTCGGACTACCGCTGGGATCTGCCGCAAGCGTCGACCGGCACGGCAGCGCAGGTCGCCGTGTGGTGCCTTCAAGGACATGTCAGCGTGTGGATTCCCGCGTGTTCGGCAGACGTGCGGGCGGGCTTGCGGCTGGAGCTTTCCCAGCTGCTGTCGGTAGCGCCGCAGAACATTCAATACGCCGAATTGGCAGGTGCGTCGGCCGGGCCTGGACTGGACCTGATGGACACGGTGGCGGATGCGGCCCTGCTGTCGTCGGCGGTCGGGCGGCCAGTGGCGATGGCGCTGCCGGCCCATGCGGCCGAGGGCACGGCGCTGGTGTTGCGAGCCTTGCCGGCCCCTGCACGGACCGCCGTCGCCGAGCGCGCCGCCGCGCCGCCGGGTTTGCCCACGCTGCACTCCGATTCGCCCTGGTCCGTGCGGCCGAGCATCGCCCGGCTCCTGAGCCAGCCGGCCGCTGTCGCGCTTTCGTTCGCTTCCGCGGTGGCGGACGGGCTGATCCTGGGCGGCGGCTCGAACCTGGCGCTGACCGGTGCGGATGTCGAAACACTCGACTCCGCACAGGTCTTCGCACAAGAGAGCCTGTGGTTCGAACAGGCAGTGGCGCGTGGCGAAGACCCGCTGGCCTGGCGGCTGCGCCACCTGCCCGCGGGCACCGGCGCAGCGCTTGCCCGGCGGGTGAACGACAGCGCCGCCGAGCCATTGCCTCCCGCCGTGGACGGCAGCCTGCGCGGGCGCGGTTTTGCCACCGCCCGCACCGAACACACCACCGAGGACGGCCGACCCGAAATCCGCTGGAGCGCCTGGGTGGCGGAGGTCGCGGTGCATCCGTCCACCGGCCAGGTCGATGTGCTGCGGGTGGTCGCCGGCCAGGACAGCGAAAACCTGCGGCCCGCCCGGCCTGCGGATGTCGCCCGGCAGATCGTGGCAGAGAACCCGCTGCTGCTGGCCGACACCCGCCACCTGTTCGCCAGCGCGGATGCCTTCGACGAATGGAAGAGCCCGGCCGGGGCAAACGGGCCGGTGGGCGACATCACCACACACACTGCGCAGACCGCCGTCGCCCACGGCCAGCTGCGCGCCGACGGCGTTCTGACCCTGCCCGCCGCGGCGGCCATCGCCAACGCGATCCACGACGCGACCGGCGTGCGGCTGCGGCAGGTGCCCTTCGACCGCGAGCAACTGCGGCTGCAACTGGCGGGTACCCGGACTGAAAAATCCGCCGGTTTGCCGGGCCGTGCTTCGACCTGGCTGGCCATCGGCGCGGCGGGCATCGCCGGCATGATCGGCACCGCATGGCCGGCCAAATCCGCCCTGCCGTTGACCTCCGGCCCCGACGTTTCCCTGTATTCGACCCAAGCCGTCGAACGCGGCCGGCTGGTGGCTGCGGCGGGCGATTGCGTGGTCTGCCACACGGCGCCCGGCGGCAAGGCCAATGCGGGCGGGCTTGGACTGGAAACGCCGTTCGGCACGGTGTATTCGACCAACATCACACCCGACCCGGAGACCGGCATCGGCCGCTGGTCTTACGCTGCCTTCGAACGCGCCATGCGCCACGGCATCCACCAGGACGGGCGTCAGCTGTATCCGGCTTTCCCGTACACCGCATTCGCGAAGATGAGCGACGGCGATATCCAGTCGCTGTACGCCTACCTGATGTCGCAGCCCGCGACGGCAATGAAGGCACCCGAAACCAGGCTGTCCTTCCCCTACAACCTGCGCCCTGCGATGGCCGGATGGAACCTGCTGTTCCATGACGCCACGCCTTTCAAGGCCGACCCGGCACGCACCGCCGAATGGAACCGGGGTGCCTACCTGGTCGAAGGCGCTGGCCACTGTTCGGCCTGCCATTCGCCGCGAAACGCCCTCGGCGCGGAGAAGACAGACCTGAATAACCACCTGGGCGGTGGCGAGGTGGAGGGCTGGAACGCACCGCCACTGAACGATCTGGCCGGCGGCAGGACGCCGTGGAGCCGCGACACGCTGCAGCAATACCTGCGCACCGGTTTTTCACCGAAACACGGCGTGGCGGCGGGCCCGATGGCGCCTGTCGTCCAGGGCCTGGCCGAACTTCCGGAGAGCGATATCGGCGCCATGGCGACCTATCTGCTGAACCTGCCGGGGACTGCCCGGCCCTTGCCAATCGTGGCCACCGCACCGGACACCACCAGCGCTCCCACCGCCCTGCGCCACCTGAACGGCGAACGCATTTACCAGAACGCCTGCGCGGTCTGCCACGAAGCCGGCAGCGGCCCCACCCTGTTCGGCATCAAACCCGACCTGGCGGCCAACACCAACCTGCAATCCGCGACGCCGGACAACCTGGTCCAGACCATCCTCCACGGCATCCAGAACCCGGCCAACGGCGATCTGGGCTACATGCCGGGTTTCAAGGACAGCCTGGACGACGGCCAGATCGACGACCTGGTGGCCTATCTGCGCCAGCGGTTCGCGCCGGATGAAAAACCCTGGCCGGATGCCGTGAAGAACATCCGCGGCATCCGGGCGCAGGCGCACCGCTGAAGGCCGCGCCGGCCTTCGCTCAACCCAGGTTCGGCGCCAGCATCCGCGCCACGTCGGCCTCTTCCAGCCCGCGCCGCTCGGCCATGTCGAAGACCTGGTCCTCGCCGATCTTGCCGACGTTGAAGTACTGGCTGTCGGGGTGCGCCAGGTAGAAACCGCTGACGCTGGCGGCCGGTGTCATGGCCAGGGATTCGGTCAGGCCCATGCCGATTTCCTCGCAGCGCAGCACCTCGAACATGGCGGCCTTGACGCTGTGGTCCGGGCAGGCCGGGTAACCGGGCGCGGGACGGATGCCGCGGTAGTCTTCCTTCACCAGTTCTTCCACCGACAGGGCCTCGTCGGGCGCATAGCCCCACAGGTCCTTGCGCACCCGCTCGTGCAGGTATTCGGCAAAGGCTTCGGCCAGGCGGTCGGCCAGGGCCTTCAGCATGATGGCGCTGTAGTCGTCCAGGTCGTCGGTGAAGAACTTCTCCTTCTTCTCGACGCCCAGCCCGGCAGTGACGGCGAACATGCCGACGTAGTCCTGCCGGCCGCTGCCCTTCGGTGCGACGAAATCGCTCAGGCAGCGGCTGGGGCGCATCACGCCTTCGACGGCGTGTTTCTCGGTCTGCTGGCGCATGCCGTACCAGGTCAGCGCGGCCTCGCTCCGCGTCTCGTCGGTGTACAGCACGATGTCGTCTTCATGCTCGGTATTGGCGGGCCAGAAACCCATCACCGCGCTGGCCTGCAGCCAGCGGCCTTCGATCAGTCGCTTGAGCATGCGCTGGCCATCGGCATAGACCCGCACGGCTTCGGTGCCGACGACTTCGTCCTTCAGGATCTGCGGGAACGGGCCGGCCAGGTCCCAGGTCTGGAAGAACGGACCCCAGTCGATGTACTTCGCCAGCTCGGTCAGGTCGAAATTCTTGAAGACCCGGCGGCCGATGAACTTGGGTTTCGGCGGCGTGTAAACCGCCCAGTCGACCGGAGTCCTGTTGGCGCGAGCCTTGCTCAGCGGCCACATCGGCGTCTGCTTGCGGTTGGCGTGCTGCAGGCGCACCTTGTCGTAGTCCGCGTTGATCTCGGCGATGTATTGCGTGGCCTGGTCGGACAGCAGGCTCTGCGCCACGCTCACGCTGCGCGAGGCGTCGGGCACGTAGACGACGGGGCCTTCGTAGTGCGGCGCGATCTTCACCGCCGTATGCACCCGGCTGGTGGTGGCGCCGCCGATCAGCAGCGGGATGCGGGCCGTGCGGAAATGCGGGTCCTTCTGCATTTCGCCGGCGACGTATTGCATCTCTTCCAGGCTTGGCGTGATGAGGCCACTGAGGCCGACGATGTCCGCGCCCTCGGCCTTGGCACGCGCCAGGATCTCGTGGCAGGGCACCATCACGCCCATGTTCACCACCTCGAAGTTGTTGCACTGCAAGACCACGGTGACGATGTTCTTGCCGATGTCGTGCACATCGCCCTTCACCGTGGCGATGATGATCTTGCCCTTGCTGCGCACGTCGCGGCCGGCGGCTTCGTCCAGGCGCTTTTCTTCCTCGATGTAGGGCAGCAGGTGGGCCACGGCGGACTTCATCACCCGGGCCGACTTGACCACCTGGGGCAGGAACATCTTGCCGGCGCCGAACAGGTCGCCGACCACGTTCATGCCGTCCATCAGCGGACCTTCGATGACATGCAGCGGACGGCCGCCCTTGGCCAGGATCGCGCGGTAGGCGACTTCGGTGTCTTCGACGATGAAGTCGGTGATGCCGTGCACCAACGCATGGGTCAGGCGCTGTTCGACTGTCGTCGGGTTGTCCGCGGTGCCGCGCCATTCGAGCTTCCGGCTCTCGTCCTTGGCGCCGCTCTTCGCGGTTTCCGCCACTTCGACCAGGCGCTCGCCGGCATCGGGCCGGCGGTTGAGCACCACGTCCTCGACCCGCTCGCGCAGGACGGGTTCGAGGTCGTCGTACACACCCACCATGCCGGCGTTGACGATGCCCATGTCCATGCCCGCCTGGATGGCGTGGTACAGGAAGACGGTGTGGATCGCCTCGCGGACCGGGTCGTTGCCGCGGAAGCTGAAGCTGACGTTCGAAACACCGCCCGACACCTTGGCGCCGGGCAGGTTGGCCTTGATCCAGCGCACCGATTCGATGAAATCGACGGCGTAGTTGTTGTGTTCCTCGATGCCGGTGGCGACGGCGAAGATGTTGGGGTCGAAGATGATGTCCTCGGGTGGGAAACCCACCTCGTCGACCAGGATGCGGTAGGCCCTTTCGCAGATCTCGACCTTGCGTTCGTAGGTGTCCGCCTGGCCTTTTTCGTCGAAGGCCATCACCACCGCGGCGGCGCCGTAGCGGCGCACCAGCTTGGCCTGGTGGCGGAACGCGTCTTCGCCTTCCTTCATGCTGATCGAGTTGACGATGCCCTTGCCCTGCACGCAGCGCAGGCCGGCCTCGATGACGTCCCACTTGCTGCTGTCGACCATGATCGGCACACGCGCGATGTCGGGCTCGGAAGCGATCAGGTTCAAGAACCGGACCATCGCCGCCTTGCTGTCCAGCATGGCTTCGTCCATGTTGACGTCGATCACCTGTGCGCCGTTCTCGACCTGCTGGCGGGCCACCGCCAGGGCCTGTTCGAACTCGCCGTTCAGGATCATGCGGGCGAAGGCCTTGGAGCCGGTGACGTTGGTGCGCTCGCCCACGTTGACGAACAGCGAACCCTCGCCGATCAGCACCGGCTCCAGGCCGGAGAGTTTCATCGAGGGAACGGGAAGGGCAGCGGGATGGGCGGAGGACGACATGGGGCTCACCTGGTTTGCGCAGTGCAGGTGAGCGTCGTTGCCTGTGGGGGAACGGTTGTCCGAGCCTGACGGGGGCTGAAAGGCCGCCGCTGCAACGCTCCTCGGAAACAGCGGGGATTTTAACGGCCCTGACGGCCAAGGCTTCGGCGATGCGGTTGAATTCAGGGCTTACACGCCACAACTGGTGGCTTGCCGAAGCAGAAAGCCGAGAACCCCATGTCCACCATCGAACCGTCCACCGACACAGCCAATGCCGTACGCGCCGTGCGCCCGCTCGGTGCCCCGCCGTGGGAAACCGCAGACCCGTTCCTGTTCTGCGTCCACCATGACGACGAATATCCGCGTGCCAACGGCAGCATGGGGCCGGACGCATCGCTGGCCGGCCGTGCCATCGGCCAGGACTTCAGTCGCAAGGATGGCTGGAGCATGTACCACGGGCAGAAGGTGCCGGGCTTTCCGGCACATCCGCACCGGGGTTTCGAAACCGTGACCATCGTGCGGCGCGGGCTGATCGACCATGCCGATTCGCTGGGCGCCGCAGCACGTTTCGGCCGGGGCGATACGCAGTGGCTGACGGCGGGCGACGGTGTGGTGCATTCGGAGATGTTTCCGCTGCTGGACGATGCCCAGCCGAATCCGCTTGAACTGTTCCAGATCTGGCTCAACCTGCCGGGCAGCAGCAAACGATCGCCGGCCCACTTCACCATGCTGTGGGGCCCGGACATCCCCAGCCTGTTCGCCGCCGACGACGCCGGCCGCAAGACCGAGGTTTCGGTGATCGCCGGTGCGCTGGCAGGCGCGGCCGCACCGCTGTCGCCGCCGCCCGATTCGTGGGCTTCGCAGCCCGAGGCGGATGTCGCCATCTGGACCATCCGCATGGAACCCGGCGCGCGCTGGACGCTGCCTGCCGCGGCCAGCGCCGCGACGGATCGGCGCCTGTATTTCTTCGCCGGCAAGGGCCTGCAGGTCGCCGGCCGGCTGCTCCAGGGCAGTTCGGTGGCGGAATTGCGCGGCGAGCTTTCCGCTGAACTGGTCAACACCGGCAACGAGGTCGTCGAATGCCTGCTGCTGCAGGGCAGACCGATCGGCGAGAAGGTGGTGCAGTACGGCCCCTTCGTGATGAACAGCGAGGCCGAGATCCACGAAACGCTGGCCGACTACCGCCGCACCCAGTTCGGTGGCTGGCCCTGGCCCGATGAATCGCCCACCCACGGGCGCGACCCGGCGCGTTTCGCGCGGCATGTGGACGGGCGGCGCGAAACGCCCGCCGCCAACTGACCCGCCTAGGCGATCACTTCGCAATTGGCCGCCGCAATGGCCCGGAAGCCGGGCGATATGCGCTCGTCGGCCGCGGCGGCGTCCCAGAAATTACGGGCCAGTTCCAGCGCCCTCGGCCACTGTTCCAGGGTGTCGACGGTCGGCCTGGGTCGTCGAGCGGCGAAATCCTGCGGCACCAGTTCGCCGCCGATGGGCGCATAGAGCATGGGCAGCATGTCGTAGGTGGGCGACAGCGCCCAGTCGTCGCCTTCGATCAGCAGCGAGATGTTGCCGTAGTGGCGATCGGTGTTGCCGATGAGCATGCCGTAGGCCTCGAGCAGCCGCAGATGGTCGGCATCGCCGGGGCGCAGCAGGCGGCGGCTGTCCATGCGCTGGGCCGTGGCGGCCCAGTTGTCGATGTTGCCGATGTATTCGGAGTCGTAAGCCAGAAGCGACACCATGCCGATGCGGCCGGCCGCCGTGCGGTCGAACCGCTCGGATTCGAGGAACACCCGGCCGGCACGCACCACGATGCGGGTGACGGCTGCCGGCAGGCCGCCGGCGCTGAGATTGGCCAGCGCCAGGTGTTCGCAGACCAGCAGGTCGCGCACCCGCTGGTCGACCGGTGAATCGGTGGCCGGCGAGAACTTCACCAGCACGTCGCGGCCGGCCAGCCGGACACAGAACTTGGGTTGTTCTCCACCCGCCGACGAACCCGGCAATGTGCCGGACATGGCGCGTTCGGCCAGCGCCGGATATTCGTCTTCGGACGCGGCGCGAACGACCCTTTCGTCCAGCGAATGGAAACGCTGGAAGGCCGGGTCGCCGACGATGAGGTTGCCCGGCAGGTCGTCGCCGAACAGCACCAGCGCGCGCAACACGTCGTCGTCGTTCCATTGGCGCGGGTCGTTGCCCTGGCCGAGGTCCGGGTGCGCATTGGCGAAGGTGCGGCCGAGGAAGCCTTGCGGACGCATGTCGGACAGGAACCAGGGCAGGCCGTCGTGGCGCTGGTGCACGCCGGCGGCTTCGTCGACCCAGGTGGCGCCGCCTTCCAGCGGGATCATCTGCGCGAACGGGTGGGCGATGCCGTGTTCGTCGATGCGCACCACCGGCACCTGGTCGCCGACATCCTTCACCCGGCGCGGCAGCAGGTAACGCTGGCTGCGGGCCGCGCCCACCTTTCGCACCCTGCCGGCCGCCACCAGTGGCTGTAGCGCGCGCGAAATGGTCGGCTGGCTGGCGCGCAACTGCTTCTGCAGGTCGGCGCTTGACAGCACTCCGCCGCCCTGGCGCAGCGCCTGAAAGATCTGGTCGGCAAGTACGGAAGCCATATTCTTGAATGCTATCTTGAATAGATAAATATAGTTAATTATTCTTATAAATCAACAAGTCACGACTGTAATTGCCGGCAATACTGAATAGATATTTTTTCCGCTTCCAGGCTTTGCACCCGCGGGCTTTTCGATGACCGGGGGTTTGGCGGGACAATTGCAGCATCCAATCCTGATACCTGAACTCATGAAAATCGCCAAAGACACGGTCGTCACCCTTCGTTTCACCGTCGCCGACGCCACCGGCAAACAGCTCGACAAGAGCAGCGAACCCATGGCCTACCTGCACGGCGGCTACGGCAACACCTTCGAGAAGATCGAAGCCGCCCTGGAAGGCCAGGAAGCCGGGTTTGCCACCACCCTGGCGCTGGAGCCGGCGGACGCCTTCGGCGAGCGCGACGAATCCCTGGTCCGCACCATCCCGAAGAGCGATTTCCCGCCAGGCGTGAAAGTGGGCGGCCAGCTGCGCGGTGTCGGAGAAGACGGCGAAGAAGCGGTGTTTCGTGTGGTCAAGATCAAGGGCGCCGAAGTGCTGCTCGACGGCAACCATGTCTATGCCGGCAAACCGCTGCGTTTCTCGCTGAAGGTCGAAAGCGTGCGTGCCGCCAGCGCCGAAGAACTGTCCCACGGCCATGTGCACGGCGAACACGGCCACCATCACTGATCCCTTGCGCTGAAAGCTGAACGGATGGCACTCGTCTATTCGACCGAAACCGGGCGCACCTGCCCCGACTGCCGCCAGCCTCTGGCCTCGTGCAGTTGCCGTGCGCAGGCGGCGGCTGCAGCACAGCGCGGTAGCGGCACGGTGCGGCTGTCGTATGAAACCAAGGGCCGCGCCGGCAAGGGCGTGACGGTGGTCAAGGGCCTGGCCCTGGAAGCCGAAGCGCTGGCGCAACTGGGCAAGACCCTGCGTACCGCTTGCGGTGCCGGAGGCGCGGTGAAAGAAGGCGGCACGCTCGAAGTCCAGGGCGACCACCGCGACACCGCCGCCAAACTGCTCGAAAAGCACGGCATAGCCTTCAAGCGGGCGGGTGGATGAAACGCGCCATCCTCCTGTCCGTGCCGCTGCTGCTGGCCGGCCTGCTGGCGGGCTGCGCGGCGAAGGAATATCCGGTGCGCGACGACCACGATCACACACCCGGCCCGGCTCTTATGCCCCTGAGTCCGCCGCAGTCCGACACCGACGGCGGCTGACGCGCATCTGACCCGGCCATCGATTGCGTGATGGATTTGCGGTTCGACTCAATGCGTTGCGTCGAAGCAGCGGCTTATGGACGCGATTGTTTTTTTCTACCCCTTTTGAGGGATAGACCGGTAATGTCACGAGTCGGCACAAATTGTTGCCGCTATTGGTCACACCTCCCATGAAGCAGTCAAAAGCAAAATCGCAGGGCGTACTGGGCTCCCTGCTGAACGCGCGGGCCATGCGCCGTCAACTCGACGCCCTGTATCACAACCAGGCCGTGATCGAGTTCAGCCCTTCCGGCGAGATCCTGGCGGCCAACGAGAATTTCGAGCGAACCATCGGCTATTCGCTGGCGCAGCTCAAGGGCAGGCACCACCGCATGCTGATGGACCCGGATGACGCGCAGCAACCCGAATACCAGCGCTTCTGGGCCCGATTGCAGGCCGGCGAGGCTTTTGTGGGCCGCTGCCGGCGCATCAAGGGCAATGGCGACGACATCTGGCTGCAAGCCAACTACAGCCCGGTGAAGCGGGCGGACGGGAGCGTCGAACGCATCGTCAAGTACGCCATGGACATCACCGCCCAGGCACTGAGCGATGCCGAGGCGCAGAGCCAGCTGCTGGCCATCAGCCGTGCGCAGGCGGTGATCGAGTTCACACTGGACGGCACCATCCTGCGGGCCAACCGCAATTTCCTCGACGCCATGGGTTATGCCGACGAGAAAGAAATCATCGGCAGGCACCACGGCATCTTCGTGCAGCCGGAAGAACGCCAGTCGGCGGGTTATGCAGCGTTCTGGCGCGACCTCGCGTCCGGCAAGTTCCACCACGGCCAATTCTGCCGACGCGGCCGTGCCGGCAACGAGGTGTGGATCGAGGCCAGCTACAACCCGGTGATGGACGAAACCGGCCGGCCATTCAAGGTCGTGAAGTACGCGACGGACATCACCAAACGATTCGAGGCCACCCGCACGCTGCAGGCCGCTTTCGAGCAGCTGACGTCGCTGGTCGCCCAGAGCGCCAGCCAGGCGCATAACGCCCACGAACAGACGCGGCTGGTACTGGCGGCAGCGCTCGAAGGGACCGTTGCGACCGCACGTGCGGTGGCGACCATGGGCGAAATTCGTGGCGATTCGCAGCGCATCGCCGAGATCGTCGGGCTGATCGACGGGATCGCCTTCCAGACCAATCTGCTGGCGCTGAATGCCGCGGTGGAGGCGGCGCGGGCCGGTGAGCAGGGCCGCGGGTTCGCCGTGGTGGCAGGGGAGGTTCGGACGCTGTCCCAGCGCAGCGCCGGGGCGGCGCAGGAGATCAAGGCCCTGATCGCGGCTTCATCGCAGCGGGTGCAGGAAGGAGACCGGCATGTTCAGGCCAGCGGGAAGGTGATGCAGGGCATCGAGGCTTCGGTCACCGAAGTCTCGAACATCATGGAAGGGATCGTCGATGCCGCGCAGACGCAGCATGCGCGGATGGGCGTGGTGCATCAGGCGATGGGGCTGCTCGAGGCGGCTGTCGTGCGCAGCTGACTGGTTCAATACCCCTGGGCCCACCGCTGTCCCATCCCCTTGAAAACCACCTGCCGGGGCGCGATCGACTCCAGCACGATACCGTGGGCCGCCTCATCCCCCTCATGCAGGACCTGCCCGTTGACGATCACCATCCGATAAGCAGGATCCGCCGAATAACTGGCCCCCGACACGGCAAGCGAAGGCAGTTGCTGCCGTACCGCAGGCGGCAGTTCCTGCAGCGCCTGCACCCTCGTCGGGTCTGTTGAAGCTACCGGTATGGCCGGAGCCGGAGCAGCCGGCGGTGGCGCAGGAGGCAGCTTGACGACCTCCACCTTCCTGGGCGCCACAACAGCCGCCGGCGCAACCGGCTCGACTGCCGGGGCAGGCGCGGGCGCGGGCACAGGTGCAGGAGAAAGCGCAGGTACGGGCGCAGCAGGCACCACAGCCATCACCGCAGGCACATCCGCCTGCGGCCAATGCCACCAGGCAGCGACACCGCCAGCGAAGGCCGCCCCGGCCAGCACGGACAACAGGATCACCGGTGTACGCGACCCACCCGCCGGCATGGCAGCAGGCACCATCGCCTGCGGCGTATGGAGGCCAGGCACATTGCCACGTTCACGCTCGGCGTCGGCCCGCCGCAGGGCATCAAGAATCAGGGACATGGGAACCTCAGGGATGCAGCAGGCGCGGTTCGTCCAGGCCGCTGGCCCGGTTGAGTCGCATGGCGGTCAGCGGGCCGGCGCGGCCGTCGGGCGGCAGGCCTTGCGCCACCTGGAAGCGGGCGATGCGCTCACTGCGCGAAAGGCCGGCGGGCAGGCCGGGCAGCACACGGGCAAGGCGGGCGTCGGTCGCCTCGGCGGTGGTGTCGGGGTCGCGCCAGAAGGTCACCAGGTCTCCACGCCATCCCACGGCCAGCGTGCCGATGGCGATCCGCCGAGGTTTGCCGTCGATCTCCAGCGTGGCATGGGTGGCGTCCAGGCCGCGCAGCACCGCATAGGCCGGACGGCCGGCAATGTTCAGCACCAGCACCGCCGGACGGTCGAGCTGGCGCAGTAGGTCGAGTCCTGCGCCGCGGGCGCGGAAGCAGGGCAGGTCTTGCCGGGCCGTGGTAGCGCAGACAGCCGCGTTTTCCGGCACCTGCACACCCCAGGCCGGGGCCAGCAGGCGCAGTGCGGCGTCTTCGCTGCGGGGCAGTTGCGGCAGGACGTCCGACAGGTCGGTCGCCGTAACTGCGGCCGACAGGTCGCCGCCGGCCTTCAGGGCGTTGCCGACCACCGGCTCCCGCGCAGGCGATGCCGGCGGGGCGGCAGCGACGGTCGCGGGCGGCAGGTTCTGCCAGACCGCGAAAGCCGCCACCGCCAGCAACACCGCGGCCACGGCCGCCACGCCCGTCCTGCGACGCGGCCGGGCTGCCGGACCGGTGTCGAAAACCTCGCGGGCCGCCCGCTCGACCGTCCGGGCATCGACCTGCCGCACACCGGCCGCATAAGCGCCCAGCAACGCCCGGTCGCACAGCAGGTTGATGCGGCGCGGCACGCCGCCGGTCAGGGCCTGGATGCGTTTCAAGGCACGGCGGTCGAAGGGCGGCGGGCCGTTCCAGCCGGCCACCGCCAGCCGATGGCCGACATAGGCACCGGTTTCCTGAGGCGACAGTGCGTCGAGGTGAAAACGCGCCACCACCCTCTGTGCCAGCTGCTCCAGCGAGGGCTGCGCCAGCAAGGTGCGCAACTCGGGCTGGCCGATCAGCACGATCTGCAGCAGCTTGCGTTCGGATGTTTCCAGGTTGGTCAGCAGGCGCAGCTGTTCCAGCACGTCGGCCGACAGGTTCTGCGCCTCGTCGACCACCAGCACCGCATGCCGGCCGGCGGCGTGCGATGCCAGCAGGAAAGCGTTCAGCGGGTCGATGCAGTCCTTGACCGTCTCGACCGGGCCGGCTGCCGCATGGGGCACGCCGAATTCGTCGTTGATGGTGCGCAGCAGTTCCAGTGCGCTCTGTTTGGGGTTGAACACATAGGCGACATCGCAGTCGGCCGGCATCTGCTCCAGGAAGGCCCGGCAGATGGTGGTCTTGCCGGTGCCGATCTCGCCGGTCAGCAGCACGAACCCGCCGCCGGCGCGCAAGCCGTAGAGCAGATGGGCGAGCGCCTCGCGATGGCGCTCGCTCATGAAGAGGTAACGCGGATCGGGAGCGATGGAAAACGGCGCGTGCTGCAGGCCGAAGGCTGATGCGTACATGGAGGCGGCGAGCATAACCAGGCGACTCAGCGCATACCGGCGGCCGGGCCGGTCAACGCCTTCAGCGTGCGCCACAGGCCCCAGAAGAACAGCAGCGGCAGCACCAGCACCTGCAATACGAAAACCGCGAGCAGGCGCAGCAGATGGTCGATGACCATATTCGCCTGTTCCTGCATCTGCTGAATGCCGTTGCGAGCCTCGTCCACGGCGGTCCTGCCACGTTCGACGAGGTCTTTCATCTTGGCCCAGAAGCCCTTGGGCCGCGTGGCCGCCTCATCTGCCGACATGTCGGCCGGCAGGGCGATCCCGCCTTTCGCCTGGGTATATTCATCCTGCAGGAGCAACCTGAACACCGCCTCGTTGCCCATGGCCATCAGCGGCACCGAGAACCGTAGCAGCAGCAGGAAGACGACGACCGGCGCGAGCCGCCGGCTGAGATTCGACGGCGTGTCGCCAGGCTCACGAAAATGCAGCAGCACCCATGCCCCGACCGCTACGCTGACCGCCACCGAAACCAGCACATTGGCGCCGATCTTCAGCATCAGCAACTGCACCCCCAGCGCGATGCAGGCGCCGAGCATGAGGGTGGAAAACTGTTCGAGCATCTCGGTCACCGGCTTGAGCGCCTGGCCCGGTGCGAACACCGCGCCAAGCCCGCCGGGCTCGACGGCGATCTGCGTGCCCTGCGCCACCGAAAGCGCCGCGTGCAGCACACGGGCCGTGGCGAAGGTGGCGACGGCGCGGTCGAGACCGACCTGCGTCTGTTCCCTCGCAAAGGCATCGGGCTTGAAAACCCAGGCGCCCAGCAGCACGGCGACCAGGATGAAAACGGGGATGGCGAGACGTAGACGTTGCATGCCACAAGGATACGGCTCACACGTGTCATAACAGATTGCCGGCCGAGCGCCGCGGGACGGACCGGAATGTCAGTAGTCACTACTGCTCAGCCGCCCATGCCCACGAAGGCTCCGCCAACCCCTACAAGGATTGATGCATTCACGCTGCCTGTGCCTTTTCATCGTCGCCCTGTGCTTCGGCATGTCTCCGGCCATGGCTGCGCAGGGAAAAAGTTGCGAATGGGACAAGCCGGGCCACGACCCCTACATGGGCGACATACCCAGCGCCGCCGACCATTACACCGACATCCCCGTCGCCACCCGCAACCGCCTGAAGGACCGCATGCGGCGCCTGGCCTACGACGACATGGCCACCATCCGCAGCGACCGCATCGAAGGCCGCCAGTTCTACGAACCCGCGATCCGTGACATGCATTTCGGCGAGGGCCGCACCTGCCACGAGGTAACCCGCCGCACCTGGCCGGTCGACCATGCCGAGCGCGGTCTGGTGTATTGCGAGGACGGCTTCTGCGTGCTGGTCCCGTTCGTGTGCCGCAACGTGAGCCGTGTCTGGCGGCGGCCGATGGCAGCGGCGCCTCCGGCCGTGCTGGCTGCCGCGCCTGGCATGCCCGCCGCCGTGCCGGCGCCGGCCGCCATGGTGCTGGCACCGCCACCGCCGCCTGCGTGGCCGCCTGCCGAAGCACCGCCGGGCTCTGCGATGGTGCTGTCGCCCTTGCTGCTGCCGTCATCGGGCCCGGGCTTTCCGTCGCGGATCTATTTTCCGGATGAGCCGGCGATCGCCTTCTATCCGCCTTCGGGCATGCCGCCCGCGCCGCCGACGCCCCTGCCGCCCACGGTGGCGCCCCCTGCCGCACCACCGACCCCCGGCACGCCGCCCGTGCCCCCGCTGCCGCCCCTGCCTCCACCTCCGTCGTTACCGCCGGAACCGCCGTTCCCACCCCTGCTGCCGCCCATTCCGGTATCCCCCATCCCAGAACCCGCCACCGGGATACTGATGGGCATGGGGCTGCTGCTGCTGCTGGCCCGCGCGCGCCGATAAAGCGCTACAGCGACACGCCGCTGCGGCGTTCTCCGACGGATCGCACCGGCCGCCGCCGCAACATTGGCCGTCCACGGCTTTTTCCCGCCGGCAACCCGTCTTTCCCATGCAACTCCAAGCCCGCTGCGCCCTCACCCTCCATGTGCAGGCCGACACCCCCGTCGTCGCCATCCTGCGGCCCCGCAGCGGACTCGCCCAATGGCTGGCGGCAGAGCGCTACACACTCGACCCCTGGGTGCCGACCACCGAATTCGTCGACGCCTATGGCAACCTCTGCCAGCGATTCACCGTACCGGCCGGTGGCATGTGTGTGGCGGTCGACATGACGGTGATGACTGCCGACGACATCGCGGTCGAACCGCAGGCGCCGCACACGCCGGTCGCCGCCCTGCCCGACGACGCCCTGCATTACCTGCTGCCCAGCCGTTATTGCCCGTCGGACACCATGGCGGCCGACGCCTTGCGCATCGTCGGCGACGCCGCGCCCGGTTATGCCCAGGTGGAAGCCATCCGCGCCTGGATCCACGCCAACATCACTTACCGCTACGGCGAAAGCGATTCCAGCACCGACGGCGCCGACACGCTGGCCCATGGCGCCGGTGTGTGTCGCGACTTCTCGCACCTGGGCGTCAGCCTGTGCCGGGCGTTGCAGATCCCCGCGCGCCTGGTGGTGGGTTATCTGTGGAAACTCGACCCGATGGACATGCACGCCTGGTTCGAGGCGTTCGTAGGTGGCCGCTGGTACACCTTCGATGCCACCCAGGCGGTGCCGCGCGGCGGGCGCATCGTGCTGGCCTACGGCCGTGACGCGGCCGATGTCGCGTTCATTTCCGACTACGGCCCGCTGCCGCTGCAGGTGAAGGAAATGAAGGTGGACGTCACCCGGCTGGACGACGAAGGATCGAACACTTAAGCCAGCCTTAAACACCCTTCCGCCGACATCCAGAAGCGCGCTTGCATTGGTCGAACGGCGTTATCTTCGCCACCGCTCATTTCCTTTTGAGGAGCCATTCATGACACCGCAAGAACACACGCTGCTCGACGACTTCCTGGCCCGCCTGCAGGCCGCCGGCCCGGTGAACAAGGATCCGGGAGCCAATGCCCTGATCCACGAACGCCTCGACGGCCAACCCGATGCCGTCTACCTGCTGGTGCAGCGCAGCCTGCTGATGGACCGGGCGCTGGCCGAGGCCAACCATCAGATCACCGCGCTGCGCCAGCAGTTGGCGTCGGCCGCGGCGACCGGTGGCGGCGGGAGTTTTCTGGGCGGCTCCGCGGCATTGCCCGAAGGTTTCGGCCGCGCACCGTCTCAAGCCTATTCACCCGACACACGTTACGAACAACGTCCGGAACCACGTTACGACCCGCGCTACGGACAGCAGGCTGCCCAGCAGCCGGAACCGCAGGGCTGGCGCAACCGCTGGTTCGGCGGCGGCGCCCAGCAGCCGCAAGGCCAGTCCGCGCCGGCCGCCGCCGGACCCAGCTTCCTGGGCCAGGCCGCCACCACCGCAGCCGGCGTGGCGGGCGGCATGTTCCTGTTCAACGGCATCGAACACCTGATCGGCGGCCACAACAGCGCCGGCAGCAACACCGGCAACAGCCTGTTCGGCAACAACAGCGGCAACGACGGCGGTTCGCTGAGCGGCCCCATGACCGAGAACATCACCGAGAACGTGTTCGTGCAGGACCGCGGTTCGAGCCAGGACCGCCAGGGTTTCCTGGACGACGACGACGGCAACAACGACAGCTGGGCGAGCGGCGACGACTACTCGGACGGCGGCGACGACCAGGCCTGACCAGATCCTCCAGCCCATAAAAAAACGCGCTCACCAGGAGCGCGTTTTTCATGGGGCGAGTCAGCCGATCACTTGGCGGCGACGACGCGGACCATTTCGAGGCACTTGTTCGAGTAGCCCCATTCGTTGTCGTACCAGGACACCAGCTTGACGAAGGTGCTGTCGAGCGCGATGGAAGCGTCCGCGTCGAAGATCGAGGTGCGGGTGTCACCGCGGAAGTCGGTGGCGACGACCTTGTCTTCGGTGTAGCCCAGGATGCCCTTCAGGGCGCCTTCGGACTGCACCTTGATCTCGGCCTTGATTTCTTCCATGGTCGCCGGGCTGTTCAGCTCGGCGGTCAGGTCGACCACCGACACGTCGGACGTCGGCACGCGGAACGACATGCCGGTCAGCTTCTTGTTCAGCTCGGGGATCACCACACCCACCGCCTTGGCAGCGCCGGTGGACGAAGGAATGATGTTCTCGAGAATGCCGCGACCGCCGCGCCAGTCCTTGTTGGACGGGCCGTCCACCGTCTTTTGCGTGGCGGTGGTGGCATGCACCGTGGTCATCAGGCCGCGCTTGATGCCCCACTTGTCGTGGATCACCTTGGCCAGCGGAGCCAGGCAGTTGGTGGTGCACGAGGCGTTGGAGATGATGTCCTGGCCGGCGTAGGTGCCGCAGTTCACGCCGCGCACGAACATCGGGGTGTCGTCCTTCGACGGGGCCGAGATGATGACCTTCTTGGCGCCTGCGGCCAGGTGCTTGCCGGCGCCCGTCTTGTCGAGGAACAGGCCGGTGGCTTCCAGCACGATGTCCGCGCCGATCTCGTTCCATTTCAGGGCCGCGGGATCGCGTTCCTGGGTCAGGCGGATCTTCTTGCCGTTGACGATCAGGGTGTTGCCCTCGACCGAGACGTCGCCCTTGAACCGGCCGTGCACGCTGTCGTACTGCAGCATGTAGGCCAGGTAGTCGGGTTCGAGCAGGTCGTTGATGCCGACGATTTCGATGTCGGAAAAATTCTGCACAGCCGAGCGCAGCACGTTGCGGCCGATGCGGCCGAAGCCGTTGATACCGATCTTGATGGTCATGGGAAGAGTCCGTCCTTCAGGGATGATGAGAAACGAAAGTCGCCGAAATGAAATCCGGCTTGATCAACGCCAGCTGCAGAAGGTCTTGCGCCTGGTCTTGCCAGACGATGGCCTGCCGCAGCGTGCCTTCCACCTCGAAACCCAGGCCGCGCGCCAGGCGCAGCGAGGGTTCGTTGGTGGGATGAATCTCCGCGCCGATGCGGTTGAGCTGCATCGGCCCTAACAACCAGCCGATGAGCCCCACCAGCGCTTCGCGCATGTAACCCAGGCCGAAAGCGAAACTGGCCAGCGCATAACCGATGGAACAACGCTGCCAGGCCGGCACCAGTTCGTACATGCCGCAGGTGCCGACGAAGGCACCGTCGGACTTCCGTTCGATGCCCCAGCGCAGGGCCGGCATGGCCGCATGGCGTTCCGCCACGAAGCGGCCGATCCACTGGTGCGATTCTTCCAGGTCGCGCATCGGCTCGCAGAACATGTAGCGCATGGCCGTGCTGTCGCCGTGGATGCCCAGCAGTGCGGGTGCGTCGGCATGCACGATCTCCCGCAGCACCAGACGCTCGGTCTGAATGACGGGGAAATCGCTCATGAATGCTGGCCGCTTTCTGGCTTTAGCGCTTGATGCCCAGCACCTTGCGCACCGTGGCTGCCACGTTCTCGGCGGTGAAACCGAACAGCGGGAACAGCACGTTGGCAGGTGCGGACTCACCGTAGCGGTCCAGGCCGATGACGGCGTCGCAGCCGTATTTCCACCAGCCGTCGGTGACGCCGGCCTCGACCGCGATGCGCGGGATGCCAGCCGGCAAAACCGACTTCTTGTAAACGACGTCCTGGCGGTCGAAGGTGGTGGTGCTGGGCACCGACACCACGCGCACCGCGATCTTCGCGCGGGCCAGTTGTTCCTGCGCCTTGAGGGCCAGCTGCACTTCGGAGCCGGTGGCCACGATGACGGCCTGCGCCTTGCGATTCAGGCCGACATCCTTGGGTTCGGACAGCACGTAGGCGCCGCGGCTGATGTCGCCGAGGTCGCGCTTCGGGCTATAGGGCAGGTTCTGGCGCGACAGCAGGAGCGCGGTCGGGCGTTTGGCGTTCTGCAGGGCCACGGCCCAGGCCACGGCGGTTTCGGCCGTGTCGCCCGGACGCCAGACGTCCAGGTTGGGGATCAGGCGAAGGCTGGCGGCATGTTCCACCGACTGGTGGGTGGGGCCGTCTTCGCCCAGGCCGATGGAATCGTGGGTGAACACGTGGATGACCCGTTGCTGCATCAGCGCGGCCATGCGGATGGCATTGCGGCTGTAGTCGCTGAAGGTCAGGAAGGTGCCGCCGTAGGGGATGTAGCCGCCGTGCAGGGCCACGCCGTTCATGATCGCGGCCATGCCGAATTCACGCACGCCATAGTTGATGTGGCGGCCGATGGCAGGCAGGCCGGTGGCGCCGGCGGTCATGGCGACCGAGCCGTCTTCGGCGATGCGCAGCGCCGGGGTGCTGGTGGTGTTGGTGAGGTTCGAGCCGGTCAGGTCGGCGCTGCCGCCTAGCATCTCGGGCAGGGCCGCGGTGAAGGCTTCCAGCACGATCTGGCTGGCCTTGCGGCTGGCGACGTTCTCTGCCTTGGTGTGGGCGGCCACGGCGGCATCGACGGCGGTCTGCGCGAAGTGTTTCGGCAGTTCGCCCTTCATGCGGCGGGTGAACTCGGCCGCCAGTTCCGGGTAGGCCTTGGCGTAGGCGTCGAAGGCCTTCTGCCAGGCGGCTTCGGCCTTGGCTCCGGCGGCCCTGGCATCCCAGGCGGACACGATGTCGGCCGGGATGTCGAAAGGCACCGAGGTCCATTCCAGGGCGGCGCGGGTCAGTTCGATCTCGGCTGCGCCAAGCGGTTCGCCGTGGGCCTTGGCGGTGCCGGCGCGGTTGGGCGAACCCTTGCCGATGGCGGTCTTGCAGATCACCAGGGTGGGTTGGGTGGCGGAGGTCTTGGCGCTGGCGATCGCGGCGGCGATGGCGTCAGCGTCGTGGCCGTCGACCGGGCCGATGACGTTCCAGTCGTAGGCGCGGAAACGGGCGGCGGTGTCGTCCACGAACCAGGGCTTGACCGGGCCGTCGATGGAGATGCCGTTGTCGTCGTACAGGGCGATCAGCTTGTTGAGTTTCCAGGCGCCGGCCAGGGCTGCGGCCTCGTGGCTGATGCCTTCCATCAGGCAACCGTCGCCCAGGAAGGCGTAGGTGTGGTGGTCGACGATGGCGTGGTCCTTGCGGTTGAACTCGGCGGCCAGCAGTTTTTCTGCCAGCGCGAAGCCCACCGCATTGGTGATGCCCTGGCCCAGCGGGCCGGTGGTGGTTTCGACGCCCGGGGTGTAGCCGATTTCAGGGTGGCCGGGGGTCTTGCTGTGCAGCTGGCGGAAGGCCTTCAGCTGGTCGATGGGCAGGTCGTATCCGGTCAGGTGCAGCACCGCGTACAGCAGCATCGAAGCATGGCCGTTGGACAGCACGAATCGGTCGCGGTCGAACCACTCCGGGTTGGTCGGGTTGTGCTTGAGGTGGCGGGTCCACAGCGCGGTGGCCATGTCGGCCATGCCCATGGGGGCGCCGGGGTGGCCCGAATTTGCCTGCTGGACAGCGTCCATGGCCAATGCACGGATTGCGTTGCCGAGTTGCGGGGAAGTGACCATAGGAAGGTGCCGCCTGGGGAGGTGAGTCGTCGAAAGGCGCGGATTTTAACGTCCGCGCCGGGGCGACCCCATGCCCCGTGCGCCTTCCGGCCGGATGCGCCGCCTAGTGCGGCGTGTACCAGCCATCGTTCAGCGTCTTCAGGAACACCACGACGTCGCGGATGTCGGACTCGCTCCAGACCGGCCGTTGGCCGGGTTGGCGGTCGAAGGGTGCGTCGTGGTTCAGGTTGTCGTGGTACTGCGCCGGCAGGTCGTCGAACTTCGCCACGCCGCCGCCGGGCTTGCGCGGGTAGAAGCGCTCCGGATGCGTGTCGCGCTGCACATAGAACCGCATGACTTCCTCCAGAGAATGGAACACGCCGTTGTGCATGAAGGCCTGGCGCGTGGCGACGTTGCGCAGCGACGGGGTGCGGAACAGGCCGCAATACTCGGCATGTTTTGTCAGGTCGGTGCGCAGCGGGCCGCACAGGCCTAGGTCGAAATACGCCGGGTCGGCATTGGCCGGAATGGCCGGGTTGCGGGGTACGCCGATGGCGATCAGGCCGAAGTCCGAGAACAGCGGGAAACCGCCGTCGGAGGTGGTGGTGCTGATGTGGCACGAAGCGCAGTTGCCTTTCTTTTCGTCGTTGAACAGGGCCTGGCCGCGCAGCTCCTGCGGCGTGAACCTGGCCTGCTTGCGCAGCACCGCATCGAACTTGCTGTCGAAGGGATAGAACTCGGCCGGGGTTTCCTGGAAAACCTCCAGCGCCATCGACGCCCAGCGGAACGCCTTGGTGTCGTCGTCGAAGATGTCCTGGCCGAAGGTGGCGCGAAACTGGTCGGCGTAGGCGGATCGGCGCAGCTTGCCGACCACTTCGGCCGGCGAATCGTTGGCCATCTCGAAGGGCGACAGCAGCGGCACCGCGGCCTGCGCGTGGGTCGAGTCCGAACGGCCGTCCCAGGTGTGGCCGCCGGTCGGGCCCATGTCGATGCTGTCGTCGCCGTCGTTGTCGAAATGGTGTTCGGTGAAGGCCGCCACCGTGTTGAGGTACCGCAGCGAGGGAACCGCACGCACGCCCGCCTGCCTGCCGTCGCGCCCGCCCATCTGCACCGAGAGATCGTTGGGCGGGCCGTAGGCATGTTCCGGGCTGTGGCAGGTGGCACAGGACATCTTGCCGGACGCCGACAGGCCGGGGTCGAAGAACATGGCCTTGCCCACCGCGCCGATCTCGGCCGGGCTGGGCTGGCGGGCCAGTGTCAGCGCATAGGTCGCGTCGGCACCCGCCGGGCGAGGGGCCCGGGCCGCCGGTCCGGCCGCGGCAGAAGCTGGTTCGGGGGGCGGCGCAGGTCGGTCGCAGCCCTGCAGGAGCAGGGCGAGCAGAACAGCGGAAAGAGTGGGTGCGGCGAGACGTCGGATGGGCATGGCGGGCCCGAGGCTATGACCGTTTCATGGCAGTTCCATGACCGTTGCGGGACACCAAACGGATACAAAGCGCCACGGGTTTGTCATCGACGGCGCAGAGCATCCGACCCCGGCCAGACATACGAACTCCAGAGGTCCAACCCATGATTTTTTCTCCTCCCTCGCGCCTGCTGCCACTGGCGGCATTGGCGGCAATGGTCACCGCCGGCCTCTCGGCCTGCGGTGGCAGCAGCAACAGCCCCATCGTCACCAGCACCACCAGCGGTGTCGTCACCGGCAGCTACTACCAGAACGCCCTGGTCTGCATCGACACCAACCTCAACGGCCGTTGCGACACCGGTGAAACCAGCGCCCGCACCGACGCCAACGGTGCGTACAGCCTGACCCAGGTCGGCAGCGGTTCGGTGGTGGCCGAGATCGGCACCGATGCCAAACGCTACGACCCCGACACCAAGGCCACCACCGCCGTGACATCGGCCCTGGTTTTCCGGGCACCGGCCGACGCCAACGGCGTGGTCAGCGCGTTGTCGACCGAGCTGATGGCGCTGATGGATCGCGGCATGACTTTCGACGCGGCCCGCACCACGCTGGCCACCCGTCTGGGTGTCGGCGCAAACGTGCTGCTGACCAACCACAACACGATTTCGGACAGCGTCGCCAAGGGCATGATCAAGGGCGAAATCGACCAGATGACGACCCGCATCGCGACCACCGTTGCCGCTGCCGGCACCGGCGACCGCGTGGCCGCCCTGAAGAAGAGCCTGGCGCTCGACGTGGACCTGGCCAACGTGCAGACCGTGGTCGTGATCTATGCGGAAAACCGCGGTTTCGACAACCTGTACGGGCTGTTCCCCGGTGCCAACGGCGTGCCGGGCGTCAACCCGACATCGGACGGCGTGATCAACGCCCAGAAGGACGTCGACGGCTCCACCCTCGCCAGCCTGCCGCCGACCTGGAGCGGTTTCACCGCCTCCGGCCAGACGGTGACCATTCCGCAGTCGAGCACCGTCGGCTGGGCCAACAAGCCCTTCCAGATCGACGCCGCCACGGGCGTGCAGAACACCGGCGTGAAGGTCGACCAGTCGGTCGTCACCCGCGACCTGGTGCACCGCTTCTTCAACAACCAGATGCAGATCAACGGCGGCCTGAACGACAAGTTCGCGGCCTATACCGACGCAGGCGGCATCACCATGGGCTACTACGACGGCAGTTCGATGGCCCTGTGGAAACTGGCCCAGCAATACACGCTGGCGGACAACTTCTTCATGGGTGCATTCGGCGGTTCCTTCCTGAACCACCAGTACCTGATCTGCGCCTGCGCGCCGGAATATCCGAACGCCGACACCGCCACCGCCAAGCCCTCGATCTCGGCCGTGGACCTGGACGCCAACGGCAACTTCCTGCGCCTGACGCCCGCTGCCAGCACACCCACCAGCGTGCTGAACGGCGCGCCGGTCTACAGCGCCGACGGCACCATCACGCCGAAGGATTCGGCCGGTCGGTTCTACGCGGTCAACACCATGCAGCCGCCCTACCAGCCGAGCAGCAACGCACCGGCCGCGACCGACACCACCCGGCTGTTCGCGACCACCACCAGCGCCACCACGCTGCCGCCGCAGACCGCCACCAACATCGGCGACCTGCTGACCGCCAAGGGCGTGAACTGGGCCTGGTACGCCGGCGCCTGGAACAGCACGCTGGCCAACGCCACATCGGCCGGCCGCACCTCGTTCGCCAGCCCGCCGAACTTCCAGTTCCACCACCAGCCGTTCAACTACTTCGCCGACCTGGACCCGAGCACCCACGCCGCCGACCGCACCGCCCACCTGCGCGACTTCGACAGCCAGTTCCTGGCCGACGCCGCCGCCGGCACGCTGCCTGCCGTCACCTTCTACAAGCCCCAGGGCAACCTGAACCAGCATGCCGGTTATGCCAACGTGGCCGACGGCGATGCCCACATCGCGTCGGTGATCGCCAAGCTGCAGGCCAGCCCGCAGTGGAAGAACATGGTCGTGGTCGTGACCTACGATGAAAACGGCGGTTTCTACGATCACGCCAAGGTGCCGAAGGCGGACCGCTGGGGCCCGGGCACCCGCATCCCGGCGCTCATCGTGTCGCCGTATGCCCGCAAAGGTTTCGTCGACAAGACCCAGTACGACACCGCGTCGATCCTGCGCCTGATCACCCGGCGTTTCGGCCTGACCAAACTCGCCGGCATCACGCAGCGCGACAGCGGACTGATCTCCAACGGCTATGCGCCGATGGGCGACCTGACCGGCGCGCTGGACTTCTCGCAGTAATCGGAGACAAAAGAGGCTCCCGGTCGGAGCGTGATTCAGGCCCGCCGTCCGGCGGGCCTTTTTTTGTGCCCGGATAATCCGCCGGGTGCCTTCCAACACCGCCCCACAAGTCCCCGCCATGCTGCTGGCCGCCGGCCGCGGTTCCCGCATGCGGCCTCTCACCGACCACTGCCCCAAACCGCTGCTCGCGCTGAACGGCAAGCCGTTGATGCAATGGACGCTGGAAGCCCTGGCGCGCGACGGCGTGCCGCGTGTGGTGGTCAACACCGGCTGGCTGGGCGACCAGATTCCGGCACGCCTCGGCGACGGCTCCGCATTCGGTGTGGACATCGCCTATTCGCACGAAACCCGCGACTTCGGCGATGCGCTGGAAACCGCCGGCGGCATCGCCCGCGCACTGCCCCTGCTGGGCGACATCTTCTGGGTGGCGGCCGGTGATGTGTACGCACCCGACTTGGTTTTCAGTGCCGGAAGCGTGGCCCGTTTTGCTGCCGGCAATGCCCTTGCCCACCTGTGGCTGGTGCCCAATCCGCCGCAGCATCCGAAGGGCGATTTCCATCTGCGGGACGACGGTTCCGCCACTTCGCCGGCCGCCGACGACCCGTCACCGCGACTCACCTATTCGACTATCGGCCTGTACCGCGCCGCACTGTTCGCGACGCCCTGGTGCGACATTCCGGCCGGCAACCCGGCCGGCATCGCGGCACCGCTGGCACCGCTGCTGCGCGCGGCCATGGCGCAGGGACGTGTCACCGCCGAACGCCACGACGGCCGCTGGGCCGACGTCGGCACCCCCGAGCGACTCCAACAACTCCAGGACAGCACCCCATGACGGCATCCTTCGATCCCTACGCATCTTTCGACGCCTCGGTGTATGCCGGCCGGCGCGCCCGCCTGGCCGCCCGGCTGGGCGCCGACGGCATCGCCATCGTGCCGACCGCAACCGAAAAGCAGCGCAACCGCGACAGCGACTTCCTGTTCCGCCACGACAGCTATTTCTATTACCTCACCGGTTTCACCGAACCCAACGCCTGGCTGGTGCTGGCGGGCGACGGCAACTGCACGCTGTTCTGCCAGCCGAAGGATGTGGAACGCGAGATCTGGGACGGCATCCGCCTCGGCCCGGATGCGGCCGTCGGCACGCTGGGCGTGACCGAAGCCGTGTCGGTCGCCGAACTCGACACCCGCCTGCCGCGCCTGCTTGAGAACCGCGACGCGGTGTGGTTTCCGTTCGCAACCCACACCGGCCTCGAAACCAAAGTCGACGGCTGGCTGTCGAAGGTGCGGGCCCGCGTACGGATGGGCGCGCTGGCCCCCGAAACCCAGCGTGACCTGTGCGGCCCGCTGGACGAGATGCGGCTGTTCAAGGACAGCCACGAAATCGACCTGATGCGCCGCGCCTCGGCCATCAGCGCCGACGCCCACATCCGCGCCATGCAGGCCAGCGCACGGCTGCTGCGGCAGGGCACGGACCTGCGTGAATACCACCTGGACGCCGAACTGCTGCACGCCTTTCGCATGGGCGGTTCGCAGTACCCGGCCTACAGCTCCATCGTGGCCGCCGGAGCCAACGCCTGCGTGCTGCACTACCGTGCCGATGCGGCCCCGGTACGCGACGGCGAACTGGTGCTGATCGACGCCGGCTGCGAGCTCGACGGTTATGCCAGCGATATCACACGCACCTTCCCGGCCAACGGCCGGTTCAGCGGTCCGCAGCGCGCGCTGTACGACCTGGTGCTGCAGAGCCAGTACGCCGCCGTCGCGGCGACCCGGCCCGGCGCCCGCTTCAACGATCCGCACGAGGCCACGGTGAAAGTGCTGGCGCAGGGACTGCTCGACCTGAAGCTGCTCGACGCCGACAAGGTGGGCAGCGTGCAGGACGTGATCGAGAAACGCGCCTATTTCCGCTATTACATGCACCGCACCGGCCACTGGCTGGGCATGGACGTGCACGACGTCGGCAGCTACGTGGAGCCCACCGAGGCGCAGACGTTGATCGAACGCAAGGATCCGCTGTCGGGCGAGACGGTGAAGAGCCGGCCGAGCCGCATCCTGCGGCCCGGCATGGTGACCACCATCGAGCCGGGCCTGTATGTGCGGCCGGGCGACGATGTGCCGGAAGCCTTCTGGAACATCGGCATCCGTATCGAGGACGACGCGGTGATCACCGAGTCCGGCAACGAGCTCATCACCCGCGGCGTGCCGGTGGATGGCGATGAAATCGAAAAGCTGATGCGCGACTGATCAGCCGGCACCGGGTCCGTCCCCGAGACCGGCGTTGCGGTGCTGGCGACCCCAGCCGCCGCGGCCGGTGACGAACATCACCCACCCCAGTGCGGCTCCGGTGTGGCGCAGCAGCTGGAAGGTGAAGGGCTCGGCCAGCGCGGCCAGCAGGCCGCGGCCGAAATGGATGCGGTGGCTGGCGCCCGCCCAGCGGCGGTACAGGTGGATCGACCACATGTGGAACATCAGGTCAATGGCCAGCTTGATGCCGATCACCGCGCCGGCCGCCGCCAGCAGGCTGATGCGGCCGCTGGCCACGTCCCACACCAGCAGGCCGAAGGCGGTCAGGCCGTACAGGGGCTGCAGGGTGTCGATGGCCTTGACCGGCAGCATCAGCGTGCCGAGCCGGCCGTAGCGCCGGTCGCCGACCATCTCCCGATAGCGGTACTGGGTCTGCAGGAAACCGCCGAACCAGCGCCGGCGCTGCCGCAGGAAGGCGCCCAGCGTGGCCGGCGCATCGGTGCGGGCCCGCGCGCCGCCCAGCACCCGCACACGCCAGTCCAGCCCGTGCACGACGGCATGGCGGCGCATGCGATGGGTGAGTTCGTAATCCTCGACCAGGCTGGCCGCATCGAAACCGCCGACCTGCATGAGCTCGGCACGGCGATAGGCGGCGAAGGCACCCGACACCAGCAGCAGGCTGTCCATCCGCATCCACGCATAACGCGACAGGAAATTGCGAAGGTATTCATAGGTCTGGAACCACTGGAACAGCCGGCCCTGCAGCGTGGGCCGGCAGACCGGGGTGATGACACCGGTCGCGATCATCAGTTGGGGCTCGGCCGCGAAGGCCTGGCGCACGGCGGCGATGGCGCCGGGTTCGAGCAGGGTGTCCCCGTCCACCGTCAGCAGGATGTCGCAGTCGACCAGCGGCAAGGCGGCGTTGAGCGCCATCGCCTTGCCGCCGTGCGGTAGCCGCAACCAGCGCAGGGACGGGTAACGGATGCCGGCTTCGCTGGCGTGGCCGATGGCGGTGGCGGGCACGCCGTAGCGGCCGGTCAGCAGCGCGCCGGTTTCGTCGGTGGAACCGTCGTCCACCACCACGATGCGGTCGGGCGCATCCCGCTGGGCCAGCAGGGCGGCGATGGTCACCGGCAGCACCGCCGCCTCGTTGTGGGCCGCGACCAACACCGCCAGGCTTGCGCCGCCGGTCGCCCTGATCGCCGCTGGCGGGGCCGGGTTGTCGGGCAGGCGGCGTAGCAGCCAGGTTTGCCAGGCCACGAAAACCAGCAGCAGGGTGTCGTAACCGACATAGGCCACGCCCACCGACCAGGCCAGCACGCCGCCCGACGAAAAAGCCATCGCGAACAACACGATCCACACCGCAAACGCCATGCCGTGGATAGCCACGCTGCGCCAGGGTGTGGCGCCGAAGCCGGCCGGCGGCTGGGCCAGCAGACGAGCCTTGCGAAGCGGATCGAGGGTCATGGCGATGGATTTGGCGAGGGAAGGACCGACACCTTACGCGGGGAATCCGTAAGCGGATGCCGCGAGGCCACTACAGTTCGAGGCAATACCCACGGCCGGAGCCTCCATGACCTCGACTTCCTATACCCGCCCGGCCATCGTGCTGCACTGGCTGGTCGCCCTGGCGATGGTGGCCAACGTGGCGCTGATCCTGTCGGTCGAACACATTCCCGAGGACTGGGTTAGGCCCTTCATCGACACCCACAAGTCGCTGGGCATCACCGTCCTGGGCCTGGCGCTGCTGCGGCTGCTGTGGCGTATCGGTCACCGCCCGCCGGCGCTGCCGGGCGAATACGCACGCTGGGAAACCTGGTCGGCCCATGCGGTGCACCTGGCGCTGTATGCGGTGATGTTCTGGATGCCGCTGTCGGGCTGGCTGCACGACTCGGCCTGGAGCGAGGCAGCCACCCACCCGATGAAACTCTTCGGCACCATCGGCTGGCCGCGTGTGAGTTTCGTCCAGGACCTGCCGGCGGACCTGAAAGAGCGGATGCACACGCTGTTGGGCCTGCTGCATCGCTGGGGCGCCTACGTGCTGTACGGCCTGGTGTTCCTGCACGTGGCCGGCGCGCTCAAGCATCAGTTGCTGGACAGCGAGCCGGTACTGCGTCGCATGTGGTTCAGGCGGGGTTGACTGAAGCGGGCCGCGCTTCTGAGACCGCCCAGCGCAGCAGCGCCAGGACACAGACCGAGCCGCCCACCATGCACACGCCGGCCCAGTCGGCGAACGAATAGGCCCAGGCGCCGAGAGCAGACCCCGCCGCACCGCCCAGGAAGTAGGAAGACATGTAGCCGGTGGTCAGCCGGCTGCGGGCCGCCGGGTCCAGCGCATAGATGGCGCTCTGGTTGGAAATGTGGGTGCCCTGCACCCCCAGGTCGAGCAGCACGATGCCGGCGATGAGCGCCGCCTGTGAATCCCCTCCCAGGTACAGCAGGCCCCAGCCCAGCACACCGAACAGGATGAAACCGCCGGTCGCCTGCCGGTTGTAGCCCGCATCCGCCAGCCGGCCCGCCACCTGGGCGCACAGCGCGCCGGCCGCGCCGATGAGCCCGAACAGCCCGATGGCGGCCTCGCCGTAGCCGTAACGTGCCTTCAGCAGGAAAGCCAGCGTGGTCCACAGCGCGGCGAAGGCCGCAAAGTTGAGTCCGCCGATCAGCGCACGGCGGCGCAGCACCGGTTGCTGTCCGAACAGCCGCGCCACCGACGCCAGCAGTGCGCCATAACTGCCGCCCGATGTGGGCGTGATGGCCGGCAACATGCGCCAGCACAGCGCGGCGAAGATCACCATCAGCGCAGAGGCCAGCAGGAACACCGCCCGCCATCCCGCAGCGTCGGCAATGACACCCGCAAAAGTGCGCGCCAGCAGGATGCCCATCAGCAGCCCGCTCATCACCAGGCTGACGGTGCGGCCGCGCCGCTCGGGGCTGGCCAGGTGGGCGGCCAGCGGCACCAGGATCTGCGCGGTAACGCTGGTGAAACCCACACACACCGCTGCCGCGAGCATCCAGGGGAAACCGGGTGACAGGCCCATGCCCAGCAAGCCGGCCGCCGTCAGCAGCGAGGTAACGGTGATCAGCTTGCGGCGCTCGAGCCGGTCACCCAGCGGCACCAGGAAGATCAGCCCGCAGATGTAGCCGACCTGCGAGCAGGTGACCAGCAGTCCGGCATGGCCGATGCTGATGTGGAACACCTGCACGAACAGCGCCAGTAAGGGCTGCGTGTAGTAATTGCTGGCGACGGAAATGCCGCTGCCCACGGCCATCAGGGCGGTGAGCGCGGGGGTCATGCGGGGGGTGGCGGAAACGGTCATGGACTGGACCATATCGCCATTCACGCCGCTCAGCCGGGCGATGACGGTCTTGCCGTCGTCATGGTTGCCCAGGATGAAGGCGTCGAAGCAGACGGTGTTCGTCAGCGCCGCATCGGCCACGCCGGCCACCGGCATTCCTTTCGTTGCGCCCCCGTGCAATGCCCGGCAGGGCCGGGGAAGTTGCGATGACAAGGGTCCATGGCTGACCGCGGCGCTGGGGTGCTCCGGCACCCGACCTACAATCGTCTTCCCCTGGAGCGAGCGGCCGCCGGCCTCGCCGAACAGGGTGAAACCGAGCCGCGCACCAGGAGACGGACCGCATGCCCAACACGCCGAATACGCCCACCAGCACCATCGAAGAACGCCGCGCAGAGTTGCGCCGCGCAGCCCTTGACTACCACGAGTTTCCGAAGCCCGGAAAGATCGCCATCGCGGCGACCAAACAACTGGTCAACCAGCGCGACCTTGCTCTGGCCTACTCACCCGGCGTAGCCGCTCCTTGCGAAGAAATCGTCAAGGACCCCAACAACGCATTCAAGTACACGGCCCGCGGCAACTTGGTGGCCGTCATCTCCAACGGCACCGCCGTGCTGGGCCTAGGCGACATCGGCCCGCTGGCTTCCAAACCGGTGATGGAAGGCAAGGGCGTCCTGTTCAAGAAGTTTGCCGGCGTCGATGTTTTCGACATCGAGATCGACCAGAAAGACCCGGTCAAGCTGGTCGAGGTCATCGCCGCGCTCGAACCCACCTTCGGCGCCATCAACCTCGAGGACATCAAGGCCCCGGACTGCTTCTATGTGGAGCGCGAACTGCGCAAGCGCATGAAGATCCCGGTTTTCCACGACGACCAGCACGGCACCGCCATCACCGTGGCCGCCGCCATGCTGAACGGCCTGAAGGTGGTCGGCAAGGACATCGGCCAGATCAAGCTGGTGGCATCCGGCGCAGGCGCGGCGTCACTGGCCTGCCTGACGCTGCTGCTGAAAGTCGGCCTGAAGCGCGAAAACGTGTTTGTCACCGACCTGGCCGGCGTGGTCTACGAAGGCCGCACCGAACTGATGGACGAGGACAAGATCCTCTGGTCGCAGAAGACCGAACTCCGCACGCTCGGCGAGGTCATCGAAGGCGCCGACGTCTTCCTGGGACTGTCCGCCGGCGGAGTGCTCAAGCCCGCCATGGTCGCCAAGATGGCGGCCGACCCGGTGATCTTCGCGCTGGCCAATCCCAACCCTGAAATCTCGCCGGACGACGCCCATGCGGTGCGCGGCGACGTGGTGATGGCCACCGGCCGCAGCGACTATCCGAACCAGGTCAACAACGTCCTGTGTTTCCCGTACATCTTCCGCGGCGCACTGGATGCCGGCGCGACCACCATCACCGACGAGATGGAAATCGCGGCGGTCCACGCCATCGCCGAACTGGCGCAGGCCGAGCAGAGCGAAGTCGTGGCCGCCGCCTACGTGGGCGAGCCGCTGGTGTTCGGCAAGGAATACCTGATTCCGAAACCGTTCGACCCCCGCCTGATGATCAAGATCGCGCCGGCGGTTGCGCAGGCCGCGGCCGACAGCGGCGTGGCACTGCGCCCCATCCAGGACATGGACGCCTATCGCGACACGCTGCAAAGCTTCGTGTACGCCTCGGGCACGACCATGAAGCCGATCTTCCAGGCAGCAAAGGCAGCCACCAAGAAACGCGTGGCCTATGCCGAAGGCGAAGAAGAACGCATCCTGCGGGCCGCGCAGATCGTGGTGGACGAAGGACTGGCCCGCCCGACGCTGATCGGCCGCCCGGCCATCATCGCCAAACGCATCGAGCAGTTCGGCCTGCGCCTGGCCGAAGGCCGTGACTACGACGTCGTGAACGTCGAACATGACGAGCGTTACCGCGACTTCTGGCAGACCTACCACCGCATGACGGAACGCAAGGGCGTCACGGTGCAGATCGCCAAGATCGAGATGCGCCGCCGCCTGTCCCTCATCGGCGCGATGCTGCTGCACAAGGGCGAAGTCGACGGCATGATCTGCGGCACCTGGGGCGGCACCCACATGCATCTGCAGTACATCGACCAGGTGATCGGCAAACGTGCCGGTGCCAACGTCTACGCCTGCATGAACGGCCTGCTGCTGCCCGAGCGCCAGGTCTTCCTGGTCGACACCCACGTCAATTACGACCCGACTGCCGAGCAGCTGGCCGAGATCACCGTCATGGCGGCCGAAGAGATGCTGCGTTTCGGTTTCAAGCCGAAAGCCGCGCTGCTTTCCCACAGCAACTTCGGCAGCAGCAACGAACCCAGCGCCATCAAGATGCGCAAGACGCTCGAGCTGCTGCGTATCACCGCACCGTGGCTGGAAGTGGACGGCGAGATGCACGGCGATGTGGCCCTGGACGGCGCACAGCGCATGCAGGTCATGCCGCACAGCGCCCTCACCGGTGACGCCAACCTGCTGGTGCTGCCGAACATCGATGCCGCCAACATCTCGTACAACCTGCTGAAGACGGCGGCCGGCGGGAACATCGCCATCGGCCCGGTGCTGCTTGGCGCGGCCCAGCCGCTGCATATCCTGACCGCCAGCGCGACCGTGCGGCGCATCGTCAACATGACGGCCCTGACAGTTGCAGACGCGAACGCGACGCGTTGATACACATCCGCACTAAAACGGCGCAATCGCGATAAAAAGCGCGATTCGTCGTAGAAAACGCGGATTTTGGTCAAATTACAGCCCCGATTCGGCGCTTTTGCGCACCGGACAGGGGCTGTTGGCCGTCCTGAGACTTGCGCCCGCCTGCTCTTTCCGTCACACTAGCGGATTGAAATTTTGGGGGTTAACCCGCGTTAAAAGCAGGTTAATGTCGGCCCGCGTAGTTGCGGGCCGATGGCATTCAAGCCTGACCAGAATTTCCGAAAGGTGCTTGCATGTTGCGAAAGTTGGCGCGGGGTGCGCTGGATACGTGGAGTCAGGTTCACGATTCGCTCCCCACGGCAAAAAAGGCCGGACGCACCGGCTTCGCCGCGCTGATGCTGCTGGCAACGTTCGCTACCACCGGCATGTCCGCCGTATCGGCCAAGACGCCTGCCTTCCGGGCACCGTCCGCCACTGCGGAGACAACACTTTCCGTCTCCGATCTTCCGCCCCAAGGGCGTGAGACCTACGGGTTGATCCACTCAGGTGGTCCCTTCCCGTTCGAAAAGGACGGCGTCGTGTTCGGAAACCGTGAACGACTTCTGCCACAACGAGACCGCGGCTATTACCGTGAATACACGGTCGCAACGCCACAAGCACGCAACCGTGGGGCGCGCCGCATCATTTGTGGCGGCGCACCGCGCACGCCCGAACGCTGTTATTACACCGCCGATCATTACGCAAGTTTCAAGGAGATCGTCCCATGAATCTCCTGACCCAAGACACGATGCAGACCACCGTTATCGCCACGGCTTTCGCACACCAGGATTCTGGCCCCTTGAAAAAAGAAAGAGCAGCGGAGATGGACACGCCACTTCGTACCAAAGAAAGCGAAACGCCCTTACGCGGCGTGCGCAGCAATATCGTGCAGTCGATCCGCGCCCATCGTGTGATCGACCTGCAGGAAGCTGCTCAGTCGATGGGCCAGCATTTCCTGTATGCCAATCTGGCGGATGCACAGTCCAAGCAGGACGTACTCGACATGATTGCCGCGCAGTTCACTTTCCCGTCGCACTTCGGCAAGAACTTCGATGCGCTGTATGACTGCATGACCGACCCGCTGCACAAGTCGGGGCCGCAGCCAGGCTTCATCGTGGTGCTGGAACAGATTCCGGCACACGCCAAGTTCGACAAGGAAGCGCGCGAACAGTTGCTCGACATCTTCCGCGACGCCTCTGACTACTGGGGCGACCGCAAGGTGGCCTTCCGCTGCTTCTATTCTTTTCTGTAGCCCGTTCTGCATCCACCAGCCAAGCAGAACGGGCGAACGAGGCCCCGGCAGCCGACAGCGTGAGCGGTATCACGGTCGATGTCGAACCCGCTGAGAAGATGCCGACCGACAAGCTCGTGGACGTCTCGCCGATGGCCCTGCGCATGAGCAGCCCGTTCAATTCGGGTTACTGGTTGACGGCTGCCTGAACTGCAGCCCTTCACGAGCCAAGAGAAAACCCGCCGCGGCGGGTTTTTTTACGTCGGTGCGATGTGGGAAACACTCTGCGCCACTGCCACGAACTCGGCCACAGGCACTTCCTCTGCCCGCCGAGAGACGTTGAAATCACCGCTGTAGCCCTTTGCCTCGAGCCATTTGCCCAGCGTATGCCGCATCAGCTTGCGACGTTGGCTGAAGGCCACCTGCACCAGTTCTTCCAGCAGGCGCACATTCACCGGCTCCGGCGCCCGGCGCGGCACCATGCGCACCACGGCGCTGTCCACCCGCGGCGGCGGATCGAAGCTTTCTGGCGGCACGAACAACACGTCCTCCATGGCATAACGCCACTGCAGCATGACCGACAGCCGGCCGTATGCGGCGGTGGACGGCAACGCTACCATGCGGTCGATGACTTCCTTCTGCAGCATGAAATGCTGGTCTTCCACCACATCGACATGCTCGAGCAGGTGGAAAAGGATGGGTGTCGAGATGTTGTAGGGCAGGTTGCCCACCACACGCAGCCGGGCGACGTCCATGCGCTGCGCCAGCGCGGTGAAGTCGACCCGCAGCACGTCGGACTCGATGACATCGAGATGTCCGTGCGATCGAAGCCGCGCGGCGAGGTCGCGGTCGAGTTCGATGACCGTCATCTTGCCGAGGCGCTCGACCAGCGGCTGCGTCAACGCCGCCAGTCCCGGCCCGATCTCGACGACCGGCTGGCCCGGTTTGGGGTCGATGGCATCGACGATGCTCTCGATGATGCCGCCGTCGGACAGGAAATGCTGGCCGAACCGCTTGCGCGCGATGTGCTTCATTGAGGTACTTCGCGCAGCTCTACATAGGCCCGGCCGCGGACTTCCTGCGCCCAGGTGGTGTAGGCCTCCTCGATCTTCTTTTCGCGCACTGCGGCACGCACCATATCGCGTTGCTCGCGCTGGTTGAGCGTGTGTTCACGGCGCTCGATTAGCTGAATCAGGTGGATGCCGAAACGGCTGCTGATGGGGTCGCTGACCTGGCCGGGCTTCAGGGCCTCGATGGCTTCCTCGAATTCGGGCACGAACTGGCCGGGGTTCGCCCAGCCCAGGTCGCCGCCCTGCTTGGCGCTGCCGTCGACCGAGAATTCCTTGGCCAGATCCTCGAACTTGGCCTGGCCCGAGACCACGCGGCGTTTGTAGTCTGCAAGGCGGGCGATGACATCGGCTTCGCTCATCTGCGACGTGGGGCGCAGCAGGATGTGGCGCGCATGGTTCTGCGTGACCACGGTCGGCACGCCGCTGCCCTGCACCCGCTCGGCCACCTTCAGGATGTGGAAACCGGCCGGCGAACGCACCGGGCCGACGATGCCGCCGACCGGAAGGTTCTGCGTCGAGTCCAGGAACAGCTGCGGATAACGGTCTGCCGGGCGCAGGCCGAGCAGGCCGCCGCCACGGCCTTCGGGTGCGTCGGAGTTCTGGCGGGCCAGTTCGGCGAAGTCGGCGCCCGATTTGGCCCGGTCCGCGATGCCTTGTGCACGCGCCTGCAGTGTGGCGATCTGCTGCGGCGTGGCGCCTTCGGGCACCAGCACCAGCACATGTTGCAGATTGAGCTGGGTGCCCTGGGCTTCGTCGCTGTTCTGCTGTTCGCGGATGAACTGGTCGATGTCCTGGTCGCTGATCTTCACGCGGGATTCGACGTCGCGTTCGCGCAGGCGCAGCAGCGTCAGCTGGTTGCGCAGGTCGAAGCGGAAACGTTCCAGCGTCACGCCGTCGGCGGCCATCCTGCGATGCAGGCCGGCGCGGTCGGTGTTGTTCTGCCGCGCGACGTTGTCCTCGGCCTGGTCGATGGTGCTTTCGTCGATCTTGATGCCGGCTTCGGCGGCCGTCTGCAACTGGGCCTTTTCATTGATCAACCTCGACAGCACCTGGCGCAACAGCACGTCGCGCGGAGGTTGGGCGGCACCTTGCTGGGCGATCTGCTGGGCCGCACGGTCGGCACGCAGGTTGACTTCGCTGTTGGTGATGGGCTCGGAGTTGACGATGGCCACGATGTAGTCGGCCTGCTGCGAGGACGCGTTCGCGGGCGCGGCGGCAACGGCACCGAGTGCGCCGGCGTTCGGTCCGTTCGAATTGCCCAGGTTGTTGGACAGACGCAAGCCCTGCGCGGCGGCACCGGTCGCCAGCAGGGCACACAGGGTGCCGGCGGCCAGGGACAGGGTCAGGGAACAGGCGGTGAATTTCTTCATGGTGATGGACGTTCGTCCGTGACGAAAAGTTGGTGGGCGGCCGCAATGCCGCCGGGACGGCGGGACGCGGCGCGGGCCTAGTCGTAATTGCTGAACCGGCTGGGTGTCGCCACCTGTTCATTGAGGAACTGGTAACGCGGGATGTTCCGCCGCAGGACTTCAAGGGGGCTGGTGCCCACCCGGGAGAAGCCGAAGAATTCGACTTGGAACAGGACGCGTTTGGTGGCGGTCGTGGTGCTGTTCTGCAGCCTCTCGAAGACCACCCGGCCGACCCAGCAGTCGCCCTCGTATTCGAGGCCGGCGACCATGTCGTTGATCTTGCTGTCGAACATACTGTAATTGACTCGGCCGACGGTGTAGAACCGGCCGGGGCCTTGCCCCCTGCCCTTGCCCAGGTCCTGGCCGCGGTCGCCCCACAGGTCGTTGATCGGCCATTGCCAGCCGACATCGATCATTTCGCTGGTGCCGCGCTGCAGGCGGTAGGCCGCGCTGATCAGGCGGTAGTTGCTGGGGTTGTAGCGGCCCCCGATGCTGGAGGTGACCGAACGGTCGGTCTTGGGGTTGTACTGCACGGTCGAGTCGAAGCCCCATTGCTGGGTCCAGTTGACCGACGCACCGAGCATGATGTCGCTCAGGCGGTCCGTCACCGTGGTTTCGGTCGGCAGCACCACCCGCTGATCCTGGAACCGCAGGCGCTGGGCGACACCGAACTTGGCGAGTTCGGCGCCGGTGTTCGAGTCGAGCATGCGGGTCGTCATGCCAAGGGTCAGCAGGTTGTTGTCAGCAATGCGGTCGTTGCCGACAAAGGCGTTCTCGGTATAGATGGACGCGAAGTTGAAGTCGCTGCGAGCCGTGTCGTAGTTGGGCAGCGCGCTCTGGTTGCGATAGGGCGTGCGCACATAGAAGGCGCGCGGCTCCAGCGTCTGGATCACGGACCGGCCGAAGAAATTGGTGTCGCGTTCATAGACCAGGCCGCTGTCCAGGCTGAAGGTGGGCACGGTGACATCGGCGGTGGTCTGGTTGTTGGCCGCCAGCGCGTAGTCGAAGTCGTAGTGCCGCGCATGCAGTTGCAGCTTGGGCGTGACGAACCAGCCCGGCGCCAGCCAGGGCCGGCTGATCTGCGCCAGCATGTATTGCCGGCGTGCGTTGGGTTGGTTGGTCAGTGCCGAGTTCGATTCGAACTGGGTGTAGTCGCCTTCCACCGAATAGTCGAATCCGCCGCTGTCGATCTTGCTGTAGCGCGCCACCAGTTGCGGCAGGCGGTCGTACGGTGGCGTGATCGGCGAAGCGACGTCCTGCAGCACCTGCCACTTGAGCGCACGGGCGTTGACGTAGAAGTCGTTCTTGGCCCAGCTGAAGTTCAGGTCGGTAGGCAGCAGCCGCTGGGTCAGCGACGGGCTGGTACGAGGGAAATCGCGCCAGTAGTTGTCGTCGCTGGCGCGATTGATGTTGGCGCTGTAGCCCACCCCGCCGATCGCCGAAACGCCGGTGTCGATCGAACCGGTCTGGAGGGCGGCGATGCCCCAGCGGTTGGCGCCGTCACGCAGCTTGTCGTCGGGCATGAAGTTGCCGCGGATCTGGCCCTTGTAGTTGCTTTCCAGATAACGGAATTCGCCGGCCAGATCGACACCGCGCTTGGACTGCAGCGTCGGGAAGAATGTCGCATCCCGGTTGGGTGCGATGTTCCAGTAATACGGAATGATGGCTTCGACGCCGCTGGTGCTGTTGACCGCCAGCACCGGCGGCAGCAGGCCCGACTGCCGGGCATCGGTCAGCGGAAAACCCAGCGACGGGATGTTCGGGCTGCGCAAGCCCTTGAACTGCACGACCGCGTCGCGCGCCTCGCCCTGGCCGCTGCCCTGATCCACCACGATGGAGCGGGCGCTGATCATCCAGTCGGGCATCCAGCTCGGCCCGGGTCGGCGCTGGCAGGTGGTGTAGGTGACATCGTGGATGACCATGTGCTGGTCGTCGATGAAGTCGATGCGCGAGCCGTCGCCGTAAGCGTTGTTGGCCAGGAACCGATAGCTGGGCCGGTTGAAGAATCCCTGCATGGCGTCGACCTGCAGCTCGAGCTGCGGGCCGGTGAAGACGTCGCCCGCGCGGTTGATGTAGACGTTGCCGAGTGCCTTGGCCAGGTCGTCGGGCTGCGTGTAGTCGAGCTTGTCGGCGCGGATCACGATGTCGGCGCGCCGCAATTCGGCGTTGCCGACCACCGAGGTACGGTAGTCGGTCTGGCCCTCGGTGCGGTCGCCGGTGATGAAAGTCGGCATGCCGGGACGCTGGGCCTGCGGGATCGCGTCGCGCAACAGCGGCGTGCGGCGCAGCGACAGCGGCGCATCGGCGAGGTCGGAGGTCTGCGACCAGCCGACCGTGCCCTGCAGCAGGGAAACAGCCACCAGGGTGCGGGCTGCGCCGGCAACCGGCACCAGTCGGAAGAGACCACGGCCCGCGCGCGACCATGGCGACGGACGGGAAAACAATGCGGGCATCGGTCGGGACATCGGGCGGCGGAGCCGTGGGAGGTCAGTCGTACAAGAAAGTGGCAGAAAAATCAGACGCGAAAAGCAATTCGCACGACAAAACCGCCCTCGCGGGCGGCTTTGTAGAATCGATTATCCATGAGCCCACCTGAAACCCCGCTGGCGACATCCGCCGAGATCGCCTGGGCAGACCCCGCCCGCGCCGAGTCATTCGACCGCTGGCTAGCCGCCATCGCTGCGACGCACCGCCTTCTGCCCGCGACATTGCGACCCGCGTCGGCCGATGCGAGCTTCCGCCGCTATTTCCGCATCGACCTCCAGGACGGTGGCAGTGCCATCGTGATGGACGCGCCGCCGGACAAGGAAGACAGCCGTCCCTTCGTGCAGGTCGCCGCGCTGATGGCCGGGGCCGGGCTGCACGTGCCGCGCATCCTCGAGTGGCAGGCCGAACTGGGTTTCATGCTGCTGAGCGACCTCGGCGCGCGCACCCTGCTGCAGGTGGTCGACCCTGCGCTGGGAGCCGCCGCCGAAGACCCGCTGCCGCGCTTCAAGCAGGCGATCGACAGCCTGATCGCCTGGCAGCTGTCGTCCCGGCCGGCGGTGCTGCCGGTATACGACGAGGCGCTGCTGCGCCGCGAACTGGCCTTGTTTCCCGAGTGGTACCTGGGCCGCCATCGCGGCGTGACGCTGGAGGGCAGCGATGCCGCCACCTTCGCTTCCGCCTTCGACCAGATCGTGAAACGCAACCTGTCGTCGCCGCAGGTATTCGTACACCGCGACTTCATGCCGCGCAACCTGATGGTCGACGACCGCGATGCGAAGGCGCCGCTGGGCGTGCTCGACTTCCAGGACGCCGTCTATGGCCCCATCACCTACGACATCGCCAGCTTGCTGCGTGACGCCTTCGTGAGCTGGAACGAAGACCTGATCATCGACGTGACCGTGCGCTATTGGCAGGCCGCTCGCAAGGCAGGGCTGCCCGTCGGCGACGATTTCGGCGCCTTCTATGCCGACGTCGAATGGATGGGCCTGCAGCGGCACCTGAAGGTTGCCGGCATCTTCGCCCGCATCACGCTGCGCGACGGCAAACCGAAATATCTGGCCGACACACCGCGTTTCATCCACTACATCCGCAGCACCTGTGACCGCTACCGCGCACTCGGGCCGATGCTCAAGGTGCTGGACCGCATCGAGGGCATCGAGGCCGCGGAGAGCTACGCCTTCGGGCGGGTCTGAGGCGCGGCCGGCCGATGCCACGCATTTTTTGCCCCGAACCGCTGGCCAGCGGGCTCGAACTCGATCTGCCCGCGGGCGCGGCGCGCCATGTGCAGGTGCTGCGCCTGCAGCCGGGCGACGAACTCACCTTGTTCGACGGCCGTGGCGGCGAGTTCGTCGCCAAGGTCACCCGCATGGGCCGCAGCGACGTCGGCGTGGCTATCGGCGCGCACGACCCGGTCGAGCGCGAGGGCGCGGTCCAGGTCCATCTGGCGCTCGGCATGCCGGCCAACGAACGGATGGACTGGCTGGTCGAGAAGGCCGCCGAACTGGGCGCGGCCAGCATCCAGCCGTTGATGAGTGCCCGCACCGTGCTGCGGCTGTCCGGCGACCGGGCCGACAAGAAGGTGGCGCACTGGCAGGCGGTGGCCGTTGCGGCATGCGAACAATGCGGCCGCAACCGGGTTCCGAAAGTGCACGCCATGGTCACGCTGACCGACTGGTTGCGCCAGCAGGAACCGGTCGTCGGCGAGCCGCGTTACCTGCTTTCGCTGACCGACGGAGCGTCCGCCCTGGCGGCAGGGACAACAGGCGAGGCCGGCGCAACGCATTTCCTGTCAGGCCCCGAAGGCGGCCTGACGCCGCAGGAAGAAGCCGCGGCGCTGGCGGCCGGTTTTACGCCGGTCCGGCTGGGGCCGCAGATCCTTCGCGCCGAAACCGCGCCGCTCGCCGCGCTGATGCGACTGCTGGGTTGACGGTCCGCGGCCTGCCGTCCTGCACACGGTAGGAGGTCTCCCACCGCTGCTCCGGCCCTGGGCCGATACATCGCGGGTGGGGGCGCAGGGACATTGGGCCTCCTTCCGCAAAGAGACAAAGGCGCCATTGCGCCGAGCAAGGCCCAAGATGTCCGCCCTTCCCCGATTCCCTGCGTTCCCAACCTTGCCGACGTTTGCAACGTTTGCCGCTACGCCATCGACGGTGGCGAATGAACACTCATCCGCCAACGAAGCGGTAACCCACCAGGCGCTGTACCGTTCGCTGTTCGACGACTTCGGCGATGCCGAGACGGCAGCGATGTCGCGCGACTGGCTGCAGTCGCGCCTCGCCGAAGCCGAAACGCTGCCTTGCTCCCTGCCAGACAGCCCGAACGGCCTCCTGGCCTGGATGCACGAAGGATCGGCGCGGGCGAGCGAGCAATACCGGCAGTACGTGGCGGAACGCAAAGGCGGTGCGCCGCGCCGGTTCTTCGGAAACCGCAGCCACGCGCTGGCTTTCCTGCGGGGCGTAGCCCCTACCAAGCTGGTGGACGGCAGCTGGCTGCACGGCGTGTTGCGGCACTGGAGCAACCCGCGCCATGCCGAACTGGTGCGCACCTATCTCGAGGAACTGGGCGACGGCCGACCGGACCGCAACCATGTGCTGCTGTACCGCCAGCTGCTGGCTCGACACGGCATCGAAGCGTCACCTGTCGACCTGCCGGACGATCGGTACACCCAGGGCGCGATCCAGCTGGCCCTGGCCCGGCACACGGAAGACCTGCTGCCGGAGGTGATCGGTTTCAACCTGGGCTACGAACAGCTGCCGCTGCATCTGCCGATCACCGCCTACGAACTGAATGAGCTCGGCATAGACCCCTATTACTTCACCCTCCATGTGACGGTGGACAACCACGACACAGGCCATGCGCATCGCGCAGTGGCAGCGGTGCTGGACACCCTTCCCCGGTTCGCCGACGCGACCGAATTCTGGCGGCGGGTGCGCAACGGATTTCGGCTGAACGATCTGGGCGCCGGAACCAACGATGTCATCAGGCAGTTCGACCAGCAACAGGAGGTGGAACGCATATTCCAGCGCAAGAGCGAGGCCGGACGCAGCGCACATGCCGATTACTGCAAGGTGGCGGGCCGCAGCGTCAACGACTGGCTGGCCAGTCCGGCGCAAGTGCCGGGTTTCCTGAAGGCCCTGGAATCAGCAGGGTGGATCGTGCGCAACGCCGCTCCGGAACAGAGCCGCTTCTGGAAGCTGCTCGATGGAGACCATGCAGAAATGTTCGGTGTGTTCAGCCCTTATGAACTGCAGGCGATCCAGGACTGGCTGCGAGGCGATTTCTCGCTGGACGGTGCCGCTGTCCCGGACACCACGACTGGCGCAGGCATTCAACGGCCGCGCAGCTTCCGCGCCCAGCAACGGCTGGCGGCGGCGCGGCTTCCGGAAGCAGGTTTGACTAAGGGCGCCGAAGCCAGCCTCGACCCCGATGTGGAAGCACTCGAGGCGAGCATGGCACAGGCACCGGACGTCGCCGCCCTCGGTGCCCTGCTGGTCGATGCCATGGCGCCGTCGCGGCACTGGATGCCGGCCGGCCTGCTGGCCACCCGGCGTTTCATCCAGCTGACCGGCGCCTGAAGCGTCAAGGCATGCGGGCAATGACCTCGGCCACGGCCGCGGTCAAACGCTTGGCATAGGGAACATGCAGGAATTCGTTCGGACCGTGCGCATTGCTGCGCGGGCCGAGCACCCCGCAGACCATCATCTGGGCCGTCGGGAAACCCTGACTCAGGAGGTTCATCAGCGGGATGGTGCCGCCCTGGCCGATGTGACCGCAAGGCGCGCCGAAATGCGCGAGCGACGCTGCATCCAGAGCCTGCTCGAACCAGGGCGAGGCGGACGGCGCGTTCCAGCCGGTAGTGCCGCCGCCTTCGAAAGTGACCTTTGCCTGGTAAGGCGCGTTGTCCTCCAGCAGCTTTTTCAGTTCCTGCACGGCGCCGCCAGCTTCCACCAGCGGCGGCAGGCGCAAGCTGAGCTTAAACGCTGTAAATGGGCGCAGCACGTTGCCGGCGTCCTTCATCGCCGGGAAACCCTCGGCACCGGTCACGGAAAGCGTGGGGCGCCAGGTGCGGTTGAGCAGCGCCTCGACCGGGTCGCCGGTGGTCGGCAGCACCTGCAGGGTGGAACCGCCGCAGTCGTAATGCGCCCACGGAAACCGCTTGGTGACCTCTTCGCCGAGGATCGCCGCGGTGGCCCGTGTCTGTGCCAGCCGGTCGGCCGGCACTTCGCAGTGGAAACTGGCGGGCAGCAGCCGGCCGGTGGCGCTGTCTTCCAGGCGGTCGAGCAGGTGCCGAAGGATGCGGAACGAAGAAGGCACGAGGCCCGACGCATCGCCGGAATGGACGCCTTCGGTCAGCACCTCGACCCGCAGCGTGCCGCCGGCCATGCCGCGCAGGCTGTTGGTGAGCCAAAGCTGGTCGTAGTTGCCGGCGCCCGAATCCAGGCACACCACCAGGCCCACGTCGCCGAGCCGGGGCCGCAATACATCGACATAGGGCAGCAGGTCGTAGGAACCCGATTCCTCGCAGGTCTCGATGATGCCGACGATGCGCGGATGCGCCGCGCCCTGGCGCTTGAGCGCCTGCACCGCCGCGATGGAAGCGTAGATGGCGTAACCGTCGTCGGCACCGCCTCGGCCGTAAAGCTTGCCGTCCTCGTACTTGGGAGTCCACGGGCCGAGGTCGCTGCGCCAGCCGGTGAACTCAGGTTGTTTGTCCAGGTGACCGTACATCAGCACGGTCTGGGTGCCGGTGCGTGCGATGCCGGCGTCGCCGGTGGAGGCCGCCACCTCGAAGAACAGCACCGGCGTGCGGCCCGGCAGCTTCATGATTTCGAGTTTCAGGCCGTCGACTCTCTGCTGCTCGACCCACTCGGCCGCGTCGCGCACGACCCGGTCCAGGTAACCCAGCGCGGCCCAGTCCTTCTCGAAGCCGGGCGATTTGGCGGGCACGGCGATGTAGTCGGTGATGCGGCGCACCAGGTCGCCGTCCCACTGGTCGGCGATTTCGGTCTGGAGGCGGGCGGAGTCGAGCTGGCCAGCGGGCATTTCTCGGTGCAGGGGTGCGTTCATGGGGCTTTCCTGTTCTGGACGATCACAAGACTTTACGCCCGCCGACGGGCCTCTTGCCACAATGGGGTTACCGTTTTCAGGCTGGTTCGAACCTCATGGAGCACCGTATGGAACACCGAATTCGCACCGGCATCGGCGGCTGGACCTTCGAGCCCTGGCGCGGCGGCAACTTCTTTCCCGAAGGCCTGCCGCACAAGCAGGAACTGGCCTGGGCCAGCCGGCAACTGCCCGCCATCGAGATCAACGGGACTTTCTACCGCAACCAGAAGCCCGCCACCTTCGCAAAATGGCGTGACGAAACACCCGGCGGATTCATGTTCTCGGTCAAGGCGTCGCAGTACTGCACCCATCGCAAGGTGCTTGCCGGAAGCGGTGAATCGGTTGCGCGCTTCATCGCCAGCGGCATCACCGAACTAGGCGACAAACTGGGACCGATCGTGTGGCAGTTCATGGCTTCAAAGGTCTTCGACGCCGAGGATTTGGGTGCCTTCCTGGACCTGCTGCCCCGGAGACAGGACGGCATCGCACTGCGCCACGTGCTGGATGTCCGCCATGAATCCTTCAACCAGCCGGCATTTTTCGACATGGCACGAAAACACCGTTGCGCCATCGTCTTCACGGATTCGGACAAGTTTCCGACCATCGACCAGCAGACTGCCGACTTCAGCTACGCCAGGCTGATGATGGCGTCCGCCGAAGAACCGACCGGCTACGACGCCGCCGCGCTCGACCACTGGGCGGAAAAAGCCCGGCAGTGGTCCGGCGACCACCTGCGCGATGTCTTCGTCTATTTCATCAACGGCGCCAAGGAACGTGCACCGGCCGCAGCCGGCGCCCTGCTCGGCCGACTTGGCATGGCTCCGCTGGCCTGATCAGGCCGCCGCAACCACACGCTCGACGCGGTTCGCATTGCTGCCGGCGATGACGGCCGGCACGCTGGTCGCGCCGAACTGCACTTCACCGCCGAGCTGGCCGCCTTCCTCGATCACCACGCTGCCGTAACGCACGTTGCCGGTGACCTTGCCGGTCGAACGGATCACCAGACGGGTGCGGGCGTTCAGCGAGCCCTCGAAGCGGCCGCGGATTTCGGCGAAATCGACCTGTGCCGAACCCTTGAACGCACCCTGCTCCTCCACCTGCATCACCCGCGAATCCATGGTCGCCTCCACCAGACCTTCGACCACCAGCGTGTCGCAGTCGGTAATCTCGACGCCCTTGAGCTTGATGTTCGGCCCGACCGTCAGCTTGGCCGGGTTGTCGGCCTGGACGGCATCGTCGGCCGCCTTGGCAACCGGTGCTGCATTTGCCTCGCGCGGAAAACCGCCTGGCAAGGTGGTCGCGCCCGAATGGACATTGTTCGTGCTGGAAGAAGGCAGGGTCACGGACGCGGCACCGACCGGAGTGTTGGTGCGGGCCATCGGGGTTTCGGCGTCGCGTTTGCTGCCGAAGAAGTTGGATTGAAGCGCCATGGGTTCTCCGTAAAAAGGAGACCCGATGCTAGGGAGCGCTCACCCGCAAATCTCCATGCAATTTAGCAAGATAAGTAACGTCATTTATCCGGCAGATACATGCTTAATTGAAACCGATGGTCGGTAGATGCTAGCTTTCCCCGTCGTTTTGCCGTATGGCAAACGTATCTTGCCGAAGCATTCGATTACCGCGCGAGGCTCTCGAAGCGGAAGACCGCTGTTCCCGCGCGTGCGTTGGGCATCCAGCGGACCTCACGGCCGTTCTGCAGGCCAAACGCGTCGAGCACCTGCAGATGGTTGCGGCGCGCCAGCGCGTCGAAGTCGTGGAAGGTGCCGACGCGGATGTTGGGTGTGTCGTACCACTGGTATGGCAAGCGGCGCGTGACCGGCATGCGCCCCCGCAGCACCGACAGCCGGTTCGGCCAATGCGCGAAATTCGGAAAGGCGACGATGCCCGTGTGCCCGACCCGCGCGGTTTCGCGCAGCATGGTTTCGGCATTGCGCAGGTGTTGCAGCGTGTCGAGCTGCAGCACCACGTCGAATGCCTTGTCGTCGAACAGGTCGAGGCCTTCTTCCAGATTGCGCTGGATGACATTGACGCCGCGCCGTGCGCAGGCCAGCACGTTGCTGTCGTCGAGTTCGATGCCGTAGCCGGTGCAGCCGCGTTCGCGGGCCAGCAGGTCAAGCATGGTGCCGTCGCCGCAGCCCAGGTCGAGCACCCGCGCGCCGCGCGGCACCATCTGCGACAGGAGGCGATAGGTGGAGATGTCGGTCATGACGTGGGTGCCTGTTCTGCGGCAATGCGCTCGAAATAGGCCCGGACCAGGGCCAGGTAGCGGGCGTCCTCGAGCAGGAAGGCGTCGTGGCCGTGGGGCGCGTCGATTTCGGCGTAAGTGACGTCGAGCCGGTTGTCCAGCAGCGCCCGCACGATCTCGCGGCTGCGTGCCGGCGCAAAACGCCAGTCGGTGGTGAAGCTGGCCAGCAAGAACTTCGCGCGGCAGACCTCCAGCGCCCGCGCCAGCTGGCCGTCATAGGCACGGGCCGGATCGAAGTAGTCGAGCGCCCGGGTGATCAGCAGATAGGTATTGGCGTCGAAGTACTCGCTGAACTTGTCGCCCTGGTGGCGCAGGTAGCTTTCGATCTGGAACTCGACATCCTGCGTCGTATATCTGTAAGTCACCGCGTCGCGCAGTTCACGACCGAAGCGGGTGTTCATCACATCGTCGCTGAGATAGGTGATGTGGCCGATCATCCGGGCGATGCGCAGGCCGCGCTTGGGCACCGTGTCGTGGTCGTAGAAGTGACCGCCGAAGAAATCCGGATCGGTGACGATGGCACGGCGGGCGACCTCGTTGAAGGCGATGTTCTCGGCGTTGAGGTTGGGTGCGCTGGCGATCACCACCGCATGGCGCATGCGACCCGGATACTGGATGGTCCAGGACAGCGCCTGCATCCCGCCGAGGCTGCCGCCCATGACCGCCGCCAGTTGGGTGATGCCGAGCCGGTCGAGCAGCAGCGCCTGGGCATCGACCCAGTCTTCCACCGTGACCACCGGGAAATCGGCACCCCGTGCCCGGCCGGTGGCGGGGTCGATGTCGCGGGGGCCGGTGGATCCGAAACACGAGCCGAGGTTGTTGATGCCGATGACAAAGAACCGGTCGGTGTCCACCGGTTTGCCCGGGCCGACCATGGTGTCCCACCAGCCCTCGGAACCCGGCTGGCCCTCGTAGACGCCGGCGACATGGTGCGAGGCGTTGAGCGCGTGGCAGACCAGCACCGCATTGGAGCGGGCGGCGTTCAGCTGACCATAGGTTTCATAAGCCAGCGTGTAGCCGGCAATGCTGCTGCCGCTGCGCAGCGACAGGGCCGCCTCGAAGAGCATGGCTTGGGACTGGACGACGAGCGACATGGCGGCGACAGGTGGGAGTCTGCTGGTGGGCGGATCGGATGGACACAAAAAAACCCGGCTTCGCTGAAAAACGAGGCCGGGTTGGCAGGTGATCTGACACCGGTTCGTCTTTAGCTGCATTTGTAAAGCGCCCGCAAGCTGGAGCAAATCGGCGCGTCGGGCAAGTATAGCGGCGTGCCGGCAGGCAGCTGCAGCGCGGTCGCCGTGGCGCCGGCCGGCAGCATCGCGGCCGATGCATGGGCAGGTAATCGACATAACGAGCCCGGAGTGACAGAGGCCGCCACCTTCATTGTGTTTATATATTCATGCGGTATCCATTTGGACTATGGATCCACATCGACATGCGTTCAGGCACCATCATCGAGATGGAGTATGCAGACCGTGCACCATCAGTGAAGACAGTACTCCAATACGGTGCATATGCGGCAGTCCCGTCGAGTGAAGCGGAGCCGCGCCGGCCTTTGCAGGACTTTGTAGGAGGTAATCGCCGAATGGCCTAGCCCCAGGGAAAACCGGGTAATAACTGCTTGCGTTTTCAGGGAACCTATGGACCATAATGCGCTCACGGGCAGTGGTGCCCGTTTTCGCGGTGTTTCGTTTGGTTCGTGGTCGTTTGCTGATTGCGTTGCTGACTCCATCGCTTTTTTATCTCATGTGTTTTTAGGAGTCCCTTCAATGGGCAACAAACTCTACGTCGGCAACCTGCCGTACTCGGTTCGTGACGAAGACCTGCAACAGGCATTCAGCGAATTCGGTTCCGTGACCAGTGCAAAGGTCATGATTGAACGCGATACCGGCCGCTCCAAGGGCTTCGGCTTTGTGGAAATGGGCAGCGACGAAGAAGCGCAGTCGGCCATCAATGGCATGAATGGCCAGCCCTTGGGCGGCCGCAGCGTCGTGGTCAACGAAGCACGCCCCATGGAAGCCCGCCCGCCCCGTAGCGGTGGCGGCGGCGGTGGTTACGGCGGCGGTGGCGGCGGCTACGGCGGTGGTGGTGGCGGTTACGGCGGCGGCGGCAACAGCGGTGGTGGCTACGGCGGCGGCGGTGGCTACGGCGGTGGCGGCGGTGGCCGTTCCGGTGGCGGAGGCTACGGTGGCGGCGGCGGCGGTCGTTCCGGCGGTGGCGGCGGTGGTGGCGACGGCGGTTTCCGCAGCCCCTACGGCTCGGGCCCGCGCGGCGGTGGCGGCGGTGGCCGTTCTGGCGGCGGCGGCGGTTACGGCGGCGGCGGTGGTGGTTACGGCGGCGGCGGCGGCTACTGATCAGCCCTCGCGCGGCTTTCACCTGCCAAAAGACAAAAGGCCCTTCGGGGCCTTTTTTGTTGCTCAGCTTCTTTCGCCCTGCCGGTGTTTCCGCGGCCGGCCGGCCAGCAGGCGATCGAACAGCCACGCTGGCAACAGGCGCAGCACACGTGCCACGATACCCATCTGCCAGGGAATGACGCGCAATGCCGCCCCGGCCTGGATGGCCGATGCCGCCTTTGCTGCGAAGTCATCCGGCTGCATCAGGAAGGGCATGCCGTAGCGGTTCTCGCGAGTGAGCGGGGTATCGACGTAACCCGGGCACAGGGTCACCACCCGCACCCCGCTGCCCCGCATCTCCCCGCGCAGGCTTTCGCAATATGCGATGGCCGCGGCCTTGCTGCCGCAGTAGGCGCCGTGGCCTGGCAGACCCCGGATGCCCGCCACGCTGGCGATGCCCACCAGCGTACCGCTACCGCGTTTGCGCATGGGTTGGATGAAGGCGTGGAAAGTGGCCGCGATGCCGACCGTGTTGACCGCGAAGCTCTGCGCCAGCACTTCGAGGTCGGCCCGGTCGGCGGTGTCGATGCCGATGCTGATGCCGGCGTTGGCGATCACCAGGTCGGGCAGGCCCTGCGCCACCTGGCATTCCCGGGCCACGGCGACGATGCTGTCGATCACTGCCACGTCGGCGTGATAACGCGCCCATCGCCCGGCGTCCAGGCCCTGTTCGGTGGCCCAGGCGTCGATGACATCGCCCCGCCGCGCCACCAGCGCCAGCCGCCAGCCTGCCCGGTAGTAATGCAGGGCCATCGCCTGGCCGATGCCGCTGGAGGCACCGGTGATGAAGACGAGCGGTGCGGTCATGCGGCGATGCCTTTTTCAGCGTTTGCGGGGCTGCAGCGTACCGTGGACCCGGCCGCGCAGCTGCATGACCTGGCTCATGTTGTCGTAATCCATGGCGTCGCCGACGAAGGTGTCGTCGCCGCGGGTCAGGGTGACCGGCTGGTCGGAACGCACGCGTTCGGTGTTCGTATAGGCATGCAGGAACTCGCCACGGAACTGCATCCGGGGAACCTGCTGGCCGGAGCGGCCGACCATGGGTTCACGGGTGACCACCGCATTGCCGATCAACTGGACTTCGGAGCCGTCGCTGTTGGACAGGCCGCGCTCGGCGGTCGACACGGTGACGGCGCCGGTTTCGCTGATGGCACGGATGCGCGGCTTGTCGATCTCCAGGGTGTCGGTGTCGGGATAGTGGCGGCCCTCGACACCGAAGATTTCACGCTGCAGCCGGCCGGTGGCATCGAAGGTGCGGACTGCGAAGTTGCGCATGAAATAGTCAGGCTCGTGGCGCAATTCCTCGATCGGCTTGGGCGCCTCGACGGTCGGCGTGTTGCGCACCAGCCAGTAGCTGCCCAGCGCCAGCATACCCATCAGAAACACCGGCAGGTAGATGGAAAGCCGGTCGAGGGTCGCGCGCAGAAGGGCCCTGCAGCCCAGACGCGTGCGCCGGGCCTGGGTCGGCAGTACGGCTGCGCCGCCGGTTGTTTTCATCCGGCGAAGGCCTGCAGCAGGCGGCTGTAGTGGCCGCTGGCCGCGACCAGCATGTCGCAGCATTCGCGCACCGCACCGTGTCCGGCGGCCGCCGCGGTGACGTGATGCGCGACCGCGAGCACCTCGGCATGGGCGGTGGCCGGTGCGAAGGCGAAGGCGGCGCGGCGCATCACCGGAAGGTCGGGCCAGTCGTCGCCCATGGCGGCCGCCTGGTGCCAGCCCAGGCCCAGGGTGGCCAGGGTCGCTTCGGCGGCGGGTCGTTTGTCTTCTGTGCCGAAATGCACATGCTGGATGCCGAGCGCGGTCAGCCGCGCGCGCAGCGGCCGAGAGTCACGCCCGGTGACCACCGCGGGCGTGATGCCGGCATGCTGCAAGAGCTTCAGGCCATGACCGTCCAGGGTGTTGAATCGCTTGATCTGCTCGCCGCCGACCCGCGGGTCGTCTTCCGGGTACTCGGCAAAATACAGGCCGCCGTCGGTCAGCACACCGTCGACATCGAAGAACGCGACCTTGATGTCCTGGGCGCGCAGCAGCAGTTCGGGGTCCCAGCGCCGGGCGGGAATAAGGGGCGGCAGGGTCATACAACTTTCGAGCGCATGAGTTCGCCAATGTGGACGACGCCCAGCAGCGGGCCGTCCGGTTCGGCCACCAGCAGGGCCGTGATGCGGTTGAGTTCCATGCTTTCGGCTGCGTCTGCTGCCAGGGCGCCGGGGGAAATGCGGCGCGGGTTCGGTTTCATCACGTCGGCGGCATTCAGGGGCCGCAGGTCGGCACCGGTCTCGACCAGGCGGCGCAGGTCGCCGTCGGTGAAGACGCCCAGCAGTCGGGCGTTTTCGCCGACGATCGCGGCCAGGCCCAGTCCCTTACGGCTCATCTCGCGCATGAGTTCGCCGAAGGTGGCTTCGGCCCGCACCGTCGGCACCGCGTCGCCGCTGACCATCACGTCCGAAACATGGGTCAGCAGGCGCCGGCCGAGCGAACCGCCGGGATGCGAGCGGGCGAAGTCTTCGGCCGCGAATCCGCGCGCATCGAGCAGCGCGACGGCAAGGGCGTCTCCCAGTGCCATCTGCGCGGTGGTGCTGGCGGTGGGTGCCAGTTGCAGCGGGCAGGCTTCCTGTGCGACGCCGCTGTCCAGCACGATGTCGGCATGGCGCGCCAGCGAAGACGTCTGGCCACCGGTCATGGCGATCAGCGGGGCGCCGATGCGGCGCACCAGCGGCAGCAGCACGGTCAGTTCGGCCACTTCGCCGCTGTTGGACAAGGCCAGCACAACGTCGAGTGAAGTGATCATGCCCAGGTCGCCGTGGCTGGCCTCGGCCGGATGTACGAACATGGCGGGAGTGCCGGTCGATGCCAGGGTGGCGGCAATCTTGCGGGCGACGTGCCCGCTCTTGCCCATGCCCATCACCACGGTGCGGCCGCGGCAGTCCAGGATGGTCTTCACGGCCCGGGCAAAACGCTCGTCGAGCCGTGACTTGAGCCCCAGCACGCCCGCAGCCTCGATATCGAGGGTCTGGTGCGCCAGGCGCAGGGCCTCGTCGGCGTCGAAGCGGGTGGAAGCGGTGTAGGGCGCGGTCATCCGGCCGATTTTATCGGTTGGCAAGGGGCAGGACGGGCCTGGGGCCTTCACGCTTGCTAGCATGGACACATGTCCTCACTCGCATTGACGCTGCTTTACCTGCTCGCCGCCGTGATGGGGGTGCTGGCCTGCCGCAGCCTGAAGCTGCCGCCGATGCTGGGTTACCTGGCAGCCGGCGTGCTGATCGGGCCGCACGCGTTTGCCCTTGCACAGGATTCCGAAGGTGTGCGCCACCTCGGCGAATTCGGCGTGGTGTTCCTGATGTTCGTCATCGGACTCGAATTCAGCCTGCCCAAACTGCGCGCCATGCGCAAACATGTATTCGGCCTGGGCCTGGCGCAGGTGGCACTGACGATGGCCGTAGCCACCGCCGGCGGTCTGGTGGCGGGTCACTACCTTTCGGCTTTCACCGGCCTGGACTGGCGGGCCGCGCTGGCGCTGTCCGGCGCACTGGCCATGAGCAGCACGGCCATCGTGGTGAAGCTGATGGCCGAACGCATCGAACTTGAAAGCGAACACGGCAAACGCGTGATGGGCGTACTGCTGTTCCAGGATCTGGCGGTGGTGCCGCTACTGGTGCTGGTGCCCGCGCTGGCCGCCGCGCCCGACCGCCTGTTGCCGGCGCTGGGCATCGCCGTGGTGAAGGCGGCGGTGCTGGTCACCATCCTGCTCGCCGGCGGGCAGAAGGTGATGCGCTGGTGGCTGACGCTGGTCACGCGCCTTCGCAGCGAAGAGCTGTTCATGCTCAACCTGCTGCTGATCGCACTGGGGCTGGCCTGGCTGACCGAAGCGGCCGGACTGAGCCTCGCATTGGGTGCCTTCATCGCCGGCATGCTGGTATCCGAGACCGAATTCAAACACCAGGTCGAAACCGACATACGCCCTTTCCACGACGTGCTGCTGGGCCTGTTCTTCATCACCGTCGGCATGATGCTCGACTGGCACATCCTGGTCGACCAGTGGGCGCTGGTGCTGGTGCTGCTGGTCGTGCCGCTGGCGCTCAAGCTGTGCCTGGTGATGGCGCTGGCCAGATGGTTCGGCGGCACCACCGGTGTGTCGTTGCGAACCGCGCTGTACCTGGCGCAGGCCGGCGAATTCGGCTTCGTGCTGCTGCAGCTCACCGAGCAGAACAAGCTGATGCCGGCCGAACTGCTCAACCCGGTGCTGGCAGCGATGGTGCTGTCGATGCTGGCCGCGCCCTTCATCATCCTGTCGTCGAACCGCATCGTGATGAAGCTGGTGGCGAGCGACTGGCTGCAGCAGTCGCTGCAGATGACCAGCATCGCCCGCAAGTCGATCAACGCCAACCGCCACGTGATCATCTGCGGCTACGGGCGCTGCGGCCAGAACCTGGCGCGCATGCTGGAGCGCGAAGGCATCGCCTATATCGCACTCGACCTGGACCCCGACCGGGTGCGGCAGGCCGCCGCGGCGGGGGATTCGGTGGTGTTCGGCGATGCGGCCCGGCTGCAGGCGCTGATGGCCGCCGGCCTGGCACGTGCCAGCGCCATGGTCATCACCTACCTGGATGTGCCGTCTGCGCTGAAGGTGCTGGACCATTCCCGCTCGCACGCGGCCCAGGTGCCGGTGATCGTGCGCACGCAGGACGACCGCGACCTGGAGCGCCTGCAGAAAGCCGGCGCCACCGAAGTCGTGCCCGAGGCCATCGAAGGCTCGCTGATGCTGGCCAGCCATGCACTGGCGCTGGTCGGCGTGCCGATGCGCCGCGTGATCCGGGTGGTGCAGGACCAGCGCGACGCCCGTTACGACCTGCTGCGCGGCTACTTCCACGGTGCCGACGACGACGCACCGCAGGACGGCGACACCGAGCGCCTGGCCCCTTTCGCCCTGCCCGCCGACTCCATTGCCGACGGCCGGACCATCGACGCCCTGGCGCTGCACACGGTCGGCGTGCGCGTCGTCAGCCTGCGCCGCGCGGACGGTCACCAGGGAGAACATCGGCAGGACACCATCGTGAGGGCGGGCGACACGCTGGTGCTGTCGGGCCGCGCATCGGCCCTGGCGATGGCCGAAGAACTGTTATCTCGCCGGTAGGTCGCCAACCGGCACCGCGCGGCCGAACAGGTAGCCCTGGAACAACTCGCAGCCGTTGGCCAGCAGGTATTGCCGCTGGCCTTCGGTCTCGACCCCTTCGGCCACCACCGTCAGCCCGAAACTGCGGGCCAGCTGGATGATGGTGCATGCCACCGCCGCATCGTGCGGATCGGTCAGCACACCACGCACGAAAGACTGGTCGATCTTCAGCTGGTCGAAAGGCAGGCGCTTGAGATAGCTGAGCGACGAATAACCGGTGCCGAAATCGTCCAGCGACAGCGCGACGCCGTAGCTGCGCAGTTCGGCCATCTTGGCGATGGTGTCCTGCAGGTCGTGCAACAGCAGGCTCTCGGTGATCTCGAGCTTGAGCAGGCGCGGATTGGTGCCTTCCTTTTCCAGCGCCGCCAGCACCAGGCCGACGAACTGCGGATGGCGGAATTCGCGGGCGCTGACGTTGACCGAAATCGTCAAACCGGAGCGCACCGGAACCTGCGCCCAGGCCGCCAGCTGACGGCAGGCCGTGGCCAGCACCTGCCGGCCCAGCGGCACGATCAGGCCGGTGCGTTCGGCCACCGGAATGAAGTCGGCCGGCGACACCATGCCGCGCTGCGGATGCGGCCAGCGCACCAGCGCCTCGACGCCGGACATCAGCCCGTCGCGGCCCACCACCGGCTGGTAATACACATGCAGCTCCTGGCGTGCCAGGACCTGGCGCAGATCGTTTTCGAGCCGCATGCGGGCCAGCGCTGCCTCCTGCATCGGCGGATCGAAAAAACAGAAGGTGTTGCGGCCGGCGGCCTTGGCCTCGTACATGGCGAGGTCGGCGCGTTTGATGAGCTCGTGCGCCGGCAGCACATGGTCGGCGAACACCACCAGGCCGATGCTGGGCGTGCTGACCACATCGCCGTCGTCCACCGGATAGGGCTGGCCCAGTGTGTGCAGGATGGCCTGCGACAAGGCCTCTACCTGCGACGATGCCGCCCCGGGGTCGGACGGCAGGCCCTGCAGCAGCACCATGAATTCGTCGCCGCCGAAACGCGCCACGGTGTCGTGCGGCCGCACGCAGCCGCGCAGGCGGCTGGCGACCTGCACCAGCAGCCGGTCACCACCGGCCGGGCCGAGCGTGTCGTTGGCATCCTTGAAGTTGTCCAGGTCGAGCAGCAGCAGGGCGCCGCATCGGCCCAGGCGCGTGCTGTCGCTCAGCGCCTGCTCGAGCCGGTCGAGCAGCAGGCGGCGGTTGGGCAGGCCGGTCAGGTCGTCTACAAAGGCCAGCCATTCGACCCGCGCCTCGGCATGCTTGCGGGCGCTGATATCGCGGCCCACGCCGCGATAGCCACGGAAGACGCCGTTGTCCATCATCGGCCGGCCGCTGATGCTCACCCAGTGGCTGTCACCGCCCTCTACCCGCAATTCGAGTTCGAGGTCATGGAACTGCTGGCGCGATTCGAGCAGCTTGCGGTGCGAGCGCCAGTGCATGTCGTTGAAGTTGAGCGCGTCCAGTTCCCAGGGATGCATGCCGACCTGCAGCTGGTCGAAAGCACCCGGGTTCTCGCGGTCGTTGCCTTCCACCCGCACGATGCGCAGGTCGGTATCGGTCTCCCAGTACCAGCCCGACGACAGCGTGGTGAGGTCGCGCCAGCGTGCCTCGCTGTCGCTCAGGTGCTGCAAGGCGGCGCTGCGCTCGACCACCGTGCGGCTGGCCAGCACCAGCTGAGCCACCGTGCTGACCAGGGGCGCAAGCAATTCCACCAGATGTGCGCTGTAGCCGCCCGGCCGGTTGGCCAGCCCGACATAGGCCACCACACGGCCGGCAGCACGTACCGGCAGGCCGACGAAGGACTCCACCGGCGGATGCCCCGGCGGAAGGCCGAGCACGTCACCGCTCTGGCCCGGCTGGTTGATCACCAGGGGCTGGTCACCCTGCCCGTTCGCCCGTTTCAGGCGCTGGAGGTCGGCGAACACCAGGCCCTCTTCGACCTCGGCGGAATGATGGGAACGGGTGGCGTTGTCCCAGCGGACATCGGCCACCGCGTGGCAGCGCAGCGCGGTGGAGCCGTCATGGTCGGTCAGCGCTTCTGCGAGGAAACCATAGGCGCTGTGGCTCAGGGCCATGAAGTTGCCGAGCAGGCGATCAAAGGCCAGCGGTTGCGAAGGGGCCGACAGAAATACCGCATGCGCCTGCGATATGTACTGCAACAACCGGTTCTGCGTCGCCAGCCGGGCGTTGGCCGAATTGCGCTGCTCTTCCTGGCGGCGATGCAGCGCCGCCCTGGCCATCCGGGTCGGCAGCGCCAGCGCGAAATGATTTTCGGCGTCGTACACCCAGTAGTCCGCGAAGCCCAGGCGGATGGCACGCAGGCCGACGACCTCCTGGCCGGCCTCGACACCGATCAACAGGGCCGCATCGCCGGCCGAACGCCGCAATTCGAAAGCGGTGCCGTCGGGAAGTCGATGCCGGATGGCGACCACGTCGAACTGCTCATGCTTGAGACGCGATCGGGCTTCGGCGACCGTGCTGGCCACACTCAGTCGCCAGTGCTGGCGCTGGCGCTCGGCGGTGTCCAGGACACGCTGTGTCTGCGCCGCTTCGGAGTCGACCAGGAGAACGGAATAAGGCATTGCGGGGCTTGTAAGGGCCGGGCCACAAGTGCCGGTTTTTCCCTATGGCCTGCCATTATGCGTTGATGCACCGCGTCCATGGCCGCGTGACCATCGCGACAAACCCGCCCGTTTGCCGCTACTTTCCGATGCAGAAGCGAGAAAAGATCACGCCGAGCAGTTCGTCGGCCCCGAATTCGCCGGTGATGGCATTCAGTGCGTTCTGCGCCAGCCGCAGTTCTTCGGCCAGCAGATCCAGCGATGCATTGCCCAGCGCCAGGTGGCGGTCGGCGCCGGCCAGGTGTTCGCCCACATGGCGCAGGGCCTGCAGATGGCGTTCGCGGGCCAGGTACAGACCTTCCGGCGCGGACTGCCAGCCGGCAATCTCCAGCAGCTTGCGCCGCAGCGAATCGAGGCCCTCGCCGGTCAGTGCCGACAAGGCGATGCCATCGGCCACGCTGCCGGCGGCGGCATCGTGTTTGTTCCAGACATGCACCACCGGCAGGCTGCGGCCGCCGAACCGTGCAGCCATCGTTTCTGCAATGGCGGCATCACCAGCGTCGTATTCGGACTGGCCGACACGTGTCAGGTCATGCAGGAACAACACCGCGTCGGCACCGGCGATCTCGTCCCAGGCGCGGGCAATGCCGATGCTTTCCACCGCATCGTCGCTGTCGCGCAAGCCGGCGGTGTCGACCACATGCAGGGGCACGCCCTCGATCTGGATGGTCTGGGCGACCTTGTCGCGGGTGGTGCCCGCGATGGGTGTGACGATGGCCAGTTCGGCGCCGGCCAACGCGTTCAGCAACGACGATTTCCCGGCATTCGGCTGGCCGGCGATCACCACGGTGATGCCCTCGCGCAGCAGCGCGCCCTGGCGGGCGCGCTGGCGCACGGTTTCGAGCCGGGCGCTCAACCGGTCGAGCTGGCCCCGGGCGTCGGCCTGTTGCAGGAAATCGATCTCTTCTTCCGGAAAATCCAGGGTCGCCTCGACCAGCATGCGCAGGTGCACCAACGCTTCGCGCAGGCTGGTAATTTCCGCCGAGAAAGCGCCCGACAAGGAACGCACCGCGCTGCGGGCCGCCGCCTCGGTGCTGGCGTCGATCAGGTCGGCCACGGCCTCGGCCTGCGCCAGGTCGATCTTGTCGTTCAGGAAGGCCCGTTCGGTGAACTCGCCGGGCCGGGCCAGCCGAAGGCGAGGCAACACACCGTCCACAGCGGCCGCCTCCAGGCACCGGGCCAGCAGCAACTGCAGCACCACCGGCCCACCGTGGCCCTGGAGTTCCAGCACATGCTCGCCGGTGTAGGAGTGCGGGGCCGCGAATCGCAGTGCCAGCCCGTGGTCGATCGGCTGGCCGGAGCCGTCACGAAACGGCACATAACAGGCTTCGCGCGCCGGTAGCGCGCGGCCGCACAACATCAGGGCCAGCGGCGCCAGGTCGACCGGACTGCTGATGCGCACGATGCCCACGCCTCCGCGTCCGGGTGCGGTGGCGATGGCGGCGATAGGGTCGTTTCGGTCGGCGGACATGGTCGGGATTGTGTCGTTTTACGGCGTCTAAATAAAAAAGCCGCCGGACGGGTCCGGCGGCTTTTCGAGAAGGCGATGAGGCTTACCTGGTCACGCCAAGGCGTTTGTTGATCACGTATTGCTGGCTGATCGACAGGATGTTGTTGGTCAGCCAGTACAGCACCAGGCCGGCCGGGAAGAAGAAGAACATCACGCTGAAGGCCAGCGGCATGATCCACATCAGCTTGGCCTGGACCGGGTCCGGCGGCGTCGGGTTCAGCAACGTCTGCAGCAGCGAGGTCGCGGTCATCAGCAGCGGCAGGATGAAGAACGGATCGGGCGTGGAAAGGTCGTGGATCCACAGGATCCAGGGTGCACCGCGCATTTCGACGCTGGACAGCAGCACCCAGTACAGCGAGATGAACACCGGGATCTGGATCACGATGGGGAAACAACCACCCATCGGATTGACCTTTTCCTCGCGGTAGATCCGCATCATTTCCTTCTGCATCTCTTGCGGCTTGTCCTTCAGCCGCTCGCGCATGGCCATCACCTTGGGGTTGATGGCTTTCATCTTGGCCATGCTGGCGTAGGCCTTGGCGTTCAGCCAGAAGAAGGCCGCCTTCAGCAGAACGACCAGCGCCACGATGGACCAGCCCCAGTTGTGCAGGAAGCCGTGCAGCTTGTCGAGCAGCCAGTAGAGCGGTTTGGCGAGGATGGTCAGCCAGCCGTAGTCCTTGACCAGTTCCAGGCCGGGGGTCAGGGCTTCGAGCTTCTTTTCTTCCTGGGGGCCGGCGAACAGCGTCGCATCGACGGTCTTGGATGCGCCCGGTGCCAGCTCGCCCAGCGAGGTGATCATGCCGACGGCATACAGGTTGGTATCGACCTTGCGCATGAACAGGTCGCGCTGGATGCCGTCGCCCAGCAGCCAGGCGGTCGCAAAATAATGCTGCACCATGGCGACGTAGCCGGTGCTGGACTGCTTCTCGATGTCGACCTTGTTTTCCTCGATCTTCTTGAATTCGACCTTCTGGTATTTCTTCTCGGCCGTGTAGATGGCGGGGCCGGTGAAGGTCGAATAGAAGGAAGGCATGTGGTCCATGCCGAAGAACTTCAGGGCAGCAGGTGCCGGAATGCGTTCGCCTTCGGTATTGCCGTCACGCACCAGTTGCAGATACAGCTGCGGGTTCACCGGCGCGGTGCCGACGTTGGCGACTTCGTTCTTCACGTCGATGGCATAACTGCCGCGCGTCAGCGTGTAGGTCTTGACCAGCTTCACTCCGCCGACGTCGGCAGACTCGAAACGCACCTGCAGCGTGTTCTGGCCGTCGGCCAGCGTCCGCGGGCCGGGCACCAGGGTCATGGCCGTCTTGTGGGTCGGGAAGGCCCCGCCGATCAGGCCGGTCTGCGCCACATAGACCCGGGTCGGGCTGTCTTCGAGCAGCTGGAATTTCTGCTGGCGGTTTTCGATGTCGCCATGGGCAAGCAATTCGCCCCGCACCAGCGTGCCGCCGGCGGAGTCGAAGGTCAGGCGGTATACGTCGGTGGTCACCTCGGTGCGCTGCGACGGCACGGTGGTGACGGCGGGCGGCAGCACCGTGCCGCCGGCGGTCACCGCAGCGCCGGAGCCTGCCGGCGTAGAAGCCACGGTGGGCACCGAAGACGCGCCTTCCTGCTTCCTGGCATCGGGGCTGGGTGCGGTCGCAACGGGAGTGGTCGACGGGAAGAACGTAGGCGCGTGGCCGTTGTAAATCTGCCATTTGTCCCACAGCAGGACCATGGAAAAGCCAAAGATCACCCACAGGATGGTGCGGCGGATGTCGGTCATGAGGTTTTCTTTGCGGGAGAGATAGTGGCGCCGAGCCAGCTGAACAGACGCGGCGGCGTGTCGGGAACCGGGTCGCAGCCGCCTGCGCACCAGGGTTGGCAGCGCGCGATACGCACTGCCGCGAGATAACTGCCGGCGGCCGCCCCGTGGCGCTCCAGCGCCTGCAGCGCATAAACGGAACAGGTCGGCTCGAACCGGCACTGGTTACCCAGCGAGGGTGACAACAAGAGCCGGTAGCCGCGTACCGCGACCATGGCCGCACGGCGCGGCCAAAGGGCTATGGCAGACAGATTCATGGCAGGCCGGCCTTGCCCAGCCGGTCGAGCAGTCGGTGGAGTTCCAGGCGCACGGCCAATTTCAGCTCGTCGGATGTCGCGCTGATGAATTCCTTGCGATCGAACCCGCTTTTCAGGCGCACCACGTATGCGGCCTGCGGAAGACGCTCGCCATCGGCGGCACCGGTGACCGTGTAGATCTGGCGTTTGATGGCGTTGCGGGTGACCGCACGTTTGGCCCAGCGTTTCGGCACCATCGCGCCCATCCAGGTCTGATCGACGTGGCTGAACAGCAGCTTGGCCGTGACGGGTCTGGAGCCGTCGGCAGCAGCATCGGAAACGGCAGCGCCGGCGGGTTCGAGAACCAGCCGGTGAAGTGCGAAGTGCGAAGTACGCGCCACGATGCCACCCGAAAGCACGGCCTGGAACTGAGGCCGGGTCTTCAGCCGATGCATAAGGCCGTCACGCTATTGCGACACCCGAAAATCAGCTTCGTCATGGCACAAGAAGGGTTGTGAGGACCAGGGCGAGCGCTTCGGGTTCGCAACGAGAAACACAGCCGTACTCTTGTACGGCGAGCGTCTCGGTTGCCAAATCGGGGCGCGCAGCCAGGTCGGCACGCCCTTCTTAGACGGCCAGGCGCTTGCGGCCCTTGGCGCGGCGTGCGTTGATGACGGCACGGCCGCCACGGGTTTTCATACGGACCAGAAAACCGTGGGTGCGAGCGCGACGGATCTTGGAAGGCTGGTAGGTGCGCTTCATGGCGAAATTTCCTAGGCAAAAATGAGTTCAGGCAACCGCAAAAATGATGATCTGCGGATGTGTCCCCCGACCGCTTCTGCAGAAAACTGCCAGAAACAGCGACAAAAGCCTCACCGTCGGGGGGTGGCCAGAGCACTTATTGCGCCTTGAAAAGTGCAGTGTGTTCGAGCCGGGGGGCTTGGTCTCTCTGAGTGACTCCGCAAAAGAGTTTCAGGGAAACCCGAAATTATCGTCCTAAAACGATTCATCTGGCAAGTGAGCCGACCACTGCAGCCAGTCGGGCCATGCCCCCGAAACATGTGGACAAGGTCTTGATAATCTAGAATCCGGGGGTTTGGCACCTCGTGCCTGTCCACAGCGCACGCACATCGAACAATGATTCCGGGACTACCCGCCGGCACACCGCCGGCCGCCGCAGACGACGCGGGCCACAGCCTCTGGGTCGCCTGCATCGAACAACTTGCCCAGGAACTGCCCGAGCAGCAGTTCAACACCTGGATCAAACCCCTCGTGGCTGTCGTCGCCGAGGATTTCTCCAAGGTCACCCTCTACGTTGCCAACCGCTTCAAGCTGGACTGGATCCGCGCGCAGTATTCAGGGCGCATCGCCCAGTTGCTGGAGCACATCTACGGCAACTCGGTGGCACTCGAACTGGCCTTGCTGGCCCGTGAAGCACCAGCGCGCATGGCCGCCCCGGTGCCACCGCAACAGCAGCCCCAGGCCGACGTGCCGGCAGCGCCCGAACCGGCCGCCCTGGGCCAGAGCGCCGAGATCGGCGACAACGGCGTGGCCGGTGGTTTCCGCAGCCGGCTCAACCCCACGCTGACGTTCGACACGCTGGTGGAAGGCACGGCCAACCGAATGGCGCGCGCCGCCGCCATGCATGTGGCCGGCATGCCGGGCCACCTGTACAACCCCCTGTTCATCTACGGCGGCGTCGGCCTGGGCAAGACCCACCTGGTGCACGCTGTCGGCAACAAGCTTCTGGCTGACAAGCCCGATTCGAAAGTTCTCTACATCCACGCCGAACAGTTCGTGTCGGATGTGGTCAAGGCCTACCAGCGCAAGACTTTCGACGAGTTCAAGGAGCGGTACCACTCGCTCGACCTGCTGCTCATCGACGATGTGCAGTTCTTCGCCAACAAGGACCGCACACAGGAAGAATTCTTCAACGCCTTCGAGGCGCTGCTGGCCAAGAAGTCGCACATCGTGATGACCTCGGACACCTACCCGAAGGGCCTGGCCGACATCCACGAACGCCTGGTGTCGCGCTTCGACTCCGGCCTGACCGTCGCGATCGAGCCGCCCGAGCTCGAAATGCGGGTCGCCATCCTGATCAACAAGGCCCGCTCCGAGCAGGCCGAGATGCCCGAAGAGGTGGCGTTTTTCGTCGCCAAGAACGTGCGTTCGAACGTGCGTGAACTCGAAGGCGCGCTGCGCAAGATCCTGGCCTATTCGCGTTTCAACCAGAAGGAAGTCTCCATCCAGCTGGCCCGCGAGGCGCTGCGTGACCTGCTGTCCATCCAGAACCGCCAGATCGGTGTGGAAAACATCCAGAAGACGGTCGCCGACTATTACAAGATCAAGGTCGCCGACATGTACTCGAAGAAGCGGCCGGCCAGCATCGCGCGGCCGCGGCAGATCGCGATGTATCTGGCCAAGGAACTCACCCAGAAGAGCCTGCCCGAGATCGGTGAATTGTTCGGTGGTCGCGATCACACCACGGTGCTGCACGCGGTTCGAAAGATCGCTGCCGAGCGCCAGCAGATCACCGAGCTGAACCAGCAGCTGCACGTGCTGGAACAGACCTTAAAGGGTTGACCTGAAACAGGTCAAAATGCGGTGTTTGCCCGCAAGGCAAGAAACATAAAAGTCAGTCCGTACCGGAGAAGAGGTTGTCATGATCGTTTGGAAGGCCCCGCAAGAAAAACTGCTGTCCGCACTGCAGTCGGTGGCAGGCATCGTGGAGCGTCGTCACACGCTGCCGATCCTGGCCAACGTGCTCGTGCGCAAGACCGGCCCCCAGCTGCAACTCACCACGAGCGACCTGGAAATCCAGATCCGCACCGATGCCGAGCTCGGCGGCGACGAAGGCAACTTCACCACCACCGTGGGCGCGCGCAAGCTGATCGACATCCTGCGCACCCTGCCTTCAGACCAGACGGTGTCGCTCGAATCCTCCGGCGGCAAACTCATCCTCAAAGGCGGCAAGAGCCGCTTCACCCTGCAATCCCTGCCGGCAGAAGACTTCCCGCTGGTGCAGGAAGCCGCCAACTTCGGCCCGTCCTTCAGCGTGCCGCAGAAGACCCTGAAGGCGCTGCTCGGGCAGGTGTCGTTCTCGATGGCGGTGCATGACATCCGCTACTACCTCAACGGCATCCTGTTCGTCGCCGAAGGCAAACAGCTGGCGCTGGTCGCCACCGACGGCCACCGCCTGGCCTACGCCTCGGCCACGCTGGATGTGGAAGTGCCCAAACAGGAAGTCATCCTGCCGCGCAAGACCGTGCTCGAGTTGCAGCGCCTGCTGTCCGACGGTGGCGATGCCGAGAACCCGCCGCGCATCACCATGCAGTTCGCCAACAACCAGGCGAAATTCAGCTTCGATGGCATGGAGTTCGTCACCAAGCTGGTCGAAGGCAAGTTCCCCGACTACAACCGCGTGATTCCCAAGAATCACAAGAACAGCATCACCCTCGGCCGCGCGCCGCTGATGTCGACCCTGCAGCGCACCGCCATCCTGACAAGCGAGAAGTTCAAGGGCGTACGACTGAACCTGGAGCCCGGCACGCTGCGGGTGGCCAGCAACAACGCCGAGCAGGAAGAAGCGGTCGACGAACTCGACATTGACTACGGCGGCGACTCGATCGAGATCGGCTTCAACGTCGGTTACCTCATCGACGTGCTGGCCAACATGTCGCAGGACATGGTGACCTTCGAGTTGTCCGATTCCAACAGCTCGGCGCTGATCACCATTCCCGGCAACGAAGACTTCAAGTACGTGGTCATGCCGATGCGGATCTGAGCCGCCCGCACATCACTCCAGCACCCGACCCGCGCGCCCCGCGGGTTTGGCGCTTCTAAGACACCCGAGAAATGCCGCTCTTGAAGCGGCAAGACATCACCGGAAGCCCGATATGAGCGCAGAAAACAGCAACCCGCCACACACCGAACCCGTGTATGAGGCCGAGATCGACAACGCGATCCCGGTCGAAATCGCACCCGACGGCAGCTATGGCGAAGGCGCCATCACCATCCTCGAAGGCCTCGAGGCGGTGCGCAAGCGCCCTGGCATGTACATCGGCGACACCAGCGACGGCACCGGCCTGCACCACCTCGTGTTCGAGGTGGTCGACAACTCCATCGACGAAGCGCTGGCGGGCCATTGCGACGACATCGTGGTGACCATCCACACCGACAACTCGGTCAGCGTGACCGACAACGGCCGCGGCATCCCGACCGGCATCAAGTTCGACGACAAGCACGAACCCAAACGCAGCGCCTCCGAAATCGCGCTGACCGAGCTGCACGCCGGCGGCAAGTTCAACCAGAACAGCTACAAGGTTTCCGGCGGCCTGCACGGCGTGGGTGTGAGCTGCGTCAACGCGCTCAGCAAGATGCTGCGCCTGACGGTGCGCCGCGAAGGCAAGGTGCATCTGCTCGAATTCAGCCGCGGTTTCGTGCAGAACCGCCTGCTCGAGCAGCAGCAGGGCGTCGAGGTGTCGCCCATGAAGATCATCGGCGACACCGACAAACGCGGCACCGAAGTGCACTTTCTGCCGGACACGGAAATCTTCAAGGAAAACAACGATTTCCATTACGAGATCCTGGCCAAGCGTCTGCGTGAACTGAGCTTCCTGAACAACGGCGTGCGCATCCGCCTGAAGGACGAACGCACCGGCAAGGAAGACGACTTCTCCGGTGCCGGCGGTGTGCGTGGATTCGTGGAGTTCATCAACAAGGGCAAGACCGTCCTGCACCCCACGTCGTTCTACGCGGCGGGCGAAAAACCGGCTGAAACCTACGGCGGCATCCCGGGCACCCACATCGGCGTGGAAGTGGCGATGCAGTGGAACAGCAGCTACTCCGAGCAGGTGCTCTGCTTCACCAACAACATCCCGCAGCGCGACGGCGGTACCCACCTGACCGGCCTGCGCGCCGCCATGACCCGGGTCATCAACAAGTACATCGAAGAACACGAATTCGCCAAGAAGGCGAAGGTTGAGGTGACCGGCGACGACATGCGCGAAGGCCTGTGCTGCGTGCTGAGCGTGAAGGTGCCCGAACCCAAGTTCAGCAGCCAGACCAAGGACAAGCTGGTGTCCAGCGAAGTGCGGGCGCCGGTCGAAGACATCGTCGGCCGCCTGCTCACCGACTACCTGCAGGAACGCCCGAACGACGCCAAGATCATCTGCGGCAAGATCGTAGAGGCCGCCCGCGCCCGTGAAGCCGCCCGCAAGGCACGCGACATGACCCGCCGCAAGGGCGTGCTGGACGGCATGGGCCTGCCCGGCAAACTGGCCGACTGCCAGGAAAAAGACCCGGCCGGCTGCGAGATCTACCTGGTCGAGGGCGACTCCGCAGGTGGCAGCGCCAAGCAAGGGCGCGACCGCAAGTTCCAGGCGATCCTGCCCCTGCGCGGCAAGATCCTGAACGTGGAGAAGGCGCGCTACGAAAAGCTGCTGACCTCCAACGAAATCCTGACGCTGATCACCGCGCTGGGCACCGGCATCGGCAAGGCGACGGGCGTTGGCGGCACGGCTGGCGTGGACGACTTCAACGTCGCCAAGCTGCGTTACCACCGCATCATCATCATGACCGACGCCGACGTCGACGGCGCTCACATCCGCACCCTGCTGCTGACCTTCTTCTACCGCCAGATGCCCGAGCTGGTCGAGCGCGGCCACATCTACATCGCGCAACCGCCGCTGTACAAGGTCAAGGTCGGCAAGGAAGAGCAATACCTGAAGGACGCCAGCGAGCTGGACAGCTTCCTGCTGCGGGTCGCCATGAAGGACGCCAGCGTCAACACCGGTGGCACGGACTCACGCAAGCTGGACGGCGAAACCCTGGCCGAACTGGCGCGCAAGCACCAGGTCGCCGAAGGTGTCATCGCCCGCCTGGGCGGCTTCATGGACATCGAGGCGCTGCGTGCCATCGCCGACGGCGTGGCGCTCGACCTGGACACGGTCGAATCGGCCGAGCAGAGCGCAGTCAGGCTGCAGGAATACCTGCGTGAACTCCAGACCACCGGCGTGCCGGCGGAAGTGGCGGGCGAATTCGACGCTCGCACCGACAAACCCATCCTGCGCATCAGCCGCCGCCATCACGGCAACGTGAAGAGCAGTGTCATCACCCAGGACTTCGTGCACGGTGCCGACTACGAAGCGCTGGCCCTGGCCGCCGCCACCTTCACCGACCTGCTGGGCGAAGGCGCCACCGTCAAGCGCGGCGAAGGCGAACGGGCCAAGGAAGAAAAGGTGGGCGATTTCCGCTCCGCCATGCGCTGGCTGATTTCCGAAGCCGAACGGGCCACCGCCCGCCAGCGTTACAAGGGCCTGGGCGAAATGAACCCCGAGCAGTTGTGGGAAACCACCATGGACCCTAACGTGCGCCGCCTGCTGAAGGTGCAGATCGACGATGCCATCGAGGCAGACCGGGTGTTCACCATGCTGATGGGCGATGAAGTCGAGCCGCGCCGGGACTTCATCGAGGCGAATGCGCTGCGGGCTTCGAACATTGATGTCTGATTCTTAGAATCTTCCCCAAAACGCCCGGCCCATCCGGGCGTTTTGCTTGATGAATCCATCACTGCAGTTCACCACAAAGAAGAGGCAAAACCATGAAAAGAAGAAGCATCCTGGCACTGGCCGCCCTCGCCTGCCTGTCAACCGTCGCCGGCCACGTTATGGCACAAGCAGCCTGGCCGACCGCCAGGCCGATCCGCCTCATCGTTGGCTACCCACCTGGCGGTGGCATCGACTTCGCGGCGCGCACCATCCAGCAGCCCCTGCAGGACGCACTCAAGCAACAGGTGGTGATCGACTACAAACCCGGCGCCAGCGGCATGATCGCCGCGTCCGAACTCACCCACGCACCGGCCGACGGCTACACGCTGCTGCTGGCCAACACCGGCCCTTTCGCCATCGCGCCGCACCTGCAGGCCAAGCCGCCCTACGACCCGGTCAAACAATTCACCTACATCGCCCAGGTCAGTGAAGGCAGTTATGTGGTGGCCACCCGCGCCGACCATCCCGCCAGGGACCTCAAGGAATTCATTGCCTGGGCCAAGGCTCGGCCAGGCAAGGTGAACTTCGCCTCGGGCGGTTCCGGCACGTCGACCCATCTCAATGGCGAACTGGTGAACCAGGTCGCGGGTCTGGACATGACCCATGTCCCCTACAAGGGAAGCGCACCGGCGGTGCAGGACCTGATGGGCGGCCAGACGCAGTTGCTGGTCGATGCCGGAACCGTGCTCACGCCGCAGGTGAAAAGCGGAAAACTCAAGGCGCTGGCGGTGACCGGACCGCGTCGCGACGCCGCGCTGCCGGATGTCCCGACCGTTCGTGAGCAAGGCCTGCCAGGCATCGAAGCGGTGGGTTTCCAGGGACTGGTGGGACCGGCGGGAATGCCCAAGGAACTGGTAGATCGCCTTGCGGCCGAAGTCGAGAAGGTCGTCAACAGCGCGGCGGTGAAAGAGAAACTCCAGAGCGCCGGCAGCGAGCCGCGTTACCGCGGGCCGGCCGAGTTTTCCGGTTTCGTCAAGGCCGAGAACGAGAAGTGGACGAAACTGATCCGCGACCGCAAGCTGCACGCCGACTGAACGCCCGACTGCCGACGATGCCGTGTCGGCCTTGGCCTAGCGCGACGCCAGAAAACGCACGTTCAGCCGCGTGCCAGTGTTCTCGCCATCACGGATCACCCGGAACGAAGGCCGGGTTTCGGGGAGCATCAGCAGATGGTCGGTCCACTCGCCCTCGATGTGGGCCTGGAGGTAGGGGCAGCGCCCCGGCTCGCGCCTTACGCCGATATAGACGCGGCTCTGGGTGGCCGGATCCACCGTGTAGAAGAGGTTCTGCTTGCCGCGCACCTGGACGATGGCCAGGGCGACGGGGATGCGGCAGGCATACCCCAGGTGTCCCAGGTGCGTGATGACGTGATGCGTCGGCAGCGGTTTGGACCTTTGGATGCAGTTGACTTCCAGTTCGTTCATTTCCCTTTTCCCATCGCCGCCCCAACAAGGAGTAAGCACACGCTAATTTGTGAAGGCTCCGTATCCTAGTTAGGGCGTTTTAGGGTGGCAAGGGAAAACACTCGGTGCTTCGTTTGCGGAATATTTCTTATTTTTCCCCGCGCTTTTATGGGTTTTCAGTTGCCTAAAACCGCAGGCAACGTCCAGACAGATGGCGCGGTCTGGCTGCGGCATGTCTTGGGACAACGTAAAGTGCGCCGCATCGCAACGCCTCCTACGAAAGACTTTCGGTGACCATTTCTGCGCTGCCTTTCCAGAATCCCTATCGCCATGGCTTTGCCCGCCTGGCCGTGGCGGTGCCCCGCAACCGGGTGGCCGACCCGGTGTTCAACGCGGCAGAGACGATTCGCCTGTGGCGTGAGGCATCGGACCAGGGCGCGGCCGTGGTGGCCTTCCCCGAACTGGGGCTGTCGGCCTATACCTGCGAAGACCTGTTCCACCAGCGCGCGCTGCTGGATGCATGCGAAACCGCGCTGCAGGCAGTCGTCGATGCCTCGCGTGATATCAATGCGGTGGCCATCGTCGGCCTCCCCTTGCGTGTCGATCACCGGCTGTTCAACTGCGCGGCGGTGGTGGCAGGCGGCCGTCTGCTGGGCGTGCAGCCCAAGACCTACCTGCCCAACTACGGCGAGTTCTACGAAGGCCGGCAGTTCAATGGCGCCGACATGGCGCTGGCCACCGAAATCCACCTGTGCGGCGGCACCGTGCCCTTCGGCAGCGACCTGCTGTTCCAGGCGCGCCAGTTGCCGCTGCTCAAGCTGCATGTGGAGATCTGCGAGGACGTCTGGGTGCCGATTCCACCCAGCAGCTATGCCGCGCTGGCCGGCGCCACCGTGCTGGTGAACCTGTCGGCTTCCAACATCACCATCGGCAAGTCGGCCTATCGTCACCAACTGGTCAGCCTGCAGTCGGCGCGCTGCCAGGCGGCCTACCTGTATTCGTCGGCCGGCATCGGCGAGTCGACCACCGACCTGGCCTGGGACGGCCAGGCGCTGATCTACGAAGCCGGCGAGATGCTGGCCGAGAGCGAACGTTTCTCCAATCGCTCGCACCTCATCCTGGCGGACACCGACCTGGAGCGGTTGTCGCGCGAACGCATGCGGCAGAACAGCTTCGGCACCTCGGTGCAGAAGCATCGCGAACAGCTGTCGGGCTGGCGCACGGTGGTGTTCGACCTGGCCCTGCCGCAGTCGGTGCCCGGTGGCCTGCTGCGCACGGTCGAACGGTTTCCCTACGTGCCCGCCAACGCCGCCGTTAGGGACGAGCGCTGCCACGAGACCTTCAACATCCAGGTGCAATCGCTGGTGCAGCGGCTGGAGGCCAGCAGGATCGACAAGGTGGTGATCGGGGTTTCCGGCGGCCTGGATTCAACCCATGCGCTGCTGGTGCTGGCCCAGGCCATGGACCGGCTGGGCCTGCCGCGCCGCAACATCCTGGGTTTCACCATGCCGGGTTTCGCCACCAGCGAGCGCACCCTGCAACAGGCGCACCAGCTGATGGGTGCCATCGGTTGCACCGCTCGGGAAATCGACATCCGGCCGAGCTGCATCCAGATGCTGGCCGACCTGGGGCATCCGTTCCACAACGGCGAACCGGTCTACGACATCACTTTCGAAAACGTGCAGGCGGGCGAACGCACCAGCCATTTGTTCCGTCTGGCCAACTTCCACGGAGCCATCGTGGCCGGCACCGGCGACCTGAGCGAGCTGGCGCTGGGCTGGTGCACCTACGGTGTAGGCGACCACATGTCGCACTACAACGTCAACGCCTCGGTGCCCAAGACCCTCGTCAAGCACCTGGTCGACTGGGTGGCCGGCACCGGCCTGCTGGGCGATGCCGGCAGTGACGTGCTGCGCGCCATCCTGGCTACGGAGATCAGCCCTGAACTGATTCCCGCCGATGCGGCGGCGCAAGGGGTGCAGCCCGCACAGAAGACCGAAGACACCATCGGCCCCTACGAACTACAGGACTTCCACCTCTATTACACGCTGCGCTACGGTTTCAAGCCCAGCAAGGTGGCCTACCTGGCACATGTCGCATGGCACGACCGCGAACAGGGCGCGTGGCCGGAGGCGCTTTCGGAAACCCACAACCAGTACACGCTGGCCGAGATCCGCAAGGTGCTGGGCATCTTCGTTTGGCGCTTCTTCCAGACCAGCCAGTTCAAGCGTTCGTGTGTGCCCAACGGGCCGAAGGTGGGCTCGGGTGGCTCGCTGTCACCGCGTGGCGACTGGCGAGCCCCGAGCGACTCGGAGTCGGCGGTGTGGATGGCCGACCTCGAGAACATCCCGGCCGAATAAGCCGCACGAAAAAGGCGGCCGCACCGCCTGTGATCAGGCAGCTTCGGCGAGGGTGGCCATGTCCACCACGAAGCGGTATTTCACGTCGCTCTTCAGCATGCGTTCGTAGGACCCGTTGATCTCGTCCATGCGGATCATCTCGATGTCCGACACGATGTTGTGCCGGGCGCAGAAGTCCAGCATTTCCTGCGTTTCGCGGATGCCGCCGATCAGCGAGCCGGCCAGGCGGCGGCGCTTCAAGATCAGGCTGAACACGTTGGGCGACGGGTGCGGCGAATCGGGCGCGCCGACCAGCGTCATGGTGCCGTCGAGCGTCAGCAGGTTCAGGAAGGCGTCCAGGTTGTGCGGTGCCGCCACGGTGTTCAGGATGAAATCCAGCTTGCCGGCCTGGGCCGCCATTTCGGCTTCGTTCCTGGACACCACGACCTCGTGCGCGCCGAGGCGTTTCGCGTCTTCGCGCTTGTTTTCGGAAGTGGTGAACAGCACCACGTGCGCGCCCATGGCGGCGGCGATCTTCACGCCCATGTGGCCGAGGCCGCCCAGGCCGACGATGCCGACCTTGTGGCCGGGGCCCACGTTCCACTGCTTCAGCGGCGAATAGGTGGTGATGCCGGCACACAGCAGCGGCGCCACGGCGGCCAGCGAGGACTCGTCGTGCGATACCTTCAGCACGAAGGATTCACGCACCACCATGTGGTCGGAATATCCGCCGTAGGTGTTCTCGCCGCCACCGAACATCGGGCCGTTGTAGGTGCCGGTGAAGCCGTTTTCGCAGTACTGCTCGATGCCGTCGGCGCAGGGCTTGCAATGCTGGCAGCTATCGACCATGCAGCCCACGCCGACGATGTCGCCGACCTTGAACTTGCTGACCAGCGAGCCGACCGCGGTGACACGGCCGACGATCTCGTGGCCCGGCACCGACGGGTAGATGGTGTTGCCCCATTCGCCGCGGGCGGTGTGCAGGTCGGAATGGCAGACGCCGCAGAACAGCACGTCCAGCGCCACATCGAGTTCACCAGGTGTACGGCGCTCGAACTTGTGAGGAGCCAGCGGGGTGGTGGCGGATTGGGCTGCGTAACCAAAGGCTTGGGTCATGGTGGTTTTTCCTGAGGGGGGACAAATTGCCCGCCACCATAACGGTTTAGGACCGACCCGGTATGTCAGGCGAGTTTTACGGGCAGTCCGGTGGCTGCGGATCTGTAGATGGCTTCCATCAGCACCTGGTCGCGCAGGCCTTCCTCGCCTGGGGTACGAGGCGTGCCGCCCCGGGTGATGCACTCCGCCAGATGGTCGAGCTCGGCCGTGAACTGGTTCTTGGGCGGCAGCACCAGTTCGTTCTGAACCTTGGTGTCGGCCTGGCGCTGGCCGATCACCAGACGCTGGCCCTGGTATTCATAGGCGCTGGGCATGTCGATGCTGGCAGTCTCCAGTTCCAGCCGCTGCCACTTGTCTTCCCGGGCACCGTAGCTGCACAGGCACTGCGCCACCAGGCCGGACGGAAATTTCAGGGTGAAGTTGACCGTTTCCTCCACCTCCGCATAACGCCCGTCGCCGGGTGGGCTGAAGCTGTGGGCGTAGACCTCCACCGGCTCCTGGCCGGTGATGAAACGAGCGGTGTTCAGGCAATAAAGCCCGATGTCCGGCAACGCGCCACCGCCCGCCAGGGCCTTCTTGTGGCGCCACTGCTGCGCGGCCGTGGGATGGGTGGTCTGGACATTGGCTGCGGTGAACCCGACCAGCCTGCCGAACGTCTTTTCCTGGATGAACTTGCGCACCCGCAGGTTGTGCGGCTGGTACTGGATGCGGTAGGCGACCATCAGCTTCACACCGGCCTTCGCGCAGGCCGAGATCATCGAGCGGGCCTCTGTGGAACTGACTGCAAACGGCTTTTCGCATAAAACATGTTTGCCGGCCGCCGCAGCGCGCTCGACGAATTCAAGGTGCAGACCGTTTGGCAGAACCACATAGACCGCCTGCACCGCCTTGTTGTCGCGGATGCGGTCGAAGTCGGCGTAGCTGTAGCAGGACTCCGGCGCAATGCCGTACTGCTTCGCCACGGCCGCCATCTTCTCGGGTGACCCCGATACCAGGGCGACCGGCCGAGCCTGGCCGCTCTCGACGAATGCGGGCAGGATTTCCTCCAGCGCCAGCCGGCCCAGGCCGATGATGGCAAAACCCACACGCTGCTCAGGCGGCAACGGTGCCGGCGTGGGGCTCGACGGTGCGTCGGCCTCGCCACGCCAGGGCGGAAAAACCACCTTGCCGTCGACCACCGCTCCCGAGTCGATAGCACTCGGGCCAGGCAGGCGCTGCGCAGAAGCGGCGGCGGACAGGGCCAGGCCGGTGGTGCCGGCACCGATGGATTTCAGCAGGGAGCGGCGACCCAGGGAGGAAGTGGTGGTGTCATTCATCCCGCTACCATGCCGCGCCCCGTGGCGCCGCGTTTGCAGGACGAAGCCGACATGATTGCCGGTCATCGCCGCATCCGGCGAAACGCCAGCGCCCGGCATCCTAGAGTGCTGACCCATTGCCATCGCAACAACACTGCATCCAAAAAGGAACGCCATGAAAGCCATCGGTTTCAACCGTCCCCAACCCATCGACCAAGCCGGTGCCCTGCAGGACATCGAACTGCCCACACCCACCCCGGGGTCGCGCGATCTGCTGGTGCGGGTGAAGGCCATATCGGTCAACCCGGTCGATACCAAGGTACGCGGCAAGGCCCAACCCGATGCCGGGCAGTTCCGGGTGCTGGGCTGGGATGCGGTCGGCACGGTGGAAGCCATCGGCGACGAGGTGACCCTCTTCAGGCAAGGCGACCGGGTGTACTACGCCGGCGCCATCAACCGCCCCGGCACCAACAGCGAGCTGCATGCGGTCGATGAACGCATCGTGGCGTTGGCGCCGAAGTCGCTGAGCGACACCGAGGCGGCAGCCCTGCCGCTGACCGCCATCACCGCCTACGAACTGTTGTTCGACCGGCTCGGCGTGGCGCACGGCGGCGGCGCAGGGCAGACACTGCTGATCGTCGGCGGCGCAGGCGGCGTGGGTTCCATCCTGATCCAGCTGGCACGGCAACTGACCCAGCTGCGAGTGGTCGCCACCGCGTCGCGCGCGGAAACCCGCCAGTGGTGCCTGGACCTGGGCGCCCATGTCGTCATCGACCACCGCCAGCCGCTGGCCGCCGCGCTGCGCGAGCAAGGCATCGAAGGCGTGGACATGGCGGCCGGCCTCACCCATACCGACAAGCACTACGAGCAGTTGATCGAGTCGATCCTGCCGCAGGGCAAGCTGGCGCTGATCGACGACCCGGAAGTGCTGAATGCGACGCCGCTGAAGACCAAGGCCATCTCGCTGCACTGGGAGCTGATGTTCACCCGCTCGCTCTTCACCACGCCCGACCTGCAGCGCCAGGGCGAGCTGCTCGCCGAAGTCGCCGACCTGGTCGATGCGGGCCGCATCCGCACCACGCTGGGCCAGACCTTCGGCACCATCAACGCGGCCAACCTCACCCGCGCACACGCCTTCATCGAAAGCGGCAAGGCGCAGGGCAAGGTGGTGCTCGAAGGGTTCTGAAGGCGGCCCATCGCGCAGACAATCGCGGGCATGCCCATCTTCCAGCGCGGCCCCGATGCCGACACCCCCACCGCCGACGTTTCCGGCATGCCCGAGGGAACCCGCAGCACCTGGGTCAGCGTGGGGGTCAACCTGGCGCTGTCCACGCTGCAGTTCGTCATCGGCGTCTTTTCGCATTCGCAGGGCCTGATCGCCGACGGCCTGCATTCGCTGACCGACCTGGTGAGCGACGCCATCGTGCTGGTGGCCGGCCCCCAGGCCCGCAAGGCGGCCGACGAAGGGCATCCGTACGGCCACCACCGCTTCGAGACCGCCGCCACGCTGGTGCTGGGCCTGCTCATGATGGGCGTCGGCCTGGGCATGGCAGGCACGGCGGTGGTGCGGCTGGAGAACCCCGAGTCGATTCCCGAGGTCCACGGCGTGGCGCTGGTGGTGGCGGTGGTCGCGCTGCTGGCCAAGGAAGGCCTGTTCCGCTACATGCTGGCCATCGCCCAGCGGCTGCGTTCCACGCTGCTGGTGGCCAATGCCTGGCATGCGCGTTCGGACGCTGCTTCGTCGCTGGTGGTGGGCATCGGCATCGTCGGCAACCTGGCCGGTTATCCGCTGTTGGATCCGGTCGCCGCGCTGATCGTCGGCGGCATGGTCGCCCACATGGGTTTCAAGTTCGGCTGGGGTGCGCTGCAGGACCTGATGGACCGGGGCGCCGATGCCGACGAGGTGGCCGCCATCCTGGCCACGCTATCCGCGACCCCTGGCGTGCGGGGCGTGCACGACCTGCGCACACGGCGCCTGGGCGACCTACTGGCGGTGGATGCCCACCTGGAAGTCGACGGCCAGCTGACGGTGGAGGCAGCCCACGCCATCACCGTCGATGCGCGGGACCGCGTGATGGCCAGCCATCCGGTGCTGAGTGTGATGACCCACCTGGATCCGGTCGGCTGACCCCGCCTCAGGACAACCCGGGCTTGCCGCTCAGCGCCCTGGTGGCGCTCATCAGCAGGGGCGCGAACCGGCGGGCGAATTCCTCCTTGGTCCACTCGGCCAGCGAGCCCGAGATGTCGATCGCGGCGATGGGCCGGCCTTCGTGGTCGAGCACCGCGCTGGCCAGCGTCACCTCGCCCAGCATGCTTTCTTCGGAGGCCATGGCGAACCCGTCGCCGCGCGCCTGGTTCACCAGTGCCCGGATTTCGGCCGGGTCGGTCACCGCCTTGCCGGTCAGCGGCCTGGAGTCGGTGCGCGCCAGGATGTCGGAGACCTGTTCGTCATCCAGGTGGGCCATGATCGAACGGCCGCTGGCGGTGTAGATGGTCGCCAGGCGGCGGCCGATCAGGGTGGTGGTGTAGGTCTGGCGCTTGGTCTGCCGACGCAGGGCGAAGATGATGGTCAGGTCGTCGAACAGGCTCAGTTCGACCCGTTCGCCGGACTCGCGCTGCAGGTCGACGATGAGCGGCGTGGCGCGCTCCAGCAGGGGCACGCTGCGCAGGTAGTCGAAGGTGCGCTCCAGGATCTTCTTTCCCAGCACATAACCCTTGCCGTTGATGCCGCGCTCCAGGTAGCCCAGGGCGACGAAGGTGTAGGCCAGGCGCTGCACAGCGCTGCGGTCCATGCCGCTGCGGGTGACCAGTTCGTTCAGGCTCAGGGGCTGGGCGAGTTCGGAGAAACACTCCAGCAGACGCATGCCCTTGGCGATCGAGTTGATGAACAGCGAATCGGTGCGTTCGGTCATGGTTTCAGGCTTCACTCGGCAATATTGACATGCAATATTTTAGGTAGGTATGGCGATGCCGACGACCGCTTTCCGGATGCACCGGACGACCACTTCGAAAGGCGGCAGCATCTGTTCCTGGGGCACACTGGCGAAGCCCAGCAGCAGACCGCTGCTGCGTTTTTTCCCCAGGTAATAACGCGACAGCGGACGCACCAGCACACCCTCGGCGCCAATGGTTTCGGTCAGCGCCACGTCGTCGCAGCCATCGGGCAGCGAAAGCACCAGGTGCAGGCCGGCACCGGTGTCGTATTCATGAATCCATCCCGGTCCCAGCCACTGCTGCACCAGCCCGATCAGGAAGGCCCGACGTGCCGCATACACCAGCCGCATCTTGCGGATGTGGGCGGCATAGAGGCCGGTGTCGATGAACTCGGCCAGCGCCGCATGCATGAGCATGTGGCCTCCACGGTAGAGCTCCGACTGCGCCGTGCGAAACGCCGTCGCCACCGACGGCGGCACCACCATGTAGGCGATGCGCAGGCCCGGGTACAGCGTCTTGCTGAAGGTGCCGACATAGATCACCGGCGCATCGGGCAGCAGTCCCTGCAACGACGGTATGGGCTGGCCGGCGAAACGGAATTCGCTGTCGTAGTCGTCCTCCACCACCCAGGTGCCGTCGCCGGTGGCATGGCCCAGCAGGTCCAGCCGCCGCGCCATGCTCATCACCGCGCCCAGCGGGTACTGGTGCGAGGGAGTGACGAAAGCAAAACGCGGCGAGGTGCCGCTGGCGCGCATGCCCTCGGCGTCCACCGGCATGGGTTTCAGGCGGATGCCGTTGATCGTCAGCACGCTGCGGGTGCCCCAGTAACCCGGCTCCTCCACCCAGGCGGTGTCGCCGGGATCTCCCAGCACCCGGGTGATGAGGTCGATGGCTTGGTGAACGCCTTCTGTCACCACGATCTGTTCCGGCTCGCACACTACCGACCGCGCCTGCCTCAAGTACACCGCCAGGCTCTGGTGCAACGCCGGATGGCCGCCGCCCGCCGCGTAGCTCAGCGTCGCCGGCGGCAGGCTGCGCTCCAGCCGGGCGGTGATCTGCGCCAGCTTGCGGTGCGGCACCTGAGTGATGTCGGGCACACCCGGCATGAACGCGCCCCACTGGCGGGTCTGCGCCAATGCGTCCTGCACCACCTTGCGGCCGCGTTTCGACAGCCGCGCGGCAACGCCGCCCTTGTGCGGCCGGACAGATGACGGCAGCACCGGAAGCTCCGGAATCCGCTCGGCGACATACGTGCCGCTGCCGGTCAGGCCGCGCGCATAACCCTCTGCCATCAGCTGCTCGTAGGCATGCATCACCGTGTTGCGCGACAGGGCCAGCTGCGCGGCCAGGTCGCGTGACGGCGGCAGGCGGGTGGCCGCCGGCAGGCTGCCGTCGTGGATGGCGGCGCGCAGGCATTCGTAGAGCAGGCGGTTGAGCGGCGCTTCCGGCCGCGCCAGGCGCTCCGCGGACAGCTTCTGTTCCAGCAGGTCGGCGCTGATCGAGCGCAATTGGCACCATCCGATTTGGCAAAGTGGAACTGGATTGTAGGGCCGCTTGGGCGCGTAATCGCTCTCCATGAACAACCAGCAAATCGACCAACGCCGCACCGCGGCCGCTCCGCGCGGCGTGGGTGTCATGTGCAACTTCTACGCAGACCGCGCCGAGAACGCGACCATCTGGGACGTCGAGGGCCGCGCCTTCACCGACTTCGCCGCCGGCATCGCGGTTCTCAATACCGGCCACCGCCACCCCAAGGTGATCGCCGCCATCCAGGCGCAGCTGGAGCGTTTCACCCACACCTCGTACCAGATCGTTCCCTACGAAAGCGGCGTCGCCCTGATGGAGCGCATCAACGCCCTGGCACCCATCGCCGGCCCTAAGAAGACCGCCCTGTTCAGCACCGGTGCGGAAGCGGTGGAGAACGCCATCAAGATCGCCCGCGCCCACACCGGCCGCTCGGGGGTCATCGCGTTCGGCGGCGGTTTCCACGGCCGCACCATGATGACCCTGGCCCTCACCGGCAAGGTCGCTCCGTACAAGATCGGTTTCGGCCCATTCCCGGCCGAGGTCTACCACCTGCCTTTCCCGAACGAAGTGCACGGCGTGTCGGTGCAGGACAGCCTGGACGCGCTGACCCAGCTCTTCAAATGCGACGTCGAGGCGCGCCGCGTGGCCGCCATCATCATCGAGCCGGTGCAGGGCGAAGGCGGCTTCAATGTCGCCCCGGCCGAGCTGATGGTGAAGCTGCGCGAGGTGTGTGATGCCAACGGCATCCTGCTGATCGCCGACGAGGTGCAGACCGGTTTCGGCCGCACCGGAAAGATGTTCGCGATGGAACACCACACCGTCAAACCCGACCTGATCACCATGGCCAAGAGCCTGGCGGGCGGCATGCCTTTGTCGGCCGTCTGCGGTCGCGCCGAGGTGATGGATGCGCCGGCCCCCGGCGGCCTGGGCGGCACCTATGCCGGCAACCCGCTGGCAGTGGCCGCGTCGCATGCGGTGATCGACGCACTGGTCGACGAGAAGCTGCTCGAGCGCTCGGTGCAACTGGGTGCACGCATGCAGGAATTTTTGACCGAATGGCGTGAACGCTGCCCGGCCATCCGCGACGTGCGCGGCCTGGGCTCGATGGTCGCCGCCGAGTTCTACGGCGCCGATGGCCAGCCCAGCCCGACGCTGGTCGCCAGGGTGCAGAAGGAAGCGCTCGACCGCGGCCTGCTGCTGCTGAGTTGCGGTGTGTACGGCAACGTGATCCGTTTCCTGTATCCGCTGACCATTCCCGAAGCGCAGTTCGAAGCCGCGCTGGCGACGCTGGGTGAAGCCCTGACCGCAGCGACGCAAGCCGACGCCGCAGTCACCGCAGTCGCTGCCTGAGGATTTCGCGCATGGACATGAAGACCTCCCCCCTCGCCCTGCTGAACGACCCCAGCCTGCTCAAGACCGACGCGTTGATCGACGGCCGCTGGGTCGCCGGCAGCGCCCGCTTCGACGTGAACGACCCGGCCACCGGCCTCAAGCTGGCCGACGTGCCCAACCTGGGTGCCGCCGATGCCGAAGCCGCCATCGCCGCCGCCGATAAGGCCTGGCCCGCCTGGCGCGCCAAGACCGGCAAGCAGCGCCACGCCATCCTTTTGAAGTGGTTCGACCTGTTGATGGCCAACCAGGAAGACCTCGGCCGCATCATGACCGCCGAGCAGGGCAAGCCCTTCGCCGAAGCCAAGGGCGAAGTCGCCTACGCCGCCAGCTTTGTCGAATGGTTCGCCGAAGAAGCCAAACGCGTCAACGGCGAGACCCTGCCGCAGTTCGACAACAACCGCCGCCTGCTGGTGATGAAGCAAGCGGTCGGTGTCTGCGCCGCCATCACGCCGTGGAACTTCCCGCTGGCGATGATCACCCGCAAGGTCGCGCCCGCCCTGGCCGCCGGCTGCCCGGTGGTCATCAAGCCGGCCGAACTCACCCCGCTGACCGCGCTGGCCGCCGCCGAACTGGCCGTGCGCGCAGGCATTCCGGCCGGTGTGCTGAACCTGCTGACCGCCGACAGCGACAACTCGATCGCCGTCGGCAAGGTGCTGTGCGCCAGCGACGTGGTGCGCCACATCAGCTTCACCGGCTCCACCGAAGTCGGCCGCATCCTGATGGCGCAGAGCGCGCCGACGGTCAAGAAGATGAGCCTGGAGCTGGGCGGCAACGCGCCCTTCATCGTGTTCGACGACGCCGACATCGACTCGGCCGTCGAGGGCGCCATGGCCAGCAAGTACCGCAACGCCGGCCAGACCTGCGTCTGCGCCAACCGCATCTATGTGCAGGAAGGTGTCTACGACCAGTTCGTCGAGAAGTTCGCCGTCGCGGTGAAGGCGCTGAAGGTCGGCAACGGTTTCGACGCCGGTGTGGTGCAGGGCCCGCTGATCGAGCCGGCAGCCGTCGCCAAGGTGCAGAAGCACCTGGAAGACGCGCTGGCCAAGGGCGGCCGTGTGATGGCGGGCGGCCAGAAGATGGAAGGCCAGTTCTTCCAGCCGACGGTGGTGGCGGACGCCACGGCCGACATGCTGTGCGCCCGCGAAGAGACCTTCGGCCCGTTCGCGCCGGTGTTCAGGTTCGAGACCGAACAGGAAGCCATCGATGCGGCCAACAACACCGAGTTCGGCCTGGCGAGCTATTTCTACAGCCGCGATGTCGGCCGCATCTTCCGGGTGGCCGAGGCGCTGGAATACGGCATGGTGGGCATCAACGCCGGTGTCATCGCCACCGAGCACGTGCCTTTCGGCGGGGTCAAGCAGTCGGGCCTGGGGCGCGAGGGTTCGCATCACGGCATCGAAGATTACCTCGAACTGAAGTACCTCTGCCTGGGCGATATCCAGAAGTAGGAAAGCCCGGGTCAGTCCTGCAGCAACAACGGACTGATCCAGCTGGGGCTCTGGCCGGTCGCCCTGCGGCTGGTCAGTTCCAGCCCACCGGTTTCGCCATCGATGCGATAGACCGACAGGTGGTGCGAGGTTTCGCCCGCGACGATCAGGAAACCGCCGTCCGGCGTGATCGCGAAACCGCGCGGCTGCGTCTCGGTCGGCACATGGCCGCGCAAGGCGAGACGGCCGTTGCCGGCATCGACCTCGAAGATCGACAACAGGTTGGACCGTCGCTCGCTGCTGTACAGGAACCGGCCGTCGGGCCGCAGATGCAGGTCCGATGCCCACGGGTTTTCGGTCGCGCCAGCGGGCAGGCTGGCGATGGTCTGGACGGTCCGCAAGGTGCCGCTTTGGGCATCGAAAGCCAGCACATCGACCGCCGCGTCGAGTTCATTCAGCAGGTAGACGAACCGGGCTTGCGGGCCGAATACCAGGTGGCGCGGGCTGGCACCGGCATGCGGCTCCATCATCGGCACCGCGTTGGGCCAGAGCCGGCCGGTGGCCGCATCGAACTGGTACTGCATCACCACACCGCCGCCCATGCAGGTGGCCAGCACGAAATGGTTGCCCGGGTCCGCCACCACGCAATGGGCGTTGGCACGGGTCGGCAGCACCTGCAGTGCCTGGCCGACCACGCCGTCCTCGCCGATTGGGCTGACCGCCACCTGGTCACCGCCGAACGAGGCGCTGAACAGGAAACGGCCGGTCGCATCGGTGGCCAGGTTGGCCATGCTGTGGGGTAGCGGGCCTTCGCCGACAGGCGACAACTCGCCGCTTTTCGGGTCGATGACAAACGTCAGGGCCTGCAGCGGATCGTTGCGCCGGGCAACGTACAGGCGTTGCCGGTCGGGGCTGAACGCCATCGGCATCAGCTTGCCACCCGGCTGCAACACCTGCGCCGGCAGCAGCGTGCCCGAGGTGGTGTCGAGTCGGTAGGCGAGCAGTTCGCCGCTGTCGTAGCAGGAGACGTAGATCAGGATCATCGTGATGGTTCTACAGCACCGGATGGCCCGTGATCAGCGTCGGCAGCCAGGTCGAGAAGGCAGGGACATAGGTCACCAGCGTGATGGCGACGAAGATCGCCAGGTAATAGGGCCATGCGGTGCGGGTTGCCTCGCCAATGGAAATTTTACCGATGGCACAGCCGATGAACTGCACCGTGCCGACCGGCGGATGCACCAGCCCCAGCGCGCAGTTGAGCAGCAGCATCATGCCGAACTGCACCGGGCCGACACCCATCTGGATGGCCAGCGGCAGGAACAGCGGCGTCGTGATGAGGATGTGCGCCGCCATGTCCAGGAAGATGCCCAGGAAGATCTGGATGATGTTGATGTACAGCAGCATCAGCCACGGCGAAGTGGTCGCGGCCAGCAACGCGGCTTCGATGGTGTCCGGGATTTCCAGGTAGGCCATCTGGTAGCGCAGCATGTTCGACACGCCGATCAGCAGCAGGATCACGCCGGTGGTCTTCGATGCCTTGGCCAGCGACTTCAGCAGCTTGGCCCTGGTCATGGTGCGGTACACCGCCACCGTCAGGATCAAGGAATAGGTGACCGCGATGGCCGCCGCCTCGGTCGCGGTGGTCACGCCTTCCATTACGCAGACCAGGATGATCAGGATCACCGCCAGGCCGGGAACGGCGGCGATGCCGGTGCGCAGCACCGTGCCCCAGCCAGGGAAACGTTCCAGCATGGTCGAGCCGTCGGCACGACGGGGGAAACCGTACTTGCGCGCCTGCCAGTAGGCGGTGAACAGCATGCACACCATGATGCAGAACACCGGCACCAGGCCCGCGAACATCAGGTCGCCGATCGACACGCCCTTGATGATGTGGCCGCCGATCTCGCCCACCGCCGCCTGCGCCGCGAAGGCATAGATGATCATGTTGTGCGAGGTGGGCATCAGCGCACCCGACAGCGATGCATGGGTGGTGACGTTGACCGCGTAGTCGGCGCTGTAGCCCTCGCGTTTCATGATGGGAATCATGACGCCGCCCATCGCCGAGGTATCCGCCACCGGCGAGCCCGACACACCGCCGAACAGCGTGGACGCGACCACGTTGGCCAGGCCCAGGCCGCCACGCCAGTGGCCGACCAGGCTGCGGGCGAAGGCGACGATCTTGTCCGCGATCCCGCCGTGCAGCATCAGTTCGCCGGAGAAGATGAAGAACGGGATCGCCAGGAACGAGAAAACGTTCATGCCCGACACCATCATCTGGATGGCGGTCTCGAAGGGCAGGCCTTCATAACCGAAGGTCAGCAGGCAGCTCAGGCCGATGGCGAAAGCCACCGGCATGCCGAGCAGCAGGAAGACGACGAAGCTGAGGGAAAGAAGCGTCAGTGCCATGATGCGACGACCTCCGCGCGATAGAAATGCGCGGCCAGGTGTTCCAGCGAAAACAGGGTGATGAGCACACCGGCGGCCAGCACCGGCAGGTACCGGTAGGACTCCGAGATGCCCAGGGTGGGAATGGAATCGCTATGGGTGGATACGGCCATTTCGGCGCCGCCCCAGAACAAGGCCAACGCGAACAGGATGACCAGCAGGTAGACGATCACCTTGCACCAGAACTGGCCCGCCGGCGGCAGCTTGGCCACCAGTGAATCCAGCCCGATGTGGCCGGCATCACGCACGCCGGCGGAGGCGCCGAACATGGCGACCGAAATCACCAGCAGCAAGGCGACCTGCTCGACGTAGGGCGGGGCGTGGTTGAACACATAACGCATCACCACGCCGTACACGACCACCGCCAGCAGGCCGATCAGGCACACGCAGGCGAGGTACATCGTCCAGCGACACAGCAGGGCGTTGACCCTGGAAAATCTCGATAGAAACGCCATGGCGGCCCGCTTACTTGGTGTTGACGATGTCCTGCACCAGCGCCTTCAGCGCGGGTGTGGTGGCGAACTTGTCGTACACCGGCTTTTCGACGGCGACGAAACCTGCGCGGTCGATCTCGGCAGCCGGAACGATCTTCGCGCCACCCTTCACCACGGCGGCCTTGGCGGCCTGTTCACGCGGCTCCCACAGCTTGACGTAGTAGGGGATGGAATCCTTGGCGGCCTTGCGGATGGCGACCTGCTCTTCCTTGGACAGCGTGTCCCAGACCTTCTTGGAGAACACCAGCACTTCGGGTGTCATGACGTGCATGGTTTCCGAGAAGACCGGTGCGGCCTCGAAGTGCTTGGCTTCGTCGTACGACGGGTAGTTGTTCTCGGCGGCGTCGACCAGGCCGGTCTTCAGGCCGGTGTAGACCTCGGCGGTGGGCATGGGCGTGGGCGATGCGCCGACCGCGGCGAACATGCTCACCATCAGGTCCGAAGGCTGCACCCGGATCTTCAGGCCCTTCATGTCGGCGATGCTCTTGACCGGCTTCTTGGCATAGACCGAACGGGCGCCGCTTTCATACAGCGCGAGGCCGATGAAACCGGCCTTCTCGAAAGCTGCCAGCACCTGGTCGCCCTGCGGGCCGTACATGGTCTTGCGGAAATGCTCGATGTCGCGGAACAGGAAGGGCAGCGACGGGATGACCGACTCCGGCACGATGCCGTGGAACGATGCGCTGCTGACACGCACCATGTCGAGCGCGCCGATCTTGACCTGCTCGACCGTGTCCTTTTCGGAGCCCAGCGCGCTGTCCGAGAAGATCTTGATGCTGTCCTTGCCGCCGGTGGCCTTGGACAGTTCGCCGCCCATGAACATCACCGCCTGGTTGGTCGGGAAGTCCTTGGCATGCACTTCCGCCGAACGGAAGGTGCGGGCTTCGGCCTGCAGTGCCGACATCGACAGGACGGCGACGGCGACCAGGCTCAGTGCGCCGCGGAGGGTGGTGTGCTTTTTCATGTGTTGTCTCTGAGTTATTGAAAAGAAAGCGGTGGAGGAAAGTTGATGTGTGCGGGTCGGGCGGCAGGCCGTCAGGCGAACGGGCCCTGGGCGGTGAACGCGCCGCCCTGGAAGATGGCGTTGGGATCGTTGGCCGCGACCGGCGGCTGGGCCTCGACCTTGGCGCGGAAGGGCTCGGAGCTGTCCTTCGGCACATAACCCAGCCTGGCCGCGCCCTGGTTGTCCCACCACAGGTCGCGGTTGGCCGATACGCCGTAGACGATGGTGTGGCCCACTTCGGGCGTGAACAGCGACTTGCCGACCAGCGCGGTCAGGTCGTCGAAGCTGAGCCAGGTGCTCATCATCCGGCGGTTGGCGGGCTCCGGGAACGAAGATCCGATGCGGATGCTGACCGTCTCGATGCCGTAGCGGTCGAAGTAGAACTGCGCCATGTCCTCGCCGAAGGACTTTGACAGGCCGTAATAGCCGTCCGGGCGACGCGGAGAGGTGTGGTCCAGGTGTTCGGTCTGCTTGTGGAAGCCCACCACATGGTTGGAACTGGCGAACACCACACGTTTCACGCCATGGCGGCGGGCCGCTTCGTAGATGTGGAAGATGCCGCGGATGTTGGCGTCCAGGATCTCTTCGAATGGACGCTCCACCGATACACCGCCCAGGTGGACGATGGCATCGCAGCCGGCGATCAGTGCATCGACTGCCTGTTTGTCGCCCAGATCGCACGACACGACTTCTTCGGACGGGCCGGTGGACGGCGACATGGCGCCGATGTCGGACAGCCGCAGGACATCCGCGAAAGGCTTGAGTCTTTCACGCAGTACCTTGCCGAGGCCGCCGGCGGCGCCGGTCAACAACAAACGGGCGAGCCGGGGATTTGATGCAGGGAAATGAGGCATCTTCTTTGACGGTTTCCTGTTGAACCGCTGTCTGCGGTTTTAGTGATGTGTTGTCGTACAACAGAAGCTTAATTCTGAGCGGGAAAACGTTTAACCTCATCCGGGTATTCCCGGAATCCGACTTTCGGCTGGGTCAGGCCCGGGTCAGTTGTCTGATGACTCGAAAGTTCTCCCCGAAGGCTCGGCGGTTATCCGGGCTGCCCGAAAATGGAGGGCCGCCCGACCGGCGACGACCGTATTTCCAGGAGTCCGTATGCAAGAACAATTCAAGGTGCAAGGCATGACTTGTCAGCACTGCGTCCGCAACGTCAGGGAAGCCATCGAGGACCTCGACCCGGCAGCGGAAATCTCCGTCGATCTGGCCAGCGGCCGAGTCGATGTGACGACGGAGACGCCGCGCGCGGACATCCGCCAGGCCATCGTCGACGCCGGCTACAAGGCCGAGTGATGTCGCCCGTCGCGCCACCTTTCGCCATCGGTGAGGCGGCCCGGCTGTCGGGTGTCTCGCAGCGCATGGTGCGGCATTACGAAACGCTGGGATTGCTGACGCCGGTGGCGCGCACGGAAGCCGGTTACCGGCAATACCGGCAGGTCGACGTGGACACGCTGCGGTTCATCAAACGTTCGCGTGACCTGGGATTTTCGATGGCCGACATCGGCCAGCTGGTCAGCCTCTGGCAGGACGGTCGCCGCAGCAGCGCAAGCGTGAAACGCATCGCGCAGGACCATGTCGACGAACTCGCACGGCGCATCGGGGCGATGCGCGAGATGCAGGCCGGCTTGCAGCAGTTGCTGACCTGCTGCCACGGTGATGCCCGGCCGGACTGCCCGATCCTGGACAGCCTGGCCGAACCGGTGATGCGGCCTTAGAACTTCAGAAAGGCGCGTCGTCGTCTTCGGCAGTGCCGGCCGTTTCGGCGGGTTTCACGGCCGCAGAGGTGACAGCCGCCACCGGTGCGGCGCCGGGCACCGAAGGCATCCCGCCTTCGGGCATCTCGCCGCCCAGGGCTTCGATCAGGTCGGGCATCAACTGGCCGAGTTCACCGGTGGAGATGGCGGCATCGGCATCGAAACCGTCTTCCTTCTGGTTGCCGCCGCCTTCGAACACACCTTCCAGGAAGGTAATCTTCTTGAGTTGCAGGCCTTCGGTCAGCACGAAGGAGACCCGGTCCTGCCAGGTCAGGGCCAGGCGGGTGGGCAGCTTGCCCTGTTCGATGTGGGTGCGTATCTCATCGATGTCGAGCGGATGGCGTGCATAACGCACCACCGCCTTGGATTCGTCCGAAGCCTTGAGCTCGCATTCGCGGTCGACGCTGAAACCGGTCGGCGGATCCTGGCTCACCAGCCAGTCGGACATCGAGGATGTGGCGCTTTGCTGGGTGTAGAGCGGCACCACGGTGACGCCGGGCAATGCGTCGACCAGCGCGGTGACGATCTCGTCGGCACGGGCCGTGGCCGACGAACCGATCACCAGCCAGCCTGCCTGCGGATCGACCCAGACCGGTGTGGCGCCCTGACGGGTGAAGGCCATCGGCAGAAGCTGCATCAACACGTCTTCCTTGAGTTCCTTGGCTTCCTTGCGACCAGGCTTGCGGCCGGTTTCCTTCTCGATCTGGGCGATGCGTTCCTCTAGCTTGCGACGCACCACCGTGCCGGGCACGACCTTGGCTTCGACCATGAACTTCATGATCCATTGGCCGCCGATGGACTCGACCAGCGGCGCATGGGCTTCGCCACGTGGCTCGACCCATCCGGCCGACCGCTCCTGGCTGGCACCGCAGGCCACGAAACGCGCCTTGTCCAGGCCTTCCTCGAGCTTCAACAAGGCATCGCCCTCTTGCGGGGCGATGCGGTAGACGATGACGTTCTTGAACACTTTTCGGGACTCGCTGACTTCGTTGGAACACGGCCGGACGCGGCCGCAACCGGGCTATTGTCGTACCGAAGGAAAGGAAGGTTTACACAAGCCTCACGCTCGTACGGTGCTGGCATTACACGCGGACCGGACACTGACTTCCAACCTGACGCCAAGTGGCAACAGGGGTCTTCGAAAGGAAACTCTCATGCGTCCCGAATTCCGCACCATCGTTCTCACCGGCCTGCTGACCACCGCCGGCATCGGCTCCGCCTTCGCCCAGACATCGCCCGCACCGGCACCCCAGGCGGCCCCTGCCGCGGCACCCCATGCCGGACCGCGCGGCCCGGGCGGTCCGGAAGGTCGTTTCGACCCGTCCAAACGCGAAGCCCTCATGCAAAAACACTTCGCCGAAATGAAGGCCAAGCTGCGCATCACACCCGAACAGGAAGGGAACTGGAACACCTTCGTCACCACGATGCGTCCTCCAGAAGGTGGCATGCGCGGCCAGCGTCCCGATCGTGCCGAATTCGCCAGGCTGACCACGCCGCAGCGCATCGACAGGATGCGTGAAATGCGTGCCCGCCATCAGGCGGAAGCCGACCGCCGCGGCGATTCGATCAAGGCCTTCTATGCCACGCTGACACCGGCGCAACAGCAAACTTTCGATGCGCTGCCACCGCCTCACTTCGGCCATCACGGTCCAGAGGGCCACGGACCGCTGGGCGGCCCGGGCGGCAAGGGCGGACCGCGCGGCCCCGGCGGTGCTCCCATGGGCGGCGAAGGCCCGCCGCCGGCACGCTGATCAACTGCTGGAAGACCATAAGAAAAGGGACCTCGCGGTCCCTTTTTTCTTGGCAAGCCAGAGCTTACGGACGGGGGGTCTTTTCGCCGGTGGCAATGCCTGCGGGCGTGCGGACGGCAGCACGTGCGGAAGGCACGGTCGCATCCTTCACCGGATTGCCCATGCCGCTGACCGCGGGGTTCTCAGCAGCGGGACGGCCATTGGGTTGGCCGTTGGGGCCGGTCGTGCTGGCTTCACCCGATGCCACTGTCTTGTTGTTCTTTTGCTTGGCAGCCATGCGGGCTTCGCTCTTGACTTCGGCGCGGGTGGTGTCGCTCGTCATGGGCGACTTGTCGACCGGGTTGATCTGGCCGCCAACCTTGGTGGTGGCTGCGCCGCCAGCGGTGGTGGTCGGCACTTGGGCCGAGGCGAAACCGGCAACGGTCATCAGGCTGGCAATCAGCAGGGTGGATTTGATCTTGTTCATGGCGAGTTCCTTCGATTTATCAGGCATGCAAATAAAGCTGAAAACGGGGGCCGGAAAGCCCGCCGCACTTGTTGCAAGTCCCACATCCGTAAAGGTGTTTGAGGACTTGTATTGACCTTACGTAGCGTCTCGCCCACAAACTGCGGGACCGTGCGCCCGCGACCTGTAGGACGCTGACGCGATAGAACCGTGGCACTTTGGTAGGTCATGGATTGCCTCCTACACTTCGTTTCACCAAACCGTTTTCTTTCCCACTTCCTGCGCCGGCTTCGGGGCAAACCATGAACAAACTGTCCATCTCTCTCGCTTCCGTCCTTTGCCTGCTGGCAGCCGCCCCGGTGGTGCACGCCGACCCGTCGGTGTCCAACGGCATCTACCTGCAATACGGCGCCGCCGGCAGCAAGAGCGACACCAACGCCTACACGCTGGGCGTCACCAAACCCATGGATTTCAAGCGCTCCGTCTGGGGCACCGAAGCCACCGCCTACTGGGACCTGTACGGCACCTACCACGTGGCCGACAACACCCGCGGAAACGACTACCAGACCTGGCTGATCGGCCTGACCCCCACATTCCGTCTGCGTTTCGACGAAGGCCGCTCGAACTGGTTCGTCGATGGCGGCGTCGGTGTTTCGTATACCGATGTGCTGTATCGCAGCGACGTGAAGTACTTCAGCACCCGATTCAACTTCGGCAGCCACCTGGCATTGGGTTACACCTTCGGCGCGCAACGCGAGCATGAAGTTTCGGTCCGGGTGTTGCACTACTCCAATGCCAGCATCAAGAAACCGAATCCGGGCGAGAACTACGTCCAACTGCGTTACGCCCACTCCTTTTAAGCATCTAAGCCAACTTGAAGGAAACGGCGGGCCAAACCGGCCCGCCGGGCAAATCGGGTCTCGTCCTACGGTCTGGTCCAAAGCAGGCCCGGACAATGCTTCGTAACAGAGCGGAACTGCCCGCAGCGACGAAAGCATCCATGAGCGCCGACCCACAACCGTTCACCTTCAAGGTGCTGACGGTCAACATCCACAAGGGCTTCACCTCGTTCAATCGCCGGTTCATGCTGCATGAACTGCGCGATGCAGTGCGTGCCGTCTCGGCCGACGTGGTGTTTCTGCAGGAGGTGCTCGGCACCCATGCCAAACACCCCGACCGCCACGCCAACTTTCCGCAGAACCCGCACTACGAATTCCTGGCGGACGAGATCTGGCAGCAGTTCGCCTACGGCCGCAACGCGGTGTACGACAACGGCCACCACGGCAATGCACTGCTGAGCAAGTTCCCGATAGTCCACTACCAGAACCACGATGTGTCCATCGCCGGACCGGAACGGCGCGGTGTTCTGCATTGCGTGCTGCGGATCCCCGGTCGCGAGGTCGACGTCCACACCATCTGCGTGCACCTCGGTCTGGCTGAAAACCACCGCCGCCAGCAATTGCTGAAGATCTGCGAAATGGTGCGCAAGGACATACCGGCCGGAGCGCCGGTAGTGCTGGCCGGCGACTTCAACGACTGGCGCGGCCGGGCGCACGACATCCTCGAGCAAGGCTCCGGCCTGCGGGAAGTCTTCGTGCAGGCCAACGGCGAGGCAGCCCGCACCTTTCCTTCGAAGATGCCGGTGCTGCGCCTGGACCGGATCTATGTGCGCGACGCCACGGTGCATTCGCCGATCGTGCTGCCACGCAAACCCTGGTCGACCCTTTCCGACCACGCGCCGCTGGCTGCGGAGCTGACGATATGACGGCGAACGCGAACGCCGATACGGCGGTCGATTCCGGACGGGGCGGACGCAAGCTTCGCTGGATTGCAGGCAACGACTTCAAGCTGCTTGAAAACGGCGAAGAGTTCTTTCCCCGGGTCTTCGAATGCATCGCCAACGCACAACGCGAAGTAGTGCTCGAAACCTTTATTCTTTTCGAAGACAAGGTGGGCCTCGCGCTCCGGGACGCGTTGCTGAAGGCGGCCCGGCGCGGGGTCAAGGTCGATGTGATGGTCGACGGTTTCGGCTCTCCCGACCTGTCGCACGACTTCCTGCATTCCCTCACTTCGGCCGGCGTGCGTTTCCGGGTCTACGACCCCGGGCACCGGGTGATGGGATTCCGGTACGGCTGGCTGCGCCGCATGCACCGCAAGATCGTGGTGATCGATGGCGAACGCGCCTTCGTCGGCGGCATCAACTATTCGGCCGATCACCTGGCTACCTTCGGCCCGGAAGCCAAGCAGGATTATTCGGTGGAGATCACCGGACCCCTGGTCGCACACATCCATCGGTTTGCATTGCATGCCATTGCGGTCGGCGGTCAGGGCCGGCACTGGTTACGCCGCAGGGTCGCGGCCATTCCGGCCGAAACATCACCGCCCACCGGAAAGGCCGATGCGTTTTTTGTCACCCGCGACAACAACCGCCATACCAACGACATCGAGCGCCAGTATCGGGCGGCGATCCGTTCGGCCAGGCAGAGGGTGGTGATCGCCAACGCTTATTTTTTTCCGGGTTATCGCCTGATCAAGGAAATGCGCCGCGCCGCCAAACGTGGCGTACAGGTCGACCTCATCCTGCAGGGACAGCCGGACATGCCGATCGTGAAGATCGCGGCCAGCCTGCTTTACCACCACCTGCTGCATGCGGGCGTTCGCATCTACGAATACTGCGACCGGCCGCTGCACGGCAAGGTGGCGGTGATGGACGACAACTGGTCTACCGTGGGTTCCAGCAACCTCGACCCGCTGAGCCTGTCGCTCAACCTCGAAGCCAATGTCGTCATCCGGGACCGGGATTTCAACAACAGGCTCTACGACAAGCTGGCGCATCTCATACGGCACAGCTGCAAACGCATCCAGACCGAAAATCTGGAAACCGAATGGAGCGGCTGGCGTCTGGTGCGCAGCTTCTTTGTCTTCCACTTCTTGCGCTGGTACCCGATTGCCGCGACCTGGCTGCCCAACCCGCGTAAACGTGCGCTGCCGGTGGAGCTGCCGACCAGCGGCGAAACGGCCACCCAGGGTGCCACGCGCACGGATGCCGCTTGACGATGCAGAACGATCCGGAAGCCATTCATGCGTTTCGCTGGAACCAGCCACGCAGCTGGCAAGCACAGCGCTGGTGGCCCTGGACCAAACGTGGCGTCAGCTTGGGTTTTTTCCTGCTGGTCGCATGGCTGGTCGTAAGCCAGGCGCGCACCATCGAATGGGGCAGCGTATGGACATCATTGAAGGAAATTCCCCACGCCGTGCTGGGGCTGGCCGGCCTGCTCACCCTGCTGACCTATTCGGTCTATTGCAGCTTCGACCTGATCGGGCGTTACTACTCGCGCCACAAACTATCGCACCGGCTGGTGCTATTCGTCACCTTCATCAGCTACGCCTTCAACCTCAACCTCGGCACCATCATCGGCGGCGTGGCTTTCCGCTATCGGCTTTACGGCCACTACGGGTTGCACGGTGGACAGATCGCCCACGTCACCGCCCTGAGCATGGTGACCAACTGGATCGGCTATTGCATGCTGGCCGGGCTGGTGTTTCTGCTGTGGCCACTTCCCCTGCCACCGCAGTGGGGCATGGGCACCGGCGACATGCGCTGGCTGGGTGCGGTGGCCCTGGGCATCGCCCTGGCCTACCTGGCGCTTTGCGCCTGGCGTGGTGGCCGTGACGGCCGCAACCTGGTGATTCGCGGCAAGTCCATCCCCATGCCGGGCTGGCGGCTGGCGATATTGCAGCAGTGCCTGTCGTCCGCGCACTGGATGTTGATGGCGTCCATCATCTTCGTGCTGCTGCAGGGCAAGGCGCCCTATTCCACCGTGTTGGCCACCCTGCTGGTGGCGGCCATCGCCGGGGTCATCGCCCACGTGCCGGCCGGGCTCGGCGTGACCGAAGCGGTTTTTGTCGCGCTGATGGGCCATCAGGTCGAACATGGACCGCTGCTGGCGGCGTTGCTGGGATATCGCGGCATCTATTACATCGGCCCGCTGATGATCGCAGCCGTGTCGTACCTGATGGTCGAACTGCAACGGCGGCGCAATGAGGAAGAAGATGAAACCGCACCTTCCACGGCGGAAACCCTGACAAAAGGCGGGTAATCGCTGTTTTGCACCGGATAACTGTATATTTGTACAGTCATGCAAGACACGCCTACCCACCCGCTGACCCGAAAACTCGCCATCCTGGCCGATGCTGCCAAGTACGACGCTTCGTGCGCTTCCAGTGGGACCAACAAACGCAATTCGGTGGGTGGCCAGGGCATGGGATCGACCGAAGGCTCGGGCATCTGCCACAGCTATGCGCCCGACGGCCGGTGCATTTCGCTGCTGAAAATTTTGCTGACCAATTTCTGCCAGTACGACTGCCTGTATTGCGTCAACCGTGTCAGCAGCAACGTGGCCCGTGCGCGTTTCAGCGTGCAGGAAGTCGTCGACCTGACGCTTGATTTCTATCGCCGCAACTGCATCGAAGGCCTGTTCCTTTCGAGCGGCATCATCCAGAACCCCGACTACACGATGGAACAGGTGGTCGAGGTGGCGCGGGTGCTGCGCGAGGAGCACGACTTCCGCGGATACATCCACCTCAAGACCATTCCGGATGCCTCGCCCGAACTGCTGCAGCGGGCCGGCCGATATGCCGACCGGCTCAGCATCAACGTCGAACTACCGACCGATGCCGGCCTTGCCGAACTGGCGCCTGAAAAAGACGGACCGGCCATCCGCCGGTCGATGGCGCGGCTGCGCATCCACATCGACGACGCCAAGGATGCCGTGCGGGAAGCCAAGGCTTCATCCATCGTCAGCCTGCCGACCGGCAGTCCGCGCCGTGCGGTGGCGCCACGTTTTGCGCCGGCCGGCCAGAGCACCCAGATGATTGTCGGCGCCGATGCGGCGGACGACGGCGCCATCCTCGCCACCAGCGCCCGGCTCTACGGAAGTTACCGGTTGCGGCGGGTCTATTACTCGGCCTTCAGTCCCATTCCGGACGCATCCCGGGACCTCCCGCTTTCGGCGCCGCCACTGATCCGTGAACACCGGCTCTACCAGGCCGACTGGCTGATGCGGTTCTACGGATTCGCGCATGACGAAATCATCCGGCCCGATGCCAACGGACGTTCATTGCTGGCGCTCGACGTCGATCCAAAGACCGCTTGGGCGCTGGCCCACCGCGAACGTTTTCCGGTCGACCTGAACCTGGCCCCTCGTGAAATGCTGCTGCGGGTACCCGGGCTCGGTGTGAAAGCCGTCGAACGGCTGCTGGCGGCACGCCGGGTGCGGCGTCTTCGTGCGGCGGACCTTTCGAGACTGCATGTGCCGCTGGCACGGGTGCTGCCATTCGTGCTGGCCGACGACCACCGTCCCAGCCGGCAGATGGAAGCCATGCCGGTGCGCCGTGCGCCCGTGGCGGTGCAGGCCAGCCTGTTCTGAACCTGACTTGCGATGGACCTTTTCGGAAGACATCGCATCCAGTTGCCGGGAGAAACGGATTTCGAGGCCTTTCGCCAGAACGCCCGCCGTCTGGTCGCAGCGGGAATCCCGCCGGAAGACGTCGAATGGCAGGTAGCCGGCACCGCCGAGAACGATCTTTTCGCCGCAGACCAAACGCCGCTTCCTCCTCCGATCCCCGGCGGAAATTCGCTGACGGTCCCCGCAAGCTTTTTGCCCCTTTGCAAAAGCGTGCTGCTGCATTCCGATCCGGGCCGTTTCGGCCTGCTCTACCGGCTCTTGTGGCGGCTTGCCCATGAACCCGGCCTGCGCCACGACCCGCTCGACGCCGATGTGCTGACCGCCGAACGGCTGGCCAAGGCGGTGCGACGCGACCAGCACAAGATGACCGCATTCGTACGGTTTCGAACGGTGGCCGCCAGCGAACCCGGCCAGCCCGAACTGCAGGTCGCCTGGTTCGAGCCCGACCACCACATCGTCGAAGCCACCGCGCCGTTTTTTGCGCGACGGTTTCCCAACATGCACTGGGCGATCCTGTCGCCGCGCCGCAGTGTCGAATGGTTTCCCGCCGATGGCGATATTCCCGGCCGGCTGCAACTGGCGCCCGGTGCACGGCGCGACCAGGCGCCACCGGCCGACGCCGGCGAAGCGCTCTGGCTCACCTACTACGCCAGCATCTTCAACCCGGCCCGGCTCAAGCTCGCGATGATGCAAAAGGAAATGCCGCGGCGTTACTGGCACAACCTGCCGGAGGCAAGGCTGATCGGCGAGTTGTCGGCCCAGGCCATGGCCCGCAGCGGCGGAATGATCGAACAGGCGCCCACCGTGGCTGCCCGTCGCATCCGGCCACTGCAGCAGGGCATCGTGCAACCCCTGCGGGATATGCCGGTGCCTTCCGTTATCCAGGACATCCGCCAGCTCAAGGCCGCGACCGACCGGTGCCGAGAATGTCCGATCGGCGAATTCGCCACCCAGTCGGTGGCGGGCGTCGGCCCGCTGCACGCCGGGCTGATGGTCGTAGGTGAACAACCGGGCGACCAGGAAGACCTGCGTGGCGAACCCTTCGTCGGCCCGGCCGGAAAACTGTTCGACCGCGCCCTGGCCGAACTCGGCTGGCAACGCGACCGGCTGTACATCACCAATGCGGTGAAGCATTTCAAGTTCGAGATGCGCGGCAAACGCCGGCTCCACAAGACGCCCGGACAGCTGGAAATGGAAGCCTGCCGGCATTGGCTGGACGACGAGCTTCGGCTGGTGCAGCCCCGCGCCATCCTGGCTCTGGGCGGCACGGCCGCACGTTCGGTGATGGGCCGGCCGGTCGCCGTCATGAAGGAACGCGGCCAGTGGATGGAAGGTCCGCAAGGACAGCCTGTGCTGGTCACGCTGCATCCGTCCGCCCTGTTGCGGGCCGATCCGGAACATGGCGCGGAAAACTTCGCCCGGTGGCTGGCCGACCTGGGCATGGCGTCCGCCCACGCCGTTTGACCAAGATGGCGGCCGGCTTTCGCCGCTTGCCGGAAACCCTGTGGAAAAAACCCTGGTAACCCGTCACTTATCCACAGGGGTGGCACCGAACCGCCAAACCATCCACAGCGCCAAAAAATTCCCTCTGCGACCACCCACATACTTCTGGGCGTTGCAAGTCCTTGTCGCAAAAGGGAAAAATTACCTTGTCCCCAGAGACCTGCCCTCCTTACTACTACTACTATTCTTATAAAACCAAATAGACAAGAACTTGCCCGAACTTCCACGCGGCAGAAGCACAGCCTGTACAAACGCTGTTTCCGCGCTCCCGGACCTCAAAAAATGCTTTATGAACTCAGCGGAACCCGGCTTCGGATCCTCGGTACGCTGCACCTGCTGCCGCCGGATGCCAAGTTGCCCGAATGGCTGGCCGAGGCCTACGACTGGAGCGAGGCTGTTTTCGTCGAACATTCGCCGACGGATTTCCTCCAGCTGGCCCGCCAGAACAGCGCGCCGCTGGATACGCTGGTGTCGCCCGCCTTCTGGCAGTTGCTGAACGGACTTGCGGCGCATGCCGTTCTTCCCTGGTCGCTGGCGGAATTCCAGCGCGGTGCCGCTGTCGTCATGGCGCTGGCCTGCCGCATCCAGGGCATTCCCGGCGCCGACCAGGCGCTGCACGACTGGAGTCGTCGCGACGGCAAGACCTTCGGTTATGTCGAACAGCCGGCGGCGGTGCTCGAAAAACTGAACGCGATCGCCGAAGCCGACTGGACTGCCGGCATCGAGGCCGAACTGGCGCGGCCGGAGACCGCCGCCCGCCAGCTTCGCCGTTTCCACGAGGCCTGGTGTCAGGGGCGTGTCGACGAGATCGTGCCAAGTACCCGGGAAGGCCTGTTTTCGGTGGGTGCCATCCGCGCGGTGCTGCTGACCGGACGCAATCGAAGCTGGGCCGCGGCCTATCGCGATCCACCACGACGTTCACTGATGGCCGTAGGAGCCGCGCATCTTGTGGGAAAAGACAATTTCCTGGACCTGCTGGCCTCGGTCTCCGGCCGCACCGTCGTTCGCCTGGTTTGACTTGCAGCTTGTTGTTCGGTGTTGCGGGTCGCCACCAATACGCCTGGACGCCCTTTCAAGGCCTGCATTGCTCGAGCGACAGGGTGGACCGTGCACTTGCGTTCCCAGGCCGCCAAATCTGCCAATTTTCAGAAAGCCGTTCCGCACGCGAAAAACCGGCGTCTTGCAAACCTTGTGGAAAACTTTCGAACAAGCGGTCGCTTATCCACAGGACGGGTGGCATGAGCCCAATCCATCCACAGCGCCAAAAAGACATCGGCGGATCCGCACACACGGTTGCTGGCGACGCAAGCCGTTGTTTTTAAAAGCTATTGTTCTGTTGTCCCCAGAATTGGGCGCTGCTTACTACTACTACTATCCTTATATAAAGAAATAAAGGAGAAGTCAGGAGACAAAACAGCCGGCGATCCGGGCGACCGGATTTTCACCTTCACATCGTTTTTCACCGACCGCAGCAAGTTTCCGATGAGCCTTCGAGATATCACCGTCCTGTCCCAAACCGCCACCGTCACGGGCCTGTTGCCGGACGGCCCGGTCGCCCGGCCCCTGAGCCAGCCGGCCAGCCAGACCTGGAGCCTCGATGTGAACCTCGAAGGCGCAGGAACCAACCTCACCGGCATCTGGGAATGCCAACCCGGCAGTTTCGAACGTCACCTGAAGGCTGCGGAAGTCATGCACATCCTGTGCGGCCGGGGCCGTTTCACGCCCACGGGCGGCCAGCCCCGCGCATTCGCCGCCGGCGATACGCTGTTTTTCCCTTCGGACACCGTGGGTGTCTGGGAAATCGAGGAAACCGTGCGAAAGGTTTACGTCGTGATGGCCTGAAGCTCGGCGCAGGCTTCACGCATTACCGGTCTGCCGAGGGCGGTCAGTCGGCCTCGATATGCGCCGCCTTCACCACTTCCTGCCAGGCCGCTGTCTCCTGCTTCACCTTGGCGTCCATCTGGCGCGGATTCAGGTAGTCGGCGGTCGCGCCCTGTTCCTGGGCTTTTTGCTGGAAGGCGGGAGATGCAACGACCGTGGCGATCTGCGCCGACAGCTTTTCGATGACCGCCTTGGGCGTCGCGGCCGGTGCGTAGACACCGAACCAGGAAGTCGCGTCGAGCTTGGGCAGACCGGCTTCTGCCGTGGTCGGAACATCCGGCAGGCTGGACAGCCGTGTCTTGCCGGTGGTCGCCAGCACCCGCAGTTTTCCGGACTGGATATGCGGAATGAAAGGCGGCGCGGTGCCGAAGGTGACTTCCACCTGGCCGCCCAGCAGATCCTGCAGCGCTGGACCGGTGCCCTTGTACGGAACGTGGGTCATCCTGATGCCGGCCTGCTGTTCCAGCATGGCGCCGGTGGCGTGCTGCAGCGAGCCGTTGCCGGACGAGGCGTAATTGAGTTTTCCCGGGTTTCCCTTGGCATAGGCGACCAGTTCCGCGAGCGTCTTGAAGGGAAGATCGGCACGGATCACGACGATCTGCGGGGCCGAGATCACGTTGGCCACCGCCGCCAGGTCCTCGGCCTTCCAGCCGGGTGCCTGTTTGCTGACCAGGGGGGTGATGACGTGGTAACCCGAGTACTGCATCAGCAGCGTGTAGCCGTCGGCTTCGGCGCGTTTGACGGCAGATGCCGCAATGCCGCCGTTGGCTCCACCCCGGTTGTCCACCACGACCGTCTGGCCGAGGGCAGCGCCGAGTGGTGTCGCCAGCATGCGGGCCGAGATGTCGGTGGTGCCGCCGGCCGCGGTGGGCACCAGCATCGTGATGGTGTGGTTGGGGTAGCCGCCGGGTTGGGCCTGGGCGATACCGGCGATGCCGGCAAGCGCCAGCGATGCGGCCACTACGACCGCGCTGCGGCGAGTCCACGAGTGGGGAATGGGGTTCATTTTCTGTCTCCGTTCTTTTGTTGAAGTCTTCGTTGCAGTCCAGGAATCACGAATAAGGAATCAGGCGTCGCGGGCCAGTGCCCGGTCACGCCATTGGCTGAAATCCGCCGGCGGCGCATGCAGTGCCAGCCGCGGGCCCGCTTTCAGCAACTGGCTAGGCACCTCGTGTCCGACCAGGGCGGGCAACTGGCCGGCGGACTGCAACAGCAGATCGAGGTCGCAGCCGGTGTCGTAGTCCATCAGTTCGAGGGCATGGACGATTTCTTCGGTGCAGACGTTGCCGCTGGCGCCGGGCGCATAGGGGCAGCCGCCCAATCCGCCGAGCGATGCATCGAAACGGTCGGCACCGGCTGAAATCGACGCCAGCACGTTGGCCAGCCCCATGCCGCGGGTGTTGTGGAAATGCAGGGTGAGGCCGGCCTGAGGAAAACGCCGGCGAAACGCGTTCACCAGCGATCCGGCCTGGCTGGGGTAGGCCATTCCGGTCGTGTCGCACAAGGTGATGCCGGTGGCGCCGAGCGACAGAAAACGTCCGGCCCATGCCAGCACGACTTCCGCCGGCACGTCTCCCTCCATCGGGCAACCGAAGGCGCACGACAGGGAGACATTCACCGGTACACCGGCCGCCAGCGACATGGAGACCACACCCGACAAGGCCGCGAACGACTGTTCGCGGGTCATCCGCAGGTTGGCGATGTTGTGGGTTTCGCTGGTCGAGATGACCAGGTTCAGTTCGTCGGCGCGGGCTTCGATTGCGCGTTCGGCACCGCGCTGGTTGGGCACCAGGCAGGTGTAGACGACGCCCGGTTCGCGGTGGATTTCACGCAGCACGATTTCGGCGTCCCGTAACGCCGGTATGGCTTGAGGAGAAACGAAAGCAGTGGCCTCGATCTTGGCCAGCCCGGCGGTGGACAGGCGGTCGATCAGCGCAATCTTGTCGGCCGTGGGAATGAACACCGATTCCATCTGGAACCCGTCGCGTGTACCGACTTCCTGGAGGTACAGCCGACGACGGCCACCGGCCCAGGCGTCGATCTTTTCTTCGATGGATCCGGTCATGCCACCACTCCCCTGGCGCGCAGCAGCGCCACTTGTTCATCCGTGAGTCCGGCCTCGCGCAATACCGCGTCGGTATCGCCTCCCAGATGCGGCGCGGGTGTCCGCAGCCCGCCGGGTGTCGCCGACAATTTCGGGCAGATGCCCGGCACCGCCAGCGAATGGCCGTCGCGGGTGACCTGGGTGAGCACCATCTCGCGCGCCTGGTAATGCGGGTCTTCGGCGATGTCGCGGGCGGTGTAGACCTTGCCGGCCGGCACATGCGCATCTGCCAGCAACTGCATCACGTCGGCGATGCTTCGCTGCAAGGTCCAGCGGCCGATGGCATCGTCGATCTCGTCGATGCGAGTCACCCGGCCGGCGTTGTTCTGCAGGTCGGGTGCGGCACCCAGGTCGGGCCGGCCGATGGTGTCCATCAGGCGGCGAAAAATACTGTCGCCGTTGCCGGCGACCAGCACATAACCGTCGCTGCACCTGTATGCGTTCGACGGCGCGATGCCCGGCAGGGCGCTGCCGGCGGCTTCACGCACCGCACCGAAAGCGCTGTACTCGGGCAGCAGGCTTTCCATGCAGTTGAAGACCGCTTCGTGCAGGGCGACGTCGATCACCTGGCCGCCCGAGCGTTCGTCGCCCCGGGCCTTGCGGTGGTAAAGCGCCATCAGCACACCGATGGTTCCGTGCAGCGCGGCGAGGGTGTCGCCGATGGAGACTCCGACCCGCACCGGCACCCGTCCCGGCTCTGCGGTCAGGTGGCGTAATCCGCCCATGGCTTCGCCGATGACGCCGAAACCGGGTTTGTCGCGGTACGGACCGGTCTGGCCGTAACCCGAGATCCGCAGCATCACCAGGCCCGGGTTGAGTGTGTGAAGCGTCTCCCAGTCCATGCCCCAGCTTTCGAGTGTGCCGGGACGGAAGTTCTCGATCAGCACGTCGGCTTCGGCGATCAGCCGACGGGCCACTTCCTGGCCTTCGGGGTTGCGCAGGTCGATGGCGATCGAGCGTTTGTTGCGCGACTGCACTTGCCACCAGACCGATGTGCCGTCCTGCAGCAGGCGCCAGTTGCGCAGCGGATCGCCGGCGCCGGGCGGCTCGATCTTGATGACATCGGCGCCGAAGTCGGCGAGGGTCTTGGCGCAGAAAGGGCCGGCGATGAGCTGGCCCATCTCGACCACCTTCAGCCCGGCCAGCGGGCCGGCTTTGAAATCCGTCATGGGGAAAAGTCTCCTGTTGCAGACATCTTTTGCCGATCGGCCCACAGGCGTAAACCGATCTTTGGCGAAGTCGCCATCGCACTCGGCGATGGCGGGGAATCGGGGCACATCAGGCGGTGCTCTAATCCGCGACATGCGCATCGACCCTGTTTCGCTCCGACTGTTCGTGGCGGTGATGGAAGAAGGCACCATCGCCGCTGCCGCCCAACGTGAACACATCGCGCCAGCGGCGGTCAGCCGGCGGATTTCGGAGCTCGAATCAAGCCTGGGTACCGCGCTTTTCGAACGCAGCAACAAGGGAACGCTGGCGACGCCGGCCGCACATGTGCTGCTGGGCCTGGCGCGCGACGTGCTTCACGGGCTCGACGACCTAAGCGAACAGATGGCCGGTTTCGCCAGTGGAGTGCGTGGCCATGTGCGGGTGTCGGCCAACATCTCGGCCATCACCCAGTTCCTGCCGCAACACCTGCGGAGTTTCATGGCGCTGGCACCTGCGGTTCAGGTGCATCTGCAGGAACGCATCTCCACCCAGGTGGCGCGGGCGGTGGCCGACAGCACGGCCGACATCGGCATCCTCAACGCAGGTCATTACGGTGAAGGTGAAACGCTGGTGCAGTTGCCGTATCGGCAGGACGAACTGGTGGTGGTGGTGCCGCGCGGCCACGCGCTGGCACGGCGCCGGGCGGTGTCTTACCGCGAGGCACTGGCTTTCGATTTCGTCGGGCTGCATCCCGGCAGCGCCATCAACGATCTGCTGCACCGCCGTGCTGCCGAAACCGGCCTGCCCCTGCGACTGCGCATGCAGGTCACCAGCTATGACGCCCTGTGCCTGATGGTCGATGCCGGCCTGGGCATCGGTGTGTTGCCGCGCGGCAGTGCGCGCTTGTATCTGCCGGCGCTGAAGGTGCGGGCCGTCACCCTGCAGGAATCCTGGGCGCTGCGGCAACTGGTGCTGGCGGTGCGTTCGCTGGAAGCGTTGTCGCCTGCAGCACGGATGCTGGTGGGCCACCTGCAGTCTCAGGACTCCGCACGAAGCCTGTGAACAACCGGCCCGAGCGGCTGGACCTTTAGCGCGACCGACAGTTGGCGGGCTACCGCACGACACGTTTCCGGCAGCCCTGGCGCAGGCCATCGAAGCACTGAACCCCGTTTTTTCCGACGACGAAGGTGCTGGCCGAATGCCTGCAGGAACACGTGTTGTCGACCACCTGCCGGATGGAGGCGCGTTTCAGCCAGCCTTCACCAGGCGCAAAAGTGTGATCTCCGACGGCGCGCCCAGGCGTTTCGGCGGCCCCCAGTAACCGGTGCCGCGGCTGACATAGACCCACATGCGGCCGAGTTTGTGAAGACCGGCGACATAGGGCTGCTGGAATCGCACGAAATGATTCCAAGGCCAGAACTGCCCGCCGTGGGTATGGCCCGACAACTGCAGGTCGAAACCCACCGGCTCGGCCGCGCCGGCACTGCGTGGCTGGTGCGCCAGCAGCACGCGGGCGGCGGCATCGGTCGGACTGCCCGCCATGGCACGCACGGCATCGCTCTGATGGCGCACGTCGAAATGGCCCGCGCCGTAGTCAGACACACCCGCCAGCACCAGCGGTGCGCCGCCGGCATCGCGGCTGGCGATGGTGACGTGGCTGTTCAGCAGCACCTCGATGCCGATGCGGCGCAACTCGGCGATCCAGGCATCGGCGCCCGCGTAGTACTCGTGGTTGCCGGTGACAAAAAAGCTGCCGTGCCGGCTTTTCAGAGAAGCCAGCGGCGCGACATGTTTCTGCAGGGCCGGCACGCTGCCATCCACCAGGTCGCCGGTGATGGCCACCAAGTCGGCGTTCAGGGCGTTGACCCGGTCGACCAGCGCCTGCACATAAGGCCCGCGGATGGTCGGGCCGACATGCACATCCGACAGCTGCGCGATGGTGAAACCCTCGAAGGCCGGCGGCAGGCCGGCGATGGGCACGTCGATCCGCTTCACCTGTGCGGTGCGGCGCGCGTTGAAGGCCCCGAACAGCGTGCCGGCCATCGCCGCCAGCGGAATCAGCCGGGCCGACCAGAGCCGGAAGGTTTCCAGGACTTCCTGCGATCCGCTCATCACGAAACTGACCGCGGTGCCCACCGCCAGCACCATGTCACGCAGGAAGGTCAGCACCATCAGGGACGAAAACAGGCCCATCGCGACCAGGCCGCCGACCTTCAGCCAGGTGCCGACCTTGCCGCCTCGTGCCCAGAGGGGTGCCCGCAACGACAGCGGCAGCAACAGCGCGGAGATCACCAGCCAGACGGTCAGCAATCCGCTGGCCAGCGGCGTCGTATGCGCCAGTGCCGGCAGCAGCCGCCAGCCCACGTAAAGGTGGACCAGCAACGAAAGAAGAGGCAGGGGCAAACGCATGGAGGGCAATCGGAAGTGAGGTGGACGCAGCCGCAGACGGGGCGGAAGCCTGCCCGGCATGTACGTACATCCGGTCGGGTTTCAAGGCGATGCGGTGCAGCCGCAGCAGCAGCGGCCGACAATCGCGGATTCCGGGAGGGCATCGGGGCCTCCCTCATAGAGACAAACAAGAAACATGCCGCCATCCGCAAACGCAACCACCGTCCCGGTCAACGGTCTTCCCGACGGCCTCCCCCTTCACGAGCGCCGCAAGGCCATGCTGGTCATGGTGCTCGGCATCATGCTGGCGGTGCTGGACGGCACCATCGTCAACCTGGCACTGCCGGCCATCGCCCGCGACCTGAACGCTTCCGCCGCTCATGCGGTCTGGGTGGTCAACGCGTACCAGGTCGCCTTGCTGGCCCTGCTGCTGCCCTGCGCCACGCTGGGGGATTTGATCGGCTACAAGAAGGTCTACCTGACGGGACTGACGGTGTTCACCGCCGCATCGCTGGTGTGCGCGACCTCCGGTTCGCTTCTCACGCTGGCGCTGGCGCGCGGCTTGCAGGGATTGGGCGCAGCCGGGCTGATGGGTGTCAACGCGGCCCTGGTGCGGCGCATCTATCCGCGTTCGATGCTGGGGCGCGGCGTGGCGCTCAATTCGGTGGTGGTGGCAACCGCCTCGGTGGCCGGTCCCACGGTGGCGGCCGCCATCCTGTCGGTGGCCAACTGGCCCTGGCTGTTCGCCCTCAACCTGCCGCTCGGCATCCTCGTGATCACCCTGGGTCTGCGGTCGCTGCCCGAAAACGCCGGTCCGCCAACCGTGGGCGCACGCCTGTCGGGACTGGATGTCGGGCTCAACGCCGCGATGTTCGCGCTGGTGGTGATGGGCGCCGATGCATTGGGTGTCGGTGTCGGCGGCGACCGCGGCAAACTGCTCAACGGCGCCTTGCTGCTGGCCGCGGGCCTGGCGGTAGGAGTCTTCTACGTGTTGCGCCAGCGTCGGCAAGCGGTGCCGCTGCTGCCGGTCGACCTGCTGCGGATCCCGATTTTCCGGCTTTCGATGTGCAGTTCGGTCTGTGCCTTCTCGGCGCAGATGCTGGCCTTCGTCTCGCTGCCCTTCCTGATCCTCGACGGCTTAGGCCGCAGCGCCGGCCAGACCGGCCTGCTGATGAGCTGCTGGCCGCTGGCGACGGTGGTCGCCGCACCGCTGGCCGGCCGCCTGATCGGCAGGGTGTCCGACGGCCTGCTGGGCGGCATCGGCATGGCCTGCATGGCGCTCGGGCTGGCGGCGCTGACATTGCTGCCGGTCCATCCTCAGAGCATCGATATCGCGTGGCGACTGGCCATGTGCGGATTCGGTTTCGGCTTGTTCCAGTCACCCAACAACCACACCATAGTGACCTCGGCGCCGCAGCACCGGTCCGGCGGCGCCAGCGGCATGCTGGGCACTGCACGGCTCACCGGGCAGACGATGGGTGTGGTGCTGCTGGCCGGGGTCTTCAGCCTTTTCGATGCGCACAACGGCCACGGCCCGACGGTCGGGCTCGTGATGGCCGCCGGTTTTGCGGCGGTCGCGGCGGTGTTCAGCTCGATGCGGTTGCGGCATGCCGGCGCGGAGCATTAACCGCCCGGATACGCACGAAGCGGGCGTCCTACATCGGATGTCGGAAAGACGGCGACAGACAGGCAGCGAGCTCTCCGGCATCTTCTGCGGCTTCCCCGTTAAAGGCCATCGACATGCCCGAGCAGGACGCTCCCCCAGCCGAATCCAACCACGACAAGAACGGCAGACAGGCGAAGCAGGAAGACGGTAAACAAGAGGACGGCAAGGACGAGGACAAGAAGGAAAAAAAGCCTTCGCCCCTCAAGAATCCCAAGGTCCGCATCGGGCTGGTCGTCGCCGGCCTGGTTGTCCTGGTTGCAGGCGCCATCTGGTTCGTGCATTACTGGCGCCACGGCCGGTTCGTGCAGAAGACCAACGACGCCTACCTGCAGGCCGACCAGGTGGCCATTTCGTCCAAGGTGCCGGGTTACGTCGAAGAGGTCTATGTCACCGACAACCAGACGGTCGCGGTCGGCGATCCGCTGGTCCGTATCGATGCACGCGACACCCGTGCACGCGCCGAGCAGGCCAAGGCGCAGGTCGATCAGGGACTGGCGTCGATTGCACAGGTCGATGCGCAACTGGCGCAGCAGCAGTCGCAGGTGGCACTGGCCGATGCCCAGCTGCAGGGTTCCATCCAGACGCTGAAACACTCGCAGGAAGAAGTCGATCGCTACACGCCGCTGGTGGCGCAGGGCGCCCACACCGTCGAACAGCTCGACCGGCTGCGCGAGACCCGCGACCAGGCCGCATCGCAGGTCGCGGCCGGCAGGGCCCAGCGTGAAAACGCGGTGCGCCAGGCTGGAACGCTCCGGGCCCAGCAGGCGGTGGCTGCAGCACAGGTCGAACAGGCACGAGCGCAGTTGCGGCAAACCGAGGCAGACCTGGGTTCCACCGTGGTCCGCAGCAGCATCGCCGGACGGGTGGGTGACCGCACCGTGCGGGTCGGCCAGTACGTGCAATCGGCCACCCGGCTGATGTCGCTGGTGCCCATCGACCAGCTCTACCTGGTGGCGAACTTCAAGGAAACCCAGATCGGCCTGATGCGTATCGGCCAGCCTGCGGACATCCACATCGATGCCCTGCCCGACTCGGTGCTGCACGGCGAGGTCGAAAGTTTTTCACCCGGCACCGGTGCGCAGTTCGCCCTGCTGCCGCCGCAGAACGCGACCGGCAATTTCACCAAGGTGGTCCAGCGGGTGCCGGTGCGCATCCGGGTCGATTCGGGTGCCGAGGCCCGGCGGGTGCTGCTGGCCGGCCTGTCCGCCACCGTCGAGGTCGACACCCTGGGCGCCAGGGACCAGCGCGAACGGGCGGAGAGCGAATCGGACAACACCGACGACCGCCGCAAGGAAGTGAAAAAACAGGAGGTCGAGCGCGACCGGCAAGCCATACGGCCGGGGCCCGGCAAGTGAGTGGAGAGAAAGCCGACAGCGGCGCCTGGCTGGCGGTCGCCGCCGGCACCATCGGCTCCTTCATGGCGCTGCTGGACGTCTCCATCGTCAATGCATCGCTGCCGACCATCCAGGGCGAGATCGGCGCCACCGGCACCGAAGGCACCTGGATCTCGACCGCCTACCTGGTGTCCGAGATCGTGATGATCGCGCTGGCCGGATGGTTCCAGCGCATGCTCGGCCTGCGGCGATTCCTGTTGATCGCGACCATCCTGTTCATCGGTTTCTCGATGGTCTGCGGCCTGTCGACCAGCCTGGCGCAGATGGTCGTCGGTCGGGTCGGACAGGGTTTCACCGGCGGCGCGATGATCCCCACCGCCATGACCATCGTCAGCACCCGCCTGCCGCCGAAACAGCAGCCGGTGGGCGTGGCGCTTTTCGGCATCACGGCGGTGCTGGGTCCGGTGATCGGACCGCTGCTCGGCGGCTGGCTGACCGAGAACATCAGCTGGCACTACGCGTTCTTCCTGAACCTGCCGGTGAGCATCTTGCTGATCGCCCTGCTGGCCATCGGCCTGCCGGCGCAGAAGGGGCGGCCGGAACTGCTGGCCAATGCCGACTGGTGGGGCATATTCGGCCTGGCGATGGGCCTGGGCTGCCTGACGGTGGTGCTGGAAGAGGGCCAGCGCGAACGCTGGTTCGAGTCGCAATTCATCATCCGGCTGACCGTGGTGTCGATCATCGGATTCGTGCTGCTGGCCATCGGCCAGTTCACCGCCGAAGCCCACAGACGAGAGCCGGTGGTGTACCTGCGCATCCTGCGCGACCGCAGTTTCGGCATGGTGTTTGTCATCAGCCTGGTGGTCGGCGGCGCGTTGTACGGACTGCTTTATCTGATCCCGCAATTTTTGGCCAACGTGTCCGGCTACAACTCGCTGCAAGCCGGATATGTGGTGCTGCTCAGCGGCATCCCGGCGGTCTGCATGATGCCGCTGTTTCCCTGGCTGGCACGCACGGTGGACATCCGGTTCCTGATCGCCCTGGGTCTGTTGTGTTTTGCCGGCAGCTGTTTCATGAACGCCCACCTGACCGATGTCACGGTGGGCGAGGACTTCATCTGGCCGCAGATATTGCGAGGTTTCGGCCAGTACTTCTGCATGCTGTTCCTGAACCAGGCGGCGACCAGTTCGGTCGGCAAAGAATTCGCCGAAGACGCGGCCGGGCTTTTCAACGGCGCCCGCAACCTGGGGGGATCTTTCGGCCTTGCGGTGGTATCCACGCTGCAGGAACGTCGCACCACCCTGCATGTTCAGCAGGTCGGCGAATCGGTCACCGCCAATTCGCCACGCGGGCAGGACTATGTGCAGGGACTCGCCGGCCAGCTGGGTTTCGGTGATCCGGCCACCGGCATGTTGCGGGCCATCGGCACGCTCGGCCGCGAGGTGGAAAGGCAGGCCACGGTGATGGCGTATTCCGATCTGTTCTGGGTCTTCGGCATGGTGCTGTTGTGCACCATTCCGCTGGTCCTGTTTTTGAAGCCCCTGCCCAAGGGGCAGACCTCCAAGCCGGCAGCCTGACATGACGCATAAATCCATTTTGTTGCTCGGCCTCGCCTGCTCTGCCCTGGCCGGTTGCACGCTCGGACCCGATTACCGTGGTGCGCCCGATGCCGCTCCGAAGTCGGTGGCTGCGGGGGCGTTTCATCGTGCCGATGCGGCGCTGGAAATACCGGCGCCGCCGCCGTCGCGCTGGTGGGAATCGCTGGACGATGCGGAACTGACCCGGCTGATCGAAAAGGCTTTTGCGAACAGTCCCGACCTGCAGGCGGCCGAGGCGCGCATTCGCCAATCGCGGGCCTTGCTGGTGCAGCGCCGGGCGGCAGGTTTGCCCGGGGCCACGGCGACCGGCGCTGCCATCAAGGCATCGGTGCCGGCGAACAGTGCCCTTTCGGCGCTGGGCGGGTCTTCTTCTTCGTCTTCGTCTTCGTCGTCTTCGCAGACGTCGTCAGGCGGCCACCAGACCATCGACTTCTACACGGCAGGATTCGACGCCATGTGGGAGATCGACCTGTTCGGCGGTGTGCGCCGCGGAGTGGAAGGCGCCGCCGCGCAGGCCGATGCGGCCATCGCCCGATACCAGGATGCGCAGGTCCAGCTGGCGGCCGAAGTGGGGCAGGCCTATGCCGGTTTGCGGGGTTTCCAGCGGCAGTTGGAGATCGGCCGGACCAGCACCGGACTGCAGCGCCGCATGCTCGCGCTGACCGAGGCCCGGCGGGCCGGTGGCACGGCCGACGAACTGGATGTCGAGCGGGTGCGGGCGCAGATCACGCAGACCCAGGCCAACCTGGTGCCCTTGTCCGGCCGCATCGAAGAAGCGATGGATCAGCTGGCGTTGCTGACCGGGCAGGAGCCGGGGGCGCTCGACGCCGAGTTGTCTGCCGTTGCGCCTTTCCCCAAGGTGCCTGCGACGGTTGCCGTGGGCGACCCTGCCGGCCTGTTGCGGCGGCGGCCGGATGTGCGGGCAGCCGAGCGGTCGCTGGTGGCTGGCAACGCTGCCGTCGGGCAGGCGATAGCGGCGCGGTTTCCGCGGGTGACGCTTTTCGGAAATGTCGGGTTTTCTTCTGGCAGTGCCTCGGATTTGTTCCACCACGACAAACTTGCGGTCCTGGGCGGGCCGATTTTGCAGTGGAATTTTCTGGACTTTGGAGGTAATCGGGCGAAAGTCCGGCAGGCCGAAGCTTCATTCGATGAGGCCGAGGCGCGTTATCGGCAGGCTGTGTTGGCTGCGTTGCAGGACGCGGAGTCGGGGGTTTCCCGTTTTCGTTCTCGGCGGGAGACGTTGGAGCAATTGGCTGCTTCGCGGGATTCGGCTACGCGGTCCGCTGCGTTGGCCCAGCTGCGTTATCGGGGAGGGACCGCCAGCTTGCTCGACGCCCTGGATGCCGAGCGGCAGCGGTTGCAGGCCGAGGACGGCTTGACTCAAGGGGCTGCTGCTTTGATGACCCAGTACGTGGCGCTGCAGAAGAGTCTGGGTCTGGGTTGGGGGGAAGTTTCTGTGCGGTGATTTTTTGGGATTATCTTTGCTTCGTTCCGGTGGTTCTTTCCACTACTCGGTAGGGGTGGAATACGGAAAAACAGAACGAAGCAGAGATCACGGAGCGGAGATAAAAGAAAAACTCAAAGCATCCGGACAGCCGCGTTCCAGACCCGCTCGCAATAAAGCAGTGAAGTAGGCCGATCCCACTGCGCAGCAGTCCTCTCACAGACTTCAACGGACGGGCGAATCAACCGACCGCCTCCCGCCAGAGCACGGGTCTGAATCTGGCAAGCCCGCTCCAGAAAGTAAATATTGACGAAAGCCTCGGCGATCGTGCGGCCACCCGCCAGCAGCCCGTGGCTTCGCAGAATCATCGCCCGATGCGACCCGAGATTGGCCACCAGACGTTCCCGCTCTTCAAGATCCAGCGCGATGCCTTCGTATTCGTGATAACCGAGCCGGCCATAAAACCGCAGCGCATGCTGGTTCAAGGGCAACAACCCATCTTCCTGGCAAGCCACCGCGATACCGTCGGCCGTGTGCGTATGCACCACGCAAGCCAGGTCATGCCGGGCCATATGCACGGCCGAATGGATGGTGAACCCGGCAGCATTCACCCGGTTCTGGTCTTCGTCGCCCGGATCGACCGGCCGCCCGTCGAAATCGATCTTCACCAGATCCTCGGGCCGCATCTCGTTGAACAGAACGCCATAACGGTTGATGAGGAAATGATCGGCAGTACCGGGCACCCTAACGCTGATGTGCGTATCGATGATGTCCGTCATGCGAAACGCGGCGATCAGCCGGTACAAGGTCGCCAGATCGCGGCGCACCTCGGCTTCGGTCTTCACCGGCAGAGCCACGGGAGCCGGCGCATGCGGCGAAAGTTCAAGCGGCGCGGGGATATCGGCCAGGTTCATGGGGTGTCCTCGAAGACGTGAAAAAACAAAGAAGAATCAGCTTGCCAGGTCGGGATGTTCGCGCATCAGGCCGGCGACCGCCAAGCCCGATGTTTCGGCGAGCGCCTCGAGCGCGGCGATGACACTGCGCCGGTCGTCTACCGACTTGTCCTGGTTCAGCTTGAATTTTCCCTCCAGTCCGGCCACCGGAATACGCAGGGCCACGATCGCCCGCAACCGTGATGCGGTCAATTCGGCCGGCATGTCCGGGAACCTCCAGCTGCCGCCCAGCGGCGTGTCGTAAAACGCGACCGTGCGGTCCAGCACGGCCCGCACGCCGGCCGTGTCTTCGACCAGTTCGGGTCGGCCACGCGCATGGATGGCGGTGTAGTTCCAGGTCGGGAAGGTCAGCTGGTTGGTGTACCAGCTGGGCGAAATGAACGCATGCGGTCCCTGGAAGACGACCAGCGCCTGCGCGCCGGCCTGGATGTCCTTCAGCTGCGCGTTGGCTCGGGCGAAATGAGTGGTCAGCACCGCTTCGCCGGCATCGTCCACATCCAGCAAGAAGGGCAGATGCGTGGCATTGCAGACGCCCTGCACCGACGTCACCAGGGTGGCGAAACTCCAGGCGCGCATGCTGTCGAACAGCACCTGCCGGTCGGCTTCGACATAGGCCTTGGGTGTGTACATGGCGGTCTCAGATTCCGGCCTGCCGCTGCAGCCAGCGGGCGGTGTCGTCGAAGGCCACGCCGGCCACGTCGGCAATGGAAACTGCCTCCAGAAAACTATGGGCCGTGCCCTTGTAGACCTTGGCCTGAACCGCGACGCCGGCCTCCCTGAACTTGCGTTCCAGCTCGATGCTGTCGTCGTGTAGCGGGTCGCATTCGGTAATCACCATCCAGGCCGGCGGCAGGCCGCGCAGGTCGGCCCGCAGGATGTCCACACGCGGGTCGAAGAAGTCCTGGCCGCGAGCGATATGCATGCCGCGGAACCAGATCATCATGTGCAGCGACAGGCCGTAGTCGCCCGCGCCGTAACGCACCACCGAATTGCGGAACAGGTTGCTGCCGAAGCCGCCGTAGTTCAGCACCACACCCTTGATGAGCGTGGCCTGACCTTCGTCGCGCAGGGTCAGGCAGGTGCCCATCGACAGGTTGGCGCCGGCCGAGTCGCCGCCGATGAAAAGCTGGCCCGCATCGATGTCGAGCAGCTCTGCCTGCGCGGCCGTCCAGCGCAACACGTCGACGCATTCCTCCAGCGGTTGCGGAAACCTGGCGTCGGGCGCGCGGGTGTATTCGATGCCGATCACCACGATACCGGTCCGGTCCGCATATTCACGCATCAGGCGGTCGTGGGTGTTGATGCTGAACAGCACAAAACCGCCGCCGTGGATGTAGACGAACGCGCCGGGCAGCTTGCGTTCCTGCGGGTAGTGAACCCGCACCAGGATGTCGCCATGGCGGGTGGGCACCTGGTGCTCGACGGTGTCGGCCATGTCCGGGCCGCCCAGGGCCCAGGGAGCGCGCACTTTTTCGGCGATCTCGCGACCGGCCTCGATGGAGAGGGTGTCGCGGCGCGGGTACTTCGATGCGTCGGCCGCCATGAGGCGCAGAAAGTCGGCGATCTGCGGATCGAGCGGTGCCGGTGCGCCGGTCGGGATGGTGAAGGCGGGGTCTTCGGGGAGCATGTCGATGTGGGCCATGTGGAACCTTCTGAACGCTGTTATCGGGATGGTTTTGTTCAATAGCCGCGTGCCGTATCGACGGCATTACGCAGGGGCCGGTACGAATGGAGGCGGCGAATGTTTTCCGCCACCTGCTGCACGATGACGGCCGGCGCGGCCATGGTGGCCATGTGGGGCGTGACGAGCACGCCGGGCATGTGCCACAGCGGGTTGTCGGCAGGTAGCGGTTCCTGTGCGAAGACATCGAGAACCGCGCCGCGCAGTTGCCCGGTGGCCAGTGCGTCGGCCAGGTCGGCTTCGAGGAGGTGTTCGCCGCGGCCACAACCGATGATGGCCGCGCCCTTCGGCAAGGCGTCGAAAGTGGCTTTGCCCAGGATGCCGCGTGTGGCGTCGGTCAGCGGCAGCAGGTTGACCAGCACATCGCTCCGGCCGAGGAAGGTGTCGAAAGTTTCCGCTCCCGCGTAAGTGGTGATGCCGGGCAGTTCGCGCGCACTGCGGGCCCAGCCGCCGACCGGATAACCGAAGCCGCTCAGCGCGGTCGCCACCTTGCTGCCGAGTTCACCCAGACCCATCACGCCGACACGGAAGTCGGCAGCGCGTTTGAGCGGCGGGCGTTTCCAGACATGGTCCTTTTGCTGGGTCATGGCGCGGTCGAGGTTGCGGTGGAAATACAGCACGGCCCACATCACGTACTCCACCATGCCCTGCGCCAGGTCCGGGTCGACCACACGGCACACCGGAAGGCCTCGCAGTTCCTGTCCTGCGACCACGTTGTCGACACCGGCAGCGATGCTGTGGACGAGTTTCAGTTTCGGCATCTGCCCATACAGGCCGGGCGTGGTGTTCCAGCACACGGCGACCTCGGCCTGCAGGCAGCGCGGGTCGGGCCAGACGGAGACTTCGGAGCCCGGCAAGGCGGTTTCCAGCAGCGGTGCGAAGTAGCCGAGATTGGCGGTTTCGGACAGCAGCGCGATGTGGGTTTGAAAGCTCACGCGGTCTCCCGTTCGACCGGCGCACCGGCCAGCCGGCCCTGCCCCGGAATGGCCGCCAGCAACTCGCGGGTGTAGGCATGTTGCGGACGCTCGAACACCTGGCGCGCGGCGCCGATCTCGACCACCTCGCCGCGCTGCATCACCGCGATTCGGTGGCACAGGCGGGCGGCCACGCGCAGGTCGTGGGTGATGAAAACGATGCTCAGTCCGAGCCTTGCACGCACGTCCTCGAACAGGTCGAGGATCTGCGCCTGCACCGACACGTCGAGGGCAGAGACGGCTTCGTCGGCCACCAGGATTTCGGGTTCCATCATCAGCGCGCGGGCGATGGAAATGCGCTGGCGCTGGCCGCCGGAAAACTCATGCGGGAAACGTTGCAGAGCGCTTTCGGGGATGGACACCAGCGCCAGCATTTCCTTCATGCGGCGTTTCACCACATCCGGCGGCGCGCCGAAATTCAGCGGCCCTTCGGCCAGTGATCGTTCGATGGTGGCGCGCGGGTTGAAGGAGCGGAAAGGGTCCTGGAACACCATCTGCACCCGTTTGCAATTGCCCCGCCATTGGCTTGCAGACATCGACGCGATGTCGGCGCCATCGAGCAATATCCTGCCGGACGTCGGCTGCACGATGCGGGCCAGGCAACGGCCGAGCGTGGTCTTTCCGGAGCCCGATTCACCGACCACACCCAGCGTCTCGCCGTGTGCCAGTTGCAGCGATACACCGGCCAGTGCGTTGACCACCCGGCGGCGCGACTTGAATATGGCGCCGGTCTCGAAACGCATGGTCAGCTGCTTGACCTCCAGCACCGGTTTCGAAGCCGGTTGCGTCGGCAGTGCTTCGGCCCGGAAATCGCCACGCGGCACTGCGGCCAGCAGCTTTCTTGTGTATTCGTGCTGCGGGTTCTTCAGCACTTCTTTCGCCGTGCCGCTCTCCACGATGCGGCCCGACTGCATGACGATCACGCGGTCGGCGATCTCGTCCACCACGTCGAAGTCGTGGGTGATGAACAGCACGCCGTTGTCGTGTTTGCCGCGCAGTTCGCCCAGCAGCCGCAGCACCTGCGCCTGCGATGTCACGTCGAGTGCGGTGGTGGGTTCGTCGGCAATGATCAGGCCGGGTTCCATGGCGAGCGCCATGGCGATCATCACCCGCTGGCGTTGTCCGCCGGACAGCTGGTGCGGATAGGCGTGGCGCAGGGTTGCGGGCGACGGCAGGCGCACGTCGGCCAGCAGCGCCAGCACCTTCCGCTCGACCGCTTCCCGGCCCAGGTCGGCCTGGTGGAACTGGTAGATCTCGGCGATCTGGTCGCCGACCTTCATCAGCGGATTCAGGGCCGTCATCGGCTCCTGGAAGATCATCGCCATGCGGTTGCCGCGCAGCTTCTGAAGTTCGTTCAACCGTGCGTGGGCGATGTCCTGGCCGGCCAGCAGGATCTGGCCGGACTCGAGGGTCAGGACACCCTTGGGCAGCAGTCCCATGACGGCGGCCGCGGTAACCGATTTGCCGGAGCCGGATTCGCCGACGATGCAGACGATTTCGCGCCGGCCGACGGTGAGGGTGATGTCTTCGCAGGCGTAGCGGCGGTCGCCCTGGCCGGGCAGCCGCACCTTGAGGTCGCGGATCTCCAGCACGGGTGCGGTAGTGGTGGTTGTCATGGGTTCAACCCCTGGTCTTGCGGGCCAGCCGCGGATCGAGGCGGTCGCGCAGGGCGTCGCCGAACATGTTCACCGCCAGGATCAGCAGCGCCAGGAAGATGCCGGGGTACAGCACGATCCACGGGGCACGCTGGAAGTACGGCCGGCCCTCGGCAATGATGCTGCCCAGGCTCGGAATCTCGGGCGGGAAACCCAGGCCCAGGAAACCGAGCACCGCTTCGGTCAGGATGGCTGCGGCGCAGACGAAGGTGGCCTGCACCACCAGAGGATTGATGGTGCTGGGAACGATATGGAACCACAGCACCTTGTGCATCGGCGTGCCCATGCCGAGCGAGGCCTCCACATAGGGCTCTTCTCGCACCGACAGCACCACGCTGCGCACCAGCCGGGCGATGCGGGGAATCTCCGGAATGGCGATGGCCGACACCATGGTCACGATGTTGGCGCCGCCCAGCGCCACCATGGCCACGGCCAGCAGCAGTCCGGGGATGGCCATGATGCCGTCCATCAGCCGCATGACGACCGCGTCGAGCCTGCGGAAGTAACCTGCGGCCAGGCCGATCACCAGGCCGATGGCGACCGAGATGATGCTGACCAGCGCGGCCAGGGTGATGGACAGGCGGCCGCCGTAGAGCACACGCGCGAACAGGTCGCGGCCGAGCGAATCGGTGCCCAGCCAGTAGGTTTCGCTGGAAGGCTTTAGGCGTGATCGCGGCACCAGCGATGCGGGATCGTGCTGGACGATCCAGGGTGCGCAGGCCGAGGCCGCCACCAGCAGCACCAGCAGCATGAAGGAGCCGAGCATCACCGGGTCGCGCAGCACGGCGAGGGCCATGCGGCGCAGGGTCTGGAATCTGGGTTTGGGCATGTTGTGTTCTCCCGGGATCAGTAGCGGATGCGCGGGTCGAGCAGCACGTACGCCATGTCGATCACCAGGTTGATGAAGACATAGATGAACGAGAAGAAGAGGATGGTTCCCTGTACCACCGGATAGTCGCGGGCCAGCACCGAATCGACGATCAGCCGGCCCACGCCGGAGATGTTGAAGATGGTTTCGGTGACCACCACGCCGCTGATCAGCGTGGTGATGGCGACACCGATGATGGTGACGATGGGCACCGCCGCATTGCGCAGCGCATGGCGGAAAAGCACGTACTTCTCGGTGACGCCCTTGGCCCGCGCGGTGCGCACGAAGTCCTCGCCCAGGATGTCGAGCATGCTGGCGCGGGTGATACGCGTGATGAGCGCCACGAACACCGTGGCCAGCGTGATGGTGGGCAGCACCAGGTGGCTGGCGTATTCGCCCAGGCCGTCGGCCAGCGGTGAATAACCCTGCACCGGCAGCCAGCCGAGCTGCACCGAGAACACCAGGATCAGCAGGTAACCGATGACGAATGCCGGCACCGAGAACGCCAGCACCGCGCCGGCCATGATGCCGCGGTCGATGGGTTTTTTATGCCGCCATGCCGACAGCACACCCAGCGGCACGGCCGTCAATATGGTGAGTGCGATGGCCGAGAAAGCCAGCGACATGGTGGGTCCCAGCCGGGCCGATATGAGCTGGGTGACGGGCTGTTTGGACAACACCGAATGGCCCAGGTCGCCACGCACTAGCGCACCCATCCAGCGCAGGTATTGCACCGGCAGCGACTGGTCGAGTCCCATGTCGGCGCGGATGGCGGCGATGGCCTCTTCGCTGGCCATGTCTCCCGCGATGACACGGGCCGGATCGCCCGGTGCCAGCCGCAGCAGCAGAAACACCACCGTGGCGACGATGAGCATGATGGGAATGGCCGCGAGCAGGCGCCGGAGGATCAAGCCGAACATGGGTCAGACCTCGGTTGTTTTTACTTCTTGCCGCCGGCCCAGAACAGGGGCAGCGGTGCGTCGACCATGGCGGCGAACTTGCCGTCGTAGCCCTTGAACTTGGAGTAGCCGCCCAGCGGCACGAAGAACACCTGTTCGTAGCTCAGCTTCTGGATGGCGGCGGCCAGGATCTTCTTTTTGGTGGGGTCGGATTCCTCGGCGAACTGGTCGCGCAGGGCTTCCATGCTGTCGTTCCTGCTCCAGCCCACGTAACCGGTGTCGCCCCGGCCGTCGAGGTTGGGATTGATGACCGGGCTGATCAGGTCCAGGCTGCTGAAGCTCGAATGGAAGATGCTCCAGCCGCTCTTGTCGACCGGGTCTTTCTTGGTGCGGCGCGCCAGCAGCGTGGTCCAGTCCATCGACTGGATGTCGACGTTCATGCCGATGCTGCGCAGTGCCTGGGCGGTGACCGACGCGAAGCTGTTCAGGATGGGCAGGTCGGTGGGATGCAGCACGACGACCCTGGTGCCGTCGTAGCCGCTTTCCTTCAGCGCGGCCTTGGCTTTCGCCAGGTCGGGCGCCTTGGTCTGGGTGGCGCCGTCTTCGGTGGCGTAACCCGAGATGCAGGTCAGCACTGCGCCGCACACCTGGTAGAGCCTGGCGTCGCCGATCTGGGCTTCCAGGTAGTCCACCTGGTTGAGCGCCAGCAGCGCGGCGCGCCGCACCTTGACGTTGTTGAAAGGCGGCTGTGCCCAGTTCATGCGCAGGGTGAAGGCATTGCTGTTCTTGCCGTAGGCCTTGATGGCCACCCCCTTCACGCCTTCGAGTTGCGGCATGAGGTCGGGCGGCACGTCTTCGACGAAGTCGATCTCGCCTGTGCGCAGCGCGTTGATGGCGGTCTGGCTGTCGGGGATGTTGACCAGTTCGATGCGGTCGGCCAGTGCCACCTTGCCGCCGGCGAATCCGCTGGCGGGTTCCTTGCGCGGCTGGTAGTCGGCGTACTTGAGATAGGTCGCCTTGACGCCGGGCTGGAAGTCTGCGGCCACGAAGCGGTAGGGGCCGGAGCCGATCACTTCGGTGATGGCGGTCGATGCCGGTGTGGAAGCGATGCGTTTCGGCATGATGAAAGGCACCGGCGAGCCCTGCTTGGCCAGCGCTTCGATCAGCAGGCCGAAAGGCTTCTTGAGGTGAATCGCGAAGCTGTCCGGCGCGCTGCTGTCCATCTTCTCGGTGACGCCCAGCAGCCGGGTGCCCATGGGGTCGCGCTGGCCCCAGCGTTGCAGCGATGCGATGACGTCTTCACCGGTGACCGGGCTGCCGTCGTGGAACCTGAGTCCCTTGCGCAGCACGAAGCTGTAGATCAATTTGTCTGGCGATACCTTCCAGCTTTCGACCATCTCGGGCTGGGGAGTGGCCGATGCATCCATGGCGAACAACGTGTCGTACACCAGGTAGCCGTGGTTGCGGGTGATGTAGGCGTTGGTCAGCACCGGGTCCAGCACCCGCAGCGGTGCGTGCAGCACGATGCGGGCGGTGCCCTGGGCAGCGGCGAACATCGGCAGGACGAAGGCGGCGGCGCAGGCCAGTGAGGCGATCAGTCTTTTCATGTCGGGTCCTTTCGGTGAATCGGAAACTTCAGACAGAAACGGAAGCGGAGACGGAAGCGAAATCCGGAATGCGGTGGGCCCACGGCGCAGCGCGTTCCAACTGGGCGGACAGCGCCAGCAGCAGGTCTTCCTCGCCGAAGCGGCCGATCAGCTGGCTGCAGACCGGCAGGTCGTCGGCGGTCCATGACAGCGGCAGGCTGGCGGCGGGCTGGCCCGATGCGTTGATGACGGCGAGGAAGGTGGCGTAGCGCGAAACCCGGGCACGAAAGTCCCAGAAACCGCAGGCGTCGAGCGCCAGGTAGCCCTGTCTGGCCGGCAGCTGGGTGAGCGTCGGCGTGAGGATCACGTCGCAATCCAGCGCCGTCATGGTGGCGGCGAAGGCGCGGCCGATGGCATGGAACCGATTGATCGAATCGACGTACTGGCCGGCGCTCAGCGTCTTGCCGATGGCGTAGCCGTCGAGCAGAACGGGCTCCAGGTCCTCGGCCGTGGGTGCGCGGCCGGAAACGGCCAGCTTGGCGTCCACCGCCAGCGTGATGTTGGTGGCCAGCACCCGGCCATGGGCGCGCACGAAACCTTCGTAATCGATGGCCGGCAATGCAGCGTCGATGACGGTGTGGCCGAGCGCGCGGCACAGTTCTGCCGTGTGTTCGGCGGCGGCCAGGCATTCGGGGGCGATGGCGATGCCGTTCCAGGCTTCGCGCAGGACGGCAATGCGCAGCGGGCGCACGGCCTGTTCCTGCACGGCGGCCAGGAACGGGCGCGGTTGCGGCGGCGCGGCGTAGGGCGAGCCGGCGTCGTAGCCGGCGATGCCGTCCATGGCGGCAGCGGAGTCGCGCACGCTGATGCTCAGCACGCCGTCCGATGCCATGCCGCCCCAGCCTTCGCCGCGCGACGGCCCCATCGGCACCCGGCCGCGTGAGGGCTTCAGGCCGTAGACACCGCAGCAGGCGGCAGGGATGCGGATCGAACCACCGCCGTCGCTGCCGTGTGCGACCGGCACCAGGCGCGCGGCGACCGCGGATGCCGCGCCGCCGCTGGAGCCGCCAACCGACCGGCTGGCGTCCCACGGGTTGATCGTCAGGCCCTGGTTGCGCACCGCTTCCGTAGACGGCCCCATGCAGAGTTCCGACACGGTGGTGCGCGCAAAGGGGATCAGGCCGGAGTCCTCGAAACGCCGTGCGACCGTGGCGTCGAAGTCATAACGGGTGTCATTGAAGAGGCGCGATCCGATGCTCGACGGGAAACGCCTGGCGGCAAGACCCGAGTCCTTCAGCAGGAACGGAATGCCTCGGAAAATGCCGCGGGCCGACCAGTCGTCGGCAATCGCCTGGCTTTGTTCGTACTGCTCGTAGGTCAGGCAATTGAGTTGCGGTGCGCGCTGTCTGGCGGTGTCTATGGCGACCTGCATCAGTTCGCCGGAGCTGACCTCGCCTTTTTCCAGCAGCCCGGCGAGTGCCAGTCCGTCGAGCTTTTCGTATTCGTTGATCTGCATCCCGGTTCCTGTTCCAGTTTTGTTTAGGTATTGCAATTAAATACCTAGGTATCTTGATGAGATAGGATGCAATTCGAGTGCCAGCTTTGGCATCGGGATTTGCACCAAGAACAGGCAAAAAACCGGCAGTCGCCGCAAGACATGAAAAGTTCTGGTGCGAACCAGAGCAGCGGTTGACCCTGCCACCGTGTGAGGGTCTAGTCTTGAAGGTATGAACCCGAACCCCTCCCCGACTTCCCCGACCTTCCAGGCCGTTCCCGTGGATGTCTCGATCGGCGGCATGACCTGCGCGTCGTGTGTGGCACGCGTCGAAAAAGCGCTGATGGCGGTGCCCGGCGTTGCGGAGGCCAGCGTCAATCTGGCGACCGAGACGGCGCGCATCCGCATGGCCGCCGATGCGCCGGCCGATGTCGACTGGCGCTCTCGCCTGAGCCGGGCGGTGCGCGATGCGGGTTACGAACCGCGTACCGAGCAACAGGCAGCCGAGGCCGCTGCCGTGTCGCCCTGGACGGGGCTGATGCCGGTGCTGGCCGGCGCTGTCGTCAGCGTGGTGCTGATGACGCCGATGCTGCTGGGCTGGCTGGGCCTGGTCGGGCACGACGCCATGCTGCCGCCGTGGCTGCAACTGTTGCTGGCTGCGCCGGTGCAGTTCGGGCTGGGCGGCCGGTTCTATCGTGCGGGTTGGGCCGCGGTGCGGGCGCGGGCCGGCAACATGGACCTGCTGGTGGCACTGGGCACGTCGGCCGCCTTCGGCCTGTCGCTCTGGTTGTGGTGGCGGGCGCCGGCCGGTGTCATGCCGCACCTGTATTTCGAGGCTTCGGCAACCGTCATCACCCTGGTGCTGCTGGGCAAGTGGCTGGAAGGACGGGCCAAACGCCGCACCACCAGCGCCATACGCGCGCTGCATGCGCTGCGGCCCGATACCGCGAGGGTGCTGCGCCGTCGCAAGGAGGTCGAAATGCCGGTGGCCGAACTGCTGGTCGGCGACAACGTGGTGCTGCGGCCCGGCGAGCGGTTTCCGGCGGATGGCCGGGTCACCGAAGGCCGTTCGCAGGCCGATGAATCGATGCTGACCGGCGAACCCCTGCCGGTCGACAAGTCGGTCGGCGACAGCGTGACTGGCGGTTCGGTCAATGGCGACGGCCGCCTGCTGGTGATGGTGACGGCCATCGGCGCTGAAACGGTGCTGGCGCGTGTGGTGCGTCTGGTGGAAGACGCGCAGGCGGCGAAGGCTCCCATCCAGCGCACGGTCGACCGGGTGTCGGAAGTCTTCGTGCCGGTGGTGCTGCTCATCGCGGCGCTGACCCTCGCCGGCTGGTGGCTGGCGGGCGCGGGTGTCGAGGCGGCGCTGGTGCATGCGGTGTCGGTGCTGGTGATCGCTTGCCCGTGCGCGCTGGGGCTGGCCACGCCGGCCGGGCTGATGACCGGCACCGGCGTGGCCGCCCGCCACGGCATCCTGGTGCGTGATGCCGCTGCGCTGGAACAGGCGCGGCGCATCGCTACCGTGGCCTTCGACAAGACCGGCACGCTGACGGCGGGCCGGCCGCGTCTGCTGGGTTTCGAGGTCGCCGAAGGACGGCCGGACGAATGGCTGGGCATCGCCGCAGCCTTGCAATCGGGTAGCGAACATCCGCTGGCGCGTGCCGTGCTGTCGGCGGCTATCGAGCGCGGAGTGTCGCCGCCGCAAGCCACCGACCTGCGCGCCGAACCCGGGCGTGGCCTGCGGGCGATGGTCGGCGAACGGACCTTCGTTCTGGGCAGCGAACGCTGGATGTCGGAACTCGGCGTGCCACCGATGGAGGCCGACCGCAGCGGCGAACGCGCCGGCGCCACGATGTCGGTGCTGGCCGAACAGGTGGGCGCCGTCACGCTGGCGCACGCCCTGTTCTTCTTTGGCGATACCGCCCGCCCGGGCGCTGCCGAGGCGGTGGCCCGCCTGCGCAGCCGGGGTCTGCAGATCGCCCTGCTGTCGGGCGATAACCCGGCAGCGGCGCTGGCCATGGCGGCCACACTGGGCATTCGTCCTGACGAAGTGCAGGCCGGCCTGCTGCCGGCCGGCAAGGTGTCGGCATTGCAGGCGTTACGCAGCGCAGGCCCGGTGGCGATGGTGGGTGACGGCATCAACGACGCACCGGCCCTGGCAGCGGCCGACCTGGGTATCGCCATGGCCGGCGGCACCGACGTGGCGCTGCAGGCGGCGGGCATCACGCTGATGCGGGGCGACCCAGCGCTGGTGGCCGCTGCGCTGGATATCGCGCGGCGTACCGGCGCCAAGATCCGGCAGAACCTGTTCTGGGCCTTTGTGTACAACCTCGCCGGCATTCCGCTGGCGGCGCTCGGTTATCTGAGCCCGGTGGTGGCCGGCGCGGCCATGGCGCTGAGTTCGGTCAGTGTGATGGCCAATGCGCTGTTGCTGCGGCGCTGGCGACCGTGACGGCGGTGCCGCCGGGTGTGGGTCTTTGATATCCACACCCGGTGATCGATAGTCAAAAGATTGGATCCAGATGTCACATTGTTGGCAAAATGTGCAATTACTTACATATAAGCCCGACCGTCTGAGCGTTGGCGGCTGGGTCTCTGGGGATTAGCCATGTCTGTGTTTTCCTTGCGCCGGTACACCATCCGGATGCGCATGTACGGCGCGATCGCGCTGGTGGTCGGTCTGGTCGTCGTGCTCGGAGGCGCGGGTTTCCTGGGCATGGCGGGCATCCAGCAGAAGGCCGAGGCCTTTGTCTCCACCTCGTCGACCGCGGCAGCCCAGATGGCCGAGATGCGGGATGCGTTGTCGGTGGCGCGCCGCAACGAGAAGGACATGATCATCCAGTACGAAAAGCCGGAAGGCGTGCGTGCCGCTCGCACCCGCTGGATCGCCGCACTGGACAAGGCCAACGCCACAGGCAACCGTTTCGCCGAAGAGCGCGGCGGCGACGACGCCACCGCCATGAAGGACGTGCTGCAGCGCCTGGGCCGTTACCGCGAGACCTTCACCGCCACGGCCAACCAGCTGGAGTCGGGCGGTTATGAATCGGCCACCACCGCAAACCGCATGAGCGCCCGCGCGGTGGCGGTGTTCGAGGAAGCCGAAAAGAACATGGTCGCCCTGGACGACCGCCTGCGCACCCAGATTGAACAGACCCTGGCCGAGCAGCGCAGCATGGCGCAGCGGATCCAGATGCTGTTCGCCATCGTCGTACTGGTGGCGGTATGCACCGTGGTGCCGCTGACACTCATGAACATGCGTTCCATCTGCCTGCCGCTGGAGCAGGCCCGCCGTGCCGCACTGGCCATCGCGCGGGGCGATCTGTCGCAGACCATCGTGGTCGAAGGCCGCGATGAACTGGCCGACCTGCAGCAAGCGCTGGCCGGCATGCAGGACGGCCTGGGATCGATGGTGGCCCAGGTGCGTAATGCCAGCGAAAGCATCGCCACCGCCAGCCAGGAAATCGCAGCCGGCAACCAGGATCTTTCGAACCGCACCGAGAACACGGCGGGCAACGTTCAGCAGACCGTGGCTTCGATCTCGGAGCTGGGCAGCAACGTGCAGCAGACCGCTTCTTCGGCCCAGACCGCCCACGCCCTGGCCACCACCGCCAGCGGTGCGGCAACGCGTGGCGGCGAAGTGGTACAGCAGGCCGTGGCCAGCATGCAGGACATCGCCACCTCCAGCCGGCGCATCAACGACATCATTGCGTTGATCGATTCCATCGCCTTCCAGACCAATATCCTGGCGCTGAATGCCGCGGTGGAAGCCGCCCGCGCCGGTGAACAGGGCCGCGGTTTCGCGGTGGTGGCGAGCGAAGTGCGTAACCTGGCTCAGCGTTCGGCCCAGGCCGCGCAGGAGATCAAGGGTTTGATCCAGACCAGCGTGACCGCGGTCGACGGCGGCGTGAAGCTGGTGCGCGACGCCGGCGTGGCGATGGAAGAGATCGTGGCCGGTGTGAAGCGGGTCGGCGGCATCATCGGCGAGATCAGCAGTGCGGCCAACCAGCAGACCACCGGCATTGGCGAAGTGAGCGATGCGGTGAACGACATCGACCGCATGACCCAGCAGAACGCCGCGCTGGTGGAACAGTCGGCCGCCGCGGCCGAGTCTCTGCGCGAACAGGCGCAACGCCTGGCCGGCGTGGTGGGCCAGTTCCAGCTGTCGGGTGGAATGGCCCACACCCTGTCTGCACCGCCGGCCACGCCGCGGATCGCGAAGCCGGCCGCCAAGCGCCTTCTGGCACAGGCCTGACCGGCCCGTAGCGCAGAGAGGTTCAGAGCCGGGGTCTGGCCGCGCTCCAGACCCCCGCGGCCTGCAGCAGGCCGCGGGCATATCCCAGCGAAAACGCGTCGAAACGCTGGTGATCGGGATCCAGTTCGGACACCGGCGAAGGCTCGGCGCAGACCGGCCCCGCATAGCCCCCGCGCTGGTAGGCCTTCAGGGCCTGAAACATATCGACGTCGCCCTCGTCCGGGAACACTTCCTGGAAGTCGAGATAACCTCCACGGATGTTGTTGAATCTCACGACGAAGATGCGGCCGGTAGAGGCGAATTCCTCGATGACGGGTATCAGCGCCTTGGCGGGTTCGGTGAACATGGCGGACACGGCGCCCTGGCAGAAATCCAGCCCGTGGTGGGGGCTGGGCGAAAGCTCCAGAAACTTGCGCATGCCTTCGACCGAACCCATCACGTGTTCGATGCCGTTCAATCCGCCCGCCGGGAATGACGGGTTCTGCGGCAGGCACGCCAGCCGCACACCGGCCTTGTCTGCCGCACCGACAAGGCCTTCCACCAGGAACTCGATGGCCGACCAGGCTGCCTTGGCGTTGACGGGCGGTGTTTCACGTGGATCATCCGAAATGCCTTCGGCATGCAGGTAGGACGGGTAACGCACCCCGCCCCTGCCCGGCCGGTGCGAGGTGCGAGGCGTGCCCGCCAGTTGCACGTGATACCGCAGGCATTCGATGCCTGCCTCACCGGCCTGGCGGATGTTGTCGGCCAGCAGGTCGCGCTGTCGCCGGGCGGAGGGTAGGTCGTTCAAAAAATCCATCAGCACCGAACCCACGCCGAGCGTGAGCACGTCGAGCTTCAGACCGAAGCTTTCGATCCAGTGCCGGTAGGCAGCGAGGTGGCTGGCCTCCCAGCGCACCGGCCGGGACGGGGGGACGGGGTCCCGGTTGTCTACCACCACATGCTGCACGCCGAACTGGGTGCAAAGGCGCAGGCGGCGTTCATCGGGGTTGAGGAGTTGCTCGCTGAGGTACATGGTTTGTGTTTCCCTTGCCTGCATGAAAACGAAAACCGTATGGATACGAGCGTAGCTTGCCCGGTGAACGCGCGAGCGGTTTGCCGCTAGCGGTTTTCACTGAGTCATCCTATGAGTCAGGGGTTCTTGGCAGGTTTCTTGTCGGTGCCGAACAGGCGACCGAGCGCATCGCCGATACGCGCACCGAGGGCGGTGCCCACACCCGGCAAGACCGCCGTGCCGACAGCGGCTCCGGCGATGGCGGCAGGCGGCACGCTATAGGTCGGATCGGTCACCGGCCCGGTGATCTTGAGCGGTACACCGACCACACCGTCGACCAGATCGACCGCGATGTCTGCATCGACCTTGCGGTTCTGCAGCACCACCGTTCCGCTGGCGCTGAGTGCGCCCGACTTCGCCTTCAGGGACGAATACCGCATGACGATGCCGTCGCTGTCGTTTTGCGTGTCGAGCACACCGGTGAGCGTCTGCAGCGGCGTGGTGCCCTGGTGTTCCTTGCCCACGCTGCGGATGGCCCGGTCCAGGTCGAACCGCAGGATGGTGGCGGGGTTGACCGAAAAGGTGGTTCGGGTGTGGAGCGATTGCACGATTTCGCCGAGCGTCTTGCCCTGGGCTTCGACTGTGGTTTCGCCATTGGCACGACCGGCGATCACCGGCTTGCGTTTGAAGGTTTCCAGCAGTAGCCGCAGGTCGATGTTCCGCGGTTGCAGCGGCCCGGCGATGCGCCAGGTTTCGGATGTGGGCTGGGTGAGGGTCAAAGTTCCGTTCCAGGTGCCGTCGGCTACGGTGATGTCGGTCCTGTATTGGTCCTGGCCGTCGACGCGGTGGAGTTCCAGGCGGGCGGGCGGCTGGGAACCGGTCAGCCAGACGGCGGCTTCGTGCGGTCGCCAGGCGGCGTCGAAATCGACTGTGCCGTCGAACTCCAGCGGGATCTCGCGGCGGCCGATCCAGGTGACCTTGTGGAACTCGGCGCGCTGTATCGCCTGTTCCGCCAGTCGTAGTGGTTTGTCCTTCCTGTCGTTCTTGCCGTTTGCGTCGCCCTGGTCGAAGGCCTTCACCGACACCTGCGGAATGGTGGCGCCATCCAGCAGCACCCGCTCGAACGCGATCTCACGGTGCAGCAACCGGCCGATGCGGGGCCAGGCAGCCAGGTGTTTCAAGACCACCGGTTTTTCCTGTTCGGTGCTGGCGTCGAACACCTCGACCATGGGCACCGGCAGCAGTTGCCAGTGCAGGCGGCCGATGTGCACCGGCACGCCCAGTTTTTCGGTCAACGCCTGCTCGGCGCGCCGCGCCAGTTCGGTTTCACTGGGGATGGCCAGGGCTGCGGCGATGCCGGCGACGGCCAGCACGGCGACGACGACCAGGGTGATCTTCAGGGCGGGACGACGGGTCATGTGAACGAGGAATTTCAGGCCCCAGGCGGCCCACCGTGCCTTATGCCCCGGCTCGGTCTTCCAGGGCGTCGGCGGACATGCCATCCGGGCGTGTGCGGCAGGCGTATCTTCCCGGGGCGCATTAGGATCTTCCGTCCGGCATTCGCCGCCTTCATCACCTTCAAACCCATGCCCATCTGGACCGCGCCCTTCACCCTGGACGACCTGCACGCGCGCTGCGTCGACACCGCCATCGAACACCTTGGCATCGAATTCCTGGAGATCGGCGACGACTTCCTGCGCGGCCGGGTGCCGGTGGACCGCCGAACGCACCAACCCTACGGAATCCTGCACGGCGGCGTGTCGGTGGTGCTGGCTGAAACCCTGGGTTCGATCGCAGCGGCCTGCAGCTGTGCCGCCGGTCATCGGGTGGTCGGCCTGGACATCAATGCCAACCACCTGCGCTCGGTTTCGACCGGATGGGTGACGGGCACCGCCCGGCCGGTGCATCGAGGCCGCAGCACCCAGGTCTGGCAGATCGACATGCAGGACGACCAGGGCCGCATGACCTGTGCTTCTCGCATCACCATGGCGGTCCTGGCGCCGGCTGCCGCATCCTGAAGATTCTTAACGCGCCTGACGAATAAGAAACCAACTTTTTATTCGTTCTGGGTTGAAGGGAATGGGTCGAATAATGCGGCCCGGCCGGACTTCACGGGCCGCATTTCCTTGTCTGCCCATGAACTTCCAGCAATTGCGCTCCGTGCGCGAAGCCGTGCGATGCGGTTTCAACCTCACCGAGGTCGCGCACACGCTGCACACCTCGCAGCCGGGCGTCAGCCGACAGATCCGCGAACTGGAAGACGAACTGGGCATCGCGCTGTTCGTGCGCTCCGGCAAACGCCTGACCGGCATGACCGAACCCGGCGCGCATGTGCTGCCGGTGATCGAACGCATTCTTCTGGACAGCAGCAACCTGCGCACCGCCGCCCAGGAATTCGTCGCGCAGAAAAGCGGCCGGCTGGTGATCGCCGCCACCCATTCTCAGGCGCGTTACGCGCTGCCTGGTGCGGTGCAGGACTTCCGCCGGCAATTCCCCAACGTGCGGCTGCACCTGCACCAGGGCTCGCCCCAGCAGGTGGCCGAGATGTTGCTGGCCGGCGAGGCCGATGTCGGCATCGCCACCGAGGCGCTGGACCGCTACGAAACCCTGGTCGCCCTGCCCTGCTATCGGTGGACACATTCGGCTATCGTCCAGCCCGGCCATGCCCTGCTGGACGGTCCGCTGACGCTGGAGCGTCTGTCGCGTTATCCGCTCATCACCTACGACACCGGTTTCACCGGCCGGCCGCACATCGACGATGCTTTCTCCCAGCAGGGCCTGGCGCCGGAGATCGTGCTGTCGGCCATGGATGCGGACGTCATCAAGGCTTATGTGGAACTGGGCATGGGCGTCGGCATCGTGGCTTCCATTGCCTACGAAGCCGAACGCGACACCGGCCTCAGGGCGCTGGACGTGGGCCATCTGTTCGGCATCAACCTGACCAAACTCGCGCTGCGGCGTGGTGCCTACCTGCGCGGCTACGTCTATTCGTTCATCGAATGTTTTGCGCCGACGCTGGTGCGCGCGGTGGTCGAGCAGGCGCTGGGCGACGGTGCCGACGCCGGCGAGCAGTACGACATCTAGGCGCCCTGCCGGGCCAGGCGCTCGCTTTTCCAGTAGATGTCGTCGCCGCCTTCGGCCCGGTTGAGCACCCGCGCCAGCACGAACAGCAGATCGCTCAGTCGGTTGAGGTATTGCCGTGGCGCCGGGCGCACCGTTTCATCCTGCCTCGACAGCGAAACGACGGCCCGTTCGGCGCGGCGGGCGACGGTGCGGCACACATGTGCCAGCGCGGCGGCGCGGGTGCCGGCCGGGAGAATGAATTCGGCCAGCCTCGGCAGCGCGACGTTGTGGTCGGCCAGGGCTTCGTCGAGCCGCAGCAGCGCAGCATCCTTCAGCAGTTCGTAGCCGGGCATGCACAACTCGCCGCCAAGGTCGAACAGGTGGTGCTGGATGTCCACCAGCAGTGTTCGAACTTCGCCCGGCAGTGCGGTTTCGGCCAGCAGCACGCCGATGTTGGAGTTGAGTTCGTCGACATCACCCATGGCCTGCACCCGCAGGTGGTCCTTGGGCACGCGGGTGTTGTCACCCAATCCCGTACTGCCGTCGTCGCCTGTACGGGTGGCGATCTGCGTCAGGCGATGACCCATGGCATGCTCCTCGGTTCGTTTTTAAAGTCGGGGCTATCGTAAGGCGTGAGCAGCGCAGCTCCCCGACAGATTTCAACCGCAGAACGCCGCCATGAACGCACCCGCCCTCGCCCCCCATCTCCTGCCCGAAGTGGCGCTCCGCCCGGTGCCTAGCGCCCTGCTGGACGCGTTGGCGGCGCGTTTCGGCCCGACGCAGTATTCGGCAGCGCATGCGGTGCGACAGCAGCATGGCCGCGACGAGTCTTCTTTCGACGTGCCACCGCCCGAGGCGGTGGTGTTCGCCCAAAGCACCGCCGATGTGGCCGACACCATCCGGCTGGCGGCTGCCCACGCGGTACCGGTGATTCCCTTCGGCAGCGGTTCGTCGCTGGAAGGTCAGTTGCTGGCGGTGCAGGGCGGCATCAGCCTCGATGTCTCGCGCATGAACCAGCTGCTGCGCCTGGACGCCGACGACCTGACAGTCACGGTGCAGCCCGGCATCACCCGCAAGCAGCTCAACGACCAGATCAAGGACAGCGGCCTGTTCTTTCCGATCGACCCGGGCGCCGATGCCTCCATCGGCGGCATGACGGCAACCCGCGCATCCGGCACGAACGCGGTGCGCTACGGCACCATGCGCGAGAACGTGCTGGCGCTGGAAGTGGTGACTGCCGGTTCGGAGGTGATCCGCACCGGCACGCGCGCCCGCAAGTCGGCCGCCGGTTACGACCTGACCCGGCTGATCGTGGGCAGCGAAGGCACGCTGGGCGTGGTCACCGAGATCACGCTGCGCCTGTACCCCTTGCCGGAGGCGGTGTCGGCGGCCATCTGCTCTTTCCCGAGCATCGAGGCGGCGGTGCGCACCACCATCGAGACCATCCAGATGGGTGTTCCGATCGCACGCTGCGAGCTGATCGACGTGAACTCGGTGCGGATGGTGAACAAACATTCGAACCTCACCCTGCCCGAGTCGCCGATGCTGCTGATGGAGTTCCACGGTTCGCCGACCGGCGTGGCGGAACAGGCGGCGGTCGTGCAGGAACTGGCGGCCGGAAACGGCGGCAACGGCTTCGAGTGGGCGACCACACCCGAAGAGCGCACCCGCCTGTGGACCGCGCGGCACAACGCCTATTTCGCGGCAGTACAGTCGCGCCCCGGCTGCCGCGCAGTGGCGACCGATACCTGCGTGCCCATTTCACGGCTGGCCGACTGCCTGCTGGATTCGGTGACCGAGGCTGATGCCAGCGGTATTCCATACTTCCTGGTCGGACACGTAGGCGACGGCAACTTCCATTTCGGCTACCTGATCGACCCGGAATCCGCCGAGGAACGCGCCACCGCCGAAGCCCTGAGCCATTCGCTGGTGGCCCGCGCGCTGAAGCTGGAGGGCACCTGCACCGGCGAACACGGCATCGGCCTGCACAAGATGGATTTCCTGGTGGACGAAACCGGCGTCGGCGCGGTCGACGTGATGCGCACCCTGAAGCGGGCACTGGACCCCCTGAACATCCTCAACCCCGGCAAGATCTTCGCCCTCTGAAACGGCTTGCCGATCAGCGGCGCTGGTAGGCCCAGACCGGTTTTTCGCCGGCCTGCAGCGGCGGCAGCGCGCGCAGGTCGGGATGCTCTTCGGGCAGCGGGAATTCGAGGCTGACCAGCCAGGCACCGGGTTTCAGTTCGACCACCGCCTTGCTGCCGGCGCGGCCCATGCTTTCGGGTCGCTGGAACAGGTAGACCAGGTCGTTCTCGCGCCAGTCGTCGTGCCAGATGTCGCCCTGCCGCACCCGGGCCCAAGGGCAACGCAGTGCGCAGGCCAGGCGCAGGGGCCAGCTCCATTCGGTGCCGCGCAGTTGTGCCCGGGGATAAGCTTCACGCAGCGCAAGAAGGCCGTCTCCGAGGCCGCAACCGGCATCCAGCACCACGGCCCCCTCTTTCAGCACCACGTCCTGTGCAAGCCCCTTCAAGGTACCGCGTGGCGTGGGAAAAAGGGGCGCATCGCGCCAGGTGCGCAGCGGATACAGGCAGGCCAGGAGGGCCAGCGGCAACAACCACCCCCACGCCGGCACGGTGGCAGCACCCAGCGCCGCGAACGACAGCGGATAACCGGCAGCCACCATCAGGCGACGCCAGCGCCGGGAGTGCGGCCAGGCACCCAGCGCGCCCAACGCCGTCGCGGTGAAAAGCGAAGTCAGCGGCGGAACACCCACGGCCTGCAGCCCCAGCCAGCAGACCCAGCATGCAGCCCAGGTGAGCAGCGCCGGCAGCGGCCAGGGAAAGAGGTTCGGGCGAGCTTTGGACATGCTTCCCATCATCGCGCAGCGGCGCGTTCGGATGACTTCAGCGTGCCCACTTCTGCAACACGGCCGCGACCGTGTCCAGCCGCACCGGCTTGAGCACATGGTCGTTCATGCCGGCGTCCTGGATGGCGGTGGCCCGCTCCATCGATGCGAAGCCGGTGATGGCGACGATGGCCATCGTGCCGCCGGCGCCCGGCAGCGCGCGGATGAGGCGGGTGGCGGTCAGGCCGTCCATGGCACCCAGCTCGAGGTCCATGAAGACCATGCCGAATATTTTGGCGGTGCACATGGCGACCGCCTCGGCGCCGCTGCCCGCCACTTCGACATTGCAGCCCAGGGCCTGAAGCATCTTGCGCAGGATGAGGCGGTTGGCAGCGGTGTCGTCCACCACCAGCACATCCAGGGTGTTGAAGTTGAGTGCCGGCCTGGGTCCGACCGCCGATTGCGTGAACTCTTCGCGCGGCAGGCGACGTCGTTCCTCGTGCAGCGGCAGGCGGATGGTGAATGCGGCCCCGTGGCCTGGCTCGCTGCTGACGCGGATGTCGCCCCGCATCAGTTCGACGAGCGCCGAGCAGATGCTCAGCCCGAGACCCCAGCCTCCGACCGTCGGCCCGGTCGACGAGGGGACTGCCGAAACACGGGCGAACCGGTTGAAAAGCGAGCGCTGCCGTTCCCGCGGTATGCCCGGGCCGTCGTCGCGCACGACGATCTCGAGCAGCGGGTTGAAATTGCCCCGATAGCGGGCCTGGACCGTGATGGTGCCGCTTTCCATCACCTTGATGGCGTTCCCGATGAGGTTGAGCAGGATCTGCTGCACGCGTGTGGCGTCGCCGATGAGGACTTCGGGCACCGACGAGTCGACGCTGTGCCGCACCACCAGGTCGCGGCCGTTGATGGCCGACGACGCCGACAGCACCGAGGTGCGCACCAGGTGCCTGAAGGAAAACGGCGATAGCGCCAGGCGGGTGCGGCCCGCGTTCAACCGGCCCACATCCAGCAGGTCGCTCAGTAGCACCTGCAGCAGGCCGCCGGTCTCGCGGGCGTGTTCGATCAACTCCTGGTGTTCGTGCGACATCAGCGCCGGATTCGAGGCCACGTCGAAATACCCGATGATGGAAGTGAGCGCGTTGCGTATTTCGTGGTTGAGGTTCTCGACGAACTCCTCTTCCGCCAGACGGGTGACTTCCGCGTCGTGCAGCAGACGCGATTTTTCATGGATCAGTTGGACCACGCCGCGGAAATTGAGCCAGTTGTTCCACAGCGTCCAGAGCGTGCCGCAGCAGATCATGCCGACCAGCACCGTCCGCACCAGGGTGTCCGGGTCGTGCGGCATCAGGCTGATGAAGAGTGTCGCTGCCAGCAAGGGGACCGAATAGGCCAGCGCCGCAAAGGGCAGGACGAACAGGGTCGCCGAGGCGCCCAGGCTGAGCGCGGCCGCAGCGACGCAAAGCAGGTTGAGCGTGCTGGCGCTGGCGTCGTTGTCCCCCAGGTAGTACAGCAGGCAGACCGCCCAGAAACCGCCCAGCACCGCCGAATAGCCGATCTGTCGCCGGAGATGGTTGGGCGACACCGAAATCGGCCGGACACGACGCCGCAGACGCCACCAGCTGACGGCGACCGGTGCCAGCAGATAGGTCATGCCGATCAGCATGGGGACGAGTTCCGACCAGCGGTGATGGTCCAGCATTGCTATCGCCGACAGCAGCATGCCGAGACCGTTGCTCAGGATGACCATCGGCATGTGGCGTGCCAGGGCGACCGACTGCGCGATGCGCAGGTCGTTTTCGGCCTCGGCCTGCCACCGCTGCTGGAACTCGCCGTGTTCCATGGGCTTGGCGGCGGCGCTCATGCGGGCCAGGCGGTGGCGCCAGGAGTCGGGATACCAGTGCATGCTTTTTTTCCGCCGCGGATCAGGGCGACGCCAGGGGGCGACCGATGGCGGTGAAACGCGCCGAACGCACATGTCCGGAACCGTCCGGCAGCGGAACCCATTCGCGCGGATGCGCGCGCACGTGGCCTGGAGAAACCTTGGCCAGCATCGTCAGTTCGACCTGCCACCAGGCGAAGCGGCGAATCGACAGGCTGACGCACGAGGTGTAGTCCTCCAGCAGGGCGTCGATGCCCGCCTGGATGAACGCGGTCATTTCGCTCTGCTGTTCGGTACGAAGGCTGAATTCGCCCTCTCCCTGGTCGATGCGCGGCTCGATGGCGTCCGCCATCAGGTAACGCATCGCGGCATAACTTCGCGTCAGCTCGCACAGGCCGACGAGTGTCAGTTGCCGGCTGGTTTCCATGCGGTGCACGGCGGCCAGGTAATCGGCAAGCCGGCCCACCAGTTCTTCGCGCAGGCCCATGTCCTCCGTTGCGGTGAGGCGGTTGAGCAGGTTGAGCACTGCATGGACATTGATGGAGCGGCGTTCGTGCCTGGCATGGCTGGCTGCCAGCACCAGGCGTGCGCGAAATCCTGTCAGGCACGCCGCGGCCGCAAGGGGTGCGGAGAGAGCTGAGCCATACGTCATGGGGCGCGCGCGGGGGAGCGATGAGGAAGTCGAGGCGGCCTGCCAAAAACAGCAAGCGGATGAAATCCGGGAGTGAATATTCCACAGTTTGTAACTAATGTAAGGAAATTTATGGAATTGCGATGGCATCCGCATGCGTTCGCGAGGAGCCGATAGGGCTATGCGAGTCTCTTGAGGGCGGGCGGTGGTGCCCTCCGAGGCTGCTATTGCTGCGGATGGATAAGGCGCGAGGCCAGGGGTATCTGTTTGCGGGCCAGCGGTTCCGCCAGCGGCTGTGAAAGGCCGTTGCCCTGCACGCGTACCCGGTGCCAACGCAGGCGGGCCAGCCAGCGCAACTGCGCGTCGGTTTCAAGCCCCTCCACGACGACATCCTTGCGCAGGGCCAGGCACAGGTTGATGACGCTGGTCATGAGAGTGCATGCGCGGGATTCGTCGGGAATCCGTGTCAGGAAAGCCCGGTCGATCTTGACCACGTCGAAGGGCAGTTCGGCCAGCCGGGAAAGCGTCGAGTGGCCGGTGCCGAAGTTGTCCATGACAAGCCGTACGCCGGCTTGCCGCAGCATACGGATGTTGGTATCGGCGATATCGCCGAAGCCGGGCATGCAGGTTTCGACCAGTTCGATTTCGAGTTCGCCGGGCTGGATCCGGTATTGGGCCAGCAGACGGCAGACCCGCGGGGCGAACAGCACATCGGCCAGGTCGTCGGGGTCGAGGTTGACGGCAATGAACATGCCCTGACGACTGCCGCCACGCCAGGACTGCAAGGTGCGGCAGGCGCTTTCGATCACGTGGAGAGCCAGGCCGTCGATGAGTCCGGCGGCACGTGCGAGCGGCAGGAAATGTTCGGGTGCCAGCCATTGGTCCGGCAACACATGCAGCCGTGCCAGGGCTTCGAATCCGCACAACGAGAGGCCCGGCAGCAGGTACTGGGGCTGCAGCAGTACGCCGAACTGGCGGTTTTCCAGCGCCTTCAGGAGATCGGCCTGGCCGATCGATCCGCATGCCGGGACGGCGGCGGGGCAGAAGGAGGACGTTGGGGTCATGCGGCTCCCTTGTGCAGGCCCGCGGGGGGCTCCCGACCCAGAGGGTCAGGTTGAGGTGCGGGTGATGAAACGGCTGTCGAGCACCGTGATCTGCGGGAACAGCGGATGGGTGGGGTTCACCACCAATGCCATGCCGTCGGCGGAGAGCGAGGTGGGAACCCAGGCGCCGAGCAGGTCACGCTGGCACAGCTGCATCAGCAGGTCCGGAGAGACGCTTTCGCTGCCGCCAAGGTCGACAATCTGGCCCTCGTTGGGCAGCTGTAGTTTTTCCCAGAGCATTTCTTCGGGGTCGATGCCGGCGCACAGGAGCGCGCCGCACATCGCCGCGAGTTCACTCTGGCTCCAGGCATATACCACCCGTTCTCCAGCGCGGTGGAAAGGTCCGTCGTAGGTGGCCGGCTCGGCAGCCGCGCGCGCCCAGGACTGGGTGGGGTGCACCGTGCGCCAGGCGAAGCGACTCATAGCGGCCAACCTTTGGACAGTGCCTCCATCAGCGCGCCGAGCTGCTGCGCCTTGGCGGGCGAGGTTTGCGCGTTCTTGGGCGAGGCGCTCAGCATGGGGTGGTTCGATTCGAACCAGCGCTCGGCCTTTCGGTACGAGCCCATCACGAGACATGCCCGTTGGAAAAGCATGGTCGGCGTTTCCTGGACGGAAGTGGGGGGTCGGCGGACAGTGGTCATGGCAGTTGGCATGCTCTGGAAAGAGGAAGGGGTCCACGGCTACAGCCGTTACGTTTGGTGCCTACCCGTTGACATGTGATGTGCGTCGGTTTGCATTGAAACCAAGCATCACAAATGTTGAACGCCCCAGTCAGGCGATGCGACGAACACCGGTTTTCCGCCGATGAATCGACGTATGGCGCGACGAAATGCGGAAGTGCTTGGCTGCTTACTTGTCGCAATTTCTCCGGTCGAAATGTGGGTGATAGTGTGTCCTAACATGCGTAACTTTTTATAAACGCAGAGGGCTGGATGGACGTCGTTGTGGGTGAGGACGACCTGCCGCAAAGAGAGCGGCTGTCACGGATGATCAAACTCCTCCGTCCTGAATGGACACAGGTGGCGCATGTCTCCACTGCCGACGGTGTGCTGGCCGCGGTGGCCGATTTCAACCCCGATGTTCTGGTCCTGGACATTCATCTGGGTGGCGAAGATCCACGCTGGATCCGCAGGCTTCCGCGCGAGGCGGTCATCGTTTTCATCACCGGGGATCCGTCGCTGGCGATCGATGCTTTCGACCTTGCGGCGGTCGATTACGTCATGAAACCGCTGCTGCATTCGCGGCTCGAGAAAGCCTTCGAGCGCGCAGAGAACCGCATCAGAGACCTGGCCCGGGACGACGATGCGGATGCTGCGGGGTTCGACACCGTCGTCGCTGCGCGGGGCGTCGAACTGGTGATGTTCCACGCGAGCGACCTCTGTTATCTCCAGTCGGATAACAAGTACACCCGCCTGGTGTCTTCAACCCAGGAGGGGCTGGTGCGCACCACCATTTCAGAATTCGAACGCCGGCTCGACCCGCGTTTCTTCAAGCGCATTCACCGTGGAACCCTGGTCAACCTGCGTCAGGTGCAGCGGGTCTGGCGTGACGACACAGGGCGGCTCCGGGTGCAATTGCCCTGCCCTGGTGATGACCTGCAGGTGAGCCGTACCTTCGAATCGGTTTTCCGGGTGTTCTGATCCAAGTCTCAGGCCGCCCTGCGGTCCGGGTTTAGGTGGCCGGTCCGCGCAGGCGGTCGATCAGGCCGTTGAGTTCATCCATCGAGGCGAAGTGGATTGCCAGTTCGCCACCTTCCTGGCCCGGTGCGCCGCGTTTTCCGCGTTTCTTCACCCGCACCTCGACCTGGGCGGTGAACAAGTCCGAAAGCTCTTCTTCCACACGTCGCAGGTCGCGCGATTTTTCGGGAGGGGGTGCGGCAGGTTTCTGGGCGGTGAGGCCGAAATCCGCGCCGATCTTCCGGGCCAGCGATTCGGCCTCGCGGACCGATAGCTTGCGAGCGGAAATCTGGTGCGCCGCTGTGATCTGGGCGGCCTTGTCGAGCGGCAACAATGCCCGTGCGTGGCCCATGTCGAGGTCGCCTGCCATCAACATGGTCTGGACGGGGTCGGCCAGTTGCAGCAGCCGCAGCAGGTTGCTCGCGGCACTGCGCGAACGGCCGACCGCCTGCGCCGCCTGCTCGTGGGTCAGCCCGAATTCCTTGACCAGGCGCTGCAGGCCCTGGGCTTCTTCCAGCGGATTCAGGTCTTCGCGCTGGATGTTCTCGATCAGCGCCATGGCGGCGGCGGCTTCGTCGGGCACGTCGCGCACCAGCACCGGCACGCTTTCGAGGCCCGCCAGGCGTGCGGCCCGGAAACGGCGTTCGCCCGCGATGATTTCATAGTGGCCGGCGTTAGGGCCACCCGCCAGCTGTCGCACCAGGATCGGCTGCATGATGCCCTGGGCCTTGATGCTTTCCGCCAGCTCGTACAACGCACCTTCGTCCATGCGTGTGCGCGGCTGGTAAGCCCCAGCCACCATCACATCGAGGGACAGGGTGGTGGGCAGGCCCGGATCGGCGGCGGCGGCCTTTTCTGGTGCCTCTACGGCCTTGGGGCCCAGCAACATTTCGAGGCCGCGGCCGAGGCCCTTGGATTTCTTGGTAACCATGGTGATCGGCAGTCTGTGATTCAGTTCTTGGGCGCCGGAGTGGCGGACAGTGCGACGGCGGCCGCACCCGCAGCCTCGCGCAGATAGGCGTGGCCTTGCGGCCAGTCGCCGATGGCCGAAGCGGCATTGATGTGGCCCAGGGGACCGGCATCGACAAACGCCGCTTTCCAGGCGGACGCGAACGAACGGGCTCGCGGCAGCTCGCAATAGGGATCGTTGCTGCTGGCCATGACGGTGGTGATGAAAGGTAGGGGCTGCAAGGCTAGGGGCGACCAGCCGGGCAACTGGTCGGCGAGGGTTTCACGTTCGACATCGGGCGGTGCCACCAGGAGGGCCGCACGGACCAGCCGCGTATTGCGTGAATGGCTGGCCCAGGCAGCCACCAACACGCAACCCAGGCTGTGCGCCACCAGCACCACTGGTGCTCCCTCCCCGGCCAGGATTTCTTCTTCCAGGCGGGCACTCCAGTCACCGCGCAAGGGCCTGGCCCAGTCATGTTGCTCGACGCGGCGGTATCCCTTGTGTTTTTCCCACAAGGTCTGCCAATGGTCGTCACCGCTTCCGTGCCATCCGGGCAAGGTCAACACCCGCGCCGCGGTCATGCTGCCACCGCGGGCGACTGGGCACGCTCGACCATTTCGGTTGCAAAAGCAACAAAGGCTTGCGCGCCTTTTGATGCCGGGTCGAACACCACGCCCGGCAGTCCATAACTCGGCGCCTCGGCAAGTCGCACGTTGCGCGGGATGACCGTGTTGAAGACCTTGTCGCCGAAGTGATCCTTCAGTTGCTCGCTCACCTGCTGCTGAAGAGTGATGCGTGGGTCGAACATCACACGCAACAGCCCGATAATCTTCAGGTCCTTGTTGAGGTTGGCATGCACCTGCTTGATGGTGTTGACCAGATCCGTCAGGCCTTCGAGCGCAAAGTATTCGCACTGCATCGGCACGACGACGCCGTGGGCACTGCACAGACCGTTCAATGTCAACAATGACAGTGAAGGGGGGCAGTCGATTAACACGAAGTCGTAATCGGCATCGACGGCCGCCAGTGCGGTCTTCAGCAGCCGTTCCCGTTGGTCCATCTCCACCATTTCCAGCTCGGCTCCGGCCAATTCGCGGTTGGCACCCAGTACGTCATAGGCACAGCCACTGGCTTCGAGTTTTTCCGCGCGCACCCGTGCGTCGGCAACAGGCATCCCGTCCACCAGCACTTCGTAGAGCGTGGCGTCGAGCGCCCTTTTGTCCACGCCCGAGCCCATGGTCGCGTTGCCCTGGGGATCGAGATCGACCAGCAATACACGTTGCCCGATCTTCGCCAGGCCGGCGGCCAGGTTGACGGATGTGGTCGTCTTGCCAACGCCACCTTTTTGGTTGGCGACACAGAAGATTCGGGCCATGGTGTGTAAAGAAAAAACGGAAAACAAAGGCCGGCAAGTGCCGGCCTTGGGGTTAACGACGAAGACGAAGTTTACGCGGCATGCACCGGGGCAGGTTTCATCCAGACGATGCAACGTTCGGCATCCAGTCCCGGAACGACGATTTGTTCCACGTGAAACACCTGGACCGCAGGTGGTAAAACGGCCAGCTCTTCGGCTGGATGTTTGCCTTTCATGGCCATCCAGACACCCCCGGGCGCCAAGGATTTGCCGGTCCAATTGGTGAAATCGAGCAATGAAGCAAACGCTCGTGAGCAGACCACGTCCTGCGCTTCCGTCAATGTTTCCACCCTTGCGTGAATACCTCGGAGATTGGGAAGACGTAATTCAAGTGCTATCTGCTGTTGAAACGCTGCCTTCTTGGCAACTGTGTCCACACAACTTACCTTGGCCTGCGGGCAGCAGATGGCGATAACCGCACCCGGCAAACCACCACCGGAACCTACGTCCAATAATTTGAAGGATCCATCTCCGCGTTCTCTGAGCAATGAGGGAATCACGGCCAAACTGTCCAGCAAATGGTGCGTCAACATTTCCGCCACGTCGCGCACGGCTGTCAGGTTGTAGACCTTGTTCCATTTCTGCAGCATGGCCAGATAGGCGCAAAGCAGATCCAGTTGCTGGGCGCTGAGCGTCAAGCCGATGCGTGCTGCGCCCTCTTCGAGGGTTGTCGATGTCGTGGATGCCATGCGGTTCAAATCGTTTCAGCTTCGGTTGGCTCGTTCTGGCCGAAGCCCTTGAATCCGCGTTTCTTCAAATGCACCAGCAACAAGGAGATAGCGGCCGGCGTGACACCCGACATGCGGGATGCCTGGCCCAGCGTTTCTGGCCGGTGGCGCTGCAGCGTCTGGCGCACTTCGAAGCTGAGGGCTGTGACCTGCAGATAGTCCAGGTCGGCTGGCAATCGCATGCGTTCGTGGTGTGTCGAGCGTTCGATTTCGTCTTTTTGGCGTTCGATATAACCGGAGTATTTCGCGGAAATCTCGATCTGCTCGACCACGGTATCCCGCGCTTGGCCCAGGTTGGCCTCATTGAGTTCTGACGATCTGAATCGTCCACCGTCCAGAGACATCAAGGCGTCATAAGTCACATCCGGTCGGCGCAGCAAATCGGCAAAGTTGTATTCATGGTCGATTGCCTTACCCAGCACTCGTTCGGATTCGCTCGATGCCAAATTCCGCGGATTCACCCAGATCGAGCGCAGCCGCTCTGTTTCACGTGAAACAGCATCGCGCTTGCGGCTGAAAGCGTCCCACTGCACGTCGCCCACCAGTCCCAGCGTCCGCCCGGTTTCGGTGAGGCGAGCATCGGCATTGTCTTCGCGCAGCTGCAAACGGAACTCTGCGCGGCTGGTAAACATGCGATATGGCTCAGTCACACCTTTGGTGATGAGGTCGTCGACCAGCACACCCAGGTAGGCCTCGTCGCGGCCCGGAAGCCAAGGCCCGTCACCACGTACCTGCAATGCAGCGTTGATGCCGGCAAACAGACCTTGCGCCGCGGCTTCTTCGTATCCGGTGGTCCCATTGATCTGGCCGGCGAAGAATAGCCCCTTGATCTGTCGTGTCTCGAAGCTCGATGTCAGCGAACGCGGATCGAAATAGTCGTATTCGATGGCATAACCAGGCCGCAGGATGTGGGCGTTTTCCATCCCCTTCATTGACCGCACCAGCGCGTATTGGATGTCGAAAGGGAGGCTGGTCGAAATGCCGTTGGGATAGATCTCGTGTGTCGTCAGGCCCTCGGGCTCCAGGAAAATCTGGTGGCTGTCCTTGTCGGCAAAACGGTTGATCTTGTCTTCAACGCTCGGGCAATAACGCGGACCCACGCCTTCGATCTTGCCGGTGAACATGGGACTTCGGTCAAACCCGCTGCGGATGATGTCGTGGGTGCGTTCGTTGGTATGGGTAATCCAGCACGGCATCTGGCGCGGATGCATGGCTGCCGAACCCATGAAACTGAAGCTTGGTACACGGCCTTCGTTGATGCCACCGGGCATGCCGTCGCCCAGCTGTTCGGCGCACTGGCTGAAGTCGATGCTCCGGCCATCGATGCGCGGCGGTGTGCCGGTTTTCAGCCGACCCTGTGGAAGCTTCAGTTCCTTCAGGCGGGCCGAGAGCGATACCGCCGGCGGATCCCCTGCCCGGCCGGCTGCGTAGTTGTTCAACCCGACATGGATCTTCCCGTCCAGGAAAGTGCCGGCAGTCAACACCACCGCCCGGGCGCGAAAGGTGATGCCAACCTGGGTGACGGCACCGACGACACGATCACCCTCTACCACCAGGTCGTCCACTGCCTGCTGAAAAAGCCACAGGTTGGACTGGTTTTCCAGACGGGTGCGGATGGCGGCCTTGTACAAGATGCGGTCAGCCTGCGCGCGGGTGGCGCGCACTGCCGGGCCCTTGGAACTGTTGAGGATTCGGAACTGAATGCCCGATTCGTCTGTGGCAATCGCCATGGCGCCGCCCAGCGCATCGACCTCCTTGACCAGATGGCCCTTGCCGATGCCGCCGATGGACGGGTTGCAACTCATCTGCCCGAGGGTCTCGATGTTGTGGCTGAGTAGCAATGTCTTGCTGCCCATCCTGGCTGCAGCCAGCGCGGCTTCGGTGCCGGCGTGGCCGCCACCGACGACGATCACGTCGAATTCCTGGGGATAGATCACAGTATTTCCTTCCGAAGTCTTGACTCGCCCGGGTTGCCCGGCACGTATTCAGTCTGCAGTCCGAGTTTTCGCGCTGCTTCCGCCTGCTGCCGGTCGCAGGTCACAAAAAGGTCCACTCGCGCTGAAAGGGCACTGCCGATGTGCAGCGCGTCTGCCGCACGCAGCGGCGCGTGTTCCATGGCGGCGAATGCAAAACGTTCCACGTGGGCATCTACATTCACACGCTCCATGTCGGCGATGTCTTCGCAGGCCATCGACCAGGTCCGGTCAAAATCCGTGGTGGACAGAATTCCTTCACGCCGGCGGCGTAACAGCGCAGACGCCACTTCGGCTTGGCAATGGGCTGCGACGAACAAACTACTGGCCTCGGAAAATAACGCGAGTACACGGTCGTGACCGGTCTCTGCCGAATACCGTTTGGTCAGCGCCGAGGTGTCGAACAGCATGCGCGCGGTACTCACCACGGCGCCGCTCCTCGTTCGTCCCGGATGGCGTTCCCCAGGGATTGGCCGGCGGGCAATACCAAAGGTTCGAAAGGCCGTTTCCAGCTCGGTACGTGGGAAGCGGCACTGTCGCCGGCGGTGGCCGGCACCAAGTCCGCCACCGGCTTGCCATGCCGCATGATGCGCACGGTTTCGCCTTGTTCGACCAAGTCGAGCATGGCCGACGCATTGGCACGGAATTCACTCAGGGGAAGGGTATGCATGGTGTACAGAATCGAAGGATTTGTACATTTTATCGGTTGCCTTCTTTTTGAGCACCCACCATGAAAAAAGCCCTGCAGCGGCAGGGCTCTCATAACATTTGGAGAACGGAGGTCAGGCCGGCATGAGGCGCCGTACCGTTGCTTCCACAGGGTCCGGGTTGTCGCTTGCCGGGCTTCCGTCGTGGTTCACCTGGATATGCATGTACGACATCGTCACCATGCCGAACATGGTGGCGAACGCGGTGTCCTTGGCATCACGGCCGGTGCCGACACGCACCACCGCTTCCACCGGCGCGAGGTTGGTCGGGTCGAACATCACCCACTGGCCGCCCAGCCACGCCTCGAAGGTGGCGTGGAAATCCTGGGGAGGTTCGTCGAAATGCACGTAACCCACCACCAGCCGCGCCGGAATGTTCAGCGCGCGGCAGAAAGTGATCGCGAGATGGGCGAAGTCGCGGCAGACGCCGGCTCGCTGCAGATAGACGTCGCGGGCGCTGGTCGTAGCGGTACTCACACCCAGCTGGTAGGCGATGTTTTCGCGAATCCAGTCGCAGATGTGGCGCACCCGCTGATATCCGGGCGGGACACGGCCGAACAGATGCTGAGCGGCCCGGCTCATGACGTCGGATTCGCAGTAGCGGGTGGGCATCAGGTAATGCAGCACCTCGTTGGGCAAGGAAGTGATGGGCGACTCGTTGAGTGCCGAATCGGGTTTCGGGCGCAGCATCTCGATCTGGGCGTCGTACCGCACTTTCAGCGTGCCGGGAATCCCATCGCAGCGGAAGAACCGGTTGCCATTGTTCGGGTCTTCGAACTGTCGCACCTGGATGCCGGGGGTCACGATCAGCGAATCATCCAGGATGCGCTGGTCGCCTCGCCGCGAGGCCTGGATATTGAAGCAGAAGTGGGTGTCCGCGTGGATCGAATATTCGAGATCGCAACGCAGTGTGGTGATGTTGGTCACGGTGATTCAGGTCGGATCAGGCGCATTCAGTTGCGCACCACGTGCAACCGGCGGGCGACACCGGCGGCGGCATGCGCGACGGCGTTGGCCGCACGCTGGCTCCGGCGACGGGCCGGCGGAGCACCGCCTTCCCACCAGCTGTTGGCGGTGGTGGACATCACCTTGGTGGCGTACCACATGGGCGTGTACATCGGCACGACTGCCTCGTGGCTACGCTCTGCGCGGCTGGCGGCGTTGCGGGCGAATGAGAGCGAAAAGGCGCTGCTGGCGTCGAAGGTCATGTTGCCGTCGTCCCTCAGTCGATCGCCTTGCGGACGGCGCCCACACCCAGTGCAGCCAGCACCACGAAAACGATGGCGACGAGCAGGAACAGGCCGAACAGGATCTTGGCGATGCCTGCGGATCCGGCCGCGACGCCGGTAAAGCCCAGGGCGCCTGCGATGAGCGAGATGATGGCGAAGATGATTGCGTACTTGAGCATGGTGTTCTCCTGGGACCGGAGAAGGGCTCGTCCGGCAATGAATCGACTGTAGGGAGACGCCCTCGGCCACCAGGTCGGGATCGTCCGCTTTGCTCTGTAGGACGGCTGCCAAGCGAGGCGTCGATGCGGCAAAAAGCCCGTCGACACGCTTAGCATGCGGGCGCGGCTTCGGCCCGCGCTCTCGCCATCCACGACCCTCCAGGAAACCATCGCATGAAGCTCTATTTCAGCCCCGGCGCCTGTTCGCTTTCGCCTCATATCGTGCTGCATGAAGCCGGCATCGCCCATGAAGCGATTCCCGCACCGACAAAGACCCACCGGCTGCCGGACGGCACCGACTACTACACCATCAACCCATTGGGTTATGTGCCCCTGCTGGAGCTGGACGACGGCACCAGGTTGCGCGAAGCCGCGGTGATCGTGCAGTACATCGCCGACCAGGCTCCGGCCAGAAACCTCATCCCGGCCCACGGCACGCTGGCCCGCTACCGGATGCTGGAATGGCTGAACTTCATCGCCACCGAACTGCACAAGGGCTTCGGTCCGCTGTTCAACCCGGCCACCCCCGACGACTTCAAAAACGTGACCAAACTCAAGCTGAAGTCACGTTTCACCTGGCTCGACAGCCAGCTGGAGGGCCGTGATTTCCTGACCGGCGAAACCTTCTCGGTGGCCGACGCGTACCTTTTCGTCATGACCGGCTGGGCACAACGCATGAGTGTCGACCTGAACGGCCTGGAACGGCTGCAAGGCTTCATCAGCCGTGTCGCCGCGCGCCCGGCGGTGAAGGCTGCGCTCGCCATGGAGCAACAACAACAGCAGCAACAGCAATAAGCCGTCGTCCGGGGTCTACAGGGGCGTTTCCACGGGCGCAAACGGTGCGCGCGTGGCATAGCCCTGGTTTTGCGCTCCTTGCCCTTCTTGCGGCAGATAACGTATCTGGCGACTGTGCCAGCGGGCCACCGTGCTGCGGTGCGCGATGCTGACGATGGCGGCCTGCGGCAGGCGGTCGATTAGCAACCGGTACATCGCCGCTTCCGAAGTTTCGTCCAGCGCCGACGTGGCTTCGTCCAGGAACAGGTAATCGGGCCGGTGCAGCACCGCGCGTCCGAAAGCGAGCCGTTGCTGTTCGCCCGGAGACAGCCGCAGCGCCCAGTTGTCGACATCGTCCAGCCGGCCGGTCAGGCCAGCCAGCCTGCAGTCGACCAGCAAGGCTTCCAGGTCGGCCCGCGCGTACGACGTCGCCGGCTCCGGATAACTCAGCGCATCCGCCAGGCTTCCGCTCGGTACATAACTTTTCTGCGGCAGGAACATCAGGCGCTTGCCCGCCGGATGCCGCACCTGGCCGCTGCCGTAAGGCCAGATACCGGCGAGGGCACGGAACAGCACACTCTTGCCCGATCCCGACGGACCGGACACCAGCCAGCGTTCACCCGGTGCAAGGTTCAGGTCGACGGGTGCGGTCAGTGCACTGTCGAGACCGTGGCCGGGGACTTTCAGCACCAGCGCGCTGGCCTGCACGTTGCCGCCGTCCTGGTCGATCACCGCGATGCCGTGCGCGCCATCCCGCTGCGACTCGTCCTGTTCAGCGTCGCGGATGACCTGTTCCAGGTCGATCAGGCGGTTGACCGAGGCCTGCCAGTTGACCAGGCTCGAATAGCTGTCGACGAACCAGGACAAGGCGCCCTGCACCTGGCCGAAGGCGGAGTTGATCTGCATCAGCCCGCCCAGCGTCAACTGGCCCGAAAAGTAGCGCGGCGCCGCCACGATCAACGGAAACACGATGGCAGCCTGCGCGTAACCCGAGTTCACGAAAACCAGCCTCCGCATGTATTTCACCAGTCCGTGCCAGTTCTGCCGGATCAACTCGAACCGACCCTGCAGCTGCGCCTTTTCGGAGCCTTCGCCGTGGTACAGCGCCACGCCTTCCGCGTTCTCGCGCAGCCGCACCAGGCCGTAGCGAAAACCGGCCTCGGTCTGCTCCTGCCGGAAGTACAGGCCGATCAGCGGTTTGCCCACCTTGTGGGTGATCCACGAACCCGCCAGCGCATACACCAGCGCCACCCACACCATGTAGCCCGGAATGGTGATCGGATGCCCGCCCAGCGCGAACGAAATCGGTCCCGAAAGCGTCCACAGGATGGCCACGAAGGACAGCAGCGTGACCACCGAATTCAGCAGCCCCAGCGAGAGCGTCAGGCTGTCGCTCGTCAGGCTGCGGATGTCTTCCGAAATCCGCTGGTCGGGGTTGTCGGCGCGGCCGCCCTGCTCGATGCGGTAATACGCCTGGTGGGCCAGCCAGCGGTCCAGGAAACGCCGTGTCATCCACGTCCGCCAGCGCATCTCCAGGCGCATGGTGGCGAACTGCTTCAGCACGGCCACCACGATGAAGACCGCCGCGATGGCGCAGAACTGGAAAAGCGCCGTCTCGAAGCCCGCGAAGTCCTTCGATTCGAGCGTGTTGTAGAAGATGCGGTTCCAGTTGTTGAGCCACACGTTCACCGCCACCACGGCCAGGTTGAGGCCCACCACCACCGCCAGCAGGCTCAGGCCGGCCTTGCGATCTTCGGACACCCAGTAAGGCTTCAACAAGGCCCAGCTGTCGCGCAATCGCAGCTTTCCGCGCAGGTCGTCGATGTCGGGCGAGGCTTCGGGTGTTGGCATGGGTGGGGCTTCTATCGGTCGGTTCGGAGGATGAAACATGCGGGCACAGGCGACCTGGCGGTCTGCTGCATCCTGACATCTTTCGTTCAAGACAGGTCTTGCGATGCGGCGTAGCCTGCGAATCGTTCCACCCATTCCTTAACCCTCACTTATGCCTACTTCCACACTCTTCGACCCGGTCAAGGCCGGCAACCTCGAACTTGCCAATCGCATCGTGATGGCGCCGCTGACCCGCAACCGTTCGCCCGAGGCCATCCCGCTCGACATCACCGCCAAGTACTACGCGCAGCGCGCCACGGCCGGCCTGCTGATCACCGAAGCCACCGCCATCAGCCACCAGGGCCAGGGTTACGCCCACGTGCCGGGCCTGTACGGCACCGAGCAGCTCGACGGCTGGAAGAAAGTGACCGAAGCCGTGCACGAAGCCGGCGGCAAGATCGTGGTGCAGCTGTGGCACGTGGGTCGCATCTCGCACACCAGCCTGCAGCCGGACGGCGGGGCGCCGGTCGCGCCATCGGCGATCACCGCCAAGTCCAAGACCTACCTGGTGCATGCCGACGGCAGCGGTGAAATGGTGCCGGTGTCGGAACCGCGCGCACTCGATGTCGGCGAACTGCCGGGCATCGTCAAGAGCTACCGAGTGGCGGCCCGCAACGCGGTGGAAAGCGCCGGGTTCGACGGTGTCGAGGTGCACGGCGCCAATGGCTACCTGCTCGACCAGTTCCTGAAGAGCGACTCCAACAAACGCACCGACGACTACGGCGGCAGCATCGAGAACCGCGCCCGCCTGCTGCTCGAGGTGACCCGCGGCATCGTCGACGACCTGGGCGGCGGCAAGGTCGGCATCCGGCTGTCGCCTGTCACGCCGGCCAACGACGTGCACGACAGCCATGCGCAGGCATTGTTCGAATACGTGGTGCGTGAACTGGGCCCGCTGCAACTGGCGTATGTCCACATCATCGAAGGCGCTACCGGTGGCCCGCGCGAAATCGGCGACCGCCCTTTCGACTACGCGGCCCTGAAGAACGCATACCGCGAAGCTGGCGGCAAGGGCGCATGGATGGTCAACAACGGATACGACCGCGCGCTGGCCATCCAGAAGGTGGCCGATGGCGAGGTCGACCTGGTCGCCTTCGGCAAGGCCTATATCGCCAACCCCGACCTGGTGCGCCGCCTGAAGGAGGACGCGCCCCTGAACCAGCCCGACCAGGCCACGTTCTACGGCGGCGGCGAACACGGCTACACCGACTACCCGACCCTCAGCTAAGGCGGCAAGGGCCGGTCAGCCCTGGGCCGGAGGCGCGGGCGGCGCGCACGGCAAGGTCACCGACGCTGCCAGGCCCGGATGGCCGGGCGCAGGCTCAAGGTCCAGCGTCGCGCCCAGCAGCTGCGCATAACGCGCGACGATCGACAGGCCCAGTCCCGAGCCCTGCTTCAGCCAGGCGCCCTCGGGTCCCTGCGCCCAGCGCTGGCGCAGGCGTCCCTGCTGTTCCGGCGAGATGCCCGGCCCGTTGTCGATCACGGTCAGGCTCACATCCCCGCTGCCCTCGTGAACCGTCAGCGCCACCGTGATGCGGGAGGTGCCGCCATCGGCCGGTTTTCCGTAGCGCAGTGCGTTGTCGAGCAGGTTGTTGACGATGCCGTCCAGCAGCGAGGCATGCGCCATCACGCTGACCGGTTCGTCCAGACCGCGCGCCCCCAAATCGACACCGGCCAGATCCGCACGCGACAGGAATCGCAGTACTGCGTCGCGTGCCACTTCGTCCAGCCGCACCGGTTCGAACCGCATCGCGGGAGCTTCGTCGGCGCGTGCCAGCGCCAGCAGCTGGTCGACCAGGTGACTGGCGCGTTCCTGGCTGCGTGCGATGCGTTCGAGCTGTTCGCGCCAGGCCTGCGGGTCTTGTTGCGCCAGACCGTATTCGGCCAGTGCCCGGATGCCCGCCAGCGGCGTGCGCAGTTCGTGCGCCACGTTACCGGCGAATTCACGCTGGGCCCGCACGCCGGCATCGACACGGCCGAACAGCTTGTCCAGCGCCGCGCCCAGCTGTTGCACTTCGCGGGTGGAAGCCTGGGCATTCACCGGCGACAGGTCGCCGGCGCTGCGCTGCTCAAGCGTCCGCTGCAATGCCAGCAACGGCTGGACATCGTCGGCGATGGCGCGGCCCAGCCAGATGGCCAGCAGCACCAGCAAAAACAGCTGCGGCACGATGGCATACAGCAGCAGGCTGCCCAGCAACTTGCTGCGCGACCGTGTGGTCTCTGCCATCACCACGTCGAAGGGCTGGGGCTTGGCGGTACGCAGCACCACCGCCCGCAGCGGCCTGCCCTGGTAGCTGATGTCGGAGAAACGGTAGGCACCGCCGTCTTCCGGCGACGGTGCATGCAGTCCGGCATGGCCGGCCAGCAGCGTCCCGTCGGGCCACAGCACGGCGAAATAGATGCGTTCGGACTGGTCGAAAAGCACTGCGCCGACCTCGCGCGGGGTGAGGCCCAGCTCGAGTTCCTCGCCCGTGGTGTGCACGTTGGCGGCCACCGAATAGGCGTCGTCGAGCAGGGCGCGATCGAAGGCACGCTGGGTGAAGTTGATCGCCACCGCGATCGACACCACCACCCCCAGCAGCCAGGCCAGTGCCAGCGGCACCAGCACATGCTGCAGCACGCGCGTGCGCAGCGAAGGCAGGCCGGGCGGCGCCGAAAGCGACGCCCGGGGTGTCATTGCAGTGCCTCGGAATCGTTTTCGGATTCGAGCAGGTAACCCAGTCCGCGCAGCGTGCGGATACCGGCCCCGCTGCCCGTGAGTTTCTTGCGCAGGCGCGAGATGAACGCTTCGAGCGCGTTGTCGCCAAGGTTGTCGTCGAAGCTCGACAGTTTCTCGGACAGGGTGCGTTTGCTGACCACCCGGCCGGGCGGGGTCATCAGTTCCCACAGCACCTCGAATTCACGTGCCGGCAATTCGAGCATCTGCCCGTGCAGGGTGAAACGCCGGGCCTTCCGGTCCAGGGACAGGCTGCCCACCCCGGACACGTCCTGCGTTCCCTGGGCGCGGCGCACCAGAGCCCGCAGTCGCGCCTCGACTTCGGCCAGTTCGAAGGGTTTGCCGAGATAGTCGTCGGCACCGGCGTCCAGGCCGGCGATGCGTTCTTCGGTGCGGTGACGCGCCGTCAGCACCAGCACCGGAGTGCGGTCGCCGCGGCTGCGCGCACTACGCAGGACATCGAGGCCGCTGCCCTGCGCGCTGCCCTGCGTGCTTTTTACCGGCAGGTTCAGGTCGAGCAACACCGCATCGAAAGGCTGCACCCGCCAGAAATGGTCGGCCTCGGAAACGCTGCGGGCTTCGTCCACGCGGTGGCCGGCGTCACGCAGGCTCCGCAACATGACGTCACGCAGGACGGGATCGTCTTCGACAACGAGGATGCGCATCGGAAAAAGCGACAGTTCGGACAGGAAAAAATGGGGGATGCCTGGGGTTTGCCCTTGGGCCAAATCCCCTGCGGCCGGCCGGTCAGGCGATGGTCAGGCCCGCACCGCGATAACCGCGACCATGAGCATACGACAGTTGATTTGGACAAGCGCGTGGTTGCTGGCCCTGCCCGCCGGCGCGCAGACCGCGATGGGACCATCGGGCACGGCAGGCGCGCCCGCCTCCGTTCCGCCAGTTCCGGCCACCGCGGTCGCGATGGCTTCGGCCAATGCCTCGGCCGCCCGTGTCATCACCCTCACCCAGGCCCTGGCCGCCGCACGCGACAACCTGGACGTCGCCATCGCCCAGGGCAACCTGGCCGCCGCGCGCGCCGACATCCTGGCTGCCGACCATGCACCGCTTCCGGTGCTGTCGGGTGTGGCCGAGAACATCGACCTCAAAAACGGCATCGGCGCCGGCAACGCCATTCGCGACAAACGCATCGACAAGACCATCGGCCTGGACTGGACCTACGAACGTGGCGACAAACGCCGGCTGCGCACCGCTGCCGCCGAGCGTTCCGCCGTGGCCGCCAGCGCCGATGTGGAAGACATCCGCATCCATGCGCTGATCACCGCCCTAGCCGCCTACTACGACCTGCTGGCAGCACAGGACCGGGCTATCGAGGTCCGCGAAATCGCCAACAGCGCCACCGACCTGTCGCGTGCTTCCGACCGCCGGGTGCAGGCCGGCGACCTGCCCGCGCAGGACGCGGCCCGTACCGCCATCGAAGCCCAGCGCGCGCGCGCCGATGTACAGCAGGCGCTGTACGACCAGCAGCAGGCCGTCACCACGCTGGCCCAGTCGATGGGTGCACGCGGCGCCGGCCGCATCGCGCCGACCGAGCTGCGCGCCGACGGTTATGCCGCGCTGCCGCAGGTCGACGCCACACCGGTCGACATCCTGTCCATTGCCGAAAACCGCCCCGACGTGCGCGCCGCCCTGGCCCGTGTGCAGGCCGCGCAGGCCAGCCTCGACGGCGCCCTGGCGCTGAAGAAGAGCGACGTCACCATCGGTGCCGGCTTCGAGCATTACCCGGGCACGTCGACCCGGCTGATCCAGTTCCGCGCCTCCATTCCGCTGCAATGGGGCTACAGCTTCGAAGGCGAGATCGGCCGCGCGCAAGCCACGTATACGCAGGCAGAAGACAGCCTCGACAAGGCCCGCCGCGACGCCGCGCTGGAACTGCAGGGCCTGCAACGCGCAGCGCTCACCGCCCAGCAGCGAGCGCAGGGCTACGACACCGAGATCCTTCCGCGCGCCCGCAAGGTGGCCGACGGTGCCGAACTGGCTTTCCGCCGTGGCGCAATCCCGCTGGTCGATCTGCTCGACGCCCGCCGCACCCTGCGCGCGACCCTGCTCGAAGCCATCGACGCCCGCACCGACTACGCCAAGGCCGCAGGTGCCTGGACGCTGCAGACGCGCCCGCAACTGCTGATGCCGCAATGAGCCATCCACTCGCTTCCATGTTTACTCCGGATACCGCACCCGTCACCGCCACGAGACCCGCCATGCAGCCCTCTTTCCGCCGTTCCCCCCTTGCCGCGCTGATGGTCGCCGGCAGCCTGTCGGCCCTGATGCTGTTGACCGCCTGCGGCGAATCGACCAAGACGGCCGAGGCGCCGCCGCCGCCGGCCCCCATCCTGCAAGGCAAACAGCTGCGTTTCCCGGCCGGCCATCCGCAACTGAAGCTGTTGGCATCCAAACCTGCCACCGCCGCCGTCGACGTGGTCGCCGAACTGCCCGCACGGCTGGTGTGGAACGAAGAACGCACCCAGCGTGTGTACCCGGCCTTCGGCGGCCGCATCGTGGCCATCACGGCCGACATCGGCACGGTGGTCAAGCCCGGCACGCCGCTGGCCCGCATCGCGTCGCCCGACTTCGGTTCGGCCCAGAGCGACACCGCCAAGGCAGGGGTCGACCTGTCGCTGGCGCGCAAGACCCTGGCCCGCCAGCGTGAGCTGTTCGACGCCGGCATCATCGCCCGCAAGGACCTGGAGCAGACGGAGGCCGACGTGGCCCGCGCCCAGGCCGAATCGGCCCGCGCCGCAGCCCGCACCAGCCTGTATGGCACCGCTTCGGCGGTCAACCAGCAGCTGGGCATCACCTCCGGCATCGCCGGCGTGGTGGTCGAACGCAACCTCAACCCCGGCCAGGAAGTGCGCCCGGACCAGAGCGGTCCCGGCGTGCCGGCGCTGTTCGTGGTGACGGACCCCAGCTCGTTGTGGGTCCAGATCGACGCCAAGGAAACCGACATCGGCAGCATGCAGCCCGGTGCCAGCTTCGAACTGCAGGTGCCGGCCTATCCGGGCGAAGTGTTCACCGGCAAGGTCATCGCCGCGTCCGATGCCATCGACCCCGGCACCCGCACCATCAAGGTCCGTGGCCTGGTGGCCAATGCCGACCGCCGCCTGAAGGGCGAAATGCTGGTGACCGCTCGTGTGCGCGAAAAGCTCAACGGCGTGGTCGTGCCGTCCACCGCCGTCACGCTGGACGGCAGCAAACACGTGGTCTACGTGCAGGTGCAGCCGGGTGTGTTCGAACCCCGCACCGTGGTGATGGGACACCTGGGCTCGAAGGAAGTGGTGCTGTCGTCCGGCTTGCAGGTCGGCGACCAGGTAGTGGCCGACAACGCCCTGCTGCTGGCACGTGAGTTCAACGTGGCCAACGAAGACGCCGGCAATCCGGCATCGGCTGCCATCAACGGCAACGCGGTCGAAGCACCGAAGGCCAAATAAGCCATGAAGCGTCTCATCCAATACGCGCTGCACCAGCCGCTGTTCATCGTACTGGGCACCTTGCTGTTCGCGATGGCGGGCGTGTTCGCCTTCAAGAACCTGTCGGTCGAAGCCTTCCCGGACGTGACCGACACCCAGGTCACGGTGATCGCCCTCTACCCCGGGCGCGCTGCCGAAGAGGTCGAGAAACAGGTCACCCTGCCCATCGAGGTGGCGCTGGCCGGACTACCCAACTCCATCCGGGTGTTTTCGCACACCCAGTTCGGCCTGTCGTTCAGCGTCGTCACGTACGACGACAAGTCCGAGGTCAACCTGGTGCGCCAGCAGGTCGCCGAACGCCTTCGCGGCGTCGACCTGCCCGACGGCGTCGAGGCCGAGATCGCGCCCAACGCCACACCCGTCGGCGAAATCATGCGGTATCGGCTGCGCGGCGACGGCCGCACCACCACCGAGCTGCGCAGCGAGGAAGACTGGGTGGTCGAACGCGGCCTGCGCCAGGTGCCCGGCGTGGCCGACGTGGTCGCCATGGGCGGTGCCATCAAGCAGTACGAAGTGCAGCCCGACCTCGACAAGCTGCGTGCCTACAAGGTCACCTTCCAGAACCTGCTCGACGCACTCGGCCGCGGCAACAGCAACGCCGGCGGAAGCTATGTGCGCCAGGGTGCGCAGCAATACACCATCCGCGGCATCGGCCTGCTGCAGTCGGCAGACGACATCGGCCGGGTGGTGGTGGCCGCGCGCGGCGGCACGCCCATCCTGATCCACGACATCGCCCAGGTGAAGATCGGCGCCGTGCCGCGCCTGGGGGTGGTGGGGCAGGACAACGACGACGACATCGTCACCGGCATCGTCATCATGCGAAAGGGCGAGAACCCCTCCGTGGTGCTGAAGGCGGTCAAGGAAAAGATCGCCGACATCAATGCCCGCGGCCTGCCGCCGGGCGTGCAGATCGTGCCCTTCTACGACCGCACCTGGCTGATGGAAAAGACGCTTTCTACCGTCTTCCGCAACCTGGTGGAAGGCGCCATCCTGGTGTCGCTGGTGCTCTACATCTTCCTGTCCAACCTGCGTGCCAGCCTGGCCGTGGTGGTGGTGATTCCGCTGGCCCTGCTGTCGACCTTCATGGGCCTGAAGATCATGGGCGTGCCGGCCAACCTGCTGAGCCTGGGCGCGATGGACTTCGGCATCATCGTGGACGGCGCGGTGATCGTGATCGAGAACGTCATGCACCGGCTGTCCGAGAAACGCGAGGACATGAAGCCTTCGGAGCGTCGCGAGACCATCATCGCAGCCGTCAACGAGGTGGGTCGCCCCACCCTGTTCTCGATGCTGATCATCATCGCGGCGCACATTCCCATCTTCGCGCTGCAACGCCACGAAGGCCGCATCTTCCAGCCCATGGCCCTGTCGGTCACCACCGCGCTGATCGGTTCGCTGATCTTCTCGCTGACCCTGGTGCCGCTGCTCGCCTACTGGATGCTGCGCAAGAAGCTGCCGCACGGCGACAACCGTGTGGTGCGCGGCGCCAAGCGGTTCTACGGCCCGGTGCTCGACTGGGCGCTGCGCAGCCGCCGCATCGTGGCCATTGCCGCGGTCGTCACCTTCGGCCTGACCGTGGTGGTGGCCTCACGCCTGGGATCCGAATTCCTGCCCGAGCTGAACGAAGGCACTACCTGGGTCAACTTCACGCTGTCGCCCAACGTGTCCACGCAGGAAGCCTCGCGCATCCTGCACATGGCACGCAAGGCGCTGCTGACGGTGCCCGAGGTGCGCACCACGGTTTCCAAGGCCGGCCAGCCGGAAGACGGCACCGACCCCAAGACCATTTCCATGGCCGAGATCTTCGTGGACATCAAGCCCGAGGACCAGTGGCGCAAGGGCATGACCCGCGAGAAGATCAACGAGGAGATGAACCGGGTGCTGTCGGCCATCCCGAGCATCGACCCGGCGTTCTCGCAGCCGATCCGCGACAACGTGCTGGAGTCCATCTCGCAGATCAAGGGCCAGATCGTCATCAAGCTGGCCGGCGACGACCTGCAGCTGATGAAGCAGGTCACCGACCAGATCGCCCACGAGGTGAAACAGGTCGAAGGCGTGGCCCGTGCCGAGATCGACCGCGACGGCCAGGTGCCGCAGCTGGTGCTGGCCATCGACCGCGACCGGGCTTCGCGCTACGGCCTGAACGTCGGCGACATCCAGGACGTGATCGAGGCCGCGCTGGCCGGCAAGGCCGCCACCAGCCTGTGGGAGGGCGAACGCAAGTTCGCCGTCGCAGTGCGCCTGCCGTCCGAAGAACGGGTGATCTCCAACCTGCGCCGCACGCCCATCGCCACACCTGACGGCGGTTATGTGACCCTGGCCGATGTCACCAACATCCAGGAAACCGTCGGTGCGATGAACATCGCCCGCGAAGCCGGCCGCCGCACCACCGCCATCGGCATCTTCATCCAGGGCCGCGACATGGGCTCGGTGGTGGCCGACATGAAGGCACGCGTCGAGAAGAACGTCAAGATCCCGCAGGGTTATGTCGTCAACTGGTCCGGTGAATTCGAGAACCAGGAACGCGCCATGAAACGCCTGGCGGTGGTCGTTCCGATCTCGTTGCTGCTGATCTTCGTTCTGCTGTTCGACGCCTTCAAGAGCTTCAAGATGGCTGGCCTGATCCTGATGAACGTGCCCCTGGCACTGTTCGGCGGCTTCTTTGCGCTGTGGGTCTTCGGCATCCCGCTGTCGGTGTCGGCGGCCATCGGTTTCATCGCGCTATCGGGCCAGGCGGTGCTGAACGGCGTGGTCATGCTGTCGGTGTTCCAGCAACTGCGCGCATCGGGTTCCACCGTGGTCGAGGCGGTGCGCGAAGGCTCGATGCAGCGCCTGCGCACGGTGTTGATGACGGCCATGCTGGCCGCGCTGGGCCTGCTGCCGATGGCGCTTTCGCACGAGATCGGCTCCGAGACCCAGCGGCCGCTGGCCATCGTGGTCATCGGTGGCCTGTTCACCGCCACGTTGCTGACCCTGGTCGTGCTGCCGGCGCTATATGTCGCCTGGTTCGGCAACGAAAAGCCGAAGCGTGACGAAGAGGACGAAGGGGCGGTGCAAGCGGTGGTCTGATTCCCCCGCGCCCACTGCGCCCGCTGAAGGCCGCCGATTTTTCGGCGGCCTTTTTCGTTTCCGAGCCTGTTCGCGGTTACTTCGCCCGTCCTGCTTAACGTTCGCTTTATCCCCCGTTTGTGCGATGTAAAGACATATGCAAAGTCAATACATTCAATCCTGCATATACGTCAGTCCCACCTGGGGTGAATACGGGTTTCCATAGTCGGGCTCATATTCATGTAAGGAGTTGTCCATTAAACCCGCTGTCAGCGTGCTTTGGGCGAAGGCTGACGTTTTCTCTTCCACTCGAAACGGTTCACGTATTTGTGTGGCTATGTAAGTTGCTGATTCTGTTTTGCTTTTTGAAAAACTGAATCGACAGCTTCATTTCGAAAACTTCCGATTGACCGTCTCTCCGGATTTTCTGGAGCCGGCACTGAGAAACCAAGGGCAGGGGTCAACATGAGCAATTCGCGTAGTGGCACAGGGAGAAAGAAAGGAAACACGAAATCACCAGGCGTGTTTTCTGTCGGAGCGATATGGAAGGCGGCAAGCCAGTTGCTGACCGGACACAAGGGATCGGATTCGGATTGGGCCGCGCAAGCGGCCCGCCATGCGATACCTGCCTTCGCCTTCATCGCCCTGAGCGGCAGGGTGGTCGACGGCTACGTCCGGGACGGCACCGTCTTCTACGACGCCAACGCCAACGGCGTTCGGGAACCCGGAGAAAGCACCGCCACCACCGATGACCAGGGCAACTTCACCCTGACCGACGTGGTGCGGACGTCGACCGGCCGCATCGTGGTGGAAGCCGGCGGCATCGACATCGAGACCGGCAATGCCGTCGGCCTGCTGATGGCGCCCGACACCGACGGCCTGAGCGGTGCCAGCGTGGTGTCGCCGCTGACCCTGCTGGTGACACTCAACCCGTGGCTGCACACGTCGGACCTCAAGGCCGTGCTCGGCATCCCCGCCCACATCGACCTGCTGCATTACGACCCCATCGCAGAGATGGCTGCGGGCGGCGCCGCTGCTTCCGTGGCCGAAACGGTCTTCTCGGCGCAGCAGCAGGTGTATGCGGTCATCCAGGCCGCTGCGCAGGCGCAAGCCGGTGACGGCAAGGTCGACTTCGCATCGCTGCAGGTGGCAGTGACGGCGGTCGGCGCAGCCGTCAGCAGCGGGGCCGGCACGCTGGCCGAGGTCAGCCATGCGGTGCTGACGGCCATCGTCGCCGACCCGGTGATGGCTGCGCAGATCGAGACCGCGGTGAACGACAGCGTGGTGGCCATCGCCACCGCCTACGGTGGCACGGACGGTGGACCGTCCCTGTCCGACGCCCGCGCCCTGGTGGCCGCTCACGACCCGGCCGCGGCCGGCTTCGGCGAGGCGGTCGCGACGGTGGCGGCGGCCAAGGCCGCGGCCTCGGTCTCGCAAAGCGGCCTGCTGGCCGTCGTTGCCGACGTGTCGGCCGGCGGTTCCTACGCCGCGGGTGACCTGCAGCCCCTGATCGACGATGCCTTTCGGGGGTATCAGGACCAGCTGGCCCCGGCCGCCGCGCCGATGACGGCATTCGTGTCGGCGCTCGTCGATCCGCCCGCGGCGGCCCCGCTCGAATCCGTCTCTTCGCACTACCAGTTCACCGACCAGCAGATCACCGACCTGCTGCCACGGGGTGATGCCGCCTTCGACACCCTGATCAGCAGCCTGCAGGACCGCGGCATGCAGGTGCTGGAACTGACGCCCGGGCAGATCACTTCCCTGGCCGGGGCGGACTTCACCCTGAACGCCGGCACCGATGTGTCCGTCACCGGCACCGGTTTCCTGCATGCTGGCGGCGTCAGCTCGACGGCGATCGGCGCATTGCTCGCACCCGCCGACCTGACCGTCCACCTGTCCAGTCAGGACCTGGGCCAGGTGATCGCGGCCGGCGATCCGGCTTTCGACGACCTCATCAGTCAGTTGCAGCTGTCCGGCATGGACCACCTCGACCTGAGCAACAGCCAGATCGGCGCATTGGCCGAAGCCGGCTTCACGCTCAACGCCGGCGTCGACATCTCGGTCACCGGCACCGGTTTCCTGCATGCCGGCAATGCCAGCACCGCGGCCGTCGGCGCACTGCTGTCGCCGGCCGACGTCACGGTGCACCTGAGCAACCGTGACATGGCCGGGATCGTCGCGCGTGGCGACGCCTCCTTCGATGAACTGACCAGCCATCTGCAGCAGTCCGGCATGGATCACCTGGAACTGAGTTCCAACCAGGTCGATGCCCTGGCCAATGTGGGCATCACGCTGAATGCCGGTATCGACGTCACCGTCACCGGCACCGGTTTCCTGCATGCAGCCGGTGTCAGCCCGACCGCGATCGGCGCATTGCTCGCACCGGCCGACGTGACCGTGCGCCTGACCGACCAGGACCTGGGCCACCTGCTGCAAGGCGGCGACGCCATGCTGGACGCGATGGTCAGGCAACTGCAGGCCGGCGGCATGGACCAGCTCGAACTGACCGCCGGCCAGACCGCCACGCTGGCCCACGAAGGCTTCAGTTTCGACGCCGGCACGACCATCAGCGTCACCGGCACCGGTTTCCTGCACACCGCCGGTGTCACAGGCGTGGAGCTGGGCAACCTGATGGCCGGTGCCGACACGACCGTGCACCTGACCAACCAGGACCTCGGCCATCTGCTGAACGACGGCGATGCCGCGATGGACACGCTGATGCTTCAGCTGCAGACCGCCGGCATGGACCACCTGGCGCTGTCCGGCAGCCAGGTCATCGAACTGGCCAACGCCCACTTCAGCTTCGATGCGGGCACCGCCATCACGGTCGACGGCACGGGTTTCCTGCACACCGGCGGCAGCAGCACCCACGACCTCGACACCCTGCTGGGTGCCGCCGACGTGACGGTGAACCTGACCGCACAGGATTTGGGCCATGTGCTGGCCGTCACCCACGACGCGACGGCGATCACCTCGGTGGCCGACCATCTGCACGATGCCGGTGTGGACACGCTGGGCATGACCGGCTATCAGGCCATCGAACTGGCACATGCCCTGAGCGGCGTCGCGCTGACCGACCTGCCGTTGGGCGTGAACATCACCGACCCGCTGGCCTTCAGCACTGCCAGCGACGCCGACCTGATGTCGCTGAACACCTTGCTGGGCGCCTCGGACACCACCGCCGACCTGAGCATGGGCGAGCTGCGCCAGGCCCAGTTCGGTACGCTGGACGACCTGCAACAGGCCATGGACGGCATGCAGCACGCGCTGACCGAAGGCGGCATCGACCACATCGACATGAGCGACGAACTGGCCCACGCGTTGGCCCAGGCCAACATCGCCTTCCTGCCGTCGGCAGCCGAAGGCGGAACCGGCCAGGACATCGTGGTCACCGCCCAGGCCGACAACGGTGCCGGCACCGCCTACCTCGAGGCTTCGCTGCAGCAGATGCAGGCCCTGGGGGTCGACGAAGTCACGGTGGCGGCGGGTGTGCACAAGGTCGAAGTCGCCTTCGGCAATCAGGACGGTGCGGCCTACACGCTGGACGACCTGCCGCATTTCCAGGTGGCAGCGGACATCGAAGTCGACCTGGTGGTCACCGAGGACGACCTGGCCAGGCTGCTGCAACAAGGCGGATCGTTCGACCAGCTGCACGACCTGGGCATCACCGACCTGCATTACACCGGCGACACCTCCAGTGCCGCTTACCAGAACGCCGTCGAAGCCAGCGTCCTGCCGATCGACCCGGTCACCCTCACGCCGGTCGAGGTGCAACTGCTCGGCCTGGGCAGCCAGCCGACGGACCCGATGGATCCGTTCCACAAGCCGACTTGAACGAAGCCGCCACGGCCGGACGACGCGCACGGCGCGACGTCCGGGCCTTCTCGACACAACCCTCCCCCTTCCCGGGTGGAGGGTTTTTCTGTTTCCGCAAACCACCGCTTTCTTCTTCTCCACGGAGGCAAACGCGCCATGCCAGACATCCCCAAACTCGACAGCCAGACGGCACCGGAGCATTCCACGCCGGTCGGCGACGTGCTGCGGCAATGCCGCAGCAGCTTCGTGGCCATCACCCTGCTAAGCATCGTCATCGAGGTGCTTTCGATCGCCCCCATCGTCTACATGTGGAACGCCTTCGACCGCGTGATGAGCAGCCGCAGCATCGTCACCCTCACATCGCTGACCTCCCTGATCGTCGGGGTCTACCTGTTCTGGTCGGCCATGGAATGGGTGCGCACCCGGCTGATGGTGCGGCTGTCGCTGCGGATTGACTGGGAACTGGCCGCCGATGTGTTCGACGCCTCGTTTCGCCGCCATGTCGGCCGACGCCATGTCAACGTGCAGCAGGTGATGGGCGACCTGCTGGAACTGCGCCAGTTCCTGGGCGGCAAGGGGGTGCTGTCGCTGTTGTCGGCGCCCTTCGCGGTGCTGTTCATCATCCTGGGTGCGGTGTTCCATCCCTACCTGGCGGTTTTTGCCCTGGTGGCCAGCGGCGTGATGTTGCTGGCGGGCCTGGTCAACCGCCGCATGAGCACCGCCGCCCTGAGGGCTTCGAACAATGCCAACGCCCGGTCCCTGCAGCTGGCCGGCAGCGTTTTGCGGCAGTCCGAAACCACCCTGGCGCTGGGCATGATGCCCGCCATGCGCAAGCGCTGGTACCGCAAGCATCGCGAGTTCCTGATGCTGCAGGTCAACTCCACCGAAGCGGCCGGCGTCGGCACCGGACTCACCAGCTTCCTGCAGCACAGCTTCCAGACGCTCGGCATGGCGCTGGGCCTGTTCCTTGCCATCGAAGGCGCCATCACCGGCGGCATGGTGATGGCGGCATCCATGCTGATCGCCCGCTCGGTCAGCCCCCTGCAGCAACTCATCGGCCAGTGGCCCGGTATCGTCAGGGCCCGCCAGGCCCTCGACCGCCTGAACGCTTTGCTGGCCGAGGACGACCGGCGCATGCAGCAGATGGCACTGCCCGACCCGGTCGGAAAACTGACGGTCGAAGGCCTTTCCGCCACCCCTCCGGGCGCTGAACGGCCGGTGCTGGCAGACATTCATTTTTCGCTCGAGGCCGGACAACAGCTGGCCATCGTCGGCCCCAGCGCGTCGGGTAAATCGTCCCTCGCGAAGCTGCTGGTCGGCGTGTGGAAACCGGCAAGCGGATCGGTGCGGCTCGACGGCGTGGACCTGTCCGAATGGAACCACGACGAACTGGGTCCGCGCATGGGTTACGTACCGCAGGAAATCGAGTTCTACGAGGGCACCGTCGCCGAGAACGTCGCGCGGCTGGGCGAGGTCGACGCCGACAAGGTGGTGATCGCCACCCGCATGGTGGGCCTGCACGAAATCATCCTGTCGTGGCCCAAGGGCTACGACACGATGCTGGGAGATGCCGGCTTCAGCCTGTCCGGCGGCCAGCGGCAGCGGCTGGCCATCGCCCGCGCCCTGTACGGCGATCCCGCCTACTTGGTGCTGGACGAACCCAACGCGAACCTCGACGAGGTCGGCGAGCAGGCCCTCATCGCCACCCTGCACCAGCTGCGCGAACGAGGCGCCACGGTCATCGTCACCACCCACCGGCCGCGGCTCATCGGAATCGTCGACCGCATGCTGGTACTGAAAGCCGGCCGTCAAGTGGGGTTCGGTACGCCGAAAGAACTGTTTGCAGCGGTACAAAAGGTACCGACTGCCCCGGATGCGCAACCTACAGTGACATCACCGGCCGACGATGGCCAGCCGCCCCAGATCGGAGTCAGTGCATGACCGCGCTAGTCACTCGTGCCCGCCAGTGGACACTGAACTGGAACCCCTACGACCCGGCCAGACTGCGTCCGTTGGGCGAAGGCCTGGAACCGCTGGTCCTGCAGGAGCGGAAGGTGCAGCGCAATGCGGTGGCCATCGTCTCGGTCAGCTTCCTGGTGTTCCTCGCATGGGCCACGCTGGCACCGCTGGATGGCGGTGTGGTGATCCCAGGCACCGTCACCGTTTCGGGTAACCGCAAGGCGGTCCAGCACCCCGGTGGCGGTGTGGTCGAGGACCTGCTGGTGCGCGAGGGTTCGCACGTCGATCAGGGTGATGTGGTGGTGAAGGTCAACCCGCTCGACAGCGAAGCCAACCTGAGCAACGCCGAGGCCCAGTACATCACCCTGCTGACCACCGAATCGCGCCTGCTGGCCGAACGCACCAACACCCCGATCCGCTGGAAAGCCGAGCTCGAACCGTTCGGCGAAACCGACCCGCGCGTACGCGAAGCCAAGCATGTGCAGATGCAGCTCTATGGCTCGCGCCGGGCGGACCAGGACAGCGCCAATCGCATCCTGCGCGAGCAGCTGGCCGGCCAGCAGGCCACCGCCCGCAGCCTGGTGCAGGTGGCCGCCGAAAAACGCAGCCAGCTGGTGCTGGTCGCCAATGAAGCCAGGAACACGGTGGAGCTGGCGAAAGAAGGCTACGTGTCCGAATCCAAGGCCAACGAAACCCTGCGCGCCCAAAGCAGCCTGCAGGCCGAAATGGCCAACCTGACCGCCGAAGCCAGCAAGGCCGACACCGCCATGGCCGCCACCCAGCTGCAGATGCTGCAGCAGCGCGGCGTGTTCAACAAGGACATCGACAACGAACTGTCCGACCTGCAGAAGAACCGCGACGCCTATCTGTCGCGCATGACCTCGCTGAAGTTCGCCCGTTACCTCACCGAGGTCAGGGCACCGGTGTCCGGCACGGTGGTCGGCCTGAAGGTCAACACCGTCGGCGGTGTCATCACCGCCGGCCAGGTGCTGATGGAAATCGTGCCCGACGGAGGCAACCTGGTCATCGAGGCGCAAGTGCCGCCGACCTCCATCGACAAGGTGCGCAAGGGCCTTCGGGCCGACCTGCGTTTCTCTGCCTTCAACCAGCGCAACACACCCGTCGTGCCCGGCATCGTCAAGCTGGTCGGCGTCGACCGGCTGGTCAGCACCAGCACCAGCTCCAGCGCCGGCAACAACAACGAGTACTACCTGGCCCAGGTCGAAACCACGCCCGAGGGACTGCAGCTGCTGGGCGCCAACCACATCCAGCCCGGCATGCCGGTCGAGGTCATCGTGAAGACCGGCGAACGCACCTTCATGAGCTACCTGACGAAACCCCTGCTCGACCGGTTTGCACGCAGCTTCAAGGAAGACTGAACCGAATGCCGAACCCCCTATCCGCGATAGTTTTCCTGTGTGGGGCCGCGTGTGCATGGAACCATGCAAAAGCCCAGAGCTACGAACAGGCGGTGGAAGCCGCCCGCACCGCCGACGCGCAATTCGCCGCACAACGGGCCGGTGTCGAAAGCAGACGTTCCCAGTCGCGGCAGGCCGCCACCGCGTACTACCCGTCGGGCGCGGTGTACTACAACCAGGCAGACGTCACCGCCAACGGGCGCAGCACACGCAGTGTCAGCATCACCCAGCCGCTGATCAGCTACGACCGCTACCTCACCCTCCAGCAGGCGGACCCGATAGCCGCGCTGGCCGATGCAGAACTGGCCCAGGCCAACACCGACCTGGCGCTGCGTGTTTTCACCGCCATGGCCGACGTGGTCCGTAACCGCGAGCAGATCCGCGCACTCACGCTGCAGATCGGCGGCCTGGAAGAACAGCTGCGCCGGGCCGTCCGCACGCGGGAGCTGGGCCAGGGCACGGTGACCGATGTCAGCGACTTTCGTGTCCGCGTGGCGGCGGCCCAGGCCAACCGCGTCAGCTTGCGCAACGCACTGACTGCGGCAGACCGCAACTTCACCCTGCTGACAGGCCTGCACGGCGACATCCCCGCCATGCAGGCGGACGTGCCTGCCTGGAACGATCCGCGTCCCCTGGACATGCTGATCGACGACGTCCGCGCCAGTGCGCCCCAGAACCGCACGGCGAGGATGAACGTCGCGCTGGCCGAACTCGCGTTGAAGCGGGTCAAGGCGCAATACCTGCCGCAAGTCTCGGCGCAGTTCGCCCGCGTATCCACCTCCGGCGTCACCAGCAGCAGCGATACCAACCGCATCGCCATCACGCTGACCGCTCCGCTCGGCTTTTCTCCGTGGTACGACAACCAGCGCGCCGCCCACGAATTGCAACGTACGCAGGACACCCAGCGATTCACCCAGGACAGCCTGGCCTCCGAAGTGGCACGGCTCGACGCCGCCATCCGGTCTTCCCGAGACGAAATCGACATCCGGCAGCAGGCGGTGGAAGCCGCACGACTTTCGGTGGATGCCAACGTGAAGAGTTACCAGGGCGGGGTGAAAACCAATATCGACGTGGTCACGAGTTACCAGCTCCTCGCCGATGCCGAGGTGGCGCTGGTGAATACACGCCTGATCTCGTCCGAAGCGCAGTTGCGCCTGGCGTTGTTGGCGGCCCGCTGACTTGCCGGCTTCAGCCCCTGCATGCAAACGTCACCAGCATCAAAAACAGGAAAAGCCTTGAATAACCTCACCATCGTAAAAGTCAAAAGCGAATTTTGCGAAGGGCTGAGTTTCAACTTCGAAGGACTCAAACGGGTCGGTAACCTGCTCATCCTGCACGGCTGGATCGTCGACCCGCATAAACAACTGGCCTCCATCGTCATGGGAAAACCCGGCGCTTCGAAAGGCGTCGACCTTAAAAACAGGCTGGTGCGTTTTGCAAGACCCGATGTCGTCGCCGCCTACAGCAGCCCGGACGCGAATATCCTGAGTCATTACGGTTTCGCCGCCATTGTCGAAGACGGCCCGGCCATGGAGAAGATTCTTCAGCTGGCGGTGGCTCTGGTTGCCACCAATGGCCGTGCCTTCATCGAAAGCCTGCGTGTCACCCAGATCGACAGCCGGGCCGAAACGCTGGCCTCCATCGTCGGCATCATTCCCGACCCTTACCTGAATGTGGAACGTTGCCAGAAGTTCTACCATCCCATATTCAAGGCGATTACCAGCAGTGCCCCTGAGCCTGTCGATGCCTGCGACGAAACACACGGTAGGCCCCCTGCGGCACCGCAGCTCACCGTCATTATTCCGCTCTATGGGGAAACCCGATTCGAACTGATTCAGATACCGGCCCTGGCGGCACTCGGCACCGGCGGCTGGGAAATCATCCTGGCGGTCGACGACCCTCGAATTCTGGAAAGCGTCCGCAGCAATACCCGGCGGCTGGTCCGGCTCTACGGCATTTCGATCCGGATCGTAGCGCCGACCCAGAACCAGGGATTCTCGGGAATCAACAACTTCGCGGCGGCCAAGGCCAGAGCTCGATATCTTCTGTTCCTGAATAGCGACTGTTTCATCGGCCGACGCGCGCCAGTTGAAAAAGCGCTGAATTGGCTGGCCCGCGACAATTCCGGTGCAGTGGGTTTCCGCCTCACCTATCCGGACAAGACCATTCAGCACGATGGCATGTCGGTGTCGTGCTGGAACCGCAATCCGGCCTTCATGTTGAACGAGCACCCCCGCCGCGGCCTGCCGATCAACCTGATTCCTCAACACCCGCCCGGTGAAGATGCGACCCTGCTGACGGCTGCATGCCTGATGGTTTCGGCGTCCCTGTTCCATCAGCTGAAGGGGTTTGACCGGGATTTCGTGCGTGGCGATTTCGAGGACTCGGACCTATGCCTGAGGATCATCGCCACCGGGCGCAGGCTGGGCATCGTTCGCGACGAGGGCCTGTTCCACCTCGAACGCCAGACCATCGGCCAGCAGGAAGGCGGGCTGCGGCAAAAAATCACCTTGATCAATGCGTTCATCTACACCCAGAAGTGGCGCAGGACGCTGGAACAGGGTCTGCAGAAACTCGAGGTGGTGCAATGAAACCCCTCATCGTCGCGCATGGACATCCGACCCTGCACCACGGTGGTGGTGAAGTGGCGGCCTATGCGCTGCATCGTTTGTTGCGAGCGCAAGGCCACCCGTCCGTTTTTGTGGGCTGGGGCGGGCAGTCGCATTCTGCGAATGGCGGCAGTCTCACGCAGATCGGCGAAGACGATTACCTGCTCTTCACCGATGCCGAGCATTTCAATTTCTCCTCGACATCCAGCCATCTGGTCGAAGCCTTCGGCGTATTGCTGCAGGCCTACCAGCCCGACGTGGTGCATTTGCACCATTACCTGCATATCGGCATCGAAGCAGCCGCCCTGGTCAAGAAAATCCGACCCGGAACCCGGGTGGTGCTGACCTTGCATGAATACCTCGCCATTTGCGCGAACAATGGCCAGCTATTCACCAAAACCAATGAAATCTGTGCGGGCTACGCGCCGGAACGCTGTGTGGCCAAGTGTTTTCCGCATATCCGGCCAATAGCGTTTTTCATGCGCGAAATCGTCGTCAAGTCGGCCCTTGGTTTCGTTGATGAATTCATAGCACCCTCCCAATTTTTGGCAAATCAATATATTGCCTGGGGCGTATCGGCATCCCGCATGTCGGTGGTGGAAAACCCCCTGATGGTCATCCGACCTGCCGCTTCGGCAGTGAAAAGAAAGCCTCCCAACCCGAATGCCGGACTCAGGATCGGATTTTTCGGGCAGATCAATTTTTATAAAGGGCTGGACATCGTGGTCGAGGCGGTCCGGCTTGCAAGAAACGACGGGATGGATATCACACTCGGCATCCACGGCAATTTCTCTTCGGTGACCGGCGAAACTTATATCGAGAATCTAAAATCGCGCATCGCAGCCATGCCGACATCCGTCATGCACCGCGGACCCTATGCGCAATCGGACGTATCCACACTGATGGCGGGTTATCAATTCGTGGTCATGGGTTCCCGCTGGTTCGAGAATTCTCCCGTCGTCATTCAAGAAGCCATCAATGCAGGTATTCCCCTGATCGTGCCGGCCCATGGCGGCATGACGGAGAAAGTCGAGGGCATCGGCCTCGGTTACCGACCCGGCGATGCCGCTGACCTGGCCGAGGTATTGAAAACCCTGACTGCACAAAAGCTGGATGCCTTGAATGCAGCCGTCCAGAGACGCGCCGGGACCGCCGAAATCACCCATGCCCGCAGTCTGGAAGAAATCGTCGCGATCTACCTCCGGAATCCGGCCGAAAACTCGCCGAGCCATACCACTTGAACGCTAGCCGCATGCAAATCACCACATCACAGAACCAGGATCTGGAGTCCCGGTTTATCGCCGTGGCCGATGCCGGCTTTCGCGCCCGGTCCACCATTGAATACAAACGGGTTTCGGCCTGGGTGGGCAAACAGGTGAATCTCGAGCGTGCGGCCATTCTGGACTTTGGTTGCGGCGAGGGTGTACCGGCGGTTTCCTTCGCGTTGCGCCACCCGCAAGCCAGTGTCACAGGTTATGACATCACGCCGCCTCGCTTGAAAAATCTCCAGGCATTGTTTCAAAAGGAAATGGCGACCGATCTACCCGGCAACGTAGATTTCTGCCATGTCTGGGATGCATTGGCTGGCAAGAGATTCGACCTGGTCTATGCCTGGTCGGTATTCGAGCATATTACCCCGCAGGAAATGCCGGTTGTCCTCAGCCGACTGCGTGAAATAATTGCCCCGGGCGGTTGCCTTTTTGTCAATTGCGAGCCGCTGTTCTATTCTCCACATGGTTCGCACCTGCGGAAATTCCTCAAAACGCCCTGGTACCACCTTCGTGAAACCCTCTCGAATATCAAGGATCAGGTCATTTCAGAAAATGCCACAGAACGTAATGCACGGGAATGGGCGCAATTCACTTCCTTGAATCGATACACCCATCTGGATTTGCGGCGCGAATTCGAGCATGGCGGATTCAAACTGGTTCGGGAGCATCTGGCGCTGACTGCAGAAACTCCCCCGGCGGATTTGTTGCATGTTTTCAATCCACAGATTCTGGCGGTGGACGGAGCGCAGTTCCTGCTGGTGCCCGCTGAACCAGAGAAACAGACGGTGACCCCCCGCGGAGTTGCGACATGAACGTTCCCGTACCCGCCATTGTCCGCGCCGAATCGGCGTTGGATACGATTCTGCAGCTCTCGGCCGCCTTTCAGCAGCTGGTGGGAAAGTTGAAGGTCCACCATGAATCACGGGCAGTGCTGATCGAGCAAATATCCATGGCGGCCAGCCAACTGGCTCTGGAACAGGCGCGTTCGGCGCCCATATTGGGTTTGATCCATGAAAATCCCTCCCTGTTCCGGCATCCGACGCAGAGCGGAATCGACCATGTATGGGATATGCGCCGCCGCTGGCACGAGGCGCTGGCCAAGCTGAACAGCCAGTTCGAGATTTATGCCGATTTGATCGAAGCTGGGCGTGATTCGAATGCAGCCGGTCGAAAACGCCACCAGGAACTGATGGAGCGCGCGGTCGAGGCAGAGTTGCAGGCGTCCACCGCTCAGGACTGGCTCACCTTGGCGGTCGAGGCCTTGCGGTATGCACGCAAATCGAGCGTACAACGAGCCCGATTGGTATTGCCGGCCGAAACGGCGAGAGAGAAATTCACGCCGGCCATGAGCATCGACGCCATGGCGAAAATCATCGGCGACAGCGGGCTGTTCGACGCTGCCTATTATTTGTCGCAATGGCCAGAGGTGACCGACCCGCACATCGATCCGCTGCGGCATTACCTAGAGCACGGCTGGCATAGCGGACACGATCCTTTGCCACTGTTCTCCTGCGGCTATTATTTGCGCCAAGGCCCGAATCTGCTGGAGCGCGGTGAGGAGCCGCTGACACATTACCTGCTGGCCGGCCCGACCGCGAGCCGTAATCCGCACCCTTTGTTTCTCAGCGATTATTACCGCGGCCAATTACCCCGAAAATCGGCTGCCAGGGTTTCGCTGCTCTCTGATTTTCTGGCAAGGAAAAACGCCCCCAGCCCGCATCCGTTGTTCGATACTGCATATTATGCCGAGCAGGCCGGGCTGAAGGCTCCAGGCGCCGCACTCGCCATGCTGCATTATCTGGTGGTGGGCTGGCAGCATGAGCAGGCGTTTTCGCCGATGTTCAATGCCGTGTTCTACAAATCGCAGTGGCCCAAAGGCGTGGTGGCATCCGAGCCGTATGCCCATTATCTGGAATTCGGCATCGCCAACCAGCTGGACCCGCACCCTCTATTCGACGTGGGTTTTTATCTCCAACACCGGATCGAAATCGATTTCAAGGCTGAAGATCCGCTGGTGGATTTTCTGCTGGAAGGCGAAGCCGCCGGTGTATCGCCCTCGCCCTTTTTCGATACCAATTTTTATGCGCTCAAATACCGGCAACGGGGCGAGCTGCGCGGGTCCTTGAATCATTTCCTCATGGAAGGAGGCAAGGTCGATGATTGGCCGCGGGCGGATTTTCCCAGCGATCGTTACCGGGAAGCGTTCATGCCCGGGCTGGCACCTGCAGTCGGCCACAGTGCCATCGAGCATTTCCTGACCCAAGGTATTCCGGAACTCTCGACCGAGTTTTTACCCCCTCGGCGCGAGAAGTCCGTCAAGCGCGCCGCCGCCAAAAACGCAGGCCGCATACCGGCCGGCCAGCCGCCACCGATTCCCCTGGTCGACGCTGCGCGCGGCGAGGCGAGAAACTACAAACAATATCCCGGCAAACGTGCGTATGTGCAGGGCATACCCAACATTCTGCTGGTCGGCCATGCTGCGGGCGAAAAACTGTTCGGTAGTGAACGCAGTTTTCTCGACATGGTTGACGGACTGACCTCCCTGCCCGCCAATGTCTATGTGGTGCTGCCGCGTAATGTGCCCGATTACACCAATGCCATTCGGCCCATGGTGCAATTCGTTTCCACTTTTGAATATGGCTGGTGGCGCAGCGGAGAAAACCCTTCCACCGACGCACAGGCACTGTTTGAAGACCTGATCAAAAGCCTGCGCATTGACGTGGTTCACTGCAATACCATCATGCTGCGCGAATGTGTTGCGGCCGCCCGCAAGACCAGGATCCAAAGTGTCACCCACGTCCGGGAATTGATTACCGAAGACCAGGCGCTGCTCGATCTCATCGGCGAAGATGCGCCGGGTATTATCCAGGCGGTAACGCGCCGCACCGACTGGATTATCGGAAACTCCCAGCTCACGGCCCGGATTTTTGATAAACCGAACCACACCTTCACCATTCCGAATACGCTTGCGGTCGACGAATACGATATTCCCAATCTCCAGGAACCGGGGCGGGTGCGGTTCGGCCTGATCAGCAGCAATATTCCCAAAAAGGGCTTGCAGGATGTGGTGGAGTTGGCGATCTGCTGCGCGAAGTCCTGCCCGGAGGCTGAATTCCACCTGATCGGCCCGATAACTGCGACGGTGGAAGATCTGCAGGCGCAGCAGCAGGCGGGAACGCTGCCGTCGAACCTGGTTTTTCCGGGATATGCAGCAAGTCCGCTGGCCGCCATTCGTCAGGTGCAGGTGGTCCTCAATTTTTCGCATTTCGCAGAGTCCTTCGGGCGTACCGTGCTCGAAGCCATGGCGGCGGGCCGGCCGGTTGTGGCCTATGAATGGGGGGCATTGCCCGAACTGGTGCAGCACGGCGTAACAGGTTTCCTGGTGCCTTATCGCAATCCGGCGGCCGCATTGCCATTCATCGAGTTCTTGTGCCGGGATCCGGATGCAATTGCCCAGTTCGGCGAGGCGGCACGGGGCGTGGTCGCGAAAAACTACGGCTTCACGCCATACCGGCGCCAGTTGAAGGACGCTTATGCCCGCATCGTGGCGCCGGCAGCGTCGAACGTCGATGTCCCCGTTGTCAAGCCGGCGCGCCTGGCCAATATCAAGACGGTCGAGGACAAACCACGCATCGCCTATTTCTGCTGGCATTTCCCGGTGCCGTCCGAAACCTTCGTATTGAACGAACTCGAGGTCCTGGTTCAGCAGGGACATGACGTCATCGTGTTTTGCCGGCAGACGCCGCACAAGAATTTCAAGCTGTCTTTTCCCATCCATTCCGAGCGTGTGGATTCGGTGGCCATGCTGACGCAGCGGCTGCGTGAAACCAGCCGGACGGTTGTGCATGCGCATTTTGTATTTCCTACCGTGACCGAGATGGTCTGGCCGGCCTGTGAAAAGGCGGAAATACCATTCACTTTCATCGCGCATGCGCAGGATATCTTCAAGTACGAAAATGAAAAACGGAACCGCCTGGCGGAGATCGGTGCATCCCGCTGGTGCCGCAAAATGTTCACACTGTCTGAATTCCACCGGGATTATGTTGCCGAGCGTGGTTTCCCGGCGCACAAGGTGGTGATCAATCCCAATGCGGTGGTGACGGAGAAATTCGCTGCGGCACGATTGGTGGACCGCGAGGATCGGGTTTTTCGCAGGGTGCTGGCGGTACACCGTTATGTGCCAAAGAAAGGATTATCCCTGCTCATCGAGGCTTTTTCTCTGGTGCAAGATCTGGACATCGAGCTGGATATTTTCGGTTATGGAGATTGCGAGGCGGAGTATCGATCAATCGTGCAGCGCCTCGGTTTGACGAATGTGCGCATCAACGGGCAGATCAGCCAGGCCGAAGTCATTGACCAGATGCGGCATGCCGATCTGTTCGTCTGCCCGTGCATCCGCACCGGGGACGGCGACATGGATGGCATTCCGACATCCATCGTGGAGAGCATGGCGGCGGGCCTGCCGGTGCTGGCAACCAATATCGCAGGCATTCCCGAACTGGTGGTCGACGGCCTGACCGGATTGATCTGCGAAGCGACGGCGGCCGGTGTGGCGCAAGCCATCCGCCGCTTTTATGCCATGCCGGCGGTGCAGGTTCGGGCCATGATCGATGCCGCCGCCGAACGGGCCGTTCGCAATCACGATGCCAGACGTTCGGTGCGCGTGCTGACACGCGTCTGGGAAAATCGGGCGACCGATATTCTTGTCGTCGCCTGGAACAACCTGGCGGAATTGAAAGGCGTGGTGCAACGTATTCTGCAGAATACCGCGCTGCCGTTTCACCTGATCATTTGCGATAACCAGAGCGAAAAAGAGCCGGTGGCGCAATACCTGGACCTGCTCTGGGAAAATGAAGAACGTGTGACGGTCATCCACAATAACCGCAACGCGATGGTGGGCCCGGGAACCAACACCGCGCTGGCCGAGGGCCGGGGTGATATCGCGATCTACGTGTGCGGCAAGGAAGGTTTCAGTTTTGCGAACGGCTGGGAAATCCCGTTCATCCACGCCATGGACGCGAATCCGCAAGGCGGTCTGGTGGGAACCATAGGCCGCTCACCGACCTACCTGACCGGCCAGGATTACCCGAAGGGCATCAGCCTTTTCGACAAGTTCCGCAACCGGGATTTCGCCTCTGAAAATCGCGAACGGATTTTTGGGCACATACAGGGTGGATTATTTGCGATGCGTCGCACCATGATCGATAAAATTGGCGGGTTTTCCAGCGAAGTGCCGCACGATTATACCGACGTCGAATATTCGTATTATGCGGAAAGCTGTGGCTGGCAACTGGTCGAGACTCCGCAGGTCATGGCCCTCTTCAACAAGAGCCGGCCGACGCTCTCTCAGCGCTTCGACGAAACCATCATCGTGGCCCATCCCTGCATGCTCGACGAACTGGCCACCTTCGACCGGGTGCGCAGCGGGGAACTGCAGCATTGCAATATCTGCAACTGGTTCGGAGCCGGGTTCGATGGTCACGGGATATGCCCGGACTGCCGCAGCGGTCCGGCTGACCGCGGTTTGTACCGGTGGTTGAGCGAATCGCCCTTCATGTATCGCCGTCTGGCCGCATTGGCTATCGGTCTGGAAGGGCGGATCGAACAAACCTGGGCAGAACAATTCCAGGGACCGCGAATGGCGAAAGCCAAGCTGGTCGACGAGTTGCAGACTCATCGGCGATTGAAGAACGCCGCGAACGGTTTCCACCTCGCGCTGGTCCGCCTGACGGGCGAGGACCGGGAGCATTTCGGCATCGTGGCCTTCGAACTGGCCAGGCTTCTGCGTGGCGACGGTGTTGCGCTGTTTCAGGGAGAGCGCGATGACCACGACTGGCGGCCGCACCGCGCGTTGCTGGCGGCTGCCATGGCCGCCCACGGATGGCTGCTCCAGGAAGACGTCCGCTACACCAGCCGGGCCGTGGCTTATTCGCCGTCGCCGATGCTGGTTTTCAGAAAGTCTTGACTCCGCTTTGTGGAATGAAAGGTTCAGGCTCATGGCCGAAAATAATCTTCGTGGAAGCATCGATGCAGTGCGCATCGGCAAGGACTTCATCAATATCGAAGGCTGGGTGTGTAGGGCGGACCAGAAGCAGGCGGAAACCCCCTTGGTGTTTTCCTGGCTCGAGCAGAAATTCAGCGGCTTCGGCCTGAATCTCCGGCCCGATCTTGCGAAAGCCGGTATCGCCAACGGAGTCGCGGGCTTCAATATCCTGATTCCGCAGGATGGGGCGCGGATGCCGGAGCGCTTTGCACTGGAGGTCACCGACTTGAGCGGTGCGAGTCGCGAGCTCACCGCAGCAGCCACTTCGATCGCGACATTCACTCCGTCGGGTGCGATCGACGGACTCAACTCCCAGATCATCAGCGGCTGGATCTTCAATCCCGCGCCGCCGGGTCCCGCCCGGGCCGGCCACGACATCTGCCACGCCCATCTGTTTTTCGAGGACGAATACGTGGGCGGCGTCGTTCCGCACCTGGAACGCATCGACCTGGCTTTCGACCTGGGCGACGGTCGAAAGATGTTCGGCTTCGAGGTGTCCGGCGAAGTCGTGCTGGATGCCGTCCAGCGGATGGCCGCCCGCCGACGGGGTCGGGACGGCCGGCTGTCGCTGGTGGCGTCCGGTTTGTGCCTGTCGGTGGCGGTTCTGCGTTGGAGCGACGACAAGCTGGTCATGGTCGAGGTGAAGAGTTTCCAGCCGGCAATCCACAAGGTGGCCGCCAGCGACCATCTGGCGAAGTACTGGTTCAAGCCGGCGCCGATGGATATGCCAAATGCACCCAACAGGGAAACCCATGACATTGGATTTGAATAACTTCGTCATCCAGGGCACCGGAGGGTTTCTATATCTCGGCGGAGGGAATCACCGCGTGCTGGATTTTCTGACCGGTGCGTCCGAGATTCCGCAACAGGCCTTCGAACGATTTGAAAGAAACCTGGAAATGCGGGCCGCCTATGCGCAACGGGCTGGAGCCAGGTATCTCCACTGTGTCGCGCCGGACAAACATTCGGTGGTGCGTGAGCATTTCCCGGTACCGGTCCGGTGCATAGCAGGCGAAGCCTTTGGCGAAAAGGTGAAAACGCCATTTCTGTTCCCAGTGGCTGCCCTGCGGAAATGCGCGACGTCATTCGGTTACCTGAAAACCGATACCCATATGAATTTCGACGGGCGTCTGACGTTCGCCAGTCTGATCCTGCAGCAACTCGGCGTGGATGCGGCGGCCCTGGAGCGTCGCCGGGAGAGCCTCGCCGGCCTCAAGAAGATCTTTCCTGATTTTTCCGGTGACCTGGGCAGCAAGTTGAACCCGCCGCAGACCGAATCAGCGGAGGTCGGGGTGCAGTTCGACCGGCATGGCGCGGTGCTGCATTATTCGAATTACATCGGCGGAAACAATGGACTGATCGCCGCACAGTTCAACCTCGAGTCTGCCAACAATGACCGGCTGCTGATATTCGGGGATTCCTTCGCATTGCACTGCCTGCCGATGCTGTCCCCGTTCTTCAAGGAAACGTTTTTTCTGCGGACACTGTATTTCCATCCCGACCTGGCGGATGCCTTCCAGCCGACGCACATCCTGACTTCCAATGCGGAGCGCTACCTGCCCAACATCAGCAACGACCAGGATGCGCCCCTCGGCCTGCTGATGGCGGCGCTTCACGGCAAACCCTGGTCGGCAGATGTAATGCAGAGCCAGGCCATCAACGCTGCACTGCAACCGACCGGGCCGCGCAGCAGAAACTTCTGGCGTGAGATTGCAGCCGAACACCACGCGGGCAGCGCGGCGCCGGGCAAGATCGTGATGGTCTAGACATCCGTGCGGTCCGCATTCGCCTTGTCTATCGCCGCATTGATTGCGGCTGCGCAGGCGATGACACTCGGATGCTCGGGCTGGAGCGACCGCGCGATCTCCGATGCTTCGTGCGCAAGCGCCAGGCGGCCCAGTCGCAGATAACAGCGCGCCAGCGAGTTCCGGACCAGCCCATCGTGTGGGTTCAATTGGTTGTATCGCTCGTAGAACTGCACGCTTTCTTCGAGTTGCCCGGCTTTTTCCAGGCAAACCGCCTGGGTCCGGACAACGGATGAACGTGCGGGCAGCAGACGATAGGCCGCAGCGGCGGCCGCCAGAGCGTTGGGCAGGTCGTTCAAGCGCAGATACGCGTTCGCCAGCGTGTCGTGACAGAGGCCCGCCTGTTTTCCATCCATGGCGTCGCCCCGGTTGTCGACCAGTCTTCGGGCGCAGTCGGGCCGTCTGGGCGCCAGTGCCTGGGCGATGCCGGACAGCCTTGCACCCGAATTCGCCCGCATGCCGCGTGCGAGTGATTTGACGTTCGCCAAGTCACCGTCCAGGCAGGCGAGGATCAGCCTCGCCATGCTGATGGTGCCGGCCGCGATCTTGATGCAGTCGTGACCTGCATACGGCAGCGGGATGGTTTTCAGATGAGGTGCCGCAGCCATGATGCGGGCTGCATTCTGCAAGTCGAAATCGACCTGGGGATCGAAGAACAGGTGGGCGTTTTCCGCCACGTCCTGCGACTTGATGGACATCCGTTCATGCAGCGCATTCTGGAAATACCGGGTGTAGGCGGTATCGGCGATGCCATCTGCGGGGTCGATGGAGGTCTGCGCGCCGAAGGTCACGGCCGTCGAGACCCCGAGCCGCCTGGAGTATTTGAGCGCGCCATAAGCACCCATGGATGAGCCATAGGAAATTCTGTAGCGAAACCGTTGCAGGATTTTTTCCAGATCGGTCATGAGGCGATGCATATCGGCCGCCGGGTACCAGTTATTGCGCCTGGGCACGAAGCCGATGGCGGAAAACCCGGCTTTACCGGCGAACTGCTGCCCCCAGAACTCATCCGCAGCACACTGGAAGTCCAGCGGGGCAAAGGTGATCAGCAAATGGTTGCCACCACGATCATCGAATACAGCGGCGACTTCCGATGTGGCTGTGATCGTTTTGGGCATGGATTTTTATCTTCCGTCGTTACAGCGAAAAATGCTTCAGGCCCTTGTCGAGCGTCTGGCTCGGCAGCAGAACGGAGTCCTTGTTCCAGATCCAGTCCTTGCCGGTCGGAATCATGTCTGCCGCATATTCAAAGCCGGACAGATTGGCGATTGCGCGATAAAGCCAGCGTCCCCAGAGTTTGTCCGGAAATATCTCGAAGATCTTCACGCCCTTCCGGCAATGCCACAGGTTGGCCAGGCCCGCACCGTGTTCGGCAAAAATGACCGACGCATTGCGAAAATAGGAAGCCTGCGCGGAAAAAGACAGGTCTGCCAGTTCGACACATGCAAATCCGTTTTCATGTGCCCACAGAATAATGCGTTCCCGGTTCTCGAGTTCACGGATCGATTTCCGTTCGCGCAGCACATAGATACGTTCCGGCGCATCCTGGATATTGGGATCGAGCGACAGGGCGAATTCAGCCATCATCGGTGGCATGACACGTTTGATGCGCTGCAGGTTGTGGCGCCGCGCCCCGGTAGAGAGAATCAAGGCCTCGCTGCACACACTGGTGCGGCCGCTGATATTCATAGCGCAGGCCGGCGGATAGAAAGGTGCGTAGAGTTCCTTGAACTTGTCCTGCTTTTGCTGCGGCACGAAGGCGGCGTAACCAAGGGTGAATCCGCTGGACAGATCGGGACGTAACCCGGCGACATAGATTGCGGGCAGTACTTCGTGAAGAAAAACCGAATAATTGAAGGTGCCGAATTTCGAGGTGCAGTAGATCGGCTCCTTGAAATGGTTGTTGATGGGCAGCGTCAGTGGCCGGTCGGTGCTCATGCCGTTGTCGACCAGCGAACCCTCCAGGGTTTCTGCGATCACCCAGCCGTCGTGGGTAATGATGGCGCCGGTGGGCAGCATGAAGCAGTTTTTGATCGCATGGATCTCTATCGAGTCGAATTGGAATTCGTTCAGCCTCAAACCCGGCGAACCCTGCAGAAAGGATTCGGCATTGGATGTCCTCACCGTGAGCGGCGGCCGGATGACGATGGAAGATTTGCAAACGTCGCCAGCCGATTTGATGCCTTCGATATGCACGGAAATTTCCATTGAATATTCAACCTTTTCGTTTTGAGAGGCGAGCACCTGCTTCCCACGTGTCTGCCATACGGGGGTCCGGTCGGCATTCAAAATCATCAGCGGATTCGACGGAGTCAGCGGAAATGCAGCTCGGCGGCGCTGATCAGCGGCAGGTAACGTTTGCACCAGTCGGGGCCGGCGGTCTGCAGGAGGTACAGGTTCCGGTAGTTCAGCCAGCAGGCATAAAGCCAGCGCGATCGGGTGCGGTGGGCCACGTCCTTCATTTCGCGAAGTCGCTGCAGATGGGTGTTGAGGCGGACCTCGGCGGCCGGCAGGGCCAGCTTGTGGGTTTTCAGTCCCCGGCCCTCACGGGCCAGGAACAGCGGCAGCAGTCGTTCGACGATGAATGGCCAGTAGGTTGAGCCGGCGTGGTGGTTGTCGGGGTCGCTTAGCGGGGAGTCGAGCACCTTCAGCACCGAATCCGGCACGCCGGCGCGCACCCGGTCGAGCAGCCCGCGCACCCAGGGCAGGTACAGGCCCCAAAAGGCCGGACTCCCGACGAAAAAATTGCAGGTGGAGAAAAGCGGCGAGGGATGCAACGCGCCGAGTTCTTCCACCGGCAGGCCGCCCGCCTCGAAGACGGCGGTGCACAAGGCGGTGAAGTTGGGATGCGAAGGTACGCCCTGCTGCCAGCTGTTGATGAACAGAGCCTCATGTTCGGGAAAGGGATTGCAGTAATACAAATCGTGGCCGGGCTGGGCGGCGATGGCCTGGCGCAGGGCGTGGCCGCTCAAGCCGGTCTTGACGCCGAACCGCCACGACAGCGCACCCCACAGCGGAGCCTGGCCCAGGCCTTCGTCCCGGGCCAGGCGTTCGAAGACGGCGAACTCGTGCAGCGGATCGGTGTTGGCCGAGTTGTCCAGCGGAATGAAGGCGGCGTCGAGCGCTGGCCTTTGTTCCGACAGGAAGTAGATCTGGTAGATGGGGAGGGACTTCTCGGGCCGGGCCTTGCCGACCACGGCCGTGGTCCGTTGGCGCGGCGCGGTTTTGGGCACGGCCTTCCTGGCTGCGCTTTTCTCGATGACGATCTTCAGGGCGGGCTTGGCGGCCTGCGGAGACGGCGCACCGGCGACGACTTTCGCCGGAGGCCGGGCGGTGGATTTGGCAGCAGTCTTGGCAGACACGGTCCCGGTGCCGGGCTTGGATTTTGAGGGCATGGAGAGTGAAGAGTTGGCAGCATTACCTCCACATCACCTTACCGGTGGATACGGTTTGCCAACACCGCCCCGATTAGTCCGTCCATCCCGCCTCGGTGCAATAAAAAAGATGCAGGCTTGATAAAGGCGACATGTATCCGGATGCATTCGTGTGATCTATTGCGGACTCTGGCAGGCCATTGCTACTACTGCGCCTGTCGCGCCTGTCGCGTATTCCTATGCGGCATGCACGCCGTGCCGGTACCACATTTCGGCAATCGCCGGACAGGGCTTAAAGGGTGAGGACAGGATCCGGTGGGGTCAAACGCATCACGGCCGGTGGCGCCGGGGTTTCCAGAGGCCGTGTTACGTTCAGGTGTGGATGCCAAATCACGCCTGAAAACCGTTTATAGGAATCCGGATTTCCAACCGAGGTCGAATGTTCAAATCCACGACTAATTCCATTACCTTTTTCAAATCCGGAAACGGCTTCGCGAAAGCATGCGTCGTGATTTTTTCCTTTTTCGGTTTGCGGGTATTGGGCGGGAAAACCAGCGGGGCGGATTTTCTGTTGCATTCGGGTTATGACGTGGTCTCGGTGGAGTCGAATGGCGACGACTGGCACCAGGGCCTGCCACCGCAGGAAGTCGAAAAACTGGCGCTTTTCCTGAAGACGCACTACACGATCGTTCACGGTTATGGCTCTTCGATGGGCGCTTATGCTGCACTCGCGTTTGCGGACATCCTGGACTTTTCACGGATTCTGGCCATTTCACCGCAATTCAGAATCGACCAGGATTTTGATCGCCGCTGGGCATCGAACGCCGCGAGGATTCGATGGCAATACGGCATTCAGGGCGGCCCCGGTCGAATCGAGATTTTCTTGGTGTTCGATCCGATGAACGAGGATGCCTTGCATATTCCGATGATTGTTTCGAGGTTTCCCTTTTCCCGTATCCATCAAATTCGTGTGCGGTATTCGGGTCATCCCAGTACTTTCTGGCTGCACCGCGCCGGCGCGCTGAAGGATTTCATGGTCGGGATATTCGACAGCGGCCGGGTTTCGCTGAACCTGCGCCTGGCACGCAAAAACAATACGGTGCATCTGCGTGAACTCGGTTTTGTGTTGTTCCGGCGCCGGCGTTACGACTGGTGTGCCCGGGTGCTGGAAAAAGCCGTCGTGGGCGGTGAAACCGGTGCGCAGATCCACAAGTTTCTGAGTGGCGCCCAGGGACAGTCCGGCAAGATGGATTCGGCCATCCGGAATGCGGAGATAGCCATCGCCATGGCGGCTTCCGCCGCAGAAAAGGCCGGCTGCCTGGCACACCTCGGCCATTTGTTCAATCACACCGGGCGGCGCAGCGAAGCGATCCAACGGTTCGACGAGGCAATAGAACTCCTTCCTTCCAATCTTTCCTTCCAGGCCGTCAGGGCTCACATGAAAGGAACGGGTGGCGCTGCCGGCACCTGATCGTCCGTCCGCCGTCGACGTCAAGTTCTGCCGTTGGTCTTCCCCGCCCCACCACCGCTCATGAGTTTCCAGTTCGACGCTTTCAGCACGCTGCTACTGACGGTCTACCGACTGGCGCAGTCCTTGCCGGTGCAGTTGTTCCAGGACGCCGCCCTGGAACAGCTCAAGCGGTTCATCGCCTTCGATGCCGCCAGCTGGGGCACGGCCCACATGCGTTCGCCGCAGCAGGGCGTGGACTTCCACAGCATCCACCTTCACAAGGTGTCCGCAGGCATGGTGGCGGCCTATGAAAAGGTCAAGCACCTCGACGTGGTCGCCCGGGCCATCACGCGGGACGAGCGGGTTACCCAGGCCTTCAATGCCCACGAGTCCCTGCACGGCGAACATCTGCGTCCTCTGCTGGCCTATCGGCAGGCCTTCGGCCACGACAACCTGCTCATCAACAGCGAACTCGACCTGCGGACCCGGGTGGTCCAGTGGGTTTCGCTCTATCGGCGGGACCCGGCGCAGGTCTATACCGCCGAAGAGACGAAGGTCATGGAAACCGCGGCGCCGCACCTGATGCAGGCGCTGGCCATGAACCGGCAGGCCAACCTGGAACGCCTGTGCGGTGGTGACGCCAGGGCGCAGTGGGCGGCGGCCATCGCCGATGTGCGAGGGGTGCTGTACCACGCCGATGTGCGGTTCCTGCAGCTGGTCGCGACCGACTGGCCGGGCGGCGAAGACAACCACGTGTCGCCTCAGCTGATGGAGCGCCTGCGCCGCGACACCGACCGCGTCGTCGGCCCCGAGACCGTGGTGCGGCGCACGCTGGAACATGACGTGCTCTACCTCAAGGCACGGCCGCGCCACGCGGTCGACAGCCTCAGCAGTAGCGAACTGAAGGTGGTGCGCCTGCTGGTGACCGGGCTGACGCAGAAGGAGGTGGCGCTGACGCTGAAACGCTCGCAGGACACGGTGCGCACGCATGTGCGCAACATCTTCGAGAAACTCGACATCGGCAGCGCGGTGATGCTGAGCGGCATCCTTGCCCTGCGGGATTAGCCGGTTTCACAAGCCGCCGCCCTGCGGGCATCATCGGCGCGATGGAATTGCATTTTCTCGATTTCGACATGAGCGAGGACGCCGACGGCTCGGTGGTCTTCGACGCCCTGGCCAGCGTCCCGGCGGCTCAGCTGGCCCGGCTCCATGCCGAGGTGACCACCGTGCTGGGCTGGGCGCACGAGACTTTTCCCGGCGCATGCGCACCGCTCGAAGACGGCGGCGAATGGGACTTCCAGCTCGACGGCGCCATCGAGACCCGCACCCCGCAATCCTTGCACTACGACAGCCGCACCGGCGAGATCACCAGCGAGTCCGGCACGCCGGGCCCGGGCCGGTTCTCGCTGAGTCTGTCGATCAACGGCACCGCCGGCTTCGGCGACGCGCTGCGCGAGGCTTTCGGTATCGCCTGACAACGGCAGACGCACCCACTGCCATACGGACACCGCCACCATGAATCCCTTCAGTTTCCAGACCGTCCCACGCATCGTCATGGAAAGCGGCGCAGCCGCCCGGCTCGGGCCGCTGCTCGCAAGCCGTTATGCAGTGGGCAGGCTGTGTGTGATCACCGACGCCTTCCTGCACCGCAGCGGCCTGCTGGCGTCCTCGCTCGCCAGCCTCGCCGAAGCCGGCTGGCAGGTGCTGGTGATCGACGATGTGCTGGCCGATCCGCCCGACCATGTGGTCGAGGCCGTCACTGAACGTGCCCGCGGTTTCGGTGCGCAGGTGGTGGTGGGGCTGGGTGGTGGTTCGTCGATGGATGTCGCCAAGCTGGTGGCGGTGCTGCTGGCCGGCCACCAGCCGCTGGCGCAGATGTACGGCATCGACCAGGTGCTGGGCGAACGCCTGCCTCTGGTGCAGGTGCCGACCACTGCCGGCACCGGATCGGAGGTGACACCCATCGCAATCGTCACCACCGGCGCCACCACCAAGAGCGGCATCGTGGCGCGCCAGCTGTATGCCGACATGGCGGTGCTGGACGCCACGCTGACACTGGGCCTGCCGCCAGCCATCAGCGCGGCCACCGGCATCGACGCGATGGTGCACGCCATCGAGGCCTACACCAGCAAACGCCTGAAGAACCCGCTGTCGGACCACCTCGCGGTGCTGGCGCTGCGCCTGCTGTCGGCCAACCTGTTGCGAGTCTGCGAGAACGGCCACGACATCGAAGCCCGCGAAGCCATGCTGCTGGGTGCCATGCTGGCCGGCCAGGCCTTCGCCAACGCGCCGGTGGCGGCGGTGCATGCACTGGCCTATCCGCTGGGCGGGCATTTCCACCTGCCGCACGGCCTGAGCAACGCGCTGGTGCTGCCGCATGTGCTGCGTTTCAACCTCGACCACGCGGCCGGGCACTACGCAAGCCTCGCCGACGCGCTGCTGCCCGGCCTGACCGGCGACACCACGGCGCGGGCGACGGCCTTCATCGAACACATCGATGGTCTGGCCGCGGCCACCCGGCTGCCGATGCGCCTGCGCGACCACGGCATTACCGAGGCCGACCTGGACCGGCTGGCGAGCGACGCCATGCAACAGACCCGGCTGCTGATGAACAACCCGCGCGAACTGCTTCTGGAAGACGCGCGGGACATTTACCACCGGGCGTTCTAGTCTCCCGAATGGGGGTGTTCGACACCTGGCGGCATACTTCGGCCTGTCAAAACGTACTCGAATTCAGCTGAATGGAAAAAGAAATCGACCCCACCGTCCTGGCGGTCATCAATGAAAAACGCCTTTCGGGCGTCAAACACACGCCTGTCGAAGTGATCACCAAGATGGGTGTCTACGACGCGCGAACCCAGGCCGCTTCGTCGGCCTGGCTGGCCAGCGGCGACAACGTGATCGTCACCATCTGGGCCGAACTCATCACCGTGGCGGCCGACGGCCGCTGGTTCCACCTCGAATCCCTGGACACCCACCAGCGCCTGGGCGGCATCGAACGTTCGCCCCAGCAGATCCAGCGGGCCAAGGACCGCATGCAGCTGCTGAAATACGCGCTCGACGAAGAACAGCCGGTGCGTGCCGCGCTGCAGGCCAACCGGGTGGAGATCCAGCAGGTCGAGTCCAACAAGGACGCCAAGATCTCGACCCGCGTGCCGGACGACGAGACCTGGCGCGTGACGGTGTGGAACGCCGACGAGAAGTACGCGATCCTGGTGCGTGGCGACAATGCCGGCTGGGTGCCCACCGACGCCGACCTGAAGGCCGCCCGCGAGCGCGGCGGCGTGCCGACCGCGCAGGCCGGCATCGGTGGCGCGCAGGTGCCGTCCGAAGAAGTGCAGGCAGCCGCCATGGCCTACCTGTTCAAGTACTTCGGCAGCTACGGCTACAAGGCCGAGGCGGTCACCAGCGAACATTTCGGCTATGACATGGAAGTCTCCGACAAAAAGGGCAACACCCTGCTCAAGCTGTCGGTGAAGGGACTGGGCGGCGGTGTGCGCAGCTTCAAGCTGAGCCCCATCGAACGTGAGGCCGCCAGCGCCGGCCATCCGTGGCGCCTGGCCGTGGTCAGCGACGCCGTCGCACCGAGCGCGGTGCACAAGCTTTACAACTCGGCAGACTTCGAGGCCGCGCCCGGCCTGGAACTGGACCTCGACGCCTGATCGGCGCGAGTCGATCTCCAGGCGGTCGCCCGTGGCCACCCAGGCCATCCACAGGGCATCCCCTTGGGCCGCTCCGTCCGGATGCAGCATCCGCACCGAGCCGGCCCCTTGTTTCCTCCTGTTCATCAAACGCCGAAGATCAATCCAGCATGATTGGTCACGCGATCATGTGAGATGAAAACGCTTCCACACTCCTTCAGAAAAAGCCGGCGATAACCGGGAGCGGCGACAAAGTCCGGAAAATTGGTGGAAGAGTTGGAATGGAAGCGCTTCCAATACCATGAGCGTAGTTACGGGTGCAATAAAAAGCCCCATGCTCCCGGCATACTCCTGCCGCTTCCACGCATCCAATCTTGATATGGATGCGTATCCATTTCCGCGAACCTGCCGCTTTTCCAGCCTTTTGCTCTTCTTCTGCCGTGACCACCAGTGCCCATTCAACCCGCCGCCGCCTGCCAGCAGGACCCCGGGCGGCGGCGCGCATGAGCGATGTGGCCCATGCCGCCGGGGTATCGCTGGTCACGGTGTCTAGAGCCATCAATACACCTGACCAGGTGGCCCCGACCACGCTGGCGGCCGTGCGGGCCGCGGTGGCGCAACTGGGTTACCTGCCCAACCTGACGGCGGGCAGCCTGGCGTCGAGCCGCTCGCGCATCGTGGGCTGCCTGGTGCCGGTCATCTCCGATTCGGTGTTTTCGGACACCATCGGGGCGCTGACCCGTATCCTGGGCGACGGCGGCTACCAGGTACTGCTGGGGCAGACCCATTTCCGCATCGAGGAAGAAGCCCGGCTGGTCGACACCTTCATCGGCCGGCGTGTCGATGCGGTGGTGTTGACCGGCGTCACCCACGCCGCCGGCCTTCGTGCACGCCTTCAGCGCAGCGGCATCCCGGTGGTGGAAACCTGGGACATGGCGCGCCAGCCGATCGACATGCTGGTGGGCTTTTCCAACCATGCCGCCGGCCGTGCTGCCGGCGAACATCTTTTCGAGCGCGGCTACCGTGCACCCGCCTATATCGGCGCGGACGAAGATCGTTCGTACCAGCGCCTGGAAGGCCTGCGCTCCGTCGCCCGTGAGCGCGGCGTGGCCGATGTGCCGGCCGAACTCATTCTGCCGCCGGCCGAGATCGAAGACGCCGGTCCCCGACTGGCCGCCCTGCTGGCGCGTCGACCCGAGATAGACGCGGTCTTCTGCAACAACGACACCCTCGCAGCCGGCGTTCTTTTCGAATGCCGGCGACGGGGTTGGGACATACCCGGCCGCATCGCGGTGATGGGTTTCGGCGACCTGCCGATCGCTCGCGCGGGGCATCCGCGTATCTCCACCGTCCAGGTGCATGCCAGCAATATCGGCGAAAGGGCAGGTCAGCTATTGCTGGCGCGCCTGGCCGGCCAGCGGCAGCCAGAGGCCGTCGTGGATATTGGTTTCGAGGTGGTGCACCGTGAAAGCACCTGATTTCCCCGGCTCAGCTGCCGGTCCGGTCCGCATGGCCGATGTGGCCCGCATGGCGGGTGTGGCCCGTGTGACGGTGTCCCGCGTATTGAGCAATCCGCAAAGCGTTGCCCCCACCACACGCGCAGCCGTGCAGGAAGCCATCGCGCGGCTGGGCTACGTGCCCAATCTCAACGCCGGCACGCTGGCGTCGAGCCGGTCGCGCATCGTCGGCTGCATCGTGCCGACGCTGTCCAACGCCTGGTTCGCCGAAACCATCGACGGACTGTCCGAAGTGCTGTCGGCGGCCGGCTACCAGCTGCTGCTGGGGCAATCGGGCTACGATCCCGGTTCCGAAGAACGCATGGTGGACACCTTCCTCGGCCGCCGTGTCGACGCCATGGTGCTGACTGGCGCCGACCGGCCCGACGCGGTGCGGGATCGCCTGCAGGCTGCCGGCATTCCGGTCGTGGAAACCTGGGACCTGGGCCTCGAGCCGCTCGACATGGCGGTGGGCTTCTCCAACCACGGCACCGGCGAGGCCGCGGCCGAACACCTGCTGGCGCGTGGTTGCCGTCACCCGGGCTATATCGGTGCGGACGAACCGCGTGCCGACAAGCGCCTTGCCGGATTCAGCGCCGCGCTGGCGCGCCATGACCTGGCACCGGCGGTCGCACTGGCCGGCCGGCCGCCCACCTCGTTCGAGGGCGGTGCGCAGGCCTTGCGTGAGCTGATGGCACGTGACCCCCAGGTCGACGGCATCTTCTGCAGCAACGACATCATCGCCGCTGCGGTGCTTTTCGAATGCAGCCGCCAGGGCTGGGCCGTGCCGCAGCAGATCGCGGTGGTCGGTTTCTCAGACCAGCCGCTTTCGGCCGCCACGGTGCCTTCCCTGACCACCGTGCAGGTGCGGTCGCACGACATGGGTGCCGAGGCCGGCCGGATGCTGCTGCGGCGCCTTGGCAGCGTGGCGAATCGTTCGCTGGGCGGGGAACATCGCATCGCCGACATGGGCTTTCGTGTCATTGCCCGCGAAAGCGCCTGAACCCGACGGCTCCCGAAGGCTTGCGGCGGGGGCCGGCAGTCTTCAGCTCTCGCGCAGCGCCGCGAGGTCCAGCACGCGCAGACCGCCGTATTCGATGCGGATCAGGCCCTGAGCCTGCAGGGTCGCCAGCGCCTGGTTGACCCGCTGCCGTGACAGCCCCACCAGGTAGGCCAGTTCCTGCTGGGTGATGCGCAGCATGTCGCCCACCGCCGGATACAGCACCGGGTTGAACAGCGCGGCCAGGCTGCGCGCCACCCGCGCGTCCGGGCTGGCCATGCGGTCGGTTTCCAGTGCCACGATGAACTGCGAAAGCCGCTCGTTCAGCTGGCTCATCACGAAGCGGTTGAACTCGATGGAGTGGTCGAGCAGCCAGTGAAAACTGTCGATCGGCAGGCCCGCCACCAGGCTTCTGCGCAAGGCCTGGATGTTGTACCGGTAGGGCTCGCGCTTGAGCACCGTGCCCTCGCCGAACCAGCCACCCGGCGCCATGCCGGCAAAGGTCATGGTGTGGCCGCCGTCGGTGTCGGTGCTCATCTTCAGCAGCCCTTCGACCACACCGAACCAGTAGGTCGGCGCCCGGCCCAGGCGGCAGATGAAGTCGCCCGGTTCGGCCTCGCTCACCATCAGGCCGTCGACCGCGCGGTTGCGCTCTTGCGGGGTCAGCCGCCGCAGCCACGGAATGGCTGCCAGTTCGGCTTCGGACGGCTTGCGGCGCCGCTGGTGCAGGGATGAATCGAGGCTGGACGTCAAGGTCGTCGAATTCTGCTGGCCCGGCCCGGTGCAGCCACCCCGGACAGCACCTGATAGGACATTCCCTAGGAATGTCGCCAGCAAGACAAGCAGGCGTCAAACGCAGTCCTAGGATGCGGCTCGACTGGCCCCAACGAGACAAGACGAGGACCGCATGACGACCGAAACCTTTCCGCAGTTGCTTGCACGCCATGCCGAGACCCGGCCCACGGCGCCAGCCGTGCGGGAAAAGGAATACGGCATCTGGCAGACCTGGCCGTGGTCGCAGGCCCAGTCCGACGTGCGGGCCATCGCATGCGGCCTGATGTCGCTGGGTTTCGCGCGGGGCGACAACCTGGCGATCGTCGGCGACAACCGGCCGCATCTGTACTTCTGTTTCATGGCCGCACAGGCCGCCGGCGGCGTGCCGGTACCGCTGTACCAGGACTCGGTCGCCACCGAAATGGCCTTCGTGCTGCAGGACGCCGGCATCCGTTTCGCCTTCGCCGAAAACCAGGAACAGGTCGACAAGCTGCTGGAACTGCGCGAGACCCTGGACCTCCGACACATCCTCTACGACGACCCGCGCGGCCTGCGCTGCTACGACCAGCCGGGCCTGCGGTCGATGCAGTCGCTGATGGAGCAGGGCCGTGCGTGGGACACGGCCAACGCCGGCGCCTACGAACGCTCGGTGGCAGCGGTCGCGGCCGACGACGTGTCGGTCATCCTCTACACATCCGGCACCACCGGCAAACCCAAGGGCGTCTGCCAGACGCATCGCAGTTTCATCGCCGCCGCCCGCGGCAGCGTCGAGACCGACGGCCTGGGCCCGCATGACAACGTCATCTGCTATCTGCCGCCGGCCTGGGTGGGCGACCATCTGTTCTCGCTGGCGCAGTGGCTGGTGGCGGGTTTCACCATCAACTGCCCCGAATCGCCTGCCACCGCGGCCATCGACCTGCGCGAGATCGGCCCCAGTTATTACTTCGCGCCGCCGCGGGTCTTCGAAGCGATGCTGACCAGCATCTCGATCCGCATGGAAGACGCGTCCGCTCCCAAGCGCTGGATGTATGCGCGTGCGATGGCGCTGGCCCGCCGGGTGGGCTCCGACATCCTGGACGGCAAGCCGGTGGCCGGCCTGGACCGCCTGCGCTATGCCGTCGGCAACGCGCTGGTGTACGGCCCGCTGCGCAACGTGATGGGGCTGACGAGGGTGCGGGTGGCCTATACCGCGGGTGCCGCCATCGGTCCCGACCTGTTCCGTTTCTTCCGCTCGGTGGGCGTCAACCTCAAGCAGTTCTACGGCCAGACCGAAACCTGCGCCTACGTCTGCCTGCAGAAGAACGGCCGGGTGAAACTTCACACGGTCGGCGAGGCCGCGCCGGGCATCGAGATCCGCATCGCCGACAACGGCGAAGTGCTGGTGCGCGGTGCATCGGTGCTGAAGGAATACTACAAACGCCCCGATGCCACGGCGGAGGTGATCGACGCCGAAGGCTACTTCCACACCGGCGACGCGGGTGTCATCGACAGCGACGGCCATCTGCGGATCATCGACCGCGCGAAGGACGTCGGCAAACTCAACGGTGGTGCCTTGTTCGCGCCCAACTACATCGAGAACAAACTCAAGTTCTTTCCGCAGATCAAGGAAGCCGTGTGTTTCGGCCACGGTCGCGACGAGGTCACCGCCTTCGTCAACATCGACTTCGAGGCCGTCGGCAACTGGGCAGAGCGCCAGGGCCTGCCCTATGCAGGATATGTCGATCTGGCCGGCAAACCCGAGGTGCTGGAACTCATCGCCCAGTGCGTGTCGCAGGTCAACGCCGACCTGTCGAACGAAGCCGGAATGGAAGCCACACAGGTGGCGCGATTCATCGTGCTGCACAAGGAACTCGACCCCGACGACGATGAACTGACCCGGACCCGCAAGGTGCGCCGCGGTTTCATCGCCGACAAGTACCAGTCGCTGCTGACGGCTCTCTATACCGGGGTGCGGCGCCAGCACATCGAGACCCTGGTCAAGTTCGAGGACGGCCGCAGCGGCACGGTGAGCGCGACCCTGAACGTGGTCGAGGCCCAGGTCTTCCAACCCCTTGCGAGCGCGGCATGAACATGATGGCCGAACCCCTTCTGATGACGCCCGCGACATCCGGCAGCGCTGCCGGAGTGGTGCTGGACGTCCGCAACATCTCGCTGAGTTTCGGCGGCGTGAAGGCGCTCACCGACATCAGCTTCGACGTGCGTGAACACGAGGTGCGATCCATCATCGGACCCAACGGCGCCGGCAAGAGTTCGATGCTGAACTGCATCAACGGCGTCTACCAGCCGCAGCAGGGACAGATCACTTTCCGCGGCCAGACCTTCACCCACATGAACAGCCGGCAGGTGGCTGAAATGGGGGTCGCGCGCACCTTCCAGAACCTGGCCCTGTTCAAGGGCATGAGCGTGCTCGACAACATCATGACCGGCCGCAACCTGCGCATGAAAAGCAACCTGCTCATGCAGGCCCTGCGCATCGGGCCGGCCGCCCGCGAAGAGATGGAACACCGCGAGAAGGTCGAACGCATCATCGACTTCCTGGAGATCCAGGCCTGGCGAAAGACACCGGTCGGCCAGCTGCCCTACGGCCTGCAGAAACGCGTCGACCTGGGCCGCGCGCTGGCGATGGAGCCGCAGGTGCTGCTGCTCGACGAACCCATGGCCGGCATGAATGTCGAGGAGAAACAGGACATGTGCCGTTTCATCCTCGATGTGAACGAAGAGTTCCGCACCACCATCGTCCTGATCGAACACGACATGGGTGTGGTGATGGACATCTCCGACCGGGTGGTGGTGCTGGACTACGGCAAGAAGATCGGTGACGGCACGCCTGCCGAAGTCCGCGCGAACCCCGAAGTCATCAAGGCCTACCTCGGCGGCGCGGCATGAAGAACGAGGACAAAAAATGATGGGCTTTCTACTGGAAACCCTCTTCGGAGGACTCATGGTCGGCATGCTCTACGCCCTGGTGGCGCTGGGTTTCGTCCTCATCTACAAGGCCAGCGGGGTCTTCAATTTCGCGCAGGGCGCGATGGTGCTGTTCGCCGCGCTGGCGATGGCGCGCTTCTCGGAATGGATCCCGCAATGGCTGGGCTTCGACAACAAGACGCTGGCCAACATCCTGGCCTTCGCAGCCGCCACGGCCTGCATGGTCGCGGTCGCCTGGCTGGTCGAAAGACTGGCCCTGCGGCGACTGGTCAACCAGCCCGGCATCACCCTGCTGATGGCGACCCTGGGCATCAGTTATTTCATCGACGGCGCCGGCCAGCTGCTCTTCGGCAGCGCGGCCTACAAGATCGATGTCGGCATGCCCAAGGACCCGATGATCGTCATGGAGCAGACCTTCGACGGCGGCCTGCTGCTCAGCAAGGAAGATCTCTACGCGGCAGTCATCGCCGCCCTGCTGGTCGCCACGCTCACCCTGTTCTTCCAGAAGACACGGACCGGAAGGGCGCTGAGGGCGGTCGCCGACGACCACCAGGCAGCCCAGTCCATCGGCATTCCGCTGTCGCGGATCTGGGTGGTGGTGTGGTCCATCGGCGGCATCGTCGCCCTGGTCGCCGGCATCATCTGGGGCAGCAAGCTGGGCGTGCAGTTCTCCATCTCCCTGGTGGCGCTGAAGGCCTTCCCGGTCGTCATCCTCGGCGGCCTGACATCGGTGCCGGGCGCCATCGTAGGCGGCCTGCTCATCGGCGTGGGCGAGAAGCTTTCGGAGATCTACCTCGGCCCCTACGTCGGCGGCGGCATCGAGAACTGGTTCGCCTATGTGCTGGCCCTCGGTTTCCTGCTGATCCGCCCGCAGGGATTATTCGGCGACAAGATCATCGACAGGGTCTGACGCCATGTTTTATCGGGAAAACGGCCAGTTCAAGACGACGTACCAGGCCGACGTCGCACTGTTCCCCATCGCGCAGGACCGCTGGGCCCTCTACACCCTCCTGGCGGTCGCCTTCATCGCGGTGCCCGGCTTCGCCAGCGACTACCTGTTCCGGGCGGTGCTCATACCGTTCCTCATCCTGGCGCTGGCCGCCACCGGCCTCAATATCCTGGTCGGCTACTGCGGCCAGATATCCCTCGGCACCGGCGCCTTCATGGCGGTCGGCGCCTATGCGGCCTACAACCTGCAAGTGCGCATAGAGGGCATGCCGCTGATCCTGTCGCTCATCGGCGGCGGACTGGCGGCCACCGTCTGCGGCGTGCTGTTCGGCATTCCCAGCCTGCGCATCCGCGGCCTGTACCTGGCGGTGGCGACGCTGGCGGCGCAGTTCTTCGTGGACTGGTTCACCAACCGGGTGAAGTGGGTCACCAACGACTCGTCGTCGGGCTCGGTCAGCGTCAACGTGTTGTCGATGTTCGGCTACAGCTTCGACACGCCGGTGCAGAAGTACCTGCTGTGCCTGACGCTGGTCGTGGTGGTCGCGCTGCTGGCCAAGAACCTGGTGCGCGGCGCCATCGGCCGCGAGTGGATGGCCATGCGCGACATGGACGTGGCGGCCAGTGTCATCGGCATCCGGCCGGTGCACGCAAAACTCACCGCATTCGCCGTCAGCAGCTTCATCGTGGGTGTGGCCGGAGCGCTGTGGGGTTTCGTGCACCTGGGTTCATGGGAGCCGGCCGCCTTCGGCATCGACAAGTCCTTCCAGCTGCTGTTCATGGTGATCATCGGCGGCCTGGGTTCCATCGCCGGCAGCTTCTTCGGGGCGGCTTTCATCGTGCTTTTGCCGCTGGTTCTGAACTACGTGCCGCACTGGTTCGGGCTGTCGCTGGGCACGGCCACCGCATCGCAGCTGGAGCACATGGTGTTCGGCGCACTCATCGTCTTTTTCCTCATCGTCGAGCCGCACGGCCTGGCGAAGCTCTGGTCCACCGCGCGCCAAAAACTGCGCACCTGGCCGTTCCCCTATTGATGCATTTTTCGGTCGGTCGTAATCCATACAGGAGACACAAAAAATGAAGTTCAAGAGCCTCGTGATCGCAGCCGCCGCAGCGGCATCGGTAGTCGCCGGCGCGCCTGCGTCGGCACAGGAACAGTTCGTGCCCTTGCTGGTCTATCGCACCGGCCAGTTCGCCCCGCTGGGCATCCCCTGGGCGGACGGCAAGCAGGACTACCTGAAGCTGGTCAACGCCCGCGACGGCGGTGTCAACGGCGTCAAGCTGGCCTATGAAGAATGCGAGACCGCCTACGACGCGGCAAAGGGTGTCGAGTGCTACGAACGCCTCAAGGCCAAGGGCACCGGCGCATCCGGTTTCGACCCGCAATCGACCGGCATCACCTTCGCGGTGACCGACAAGGCCTATGTCGACAAGGTGGCCATCGAGACACCCGGCTACGGACTTTCGCAGTCGTCCGACGGCACGGTCTTCCAGTGGAACTTCCCGCTGCTCGGCACCTACTGGACGGCGGCCGACGTGATGCTGCAGGACATCGCCAAGAAGGAAAAAGGCAGCCTCAAGGGCAAGAAGATCGCACTGGTCTACCACGACAGTCCCTACGGCAAGGAGCCCATCCCGCTGCTGCAGAAACGCGCGGCGGCCGAGGGTTTCGAGGTGTCGCTTTTCCCGGTGACGCCACCCGGCGTGGAACAGAAATCGACCTGGCTGCAGATCCGGCAGCAGAAACCCGATTACGTGCTGTTCTGGTCGGCCGGCGTGATGACTCCGGCGGGCATCCGCGAGGCCCAGGCCAGCGGTTATCCGCGCGACCGCATGTACGGCATCTGGTGGGCAGGATCGGACCACGACGTGAAGGATATCGGTGCCGGCGCCACCGGCTACAACACCATCACCCTGCACAACAGCGCGGCGAAGGACAAGGTGCACGACGACCTGAAGAAGTTCGTCTACGACAAGGGCCAGGGTACCGGCGCGGCCAATGGCGTCGGCACCCTGGCGCACACCCGCGGAATGATGATCTCGATGCTGCAGGTGGAGGCCATCCGCGCCGCGCAGGAGAAGTACGGCAAGGGCAAGACACTCACGCCCGAACAGGTGCGCTGGGGTTTCGAGAACCTCGACCTCAACGCCGACAGAATCAAGGCGCTGGGCTTCGGCGAAATCATGCGGCCGGTGAAGACATCGTGCGCCAACCACATGGGCGACGACTGGGCGCGCATCGTGCAGTGGGATGGCGGTAAATGGAACATCAAGTCCGACTGGTACCAGTCCGACAAGAGCCATATCGATCCGCTGGTGAAAGAGCTTTCGGCGAAGTATGCGAAAGACAAGAACATCACGCCGAGAGCCTGCTGAGAACCGCATGAGTTCACCCGACGCTCCCCTGCTCGAAGTCAACGGCATCGAGGTCATCTACAACCATGTGATCCTGGTCCTGAAGGGCGTCTCCCTCAACGTGCCGGAGGGCCGCATCGTGGCCCTGCTGGGCGGCAACGGCGCGGGCAAGACGACGACGCTGCGGGCGGTCAGCAACCTGTTGCTGGGCGAACGCGGCGAGGTCAGCAAGGGCAGCATCCGGCTGCGTGGCGAACGCATCGAAAAGCTGTCGCCCGCCGCCCTGGTGCAGCGCGGCGTGCTGCAGGTGATGGAAGGGCGGCACTGCTTCGCCCACCTGTCGATCGAAGAGAACCTGCTCGCCGGCGCCTACACCATCCGGGACCGGGGCGAGGTGGCGGCCAACCTCGACAAGGTCTACGCCTACTTCCCCCGGCTGAAGACGCGGCGTGCCAGCCAGGCCGCCTACACCTCGGGCGGCGAACAGCAGATGTGCGCCATCGGCCGTGCGCTGATGGCCAGCCCCCGGCTGGTGCTGCTGGACGAACCCTCGATGGGCCTGGCGCCGCAGATCGTCGAAGAGGTCTTCGCCATCGTGAAGGACCTCAACGAGAAGGAGAAGGTCACCTTTTTGCTGGCCGAGCAGAACACCGGCATGGCGCTGCGTTTCGCCGATTACGGCTACATCCTGGAAAGCGGCCGGGTGGTGATGGACGGCACCGCCGAGGCGCTGTCCGGCAACCAGGACGTGAAGGAGTTCTACCTGGGCATGGGCGATGCCCAGCGCAAGAGTTTCCGCGACGTGAAGAGTTATCGCCGCCGCAAGAGGTGGCTGGCATGACAGCGGTGCGCGAGTTGTTCTTCGACGCGCTGGAAACCCGCGACCCGCAGCAACGCGAGGCGGTGCTGTTTGCGGCCTTGCCGATGCAGGTGGCGCATGCGCAGGCGGCGTCACCGGCGTTCGCTGCCATCCTGGCCGGCATCGAGCCCGATTCGGTGGTCGACCGGGCGGCGCTGGCGCGTCTGCCGGTGACCCGCAAGCACGAGCTGCTGGAAGCGCAGCTGGCGTCGCGTGCAGGCGGTGGCGATGCCCTCGGCGGTTTTGCCGCCTTCGGCTACGGTCCGATGATGCCGAGGGTGTTCGCCAGCCCCGGCACGCTGTACGAACCCGATGGCGCGAGGCCCGATCACTGGCGTATGGCGCGGGCATTTTTCGCCGCCGGATTCCGAAGCGGCGAACTGGTCCACAACAGCTTCAGTTATCACCTGGTGCCGGCCGGCAGCATGATGGAAAGCGGCGCACACGCGCTGGGCTGCAGCGTGTTCCCGGGTGGCACCGGGCAGACCGAACAGCAGTTGCAGGCGCTGGCCGAACTGGGTGCCCGCGGTTACGTCGGCACGCCGAGCTTCCTGCGCATCCTGCTCGAGAAGGCGGCTGAAAACGCCCGGTCCCTGCCGCATCTGAAACGCGCGCTGGTGTCGGGCGAGGCCTTTCCGCCGTCGCTGCGTGACTGGGTCGGCGAACGTGGCATCGACGCCTACCAGTGTTATGCGTCGGCCGACCTGGGGCTGATCGCCTACGAGACCGAGGCGCGCCAGGGCCTGGTGCTGGACGAAGGTGTCATCGTCGAGATCGTGCGGCCGGGCACGGGCGACCCGGTGGCAGAAGGCGAAGTGGGCGAGGTGGTGGTGACCAGCTTCAATCCGGCCTATCCGCTGGTCCGTTTCGGCACGGGTGATCTGTCGGCGGTGCTGCCTGGGCCGTGCCCCACCGGGCGGACCAACGTCCGTATCAAGGGCTGGATGGGCCGGGCCGATCAGACGACCAAGGTGCGTGGCATGTTCGTACACCCCCAGCAGGTGGCAGAGGTCGGCCGGCGGGTGCCGGGCGTGGGCCGGCTACGGCTGGTGGTGTCGGGGGAGATGGCCGACGACCGCTTGTTGTTGCGTGCCGAATGTGCCGTCTCCGACCCGCAGCTGGCGGTGTCGCTGGGGCAGGCGGTGCGGGACGTCACCAAGCTGCGCGGCGAGGTGGAGTTGTGCATCCCGGGCACCCTGCCGAACGATGGCAAGGTGATCGAGGACGCCAGGAGCTATCGCTGACCGCGCTGGCGGTCAGAGCGCCACACCCTGACGGTCCACCAGCCAGCCCGGCGCATCCTGCAGCGCCAGCGGCCGCAGGAAGCGCTCCAGCGCCGCATAACCGACCGAAGTGGTGAACGGTGCGGTGGTCGACGGAAAAGGCCCGCCATGGTGCTGGGCGGCGGTCACCGCCACGCCGGTCGGAACACCCGAGAACAGCACCCGGCCCGACACCTGGATGGCCGCGCGGACGATGGCTTGGGTGGCCTCGTCCGGCAGTTCGCTGCCGGCCGGCACGCCCCACAGGGTGGCGGTCAGCGTGCCGCCGATGGCACGCAGCAGGGCCACGACTTCTTCGGCCGAGGTCACCCGCACGACCAGCGCGGCGGAACCGAAGACTTCCTCATGCAGATGGTGGTCGGCGATGAAATCGGCGGCGTCGACTTCGGCCAGGAAGGGGCGCGGCGTGCCGGTCGCAGCAGCTTCGGTGTCGTCCACCAGCACGCTGAGTTTTCCGTGGCCGCGCCAGGCCGCGATTCCCCGGTCGAACGCGCCGCGGATGCCGCCGGTCAGCATCGCGTGCGGGGCCAGGGCCTGAAGCCTGGCGGCCAGGTCGGCCACGAAGGCATCGCCACCGGCATCCTTCCACACCACGATGACACCCGGGCTGGTGCAGAACTGGCCTGCGCCCATGCAGATGGAACCGGCCAGGGTCTGGGCCAATGCGGCGCTGTCTTTCTGCAACGCGGCGGGCAGGGCTACCAGTGGATTGATGGAGCCCAGTTCGCCATAGAAGGGGATGGGGCGCGGGCGTTCCCCGGCGATCTTCGCCAGCGCGGTGCCGCCCTTGAAGGAGCCGGTGAAGGCGGCGGCCGCGATGCCCGGCGCCTGGACCAGGTGCACGCCGACCTCGATGGATGCGCCTTCCACGAACTGGAAAATACCGGCGGGCAGACCGCATTCGGCGACCACCTTCGATGCGATGGCCGCGACCTGACGCGACAGTTCCGGGTGGGCGGGATGGGCCTTCACGACCACCGGGCAGCCTGCGGCCAGGGCCGATGCGGTGTCACCGCCCAGCACCGAAAAGGCGAACGGGAAGTTGCTGGCCGAAAACATGGCGACCGGGCCCAGTGGCACGCGCACACGGGTCATGCGCGGCCGGCCGGCGGGCGGTGCGCCGGCCACGGCGGCTTCGTCGAGGAAGCTGTGGGCGCCACCGTTGTCCAGCACGTCGGCGAAGCCGCGCAGCTGGAAAGTGGTGCGGTCGAGTTCGCCTTCCAGGCGCGGCAGGCCCAGGCCGGTTTCGCGGTCGGCCAGCGGCACCAGCGTGGCGCGGGCGGCCGTGACGGCGTCGGCCAGGGCGCGCAGCAGGCGCGCCCGTTCGGCCGCGGAGGTGGCGCCGAAGGCATCGGCCACAGCGGCCGATGCGGCGACCGCCGCATCGATCTGGGCGGCGGTGGATTCGGGCCAGGCGTCACCCTGGGGCTGGCCGGTGCGGGCGTCGATGGATTGCAGCATGGAGGTGGATCCTGTGGGGTTGGAAGTCGATGGCGAAGAAGCGCATTGTCGTGGCCCTTCCGGGGGGCCGTCTCGCCCCTATCATCGGCAGATGGCGACGGCGAAGCACATTGCAACAACTCCAGAAACGGCCGTTCCCGGTGATTCGCTCGGCGAATTCGAGGTCGTGGACATTCTCTACAGGGGAGAGCGCTCGACCGTTCTGAGATGCCGCGTCGGCGGCGAACGGCGGGTCGTGAAGTTCCTTCGGCGCGAGGCGCTAGGCGTCGGCGACGTGGCACGGTTTCGACGTGAATACGAACTTTCCCGACGGGTTTCGCATCCCAACGTGGTCAGCGCCGAAACGCTCGGCAGCCATGCCGGCGCGCTGTTCCTCACCATGCCGGACGACGGCGCCGTGGCCCTGCGCGACGTGCTGCGATCGGGTCCGCTTTCGGTGGGCGATGCGCTGTCGGTAGCCATCGCCCTGATCGACGCATTGGCCGAAGTGCATGCGCACGACATCCTCCACAAGGACATCGCGCCGGGCAACGTGGTGATCGACCTGGCGCGCGGCGTGGTCAAGCTGATCGACTTCGGCATTTCGGCTGAAATCTCCAGCGAGCGTCCGGCCCTGGCCGCGCCAGCCGAACTCGAAGGCACGCTGGCCTGCATGGCGCCCGAGCAGACCGGCCGCACCAACGGCGACGTCGATTACCGCACCGATTTCTACAGCCTCGGCGCCACTTTGTATTCGATGCTGGCCGGCACGTCGCCATTTCCGGGACACGACGCGGTGGCGCTGGTGCATGCCCATCTGGCGCTGACGCCGCCGCCGCTGGCCGGCCTGTGTCCGGCCGCGCCGCCGGCGCTGTGCCAGGTGGTCGACAAGCTGCTGGCCAAACAGCCCGAAGGCCGTTACCAGAGCCACGACGCCCTGCGGCGCGACGTGGTGATGCTGCACGGATTGCTGGACGCTCCCGAACTGCTGCGCGGCTGGGTGCCGGCGGTGGGCGACCTGCCGCAACGGTTCCAGGTATCCAGCCGGCTCTACGGCCGCACCGACGAGACGTTGCGCCTGCTGGCCGCTTTCGAGATGGCCGCCTCGGGGCCGGCGCAGCTGGTGCTGGTGGAAGGCGCACCGGGCATCGGCAAGACCGCGCTGGTGCACGAGGTGCTGCGGGCGCTGCTGGCACGGCGTGGCGAGATGGTCGAGGGCAAGTTCAACCAGTTCGGCCAGCAGGCGCCGGGAGCGGCATTCGCCCAGGCGCTGCGGCAGCGGGCGCGGCAGGTGCTGTCGTACAGCGGCGTCCACCAGCGGCCCTGGCGGGCGGCCCTGCTGGCGCAACTGGGTGCCAACGCCGCGCTGGCGGTGCAGGCGGTGCCGGAACTGGCGCTGCTGTTCGAACATGCGCCACGCGATGTTCCGCCGCTGGGGCCGCAGGAAGCCGAGAACCGTTTCCTGCGCACCATGTGCTGCTGTTTTGCCGCGCTGTCCAGCGAGCAGCAGCCGCTGGTGGTCTTCATCGACGACCTGCAGTGGGCCGACCGGGTGTCGCGCCGCCTGCTGCGCGAACTGGCGCTGGACGACGGCCTGCGTCACCTGCTGGTGGTGGGTGCATTCCGCGACGATGCGCTGGGCGACGAACATCCGCTGGCGCGTGACATCGCCGGCTGGTCCGAGGCCGGGCGGCCGCCCATCCGCCTGGCCGTCGGGCCGCTGCAGGCGGAGGACGTCGCCGGCCTGCTGGTCGACACCCTGCAACGCTCGCCGGACGACGCCGAACTGCGCGGCCTGGCCGACCTGTGCCAGCTGAAGACCGGCGGCAACCCCTTTTTCCTGGGCCGTTTCCTGCAGGACCTGCAACGCCGCCGGCTGATCTGGCGCGACCCGGCGGGGCCGAGCTGGCGCTGGTCGCTGGAGCAGATCCGCCACGAACGCATCGCCGACAACGTGGTGGCGCTGATGCTCGAACAGCTGCGCCGCCTGCCGCTGCGGACGCGTGAACTGCTCACCATCGCCGCCTGCCTGGATGCGCGATTTTCGCTGCGTTCGCTGGCGCTGATCTGCGACGACGCCGAGGACACCGTGCTGCGGGGCCTGGAGCCCGCGCTGGCGGCCGGCGTGCTGACGCCGTCGGACGTCCGCTACAAGTGGGTGGGTGTGCTGGATGCCGACGAACGTGCCGGCCTGGACGTCGAACTGGCTTTCGCCCACGACCGGGTGCAGGAGGCCGCCTACCTGCTGACCGCCGAGGATGAACGGCCGGCACTGCACCTGCGCATCGGCCGCATGCTGCGCCCGACCATGGACCCGGCGGTGCCCGATTTCGCGGTGGTCAACCACCTCAACCGTGGCGGTGCGCTGGCCGAGGCCGACCCGGCCGAACGTGCGCAACTGGCGCTGTGGAACATGCAGCTGTCGTATGTGGCGCGCGACCGTGCGTCGTTCGACCTGGCGGCGGACCATGCGGCGCGGGCGGTGACGCTGTTCGGCCCGGCCTTCTGGCAGACCAGCCCGGCGGCCGCGCTGGAGCTTCGCACCCACGCCGCCCGCATGGCAGGCCTCCGGGGCGACGACCGCAGCATGCAGCGCCTGATCGACGAAGCCCTTGCGCAACCGCTCAAGGCAGTCGAGCGTGCCTTGCTGATCGATGTGCGGGTCGAGGCCTCTTACGGCCTGGGCCGGCTCGACGAAACCATCGAGCTGGGCCTGGAAGCGCTGCGCCTGCTCGACCTGCAATTGCCGGTGGTGGCCGGCCTGCCCGACGTGCTTCGCCTGGTGGCCGAACTGCGCGACGAGATCGAGGCCATCGGCATGGTCGCCGTCGCCGATCTGCCGGTGATGAAGGCTGCCCTGCCGCACCAGCAGCTGGCGGTGATCGCCCGCATGACGGCGGCCGCCTATATCGCCCGGCCCACGTTGCTGCCGCTGCTTACCGTGGTGCAGCTGCGCCTGATGCTCAGGCACGGACACGCACCGCAGGCCCTGTCGGCCTACACGGTGATGGGCCTGCTGGTGGCGGAATTTCTGGGCGACTACCGTTTCGGCTGGTCGCTGGGACGCATGTCGATGGGCCTGATCGACCGCCACGGCTGGCAGACGGTGCAGGCGCATGCGGGTTTCTCTTTCGGCGCCTTCCTGCAGCACTGGGTGGAACCGCCGCGCGAAACCCTGCCGGCCTGGCTCGACGTGCATCGCAACGGCCTGGAAAACGGCAACCTGCGCCATGCCGGGCTGGCCCTGGTGCTGCATGGCAGCCACGCGCTGCTGGGTGGTCTTCCGCTGTCGCAGGTCGAGGTTTTGCTGGCCCGGCACCTGGCCACGCTGCGGCGCATCCGCCAGCCGGTGGCACACGACTATGTGCAGGTGCTGCACGAGTCGGTACGCGCCCTGCAGCGCAACCGGCTGGTGTCGCGTCCGCTGGAACACGACGGTTATGTGCGCGACGCCGCACTGGAAGGTTTTGCCGCCCGCAAGGACCAGACCGGCGCGCTCTTCGTGCATGTCTTCGAATGCTGCCTCCTGGCGCTGGCCGGGCGCCATGCCGAGGCGGTGACCGCGGGGGAAGCGGCGGCGGCGATGTTCTCCGCCGGGAGGGGCCTCGGCATGGTGGCCTTCTGCATTTACTTCACCGCCTCGTCGCGGCTGGCGCTTGTGCTGGAAGGACGTCCGCCGGCCGGCTGGGAAGCCGATGTCGACGCGGCGGTCGCGCGTTTCACGCCCTGGCTGGCGGCCAGCGCGCGCCTGCTGCCGCTGCAGCAGCTGCTGTCGGCCCAGCGGGCGGCGGTGCGTGGTGACGACGCCGCCGTGCGCCTGGCGCTCGACCAGGCGCTGGCGGCGGTGCGCGACGCCGACGACCTGATGCTGCTGGCCATCGTGCGCCAGCAACGCGCCATGCTGATCGACGCACCGGCCGAACGTGCCGAAGCCCGCGCGGTGCTGCTGCGCTGGGGTGCGCCCGCGGCTGCGGCGGCGCTGTTCGCGGAGGCCGATGAAACGACGGTCTCCGCCTCGCCTGCCCGCGCCCTGGACCTTGGCGCGCTGATGAAGGCGGTGCAGGCGGTGACGGCGGAGATCGCCCTGGCGCCGTTGCTGCAGCGGCTGCTGCAGGCGTTGCGCGAGAACGCCGGCGCAGTGCGTGCGGTGGTGGTGCTGCGCGGTGAAGGCGAGGGACGCGAACGATGGCTGCTGCAAGCCGACAGCAACGCGCCGGCCGATGCCCCCGCACCCGAGGCCGTGCCGCTGGAGCAGTGCGACGACCGCCTGCCGCTGGAGATATTGCGCACCGTGCTGGCCACCGGCCAGGCGATCCGCGCGGACGACGCGCTGCACGAACATCCCTGGCAGCGCCTGCCCTACGTGGCGCTGCGCACCGTGCGTTCGCTGCTCTGCATGCCGCTGGTGCGCCAGGGCGTGGCCATCGGTGCCCTCTATCTCGAAAACGACGCGGCGAGCGGCGCGTTTCCGCCGCAGCGCATCGAGTTCCTCGAACTGCTGCTGGGCAACCTGGTCAGCGCGCTCGAAAACGCCCGGCTGTACGCCGAGGTGCGCAGCCTGGCCGACTCGCTGGAGCAGCGGGTTGCCGAGCGGACCCGCGAGCTGCGCGCCAGCGAGGAACGCACGGTGACCATCCTGCGCAACATTCCGCTGCCGGTGGTGGTGTCGCGGGTGGCCGACGACGTGTTCGTGTATGCCAACGAGCGTGCCGCGGCGCTGGTCGGCATGTCGGTGGCCGAGCTGGTGGGCCGGCTGCCGCACACCATGTACCGCTTTCCGGCCGAACGCGAGCGGCTCTACGCCCAATATGCACGCGACGGGCTGGTGCACGACTTCGAGGCCAATCTCGTCGACGCGAGCGGCCGCGGTTTCTGGGCGCTGATCTCGCTGGTGCCGGTGGTCTACGACGGCGAGAGCGCGCGGCTCACGACGGTGGTCGATATCTCCCACCGCAAGGCCGAGGAACAGGCGCTGCGCCGCGCAGCCGCGACCGACGACCTGACCGGCCTGGCCGGCCGCGGGCATTTCATGCGCATCGCCAACGAAGCCTTGCAGGCCGCCCTGCTGCACGGCCGTGCGATGGCGCTGGTGATGCTGGACATCGACCACTTCAAGCAGATCAACGACCGCTACGGCCATGCCGCCGGCGACATGGCGCTGCGCGACGTGGCCCAGCTGTGCAGCACGGTCACCCGCGTCGAAGACCTGGCTGGCCGCATCGGCGGCGAGGAGTTCTGCCTGCTGCTGCCGGGCATCGGCACCGACGCCGCGCTGGCGCTGGCCGAGCGGCTGCGGACCGCCATGGAGGATCACCCCATCGACATGGGCGGCCGAACTGTCAGGCTGACGGCCAGCCTGGGGGTTACGGAAGTGCGCGCGGGCGACTCGATTTCACTGCTGCTGGCGCGGGCCGATGCAGCGCTCTATGCCGCCAAGCGGGGTGGTCGCAACCAGGTCGCTGTCGCCTGAGGCCGGACTGGTCGGCTGCCGGAAGTCACACGTTAAACTCGCGGACTTTGACACTGCTTGTCTCCATGGCCGCATCCTCCGGTTCCGCCGCTCGCGCCAGCTTCGACCTGAAGAGCGCCACCCTGCCGTTGATCTCGGTAGTGCTGCGCACGGCAGACAGCGCATCGCTGTCGCAAGAGGTGGAGCGCCGCCTGGCCGAACAGGCCGATTTCTTCGACCAGGACCCGGTGCTGGTCGACCTGACCCAGCTGCCGCCCGGCAGCGACATCGATTTCTCCGTGCTGGTGCAGTCCCTGCGCCGGATGCGTGTGCTGCCGGTGGGTGTGCGCGGCGCCCGCGCCGACCAGGTTGCTGCCGCCCGTGCCGCCGGCCTGACCGAGGCACCCGACCTGCCCGCCGCCCGCTCCGCACCCGCTCCCGCTCCGGTCGCCGCCCCGCCTGCCGCGCCTTCGGTGCTGCCCACCATGGTCATCGAGCGCCCGCTGCGTTCCGGCCAGCAGGTGTACGCCCGCAATGCCGATCTGATCGTGCTGGCGGCGGTGAGCAACGGCGCCGAAGTCATCGCCGACGGCAATGTGCATGTGTACGCGCCGCTGCGCGGCAAGGCCATCGCCGGCGCCCGCGGCAACACGGCGGCCCGGATCTTCGCCACCTGCATGCAGCCCGAGCTGGTTTCCATCGCGGGCATCTATCGCACGGCCGAGACGCCGCTGCCGGCCGACATCGTGGGCCGTGCGGCCAAGATCAGCCTGGTCGGCGAGAAACTCGTGATCGAGTCGCTCCAGTAGTCTCGACCACACCTTCAATCCTCACCCCTTTTACGCATTTTTCAAGGACAGCAACAACATGGCCAAGATCGTCGTGGTGACTTCCGGCAAGGGCGGCGTGGGCAAGACCACGACCAGCGCCAGCTTCGCCTCGGGCCTCGCGCTGCGGGGTTTCAAGACCGCCGTGATCGACTTCGACGTCGGCCTGCGCAACCTGGACCTGATCATGGGCTGCGAACGCCGCGTGGTCTATGACCTGATCAACGTGATCCACGGCGAGGCCAACCTGAACCAGGCCCTCATCAAGGACAAGCAGTGCGAGAACCTCTTCGTGCTGGCTGCCTCGCAGACCCGCGACAAGGAATCGCTCACGCAGGACGGCGTCGAGAAGGTGCTGAAAGACCTGGGCGACATGGGTTTCGACTACATCGTCTGCGACTCGCCGGCCGGCATCGAGACCGGTGCGCTGATGGCCATGCACTTCGCCGACGAGGCGCTGGTGGTGACCAACCCGGAAGTCTCCTCGGTGCGCGATTCCGACCGCATCCTGGGCATGCTGGGCAGCAAGACCAAACGTGCCATGGACAGCGCCGAGCCGATCAAGGAACACCTGATCATCACCCGCTACAACCCGGCGCGCGTCGAGGACGGGCAGATGCTGTCGCTGCAGGACATCCAGGACATCCTGCGCATTCCGCTGATGGGTGTGGTGCCCGAATCCGAAACCGTGCTGCAGGCATCCAACCAGGGCACGCCGGCCATCCACCTCGAGAACAGCGATGTTTCCGAGGCCTACAAGGATGTCGTGGCGCGTTTCCTGGGCGAGGAGCGTCCGATGCGTTTCACCGAAGCGCCGAAGTCGAGTTTCATCAAGCGTCTGTTCGGGAGGTAAGCACCATGTCCCTGCTTTCCCTCCTGCTCGGAGAGAAGAAGAAGACTGCCAGCGTTGCCAAGGAACGCCTGCAGATCATTCTGGCGCACGAGCGCAGCGGCCTGGGCGGCGTCCGCCCGGACTACCTGCCCGCGCTGCAGCGCGAGCTGATCGCGGTGATCTCGAAGTACGTGGCCATCGACGCCCGCGACATCAAGGTCAACCTGGAACGCCAGGACAACTTCGATGTGCTCGAAGTGAAGATCGAACTGCCGGAAGGCGGCAAGAGCTGAACCCGGCCGGGCCCGCCGGGCCTGGCTAAAACATGAAACCCATGTTGCGTGGGTAGTCGGGGCGGCTCGCGGCCGTGCCGAAATTCGTCAGGTTGGGCAGCAGCCCGTTCAGTTCGCCATCCGCCACCCCGAACCAGCTTGCCAGGGTGGCCGCGTACTGGTCGACCGAGGTGGTCGGCAGCAAACGGCCCTGGCCCACATGCCACTGGTCCTCTGCCGCCGTGGTGTTGCCGATGCTCACCGGCGGCGGCACCCCATAGAACTCCTGTCCCCTGACCGCGCCGCCCACCACGAAATGGTGGCCGCCCCAGCCATGGTCCGAACCGCCGCCGTTGTGCGCCAGCGTACGGCCGAAGTCGGAGGCGGTAAACGCCGTCACCTGGTTCGCCAGGCCCATCTCCACCGTGGCGTTGTAGAAAGCGTTCATGGCCTGGCCCAGGCTGTCCAGCAGGCCGGCCTGCGTGGACAGCAGGTTGTCGTGGGTGTCGTAGCCGCCGGCCCCGACAAAAAACACCTGCCGCCGGGCGCCGAGCGCGCCCCGCGCCGCGATCATCCGTGCGACAACCTTCAACTGGTCGCCAAGGCCGCCGCCGGGAAACACGGTGCTGAGCGTGCTGCCGGTGCCGATGGCGGATGTGACGACGGATTCGGCGGCGATGGAACGTGCGGTGACACGGTTGTAGGCGTCTTCCATCAGGTGGCTGCGCGGCTGTTGCAGCAGGGTGTTCAACGCGTTCCTGACGCCGTTCAATCCGTAGGGCGCATTCTTCAGCGCCGCGATGGGAATGGCGCCGGTCGGGCCGACCTGGTACTGCAGGGCGGTCTGTCCCGAAAGGAAGACCGCATTGCCCGATGTCGAGATGCAGGTGAAGGTGGCCTTGCCGTTGGATGCCAGTGCCAGGTCGCCGATGCGGCCGCCCCAGCCGACGGTGGCGCCTTCCGGCGAAAGCGACTGCCAGACCGACTGCTGGTCGTTGTGCGAGAACAGCTTGGGCGGCCGTGGGAACCGGGTCACGTCCGGGCTGTAGTACTGCGAACGGGTGAGCGGCACGACCAGCGGGCCGACGTTCAGCTGCACGGCGGCCCTGCCGGCGTGGAACAGCGACGCCATGCGGCCCAGCGAGGGATGCAGGGCCATGCGGCGGCCGTCGCTCAGGTCGGTCTTGGGGTTCAGCAGCGTGGCCGTCAGGCTGTCCCTCGACAGTGCGATCGGGCCGCGGATGGCGGCATAACGGGCGTAGTTGATGTCGTCGTAGGGCACGACGGTGTTGCCGTGGTCGTTGCCGCCGATCAGGAATATGCAGACCAGCGCCTTGTAGTCGGTGGCGTCGAAGGCGGCCGCCTCCCCCATGGCCGCCAGATTGAGCGCGAACGGCAAGGCCGTGCCGGTGAGGGCCAGCTGGCCGGAGCGCAGCAGGAAGGCACGGCGGGCCGGACTGTCCGACCGGCCCGATGCGCCGGCCGGCAGTTCTTGCGAGGTGTGGAGGTGGGTTTTCATTTCTGCACCAGGTATTCACTCGAGGCCATGACCATCAGCACCGCACCCGCCACGCGGCTGAGCTTGGCGTCGTCGCTGGACGCTGCCGTCACCGGGCTGGCTTCGAGCGCCGACACCATCAGGGACTGCGTGGCCCGCGACAGCTGGCCGGCCGCCAGCAGCAGGTTCAGCCGGGCGACCAGCGCGGTCGCGTCGGTCGCCAGCGGCAGCTCCGCGGTGTAGCGGGCCTTGATGTCGAAGCCGTCGGTCGGGCTGGGCGAGCCGTTGACGATCTGCGGAAGGTCTGCCGAATTGACGAACAGCCCGTTCTTCAGCAAGGACTGCATGGTGTTGACGTAGCCGCTGACGGTGGCTTCGTTCACCAGCTGGAACTCCGGCGCCAGCAGGCCGGCCGAGGCCATCGAAGTCGACGAGGGCACATAACCCGGGCGGAAGAAGTTGAACACCGAAGGGGCGCGCAGCGGGCTCTGCGACAGCTGGTCGACGCCCGACTGGTCATAGAACTTCCAGCTGCCGCGGGCCGAGTTCAGGCCGCAGGTCCGCGCCCACTGGATGAGTCGCACGATGGGTTCGCGCAGCCGGCCGAAGGTGACGCTGGCGAGGCCGGCGGGTTCGCGCGCCTCGTCGTCCAGCAGGATGGCGGCCAGTGTGGCGGCCAGGTCGCCGCGCACGCCTTTGCCGTTGTCGGCGAAGGCGGCCGCCACCCGGGCGACGTAGGCCGGGCTGGGGTTGCTGGTGACCAGCCGCTGGATGAGCTGCTTGCCGACGAACGGCCCGACGTTGGCATGGTTGAAGAGGGTGTCCAGTGCGATCCTGCGGGCCGCGTTGCCCTCGGTGCCGCCGGGAATGGAGGTGCCCAGGAAACGCACGTCGCGGGTCGAATGCAGGCTGGCGTCCAGCACCATCGGCAGTCGGGTGAAGGTGTTGCTGTTGATGTAGGTCGTGCCGACCAGCACGCTGGGTGCATTGCCGGACAGGTTGAGGGTGTAGCCGCTGAAGACCCTCGCCAGGTTGGTGACGTCGTCCTGGGTATAACTTTCGACCGGTGCGCCGTTGGCCGTGACGGGCGTGCCGTCCGGCTGCAGGTTGACCAGGCCGATGGTCATCAGCTGCATCAGTTCGCGGGCGTAGTTTTCATCCGGCTGCCTTCCGCTGGCGTCTTCCTTCTGGCTGCCGAGCGTGTTCAGGAAGATGCCCATCGCCGGGTGCAGCGTGACCGATTCGAGCAGCGTGCGGAAGTTGCCCAGGGCGTTGGTCGACAGCATGTCCCACCAGTTGGCGACCACGTGCGACGGCCATACCGTCGTGATGCTGCCGGCCGATATGACGAAGATTTCCGACAGCGCCAGGGCCATGCGTTTGCGCAGGGCGTCGGGCGCATTGAAGAGCTGCCACCAGACGGCGAAGTCCGACCCATAGACGGTATAGGCAAAGGCGTTGACGCCGTAACCACGCTGGTTGAGCCAGGCCCAGGCGGTGTTGACGGCCGGTACATCGAACTGCTGTGCCAGCCAGCCGGCGTAGCCCAGGTTGCGTACCGAGGCGATGTCGGCATCCACCGCGCTGAACTGGGCGTGCAGCAGGAAACGGGCAGCTTCCGGGTCGCTGCCCGGCACCGCGTAGGTCCGGGGCTGGCCGAGCGGGCCGGCGACGCCGCCGGCCTTGGTGGACCCCGCGATCAGCGCTGCGCCCGCACCGGTGTTGGCCTGCTGGCTGCTCGCCCTGGGCGCGGCGAAGGACGCCGGCGATTCGATGATGGGTTCGTTGCTCGCCCCGCATCCGGCCACGACCGCGGCCGTGGAGGCCGCGCCCGCCGCGCAGGGCAAAGCCGCGCGGTATCCGGGGCTGGCTGGGGTGACAGGCGCCGGCGAGGCCGGCGGCGGCAGGGTCGAGGTGCGCGTGGAGCTCATGGCCCCGATGCTGCGCCTCAGTTAGTGCGCGCAAACAAACATCTTGCGATAACGATGGGTACTTTGTAGCCCTTCATCGGCGCAGGCCGGCGACCGCGGCGGAAAGCGTGGCTAGCCGCGCGCGGCCTGCAGCTGGTCGCGTGTGGCCATCGCCACCCGGCGGGCCGCTTCGGCGAAGTCCGCGCCTTGCGAGGCATACAGGATGGCGCGCGAGGAGTTCACCACGATGGGGGCATCGGACTTCCAGCCTGCCCGCACCGTGGCCGCGGCGTCGCCGCCCTGCGCGCCCACGCCGGGTATCAGCAGCGGCACGGTGGGCGCCAATGCACGCACGCGCTCGATTTCCGCCGGGTAGGTGGCGCCGACCACCAGGCCGAGCTGGCCGTTGCGGTTCCAGTCGCCCTGCGCCAGTTCGGCGATGCGTTCGTACAACATCGGTTCACCTGGCAGCGAGGCCAGCCGCTGGGCCTGGAAGTCGTCGCCACCCGGGTTGGAAGTGCGGCACAGCAAAAAAGCACCCTTGCCGGGCCGGCGCAGATAGGGCTCGACCGAATCGAAACCCATGAAGGGCGACAGCGTGACCGCGTCGGCGCCGTAGCGGTCGAAGGCTTCGCGGGCGTATTGCTCGGCGGTGGAACCGATGTCGCCGCGTTTGGCGTCCAGCACGATGGGCACGCCCGGCGCCACGCGCTGCAGGGTGTTGACCAGCCGTTCGAGCTGGTCTTCCGCCCGGTGTGCGGCGAAGTAGGCGATCTGCGGCTTGAAGGCGATGACCAGGTCGGCCGTGGCTTCGGCGATGGCCGCGCAGAAGTCGTGGATCCTGCTCGGGTCGTCCTTCCAGGCGCCAGGAAAGCGGGAGGGTTCGGGATCGAAGCCGACGCAGAGCATCGAGCCGTTTTTGCGCTCGGTGTCGCGCAGCTGGTCGAGAAAAGTCATGGTTTGATTTTATGGATTTGAAGGGGCCGGCCTGGCACCACGCACCGTGGCGAGGGCACGGCAGAGGTCTTCCCAGGCGCGCGCCTTGTCGTCCTGCGAGCGCAGCAGCCAGCCGGGTTCGTAGCTGGCCACCAGCGGCGCCGGATCGACATGGCCGATGGAATGCACCGCGCCGCGCAGCTTGCCCAGGGCTTCGCCGCTGCCCAGCGCTGCCTGCGACGACAGCCGGCCGAGCGTGAGCACCATGGCCGGTTGATGCGCCGCCAGGGCCTGGCGCAGCCCTTCGGCCAGCGGCAGTCCTTCGTCGCCCGCACGGCCCACGCCGGCCACCCAGACACGGGCGTCCTTGTGCAGGCCGGCGGCCTTCAGCATGGCCTGCAGCAGGCGGCCGGCATCGCCTTCGCGAGGATCGGCGGCAGGGCTGTCGGCCAGCACCAGCCAGATGGGGGATTGTGGGTCGTCGCCTTCGGGCGCGAACATGGCGAGCCAGTCGCCACGCAGCACCGCGCCGGGAGCGGCGGCGGCAGTGACCGGCGCCGGCGCCGGCGAAGTAGACGGTGCCGGGGCGGCCGTTGCGGGCCGCGGGGCCGGCGGGGCGGGGGCCGCTGCCGTCGCCGGTGCTGTCGCCGGGACGGGTGCGGGGGCTGGTCCCGGTGCGGTTCGGGGTTGCCATACCTGCACCCCCATCTCGCGCAACATGGCGCGCTGGCGGTCGTCCAGGATCAGGGTGGGGGGCATGGCAGTCACCCCGCGATTATCGGTGGCCGCGCAATGGCCTCAGTTCCACAGGCGCAGGCTCATCACGATGGCGTCCTCGCGCTCGGGTGCGAACGACGGGTAATAACGCTTGCGCACGCCGACCCGCCGATAGCCGTGGGTCTCATAGACGTGCTGGGCGCGCAGGTTGCCGGCCCGCACCTCGAGCCATACCCACATGGCGCCCTGCCCCCGGGCCCACAGCGCCAGCGCGTCCAGCATCACCTGCGCCCAGCCCTGGCGCTGGTGCACGGCTGCCACGGTCAGATTGAGCAGGTGGACTTCGTCGACGCCCTTCATGGCGACGAAATAGCCGATGACCTCGCCCTGCGCCACCAGCTGCTGCGCCTGGTAGCCGGCGCGCAGCGAATCGGCAAAGTTGCCCAAGGTCCAGGGGTGGGTGTAGACGTCCTCCTCGATCGGCAGGATGCCGGGCAGGCTCTCCACCGTGAGCGGCTCGAAACGCGCTTCCATGCTGCGGGGATTGGCACTCATGGGCGGCATTTTCCTTCAGCTTCAGGCCGCTGCGCCACGGGCCGCCAGGCGTTCGGCGGTGGTTTGCGCCACCTTGTCACGCACATACAGCGGCAGCGCTTCCGAAGCGGGCACCAGGCCGCCGGCGGCCATCAGCCCGGGCGCCAGCCGCAGCAGGGCCGCCGCGTGCGGCAGCACATGCACCGAGGGCGCCGGCACGATGCGCTCGCCGTAGGCGGCCCGCGCATTGCCGGCCAGCGTCCAGCCTTCGGGCACCACGATGTCTTCGGGGCGTGCCAGGCGGGCGTGGCTGCCGTCTTCGGCCCGCCACTGCCGCAGGTCTTCGTTCCACGCCAGGGGCTGCACGTAGACCTCGTCCATGCGGGCGTCCAGGGTAGCGACCACCCGGGTTGCGCCGCTCTCTGCGCGGGCGGCTTCGGCCACGGTGGCCAGGGTGTCGACGGGCAGCACCGGCAGGCCTTGCGGATGCTGAGCCGACCGTGCGCCGTAGGCCATGCCCTGTGCGGCGGCGCAGGCAGTACGCAGGCCGGTAAAGGAACCCGGGCCGCGCCCGAAGACGACGGCCTGCAGCTGGCTGAAACCGATGCCGGCTTCTGCCAGCAGTGCCTGCGCCATCGGGATCAGGGTGGTCGAGGACTGGGCCGCGCCGGGGCCGGATCGCTCCTGCACCGTGCCGTTGAAGGAAAGGGCGACCGACAGCAACTCGGTGCTGGTGTCGAATGCAAGGAGGTAAGGGAACGCGTCAGGCATGGCAAATTATCGAACGGCCACCGTAGACTGTCTTTTTGCCCTTGCCAGACGACCCCACCGTGACAGTCCGACTCTCTCCGTACCCCTTCTTTCCGGGGCGGGCGCACGGCGTCCGCAAGACGCTGGCCGCCTTCGTGGCGGCTGCAACGCTGGGTTTTACCGGCCTGGATGTGCAGGCCCAGGGCCAGGTCCAGGCGCGTCTGCCGGCCGAGGTCGAGGCCGCACTGCAGCGCGCCCACCTGCCGGCCGATGCGCTGTCGGTGGTGGTGGCACCGGCCGGCGGCGGCACTCCCCTGGTCCGCTGGCGGGCCGACCAGCCCGTCAATCCGGCATCGGTCATGAAACTGGTCACCACCTATGCCGGCCTCGACCTGCTGGGCCCGACCTTCCGCTGGAACACGCCGGTCACACTGGGCGGCCCGGTCGATGTGGACGGCACGCTGCAGGGCGACGTCTTCATCCGCGGCCAGGGCGATCCGTCGATGGTGCTGGAGCGGCTGTGGCTGCTGTTGCGCCGATTGCAGGCGCAGGGTGTGAAGGCCATCGCCGGCGACATCGTGCTGGACCGCAGCGCCTTCATCCTGCCGCAGCACGACCCGGCAGCCTTCGACGGCGAGCCCAGCAAGCCCTATAACGCTGCGCCTGACGCGCTGTTGGTGAACTTCCGGGCGCTGACCCTGGGTTTCGTCCCGGAGCCTTCCAGCGGCCGGGCACGGGTCATCGTCGACCCCCCGCTGGCAGGCCTGAAGGTGCCCGACACCGTGCCGTTGGCACCGGCCCGCACGGCTTGCGGCGACTGGCGCACCAACCTGCAGGCCGACCTTTCCAGCCCGGACCGCATCGTATTCGCCGGCAATTATCCGGCCGACTGCGGCGAGAAGACCTGGCCGGTGGCCTACGCCGACCCCGACCGTTACGCCGCGCGGGCTATCGAAGGGATGTGGCGCTCCATGGGCGGACGGCTGTCCGGCCGGGCGCGCGACGGCCGCGCGCCGGCCGGGTTCAGCCCGGCCTTCAGCGCTGCGTCGCCCACGCTGGCCGAAGTGGTGCGCGACATCAACAAGTACAGCAACAACGTGATGGCGCAGCAGGTTTTCCTGACCCTGTCGCTGCAGAACGGCGGCGGCGCCAGCTTCGAGGCATCGCGGGCGGTAGTGCAGCGCTGGTGGCGCGAGCGTTTCCCGGATGTCGAAGCGCCGGTGATGGACAACGGTGCCGGCCTGAGCCGTGAAGGCCGCATCAGTGCGATGGGGCTGACACGCCTGCTGCAGGCCGCCTGGCGTTCAGCGCTGATGCCCGACCTGGCGGCCTCGCTGCCCATCGCCGGCATCGACGGCACGCTGCGCCGCAGCCAGGCCGGGGCGGGCAGCGCCCATCTCAAGACCGGCAGCCTGCGCGACGTGGCGGCGGTGGCCGGTTACGTGCACACCGCCAGCGGCAAACGCTGGGTTCTGGTGGCCGTGGCCAATCACCCCGACGCGGCGGCGGCCAGGCCGGCCTTCGACGCACTGGTGGCCTGGGCAGCCCGCCAGCCATGAAGAAAAAACCCGCCGGCTGGAAGCGCGGCGGGTTTTTTTGAAAGGGCGTCAGGTTTCAAAAACGCAGGCGCAGGCGGTCGTAGGCGTAGTTGCCGAACAGGCGGTTGGCCTGCGGCGTGAAGTACACGTTGTCGGCGAACTCGTAGACGGTCGGGTCCAGGCCGGCCTTGATGGTGCCGCTGTTGCACAGAGCCGAATTGACCTGGCCGTTGCCGGTGCCGATGCCCGCCCCGGAATCGACGGAGTTGCAGACCACCGTGGTGGAGTCTGTGAACGAATAGCTGCTCGGCACGCCGGTGATGTTGTTGAAGTAGAACGCCGCATCGACGAACAGCACGTTGGAACCCAGGTCCGAAATACCCAGCAGCAGGGCCGTGTTGAAGGCGGTGCTGGCGCTGTTGAGAACGGTGCCCAGGCCGGTGGCGGTGGCCAGCGGCGAACGGCTCAGGTCGTAGGTTCCGCTTGCCATGACGTACTTGGCTCCGGCGGTGACCATGCGGCGCACCTGGGCCGCCAGCTGGGTGCCGGCCAGGGTGGCGGATGCATTGAACGCGGTCGCCGCTGTGGTGGCGGCTGCGGCCGAGGAATCGGCGGCGATGGCCGCGCGGTAGGTGGCGAAGCCGGCCAGGATGTCGGAAGTACCGCCGCCCACCATCACCAGATCGCTTGCCAACGGGTTGCCCGCGGCCAGGAAGGTGCTGATCTGTTCGGTCACGGTCGGCGTGCTTGCGACACCGGCGGCATCCGGGTGCAGCGTGACGCGGGCATTGCCCACGGCATAACCGCTGCCGCCGGCCGAGGCCGCCGTGATGGTCACGCCGTAACGCGATGCCAGTTGCGATGCCCAGATGTTCACCGAGCCGTCGTTGACGGTGTAGCGCGAGCCGGTCTGGCCGACGTCGCTGAAACCATCGCCGAAGACGACGAATCGTGTCGGGCTGATGGCGGAATCGACCGAGCCCGAACCGCAGGCGGCCATCAGGGCGGCCGATGCACAGGCTACCGCCAGTACGGCGGTGCGGCGCAACCAGGAAACAGTCATGAAAATCTCCGTCTGAAATGGGGTGGGAGTGTACCGAGGCGGTCCGTCACCGCCGGTATCACGTTGGTTTTGTAGTGCGGTTCCTAGGCCGCTGCACGCTGAAGGCGATCGCGTACGCCGTCCCAGGCAGGGTCCGGCGGCAGGGTCTCGATCCAGATCAGGCGCACACCACGGTCGTCGAAATCGCGCAGCGTGGCGAACAGCTGGTGGGCGGTGGCGCCAGCGTCGTCGGGCATGCGCCGCAGCAGCACTGCCTGCGACGACCGGAGACGAATGGCGCTGCGGGCGAAGACGGCGATGTGGGCCGCGTCGGCACCCAGCAGGTCGAGCGCGGCCTGCAGCGATTCAGCGTCCATCAGCCGCACGGCCGCACGCGGCGCGTAGTGCGATTCGAGGGTGCCCGATGCGCGCGGTGCGGCGCTTTCCATCGCCTCCGGCGACAGCACGGCCTGGCCGCAGGCGGTCTCTATCTGGGCGGCGGTGATGACACCCGGCCGCAGCAGCACCGGCAGGCTGCGGCTGCAATCGACGATGGTCGATTCGATGCCCACTTCGCAGGGGCCGCCGTCCAGCACGATCAGTTCGGGGCCGAATTCGCCCGCGACGTGGGCCGCGGTGGTGGGGCTGACGCGGCCGAACTGGTTGGCGCTGGGTGCCGCAACGCCCAGCACCCCCAGCGGCATGCAGGCGGTCAGCACCGCCTGGCATACCGGATGCGAGGGGCAGCGCAGGCCGATCGAGTCCTGGCCGCCGGCAGCCGCGGCGGCGTTTCCGGCGCGGCGCGGGAGGATGAGGGTCAGCGGGCCCGGCCAGAAGGCACGCGCCAGGCGTTCGGCAAAAGCCGGCAGCGATGCTGCGTAGTGATGCAGCGCTTCGGGCAGCTCGCCGGCACGTGCGGGCGGTGCCAGGTGCACGATCAGCGGATGGTCGCTGGGCCGGCCCTTGGCGCGGAAGATGCCGGCCACCGCAACGGCGTCGTCGGCATTTGCCGCGAGGCCATAGACGGTTTCGGTCGGCAGGCCCAGCAGCCCGCCGTCGGCCAGCACGCGGGCGGCGCGGGCCACGGCGGCGGGGGCGTTTCCGTCGAGGACCATGGTGCTCAGAAGGCCGCGATGCCCAGCAGCGCGCAGGCGGCCAGGGCGGCTTCGCGCGCGCCGGCGGCGTCGGTTGCGGTGAAGGTCAGATGACCCATCTTCCGACCGGGTTTGGCATCCCGTTTGCCGTACAGGTGCAGGTGGGCACCCGGCAGCGCCAGCACCTGCTCCCAGGCGGGCGTACGTTGCGTGCCGGCGGCATCGAACCACAGGTCGCCGAGCAGATTCAGCATGACCGCCGCGCTGTGTTGGCGCGGCTGCACCAGCGGCAGGCGGCACAGGCTGCGCACCTGCAGTGTGAACTGCGAGCTGTCGCAGGCGTCGATGGTGTAGTGGCCGCTGTTGTGAGGGCGCGGGGCGATCTCGTTGACCACCAGGCTGCCGTCGGCCAGCACGAAGAATTCGACGCACAGCACACCGACATATCCGAGCCCGTCGGCAATCGCGCCGGCGGCCTGCACGGCCTGGGTCGCCAGGGTCGCATCGATGTTGCCGGGGTAGGCCTCGGTCACCGCCAGGATGCCCTCGCGATGCAGGTTGAGCTGCACCGGAAAATGGACGAAGGCGCCGTCGTGCCCGCGCGCGAGCACCACCGAGCATTCCGCGGCCAGCGGCAGCATTTTTTCGAGCACGCAAGGCACGCCGCCCAGCGACTGCCAGGCCGCAGCCAGCGCAGCGGCATCGGCCACCCGCACCTGGCCCTTGCCGTCGTAACCCATGCGGGATGTCTTCAGGATGCCCGGCAGCAGGGACGTGTCGACGGCAGCCAGTTGCCCGGCCGTCTCGATCACCGCATAAGGCGCACAGGGCACGCCGCAGGACACGAAATGGGCCTTTTCGGCCGCGCGGTCCTGGGCTATGCCCACCGCATGCGAGGCCGGCGACACCGGCAGGTTCTGCGCCAGCAGGGCCAGCGAAGGTGCGGGCACGTTCTCGAATTCGGTGGTCACGGCGGCGCACAGCTTGGCCAGTTCGGCCAGGCCTTCCGGGTCGTCGTAGGCAGTCTTCACCTGGTGGTGGCTGACCCGGCCGGCCGGGCTTTCGGCGTCGGGGTCCAGCACCGCGGTGAAGTAGCCCATCGACTGCGCGGCATGCACGAACATGCGGCCCAGCTGACCGCCACCCAGCACACCCAGCGTGGCGCCCGGCAGGATGCTCTCTTGGCCGATTTCGCTCATGCGACGTTGCCGGTATCGGGCAGCGCCATGTTGCGTGCCACTTCGGTCTGCTCGGCGCGGAAGGCTTCCAGTTTCTTGCGCAGCTCGGGCTCGGTGCCGGCCAGCAGCGCCACCGCGAACAGGGCCGCATTGGCCGCACCCGCATTGCCGATGGCGAAGGTTGCGACCGGGATTCCCTTGGGCATCTGCACGATGCTGTGCAGCGAATCGACGCCCTGCAGATGGCGGCTGGCCACCGGCACGCCCAGCACCGGAACGGTGGTCTTGGCGGCCAGCATGCCCGGCAGGTGGGCGGCGCCGCCGGCACCCGCGATGATGGCCCGCAGGCCGCGATCCGCCGCCGTTTCGGCGTAGGCGAACATGTCGTCCGGCATGCGGTGTGCCGAAACCACGCGGGCTTCGTATGCGATGCCGAACTGCTGAAGAATTTGTGTGGCCTGCGCCATGGTGTCCCAGTCGCTGTTGGAACCCATCACCACACCGACCTGAACCGGACCCATCACCATTGCCTGTGCTCCTAGAGAGAGCGCGGGATTTTACCGGGCTGCTTCACGCATGGTTCCGCAGTCGGGAATCGTGCTTGAATCCGGCTTTTGAATCCGCATCTAAAAACGATGATCGACGTCACCGTAGAAAACTTCGAAACCGAAGTCATCGCCGCCTCCCAGGGCGTCCCCGTGCTGGTCGACTTCTGGGCCCCCTGGTGCGGCCCGTGCAAGTCGCTCGGCCCGGTCCTCGAGAAGCTCGAGGCCGATTACGAAGGCCGTTTCAAACTGGTCAAGATCGATTCCGACCAGGAGCAGCAGCTGGCCGCCGCCTTCGGCATCCGCAGCATTCCGACCTGCGTCCTGCTGATCGATGGCCAGCCGGTGGATGGCTTCATGGGCGCGCTGCCGGAAGGTCAGGTCCGGGAGTTTCTCGACAAGCATGTACCCGAGGCGGCCGAGGCCCAACCCGAGGTCCTGGGGGAAGAAGACGCGGCTGCACCGGTCGAGGAAACCCCCGACGCGCGGCTGGAGAAACTGCAGGAAGCCGTGGTCACCGATCCGGCCAACGACGAGGCCCGTTTCGACTATGTGAAGCTGCTGATGTCGCTGGGCCGCAGCGACGACGCCAAGGTGGCTTTTGCGCCGGTCATTGCCAAGGCCGGGCTGGATCGCCGGCTGGGTGCGCTGCAGCGCTGGATGAAGGCGGACGACTTCGCCCTGTCGGCCGATCCTGCTGCGCTGGATGCCGCCATCGCGTCCAATCGTCGTGACTTCGAGTCGCGTTTCGGGCGGGCCCAGGTGTTGATGGCGCAGCAGTCGTGGACTGCTGCGATGGACGAACTGCTCGAAATCCTGATGCGTGACAAGGGCTGGAACGATGAGCTGGCCCGCAAGACCTACATCGCCATCCTGGAGATCATCCAGCCGCCGGCGGTGAAGGTGGCGGATGGGCAGGTGCCTCCGGAGGATCCGGTGGTTGCGACCTACCGGCGGCGCTTGAGCAGTGTTGTCCTGAGCTGAGTTTCCGGTTCTGGCCGTCGCGGCAAAAACGCATCACCGCTGCCCGGTCCGCGACCCCTTGAACAGATCCTTGAACCGTGACGGCTGCGACCTCCAGTACTGCGGCGGCGCGGAAACCTGAGCCCCCAGCTCCGCAGCCGCATGCCAGGGCCACCGCGGGTCGTACAACATGGCCCGCGCCAGACCCACGGCATCGGCCTCGCCATCCGCGACGATGGCCTCGGCCTGCGCTGCCTCGGTGATCAGACCCACCGCGATGGTCGCCAGACCGGATTCGGCCTTCACCCGTCGGGCATGCGGCACCTGGTAGTTGGGCCCCAGCGCGATCTTCTGCAGCGGCGAAACACCGCCGGTGGACACATGGATCGCCTCGCAGCCCCGGTTCTTCAGCGCCTTGGCAAGCGCCACGGTGCTGTCCAGGTCCCAGCCACCCTCGACCCAGTCGGTGGCGGACACCCGTAGCCAGACCGGCTTTTCGGCCGGGAACGCCGCGCGCACAGCGTCGTAGATCTCCAGCGGGAAACGCATCCTGTTCTCCAGGCTGCCGCCGTAGGCGTCGGTGCGCTGGTTGGCCAGGGGCGACAGGAACTGATGCAGCAGGTAGCCGTGCGCAGCGTGCAGTTCGATGCCGTCCAGGCCGAGGCGTGCAGCCCGTTGCGCGGCCTGCACGAAGCCGTCGCGAACCCGTTGGAGGCCTGCGCCATCCAGGGCCAACGGCGCGTCTTCTCCTTCGCCGTGCGGTACGGCGGACGGCGCAACCGCCTGCCAGCTGCCCGGCTCACCCAGCGGAATCTGCTTGCCGCCTTCCCAGGGCGCCTGGCTCGACGCCTTGCGGCCCGCATGCGCCAGTTGCACCGCGATCTTGATGGGTGCGTAGGCGCGCGCCGCTGCCAGCACCCGCGCCAGCGCGGCCTCGTTGTCGTCGGAATAGAGACCCAGGTCGCGCGGCGTGATGCGGCCTTCCTCGACCACCGCGGTGGCTTCCAGCACCAGCAGCCCGGCGCCCGATAACGCCAGCTGGCCGAGATGGATCATGTGCCAGTCGGTGGCGTTGCCGTTGTCGGCCGAGTACTGGCACATGGGTGCGATGACGATGCGGTTGTCGAGGGGCAACCGGCCGATCTGCCAGGGGGAAAAGAGATGGCTCAAAAATGACTCCGCAAGGGGTGGACCAAGCCGGAAATTATGGAAGAGCCGCGCCAGCCGTGCTGCCGCGCGGTTACCGCCTACCGTTCGGCCCGTCTGTCGCCTGCCTCACAGATGGACATTGGGCTGCATGATGGTTACATGACCGCCACTACCGCACTGCGCTGCGACCTCGAATACGAGATCGACACTCCATCCCACTTCATGATGCACATCCAGTGCGCACAAAGTCCCGACCAGTATGTGGCGAGCGAGCAGCTGACCATCAACCCCGAGGTGCTGATCCGTTCGTCGTGGGACGCCGGCACCGGCAACCGCCTGTTCCGTTTCGACTTCGGCCCCGGCAAGCTGCGTATCCGCTACGACGCGCGGGTCGACATGCTGCGGCCGCCCATCGACAGGACCCTGCCGGAGATGGACGTGAGCCAGATCCCCGACCACGTCATGCCTTACATGATGCCCAGCCGCTTCTGCGAGTCGGACACGCTGAGTGCCGATGTCCAGCAACTGTTCGGCCAATGGAACCGCGGTTACCAGCGGGTGGACGCCATGTGCCAATGGATCCGCGACAACATCGAATACCGCATCGGCACGAGCGGCGCCACTACCAGCGCGGCGGATGTGTTCCGCGACCGCGCGGGGGTCTGCCGCGATTTCGCCCATCTGCTGATCGCCTTCTGCCGCGCGCTGAACATCCCGGCGCGGCTTGTGGTCGGTTATGTGCATTTCAGCGAGCCGCCGCAGGACTTCCATGCGCTGACCGAGGTGTGGCTGGGCGGGCGCTGGGTGCTGTTCGACGCCACGGCGCTGGCACCGGTGGAAGAACTGGTGCGTGTGGGCACCGGCCGCGACGCGAAGGACCTGGCCTTCTCGACCATCTACGGATCGATGCGCATGACCCATATGCACATCCAGGTGAATGCGGACGGCAGCCCTGTTTCGGACAACCCCGACCCGATCGAGGCGACGGTGCGGCAGTTCAGGTAGATACAACAAACCTGAGCGGGACCTAGGGATTACCCGAGGGTGTCACGGGCGGTTTTTCTAATGACTGTCAGTCCTTCTGAAATGAGGCTGACTTTTCAAATACAGAAATTCCATTTCGAAGGCGGCGTGGCGCTCGACAACGGCCGCGGCACCGGTTCGGGTACCGGCTTCGGTTTCGAACGTCGTTCCACCGTCAGCCTGAGCAGCAAGACCCTGGGCGAACTGCGCCTCGGCGATGACAAGGTGGCCTCTTGCCTGAACATCGAAACCTTTGATCCGTGCGACGACATCGGCGTGGGCGCCGTGGGTGCCTCCAACATGATCGGCAGCGCCACCACCGCCACCGGCACGCCGGAAGCAGTGCAATGCTGCCGGCGGCACCGCCACCACCGAAGTCAACCACAAAGCACCACGCCGGGCGGCTCGTACAACTTCGGCATCGTCAAGCCCATGCTGCAGTTCGCCAACGAAAAGGGCAACGGCCGCAAGATCGACATGTTCCTGATCGGCGTCACCGCCCCCCGGGCGCGGGTGAACTGCGTGCTGCTTTCAGCACCATCAAGAACAAGACCGTCAACGACGCGGATTCGCAGAAGTTCGCCATCGGCTACGGCTACAACCTTTCGAAGCGCACCCAGGTCTGCGGCACCATTGCCCGCGTGAGCAACGACGGTGCTGCGGCGCGCGGCCTGGCGGTCTCGTCGTCTTCGCTGGCCAGCCCGACCATCGCCGCCGGCAACAACGTGACCGGCTACGAAATCGGCCTGCGCCACAGCTTCTGAGCCGGCGTCCCATTCTTCATCAGCGAGCTCGGGTTCAGGGCAGGGACCAGCGCTCGCCGTGCGCCGGCAACTGCAGGGTGCGCTCCGGTATCTCCCAGACGATGAGTTTCGGCGGCGTCTGCTTGAAGGCATCGCTGCTGAAGTAGGCGCCGGCCGAGCCCCAGAAATTGCCGCCATCCTTCGCAAAACTCGCGACTGGCGACTGAACCGCTGCGGCCAGGAATTCCGAAAAGTGCGAATTGCGCGAGAACGAGGTGCCGATCAGCGCCACGGTTGGCAGGTTCTGGTCGCCGAACAGTTCATCTTCAGCCGAAGCCGCCGCTCCGCCCGCCGGTGCCTTGCGGGGCGTGAAGATGCTGCCGACCGCCTGTTCCGGCGCCGGCTGCCAGGACGGCGGCAGGCCGTCGATGCCTGCCAGCCGCACCAGGTCGCCGGGCCGCGGCACGGGAGCCGAAGTCTGGATGTCGTAGTCCTGGTGGGGTTCCGGGTCGATGCCCAGTGCGCGGATGCCGGCGGCGACGGCCTGTGCTGCGGCAGCGGCGCCGGCTTCGTTCCAGTGAGTGTCGGTGCGCAGAAAGGGCTCGGTGCCGCGTTCCTGCAGGGCCTGCAGCGCCGGTGTGGTGTCGATCACGGCCACATCGGATGCCTTCAGGCGGCTGATCCAGGCGCGCAGCCGGTTCTCGAACACAGGCGGACGGTTCAGGGCGCAGAGTTGTCGTGTATCGACGCGGCTCTTGTCGGGCACCATGGCCACGACCAGCTGGATGCCGCGCTGGCGCAACTGGTCGCGGATCCCGACGACCGCCCGGGCACGTGCCGTCTGCTGCGCGATGGCGTCCTTCTGCGGTGCGAGTTCCTCGGCCAGGAACAGCCAGCCGGTGCAGCCCTGCCGCACCTGCGGACCCAGGTCGCCGATGGCCAGCCAGCTGCCCTGGCGCTCCAGCGTCGCCGAGCGGCTGGCCATGGGCGCGTCGGCCAGCGCAGAAGCCATGTCGCGCATGCTGGCGCCGTCCAGAAAGGCTTCTTTTGTCAGCGGATGCGGCGCCAGGTCCAGCCGGTCGGTCGCGACCGCTACCGCGGTCGTGACGAGGCCGGCGGCCATGAACACCAACAGGACCGCACCCGACACGCGGGATGCCAGGCTGCGCGGATGGGACGCTTCGATGGGCGGGGCGGCGTTGGCGGCGGACGGTGCGGTCATGGTGGCACTGCCTCAGAACTGGAAGTACAGGAAAGGCACCGCGCCTCGGCTGGCGATGAGTGCGAAGGACAGCAGGAAAGCCGGCACTGGCCAGAGTGCACCGATGGCGGCCAGGCGCGGCCCGGCGCGTTCCGCCAGTTGCGGAGCCAGCGCCGGCCACACCACGCAGGCCACGCCCAGCGCAAAAGCCAGCAGGTGCGAAGTGCGCAGTCCGGCCAGCAGGGCATCGCCGAATTCGAAACCGCCGTGCAGGCCGAACTGGCCGGACAGCATGTTCAGCGCGCTGTCGAAGTCGTGGGCGCGGAACAGGGTCCAGGCCAGCATCACGAAGAGCAGGGTCAGCACCCGGGCCGGCACCTGCGGCATGTGCCGGCCGCCGGCGCTGTAGACCCGCGCACAGCACAGGGCCGCGCCGTGGGCGATGCCCCAGAGCAGATAGTTCCAGCTGTCCCCGCCGTGCCACAGGCCGGCGATGGCCATGGTGAGCAGCAGGTTCACGTAGGTGCGCAACGGGCCGACCCGGTTGCCGCCCAGCGGGATGTAGAGGTAGTCGCGGATCCAGCTGGACAGCGACAGGTGCCAGCGCCGCCAGAAGTCCTGGATGCTGCGCGCCAGGTAGGGATGGTTGAAGTTCTCCGGAAAATGGAAGCCCAGCATCAGCGCGATGCCTATGGCCATCGCGCTGTAGCCGGCGAAGTCGAAAAACAGCTGCAGGGTATAGGCGGCGCAACCGATCCAGGCATCCGCGAAACCCGGCCGCGCCTGCGAGAAGGCCAGGTCGGCGATGGGCGCCAGGGTGTCGGCCACCAGCACCTTCATGCTGATGCCGACCATGAAACGCCGTGCGCCCGCGCCGAAACCGCCCCAGCCGAAACGCCGGTTTCCGATTTCTTTCTTGACCCAGTCGTAGCGGATGATCGGCCCGGCGATCAGCTGGCCGAACATGGCCTTGTAAGCGGCGAAAGCGACAAAACTGCGCTGCGCCGTCACCGTGCCGCGGTACACGTCGACCAGATACGAGATGGCCTGCAGCACGATGAACGACAGGCCGATCGGCAGCACCACCTTCTGCCAGGCGATGGGCATGGCGCCGGCATGGCCGAGTGCAGTGTTGAGGGTCTCGACGACGATGTTGGCGTACTTGAACCAGCCCAGCAGGCCGGCCATGACGACGATCAGCACGGTGAGCTGGATGCGTTGCCGGCGTTTGTCGGCAGTCGCCGCGATCACCAGGCCGCCGCCCCAGGTCAGGGCGGTCAGCCCGACCAGCATCAGCAGATAGGGCGGGCTCCACCATCCGTAGAAGATCCAGCTGCCCGCCAGCAGCGTCCCGTTGCGCAGGCTGTTCGGTGTGAGCGCATAGGCGATCAGGAACAGCGGGAAGAACAGCAGCAGGAATTCGAGCGATGCAAAGACCATGGGCGATGGAGTCCAGCGCCGCGGGCGCCTGCGGATGGAAACGCGCGTCAGCGCGCGATGCTGTCGGCGGTGAATACGAGTTTGGATACGCCCGGCGCGGTCGGCACCAGCAGCAGGCTGTAGCGTTCGCCGGCCTTCAACGTGCCCAGGTCCACCGGAGCGCCGCGCGGCTTGCCTTCGCAGGTGGGCTGCACGGCGAGTGCGATGGGGTTCACCATGCGCCGCTGCACCGTCTTTTCAGCCACGCCCTTGAACATGGAAACCGCCTTGCCGGCCGTTTCCAGTCCGGCGGCCTTGCATCCGTTGTCGAAGTTGTAGAAGGCGACAGCCGACTTGAGTGCGTTGAAGTCGTCCGGCGATTCGCTGATCACCGCCGTCGAGATGCCCTTGCCGCCTGGGCCCGGCAGTGCGACCAGGGTCGAGAAGGCGCCGGGTTTGGTCTTGACGCTGACCTTGCCGGTCTGGCCGCCGCCTTCGAGCTTGCCGCCGATGTCGGTATTGGGTTTGACCGACAGGTATTCGGATACCGGCGCGCTCAACGGCAGCGGCAGCCGGGCCTTGCCGGACACCACTTCCAGCGGCTGCTCGGTGGCGTTGACGAAACGCACGAATGCGGCGTCCTGTCCGGGGCCTGTGTCGTAGAGCGCGGTGCCGGCAGCTTGGGCGGTTACGCAGCCGGTGGCCGCCAACGCGATCAGGGCGAGCTTTTTCATTTCTTCTTGTTCAGGTCGGGAGCTTCCTGGAGGGCCTTGACGATGGCGGTGCCCCAGGACTTGTAGCCTGAATCGGTGAAATGCTGGCCGTCCACCGTGCGCCATGCGCCGGGCTTCGAGAAGGTGGTCGAGTCGATATAGGTGCAAGGCGCGACGTTGCTCGACAGGAAGGTGTTGACCGTCTTGACGCCTTCGAACGTCTTGCCGAACTTGCCGCCTTCGGTGCCCCAGGCCGGTCCGATCCAGGCGCAGGCGGCGCCGGAGGACGCGATGTCCTTGGTCAGGGCCGACACCTGCTGGTAGGCCCAGGCGCGCGGGTACGGCGACTGCTTGTAGCCGCCGATGGTGTCGCCCTGCACCACGATGATGAGGTCGATCTTTTCCTTGGCGATCACCTCCTTGACCGGCACGGTGGCAGCGGCCGCGCCGATGAAGGTGATGGGGCCTTCGTTCACCCGGTCGGCACCGCCGCAATGGCTCTGCACGACCTTGGTCCAGTCGCCCGGCACCGAGCCGCAGACGCCCAGGCTGTGCACCTTGGCACCGGCCTGCACCAGCGGGACGTGCAGGCTGTCGACCAGGTAGCCGGCATTGGACATGTGGCTGTCGCCGATGATGAGAATGCTGAGTCCGGCGAGGGTGGCGAGCATGGGGATCCTTCAGTTCGTTTCAGCGCGTGGTGCGCGCAGGTGGCAATCCGAAACCGGACGTGTCCGGTGTTTCAGTGGATCGTACCGAACGAGCCGATGCTGCGAAAGGGTTGTCTGCTGACACGGGGGCCGTGCCGGTCGATTGCGGGCGCTCCGGCGGTGGCGCGCTCAGCACCGGGTCGCGTGCCTTCACGGCCTCTGCCGCCCTGGTCAGGTAGGCCACGGCCTGGCCCGGTTTGCCCTGGGCGCGCAGCAGGCGGCCGCGGCCCGCCAGCACGTCGGGGTTCTGAGGTGCCAGCGTTTCCGCCCGGCCGAGGAGCTCGTCGGCGCTGCCGTAGTCGCGCTGCAGGGTGGACAAGCCGGCGGCGCCCACCAGGGTGTTCACGTCGTCCGGGTTGCGGGCCAGCATGTCGCGGTAGATGGCACGCGCCTGCTGATGCTGGCCGGCGTCGTCGTACATGCGGGCCAGAACACCCAGCAGCACCGGGTCCTTCGGCGACGCGGCAAGTGCGGGCCGCAGCACTTCATAGGCTTCGGGCAGCCGTTTTTGCTTGCGCAGGGCTTCGGCCTGCCGGCCGATATAAGCGGTGCGCAGTGCCTGGTAACGGGTCAACTGGTCGCCCACCAGCGGGCTGGCCTGCGAACGGGCCTGCAGTTGTCGGAGCACGTCGGCCAGGCCGCGGTCGTCTTCGACGGCCAGCAGCACGCTGCCATAACGCAGCTGCAGGGCGATGGTGTTGGCGCTGTCGGCCGGGTTGCGTGCCGAGCGCTCGATGGCACCGCGCAGCAGTTCACGGGCGCGGGTGAAGTCGCCCATGTCCACATGACCCTGCGCCACGATCCCCAGCAGGTCGGCGTCGTCGCCCACCCGCGAGGCCGCCTGCGCCAGCAGGGCGTCTGCATCGGCGCGCCGGCCGTCGTGGGCCAGTGCCAGCGCCTGATCGGTCTGCACATGCACCGCGGCGGCGCGCTGCAGGGTGGCGTGGGCCCTGGTGCGGTCGGCCGGCGGAATGCGCTCCAGCAGTTCCAGAACACCCGCCCAGTCGCGTACATCGCCGCGGAACAGGGCGGTGGTGTAGAGCACGTTGACGTCTTTCGGCTTGCGCTCCAGCAGGGACTCCATCTGCCGGCTGCCGCTGGAACGGGCGCCGTTGCGCAATTCAAGGCGCGCCAGTTCGAGGTTCATCCAGCCGTTGTCGGGCTGCAGCTCGACCGCCTGCTGGAATTTCTGCCGGGCATTAGGGTCCTGCCCCTGCGCCGCGAAGGTCCGGCCTTCGGCCAGCGCCACTTCGGCACGCAGCCGGGCGACGTCCAGGCTGGCGCGCTGTTCGGCCGACATGTCGTCGATCATGGCCAGCGCCTCGTCGGGCCGGCCGGTCTTCGACAGGGTGCCGACCAGTCCGCTCAGCGCCTGCATGTCGTCGGGCTCACGCTGCAGCACCTTGCGGTAGATGCGTTCCGCCTCTTCCGGCCGGTCCATGTCGTTGTAAAGACTGGCCAGGCGGTTCTCGGCGTTGCTGTCTTCTTCCTCGAGCTTGATCGTGAGCGCCTGCTTGAGCAGGCGCTCGGCCTCGTCGAAGCGGCCGGCGCTGCGGGCGGTTTCGGCCTGGCCCAGCAGTTCCCAGTAGGTCACGGTGTCGAGCAGGATCTTCCAGCCTTCCTGCCCGTCCAGGTCATACACCCGCTTCAGCAGGACCTTGGCTTCCGAGAAACGCTCCTGCTTGAAACGCAGCAGGCCCAGGCCGCCCACCGCGTCGGCATAACGCGGGTTGATGCGGATGGCTTCAGTGAACTCGGCGTCCGCCTCGGCGTATTTGTTGTTGCGTACCAGCGCATAACCGTCGGCGGTGTGCAGGGCTTCCGGTGCCAGCTTCTTCTCGACGGCGACGGCCGACCGCGCGTTCTGACCGCCACGCGCAGAACCTGTGCGCCCAACGCCCTGTCCGGGGAGCTTGGGCCCCCGGCCGGCCAGCTGTTCGCGCAGTTCGGTGTCGTCCGGGTTGGCTGCCAGGTATTCGCGGAAGATCGGCTGGTAGGCGGCGGGTGGCGGAGAACCCAGCCAGCCCATGGACTGGCGCAGCTGTTCGCCGGCGGCGCCGCCGTCGGGCTTGCGGGATTCGGCCAGCAGGATGCGCATGGCTTCGAGCCGGGTCTTTTCGGTCAGCAGGCGCATGCCGGCCAGGCTGGTGCGGGCCTGGGTATCGTTCGGCGAAGTCCGCAGGATGCGTTGCAGGCCGGCGATCGCCTCGTCGCGCCCGCCGGTCGAATAACCCAGCACCGAGTAGTACTCCACCGCCAGCGGGCCGACCGGCTCGCGGCCCTTGAACAGGGACTTGTATTTGGCGACCGCGTCTTCCATGCGTTTCTGGCGCACCAGCAGGCGGGCATCGTCCAGCTCGGCCTGGCCGGTCGCCGAACCGGTGTCGATGTCCATCTCGAGCGTGGCGAGTTGCGGGCTGTCGGGATGGGCCGCGCGCAGCCGGTCCAGGTAGCTGCGGGCTTCGGCCGGTTTTTTGGCGATGACCGCCAGGCGGCCGAGACCGGCCAGTGCCTCGGCGTTGTTGGCGTCGATCGACAGCAGTTTCTTCCAGGCTTCGGTCGCGCGGTCGGCCTGGCGGGCCTGCCAGTAGCGGCCCTGCTGGACAAGCGCCGATATGGCGGCCTCCGATTGCGGCGGCGGCGCCGCCTGCGCCGATGCCACGCCATGCGCGGACATCAGCAGGGAAACCGCGGCAGCGGCGATCAGTGAACGGGTGTGGCTCTGCATGGCTTTGTCCAGGCCGGCTCGAGTGCGCCGGATCGGGTGAATTGATAGCGCCCATCCAGCCATCCCTGGCCGAACAGCGAGAGCACGACGTCGTAGTACGGCGGCTGGCGTTGCTGTGAGTTCTGCGGCAGCAGCGCTTGCTGGAGACCGTCGATCACCCGCTGGCGCTGGATTTCCAGCGCCCTGGTGGCGCCTGCGGCTCGCAGCATGGGCAGCATGGCTGCGGAGAAACCGAAGGGGCCGGTGCCCTTCGGCACGCCGGTCGAGACGGCGACGGATTCGGGCGGCTGGCCGTTGGCGACGGTCGCCTTCAGCTGGCCGGCGAGTTGCGAGCGCAGCGGTGCAGACAGGGCGTCGGACGGATGCGTGATGCCGGCCCACAGGTAGGTGCGGATCGCGTCGTAGCTGCCGACATCGCCCTTTTCGGGGTGGATGCCGAAGCTGCCCTTGCCGGTGTCGTCGAGCGTGAAGGCGGTCCAGTCGGGCGCGAAGCCCGACGGCCGGGTGATGTTCTCGTACAGCGTCGCGGTGTTGCGCGCCACGGCACCCCACGGCCCCAGTGGCGATGCGGACACCAGGCGGCGCAGCACCGGCGGCGGCTGGTAGCTGGGGTTGAAGGTCCAGCGCTCGGGGTTGTGGTGCACGAAGCCCAGTTCACCGGGCAGCAGCATCGGACCCAGGCCGGGCACGTTGGCGATCTCGCGTTTCTCGACCTCGGCCAGCAGCAGGCGGGCGTCACGTTCGTAGGCCGGCTCTTTCCAGAGGCGTGCGGCCTCCAGCAGCGAATAGGTGAACCACAGGTCGGCGTCGGAGGCCGAATTGGTGTCCAGCACACGCCAGGTGTTGTCCGGTGCCAGGCCCCAGAACCAGGCCGGCAGGCGGCCCTGCACCTGGCCGCCCATCAGGTTGCTGACGGTCCAGCGCCAGAGGCTGTCGAAACGCGGCCGGTCGTTGGCGATCAGCGCAAACAACATGCCGTAGGACTGTCCTTCGGAAGAGCTGTGTTTCTGCGGCGTGCTGGCGTCGATCACACGGCCGTCGGCCTGCACGAAGAAGCTGACGAACGCCTTCCACAGCGGCCAAGGCGCCGTGCAGTCGGGCGCTGCCCAGGCCGGCGCGGTGGCGGCGGCAGACAGCAGCGCAAGACAGTCACGACGCATCACGGCCGGTCAGCTCCCATACGGGGAACGAACCGGGTTGACCGGCATGACCTGCGGGCCCTCGTGCGGACGGAAGGCGTAACGCACGTACAGGCTGCCGGCGTACTGGCGGTAGTCGCGCGAGTTGTCGATGCCGAGGCGGCCGCCCAGGAACCACTGCGGTTCCAGCTGGTATTCGAGTGCGGCGGACAGGCCGTACCCGAGGCCGGTCTTGCTCTGCGCGGCATAGGTGGTGCCGGCGGCGGCCTGCTGGCCGGCGTCGGTCGGGAAGTAGTCGGATGCGTCCTGGCGCAGGTGCTGCACACCCAGCGAACCCTTGACCTGGTACGACAGCCGGCCGGTACGCTGCGCCCATTCGACCGGAATGCCGAGCGACACGAATTGCTGCGGGCTGAAGTAGCCGCCCTGGCCGAAGGTGTAGTAGCCCAGGTTCTTGTCGAAGGCCATGCCGCTCAGCGCCAGGCCGGCGGTCAGGGTGGTGTCGGGCTGCCTGATCAGGCGCCAGTAGACGCCGGCGCCATATTCGCCGCGCGTGTTGGTCGCGACGTCGTGTCCGAGCAGCCGGGCCAGGCCGGCGTAGCCGTAGACACCATAGGTGCCGCGGTCGTAGGTGGCGTCCAGTCGGCCGCCGTTGGCCGAGACACCGCCCCATTCCTGGCCGGTGCGGGCATCGCGGGCGCCGGCGAAAGACAGCACGCTGTCGTTCATCGCGCGGCGCGACAGGTTCATGGTGAAGCTGAGCTCTTCGTTCACCGGCATGCGGTAACGCACGCCGCCGTTGATGTCCGTGTAGCGGAAACCCATGGGCGTGGTGCCGATGTCGACTGCCAGGTTGCCCTGCTCATAGCCCACGCCGACGCCGACGCCGGATTGGTTCTGGGTGCCGGCCGACGCGCCGGGCTGCGCGGTCGCGACCACCGGGCCGCCACCGAAACGGCTGATGCTGTTGAACGACGTGTCGATGGTGCCGGTATGCAGCGCGACCGGCGTGACATGCGCGGTCAGCGTGCCGTCGCCGAGATCCATGCGCAGGCGCATCGGCACTTCGGTGTCGGTCAGCGAACTGGTGCCCTTCTCGCCGGAACGCGAACGCACCACCACACCGACCGACACCTCGGGGACGCCGCGCTGGGCCTGGATGTCGGAGATTTCGCCCTGCAGGTTGCGCAACTGGACCTGTGCCGGGCTTTCGTTGAGCAGCTTGTTGCCGCGAGGCGAATAGGTGTAGTCGGTTGCGGATGCGGCTGTCATCGCCCGGCTGTCGGGCGCCGGCGCTGCGGTCGGCAGGAAGGCACGCGGCGTGGTGCTGTCGACCGCGGGCGCCGGCGTCAGCACCGGGGCCGGGATGACAAAGTCGGTCGCCGTTGCGGCGCCTGCGGGCGCTGCGGCGGTGGCGGTAGCGGTCGTGGCCTTATCGACCGGCAACACCGCTGCCGGCAGGTAGGCGGTGCCGGTCAGCGGCACCGGGGCGGTCCCGGGGGCCGTTACGCCGGCGACCGGCGCCGCAGCCGCGGCCGGCACGTTGCGCTGGATTTCCGCCAGGCGGTTGCGCACGGCGGTGTCGTTGGGGCGCAGGCGCAGGTAGGCCTGGTACAGCGGAATGTCGTCAGCCTCCGGCTGGGCCCAGCCGAGCGCGGCACGCCAGCTGCCGATGGCTTCGCGACCGACGGTGGGGTCGGATGCCAGTTGCGACAGCTGCACGATGCCGCTGCGCAGGGTGTCCTGCTGAGACGACAGCATCTGTGCCAGCGCCAGGCGCGAACGCATGTCGCCGGGCTGTTCGAGCACACGTTGTTCGAGTGCCCGTCGGGCGTCCTGCGGATTGCCCGAAAAATCGGTCACAGGTTGGCGGGAGAGAAGCGCGGTGGCTTCTTTCGCCTGCTGCGCGTTGCGTTTGTTCGCGGCCATTGCAGGCATCGCTGCCAGGGCGCTCAACAGGCACAGAACGAAGGTGCGGCTACGGGGTGGATGCATTTGCTTCTCGCAAGAGACGCTGAAAAAAAGCGACCCGCCGCGTTGCTGGAACACGGCGGGTCAGGTCATGGCCTCAGGACACCAGGCGGTTGCGGGCCCGGGCGCGCAGCACCACGTAGATCACGATCGCCAGCAGTGCCGCACTCAGCAGGCCGACCAGCACCAACAGCAGCGGATTGTTGGCGAGGAAGTACTGCAGATGGGTCAGCGGGCCCAGGCGGCCGACGTGGTAGGTCTGCTCGGCCACCAGGCTGGCGACCTGGTCGCCACGCACGGCGGCGACGCTGCCCTGCACATGCTTGACCAGGTCCGGATCCATCAGCGCATCGACGGTGGTGCCCAGGCTTTCCGGGCTGTTGGCCGAGATCAGCACCACGCTGCGGCCACCGGTCAGCGGCGACTCGAAACCGGAAATCACGCCTTCGGAACCATCGCTGACGAACTTGACTTCCTCGCGCCGGTTTTCCGCGTTCAGGCGGTGCTTCTGGTCCCACCAGTCGAGGAAACGATGGCCCATGTCGGACATCGGGAAGGTGCGGGCAGCCGGGGTGATGGCCGACGGAATCGTGTCGGCCCACTTCTGCAGCAGGGGCTGGTTGGCGCCGGATGCGAACACCAGCAGGTCCTTGTTGCCCACCGTGTCGACACCGGCCGCGCGCGCCACGGTGACGCCGGTGGCCGGGTAGCCACTGGAACGGCCCATCAGGCCCATGACGTCGAGGTAGGCGGTCAGGTCGGCGGCGTTGGCGCCGTCGGGCAGCACCACGGCGGTTTCGGACAGGTCGGCCAGGCGGGTGAACGGGAAACCGGCGTTGCCGAAAGCTGCCAGGTCGGGCATGGCCAGGTAATGCGAGAAACCGGAGATGTCGACGGTCGAGTCGGCGTCGATGGCTCCCTTGACGTTGTCGAGCATCACGTCCTTGCAGAAACCCTGCTTGATGTAGTCGTAGTAGTAGTGGAACTGCAGCTGCGACTGCGAAGGCAGCATGAACATCGGCACACGAAGTTGTTCACGCGCCATCACGGTGCCGTCCTCGGTCGAAGGCAGCAGCGCGCTCAGTGCGGCCGGCACGCCCCGTTCGACCGCGAGCAGCGGGTACGACCGCAGGAACTGCTCGTTGACGTTGATGTTCAGCGAAGACTTGTCAGTGGTCGGACGCGGCGTGTAGCGGTAGCGCAGGTCGACCGGCACGCCCTTCTCGCGCCAGCCGAACAGGTCTGGCGGCACACGGAAGTCCAGGCGGACCAGGTCGGGGGTGTAGCCCGAGACGTTCAGCGTGCGCTGGTCGGCGATTTCACCGAAACGCACCGGGCGGTCGCTGCGCAGCCACGACGGAGCGTCGTAGGGCTTGCGGGGTGCGATGTCCTTCAGCGGTTGCACCTGGGCCACGCGGCCCGACAGCGTGTTGCCACCGACGGCCAGCACATTGGCGGCCACCTTCAGGTCGGCGGCATTGCGGCCCATCACGACCAGCAGCTTGGAGACCGGATCGCGCGGATTGGTGACCATGGCCACGGACGGGCCGGTGGGCACCGGCAGCTCGACGCCCGGAATGCCGGTGTTGCCGGTCATGAAGACCACAGCGGCGCCTTTTTCAGGGATGCCGTCGGGCATGGCCGGGAACTTGGCGGTGCGGTAGCCGGCCAGCGAGCCGAACCACGAGGCGACGGTGCCCGCTGCTTCCAGCGTGGCCGGTTCGGCATTGCCGACGAACACGAAAGGCAGCTTCAGGCCGCGCACGTCGCGGCGGTCGAAGAACGGTGCGGGCAGCAGGTTCAGGTCGTCCGGCAGCGCGATCGGCGCCACGGTGAGTTCGAGCACGCTCTGGTTGGCGATGCTGGCCCACAGGCTGGTGTGCGTCGGGTCTTCGCAGTCCAGGGTGTAGTGGCCGATCAGCTCCAGGTCGAGCCGGTTGAAGTCGGTGATCATCCGCACGGGGATGTTGACCTCGGTCTCCAGGTCGGTGCCGGCCTTTTCGCGCGGCACGGCGATGGTCTGGGCGACTTCCTGGTTCACCCGCACGTTGATGTGCGAGATGTTCGACAGCAGCGCCGGCGAATAGGCGTATTTGAGCTTCAACTTGGCCGACACGACGACTTCGTCGGCCCGCACGCTGAAGGGCACGCCGCCCTGGCCCTGCACGCCGCGCAGCTGCAGCGGATAACCCGCACCCAGCTGCTTCAGCGAAACGGCGTAGGTGCGCTGCGCACCGGGAGGCGCCGGCGGATTGACCGTCGGGCGGCCGACCACGCCTGCGGGCGAGGTCGAGATGTCGTTGGAACTGCCGGCACCGGCGGTGGTCGACGCGTCGGTCGGCTGCGTGCTTTCGGCCTTCTGTACCTTTTCGGCCTTGCGGGCAGTCTTGGCGTGGGCGTCTTGCGTCGGCAGGAGCACCGCGGTGCCGAGTGCCAGCGCGATAGCCGCGGGGAGTACGCCACGGACCAGAGCCGTTCGCACGCGAGGCGTTGTTGCTGTTGTCGGACCCATCAATCCCCCGTCTTCAAAGTTGAGCCTGCGGGCGCTGCGGTCTTCGTGACTCGCACCATGCGCCAGGCGTTGATAAAAAAGATTCCAAAACCGCGGAAACCGATCCGCATGACGCCACCGAAAGCCTTGAGCGGGGTGTCGCGTTCGCCGCGTCCCCAGTTCTGGGCCCAGAGGTCGGCGCGCGCAAAGGTCATCTGCGCCAGCGCCACCTGCTGGATGGTCGTGAGTTCCTCGAAGTGCACGCCGAGCTTGTTGCCGCGGCGGAACACCACCTCGGCCGGGAACGATGCTTCGTCCTGGTCGCGGTAGATCGAGATGTAGATTTTTTCGCCCAGCGGCACGTTGATATCGGAGTTGAGCGCAAGGCCCACGCCGGTCTGCGAGAAGTCTTCGGTGCGGCAGGCGATGACACGGCCGTCGGGCAGTGCGACCGACGCGCGCAGCGAGGCGATCACACGCGGCGTCTTGCGCACCTGGCGACTTTCGGACGCCACCGCGATAGCGGCGCTGAGCATGACGATGTTGTAGATCGTCCAGATCAGGTTGATCGCCAGGGTGGTGTATTGCTCGGCCTGGAATTCGCCGGAAACCACCCGCCAGGTGCCGACCACGATGCCGATCAGGCTGGCCAGCACCAGGATCACGTAGGGCCTGGCGATGTTCCAGTCGAAATACGAATGGTCCACCACGCCGCCCTTGGACGTCACATTGAACTTGCCCAGGCGCGGGTTGATGAATGCGGTGACGGTGGGCCGCAGGATGTACCAGGCCAGCACCGATTCGTAGACCTCGTTCCAGAACGAATGGCGGAACCGTCCCTGCATGCGCGAGTTGGTGATGCCGGCATGCAGCAGGTGAGGCAGCGCGAAGGCCGCGATCATCAGCGCGCTGGCCTGGAACACCTGGGCACTGAAGAACAGGTAGGCCAGCGGCGCGGTCATGAAGATCAGCCGCGGTGCGCCGTAGAAGAAGTGCAGCATCGCGTTGAGATAGCACAGGCGCTGGCCCAGCTTCAGGCCGGGGCCCAGCAGCGGGTTGTCGATGCGGCAGATCTGCGCCATGCCGCGCGCCCAGCGGATGCGCTGTCCGACGTGGCCGGCCAGCGATTCGGTGGCCAGGCCGGCGGCTTGCGGAATCGCCAGGTAGGCGGTGTTCCAGCCCAGCCGGTTCATCTTGAGCGCGGTGTGGGCGTCCTCGGTCACCGTTTCGGTGGCCATGCCGCCGATGGCCATCAGCGGTTCGCGGCGGATCAGCGCGCAGGAGCCGCAGAAGAAGGTGGCGTTCCACAGGTCGTTGCCGTCCTGCACCAGGCCGTAGAACAGCTCGCCTTCGTTGGGAATGGCGCGGAAGGTCTGCAGGTTCTTCTCGAAAGGATCGGGCGAGAAGAAGAAATGCGGCGTCTGCAGCATCGCGAGGTTCTTGTCCTTCAGGAACCAGCCCATGCAGACCTGCAGGAACGAGCGGGTGGGCACGTGGTCGCAGTCGAAGATGCCGACCAGTTCGCCGTTGGTGATCTCGAGCGCGGCGTTGATGTTGCCGGCCTTGGCGTGGCGGTTGTTGTCGCGGGTGATGTAGCCCACGCCGACTTCTTCGCAGAACAGGCGGAATTCCTCGCGGCGGCCGTCGTCCAGCACGAACACCTTGAGTTTGTCGCCCGGCCAGTCCATGCCCATGGCGGTGTAGACCGTCTGGCGCACCACTTCGAGGGGCTCGTTGTAGGTCGGGATCAGGATGTCGACGGTCGGCCAGACGTCGGTGTCGGCCGGCATCGGCAGCGGCTTGCGTTCCAGTGGCCAGGCAGTCTGGAAATAACCCAGCAGCAGCACGGTGAGCGCGTAGAGCTCGGCCAGAACCAGGCCGGTGCCGAAGAAGGTGTCGACAAACCCTTCGAAGCCGGTGGTCTCGGTGATGCGCCAGTAGATGTAGCGCATCGACGCGGTGAGCGAGAACACGATCATGGTCAGCGTCGGCAGCCGGCCCGGCACCCGGCGCAGCATCAGCGCGACGAAGAAGCTGATCGCCGCGAAGATGACCTGGCCCCAGAAGTCCAGCGGCACGGTGAACACCACCACGAACAGCCCGATGCCCACGATCATGGCCACGATGCGGGCGATCGGATGGCGCCAGAGGTCCAGGTCGACGAGCTGGATCATGTTGGTGCGCAGCCGCTGTCGCAGGCTGCGCTGGGGTACCTGGAAATTGTCCTGACTTGTCATTCTGCGAGTGCTCCTGCTTCGAGCCGTGCCAGCACGGTCTGGGCGATTTCCATCAGGTCTGCCGCGGCCTGGCTGTCGCGTGCGTATTCAAAGATGTTCTGGTCATAGGCCAGGGCTTCGGCGACCGCCTGGTCGCGGTGCACGCTGCCGACAAAACGTTCACCGAACTGGCCCCGCATCACCTGCGCCACGTCGGCCGTCAGGCGCCGCGTGGCGTCGCTCTGGTTGATGAGATGCAGGTGGCCGGCGAAACCGTCCCGGTCGCCGGTATGGCTGGCGATGAGGTTTTCCATCATCGGCAGCGCCGAATACGAAGCTGCGTCCGGCAAGGTGACCAGCAGCGCCATGTCGGCGGCGGCGAGTGCCTGGCGCAGGTAGATGGACGGGCCGGGCGGCGTGTCGATGAGCACGACGGCACGCTGCACCATGCCCAGGCTGGCCAGATGCTCGGCGAGCCAGTCGGGGTGGGCGGCCAGGTGGTTTTCGAACAGCAGCCGGTCGTCCTCGTTGATCACGCCGTAGGGCAGCACCGCGACACCGCGGTCGCTGCGCTCGCAACTGGCACGCCAGGGCGTACCGGCGAGGGTGGCGCGCGAAAGCCCGCCGATTTCGCCGGCCGGCAGGCTGAAATGCAGGCGCAGCGCGTTTTGGGGATCCAGATCGGCCACCAGCACCGGATGGCCGGCGAGCGATAACGCCGCCGCCAGGTTAGCGGTGACAGTGGTCTTGCCGACGCCTCCCTTGGCCGACGCGATCGCCAGAATCTTCACGGCTTGAGCAGTCTTCTGAGCAGGGACACTTCGGGGTCGGCCACCGGAGCAGCCGGCTCCGGCTGGCGGGCGAGGCGCGAGAACAGGCCCTGGAGTTCGGTTCCGGCGGGCGCCGGCACCGGGGCAGCGGCCTGGGACACGAATGCCGGGGCGCGTACGGGGATGGGAGCCGCTGCCGGTGAAGCCACGGATGCGGATGCGGGTGCGCCTGCGACCACTTCCACGAAAGTCTCCGGCCGCAGCTCGGGCTCGACGAGGGGACGGGAAGCCGGTTCCGGTGCGGTGACCTGTGTGCGGGCCTCTACCGCGGCGCGCGCGGCGGCGGCCTCGTCGAACACCAGCGGAGCCGGGCCATCGTGCCGGTGTGCTTCACCCATACGCACCGATTCGATCCGCCTGGCTGCATCCTCGGCGCGCACGGTCGCCAGCAGCGGCCAGCGTTCGCGCGACTGGCGGACCACGTTTTCGCGCCCCAGTTCCTTGTAGTTGTCGGCAGTGCCGCCGAACTGCCGGAACAGGTTGGCAATATCGTCAGAACTCATCGGGATATCTCCAGGAACTGCAGGACGGCACCGGTCATGCAGCCTCCAGGCGTAATTCGATCGAACCGGCCGCATCCGGGCCGGTCACATGGCGCACCAGCAGTCCGGCGGCGTGGGATTGCTCGAACCACGCCTGGTAGACGCCTTCGAGGAAGGCAGGCGCCCAGGCGGTCGCCGACGGGCCGAGTGCAGTGAAAAGCGGTGCGCAGAAATGTGAAATCCGCAGGCTGCCATGGGTCTCCGCCAACGCCACCCAGCCCCAGTCCTGCGAAACCCATACGCGGCCCATCGCCAGCTGCAGCTCGTCGAGCGTCTGGCAGGCGGGCAGCGGGTTGGCCCGGGCCAGACGCGCACCGAGCCGACGCATCAACGCCTGCAGATCGACCTCGGACAACTGCTGCGAAAACTCTTCAGCAAGGGCGCGCAGAAAACCTTTCCATTGCCGCGAGCATTGAAGCTCGGCAAAGTATTCGACGACAGCAGGTTCCACGGTTTTGACCATCAGGTGCGCAAGTTGTAACTTCGGCAGACTAAATGTATGCAAAGGTAGGATAGCAGAGCGATTCGAAGCTGTCGCTCGCCTTTCAACACTGTTGTGACAGTGCGTTAACCGAGAACGCGTGTCCGTGGACAATGTCACGATGCCTCAGAACCCCAATATCGGTGCGGACGCTGCGCCGGCCGGTATTTCCGCCCCGCCTGTGACCGAAACGCTGTCGCCGCTCGCGCCCCTGCGTTCGCCGGTTTTCCGCATGTTGTGGATCACCTGGATGGTGGCCAACACCTGCATGTGGATGAACGACGTCGCGGCCGCCTGGCTGATGACTTCGCTGACCACGTCTCCGGTGATGGTGGCGCTGGTGCAGTCGGCTTCCACCCTGCCGGTGTTCCTGCTCGGGCTGCCGAGCGGAGCGTTTGCCGACATCCTGGACCGCCGGCGTTATTTCATCGTCACCCAGATCTGGGTTTCGGCGGTGGCGGCACTTCTGTGCGTCGCGGTGCTTTCCGACGTGATCGGGCCGGGCCTGCTGCTGGGCCTGACTTTCCTGAACGGTGTCGGCCTGGCGATGCGCTGGCCGGTTTTTTCGGCCATCGTTCCCGAACTGGTGCCGCGCGCCCAGCTGCCGGCGGCCATGGGGCTCAACGGCGTGGCCATGAACGCGTCGAGAATCATCGGCCCGCTGGTGGCCGGCACGCTGATCGCGGGCGCGGGCACGCACTGGGTGTTCGTGCTCAACGCCGTGCTGTCGGCGGCCGCGGCGGTGGTCATCACCCGCTGGAAACGTGAACACATCATCAGTCCGCTCGGCCGTGAACGCCTGGGCAGCGCGATCCGCGTCGGCCTGCAGTTCGTGGTGCAGTCGCCACGCATGCGGGCGGTGCTGATCCGGGTGGCCTGTTTCTTCCTGCATTCGACCGCGCTGCTGGCCATGCTGCCGCTGGTGGCGCGCGCCCTGCCGGGCGGCGATGCCGGCACCTTCACCGCGCTGCTGGCGTCGATGGGCATCGGCGCCATCTTCGGCATCCTGGTGATTCAGCCCCGGCTGCGCCGCAAGCTGGGGCGCGACGAGATCGTGCTGGGCGGTACGGTGCTGACCTCGCTGGCCACCATCGGCGTGGCCTTCGCACCCAATATCTACCTGGCAGTGCCCTGCATGATGGTCGGCGGCGGAGCCTGGCTGTGCGCGGCCAATTCGCTTACCACCTCGGCCCAGTTCGCCCTGCCCGACTGGGTGCGCGCCCGCGGCATGGCCATCTGCCAGATGGCCATCATGGGTGCCACGGCGGTCGGTGCAGCGCTGTGGGGCCAGGTGGCCAGTGTCGCCAGCCTGCACATCGGGCTGACGATCGCCGGTGTCAGCGGTGTGCTCGTGATGCTGGGTGTGCAACGTTTCCTGCCCGACCGCAGCCTGATCGAAGACCTGACCCCGTCGCGCGCCTTCAAGGTGCCGGTGGTGGAAATCGCCCCGGAGGCGGGCCGCATCCAGGTGACCATCGAATACATCATCGATCCGGAGCGGGCCGCCGAATTCCGCGAGGTGATGCAGGAAAGCCGCCGCAGCCGCCTGCGCCAGGGCGCGCTGGAATGGCATCTGCAGCGAGACGTGGTCGACCCGCGCATGTATTACGAGCAGGTGACCGATGAGTCATGGACCGAACATCTGCGTCGTTTCGACCGGGTCACGGCTTCGGATGTCGCGCTGCGCGACCGCAAGCTGGCATTCCATGTCGGCGGCAGCCCTCCGGCCATCGCCCGCCGCATCGTGGAGCGCTGATCAGTCGAAGCGCAGCGAGACGCCGGTGACGAACGACGCGTCGCCTTTTTTCAGGCCCACGCCGGGATCGCTGTCGTAGCGGTAGTTGATGCCGGCCGTCAGGCTCAGCGTGTTGGTCATGGCCACCGAAATGCCGGCGTCGAGCAAGGCGCGGTAGGCGCCGGTGTCGGTGAGGTTCGGATAGGCAGTGAACTTCTGGCGCAGCTTGGTGGTGCTGGTCAACTGGTGGCTGGATTCCTCGGCCAGGACCAGTTCGGTACGGCCGTATTCGCCGCGGGTCTGACCCAGCACGCTGACGGGCGTCACATAACTGTCCTGCGTGTAGCCCACGCCGGCCGAAATATCGAAGGTCAGGTCGTCGCTTCGGATCATGTGGCGGCCCACGCCGCCGGCCAACGAATAGCGGTGGGCGATGTTGGACGGCCGGTCGCGCAAGAAGTCGCCCGACCCGAAATAGAAGCTGTGCCGGGAGATGTCCCGGTTGTACTGGGTGCCCAGCAGGTAACGCTGGGTGGCGGTGACGCCGTTGACCTTGCCGTAGTTGCCCTGGCCGCGAAAAGTGAGTTTGTCGTGATCCGATACTCGGGCGGCTTCCCCGGTGGCATTGAACTGTGTGGTGTCGCTGTTGCCGGCCGTCGCGTTGGCACCCGCGGTCAGCAGGTAGCGCCACTTGCCGTCGGGTTTCAGGGTCACCTGGGCGTGCGCGGCGCAGGCAGCCGCAGCGGCGGTGGTCAACAGGAAGAGACTACGCAGGGGCTTGCGCAAGGGCATGGGCCGGGTCCTTTGGGATTGATGCCGATAACCCGCCATGTTGCACTGCGGCAGCCGGTGAGGAGCCGCTCAAGGGTTTTCCCTTTGTGTCAAATCGTTGCGAGACGTTGCCCCCGGCGTCTTGCGATGGCTCCGATCATGCCGATTCCGGTCAGCAGCATGGCGTAGCTTTCGGGTTCTGGGACCTGCGGTGTGGTCGTGAAGTTTCGAAGCTGCAATTCGGATGCGGTTTCATCGTCGAACGCATTTTGAACGCCGACGGTAATGCTGCCGCTGTAGGGCGTCGCAAAAATATAATGCATCCAGCCGGAGCTGCCGAAACTGCCGACCGTCTGAATATCCGAAAGCTGGAGCGTACCGACCGAGGTCGTGAGATATGAATAATCATTGATGATCGGCGCATAGATATCGCCCGCGGTGAATTTCCATTCGAACGAAGCCAGGCTGTTCACCTGTGCACTGATGGAAGAGCTGCCGAGCAGCGTGGCCAGTGTCGGGGTGATCACGCTGGGCGAATTGATACCCGTCGCCAGCGTGAACGTCGTGATATCGAGTGTGGCGGCCTGGGTTATCAGGGGCGCACCGGCCAGGGCCAGTACAAAAGGGACCAGCAGCTTTTTCATTAAATACCTCCATATTGAAATGCATGGACCGTCATCCGGTGGGCGGTGGCGGCAATCGGGTGTTTGCACAAATTCTGAAGTGATTATTCAAATTAAACAGGTTTGCGAGCACTTGCATTTTTGGTAATAAATATGATTGCTTGTAAGAACATGTCTTAAATAATTTTGGTGTATTTCCTACCGTCAGGCGATGTATTGCCGGCCACGATCCGTTCGTTACTCGCAAGTTGGGTGACAACCGCATCCAGCAACGAACTTATTGCGTACACGCCACATGACCTGCCCGCCTTCCCGCCCCCCTTCGTTATCCGCCGCCTGTATCACCTCGTTGCCGCGGCGTGGGCTCCTCGCCGGCGCCGCAGCTTTTCTGTCGGGATGCTCTGCCGTGCAGACGCTGGACGCGTTGGTGCCAGACCACGATTACCGGCTCGATGCCGACCTGCCGTACGGCGACGACGCCCGCCAGCGCGTCGATGTGTACCGGCCCATTCAGGATCCGGGCCCGGGCGCTGCCAAACCACCGCTGGTGGTTTTTTTCTATGGTGGCAACTGGACGAACGGCGAGCGCGGCGACTACCGTTTCGTCGGCGAGGCCCTGGCCAGCGCGGGCGCGGTCGTCGCCATTCCCGATTACCGGCTCAGCCCGGCGGTGCGATATCCGACCTTCCTGGAGGACTCCGCCCGGGCCGTGAAATGGGCGCTGGACCATGCCGGGATGTATGGCGCAGACCCGCAGCGTCTGGTGCTGATGGGCCATAGCGCCGGCGGCTACAACGCGGCGATGCTGGCGCTCGACCCGCGCTGGCTCGGCGCAGTGGGCGTGCCGCAGTCGCAGGTGTCGTCGTGGATCGGGCTTGCCGGTCCGTACGACTTCCTTCCCATCGGCGAACCCATGACGCAGGCGGCCTTCAACTGGCCCGCCACTCCGGCAGATTCCCAGCCCCTGGCGCACGTCACGCCCAAGTCGCCGCCGGCACTGCTGCTGGTGGCAGACAAGGACGAAACCGTCAACCCGGACCGCAACAGCGCCGCCATGGCGAGCCGGCTGCAGCAGGCAGGCGTGGAAGTATGTTTGCGGCGTTATCCAAGGGTCAGCCACGCCACGCTCGTCGGCAGCATGGGCACGCCGCTGCGCTGGCTGGCACCGGTTCGCCGCGACGTGTTGCGCTTTCTGGGCCTGGAGCCTGTAACGCCAAGATAAAAGTAGTGAACGCCAGCGTGCTGGTGTTGGCTAAAATTGCGAGTTACCAGTCGATTACATCGGCTGTATCCCACGCATTTTTCTTCACACCTTCATTCGGAATCCACCCATGGCTCTCGTCTCGATGCGCGAACTGCTGGATCACGCAGCCGCTAACGGCTACGGCATCCCGGCCTTCAACGTCAACAACCTGGAACAAGTCCAGGCAGTCATGGAAGCAGCCAAGGAAACCGGCGCCCCCGTGATCCTGCAGGCCAGCGCCGGCGCCCGCAAATATGCCGGCGAAGGTTTCATCAAGCACCTGATCCAGGCCGCCGTCGAAAGCTATCCCGACATTCCTCTGGTGATGCACCAGGACCACGGCCAGAACCCCGGCGTCTGCCAGGGCGCCATCGACCTGGGTTTCTCGTCGGTGATGATGGACGGCTCGCTCGAAGCCGACGGCAAGACCATCGCCAGCTATGAATACAACGTCGAAGTGACCAAGAAGGTCGTCGACATGGCGCACCGCGTCGGCGTCACCGTCGAAGGCGAACTGGGCTGCCTGGGTTCGCTCGAAACCATGAAGGGCGACAAGGAAGACGGCCACGGCACCGACGCCGTCATGACCCGCGAGCAACTGCTGACCAACCCGGAACAGGCCGCCGACTTCGCCAAGCGCACCCGCATCGACGCGCTGGCCATCGCCATCGGCACCAGCCACGGCCCGTTCAAGTTCACCCGCAAGCCCACCGGCGACATTCTGGCCATCGACCGCATCAAGGAAATCCACGCCCGCATCCCCAACACACACCTGGTGATGCACGGTTCCTCTTCGGTGCCGCAAGAACTGCTGGCGATCATTCGCCAGTACGGCGGCCAGATCAAGGAAACGTATGGCGTGCCGGTCGAGGAGATCCAGGAAGCCATCAAGTTCGGCGTCCGCAAGATCAACATCGATACCGACATCCGCCTGGCCATGACCGGCGCGGTGCGCAAGTTCATGTTCGAGAATCCTGAGAAGTTCGATGCGCGCGAATGGCTCAAGCCAGCCCGCGAAGCCGCCAAGCAGGTGTGCAAGCAACGCTACATCGAGTTCGGCTGCGAAGGCCAGGGCGCCAAGATCAAGGGCGACTCGCTGCAGGTGGTGGCCGGCAAATACGCCCAGGGCGTGCTGGACCCGGTCATCGTCTGATGCGCCCCGGGTTGTCGCAGTCGCCGCGATAATCGACGGCCCGTTGCCACTTCGCAGCGGGCTTTTTTCATTCAGGTTTCTTCCGTAATGACTGCCGACGCACTCCACACCTCCGCCCTCACGTCGCTTCCGCTGCTTGCCCGCGGCAAGGTGCGCGACAACTACGCAGTCGGCGACGACCGCATCCTGATGGTCGCCAGCGACCGCATCTCCGCCTTCGACGTGATCCTCGGCGAGCCGATTCCCGGCAAGGGTGCGCTGCTGACGCAGATGGCGCTCTTCTGGTTCGACAAGCTCGGCCACATCTGCCCCAACCACCTGACCGGCGAAGCACCGGAAAGCGTGGTCAGCGCCGCCGAAATCCCGCAGGTGCGCAACCGCTCGATGCTGGTCCAGCGCCTGAAGCCGGTGCCGGTCGAAGCCGTGGTGCGCGGTTATCTGGCCGGCAGCGGCTGGCAGGAATACCAGCAGAACCAGGCCGTGTGCGGTGTGCCCCTGCCGGCCGGCCTGCGCAACGCGAGCAAGCTGCCCGAACCCATCTTCACGCCGGCCGCCAAGGCGGCGGTGGGCGAGCACGACGAGAACATCGACTACCAGCAGGTGGTGGCCGTGGTGGGCGAAGCGCTGGCTGCCCAGATCCGCGACACCAGCATCGCGCTGTACAAGGCCGCTGCCGCCATCGCCGCCGAGAAGGGCATGATCATCGCCGACACCAAGTTCGAGTTCGGTCTCGACAAGGACGGCCGGCTGGTGCTGATGGACGAAGTGCTGACGCCCGATTCGTCGCGCTACTGGCCCCGGGAAGGCTACGACGCCGCCTTCGCCGCCGGCACCAATCCGCCGAGCTACGACAAGCAGTTCGTGCGCGACTGGCTCGAAGCCGCCCGGGTGCACGGCAAGCCCTGGGACAAGACGCCCCCCGCACCGCGCCTGCCGCAGGACGTGATCGAGAAGACCGCTGCCAAGTACCGCGAAGCGCTGGAACGACTGACGGCCTGACTGGCCTGACCGGGCGTCTATCCGACAGGCCGGTGAGCGGTGGTCCGTCCCTGCATGACGGGCATGGACGGCCCGCAGGACGGAGCCGGACGGGCAAAGTTCGGACGTCACGTCATTCCTGCGTGCCTTTGAAGCACCCTAAACACCGTGTCCAACGAAATGCTCGCATCCACCGGCATCACCGGCCTCGACAACATCCTGGTCGGCGGCTTTCCACCCCACCACCTTTACCTGGTCGAGGGCACGCCTGGTTCCGGCAAGACCACGCTCGGCCTGCAGTTCCTGCTGCAGGGCCGCGAAGCGGGCGAGCGCGGCCTGTACATCACCCTGTCGGAAACCAGTGCGGAACTGCACCTCGTGGCCGCCTCGCACGGCTGGAACCTCGACGGCATCGACGTTTATGACCTGGTGGGCGAAGAGGGGTTGAGCGAAGAGGCCGAGCAGAGCATCCTGCACCCTTCCGAATTCGAGCTGGGCGAAACCACCCGCGACGTGATCGACATGGTGCAGCGGCTGCAGCCCGGCCGGGTGGTCTTCGACAGCCTGTCCGAAATGCGCCTGCTGGCCCAGAGTCCGCTGCGCTATCGGCGGCAGATCCTGGCCCTGAAGCGTTTCTTCGCCAACCGCGGCTGCACGGTGCTGATGCTGGACGACAAGTCGGGCGCACTGGGCGATGTGCAGCTTCACAGCATTGCGCACGGCGTGATCAATCTCGAACAGAATCCCAACGACTACGGCCCCGACAAGCGCCGCCTGCGGGTCGTCAAGCTGCGCGGGGTGAAGTTCCGCGAAGGCGAACACGACTTCAACCTGGCACGTGGCGGCCTGCAGGTGTTTCCGCGACTGGTCGCCAGCGAACATGGCCGGGCATTCGACGAAAATTTCGTCTCCACCGGGACGGTGCTCCTGGACGAACTCCTGGGTGGAGGCCTGGTACCGGGCAGCAATATGCTGCTGACGGGTCCCGCCGGCACCGGCAAGACGACCACCGCCATCAGCTGCGCCATGCACGCCATGCAACGGGGCCACAAGGTGGCCTATTACCTGTTCGACGAGGGCATGGGCACGTTGCGCATGCGTTGCAAGGCACTGGGCCTGGACGTCGACCCCTTCATCGCGTCGGGCCAGTTGCTCATCCGCGCCCTCGATCCGGCCGAGCTTTCTCCCGGCCAGTTCGCCCATGCGGTCCGGGCGGCAGTCGAGAACGACGATGCGCGTGTCGTTGTCATCGACAGCATCAACGCCTACCTGCAGGCCATGCCCGGCGGCAAGTTCCTGCTGCTGCAGATGCACGAACTGCTGGCCTACCTCAACTTGCGGGGTGTGATCACGCTGCTGATTCTTTCGCAGCACGGCGTGGTGGGCGACATCCGTTCGGACGTGGACCTGAGCTACCTCAGCGATGGGCTGCTGCAGTTCCGGTATTTCGAGGCACGAGGCAGCCTGCGCAAGGCCATTTCCGCCATCAAGAGCCGTACGGCGGCCCACGACTCGACCATCCGTGAATTCCGCCTCGGCCCCCAGGGAGTCGAGATCGGTGAGGCTCTCACCGATTTCCAGGGCGTGCTCAATGGGATTCCGCGCTACACCGGCAGCATGTCTCTGCTGGGCGACAGCACGCTGGCCGTGCCGCGTCAGCCTGTTTCGGGATCGTGACCCTTCCATGGAAAACCGGGTCCTGATCCATGCTCCCCGCGGCCGTGACGCCGAGGTGATCCAGCAGGTGCTGGAGGCCCAGGGCATGGAATGCCTGGTATGCCCCGACACCGACTGCCTGCTCGCCGAACTGGCTTCCGAAGCGGCCGCCGCCATCGTCACCGAAGAGGTGCTGAGCGACGGTTTCGACGCTGCGCTGGGGCGGTTCCTGGCCGCGCAGCCGGCCTGGTCCGACTTTCCCTTCGTGGTGATGGCCAACCGCCAGACCGGACGGCGTTCGGCGCAGGCGGTGGCATCGCTGCAGGAACTCGGCAACATCGTGCTGCTGGAAAGGCCGGTCAACCCCGAGACACTCGCCAGCGCCGCCCGTTCCGCGGTGCGCGCCCGCAAACGCCAATACGCCACCCGGCGGCACCTGGCCGCCATCGAGTCGTCCAAACACCTGGTCGACCAGCTCAATGGCGAACTCGAAGGCCGGATCGAGGTGCGCACCGCCGACCTGGCCAGCGCCAACGACCGGCTGATGCGCGAAATCGCCGAACGTGAACGGGTCCAGGCCAGCGTGGTGCAGGGGCAGAAGATGGAAGCCATCGGACGCCTGACCGGCGGCATGGCGCACGACTTCAACAACCTGCTGCACGTCGTCAACATGAACCTGCAGTTCATCGTGCGCATGGCCAACGATCCGCGCCTGGGCGACTACGCCCGCCGCGCGAAGGACGCGGTGGCACGCGGATCGCGCCTGACCGCCCAGTTGCTGTCCTTCGCCCGCGCCCAGAGCCTGGTTCCCAAGCTCAACGATGTGAACACGCTGGTGTCCAACATGAGCGACCTGATCGAGGTCTCGATCGGTTCGCGGGTGAAACTGGCGCTGCAGTTGTCCGAAGCCGCCACGCCGGCCGTGATCGACAGCGGCCAGCTCGAAATGGCCATGCTCAACCTGGCGGTCAACGCGCGTGAAGCCATGGAAGACGGCGGCACCCTCACCATCGCCACCAGCCTGCAGGACGGGCATGTGCGGCTGACTGTCACGGACACCGGCGTCGGCATTCCGGCCAACCTTCTGGCCAAGGTCTTCGACCCTTTCTTCACCACCAAGCCGGTCGGCCAGGGTGCCGGCCTGGGTCTGAGCCAGGTCTACGGATTCGCGCGCCAATCGGGCGGCGGCGCAGAGATCGTGAGCAGCCCCGGCCAGGGCACCACGGTGTCGTTACGTTTCCCGCTGGCCGACGCCGAGGCCGCCGACGCTGCTGCCGAACCGGTGGTCGACAGCACCGAAGGCAGCGCATCCATCGAGGTGCTGGTGGTGGAAGACGACGCCAGCGTGCGCCAGGGCATCGTCGAATGCCTGCGGCTGCTGCGCTACACGGTGCGCGAGGCCCGCGACGGCGCCGACGGCCTGGAGGCGCTGGCCCAGTACCGGCCCGACCTGATGCTGGTCGACTACCTGATGCCGGGCATGAACGGTGCCGAGCTGATCGCCGAAGCGCGACGGATGCATCCGGGCATGCCCATCCTGCTGGCCACCGGTTATGCCGACATGGCGCAGGTCGAAAAAGTGATCGGACGGCAAGCGGTGCTGGCCAAGCCCTTCGACCTGGAAACCCTTGGCGCGGCGGTCGCCACCGAACTGCGCGGCACCGTGCCGGCCCCGCAGGACCGCGACGCGGCCTGAAGGGTCATTCCGCAGTCGCGCCGGAGCGCCTGACCGCGTCGCCCCATTTCACGATCTCGGTCTGGATGAAGCGGTCGAACTCGGCACCGGTGGTCGGCGACGCGATCGACCCGCGTTCGCCGATGAACCGGCTCATCTGCTCGGATTTCAGGATGTCGGTCACCTCTTGGTGCAGGCGCGCCATGACCTCGGGCGGCGTGGCGGCGGGTGCCATCAGCCCCAGCCAGCCCACTGCCTCGAAACCCTTCAGCGCAGGCACTCCGGTTTCGGCCATGGCCGGCACGTCGGGCAACTGCGCCGACCGGGCGGCGGATGTCACCGCCAGCGGCACCGCACGTTTGCTCTGGATCAGGGGCAGTGCGGCGGTGACCGAGTCGACCATCAGAGGCACCTGGCCCGCCATGAAATCGGCCTGCGCCGGGCCACTGCCGCGGTAGGGAATGTGGGTAATGAAGGTGCCGGTGGCCGCCTTGAACATCTCTGCCGACAGATGCTGGGTGCCGCCCACGCCCGCGCTGGCGTAATTGAGTACGCCCGGCTGCGCCTTTGCGCGTTTCACCAGGTCGGGGATGGAGTGGATGCCCGACGCCGGTGTCGCCAGGAACACCAGCGGCACCTTGGCGATGAGCGATATGCCGGCCAGGTCGCGCGGCACGTTGAAAGGCAGCTTCTTGTAGAGCGTGTGGTTGACCGCCATGGCGCTGCCGGCAACCAGCAGCGTGTACCCGTCGGCCGGCGCGCGGGCCACCATCTCGGTGCCGATGTTGCTGCCGGCGCCGCCCTTGTTGTCGACCACCACCGGCTGGCCCAGGCGTTTGCCGAGTTGCTCGGCCAGGGCGCGGGCGAAGATGTCGGTCGCCTGGCCGGGCGGAAAGGGCACGACCATGCGGAGCGGTCGGTCGGGCCAGGTTGCGGCCTGGGAAGTCAGGTTGACGGCCGCCGCCAGTGCGGCCGTGGTGGCCATGCGCAAAAGGGTTTGTCTCTTCATTGTTTTGTCTCCGGTATTCAGCGGTCATGACCCGCGTGTGCGCCTAGCTCAGATGTTTGCCGACGATGCCGGCGAGTTCGAACATCGTCACCTGGTCCTTGCCGAACACTTCACGCAGCTTGGCGTCGGCATTGATGGCGCGTTTGTTGGCGCCGTCCTGCAGGTTGTGGGCCTTGATGTAGTCCCACAGCTTCTTGATGACGGCCGGGCGCGCAACCGGTTCGGCGCCGATGACAGCGGCCAGCGCCGCGCTCGGCGTCGATCCGGCGCTGCCTGCAGCGGGCGTCTTGCGGGGCGCCTTCGGTGCCGCGGTCTTCTTGGCCGCGACCTTCTTGGCCGCGGCCACCTTCTTCGCCGGAGCCTTCGCCGGCACTGCTGCGCCCGCCGCATTCTTGCGTGGCGGGAACTTGCTGGTACGCGGCTCGAATTCGAAGTTCACCTTGCCGGCGGTCGCATCCCAGGCCAGGAAGGCCTTGAAGGCGCGGCGGGTCTTGTTGGAGATGAACTTGTCCAGCAGCTGGGTCTTGCCGCTGTCCAGCAGCAGGCGCATCTGCTCGCGCACGATGGGTTGCTGCAGGATCACCTTGCCGCTCTTGAAGGTGCAGCTGGGCGTGGGCTGGGCGGCGGTCGGAACAGCTTTTTCGCAGACGTAGTTGACGCCGTGTTCATACACGCCGGCCCGGCAGATGGGGCAAGGTCCGATGGCCTCCTGGCCGTGGAAGTCGACCAGCTCGCCGGACTCCTCGGCATTCTTGTCGTCGCCGAAGTCGAACTCCAGTTTCCAGTTCTTCACCTCGTCGTCGAACTTCAGCAGGATTTCGGATGTGAAGGGCCAGCCGGCCTTGGAGCGGAAACCTTCCAGCGGTCCGATCTGATGATTCTTGACGAGGGATTCCGCCTCTGCCACCTCGAAGGTGCGGCCGGCCGGCGACTTGCCGAACGAGAAACCGCAGCCCTCGCGCACCGCCGTGCCCAGGCGGGCCGGTTCGGAATCGGTCGGGATGCCGACGCAGGTGTATCGACGGTAGTTCTCGCGCACCACACCTCCGCAGTTGGGGCAGGGCGCGGCCAGGGTGACGTAGTCGCCGGGCACCGTGTCGCGGTCGTATTCCTTGGCCTTCTGCACGATGCGCTGGGTCATCTGCGCGATCTGCTCCATGAAGGCGTCGCGCGACAGTTCGCCCTTTTCCATCTGGCTGAGCTTGTATTCCCAGTCGCCGGTGAGTTCGGCCTTGGACAGCTCTTCGACCCCCAGGCCGCGCAGCAAGGTCATCAGCTGGAAGGCCTTGGCGGTGGGGATCAGCTCGCGGCCTTCGCGCAGCATGTATTTCTCGGCGATCAGGCCTTCGATGATGGCCGCGCGGGTGGCGGGCGTGCCCAGGCCTTTTTCCTGCATGGCCTGGCGCAGTTCCTCATCGTCGATGAGTTTGCCGGCGCCTTCCATCGCACCCAGCAGCGTGGCTTCGCTGTAGCGGGCCGGCGGCCGGGTCTTCAGGCCCTTGGGCACCACGGTTTCGGCGACCGGCTTTTCGCCCGGCTGCACGCGGGTGAGGATCTTGCTGTCCTTGTTGTCCTTGTCCTCGGCCAGTTCGTCGGCAGCTTCCTTGCCGTAGATGGCGAGCCAGCCCGGCTTCATCAGCACCTTGCCGTCGGAGCGGAAGGCGTAGGGCTTTCCTTCGTGCTGGACCGTGCTGATGCGGGTGGTGACCTGGTATTCGGCGCTCGGGAAGAACACCGACAGGAAACGCCGCACCACGAAGTCATAGAGCTTCTGTTCGGCTTCCGACAGGCCGCTGGGCGCCTGCAGCGTGGGAATGATGGCGAAGTGGTCCGACACCTTGGCGTTGTCGAAGATGCGTTTGGTGGGTTTGACGTAGCCCTGGTCCAGCGCCTGTCTGGCGAAGGGTGCCAGGTGGCGCATGCCGCTGTTGGCCAGCATGCCCATGGTCTCCTTGACCACCGGCAGGTAGTCCTCGGGCAGGGCACGCGAATCGGTACGCGGATAGGTCAGCGCCTTGTGGCGTTCATACAGGCTCTGGGCCAGCGCCAGCGTCGTCTTGGCCGAGAAACCGAAACGGCCGTTGGCCTCGCGCTGCAGCGAGGTCAGGTCGAACAGCAGCGGCGATGCCTGCGTGGTCGGTTTGCTTTCTTCGGTGACGGTGGCGGGTTTGCCGCGGGCTGCGTCGGCGATGGCCTCGGCTTCGCGGGCGTTCCACACCCGGTCGGCGCGCTGCTCGGGATCGGCCACGCCGTCCGGCCCGAGGGGTGGCTTCTTCCACTGCGGGTCGAAATACTTGCCGGCGTATTCACCGGCCTGGGCGGCGAACTGCGCATGGATCTCCCAGTAGTCGCGGCTGACGAACTTGCGGATCTTTTCCTCGCGCTCGACCACCACCGACAGCGTGGGCGTCTGCACCCGGCCGACGGTGGTCAGGAAGAAACCGCCGTCGCGCGAGTTGAAGGCGGTCATGGCACGGGTGCCGTTGATGCCCACCAGCCAGTCGGCCTCGGAACGCGAACGGGCGGCGTCGGCCAGGCCCTGCATCTGCTGCTCGCTGCGCAGGTGGTCGAAACCGTCGCGGATGGCCTGCGGTGTCATCGACTGCAGCCACAGCCGGCGCACGGGTTTGCCCAGCGTGGTCTTGGCGCCGGCCGCGTACTGCTCGATCAGGCGGAAAATCAGTTCACCCTCGCGGCCCGCGTCGCAGGCGTTGATGAAGGCGCTGACGTCCTTGCGGCGGGCCAGCTTGACGACGGCGTTGAGCCGGCTCTTGGTCTTGTCGACCGGCTTCAGGTCGAATCGCGGCGGAATGACCGGCAGGTTGGCAAAACTCCACTTGCCGCGTTTCACGTCGAATTCTTCAGGCGCCTGGATTTCGACCAGATGGCCGACCGCGCTGGTCACCACATAGCCGTCGCTTTCGAAGTGGTCTTCGTGTTTCTCGAACTTGCCTGCCACCGGCGTCAGGGCGCGGACGATGTCTTGCGCCACCGATGGTTTTTCCGCGATCACCAGGGTCTTGCTCATGGATGGATTCTTTTCACTGTCAAGTTGTTCGTTGGCCGGCAAGGATCGGAAGGCGACATCGGTCGCCTGCCTCCTACAATCCGGGCTTCTCGCGCATGCACACGCACGCACGCCTGTGCTTTTTTCAAACTAACAGAGTTTCGGTCATGCCTTCAACCGTCCCCGCCGCTGGCGGCCGCCGCATCCAGACCCGTCGCTCCGGTGTGCACGGCAAGGGCGTCTTCGCGGTACAGGACATCGCCGAGGGCGAAACCCTGATCGAATACGTGGGCGAGGTCATCGGCTGGCAGGAGGCGCAGGACCGCCACCCGCACAACCCCGAAGACCCGAACCATACCTTCTACTTCCACGTCGACGACGACCGGGTGATCGACGCCAACTACGGCGGCAATTCGTCACGCTGGATCAACCACAGCTGCGACCCCAATTGCATCGCCGACGAAGACAACGGCCGCATCTTCATCAAGGCCATCCGGCCTATCGCGGCGGGCGAAGAACTCAATTACGACTACGGCCTGATCATCGAAGAGCGCTACACAAAAAAGCTCAAGGCCGAATATCCCTGCTGGTGCGGCGCCGCCGACTGCCGCGGCACGCTGCTGGCACCCAAGCGCGGTTTCCGCCCCAAGGGCTGAACGGCATGGCGACCGACATCCGGCAGCAGTGGCCGGCCGAGCAGATCTGGCAAGAGGTCTACCCGCTGCTGCCCGACTTCAGCGTCGAGATCTTGCCCGAGGTCGATTCCAGCAACAGCGAACTGATGCGCCGTGCCCGCGCCGGCCGGCACGATCCCGTGCTGCTGGTCGCCGAACACCAGACCGCCGCCCGCGGACGCCTGGGCCGCGAATGGCGCACCGCGCCCGGCAACTCGCTCACCTTCTCGCTCGGCCTGTCGCTGGCACCACGTGACTGGTCCGGCCTGTCGCTGGTGGCGGGTGTGGCCATCGCCGAGGCGTTGCACCCCGACCTGGGCCTGAAGTGGCCCAACGACCTGTGGTGGCAGGACTGCAAGATGGGCGGCATTCTGGTCGAGACATCGGGCGGCGGCGAAGCCGGTGCAGCGCGCTACGTGGTGGTCGGACTGGGCCTGAACATCGTCGCGCCGGCCGTCACCGACGGCCTGCGCACCCCGCCGGCCGGCCTGCGCCAGCTGACCCCCGGCATCACCGCTGAAGCGGCCCTGGGCGCCATCGTGCCGTCGCTGGTGCGCGCCCTGCTCGACTTCGCCGGCCAGGGCTTCGCGCCGTGGCAAGCCCGCTTCGACGCCCGCGACGTGCTGCGCGGCCGCGCGGTGGTGCTGTCCGACGGTCGACACGGCACGGCGGCCAGCGTCGATGCCGACGGCGTGCTGCGGCTGCAGACGGCGGCTGGCCGGGAGGCCGTCCACAGCGCCGAAGTCAGCGTGCGCCCGGCTGCCTCGGCATGAACATGTCCACGCCATGCTGAGACTCATCGCACTGCTGCTGGTGCTGGCCAACGGCGTCTATTACGCCTGGTCGCAGAACGCGCTGCGGGCCTGGGGCCTGGCGCGGCCCACGCAGACGGAACCGCAGCGGACGGCGCACCAGATCCGGCCCGAAGCCCTGAAGCTGCTGAGCGCCGACGAGGCCCGCCGCATGGCCGCTACCGCCGCTACCGCCGCGGAGGCCGCGGAGGCCGCGGAGGCCGAGGTCGTTGCGCAGGCCCCGTCGGCCGGCGAATGCCTGCAGGCCGGCCTGTTCGGCGAGGCCGAGGCGGCCGTGCTGCGCAGCCGCGCCGAAGCCGTGCTGCCGGCGGGCAGCTGGTCGCTGGACACCACCACCACGCCGGCCCGCTGGATCGTCTACATGGGCAAGTACCCCGATCCCGAACAACTGCGCCGCAAACGCAACGAGCTGCGTGCCCTGCATGTCGCCTTCGACGTGACGGGTAACCCGGCGCTGGAACCCGGCCTGTCGCTCGGCAGTTATGCCAGCCAGTCCGAAGCCACCGCCGGCATGGCTGCGTTGGCGCAGCGCGGCGTGCGCACGGCGAGGGTGGTCGAGCAACGGCCGGCGACCAGGGGCATGGTGCTGCACCTGCCGCATGTCGACGAGACCCTGAAACCCGCCGTGCAATCGCTCACACCCGCACTGGCCGGCAAACCGCTGACGGCCTGCGTCTGAGCGTTTGCGGCGACCCTGATCCTGTGGCATCTTCTATTTTCCGGTTGGATCCGGCCAGGAGTTTGGCGATGGCAAATGTTTCCCCCCGATGCACCGCGCTGACGCTGGCCAGCCTGCTGGCCCTGGCGGCCTGTCCCGCCGCACCCGCCGTGGCCGGCATGCTCGAGACCATCCGCAGCTCGCAGGAGATCGTGCTGGCGCACCGGGATGCCTCGGTGCCGTTTTCGTATCTCGACGCCAATTCGCAGCCGGTCGGCTATGCGATGGACATCTGCCTGAAGGTGGTCGATGCAGTGCGGCGCGAACTGGCCATGCCGGCGCTGAAGGTGCGTTACCTGCCGGTCACCTCGGCCAGCCGCATCGGCATCCTGTCGTCGGGGAAGGCGGCGCTGGAATGCGGCTCGACCACCAACACGGCCGAGCGGCGCAAGCAGGTGTCTTTCACCATTCCACATTTCATCTCTGCCGTGCGCCTGCTGGTGCGGTCGGACAGCGGCATCAAGGGCCTGGACGGCATGGTGGGCCGCAAGATCACCGTCACCGCGGGCACCACCACCGTCCCGGTGATCCGCCGGCTCAATGCCGAGCAGGACCTGAAGCTGAGCATCACCGAATCCCGCGACCATGCCGAGGCCTTCGCAGCGGTCGAGGCCGGCAAGTTCGACGCCTTCGCGCTCGACGACGTCCTGCTGTTCGGCCTGCGCGCCAATGCCGCCAGACCGCAGGCTTTCGCAGTGGTGGGCAAGCCGATGAGCGTCGAGCCCTACGCCATCATGTTGCCGCCCGACGATCCGGCTTTCAAGAAGGTGGTCGACCAGGAGATGCGGCGGCTGATCCAGAGCGGCGAGATCAACACCCTGTACCGGCGCTGGTTCCAGCAGGCGATCCCGCCGAAGGGCATCAATCTCGAACTGTCGATGCCTGCAATGCTCAAGGATTCGTTCAGGTTCCCGTCGGACAAGGTCGGGGACCTGGAATGACAAAAGCCCCCCGGGGTGAACCGAGGGGCTTTTCAGTCGGCAAATCCTGATTCGACTTACAGCTTGCCGTCCCAGGCCAAAAGCATGTCGACCATGGCTTCGAGGTCGGCCTGGAGTTTGTCGAACCCCGGCTGAACCACGGCGAAGGTCTTTTCGTTCATGTAGTTCTTGCGGTTGATCTCGACCTGGATGCTGTGCCGGTTCTCGGCTGGCTTGCCATAACGGCGCACCAGTTCCACGCCCTTGTACGGATGGTTGTAATCCACGCTGTAGCCGCGGCCCCGCAAGAACTCGCAGATGCGTTGCGACAGGCGCGGGTCGGCGGTGCTGCCGTCACGGTCGCCGATCACGAAGTCCGCATGGTGCAGGCCCGGAAAATCGGTGGCGTGGCTGGCCGCCACGGCCGGCATCGAGTGGCAGTTGATGTGGATGCTGTGCCCGTGGCGCGCGTGGGCCGCGTCGATGGCGTTGCCGACCGCCGCGTAGTACGGCATCCAGCAACGGTCGATGCGCCCCTGCACTTCGGCGACCGACAGCTGCCGGTCGTAGATCGGCTTGCCGTCGTCGGTGAACTTCCAGATCAGCCCCTTGCCGAGCCGCACCTTGGACAACACCTTCGGATCGGTCGCCACCGGCAGCGGCCAGGGTCCGTCCAGCAGCCCGGTGTCCAGCTCCAGCGTGTCGCGGTTGGCGTCGAGGTAGCTGCGCGGGAACAGCGCCTCGATCCAGGCGACGCCCAGCTCGGGTGCGAAGGCGTAGAGTTTCTCGACGTGGGTGTCCTCCGCGGTGCGCAGGGTCGCCATGTCGCAGCACGAACGGAAGTCGGCCGGGTAGAAGGTGCCGCTGTGCGGCGAGTCCAGAACCAGTGGCGTGCTGCCGGCGGTGCTTTTCACCATCGGTTGTGCGGTGCCGGCGCCGGTGTCACCCGGTTGCGCCTGCTGGTATCGGTGGCGGATCAGTTTCAGGGCTGTGTGCATAAACGATAGGCTGAGTCCGGATTAATCCAGGTGGATCTTGGCGAAAGCGGCGACCTTCTTCATCTTGTCGATCTCGGAAACGATCTGCTTGGAGAAAGCCGCAGGGCTGGTGCCCGACGGATACAGGCCCTGGCCCGCCAGGCGTTGCGCCACGGCGGGTTCGGCCAGCGCCTGGGCGACGGCCTGCTGAATGCGCAGCACCACGGGGGCGGGCGTGCCGGCAGGCGCCACCAGGCCGAACCACGACGGGTCGTTCAGGTTGGCATAGCCCAGTTCGCCATAGGTCGGGACGTCCGGCAGGGCTTCCAGGCGGGCGTTCCACGACACCGCCAGCGCCTTCAGCTTGCCTTGCTTGACATAGGGCAGCGACGAAGCCACCTGGTCGAAGTACACGGCGACCTGGCCAGCCAGCACGTCGTTGAGTGCCGGGCCGGCGCCGCGGTAGGGGATGTGGACCATCGTGGTGCCGGTGACGCTCTTGAAGAGCTCGCCCCACATGTGACCGATGGTGCCGTTGCCCGGCGTCGCGTACGACACCTGACCCGGATGCGCCTTCAGGTACTTCACCAGGTCGGCGAAGTTCTTGATGCCAGGCAGCTCCTGCGGATTGATCACGATGACGCCGGGCGCCTTCACCAGTTCGGTCACGCCGACGGTGTCCTTGATGGGGTCGTAGGGCAGCTTGGCGAACACGGCGGGGTTCACGCCGTGGGTCGACAGGGTGGCGACCGCCAGGGTCAGGCCGTCCGGTGCCGAGCGGGCCAGTTCGGACATGCCGATGGAGCCGCCGGCGCCTGCGCGGTTGTCGATGACCACCGTCTGGCCGAGGATGCGCTGCAGCGGCTCTTGCAGGACACGGCCGCTGATGTCGGTGGCGCCGCCCGGTGGGAATGGAACGATCAGGCGGATCGGTTTACCGGCCTGGGCCCAGGACATTCCAGGGGCGATAGAAGCAGCTGCCAGGGCGGAGAGAAGAAAACGACGTTGCATTGCGCACCTTTCAGGGGATCGAGAGTGGTCCGGAAGACCGTGTCGGGAAGATTAGCGAATTTGCTGCACATTTAGAAGCAACAGCTGTACCTGATAACATTCCAATCAAGAATGAACTTATTGCTCTGACGCCGTCCATGTCGCTGCGCCGCCTCCAGCCGCCCCTGCAGTTGCTGCGGGCTTTTTCGACCGTCGTCCGTTTCGGCGGCGTGTCACGTGCCGCCGAAGCGCTGCATCTCACCCAGAGCGCGGTGAGCAAGCAGGTGCAGGAACTCGAGCGCTGGGTGGGGGTTTCGCTTTTCGAACGGTCGCGCAAACGCCTCGCCCTGACGCCGGCCGGGGAGCGATACGAAAAGGCCGTGCGCGCGCTGCTGGCGCAGCTGGAGGGCGCCACGCTCGAACTGATCACCAGCGGCGGCGAGGGCGGCGCACTGCATCTGTCCGCGCTGCCCACCTTTGGTGCCAAGTGGCTCATCCCGCGGCTGCCGGCGTTTCAGCAGGCCGAGCCGCAGGTCACCCTGCATTTCGTGCCCTTCGTGCACGGCTACGACTTCCAGCGGCCCGAGCTCGACTGCTCCATCCTGTTCGGCGACGGCCACTGGCCGGGTGCGCGTTCGCATTACCTGGCCGGCCACGACGTGGCGCTGATCGCGCCCAACCCCGGCGTGGGGGAAATCACCATCCGCACGGTGCGGGATGTCGCCCGCTGCACCCTGCTGCGCCACGTCACCGTGCCCGATGCCTGGCTGCGCTGGAGCGAGGCCCACGGCGTGGCCGGCCTCGACCCGCTGGCGGGTCCGCAGTTCGACCAGTTCCAGACCATGATCCGCGCGGTGACGGTGGGCATGGGCGTGGCGCTCGTGCCGCGCTGCCTGGTGCAGGACGAGATCACCGCCGGCGTGGTCTGCGAACCCCTGGCCGGTGGCGGCTACCAGAGCGCCCTGGGTTACTGGTTCTGTTACCCGGAAGCCCGGGCGCGGCTGGGCCCGTTGGTGCGTTTTCGCGGCTGGCTGCTCGACCTCGCCGAGGGCGGGCCGCCGCCGCCGTCGCCGCTGGTCACACCGGCGCCGGATTCCCGCTCGCACTGAAGCGGATCGAGAACCGTGTTCCGGGCGGCTGGCGGCGCGGATTGGCGTCTTCGACCGTCACTTCCGCGCCGTGCAGCCGGGCGATCTCCAGCACGATGGGCAGCCCCAGCCCGGAGCCGTCCACACCGGTGCCCAGCACCCGGTAGAAGGGCTGGAACACCAGCTCGCGTTCCGAGGCCGGAATACCGGGCCCGGAATCTTCCACCTGCAGAACCACCACGCCGCTGAAAGCGTCGACCAGCACCCGCACCGTGATGACACCCGGCGCTTGGTCGTTCGACGGCGTGTAGGCGATGGCGTTGTCCACCAGGTTGCTGAGCATCTCGGCGATGAGCGTCGGATTGCCGGGCAGCGTGACCCCCGGCGTTCCCGCCTGCACGCCGTCGTAGCCGAGGTCGATGCGTTTTTCGAGCGCCCGCGGAAACGCGTTGTGCACGACTTCCAGCGTGATCTTCGCCAGGTCGCAGGCGTGGTGCGGCACCGCCGCCTTGCCCGCCACCTCGGCACGGGCCAGCGCCAGCAGCTGGTTGACGGTATGGGTCGCGCGTTTGCTGGCCCGGCCGATCTGCTGGAGCGACTGCTTCAGTTCGTCGGTGCTGGTGCCTTCGCGCTGCGCCAGGTCGGCCTGCATGCGCAGTCCGGCCAGCGGCGTTTTCAGCTGGTGCGCGGCATCTGCCAGGAACCGTTTCTGCGTGGCCACCGACTCCTGCAGCCGCGCCAGCAGACCGTTGACCGAGGCCACCAGCGGCACGACTTCGAGCGGCACGGTCCGGTCGTCCAGCGGGCTCAGGTCTTCCGGACGCCTTGCCCGGATGCGTTGTTCCAGCTGCGACAGCGGCTTGAGCCCGCGTGCCAGGGCCAGCCACACCAGCAGCACCGCCAGCGGCAGGATGGCGAACTGCGGCAGCATCACGCCCTTGATGATTTCGGTGGCCAGCACCGAGCGTTTGCCGCGTGTCTCGGCCACCTGCACCAGCACCTGGACCTGCGGTGCACCGGCTTGCGGCGGCGTGAAACGCACCCAGGTCGACGCCACCCGCAAGGCCAGGCCGCGCAGCTCGGCATCCCGCAGCCGCACCTCGCCGGTCGGCGGGCGCATGTCGTCCTGCAAGGGTGGCAGGGGCAGGTCGCGTTCGCCCGACAGCAGTTCGCCCGCATCGTCGCGCACCTGGTAATAGATGGTGTCGGCATCGTCGGCCCGCAGCAGTTCGCCGGCCGGCTGGGGCAGGTTGAGCTGGGGTTTGCCGTTGCTCAGGTTGACCAGCTGGGCCAGCGCCTGCACGTTGTATTCGAGCGCCCGGTCGAAGGGTTTGTCGGCCAGGCCCTGCGCCACCAGCCAGGTGAGCGCCAGGCTCACCGGCCACAGCAGCAGCAGCGGCGTCAGCATCCAGTCGAGGATTTCGCCGAACAACGAACGCTGCTGCCGTTGAAAGATCACGCCGGGATCTTCTCCAGGCAATAACCCAGGCCGCGCACGGTCGCGATGCGGATCGGGCCGTGCTCGATCTTCTTGCGCAGGCGGTGGATGTACACCTCGATGGCGTTGTTGCTCACCTCCTCGCCCCATTCGCACAGTCGCTCGACCAGCTGGTCCTTGCTGACCAGCCGGCCGGCGCGCTGCAGCAGCACTTCGAGCAGGCCGAGTTCGCGGGCCGACAGTTCCACCATGCGGCCGTCGATGGACGCCACCCTGCCGGCCTGGTCATACACCAGCGGGCCGTGCCTGATGCTGCTGGTGGTGCCGCCCATGCCGCGCCGGGTCAATGCGCGCACACGCGCTTCCAGTTCCTGCAGCGAGAACGGCTTGGCCATGTAGTCGTCGGCGCCGAAGTCCAGGCCCTTGACCCGCTCTTCCACGCCGTCGGCGGCGGTCAGCACCAGCACCGGTAGGCTGGCACCGCGCGCGCGCAGGCGTTTCAGCACGTCGAGGCCGTGCAGCCGCGGCAGGCCCAGGTCGAGGATCAGCAGGTCGAATTCGGCGTGTGCCATCAGCGCGGCGTCGGCTTCGGTGCCGCTCGCCACATGGTCCACCGCCGCTCCGGATGCACGCAAGGATCGCAGCAGGCCGTCGGCCAGCACCTGGTCGTCTTCGGCTATCAGGATGCGCATGTTCGTCTCCTCGTTCTTGTCACCTGATGCTACGGCTGCCGACACCACTTCGGCGCTGGAAAATGCCCTGGCAATCCCTTTGGACCCGTGTTCAGCGGCGCGGCGGCGCGTCTGCGCCCATCACCCGCGACAGCGTGCCGTCGTTTCGCAGTGTTTCGAAGGCGGTCCGGGTGCGCACGGCGATGTCTTCGGGTGTAGCCAGGCTGTATGCCATGTAGAGTTCGACGGCGATGTCGTCCAGCGGCAGCAGTCGGGCCAGGCCGTTGCAATCCGGTTTGGCTTCGGCGCACAGGCCCTTGGCTTCGGACTCGGTCAGCACCACCATGTCGACCTGCCGGAACAGCAGCTTGCGGAGGTTCTCCAGCGGCTGCGACGACACCGCAAGCCGGGTGAAACCACGCTTCGCGAGCGCCAGCTGCCGCACGTCGTCGCGGACCACGCCGATGCTCCAGTTACGGGCGTCGTCGAGTTGCGCCACATGCAGGTCGTTGCGTCCCTGAAGGCCGTACAGGTAGTAGCGGCTGCGCTTGATCTCGCCGACCCAGCGGAAACGGTTCTCGCGTTCGGGCGTGCGGGCTATCAGGTAGATCAGCACGAAAGGCTCGCGCAAGGCCATGTCCTGCGCCCGCGCCCACGGATACAGGTCGATGCGGTAGTCGTTCAGGCCGGCGCGCCTGAGCGTCTGCTCCACGATGTCGGTGGCCGGGCCCGCCACCTTGCCGTTGTTCAGGTAGGAGTTGGGCGTGTTCTCGGTGACCACGTTCAGCGTCTGCGCCAACGAGGGCGCGCAGGCCAGGGCGCAGGATGCGGCCAGCGCCAGCCCCGATGCCAGTCTGGCCAGGTTCGTCAGGGTTCTTTTCATCGGATGCCTTCCGTCGGCGCACTGGCGGACAAGACCCGGTCGCGGCCTTCGTTCTTGGCCCGGTACAGGGCCTGGTCGGCGCGCCGGAAGAGCGCCTCGAAATCCGCGTCCGACGCCGGCTCCAGCGTGGCCAGCCCCAGGCTCAGCGTTACGTTCGGGGAAACGTCCGAAGCCTTGTGCGGTATCGCCAACTGGCTCATTTCCTGGCGCAGGCGTTCGGCCAGCGCCAGGCCGGTGGCGGTGTCGCTGCCGGGCAGCAATATGGCGAATTCCTCGCCGCCGATACGCGCTGCCAGATCGCTGCTGCGCTGGACCACCGCCGCCAGCGCGCCGGCCACCTTGCGCAGGCAGTTGTCGCCTTCGGCGTGGCCGTAGCTGTCGTTGTAGCGCTTGAAGTAGTCGATGTCGCAGAGCAGCAGCGTCAGCGGCTGGTTGCTGCGGCGGGCCCGCTGGAATTCGGCCAGTTTCACCTGGTCGAAGCTGCGCCGGTTGGCCAGGCCGGTCAGGGCGTCGGTGCGCGACAGCGCTTCCAGCCGCTGGTTCACTGCCTGCAGTTCGGCCGTGCGTTCCAGCACCAGTTCCGACAGCCGGTCGCGGTGAGCGGCCAGTTCGTGTTCGAAACGCTGCTGCCGCTCCAGGTAGTCCGACAGGTTGTTCTGCAGCTGGTTGACGCCGGTCACCAGCAAGGCGAGTTCGTCGCCGTTGCGTTCGGGTCGCTCGAGCACCAGCGGGCGTCCGAGCGTCAGCGGCGTCAGTTGTGCCAGGTGGCGCGCGATGCGCCGCACATGCACGGTGACCAGTCGGTGGAACAGCGCCATCACGAGGCTGGCCAGCAGCAGGGACTGCACCGCCTGGGCCACGAAGATGCCCAGCAACTCGTCTCGCAGCTGCCGCCACAGCAGGCCTTCGTCGCCCGAAAGCTGTAGTTCGCCCACCTGTTCGATGCGGCCGGGAAAGGGTTCGTAGGTCAGCGCCGCCTGGTGCCTGGGGGCGACCGAAGAAGCGGTCCAACCGCGCCGCGTGCGTTCGAACACCATCGGCGGGCCGACCGGCAGGCGCAGGGTGATGCGGACCTGGCCCACCGACGGCACCTGCGAAAGGATCTCGGCATAGGTCTCTACCTGGTCGCGGTCGAGGTCCCAGCTGGCTTTGGACAGCGCGCCTTCGTACATGCGTTCCATCATGGAGAGGTCCGCCTCCATGCTCCGGACGCCGGCCTGCCAGGCGGAGAAGGTACGGACCGCCGCGGCCGCCATGGTGAAAAGAAGGCAGAAAGCGAGTGTCGCCAGCATGAGTCGGCTGCCGAGGGATTGGCGGCGCAAACGCAGTTTTTCAGCCATCGCACCCCTGGGATGTCCCTGTGTTCATCGTTTTCCGCTCCCGTGTCTTTTCAACACGTCAGGAGAGTAACTCGGCGCACAGCGCAGCGGAAGACCCCGCGGGCCGTCAACTTTGTGCATAGGCCTCCAGCCCCAGTGCCACCACCGCCGCGACTTCGGCACCGACGCTGGCGCGGAACTCTGCCTCGGCCTGGGCCACCGAACGACGGAAAGCGTCCAGCCAGGCGCGGCCGGTGTCGGTGAAGACCACCAGCCTGGCACGGGCGTCACGCGGATCGGCCTCGCGGCGCACCAGCCCCCAGGCTTCGCACTGGTCCACCAGCGCGCCCATCGCCTGCTTGGTCATGCCGGCGGATTCGGCCAGGTCGGTCAGGCGGGAGCCCTGGAGCGCCAGGTGCCGCGTGATGTGGATATGCGCCGCGCTGACCTGTGAACGCGCCGCCAGGTTGGACAGTGCCAGCGGCACTTCGTCGTCCTGCGCCATCAGGGCCAGCACCCGCGCGTCGAAACGCCGCATCGAATGGCCGAGCAGGCGACCGAGGTGGGATTCGCGCCAGCGATCGTCGGATGCAGCCAGTATGGTGTCGGATGTTTCCATCGGTCAGGTCTCGGTCCAGAAACACAAATGCCAACGAAGAAGGAGGCAACGCACATGCAGAAACCCCATATCGCACACGCCATTTTCGGCGCTGTCTTGGTGTTGTCGGCTGCACTGGCGCAGGCCCGTCCGCAGCTGGTCGGCTCGAGCCCGGCCGACCATGAGGATGTCGAGCCCACGGTCCGCATCACGCTGGACTTCTCGCAGAAACTGCGCCTGCCGGCGTCGGACGCGCTGCTCTTCATGACATCCATGCCCGGCATGAGCCATCACCCGCAGATGGGCATGGCGGTCACCGTAACGCCGTCGGCCGACGGCAGGAGCCTGCTGGTGGTGCCCGACCAACCGCTGCCGCGCGGCACCTATCGGGTCGACTGGAAGGCGGTTTCGGCCGATCGACATCCGGTCAGGGGCCGGGTCGACTTCCGGGTGCCCTGAAAACAGTCTTCAGTTCGGTTTCAATTCGATCTCGACGAACACGAACTCTTCCGTGCCCGGGTTCACCACGTTGTGTTCGACCCCCACCGGCCGCGCATAGGACACGCCGGTGGTCAGCTGCGCGGTCACCGGGCCGTCGGCGGTTTCCAGCAGCAGCGGGCCGGTGGTCTGCGGCACCACCACGTAATACATGCCGTGGCGATGCCAGCCGGTTTCGCCGCCGGGTGGGAACCGCCATTCGGTCACCCGGACCTGCTCGTTGTCGATCTGCACCGTGGGAATGGCGGGAGGTCTCTGCATGCGGGGCTTTCAGGCGGATTCGCCGGCGCTGGACTGCCGTTGTCGTTCACGGCTGTTCACCAGATGGATACGCATGGCGGCGCGCGCGGCTTCGGGGTCGCGCCGCACGATGGCGGCATAGATGTCGTGATGTTCCTGGTGCACCTTCTGCAGGTGCCGTTCGCGTTGCTGAGGGTCCAGCCGCACCGACGACATGCGGGTGCTGGGGATGGCCGCCATGCCCAGCTGGTCCATCAGGTCGCTGTAGTAGCGGTTGCCGGTGGCGTGGGCGATGGCCAGGTGGAAACGGAAGTCGGGCGAAACGGTCTCGCCGACGGTGGACAGGTGGCTGCCGAAGTCGTCGAGCGCGGCGCGCATGGCCAGCAGGTGTGCATCGCTGCGGCGGACGGCGGCCAGGCCGGCGGCGTCGGATTCGACGCTGGTGCGCAATTCGAGCATGGCCAGCAGGTCGTCCAGGTCGGTCACCTCGGGGCGCTGCAGGTTGAACCGGCCTTCGCGGTCGGGTGCCAGCGCGAAAGTGCCGATGCCGTGCTGGGTCTGCACCATGCCGGCGGCGGCAAGCCTCGAAAGCGCCTCGCGCACCACGCCGCGGCTGACACCGAAGCTCTGCATGATGGCCGACTCGGACGGCAGCTTGTCGCCGGCTCGGATGGCACCGCTGCGCAGCTGCTCACCCAGTGTTTCCACCAGCGTCTGGGTCAGGTTGCGACTGCGGCGCGGGCCGTCCGGAAGCTCCGTTTCCTCGGCCTGAAAGGGGGCGGGGGACAGGAGGTTCGGCTGCGTCATGCGGCCGATTTTAGTTCGGCCTCACGGGGCGGCTCGCGGCCGTCCGTGCATCAGCGTGCGTCGCTGAGGGTGGTGTTGTAGGCCACGCCGGCGATGGTCACGTTCTTCAGCACGATGTCGTGTACGTTGAAGGCATACAGCGGGCCGGGCACGGTGGCGCTGGCCGGACCCGCAGCCGACGGGGTGCCGAAATCGCAGTCACTGATCGTCACGCCGGTGATGGCCGGCACGGTGGGCACCGGCAGAGCTCCGTTGTAGTCGGCCGCCACCGGGCCCTGCGCCACGATGGCCTGGAAACACGATGCGGTGACCCCGCCCACCGTCACGTTGCTGGCCTTGACCCGCGAGATGAAGATGTTCTGCACGCTGGCCGGCCGGGTGCGGATGGCGTCCTTCGCCGGCTGGTAGTCGCAGTCGAAGGTGATGATGCCGCCCTGCGAAGCCGAAGGGTTGGCGGCCTTGGCGGTGACCACGCCCAGCGGTACGGTGGCGTTGATCGGGCTACCTGCCAGCAGCGACGATCCGTAGCCCGAAGCGGTGGTGCTGACGCCGTTGGCCAGCGTCACGTTGTCGACGTAGAAATCGCGCACGAAACCGCCGCGGTTCATGTTGGTCTTGATGCGGATGGCGATGTTCAGCGCATTGCTGGCCCAGTAGATGTTGCGCATCTCCAGGTTGCGGGCGTAGATCTTCTCGATGCCCGCGCCCATCTCGCTGCCCAGGGTGATGCCGCCGTGGCCGCTCTGCATGACGCAGTTCTGGATCACGTGGTCCTGCGACGGGCCGTATTCGGTGTCGAGGTTCTTGCCCGACTTGATGGCGATGCAGTCGTCGCCGGTGTTGAACTCGACGTTCTCGCACAGCACGTTGCGGCAGGCGTCGGGGTCGAAACCGTCGTTGTTGAGGCCGGTGCTGTCGGTCAGCACGCCGCGGATCACGACGTTGGTGCAGTTCACCGGATGGTGCTGCCAGAACGGCGTGTTGTTGGTCTGGTAGTTTTCCATCAGCACGTTGGTGCAACCGATGAAGGTGACCATGCAGGGCCGCAGGAAGTGGCCCAGGCCGAAGATGCGCTGCTCGATGGCGACGCCGGCCTCGGACAGGCAGGGCAGGTAGTTCTGGTCCTGCTGCCAGGGCGTGACCGGGTTGGTGAGCAGCGCATACAGCGCGTCGCTGATGCCGGGCACCTTGGTCTTCAGGTCGACGTTCAGGAGGTTGGTCGATGCGGCCGACGGCGTGGCCGTGGCGCTGACAAAACCGTACTGGCCGGCGTTGCCCTTGTAGGTCCACCAGCAGGTGGCGGTGTTGCCGCTGCCGGCGAAGGGAATCATCGCCTGGCCGTTCAGGATCGAGGTGCGGTCTTCGCCCGTAATGGCGATGTTGGTCTGGTTGCGGGCGTAGATGGGCGAGCCGAAATTCAGGCAATCGTTGGACTGCCAGCGGCCGTAATACAGCTTGCCGTTGCTGCCGCAATCGATCGGGCCGTCCTTGGCGTAGTCGGCCGGGTTGTTGCTGAAATAGATCTGGCAGTTGGCGCTCAGGTGGAAGTTGACGTTGCTCAGCAGCACGATCGGGCCTGCGCAATACCAGGTGCCGGCAGGCACCACCACACGGCCGCCGCCGGCCGCGTTGGCAGCTGCGATGGCCGCCAGGAACGCAGGACGGGAATCGAAGGAACCAGGTGCATGGGTCTTGTCGGAACCGGTGCTGACCGGCGACTTGGTGAGGTCGGTATACGAGGTGGTCACCGAGACCACGGTGCAGGGTGTCGCGCCGTAAGCGGTGACTGCGAAATCACGTGCCGGGAACGCCGACTGCGCCACCGACTTGAGCGAAGCCACGATGGCGGTGGCAGCGCCGTAGGTGCCCCAGATCGGGTCCGGGTCGATCACGATGGGGTCGTTGCTGCCGCCGCCGCAGCCCGGCAGGCTGCTGAGCAGCGGTGCGCCCAGCAGGCTGCCGGCGCCGAGCAGGAAACCGCGCCGGCGTGAGGCGAGGCCGGTCGCAGCGTGGATGAATTCGTTTGGGGTTTTCGGGTTCAAGGCAGGTCTCGGCTTTGTTATGGATGGTTTTGAATCACTTGTCCGACAAGTGGCCGCCACTATCTCGCATTGAAACGCTGCAAAGTGCCGGGGTTAACCCTTTAACTGGCCGGCTTTCGAGCTTGGTTGTCCTACGACAAATGGTTTATTTAAGTCAGGCAAACTGACTTAAATATGGCTTTATCAAAAAGTACTGCCACCCTAGAATACTGATCAAGCATCCAGCCTGTTCATACCGACAGCTGGTCGGAATCTCTCCCCCGGGCCCTTGCCTTCTGCCCTTTTGCATCACTGAAAGAAATCTCATGGACGCCAAGACCACCGCCGCCAACGCCGCCGCCGCCGCCGAAAAAGCCAAGGCACTGCAAGCCGCGCTTGCCCAGATCGAAAAGCAGTTCGGCAAGGGAACCATCATGCGTCTGGGCGAAGGCGAAGCCATCGCCGACATCCAGGTGGTCTCCACCGGCTCGCTGGGCCTGGACGTCGCACTCGGCGTGGGCGGCCTGCCGCGCGGCCGGGTGGTCGAGATCTACGGCCCGGAGTCTTCGGGCAAGACCACCCTCACCCTGCAGGTCATCGCCGAAATGCAGAAACAGGCCGGCACCTGCGCCTTCGTCGACGCCGAACACGCACTCGACACCCAGTACGCCCAGAAGCTCGGCGTCAACCTGCAGGACCTGCTGATCTCGCAGCCCGACAACGGTGAACAGGCGCTCGAAATCGTCGACAGCCTGGTGCGTTCCGGCGCGGTCGACCTGATCGTGGTCGACTCGGTCGCGGCGCTCACGCCCAAGGCCGAAATCGAAGGCGACATGGGCGACAGCCTGCCCGGCCTGCAGGCCCGCCTGATGAGCCAGGCGCTGCGCAAACTCACCGCCACCATCAAGAAGACCAACTGCATGGTGATCTTCATCAACCAGATCCGCATGAAGATCGGCGTGATGTTCGGCAGCCCCGAAACCACCACCGGCGGCAATGCGCTCAAGTTCTACGCCTCGGTGCGCCTGGACATCCGCCGCATCGGCACCATCAAGCGTGGTGAAGAAGTCGTCGGCAACGAGACCAAGGTGAAGGTGGTCAAGAACAAGGTCGCCTCGCCCTTCAAGACGGCCGAGTTCGACATCATGTTCGGCGAGGGCATCAGCCGCGAAGGCGAGATCATCGACAAGGGCGTCGAGGCCAAGGTGATCGAGAAATCCGGCGCCTGGTATGCCTACCAGGGCGAGAAGATCGGTCAGGGTCGTGACAACACCCGCGAATTCCTGCGCGAGAACAAGGCGCTGGCCCGCGAGATCGAGAACAAGGTGCGCGAAAGCCTGGGTGTCAGTGCGCTGCCCCCGGTGATCGAGTCGGCTGCACCGGCCGCCGAACCCGCAGCGGCCTGAGCGTAGCGCGTGGCCTTCGGCAACCTGTCGCTCAAAGGCCGCGCGCTGCGTTACCTGTCCGGCCGGGAACATTCCCGCGCCGAACTGCGGCGCAAGCTCGCGCCGTTCGAGGAACAGCCCGGCACGCTGGATGCGGTGCTGGACGAGCTGACCGAAAAGGACTTCATCAGCGATGTCCGTTATGTCGATTCGGTGCTGAACCGGCGCTCGGGTCGACTGGGCGGTGCGCGCATCCGGCAAGAATTGCAGCAGCGCGGCGTCGATCCGGAAGCGGTCACCGAAGCCGTGGCCCGGCTGCGTGATACCGAACTGCCCCGTGCCCTGGAAGTATGGAAAAGGCGATTCGACCATCCGCCCGCCGACGCAGCAGAACGCGGCAAACAGACCCGCTTCCTGATGGCACGCGGGTTTTCCGGTGAGGTGGTGCGCAAGGTGCTGGCCACCGCCGGCCGGGAGCCGGACGACGATTAGTCGACCGTTCCGGCTCCCTAGCTTTCGATCTTTTTCGGCTTCCAGGCGATGAACTGGGGTGCAACCCGGGCGATCACCGGCCCGTTGAAATCCCAGGCCAGGCACGCGCCCATCTGATGCGCGGGCTTGTCGCCTGGATAGTGCTGCGTCACCTCGCCCTTCTGCATGCGTTCCTGCCGGCGGTAGGGGCCAATGGTCTGGTAAGCCACCGTCGCCATCGCCATCAGCAGCTCGCGGATATGCGTGCAGCCGGCGATGCCGCCCATTGCCTGATTGACCGAATGCCGCCAGCCGATGCCGATGCGCGCACCCACCAGCCTGTCGACTGGCAGCGCGGCCGGCTGGCATTCCTCGAACGGCGTGTTGAGCATCACCGCGACGGCGGCATGCACCTTCATGTCGTCGTCCAGGGTCAGGCGTACCTGCATGTGATGGATCGGCTCGCCGGGCTGGCGCAAGGTGCCGCCGGACGAACCGGAGGTATAGGTCTTGGTGTCGCGCAACTCGCCTTCCAGGTCCCAGAGCCCGTCGTCGCGCAGGAAACCACCGGTGGTGACCTGGCGGGTATGCAGATGGCGGCGCGGCGTGGCGGTGGGCAGTGTCTTCATGGGGGGACTCGTCGCGGCAGACGGGATGAGCAGATGTTTTTCTTGAAATCGGGCGCTTCAATCGTCTGACATTAAGACAGAGCGAATTTCGCAGCAGCCAGCCAGGAGAATTTTCGGCTCGCCATGCAAGACCTCCACCGCTTCGGAAACCTCACCGCCATCGCCTGCATCTGCTGCGGGCTGTCGGTCATGTTCAGCGGGATCGTGGCCCGCCGCCTGGTGCCGCTGGCGGCATGGCGCCTGCTGGGCGACCCGGAGCGAAGCTCCGGCGGAGCGGCCGCCCGTTGTGCCTGCCTGATGCTCATGGGCCTGGCATATGGTTTCATCGACTCCTTCAATGCGTTGTTTTTCCTGTCGATGATGGTCGGTTGCACCTTGTGCCTGCCGTTTCTGCTGACCCGTTACCGCGAGATGCGGGCCGCCCATGTGTTGTTCCTGCCGCGTGGCCGGCGCTGGCTGCCGGTCGGCGGCGAGGCCGATCTCCACGACCAGCCGAAGGCCGAACTCCGGGCCGCCCGGCGGCGCCAGAAAGGGCTGTCGTTGCACGACTTCCTGCGCCAGTCGGGTCCCCGCATGCAGCGGCCGACCGCCTTCTGGCCGCGGACGGTGCTGGCAGCGCAGGTGCATGCGCTCGACACGCTGGTGGTGCTGATGATCGCCCTGGCCGCGACGGCCGTTTTCCTGATGCTGCTGGTGGCGCAGACCTTGGCGCAAACGCTCCGGCAGATGTCCTAGGCGCCGTTCGCCTTGAGCGCCAGGTGCGGTGCAAGGTCCCGCCGCGCCTCTTCTTCCAGCAAACCGACCGTCACATCCACGCCCGCATCACGCAGCACCGCGATGCCCTTGCCGTCGTTGCGCGGATCGGGGTCGAGCATCGCGACATGGACGTTCCGGATGCCGCGCTCGACCATCGTTTTTGCACAAGACGGCGTGCGGCCCTGGAACGAGCAGGGCTCCAGCGTGACGAACGCGATCACGTCGTCCAGCGGACCCTGCAGCTGCGCCATGGCGCCGGCTTCGGCATGCGGGTTGCCTGGCGGCTGTGTGAACCCCGACGCGACGATGACGCCGTCGCGCACCAGCACACAGCCGACCGGCGGATTGGGCAGGCAGGCCGGCAGCGCACGGCGGCCTTCGGCCAGTGCGGCCTGCATGAAACGGGTGGCGGTAGTGGCGTCCATGGCGGGCGAGCCTAACGCACCGGCGTTCATCTCCCGACGGGCCCCACGGTTTTGAAGGCTTGGCTAAGCTGCCCCGCTGAACATGCTCCAGCCATCCGAAATCATCCAGGCGACACCGCCGGTTCCTCCCACCATCGGCCGCCACCATGCCCGCCGCCTGCGCGATGTCTACCGTTCCGCCGGCTGGCCCAGCCAGGACCTGGTCGAGGTCGAACTGCTCACCGCCGGCCTGCTGCAGCAGGTGCATGACGAACAGGGCCGGCTGTCGGTCCGGGTGACGCCCGACGGACTGGTGTGGATGACCAAGGCGCTGGCCCGCAACCGCGCCGCTTTCTCGGCCCATGAACTACTGGAAGAACAAGTCGCACGCAGCATGCAACGGGCCGGGCGTATCGTCTGGCGCGGTTTGTCGCTGCGGGCGAGGGTGACCGGCTGCGAGCCCGATCCCGATCACTGGTGCATCGCCAAGCCCGATGTCTTCTCGGTGCGAAACACCTCGGTCGAGGACTACCTCGCGCCAGTGGTCCACGAGATCAAGGTGCGGCGCTCCGACCTTCTTTCGGACCTGCGCAAACCTGCCAAACGCGCCGCCTATCTCGACCTCAGCAGCGAGTGCTGGTACGTGCTGGGCCGCGACGGCAAGGGCAAGGCCATCGGCACGGCGGACGAGATACCCCTCACCTGTGGTGTGATGGTGGCCGAAGGCGACCCCGCATCGCCCCGGCTCGAAGTGATACGGCCGGCGCCGCGCCGGGCCATGACCCTGCCCTTCGGTGTGTGGCTGGCGCTGGCCAAGGCCACGCCCCTGCCGGTGCTGGGCGGCGACGACCAGGGCATGTTGTAGGAAGCTCGCGGCCCGGCATCCGCGGTGCCGTCCGACGGGGACGCGACCTGCCGGGGAGCAAGCTGAGGAGCTATCTTCAAAGGAGCCCTGGATGATCGAAAAACTCGCTACCGTGCATTGGGAAGGTGCTGGCAAGGCCGGCAAGGGCGCCGTCAGCACCGAGTCGCCTGCGTTGAAGAATCAAGCTTACGGTTTCACCACCCGCTTCGAGGGCGGCACCCAGGGAACGAACCCGGAAGAGCTGCTGGCAGCGGCGCATTCCGCCTGTTTCACCATGGCCTTTGCATTCGCTGCCGAGAAAGCCGGTTTTCCGACGAAGGAAGTCGATACCCAAGCCAAGGTCCGCCTGGCGAAAGACGGCGACGGTTTCAAGATCGACCGCATTGCACTGACGCTGGAAGCCGTGGTGCCCAACCTGGACGAGGCCAGGTTTCAGGAACTGGCACAAGGAGCCAAGGCAGGTTGCCCGTTGTCGAAGGCGTTGGCGTCGGTCCCCGAGATCACCCTTACGGCAACACTGAAGACCTGAGGTTCACTATGAAAACGAATTCCCTGATCCGATCGGCCGCCGTGTTTGTGGCCGGCTCATTCATCGGCCTGGCCGCCTTTGCCGCGGACGGCGGCGGCTGCAATGCCAACGAAGCCAGGAACGACCCTGCCGCCTGCAAACGCGAATCCGGCGCAGCCAGCGCAGAGGCCAGAAAAGGCAACCTGACGGCGCCCGGCCCGGCGGCTGCCAGCAATGCATCGGATCGTTGCCGCGCCCTCAGCGGGGGTGAGAAGACCGATTGCCTGAGCCGCACCAGTGGCGGCGGTACCAGCAGCACGACCACGACCAGCGGCAGTGTCGAAGGCGGCGGTCAGATCCGCGAAACCACCACCACGGTGGTCCCGCCGAAGCCCTGATCTGCCGCCCTACGCAGCTCGCTGGTCGGGCTGCGGGGCGCGCCATCGGGTCAGGAGTTCGGCACCCCGCTGGCGGGCAGCGGCCAGGTTGCGGTCCTTCACATGGCCGTAACCCTTGATGGTTTCCGGCAAGCGGGCGATTTCCAGCGCGAGTGCGGTGTCGTGGCCTTTCGCGAGACCGGCCAACAATTCTTCCACCGTCTCGAGATACTCGACGACGAGCGCGCGTTCGGTGCGGCGTTCGTGGGTGTGGCCGAACGGGTCCATGACCGAACCGCGCAGGAACCTGAAGTGCGCCAGCAACCGGAAAGCCGGCAGCATCCAGGGTCCGAAACGCTGCTTCACCGGCTGGCCCTGCGCATTTTTCTTGCCGAGGATGGGAGGTGCGAGGTGGTAGTGCAATTTCACTTCGCCATCGAACATGCCATGCACCTTGGCCAGGAAAGTAGTGTCGGCCTGCAGCCGGGCCACCTCGTATTCGTCCTTGTAGGCCATCAGTTTGAACAAGGACCTGGCGACCGCCTCAGCCAGCGGTGTGCGTTCGCCCTGCTGACGCTCGAAGTCCGCCACCCGCTCGACGACCCTGCGGTAACGCTCGGCATAAGCGGCGTTCTGGTAGGCCGTCAGGAACGCGACCCGACGCGACAGCATCGAACCCAGGTTCTCTCGCTGCTGGAAACTGATGACCTGTGCCGGTGCCACGGCGGCAGACACTGCGGCAGGCCGGTGCGCTGCCTGGCGTCCCCACAGGAAGGCGACCTTGTTGGCTTCGATCGCCACACCGTTCAACTCGATCGCCCGCATCAGTGCGGCGTGGCCGAGCGGAATCCAGCCGCGTTGCCAGGCGTAACCCAGCAACATCGGGTTGACGTAGATGCTGTCGCCCATCAGCCTGGTCGCGCTGCTGTCGGCATCGAAGACGCCCAGCGCAGACGCTCCGACAAGCTCCCCGACCTGCGATGCGCAGGCATCGGCCGGGTTTTGCCAGTCGGCCTGGTGGACGAAGGCGGCGGTGGGCGCGCCATGGGTGTTCAGGGCCACCCGGGTGCGGCCGAGGCGCATGCGTTCGGTGGTTTCCTTCTGCACCGCGACGAGCGGGTCGCACGCCAGGACCAGGTCGGCGGCGGCAGCACCCACGCGGGTGGTCAGGATGTCGTCCTGGTGCGCGGCCAGCAACACATGGCTCCAGGTCGCGCCGCCCTTCTGGGCCAGGCCGGCAGCGTCCTGCGTGACGATGCCCTTGCCTTCCAGATGCGCCGCCACGCCCAGCAGCTGGCCGATGGTGATGACCCCGGTGCCACCTACGCCGGCCACCAAGATGCCCCAGGGCTGGCCCGATCTGTCGGAAAGCAGGGGTAAAGAGGGCTCGGGCAATTCACCCAGGTCGGTTGGCGCCGGGCCCTGGCCTTTCGCCTTTTTCTTCAGGCTGCCGCCGGACACTTCCACGAAGCTCGGGCAGAAGCCCTTCAGGCAGCTGGTGTCCTTGTTGCAGCTGCTCTGGTTGATGGTGCGTTTGCGGCCGAACGGGGTTTCCAGCGGCTCGACCGACAGGCAGTTGCTCTGCACTCCGCAGTCGCCGCAGCCTTCGCACACCAGGTCGTTGATGACGATGCGTGTGGCCGGGTCGGCCAGCGTGCCCCTTTTGCGACGACGGCGTTTTTCGGTGGCGCAGGTCTGGTCGTAGACCAGGATCGTGGTGCCCTCGATCTCGCGCAGTTCGCGCTGGGTGGCGTCCAACTGGTCACGGTGCCGCACCTCCGGATCGCCGGCGATCTTCATGCCCTGGTACTTGCCCGGTTCGTCGGTGACGATGACCAGTTTCTTCACGCCTTCGGCCTGCAGGCTTTGGCAGATCTGCAGCACGCTGTGGCCTTCCGGCCGTTCGCCGACCTGCTGGCCGCCGGTCATCGCGACCGCATCGTTGTATAGGATCTTGTAGGTGATGTTGACGCCCGCTGCGATGGCCTGGCGGATGGCCATCAGCCCGCTATGGAAGTAGGTGCCGTCCCCCAGGTTGGCGAAAATGTGTTTTTCGTTGGTGAAGGGCTGCTGACCGACCCAGGGCACGCCTTCGCCGCCCATCTGGGTAAAACCCAGCGTCTCGCGGTCCATCCAGGTGGCCATGTAGTGGCAGCCGATGCCGCCCATGGCGCGGGAGCCGTCGGGCACCACGGTGCTGGTGTTGTGCGGGCAGCCGGAGCAGAACCAGGGCGTGCGTTCGGCGCCCGCCACGCCGCTGGCGAGCAAGGCCTTGGCAGCAGATTCCTTGGCGTCCAGCACAGCCAGCTGGCCGTGCACCCTGGCGGCGATGTCGCCGCCCGCCGCATCCAGCAGGCCCAGGCGGGCCAGCCGGCGCGCGATGGCGCGTGCGATGAGCGCCGGCGACAGGTCGGCATTGGCACGCAGCAAGGTACCGCTGCTGGGGTTGGGCATGCTCCATTCGCCGCCCGAAAAATCACCGGTCACCTCGTCGAACTTGCCCAGCACGTCGGGCCGTACATCGGGCCGCCAGTTGTAGAGTTCTTCCTTCAGCTGGTATTCGATGACCTGGCGTTTTTCTTCCACCACCAGGATCTCCTGCAGGCCTGTGGCGAAGGCCCGGGTGAGCTGCGCTTCCAGCGGCCACACGACTCCGACCTTGTGCAACCGAATACCGACCTTGCGGCAGGTTTCGTCATCCAGGCCCAGGTCGATCAGCGCCTGGCGGGTGTCATTCCAGGCCTTGCCGCTGGCGATGATGCCGAGCCGGTCGTGCGGCCCTTCGACGGAGGTGTAGTTGAGCTTGTTGGCGCGGATATAGGCCAGTGCGGCATACCACTTGAAGTCCATCAGCCGGGCTTCCTGTTCCAGTGGCGGATCGGGCCAGCGCACATGCAGGCCGCCGGGCGGCATCTCGAAGTCGTCCGGGATGACGATCTTCACCCGGTCCGGATCGATGATGGCCGTGGCGCTGGATTCGACGATCTCCTGGATGGTCTTCAGCCCCGACCACACACCGGCAAAACGGCTCATGGCAAAGGCGTGCAGGCCGAGGTCCAGGATTTCCTGCACGTTGGCAGGGAAGAAAACCGGCAGCCCGCAGGCCTTGAAGATGTGATCGCTCTGGTGGGCGGCGGTGCTGCTCTTGCTGATGTGGTCGTCGCCGGCCACCGCGATGACACCGCCCAGCGGGCTGGTGCCAGCCATGTTGGCGTGCTTGAAGACGTCGGAACAGCGGTCCACACCCGGTCCCTTGCCGTACCAGAGGCCGAACACACCGTCGTATTTCTGCTGCTCGGGTTTGGCATAGGCCAGTGTCTGGGTGCCCCAGACGGCCGTGGCGGCCAGTTCTTCGTTCACCCCGGGCTGGAAGACGACATGCTGGGCTTCGAGGAATTTCTTGGCCTTCCACAAGGCCTGGTCATAACCGCCGAGCGGGGAGCCCCGGTAGCCGCTGACGAACCCCGCGGTGTTATGGCCGGCGAGCAGGTCGCGCTGCCTCTGAAGCATCGGCAGGCGGACCAGCGCCTGCACGCCGCTCATGAAGGCCCGGCCGTGGTCGAGGGCATATCGGTCGTCCAGGCTGGCCTCGGCCAGGGCGCGCCGGACGGATTCGGGCAGGGGGGCGTTCATCGGGATTTGTCTCCAGGTTTGCCGCTTCGCGATACGTGTCGCATGCGGTTCTATGGAATGAGTGTAGGAGTGCTTTCCCGATAGGTGTTTGCGTTCATTGCCCCAAAAATCGGAGTTGAAGAAAGATCCTTTCGCAGAAGGCCATGTCATGGAAACACTTGATCGATTCGACCTGTCCATCCTGCGCGAGCTGCAGGCCGACGCCCGGCTGACCAACGCCGAACTGGCGTTGCGTGTCGGCCTGTCGGCGGCGCCCTGCTGGCGGCGGGTGCGGGCGCTGGAGCAGGCGGGCTACATCCTGGGTTACCACGCCACGCTTAACCGGCAGAAGCTTGGCCTGGGTGTGATGGCCTTCGTACGGCTGGATGCAGAACGCAATTCGGCCGTGGCCATGCAGGCGCTCGAAGAGGCGGTACGGCAGCTGCCGGAAGTCATCAGCTGCCACTACATCAGCGGCACCGGTACCTTCGAGTTGCAGGTGGTGGCCGAAGACCTGGACAGCTTCTCGAAGTTCGCTCTGCAGAAGCTGGCCGGCATCCCGCTGGTGAAGGACCTGCACACCAGTTTTTCGCTGGGGGAAGTGAAGTCGGCGGGCGGGTTGCCGCTGGGGCACCTGGCGCCGCGTTGAGGGGCGCGCATTCAGTGGCGAATGAAAAATTGCCATCGCAGCCCCATTCCGCAAGGCCACAGGGTCAGCTTTATTTGCCACGGCGGACCTGAATCAGAGCGGTTTATCACGCACCCGGTTTCGTGATGAGCCATCGTTGATGGCTTGGCAAGATATTTGAACCCGCGCTCACCGCATCAGCAAGGCCTGCCGCAGCAGCCGTGTCGCACGGTCCCGGATGCGGCCCGGAATATGCCGTGCGGGCACTGGCGGCCGTTGCCGGCTGGCGGCGCAGGCCTGCAAAAAGTCGTCCAGGATGGCCGTGTCGTCGATGGTCGGGTTGTCGCCCTGGCGGTGGAATTCCGGATGCCATTGCGTCGCCGCGATGTAGCCCTTCTCCGGGCCGCCGGTGCGGCGGATGGCCTCCGGCACGCCGTCCGGACGGCTCCAGGCTTCCACCGTGAAACCGTGCGCCAGGCGTTTGATGCCCTGGTGGTGGATGCTGTTCACGCGCGACCGCTGCAAACCCGGGTACAGCTTCGACAGCCGGGTGCCCTGCACGATCTCGATGTCGTGGAAGTTCAGGTCGTAGGTGTCGGCATCGCGGTGGCGCAGCGCGCCTTCGTGCTGGGTCTCGATGTCCTGGTAGAGCGACCCGCCGAAGGCCACGTTGATCAGCTGCAAACCGCGGCACACGCCGAAGATCGGTTTGCCTGCCTGGGCAAAAGCTTCGACCACCGCCAGATCGTAGAGGTCGCGGATGCGGTCGCCGACCCAGGCTTCGCGCAGCGGTTCCTCGCCATAACTGCCGGGCCAGACGTCGGCGCCACCATGCATCACCACACCGTCCAGCCATTCGGCGTAGTGCGCCAGGGTGACGTCGCCGCGAGCGGTTTCACCGGTGGGGCAGGGAACCATCACCACCAGCGCGCCGGCCGACATCAGCCAGTGGGCGATGGACTGCTCGACGTATTGCAGGGTCTTGCCGGTGAACAGGGGACGCGCCGGATCGGCATGCTGAAAGCAGGCCGACAGGCCGATCTTCAAACGGGGCGCAGCGGCGGGGTGGGCTGAAGAAGGCATGGGCTCCAGCCTACCCCTTTGAGTGCCTGCGCTCAACCGCCCGCAACCTCCGGCAACACCTCGCGGCCGGCCGCTGGTTCGTGCATCGGGCAGCCGGTGACCGAACCGCGGAAGGCCGCCGAAGACGGATAGACGCCACGCCGCGCGCGCATCACGCCACCCAGCGGCTGGTGTTCGACGACACCGTGCCAGGGGCTGAACGCCAGGCCGTCGTCGATGGCCTGCGACCGCTCTTCACTCCAGCCGGTCTGGCGCGGAATGCGGATGCGGGCGACGGTGACATACGGGCTCAGTTCCTGCGGCCATTCGACCGAAGCATCCTCGATGGGCATCTTTTCCAGGTCGGTGTTGAGCTGTGCGCGCAGTTCCCATTCGGCATCGTCGTTCGCGGCGAAGAAGGCATTGACCGCGCCGCGCAGGCCGTCCGGATCGTCGGCCATTTCGTCCGGCAGCGGCTTGTCCTTCAGTGACAGCAGCGAAGCCGAGACCGGCGCCACCGACAGCTTGGCGATGTAGTTGCCATAACGCATCGGCACTTGGGTGAAAAACGTTTCTCCCAGCGGTTCGGTCTGCTTGTGGCCGCCCATCGAGATGATCTTGGGGCTTTCGATACCCACCGCGCCCAGCGCCGCGCCGGTTCCGCGCAGCAACACCGACAGTGCACGTTTGCCGCCTTCGGCCTTGTCGGTGGTGGACGCCAGCAGTTTCAGGCTGCGGAGAAAGTGCTTGGCGTCGGGTGCGTTAAAGACCGGACCGTCGACCATCAAAAAGTCCTGCGTGGTGTCGCCTTCCGATCCGGGCAGGCGTTCGCCGTGCACACCCATGATCTTCAGCGACAGCCCGCGCGGCAGCGAAACCCGGTCGTCCAGTTCTTCGGCCGGAGGTGTGGAGAACCGCGCGACCAGGTCGTACCGGCCGGGTGTCGCGAACAGGCCCTGGGCCAGTGCAGGCGGCAGGCCGGGCAAGACCTCCAGGGTTCCGCGCAGCAGGCCGAAGCTCTTGGCGTGCACGCTGCGCAGGCCCTTGCCGGTGTGTTCGGCCATGGTTTTCGACATCGACAGCAAGGTCTCGCGCAGGTCGGTGATGACTTGGGCCTCGTCGTCCGAGATCTGTTCGACCTGGGGCGAATAAGGGACGGGCGTGGGGGTGTCGTAGGTATTCATCCACTGGCTTCTACCGCCCGCATGCGCGTCGCTTTGTAGGTGATTTTCGCGGGCGGGCGCAGGTTTTCAGAAGCCGATGTCGACCGTCAGGCTGTCTTCATAAGACCCGGCCGGAGGCGCTGGCTGGTCGGCATAGATGCGCGCGGTATAGGGCAGCAGCTGGCTGTTCAGGCCGTCGGCGGCGGCGGGGCCGGAGAGACGATCGGCGCCGGTGTCGCGCCAGACGGTGTTGCCCGGTTTGAAGATGTCGTATTGCAGGCGAGCCAGGCCCGACGCCATCTGACGCCGGCCGCCCGGAACCGCGTGGCCGCCGGGTGAGATGCCCACGGTGTAGACCAGTCCCTTGGTACACAGCAGGCCGATGTTCTGGCTCACGGCCGGGAACATGGCGGGCAGCGGCGCGCCGCCGAACTGCACCGGCGGCGCGGTGATGGCGCAGTCGTTGGTGACGTTGAGGCTGAGTGTCAGCGTGCGGGTGATGTTGGTTTCAGAGCTGAGCGTGGCCAGGCACAGGCCGCCGATGGAAGCCAGGCCGCCTTCGCAGATGTTGAGATAGGTCCAGCGCACGGTGACGGTGTCCTGGTAGAGGCCGGCAGGCACGTTGGCGCTGGCGCCGGTGACGATGTTCACCGGCACACGCGAACCGCTGCTGGTGAACAGGGCCAGCACCGCGTTGCCGTTCACGCTGATGAGGGTCTGGCCGGCGCTGAACGGCTGCCCGGTGCCGTTGGTCAACGTGTACGGGATCCTGTCGGTGCCGTTTTTCAGGGAAAGATCGGTAACCGGACTGGTCAGCACCGCGGTGATGGACGGCTGCGGCCCGAGCAGCTGAAGGGGTACGCCGGCGCAGGTGAGCTGCAACTGGCCGCTGCCGGAGACGCCGGGGCCGTTGCGCACCGCGAAAGAGGACAGGTCGGGCAGCGTGCCGCCGGTCTCGCTGAAGCTGCAGGCGATGGCAGGCGAACCCAGGCACAGGACGGGCAGCAGGCCGAGCATTCGTTTCATGGCGAGGGGTCTCCTTCGACGCAGCGCAGGGTACGTTCGCCGGCGCGGTAACGGTCGGCCGTGAAGGTCACGTGGCAGACGCCGGCCGCCGGCCGCAGCACCACGGTGTTGAAGGGCAGCATCTGCGGCAGGTAGGCCACGCCGTCCCAGCCGACCACACTGTCGAGGCCGCTTTCCAGGTGGCGCAGGGCGGTGCCGGCACGCAGCGGGACGCCGTCTGCGTCGAGCAGGAACAGCGTGGCGGATTCAACGGTGCGCACCGGCATCTGCACCAGTGCGCCGGTGCCGCCGCGCACCGCCATCGACCGCACCGGGTCCTGCACGAGGGCGTCGGCAGGCAGGTCGAGGGTGTCGATGCTGTAGCGGCCTTCGAAATAGCCCGGCACCTGCGGCACCAGCAGGTAGCCGTCGGCGTCGGTGCGGCCGATGAGTTGCTGGTCGAAACGCACCGGCACGCCGGGCTGGCCGGTGAAGACCACCGCGAAAGCGTCCGCCACCCGGTTGGTGGCGAACATCCGGCCGTCCATCCAGCCGACCGAACCGCTGGCGCCGGCCCAGCGCGACAGGGCGTCGTCGCTGCCGTAGACGCCGCCCTGCACCAGCATCTCGCGGTTGCGGTATTGCACCGTGCCCTGGCGGTAGTCGGAATTGCCACCGCCGCCGCTCTGGCGGTTGCTTTCGCCCAGCGAACGCGAGATGTTCCAGCCGAATCCACCGTCGGTCGGAATGTTCTGCTGGTAAGCCGCCTGGGCCACCTGCGTGTCGCCGCTGCGCACCGCCGATGCGGTAGCGCTGGCGTTGCGGCCCAGGGTGTAGGTGAGCTGCAGCCGCACCTGGGTTTCCCGGTTTTCCAGGGTGCGGCCGGCGGTGATGGCGATGTAGGCCGATTCACCGACAGGCCGGGTGTAGCTGGCGAAGACCACACGGCTGCGGTCGTTGCCGCTGCCCGCGAGCGTGCCGCCCCGCAGGTCGACGAAACCGGCCGAAAAGGCACCGCGGCCGACTGGAACGGTGGCGTTGACCTGCCGCTGCTGGCGGTACAGCCGATAGCCGTCGGTGGCATAGGTGCTGGCATCGCCGTAACCGGGCTGGCGGTTGATCTGCTGCACCGCCACTCCGCCGCGCTGGCTGTTGTACTGCCAGCCGGCGCTGGTCTGCCAGCCGCTGCCGCCGCCCTGTGAACCGGGAGACGAACCCCGGCTGAGCGAGCCCGACAAGGTGCCGAGCAGCCCCGGCTGCCACACCGCGCCGAGACCGGCCACCATCAAGCCGCGCGCCGCCTGGCCCTGGGCTTCCAGCGTCAGCCCTTCGTTCCAGCCACGCCGCAAGACCGCGGCGGCCAGCGGCTGGCCGTAGTCGAAACTGCGCAGGCCGTAGTTGCGGCGCAGCGCGCCGAGCGAAACCGAATAGTCGGTCAGTCCCGGTTTCAACAGCGTGGTGCTGACATAGAACGGCAGGCTGGTGGCGATCTGCCGGCCCAGCGCGTCGGTGGTGACCACGGTGGCGTTGCCGGCGCCGGTCACGCCCGGCAACTGGTTGAAGGTGAACGGGCCGGGATCGACGTTGCGGCCGGCGGTGCGGAATCCGTTGACGAACAAGTCCACCGAAGATGGCACTGCGGCCTGGCCTGCGAACTGCGGCAGGGGGTAGGTCACCAGGTCGGGCCGGATGCCGAAGTTGCGTCCCCATTGCACGCCGCCCAGCCGCACCGCGCTGGTCCACGGTAGCGCGCCGGTCACCACGTCGCCGATGCTGCGTTCGCTGGCGTCGTCGGTGTCGGGCCGGGTCCATCGGGTGTCGTAGCGCAGCAGGCCGGGCCCGCTGACAGCGCCGCGCCGCAGCACCAGCGTGTTGCTCAGCACCCCGCCGGGGCTGAAGTAACGCTGTTCGCCGAAGGCCGATGTGTACGAGGTGCCGCGCTGGCTGCTGCTGTAGAGGTCGTAGTTGAGCAACAGGCCGGTGCCGCTGACGGCGTTGACCCGGGGGCGCACCGCAAGGCCGCCGATCTGTTGCTGCGGCAGCCATTCGGCCGGCACGCTGAGCAGCAGGCGCTGGTTCTGCGTGTCGTATTCGGTCTGCACACCGGGCAGCGAATCGACGGCCACGCGCCGGTCGGCGACCGCCTGGCGCAGCAGGTGCAGCCGTTGCAGCACGCTGGCGTCGATCTCGTAATGCGGACCGCGCTGGGTGACTTCGACCACTTCGCCGCTGGAGCGGCCGTTGACCACCAGTTCGAGGTAGAGCGGCGTCGGGCCGTCTAGCGCGGCCAGCTGCAGCGGCGGCGGCCCGCTGGCGGCGAGCAGGCGCGGCAGGCAGATGCACACCGCCAGCACCGGAAGCCTGTGCCGCCGGCCGGCCAATTTTTCAGTCCGCGGCACGAGGGATGTCGGCGGTCCGTCCGTTCAGTCCGGCGCGCAGCCTGGCGTTGGGGGGTAGCGGTTTCTCGATGGCGAACCGCATCGTGGCGCCGGCCATCACATAACCCAGCAAGCCGGGGTTGAGTATCTGCACCGACCCGTCGGCTGTGTTCCATTCGACGCCCGTCACCCTTGCATGGGCGTTGCCGGTGTTGCGTAGCACCAGCACCGGCTGGCCCCTTTCGAGCAGCAGGGCCCAGTCGAGTCGGGGTGCGAGGGCGTTGGAGCTGGCGTCGGTCGTGTCCGTGCCGCCTTCCCGGCTGCGGCCGGTGGGCGGCACCGCGCCTGCGCCGTAGACGAACAGGGGCACCGCGTAACGCAGCTGGAGTTTCACCGAAGCACCGGCGGCGTCGGGACCCGGGTCCTGCTCCGACGGTGCGGCCGTCGGCAGTTCGTCGATGAAGATGCGGAACGGCTGTTCGGTGCCGGGCGGCACCGGACGGGTGGCGATCAGCCGCACCAGTTGCCGGCCGCCGGGCGGCACGGTGGCGATGGGCGGGCTGGGCACCACGGCCTGCTGGGGCTGGAAGTCGTCCTCGCCGCGCGGCTGGCTCCACCCAAACACCCGTACCTGCAACGTGGCGGGCCGGGCGCCCTGGTTTTCCAGCCAGAGTGCGGCGGCCTGCTGGCCGGGGGCGATCACCGGGTCGATTGGCCAGATCAGCAAGGGTGTGCCGGCCTGCGCGGTCGACATGAGAACAGCCAGCACCGCTGCAGCTGCGTGACGCAGGAAACTTGTCTTCACCATTCGACGGTCACCTGCACGGTATCGGTGTAGAGCCCTGCCGGCAGGCCGGTGCCGGGCAGGAGGATGGACGCCTGAAGGGGCAGCGCCTGCGGCGTGGCACCGATCGCGATGCCGACCTCGACACCCGGCAGCACAGGTGGGTTGCCGGCCGTGGTGAGCGACACGTTATAGGGCACGAAGGCCGTGCCGTTGGACAGCCGCCGCTGCGTGCCGAAAGCATGCTGGCCGCCGTCGAGCGTCAGCCGCACGTTGGCGCCGGTGGTGCATTGCAGCTGGGCCGATGCGCCCAGCGCCATCGTCTGCGCGCCGGCCACCAGCGCAGAGGTGCCGGTGAAAACAATCTGGCCAAACACCACGCCGGTCACCTGCGCAGGTGCGGCACTGATCAGGCAGCCGTTCTGCACCATGGCGCCGACCAGGAAGTCGGCCTTGGTCGGGATGGTGGCGCCGTCGACCGTCTGCACGAATGCGGCCGATGAAGCCAGCGCGGCGAATGCAGCGATTGCCGGGAATGAGGGCCGCGTGCGGGTACGGATCGCCATCGCTCAGTAGTTGAGGGTGATGAGCAAGGTGTCGGAATAGGTGGCGGCCGGCAGCGCCGCGCCGCTGACCGATTTGTTGACGCGTGCGAACAGCGGCAGGCTGACGGCCAGGCCTGTCAGGGGAATCGCGAGACCGGTGACGGCGGTTCCGAGCGGGAAGGCGTTCAGGAAACCTGCATCCGAATAGATCTCATAGGGCAGGTAGGCGACGATTCCGTTGGCGCTCACGCCCCGCATCGCGCGGCTGCCGACGCCCACGGTGGCGCCTCCCTGGCCGGCGTGCTGGCCGGCGTTGACGGTGAGTGAAATGCCGGTCACATCCGGCGAACACAGCAGCTGGGTGATGCTGCCGCTGACGCCGCCCGATGGCGTGGCGTTCATCACACCGGTGAAAGTGGCCGGCCAGCTGCCGAAATCGAGCGTGCCCAGGTTGATGCCGGTGGTGGCGCCCGGTGCGCCGACCACCAGGCAGCTGGACGCCAGGGTGATGCTGGCAGTGAGCGTGCCGGTGAGCGTGGCCGCCTGGGCGCCCAGCACGGCTGTCGCCCCGAGGGCTGCCGCGGCAGCGCGCCGGATGGCCCGGCTGCGGGTGAATGGGCTGGCGCTCGTCTGGGTCATCTGTCTCTCCCGTCGCAGTGATGAGGTCACAAAACCGGTATCGACGGGGCAGATATGGTCGCGTGTCCAGCCGATGCCCCCTTTATGGCATCAATTCCACAGATTGGTAAGTCTTTGCGCGATCTGGGGGGGTGTTTCAGGGATATTCCTGAGGCCCCTCCAGTGGCTGGGTCAACGAAACGGGCGGCTGAGGAAAGGGGAGCCGGCTTCTCCGAAGCGCCAGGGCATCTCGACGGCGCGGCTGATGCCGATACGCGGACCGGTGGCCAGCACCACCGGATGTGCGTCGCGGGCAGGCAGCAGTTCGAACGGCGCCCGGTCGAGCGCCAGCCCGTCCAGCCGCCGGTCGATACCCAGCGCCTGGCCGAGCTTGCCGGGGCCGGAACACAGCTGGCGCAGGCCCTCCACGCCGCGCCGCTCACGCATGCGGTCGATTCCGTGGGTCGGCTCGATGGCTCGGATCAACACACCGGCGCCGTGGTCGGGTTCGCGGCACACCGTGTTCAGGCACCAGTGGATACCGTAGGAACGGTAGACATAGGCATGTCCCGGCAGGCCGAACATCGACCGGTTGCGGTCGGTGGGGCCGCCGAAGGTGTGCGACGCGGCGTCGGCCTGGTCATAGGCCTCGGTCTCGACGATGCGGCCTCCGACGCCGTCGACCAGCAGCGTGACGCCGATGAGCTGCGCCGCCACGGTCTCGGCCGGTTGCGAGAAGTCGATGCCTGCGATCACGGGTTTGCCGGTTTCGCGGGACTTCAGCTGGCCGTGGGCCAGCGGCCGCCCAGGTTGTTGGTGATGCCGCGAGCCGCCAGCTGCACGGGCAGTGCGTAGGCTCGATCCAGGCGCTCGGTCGGCATGGTCAGGGTGACGGCGCCTGCCAGGTTGCCGTCGGCACCGAACACCGGCGCGGCCAGGCCGGCCAGTTCGGGCACCCGGTCGCCGATCAGCACCACCACCTGTTCGCGGCGGATCTTCGCACCCAGCGTGCGGTCCCCGCCGTGGCCACCCGGACCGGCCTGGGCCGCGGCATAGGCCTGCAGGATGCGGCCGCCGGCACCGCGGTCCAGCGGCAGCAGGTCGCCGGGTTTCTGGTTGTCGCGCACCGGGCGGGGTGAATCGACCCGGTACAGGCACAGCCGCACAGGGCCGTGCGGTACGTAATAGGCCGCGCTTTCCTGGGTGGCGTCGACCAGCGCCTGCAGCGCCGGCATCACCGCCGACTCGAGCGAGAACGAGGCGGCGAAGACGCGGTGCAGCCTTTCGACCTCCGCACCCACCGTCCAGCGGCCGTCGGGCAGGCGCTGCGCCATGTGCGCATGCGCCAGCGACGCCAGCATGCGCAGCACCGTGCTCTTGCTGATACGCGTGCGGCCGGCCAGTTCGGCCAGGCTCAGCATCGGTTGCGATGCGGTAAAGCAGGTCAGCAACGAAAGCGCACGGTCCAGCGTGGCAATGCCGCCTTCGGCAGCGTTCTGGTCGGCAATGGCGGGGACGGCGGGGCGTTTCGGCATGAAGCGGTGGTGTGGCTTGGAAAGGTGGCGGGTTTGACATTCTGCGGGCGGATAAATAGCATAGATAAAATATCGTTCTATCTATACAAAATCGAGACTAAAACATGACCATGTCCCATTTGCCTGTCGTCACCCGCCGCGCGCTGGGTGCCATCCTGCTGCTGGCCGCCACCGCCGCCGGAGCGCAGTCCGCCTACCCGAGCCAGCCGGTGCGCCTGGTCGTGCCATTCCCGCCGGCCGGCGGCACCGACGTGCTGACGCGCCTGGTGATGGCCGAAGTCACGCAGGCCACGCAGTGGAACTTCATCATCGACAACCGGCCCGGTGCGGGCGGCAATATCGGCCTGGACATGGTCGCCAAGGCCAAGAACGACGGCTACACCGTGGGCACTGCCCAGACCGCGAACCTGGCCATCAACCCCAGCCTGTATTCGAAACTGCCGTTCGACACGCTGAAGGACTTCGCTCCGGTGGTGCTGCTGGCCTCGCAGCCGGTGGTGCTGGTGGTGCGGGCCGATTCGCCGCTGAAGACCGTCGCCGACCTGAAGGCGCGGGCAGCCAAACAGCCTTTGAACATGGCATCGCCCGGCACCGGCACCGTCGGCCACATCGCCGGTGAGATGTTCGCCCGCCGCGCCGGCATCCGGCTGACGCATGTGCCCTACAAGGGCGCCGGCCCGGCCATCACCGACCTGATCGGCGGCCAGACCGACCTGTACTTCGCCACGCCGCCGAGCGTGCTGCAGATGATCAAGGGCGGCAAGCTGCGGGCGCTGGCGGTGACGTCGGCCAAACGGATCCCGGCGCTGGCCGATGTGCCGACCATCGCCGAGTCGGGTTACGCCGGCTTCGTGGCCGAGGACTGGAAGGCGCTGGTGGCGCCGGTCGGCACACCCGACGCGGTCATCCAGCAACTCAACAAGGCGACCAACGCCGCGCTGCAACGCCCTGAACTGATCGCCCGCATGCAGGAAGAAGGCACGACGGTGCGCGGTGGAACCTCGGCCGAACTGGGCGCCTTCATCAAGACCGAACACGATCGTTGGGGCGCTGCGGTGAAGGCTTCCGGCGCTCGGGCAGACTGACAAGATGACCGAAACGCGCAACGAATCTCCCAGGCCCGGTCGTCCCCTGCACGGCGTGCGGGTGCTCGACCTGACCAATGTGCTGGCCGGCCCCTTTGCCTGCCATCAGCTGGCTCACCTGGGTGCCGACGTCATCAAGGTCGAAGCCCGGCAGGGCGGCGACCTGGCGCGCCAGCTGGGCGCCGACGCGGCATTGAACAAGTCCTTCATGGGCGCTTCGTTCCTGGCGCAGAACCCGGGCAAACGTTCCATCACGCTCGACCTGAAGCAGCCGCGCGGCAAGGAGATATTCCGCAAGTTGGTGGCCACCGCCGATGTGCTGGTCGAGAACTTCCGCCCCGGCGTGATGCAGCGCCTGGGCCTGGGCTACGAAGCCCTGCTGGAGCACCAGCCCCGGCTGATCTATTGCGCCATTTCGGGTTTCGGCCAGGACGGCCCGTTGCGCGACCTGCCGGCATACGACCAGATCATCCAGGGCATGTCGGGGATGATGAGCATCACCGGCGCGCCCGAGAACGCGCCCTACCGCGTCGGTTATCCGGTGGCCGACACCATCGGCGGGCTGACGGCGGCCATGGCGGTTTCAGCCGCGCTGGCCGACAGACAGCGCAGCGGCGGCAGTTTCATCGACGTGTCGATGCTCGAGGCCGCCATGGCGACCATGGGCTGGGCGGTGTCCAACCATCTGGTGGCCGGCCGTGAACCGAGACCGATGGGCAACGACAATGTCACCGCGAGCCCGTCCGGCACCTTTCGCACCGGCGGCGGCCTGATCAACATCGCCGCCAACAAGCAGGAACAGTTCGAGGCCGTCTGCCGGGTGGTCGGCCGTCCCGAATTGGCGACCGACCCGCGTTTTGCCGAACGCCAGGGCCGGCTGGCGCACCGGGCGGAACTCAAGGCTGAACTGGAAGCCGCCATGACCGGTCACGACGCCGACCACTGGTGGGCCGAATTCAATGCGGTCGGTGTGCCTGCCGGTCCCATCTACACGGTGCCGCAGGCGCTGGAACATCCGCAGATCGCCGACCGCGGGCTGGTCGCGCAGTTCGCGGACGTGCCCGGCGTCGGCCGCGACGTGCGGGTGATGCGCACCGGCTTCAAGCTGGACGGCCAGGCTCCGACCGTGGATTCGCCGCCGCCGATGCTGGGCCAGCACAACGACAGCCTGCTGGCCGAACTGGGTTACGGCGCCGACGAGATCGCCGCCTTCCGCACCGACAAGATCACCTGAGAAACATGCAGGCACCGACATGAGCAGCCACGACTTCATCCAGAAATCCGCCGACCGCGAAGCCGCCGAGAATTGGTGGGCGACCGACATCATCGACATGCAGCCCGGTGTCATCCGCTACCGCGGGTATCCGATACAGGACCTGATCTCCGGCGGCATCGGCCTGCCGCAGATGATCTGGCTGATGACCCGCGGTGAACTGCCCACGAAGGCCCAGGCACGGCTGCTGGACGCTGTGCTGATGTCGGCCGTCGACCACGGGCCGCAGGCGCCCAGCATCGCCATCGCCCGCATGGCCGCGACCTGCGGCGTCGGCCTGAACAACGCCATGGCCAGCGCCGTCAACGTGCTGGGCGACGTGCACGGCGGAGCCGGTGAGCAGGCCGTGGGCCTTTATCGCGACGCGGCGGCGCGCATCGATGCCGGCGCCGGCGAAACCGAGGCGGTCGAGGCGGCGCTGGACGCCTGCATCGCCGAACACGGCAAGTTCATTCCCGGTTTCGGCCATCGTTTCCATCCCGTCGATCCGCGTACCGCCCCGTTGCTGGCGCTGGTCGACGAGGCGGCGGCGCGGGGCGAGGTCTCGGGACGATTCGCCACCATCGGCCGGGCGGTGGAAGACGCCATCGCCCGACGCAAGGGCGGCCGGCGCATCCCCATGAACATCGACGGCGCCACCGCGGTGGTCTATGCCGAACTGGATTTTCCCGCCGAGCTGGCGCGCGGGCTGTTCTGCCTGTCGCGTTCGGTCGGCATCCTGGCCCATGCGTGGGAACAGACCCGGCAGGGCGGCCGCAACAAGGGACCGCTGCCGCGCTCGAACATCCCGGCCTATACCGGCCACCCGCCGCGTCCGGTTCCAGCACAGGCTGAGTGACGAAGGAGTAACCATAAGCGTGGTCTGTCACAAGGCACAATAAAACCATGCTCATTCTTCGCTCCTCGCCTCTCTCTCCTTTTGGTCGCAAGGTTCGTATCGCTGCGGATGTGGCGGGCCTGGCCGACCGGATCCTGGTCCAGGTCGCCGACACCAACAATCCGGTGGACACGCTGCGCGGCCAGAACCCGCTGGGCAAGATCCCGGCGCTGTTACTGGAAGACGGGGAAGCACTGTTCGATTCGCGGGTGATCGTGGAGTATTTCCACGCCATGTCGCCCGATGCCGGTCTGTTCCCCGAAGGTGCGCAGCGCTTTGCCGTGCTGCGCCAGCAGGCCCTGGCCGACGGACTGATGGATGCCTGCGTGCTGCAGGTCTACGAGGCGCGCTACCGGCCCGAAGAACATCGTGTGCAGAGCTGGCTGGACCATCAGCGCGGCAAGATGGAAAGAGCGCTTGCATTCGCCGCCGAGCGTTATGCGGCGATCCGTGGCGGACCGCCCGATGCCGGCGAGATTTCGCTGGCCTGTGCGCTGGGTTACCTGGACCTGCGTTTTGCCGGTGCCTGGCGCGAGCAATATCCGGCGTTGGCCGAATGGCTGGGTGTCTTCGAGGTCCGCACGCCGGCCTTTGCGTTTACCGCACCGACCGCGTGAGGCCGGCCGGGGCTCAAAGCCCGGTGATGAGTTTCAGGTTCTGGACGGCGGCGCCGCTGGCACCCTTGCCCAGGTTGTCCAGCTTGGCCACCACCACCGCATGGCGATGGTCGGTGTTGTGGAACACCCGGATTTCCAGGTTGTTGGTGTCGTTCAGCGATTCGGCTTCGAGCTTGCCGTCGGCGGTGATCGGCATCACCTTGACGAACTGCTCTTCGGTATTGCTGGCGGCGTAATGCGCGGCCAGGGCGTCGTGCAGGTCGGCAGCGCCCGGCTTGCCCGGCAGCAAATCGAGATGCAATGGCAGCTGCACCAGCATGCCCTGGCGGAAGTTGCCGACCGCCGGGATGAATACCGGGCGACGGGTCAGGCCGGTGTTGGCCATGATCTCGGGGATGTGTTTGTGCGACAGGCCCAGCGCATACAGCTCGAAGGGCGCGGCGGTGCCGGCTTCATAGGCTTCGATCATGCTGCGACCACCGCCGGAATAACCGCTGACCGACGGCAGCGAAAGCGGGTGGTCTGCGGGCAGCAGGCCGGCATCGATCAGCGGGCGTACCAGGGCGATGGCGCCGGTGGCGTAGCAACCCGGGTTGGCCACGCGGGTGGCGTTCTTGACGGCTTCCTTCTGGCCGGCGGACAGCTCCGGAAAACCATAGACCCAGCCCGGCGCGACGCGGTGGGCGGTCGAGGCGTCGATGATCTTCGGGCCTGGCTTGCCGGTTTCGGCGGCAAGGGCGTCGACCATGGCGACGGTTTCGCGGGCTGCGTCGTCGTGCAGGCAGAGGATGACCACGTCGGCCTGCGCCAGCAGTTCACGTTTGGCGGCGGGATCCTTGCGGCGGGCAGGGTCGATGCTCAGCAGGCCGATTTCCGGCATCTGTTGGAGGCGCTCGCGAATCTGCAGGCCGGTAGTACCTGCTTCGCCGTCGATGAAGATCTGGGGCATGGCTGAAAAGGTCGCAGAGGTCGCAACGGGCAAGTGGTTCAGAAATACAGCCTATTGCGACTAGATGAAGCCCTTGTGTCAAAGATGCAGGGCGGGGAAACCCCATGATACAGTCGGCGGCTGCCCGGATTGCCGTCGGGCCACAGGCCTCCGGGGCCATTCGAGCCGCCTCCATAGGGGGCCGATGTCGAGAACCGACGGCGCGATGCTCCCATCCCTTCTCCCCAGAGCGAGACCTCATGAAGATTCACGAGTACCAAGGCAAGGAAATCTTGCGCAAGTTCGGCGTGCCCGTCCCTAACGGCATCCCCGCCTTCAACGTGCAGGAAGCGGTCGAAGCCGCTGAAAAGCTCGGCGGCCCGGTCTGGGTCGTCAAGGCACAGATCCACGCAGGCGGCCGCGGCAAGGGCGGCGGCGTGAAAGTTGCCAAGACCATCGAAGACGTCAAGCGCATTTCCGGCGAGATCCTGGGCATGCAGCTGAAGACGCACCAGACCGGCCCCGAAGGCCAGAAGGTCCGCCGCCTCTACATCGAAGACGGCGCCGACATCAAGAACGAACTCTACGTTTCCATCGTCACCGACCGCGCCACGCAGAAGCTGGCGTTCATCGCTTCGAGCGAAGGCGGCATGGACATCGAGGAAGTGGCCCATTCCACCCCCGAAAAGATCATCACCGAGTTCATCGACCCCCTGACCGGACTGGGCGACGAACAAGCCAAGAAGATTGCGGACGCCATCGGCATCCCGGCCGGCTCCACCGCACAGGCCGTCGACATCTTCAAGAAGCTGTACACCTGCTACATGGAAACCGATGCTTCGCTGGTTGAAATCAACCCGCTGAACGTCGACAGCAAGGGCACCATCACCGCCCTGGACGCCAAGTTCAACTTCGACACCAACGCCCTGTTCCGCCTGCCGGAAATCGTCGCCCTGCGCGACCTGGACGAAGAAGACGCTGCCGAAATCGAAGCCAGCAAGTTCGATCTGGCCTACATCAGCCTCGACGGCAACATCGGCTGCCTGGTGAACGGTGCCGGCCTGGCCATGGCCACCATGGACACCATCAAGCTGTACGGCGCCGAGCCGGCCAACTTCCTGGACGTCGGCGGCGGCGCCACCCCGGAGAAGGTCACCGAAGCCTTCAAGATCATGCTGAAGAACCCCAAGGTCGAGGCCATCATGGTCAACATCTTCGGCGGCATCATGAAGTGCGACACCATCGCCACCGGCGTCATCACCGCCTGCAAGGCCGTGAACCTGTCGGTGCCCCTGGTCGTGCGCATGAAGGGCACGAACGAACAGCTCGGCAAGCAGATGCTGGCCGATTCCGGCCTGCCGATCATCAGCGCCGATTCGATGGCCGAAGCGGCCCAAAAAGTGGTTGCAGCCGTTCAGGCCAAGTAAGGAAACAGCGTCATGTCGATCTACATCAACAAAGACACCAAGGTCATCACCCAGGGCATCACCGGCAAGACCGGTCAGTTCCACACGGAAAAGTGCCAGGAATACGCGAACGGCAAGAACGCCTTCGTGGCGGGCGTGAACCCCAAGAAGGCCGGCGAGTCCATCTTCAACATCCCGATCTACGCATCGGTGAAGGAAGCCGCATCGCAGACCGGCGCGACCGTGTCGGTCATCTACGTGCCGCCGGCAGGTGCCGCAGCCGCCATCTGGGAAGCCGTCGAAGCCGACCTGGATCTGGCCATCTGCATCACCGAAGGCATCCCCGTCCGCGACATGCTGATGGTGCGCAACCGCATGAAGGCCAAGGAAGCCGCCGGCGGCAAGAAGACCCTGCTGCTGGGCCCCAACTGCCCCGGCCTGATCACGCCCGACGAGATCAAGATCGGCATCATGCCCGGTCACATCCACAAGAAGGGCCGTGTCGGCGTGGTTTCGCGTTCCGGCACCCTGACCTATGAAGCCGTTGCACAACTGACGGAACTGGGCATCGGCCAGTCGTCGGCTGTCGGCATCGGCGGCGACCCGATCAACGGCCTGAAGCACATCGACGTGATGAAGGCTTTCAACGACGATCCGGAAACCGACGCGGTCATCATGATCGGTGAAATCGGCGGACCCGACGAAGCCGAAGCCGCCCGCTGGTGCAAGGACAACATGAAGAAGCCGGTCGTCGGTTTCATCGCCGGTGTCACCGCCCCTCCGGGCAAACGCATGGGTCACGCCGGTGCGCTGATCTCCGGCGGTGAAGACACTGCCGATGCCAAGCTGGCGGTGATGGAAGAGTGCGGTTTCGTCATCACCCGCAACCCATCCGAAATGGGCCGCCTGCTGAAGGGTCTGCTCTGATCTGAGCAGGCCACTGCGGGAACCGTGGTGTATCTGACATGTGATACGCAAAACTACGCACTTCCCGCAGCGCTCGCGCCGGTAAACTGCCGTGCGCAAAAAAGCGCGCCGGAGATGTCGATATGCATCTCCGGCGCGCTTTTGCATTATTCGCATAATTTATATAACAGGAGCTAAACCGTGGACATGCTTAGTACGCCGGAATTCTGGATCGGCCTCATCAAGATCATCTGGATCAACATCATCCTGTCCGGCGACAACGCGGTGGTGATCGCACTGGCAGCCCGCTCGCTGCCCCCGGCCCAGCAGAAGAAAGCCATCATGTGGGGCTCCGGCGCCGCGGTGGTGCTGCGGATCGTGCTGACCGTGGTGGCCGCCTGGCTGCTCGAGCTCCCGTACCTGCAGATCATCGGCGGCGTGCTGCTGCTGTGGATCGGCTACCAGTTGCTGTCCGAGGGTGAGGAAGAAGAAGGCGAATCGAAGGAATACGGCACCCTGGGCGCCGCCATCCGCACCATCCTGCTGGCCGACCTGGTGATGAGCCTGGACAACGTGATCGCCGTGGCCGCTTCGGCCCAGGGCAACATGGTCTTGCTGGTTCTTGGTCTGGCCATCAGCATTCCGCTGGTGATCTTCGGCAGCACGCTGATGATCAAGCTGATGGAACGGTTCCCCATCATCGTGGTGCTGGGCGCTGCGCTGATCGGCTGGGTGGCCGGCGAGACCATCATGAGCGACGTGTCGCTGCGCGGCGTGCTGGCTGCCAACCCTTGGCTGCACTACGCCGCCGCGGTTGCCGGCGCGGTGCTGGTGGTGGTCGTGGGCAAGGCGGCTGCAGCCCGCGCCAATGCCAAGGCACACAAGGCGCACGGGGCCTGATCCGGCGCGTTCGTAGCTGAGGTTGAAGGCCCGCTGGGGTCGCATCCACGGATGCGGTCCCAGCGGGCTTTTTTGCGTTCGCAACCGACTAATTCGGTCGTTACGAACCATTTCGGGCGGCTACCATTGCCGGCTGCCATGCAATACCAATTCCATGCCCTGACCGATCCGGGGCGCGTCCGAACCAACAACGAAGATGTCGTGCTGCATGACGTGTCCGTCGGCCTCGCGGTCGTGGCGGATGGCATGGGTGGCTATCGTGCAGGCGAGGTTGCCAGCAGCATCGCCGCGGCCTACATGCAGGAGCATTTCGCCACCTGGCTGGCCATCAGCGGCGCAGACGCCAAGAGCCGCGCCATGCGGGGTGCCATGCGGCGTTATGTGCGCTCGGCCAACCAGTCCATCATGGCGGTCGCCGAGCAGCAGCCCGAATGCCAGGGCATGGGCACCACACTGGTGTTCGGTGTGTTCCAGCCGTCGCGGGTGATGATCGGCTCCATCGGCGATTCGCGTTGTTATCGGCTGCGCGGCAACCGCCTCGAGCGCATCAGCCACGACCATTCGGTTCTGCAGGAGCAGATCGACGCCGGCCTGATCGACGAAGGCGAGGCCTTGAATGCGCCCAATCGCAACCTCGTCACCCGGGCGCTGGGGTATCCCGAAAGCGGCGACCTCGACGTCTTCGAACTCGAGCCGGCTCCCGGCGATCTGTACCTGCTGTGTTCGGACGGCCTGACCGACATGATCCCCGACGCCCGCGTCGCCCAACTGCTGCTGGCCTCGACTTCACTGGAATCCCGGGCCGCATCACTGGTGCATGCCGCAAATCAAGCCGGGGGACGCGATAATGTGAGCGTATTGCTGGTTTCGTCGGAAGGCGCGCCGGTCATACGCAGCAGCCGATTTTTTCAATGGCGGCGCTCGTAGGGAATCGCAGGCGATGGTCGTCGGCGGTTGAAAAAATCAGGAGCAGGAGTCGGCGATGGCAAGGATGTTGTTGTCACTGGAAGGTGTCGCCTTGCGCGAAGTCGTGCTGACGAAGGAATACACCACCTTCGGTCGACGTCCCTATAGCGATGTCGTGATCGACAACCTGGCGGTGAGCGGCGAACACGCTGCGGTCCGCCGCGTCGGCCACGAACTGGTCGTCGAAGATCTCAACAGCACCAACGGAACCTTCGTCAACGGTCGGCCGGTGCGCCGGCATACCCTGCGCAACGGGGATGTGGTCGAAATCGGCCGTTACCAGCTGCATTTCGATGGCGAGGGCCAGGTGCAGGCCAGCGCGGCCGCGGTTCCGACGGCCGAGGAATACAGCCAGTCTTCCATCATGTCGTTCCCGGATACCGAGCTGCCGGCGACCTTCTTTCCCGACACTGCCATGGCCGGCGACATGGGCGCTCTGCAGACCGCCAGCATCCGGGTCCTGTCGGGTGCCGCCACCGGCCGGACGGTCGAGTTGGTGAAACTGGTCACCACCATCGGCAAGGCCGGCGTCGGCGTGGCTTCCATCACCCGAAGGCCGCACGGTTACAGTCTTGCGCATGTCGAGGGCGCGGCAGTGCCGACCATCAACGGTTCGGTCGTCGGCCAGGCGCCGGTCATGCTGCGCCATGGCGACACGGTCGAACTGGCGGGCATCCGCATGCAGTTCGCCCTGGGCGCGCCCTGATTCCGCGCCGAGGGGTGCCGGCCGAATCCAGAGCTCGCCTCCGTTCGGGCTGGATGACACGCCACGGGCGCCGTTTCGCCGTGACGCTGGTGCCGGTGCTGCTGGCCCTGGCCCATATCGTCGGGCTGGTCCGGCTGCCCGGCCTGGACGCCGCAGAACGGACCCTGTACGACAGCCGGCTGCGGGCCACCATGCCGGCCGGCCTCGATCCGCGGGTGGTGATCGTCGATATCGACGAACGCAGCCTTTCCGAGGTCGGCCGCTGGCCCTGGGGCCGCGACCAGGTCGCCCGGCTGGTGTACGAACTGTTTGATCGCCAGCAGGCTGCGGTCGTCGGCTTCGACGTGCTGTTCGGCGAACGCGACCGCAGCTCCGGCCTCGACAGCCTGCGTGAACTGGCTGCGGGTGACATGCGATCGCAGCCCGGATTTGCCGACAGGCTGCGGCGGCTCGAATCCCGCCTCGACTATGACCGCCGCCTGGCCGATGCGCTGCGCGACCGACGTGCGGTGCTGGGCTATTACTTCAGCCAGGACTCCGAAGGCGGCCTTCGCGGCGCACTTCCGCAGCCAGTCATTGCGGGTGGTTCGCTGCCGCCGCTGGCGGTGCAGCGCTGGCGAAGCGCAGGCGCCAACATCCCGACGCTGGCGGAGGCTGCGCCGCACGGTGGATTCATGAACTCCATCACCGATCCGGATGGCGAAGTCCGCTCGGTCTCGCTGATCGCAGGGTTCGGCGGCAACTATTACGAATCCCTTGCCCTCGCGATGTACCGCAGCCTGACGGGCAATCCCAGGGTGCTGCCCGCCCTGGTCCCCGGAACAGAGGCCGTGGCGGGCCGACCCGCGCTGTTGCAAAGCCTGCTGCTGGATCGCGACGACAACCCGCAGATCGTCCCGGTGGACGAACGCGCTGCTGCACTGGTGCCCTACCGCGGCGCAGGCGGCACCGGGGGCGGATCGTTCCGGTACATATCCGCAGCAGACGTGCTGAACGGCAAGCTCGACGCCGCATCGCTGTCGGGCAGGATGGTGCTGGTCGGCACCACCGCTCCGGGTCTGCTCGACCTGCGTGTCACCCCCGTGGGAGAGGCCTATCCGGGCGTCGAGGTTCACGCCAACATCCTGTCCGGCCTGCTCGACGGCCGCACGCTTGTCCGCCCCGACTACGAGGCTGGCTACGCGGCTCTCACCACCCTCGCCGCCGGCCTGCTGCTGGCCTTCTGCCTGCCCTTGCTGAGTGTGCCGGTCGGCGTGCTGGCGACCCTGGCCGTGCTCGGCGTGCTGGTCGGCGCCAACCTCTGGCTGTTTGCCGGCGCCGGCCTGGTGGTGCCGCTGGCGGTGCCGCTTCTGGCCGCGCTGGCCGCATTCGCGCTCGATATCGCCTATGGCTATTTCGTCGAGACCCGCTCCAAACGTCAGCTTGCGCGCCTGTTCGGCACCTACGTGCCACACGAACTGGTAGCGGAAATGGTGCGGGAACCGGACCAATACACCATGCGGGCCGACAACCGCGAGATGACCGTCATGTTCTGCGACATGCGCGGATTCACCGCGCTGTCGGAAAGCATGGAACCGCTGGCCCTGCAGGCGCTGCTCAACCGCGTGTTCAGCCGGCTGACCGACGTCATCGGTCAACAGCGAGGCACCGTCGATAAATACATGGGCGACTGTGTGATGGCCTTCTGGGGCGCGCCGCAACGTACCGGCGCCCATGCGCGGCTAGCGGTCGGTGCCGCCATCGGCATGGCGACCGCCATCCGCAAACTCAATGCCGAACACGCCGCGCAGGGTTTGCCGCCCATCCAGATCGGGATCGGCCTGAACACCGGGACGATGTGTGTCGGCGACATGGGCTCGGACATCCGACGCAGCTACACCGTCATCGGCGATGCGGTGAACCTTGCGGCAAGGCTGGAAGGCCTGTGCAGCGTCTACGGCGTAGATTTGGTCGTCAGTGAAAACACCCGTGCCCAGACTGCGGACCACTTTGCATGGCGCGAACTGGACCGTGTCATGGTGAAGGGCAGGCAGCAGGCGGTGACGGTATTCACGGTGGAACCCGCCAATAATCCGGACCCCATCGACATTCGCCCTCAAGGAACTGCATGAAAGTCTGCGTACTGGGCTGCTCCGGCGCGATTGCAAAGGGCCGTTGCACCACATCGTTTCTGGTGGACGAGAACCTGCTGGTCGACGCGGGTACTGGGGTCGGCGAACTCACCCTGCCGGACATGGCCCGCATCGACCATGTGCTGCTGACACACAGCCATCTCGACCATATAGCGGCCCTGCCCCTGATGATGGATGCGGTTGCCGCATATCGAGTCAAACCGCTGCAGGTCCACGCGCTGGCCGAAACCGTGGCGGCTTTACGGGCGCATATATTCAATAATGTGATCTGGCCTGACTTCGAATCCCTTCCATCCGTCGAATCACCGTTCATTCGGTTCCAGATATTCGAAACCGGCGACGTTCTGCACATCGAAGGTAAATCAATCGAGGTACTTCCGGCAGTCCACTCGGTGCCGGCGGTGGGTTTTGCAATATCCGAAAATGCGGGACCCGCCTGGGTTTTCAGCGGCGATACCGGGCGTAATCCAGCTTTCTGGAAACGGGTGAACCAGTTGGACGTCGGCGCACTGGTCATCGAAACCGCCTTCAGCAATGCGGAATCCGAACTTGCACTGCGGAGCCGGCACATCTCGCCCTGCACGCTCGGCGAAGAACTGGCATTGATCGACAGGCCGGGCAGCTACACCGTGTGGATCACCCACACCAAACCAGCGGAGACGGTGTTGATCATGGAAGAGATCGGAAGGCTGAAACGTGGGGTGGGCTGCGTGCATCCGGCACTGGACATTCGGTGGTTGACCGAGGGACAGACCTTCGAGTGGTGACAGTTTTGGCTTCGCTGACTCGACATCGGCACGATATCGATGACAAATTTGTCAGGCCATACCGCCTTTCAGGCGGGCGCGGTGCAAATTGTTACTGGCATGGAAGCTGCGTGGCATGGGGGGCTTGTTCCCCCTTCCATCTGGAGTAAATCTATGACCCGTTCTATTCGGCGCAATGTGCAACAGGGCTTCACCCTGATCGAACTGATGATCGTTGTCGCGATCATCGGTATCCTGGCTGCCGTGGCCCTGCCGGCCTACCAGGACTACACCGTCCGGGCTCGTGTTTCGGAACTGATCCTTTCGGCCAGCAGCGCACGTACTTGCCTGTCCGAATCTTTCCAGGCCAATAGCGCCTTCGTGTCCACCGTGTCGAGCGACTGCGTTCCGGCCACCGGCGGCAAAGTCGGTAGCGCATCCATCGCCACGGCTGCCAGCGGGGTAACCGTGGTTATTGTCGGCAGCTCCAATGTTGGCGGTTCTGCCAGCGTTACGATCAACCTGAGCGGCAGCGCTGCAAGCGCTTCTTCCGGCGGCACCATCAGCTGGACCTGCAGCGGCACCCCCGCCAAGTACGTGCCGGCATCCTGCCGCGGCTGATCGCCCTGGCGATCCTGGAGAAGCCCCTTTGCAGGGGCTTTTTTTTGGCCTGCAGTCCGCTCGAGCGATGGCGGTGGAGGCTGGTCAACTTTGTATGATCGCCAGCAATACTTCTAGGAATGAAATTGGCCGGATTATTCGATTACAGCCAGGAGCGCGCATTTGCGGCCGAACTGGTGGCGCAGATTGTCAAACAGCTTCCGCCCGCCTCCCTGACCGGTGAAAGCATGGGAAAGTTGTCGGTAAACAAGATAACCCGTTCACTGGAGCGTGTTTATCAGGAAACCGGACGACATCTTTCCGATAGAAAGATGGGTTTGCTTCGCCGCTCCATTTTTGCAAATGCATTCAAATGGGGGCTGAATGAAAAGGGTTACCCCCCCAATTTCATCGATATTGCCACCGAAGGCTTGGTCATGGAAATGACGAAAGCAAACAAGAAGTGAGTTCTTTCGTCGTGCGAAGGTTCTGCTGATGTTGAAGTCACTCGTCAAGGGTACGTTTGGAAAATGGTTCGTCGAGGGTTCCAGGCAACGCCGTAAAGAAGAACTGCTGGAATCCATTCAGGTGGCACACAACGCCAGGGAATGGCGCAAGGCCATTTCGCTGGGGCGCGAATATCTGGAGTTGGATCCGCGAAATGTGCGCGTCATGGTCAACTTGGGCCTGCAATTGCTGGAAGTCGGTGAATTACCGCAAGCATATGAGTGTTTTCGATTAGCGCACCTGCTCGACGACTCAGACCTTTATGTCGCCGTCAACTACGCACGCTGCCTGCTGGAAGGCGGCCGTGTGCCCGAGGCAATCGAAAATCTGACCCGTGCGCAGGTTGCCATTCCTGGTTATCCGTATATCAGTGCACATTACGCAGCACTGCAATTCAAGCTTGGCAAGGTTTCGACGGCGGTTTATTACAGCCTGAGCGCCTGGCTGGCGGATTTCGATAACAACCGGGTGCCGGACGCCTACATGTGGCACAGCGCTTATGCCGACCGGGCTGAGCCGATTCTGGCGGCGGAACATCATTTCTGGGCCAGCACACTTTTGCCGCTGACGGAAAAGATGAAGGCCGAGCCGGTTCAGAAGATATTGCAACCCGAACGGAACAAAATCCGCATTGGTTATTGGTCGCCCGATTTTCGCGAACATTCCGTACGATATTTTTTCCGCCCCTTGCTGGAAGGTCATGATCGCGAACGGGTGGAGATATTCCTATATCATGACGCATCTTCATCCGACGCCCAAACCGATGAAGTGCGTGCGCGAGCAGATCAGTTCCACGCTGTCTACGAAAAGTCCGACGAAGAACTGGTGCAGTTCATCAAGTCCCACGACCTTGACGTTCTGGTGGAATTGGCAGGACACACCTCCCACAACCGCTTGTGGCTCCTGCAGGACCGCATGGCAAGAGTCCAGGTGACCGGTCTGGGTTATCCACCGACGACAGGGCTTGCAACCGTCGATGTGAAACTGCTGGACCCTCATCTCACCACACCTGACGACGCATTTTTCTACACCGAACGACCGCTGGTGCTGCCGCATTCGTTCTGGTGTTTCGACCCTCGCGGCGATGCGCCTGAGCAAGCCGATGCACCCGTGCTGGCGGCCGGTTATGTGACTTTCGGATGTTTTGGCAATATCGCCAAGATCAACCGCCCTATGCTGGATTGCTGGGCTGAAATCCTGCGCCGTGTTCCGCGCAGCCGTTTATTGCTGCGTGCCGTCAATTTCACGGATACGACCGTGGTGGCCACCTTCAAGAAGGAATTGGTTGAAGCCGGCATACCGGAGAAACGGTTTTCGCTGCTTCCGCCAGTGGTCAGTGTCGAGTTCTTCAAGTCCTACGAAGAAGTCGACATCGTTCTGGACACCTTTCCGTTCAATGGCGGTACCACGACGTGTTTTGCCACTTATATGGGCGTGCCGGTCATCACGCTCAAGGGTTCTTCGCTCATCAGCCGCATGGGTGCGTCGGTCGTTGCCAATGCAGGAGCACCAGAGCTCGCTGCCAGCACGATCGACGAATATAAACGCAAGGCGATAGCCCTGTCACAGGACGTCGAGTTTCTCAAGCAATACCGCCGGCAATCCCGTGTCCGCATGGGAGAAGGGGCTTTGGGAGACGGCCGCAAGTTCGCCCGTGATTTCGAAGACGCATGCGATGAATTGCTGAGAGAAAAAAAGTCGGACAAACCGACCGCCCGGTGCAATGGAGTCGTGCCATTACCGCCGCAAGAGCTTGTGCGGCGAGCCGCCACAGTGCTGGGGCATGGTCAGTGGAGCGGTGCCAAACGTATTCTTGATTACTGTCTTGCGCATTACCCGGATTTCGCAGGTGCGCACATATTGGCGACTGAAGAACTCACCCGTGAGCAGAAGTTCGCCGAGGCGGCAAGTTATCTCGAAAATCGGCTCGCCGGATTCGTTCCGGTCGATGTGCCCGCTGTGCTGATCAATATCGTCCGGTATCAGATCCTGGCGTCCGATCGCAATGCGGCACTTGAAAACCTCGGCCGCCTGCTCGGCGCCCCGGGCGACGAACAGGAAAAAATGCAGGCGGCGCTGTTCGACGCGTTGTTGCGTGACTCGCAAGCGAATGGTCCTGCAACGGCAAAAACACCCCTGCAGGCCGGACCTCGGATTACCTGTGTGATTCCGTGTGACCTAGAGGCGGCCTACCAGGCGGTGGTGGATCGGCTGCAGCGATGCGACGGTGCGGAATCGGTCAAGTTCGTGCGTTCGCGCGAGGGGCTTCGTATCGACGAATACAAGACAGCCTTGGCCGCGCCGGACGTCGACATCGTCGTCTTCCTGCAGAAGAACATCCAGATCCACAATCCGGCGTTTTTCCTGGAGATTGCCGAGGCGATGGAGATTGCGGATGTCGTCGGGTTTTCGGGAGCGCGTCGGTGGGACCGCCTGGATTGGCGGCTGGATGAGTTCAAGCAGCGATCCTGTGGCTTTACCGCCCCCTGCGGTGAACGGCCGGATTTCTGCGAAGTACGGATTGCCGGTGCAGGCACCGCACGCATCGACAAGGCCATCGCCGTGCTGGAAGGCTGTTTGCTTGCCGTCCGCCCAAAAAAGGTACGCAGCGTTGCTTTCGATAGCGACTTGCTGGAGGCCGAAAGCCTTTTGGAAGAAGCCTGGTCTCATGCAGCGGGCAAGGCGGGAGCACGGCTGGCGGTGCACCGGGGCCTGGGTGTCTTCCTGGACACCACGGTTGCCATGCCGCGCGACTATCTGGTTGCCGCCCGTCTTTCGGTCGTGCAGAACATGAAATTCGACGTTTTTTCCATGGTTCGTCAAGACGGCTCGTTTCTCCAAGCCCCGTGTGCAGATGCGCTTGAAGGTTTCAGTGCGATAGACCGTTATCTCGACCCGGTACAGGGCCGATCCGATCGCGCGCGTCGGTGAAGGCACGCTCGAGCTCGCCGACAAATTCCCTTGAACGGGCCACCAGGGCGTCATGCATGCGGCCCCGCAGTCCGGCGCGGGTTTCTTGCAGAAACGCGTATTGGCCCGACAGGGCAATCGCGCTTTGCACGTATGAATCGAGGTCGGGGCTCGCAAATGTACCTAGGCCCAAGCCGCGCATCATCTGCACACCGACACGGCTGAGCGCCGTGTCGCCCTCCAGGGCGAGTACGGGTACGCCCATCCACAATGAATGGAATGTGGTGGTGCCCCCGTTGTAGGGAAACGTGTCCAGCGCCAGGTCGATCGAATGATGGAGTCGCAGGTAATCGACAGCACTCTTTCGCTCGGCAAAGGCCAGTCGATCCAGCGATACACCGCGTGCGGCGAAAGCTGTACACAGCATCGACATGCTTTGTTCGGTGGCATTCCCGAAAAGCAGGCGGCTCTGAGCGGCAGCCAGCAGTATGCGTGCGGCCGCATCGAGGAAATCCGTCGTGATCTTCGCGGGATTGTTCAGGCACCCAAAGGTGAAAATCCCGCTGTCTCGAGCGGGCAACCGGTTGACTTCGGGGCTTTGCGGATCGGGCTGGAAAACCGCGCCGGTGGAAAGTCTCAAGAGCCGCTCGGAATGACGACGTTCCGCTGTTCCGTCTGGATCGACGCCGCCATCGGTGATACGGTAGTCCATGGCAGACAGTCCGGTGGTGGCCTGGTAGCCGAGCCAGGTCATCTGCACCGGCGCCGGCTTTCTGGCAAACACGGTGAGCCGGTTGTGGCCGGTATGACCCGAAAGGTCCACGAGAACGTCGATACGGTCTGCCCTTATCCGGGCTGCCATCTGCTCGTCCGGCCATTCGGCACAGTCGCGCCAGTGGTCGGCCTGTGCGGCCAGACGTGCCGTCACACCGTCGTGGATAGGATAGGTGTAGTAGCAAAACACCTCGGTCTGCGCCCGGTTCCGGTGGAGCAGCACCGGTTCGAAGAAATAGGTGAGTGCATGCGCCCGGAAATCGCCCGATACGTAGCCGATCCGCAGACGTTCACCTTCGACGCGCACGGTCCGGGTGTGATCCGGCCAGTCGGCCTGGAAAGGCTTTTCGAAGCGTTCTGCAAACCTAAGATGCTCTTCGAACAACGCATCTGGGCTTAGCACTCCGGCGTACTGAAGCGTGAAAAGCAGGTTGCTGTGCCAGGCGGCGTTATCGGGTTCTTGTGAAATTGCCAACCGCAGACAACGGAGCGCTTCTGCGACATGTCCCAGGTGGCGTTCGCAATTGCCAAGGTTGGCGAGCACGGCCGGGTTGTCCGCCACCAACGCGAGGGACCGCCGATAAGCGTGCGCCGCACCGGCGTGGTCGCCTGTTTCGGCCAGCAGGTTGCCTTGGAAAAAGGGCAGTTGCGGGTCATGGGGGAAAAGCGCGACACCGCTTGAAAGCAGTGCATAGGCGTCATCGAGTCGTCCGGTTCGGAACAAGGCCTGCGCTCCGTCACCGTATGCCGGCTGAATCATGGGATTCAACTCCAGTGCCGCCGTCAGCCATTCAGCTGCGCCCGCGTCGTCCCGTCTTGCTACCGCGAGCGTTCCGAGCAGATAGGCAGCATCGGCGTTGGCCGGGTGCCTGGCGAACGACGCCTCCAGTGCGTTGCGCGCTTCCGCATGAGATCCGGATTCCCTTAGGGCATAACCCAGGCGAAGTAAGGCGTCATGGGACGCCGGGTCGAGCGCAAGCGCCGACCGGTAGTGCGTGATGGCATCCGCCAGCGAGCCGGCTGCCAATCGCCTGTTTCCGGCCGAGAGCTCGGCTTCGAGCAGGCCGGCCGTCGACGACGGTGTGGCATGGCTTTCATTGCCGCCGCCGATAGCCGAGCGCAACCGGCCGATGATCTTGCGCAAAGGGTTTGCGCCGGACAAGACCTCAGGAACCCGTAGCAGGGGACATCACGAAGCTGCCGGACTTGCCGCCGTGTTTTTCCAGCACCCTTACGGCGTCCATCACCATCCCCCGATCCACCGCCTTGCACATGTCGTAGATCGTCAGCAGCCCCACCTGCACCGCCGTCAACGCTTCCATCTCCACCCCTGTCGGCCCGAAGGTCTCCACCGTCACCGTGCAAGTGACAGCAGCAGGTGCCGCCGCCTGTATCCCGAACTCCACCGCCACCCGAGTCAACGCCAGCGGATGGCACAGCGGAATCAGGTCACTCGTCTTCTTTGCTGCCTGAATCGCGGCGATGCGTGCCACACCCAGCACATCACCCTTCTTCGCAGTCCCGCTTTCGATCAAGGCCAGTGTTTCGGCCCGCATGACAATCCGGCCGGTGGCGACCGCCACGCGATGGGTCGGCTGTTTGCCGCCGACATCGACCATGTGGGCCTGGCCTTGGGCGTCGAAATGGGTAAGTTGGCTCATGGATGATTCGTCAGATGTGGCTCGCGAAAAGCGGTTTTTGTTCGACGGAAAAGCGAACATTTCATGCCTTCAAGCATCATACGGCGATGCATTTACCGCGAGCCACCCGAGCTTTCCGCGCGCTGTTGTGTGCCACGCTCTGCCTGCCCTTCGCCTTGCCGCCCGCCTGGGGACAGCTTCCCAGCCTGGGCGACGGCGCCGACATGACCGCAGGCGAAGAGCGTCGCCTGGGCGATCGCATCATCCGCGAGTTGTACCGCGACCCCGATTACGTCGACGACCCGGTGCTGGTCGAATACCTCCAGGGCATCTGGGACGAGTTGCTGGCCGCCGCACGCAGCCGGGGCGAACTCAATGCCGAACTGGATGAACGTTTCGCCTGGCGAATCCTGCTCGGCCGTGATCGCAGCGTGAACGCCTTTGCCCTGCCCGGCGGCTACATGGGCGTACTGTGCGGATTGATTTCGGTCGTAGGTTCTCGCGACGAGCTGGCATCGGTGCTGGCACACGAGATGAGCCATGTCACCCAGCGTCACATTTCGCGGCTGATGGCGCAACAGAGCCGCACTTCTCCGCTGTTTCTGGCGGGCATGGTGCTCGGCGCGCTGGCTGCCAGCAGGGCGCCGCAGGCGGCCAATGCGATGGTCACCGGCAGCGTGGCACTGCAGGCGCAGACGCAGCTCAACTTTTCGCGGTCGATGGAGCGAGAGGCCGACCGGGTGGGTTACCTGGTGATGACGCAGGCAGGTTTCGATGGCCGTGGTTTTGCCGGCATGTTCGAGAAACTGCAGCAGGCCTCCGGTTTCAACGACAGCGGCGGTTATCCCTACCTGCGCAGCCATCCGCTGACGTCCGAGCGCATCGCAGACATGCGTTCGCGCCAGCCGCTGGAAGGCGGTAACGGGCCCCGCATCCCCATTGGCAGTTTGGAAGATTCGATCATGTCGGCCCGCGCCCGTTTCGTGTCGCAGCCGGGTGCCGATGCCCTGCGGGGCTGGGCCGCCGAGCCGGGTCTTCCGGGCTTCGACAGCCTGCCCTTCAAGCGCCGCGCCGCATCTCTCTATAACGCAGCGCTGGCCAGTGCCGGCCGCCGCGAAATGCCCGTTGCGCGCGCTCAGGTGGCCCGGTTCGCGGCCCTGGTGACGGACGATCCCAAGGGCGTCCGGCTGGCGCGGCTGCTGGCGGCGGAGGTGGAAATCGCCGGGGGAAACGGCAATCTGGCCCTGGCGGCCCTGGGTTCGATGCCACCTGCCGGTTCACCCGTCGGCCGGCCCGAACTGATGCTGCTGGCGCAGGCTTCTCAGCATGGCGCGGTGGTGCCCGGGCTGGCCGACCGGCTGCAGTCCTGGCTGGCAGCCAAGCCGCAGGACGGTGGTGTGTGGCAGGCCCTGGCCGCGGTGTATCGGCAGGAAAACCAGCCTCTGCGCGCTCTGCGGGCCGAGGCGGAAGTCCAGGTTTCACACATGGACTGGGCGGGCGCGGTGGACCGCTACAAGGCCGGTCAGGAATGGATGCGGCGCAACCGCGGAACCGGGGCCGATTACATGGAGGTGTCGATCATCGACACCCGGTTGCGCGAAGCCGAATCAAGACTTCGAGAAGATGCCGCCGAGCGCCGACTCGATTAACAGGCCGATGGCCGAATAGATCAGCGAACCGATGAGTGCGGCGGCGAATCCGCGGACCTGAAAGCCTTCCAGCACCCCCGACGCGGCCCAGAACATCAATGCGTTGATGATGAACAGGAACAGCCCCAGCGTGATGATGGTGACCGGCAGGGTAAGGACCACCAGCACCGGCCGCAGAACCACGTTGAACAGCCCGATGACAGCCGCGGCGATGAGGGCGGAGCCGAAGCCCTGCACCTGCACGCCGCTGTAGAGATAGGCCACGAACAGCAGGGCGGCCGCGCTGAGCAGCCATTTGAGGATCAGCTTCATGCGCCGCAGGATAGCATCGCGCCCGCCGTCCCCGGGCCCCGCTTATTCGGCGGCCAGCACCAGCATCGCACCCATGCCGGCGACCGCACCGGGCACCGCCCAGCGGCTGGCCGGATCGCGCTGCGGCACCGCATCGCTGACCGGCGCGAGGTCCTGGCCGAACTTGGGGCGGCGCATGTCCAGCACGCGGGCGCCGGGGTATTCGGCCTTCAGTTGTTCGGTCAGCGGTGCCAGCGGGCCCTTGGCCAGCACCGGCACGGCGGTATCGCCCTTGGCGGTCATGAAGGGCATCAGGTCGCCGAAGAACTTGTCGGCCCATTTGGCGCGCCAATTCTCGCGGGCGCTGTGGCTGACCCACTTGCTGATGCGGTGGGTCATGCGCGGCGCGCAGGCCACCACGATCCAGCAGCCGGACGGCGCGAGGCCGCGCGAATCGAGCATCGGCGCGAGGTGCTCTCGGGCATAGGCCAGGTCATCGACATACACGATCATCTTGTCCATGGGAACGACTCCTTCAGGGGTTGAAGACTGCTGCGGCTGCTGGGAAGGCTCGGTCGGAACCGGGCGGCGTGGAAGGGAAAGCTTGGCCATGTGAAGTCCCTTTCTTACTTGGTGACGGGGTTGACCACGTCGGCGGTACGCGCCTGGTCGATACGTTCCGAACCGGGCAAGGCACGGCGGCTCTTGAGCCAGCCCGCGCCCAGCACACCCACGATGGCCAGCACGCAGACACCCCAGTACGCGACCTGGTGGGACGTTTCTTCACCCTTGAAGATGGAGGCCAGCAGGCCTTCGTTGACGATCATCTTGGCAGCGGTGAAGGCCAGCACGGCAGCGCCCAGCTGGATGATCATCGGGAAACGCTGCACCAGTTTCAGCACCATGGTGCTGCCGAAGACGACGATCGGCACGCTGATCACGAGTCCGATGACGACCAGCGTGAAATCACCGTGTGCGGCACCGGCCACACCCAGCACGTTGTCGATGCCCATCAGCGCGTCGGCGATCACGATGGTTCGCATGGCACCCCAGAAGGTACTGGCGCCCGATGCGTGTTCTTCACCGTCGTCGTGGCCCTGATCGGCCAGCAGCTTGTAGGCGATGTACAGCAGGCCCAGGCCGCCGACCAGCATCAAGCCGGGGATCTTGAGCAGCCAGACCACACCCACCGTCATGGCCGAACGCACGACGATGGCACCCACGGTGCCCCAGGCGATGGCCTTTTTCTGCAGATGTGTGGGAAGGCGTCGCGCCGCGAGGGCGATGACGATGGCGTTGTCGCCGGCAAGGACGAGGTCGATCAGGATGATGGCCAGCAGGGCCGACCACCAGGGGGCGGAAAAAAACTCCATGGGAAACACACTCCGGGTTGTTTGGAGATTCGATAACAACCTGGGATGGGGCCGGTGGAGGTGTGCGCAGTCGGCGCTGCTGATGGAGCAATCGCCGGCTGGCTGACACTTCGACCGAACCTGGTCCCAGGTTCGCATCGAAGGTCTTGCTCGGCACCAGAGGCTGGTGCCCGACGAAGCCGGAAGTCTTTTCGGAGACTTCGTATTGACGACTTTGCCGATTTTCCACGCCGCTTGACGGCGTGAAGCGGGAGCTACTCCCCTTCGTGGGCGGATTAGAACATTACCCCGGCGTCATTTGCAATCGTGTTCACCCTGCAATGTTGCGGGGTGTTTCTAGGGAACGCCGGGTTGCCGGATGACCTGGACCGGGCGCTTATCATCGCCCTCCCCATGGCCGCACTGCACATCACCGACATCGAAGCCGCCATCAACTATTGGCGTGCCCGCAGGCCATCACCCGACGGCGTGACCCTGGCTCCCGAGATCCGCGCGCTCGCCGAGGTCTATGCGCTGATGGTGTTCTTCCATGAAGACGAAGTGGCGGAACGGGGTTTCCCGGCCAAGGCCTGGAATGCCTGGATGGGCTGGTACGAAAGCACTCCCGACACCCCATGCATCGCCATCTGCTCGACCAGCCAGGGCGACGAGGTCTGCAAGGGTTGTGGCCGCACCTTCGAGGAAGTGCAGCTGTGGCCGGGCATGGGTGCGGTCGACAAACGTGCCACATGGCGGCGCATCACGCTGGACGCGACGTCATGGCGCTTCAACCGCTATGCGGAACGGGCCGCGGAGGGCCCGACGGAGCCTTAGGCTACTTCCAGCGTTCGCAGGTGATCTCGACCGAACCCTTGTCGTTCGACAGCATCAGCGAGCCTTCCTGGATGGTGGCCTGGATCTGCATGCTGCGTTCGGCCAGCAACGCAAGCTCTTGCGAAGCGGCGGACGGAATACGGAATACCTGCAACTTCTCCAGCCGCGCGACCTTGCTCTCCATGCCCTTCCACCAGATGTCGGCGGAATGGGCGAAGCAGAAAAGCTGGACCGCGTCCGCCTTGCTGCAGGCGCGCATCAAGGGTTTTTCTTCGGGCTGGCCGACCTCGATCCACAGCCGCGTGCGGTTGGTGTAGTCGCGCAGCCAGACATCGGGTTCGTCAGGGTTTGACAGACCCGCGCCGAAACTCAGGGTGCCGTCGCCGCCGAGCGTGCTCTGCAGTGCATGTGCCGACAGCGCCAGCGCCGCCAGCCGCACCATCATGCGTTCGTCGTTCTCGCTGGGATGGCGCGCCAGCGTCAGCTGATGGTCGGCGTAGTAGCCGTGGTCGATGTCGGCGACGGCGAGGTTGGCCTTGAAGATCGTCGATTTGAGTGCCATCGCTTGCGATCAGGCCCGACGCGCCAGCTCGGCTGCCTTGCCGATGTAGCTGGCCGGTGTCATGGCCAGCAGGCGCTCTTTTTCGGTTTCCGGAATTTCCAGCGAACGGATGAGGCCGTGCAGGTCTTCCGGTTTCACCGTCTTGCCGCGGGTGACTTCCTTCAGCTTCTCGTATGCGCCCTGCACACCGTAGCGGCGCATCACCGTCTGGATGGGTTCCGCCAGCACTTCCCACGATGCGTCCAGGTCGTCGTCGATGGCTTCCTGGTTCAGCTCGAGCTTGCCCAGGCCGACGGCCAGCGAGTGGTACGCCAGCACGCTGTAGCCCAGCGCCACGCCCATGTTGCGCAGCACGGTCGAGTCGGTCAGGTCACGCTGCCAGCGGCTGATCGGCAGCTTTTCGGCCAGGTGGCGCAGCAGTGCGTTCGCCAGGCCCAGGTTGCCCTCTGCATTCTCGAAGTCGATCGGGTTGACCTTGTGCGGCATGGTCGACGAACCGATTTCGCCGGCCTTCAGGCGCTGCTTGAAGTAACCCAGGCTGATGTAGCCCCAGATGTCGCGTGCCCAGTCGACCAGGATGGTGTTCAGGCGGGCCACCGCATCGAACAGTTCGGCCATGTAGTCGTGCGGCTCGATCTGGATGCTGTAGGGCTGGAAGGTCACGCCCAGGCCCAGCGGCTCGGGTGTCTCGATGACCTTGCGGGAGAAGGCTTCCCAGTCGAAGTCGGGCCAGGCAGACAGGTGGGCGTTGTAGTTTCCGACCGCGCCGTTCATCTTGGCCATCAGCGCAACGCCGGCGATGCGTTCGCGGGCAGCCACCAGACGCACCACCACATTGGCGATTTCCTTGCCGACGGTGGTCGGGCTGGCGGTCTGGCCGTGGGTGCGGGCCAGCAGCGCGACGTCGGCGTACTGGTGCGCCATGTTGCGCATGGTGGTGATGATGCCGTCGACCGCCGGCAGGATGACCTGTTCGCGTGCCACTTTCAGTTGCAGTGCGTGGCTGGTGTTGTTGATGTCTTCGCTGGTGCAGGCGAAATGCACGAACTCGGCGGCGGCCTGCAATTCGGGCCGGGCTTCGAACTTGGACTTGATCCAGTACTCCACGGCCTTCACATCGTGGTTGGTGACCTTCTCGATGTCCTTGATGGCGACGGCGTCGGCTTCGCTGAAGTTCTTCACCAGTCCCAGCAGATAGGTGCGGGCGCCGGGCGAAAGCGGCTTGAATTCGGCAAAACCGCAATCGGACAGGGCGATGAACCAGGCAATCTCCACCTGCACCCGGCGGTGCATGAAACCTTGCTCGCTCATGAGGGGTCGCAGGTTGGCCAGACGACCGGCATAGCGGCCGTCCAGGGGAGAAAGGGCGGAAATCGCAGAAGCGGCGGCGGGGGAAACGGAGGCTGGACTCATGTCACGGATTGTAGGTGGGCGTATCGGAGTACAGGCAACAGAAGGGCCGTCGATAGAATCGGCCCTATGAAATTGATCGGATCCCTGTCCAGCCCCTACGTACGCAAGGTACGTGTCGTGATGGCTGAAAAGAAGCTGGACTACCAGTTCGTTCCCGCGAATCCGTGGGATTCCGCATCGGCCGTTTCGGCCTCCAATCCGCTCGGCAAGGTGCCTTGCCTGGTGATGGAGGGAGGCGAGGCGGTGTTCGATTCGCGTGTCATCGTCGAATACCTCGACACCCTTTCGCCGGTCGGAAAACTCATCCCGCCTTCGGGCCGCGAACGTGCGGAAGTCAAGACCTGGGAGGCGCTGGCCGACGGTGTACTCGACGCCGGCGTGCTGGCCCGCCTTGAAGCCGGCGGCTTCGACGGCCGCACCGAAAACGAACGTTCGCAGGTCTGGATCGACCGCCAGCTCGGCAAGATGCACGACGGCGTCAGGGCCATGGCCCAGGGCCTGGGCGACAAGCCTTTCTGCAGCGGCATCCATCTCAGCCTGTCCGACGTGGCGGTGGGTTGCTGCCTGGGCTGGCTCGAATTCCGGTTCCCGCAGATCGGCTGGCGTGCCGACCATTCGAACCTGGCGCGTCTGATGGACAAGCTGGCGTTGCGGCCCAGCTTCGCGGATTCGAAGCCGGGCTGAGCCGGCCCGGCGGGCCTTTCAGGCTTTCTGCAGGGTGTATTGCACGACGTCGGTATTGCCTTCGGCAAACGCGGCTTCGCAGTACGCCAGATAGAACTCCCAGGTGCGTATGAACCGTTCGTCGAAACCCTGCGCCATCACCTGGGCACGCGCGGCGATGAAGTTTTCCCGCCAGCGTTTCAGGGTCTCCGCGTAGTCGGTGCCGAAGGCGAAACTGTCCACCACCTTCAGGCCGGCCGCCTCGGCCTGGGCCTCGAAGGCCGAAGGGCTGGGCAGGCAACCGCCGGGGAAGATGTACTGCTGGATGAAATCGGTCGAGCGCAGGTAACGCTCGAACAGCCGGTCGTCGATGACGATGCTCTGGATGCAGGCGCGGCCGCCCGGTTTCAGCAGCCGCGATACCGCGCCGAAGTAGGTCGGCCAATACTCCTTGCCCACGGCTTCGACCATTTCGATGGAGCAGATGGCGTCGTACGGACCGTCCGAAACGTCGCGGTAGTCCTGCAGCCGAAGGGCTGCCGCGGGCACCCGTTCTTTCGCGTATTCCAGCTGCTCGGTGGACAGCGTCACGCCGGTCAGGGAAGCACCGAATTCGGTCACCGCCTTCTCAGCCAGCGCGCCCCAGCCACAGCCGATTTCCAGCACCCTGTCGCCCGGTTTCACGCCGGCCATGCGGAGTGCGCGCCGCACCTTGGCATCCTGCGCGGCCGGCATCGGCTGGGTCAGGTCGCCGTCGAAGCTGGCCGACGAATAGTTCATCGTCTCGTCCAGCCACAGCCGGTAGAAATCGTTGCCCAGGTCGTAGTGCTTGTGGATGTTGCGGCGGCTGTTGTGGCGGGTGTTGCGGTTGAGCAGATGACGCACCCGGTACAGCAGGCGGCCTGCCCAGTTGCCGTAGACCATGTCTTCCACTTCGCGCCGGTTGGCAATCAGCAGCTGCAGCAGGGCGGTGAGGTTGGGGGTGTGCCAGTCGCCGGCAATATAGGTCTCGGCGAAACCGATGTCGCCCGACTTGATGGCTGCCGCGCAGACGTTCCAGTTGTCCAGCGTGACCAGGCCGTTGGCGTCGCCCTCGGCCGCCTGGCCGAACTGGCACAGGCCGGCATCGCCCGGCAGTTGGACTGTGAGCTGGCCGTGGCTCAGCCGTTTCAACAAGGAAAACACCGACCGGGCGGCGGCCGGCGCGTGGCTGGGCAGTCCGAACTCGCCCGGCGATGCGGTGGAGGATGTGGTTCCGGTCATGGTGTTCATGAGGATGTGTACGTGGAAGTCACCTGGCCGGTTTCAGGCCGCCCGCCTGCCGTTGTGGACATGGTCGGCGGTGGCGGCTTGCGAAAGAAAGGTGTGCGTTTGACCGCCAAGCGCACGGCCTGCCAGTGGATGCGCCAGACGATGCCCAGGGTCAGCACCGGAAACGCCAGCAGTGCCTGCCGGACGGTGCGAGCGGTGAGGGGCTGCAGCTCGCCGCCGATGCTGGTCAGCAGCAACGGGCCGGTGTCGTCGTCGTAGTCGATGCGCACCACGGTGCGGGCCGGCGCGTCGGAGCGCATGAAACGGAACCGGTAGCGGCCCTGCACCTGGCAGAAGGGCGAGACATGGAACACCTTGTCGGCGCTCAGTTCGACGCCATAGGCCGGGTGGTCCAGCAGGTAGTTGTGACGCTCGCCGAAGGTGTTGTGCACCTCGGCGACGATGGCGCGCAGGCTGCCGTCGGCCCGGTGGCAATACCAGAAGCTGACCGGCTTGAAGGTATGGCCCCACACACGCGGGAAGCAGTGCAGCCAGGCCTCGCCGGTAGCGTCGACGATGCCATGCGCCGCCAGCAGTTCGTCCAGCCAGGCCACGGTGCCGCCTCCCTCGGGCGAACGGCCGTCGCCGTGGTCGGTTTCGCGGAAGGAAAAGATGCCGCGCCGGTTGAAAGCCAGCGCACCGGCGGCGGCCGGATCGGTGCGCAGGGTGCGCATCGGCAGCATCAGGAAACAGCCGGGATAGACGAATGCATTGGCACGCGGGCGCAGGCGACGGTGGCGAACCTCGCCAGTGCCGATCAGCGGGCGTGCCGGGGCGTTCAAGCAGCGGCCTTCAGGGTGCTGTCCTCCAGCAGGCGGCGTGCGGCTTCCTGGCCGGCGGCGAGGCCGTCCTCGTGGAAACCGTAGCCCGCCCAGGCTCCGCAGAAATAACTGTGCTGCAGGCCTTGCAATGCAGGCAGGTCGGCCTGCGCCCGCACGGCCGCAGCATCGAAAACCGGGTGTTCCCAGTGCCTTTCGGCCAGGACCTTAGAAGGATCGACATCGGCCAGCGGGTTCAGCGACACCACCACCGGCTGCGGCCAGGGCAGCGGCTGCAACTGGTTCAGCAGGTAATGCAGACAGACCCGGGGCGACTGGCCGCCGGCGTTGGCGGGCGGTGCGGCCTCGTAGTTCCAGGCCGACCATGCCGCCCGGTGGCGCGGCAGCACGGACTCATCGGTGTGCAGCAGTGCGCGGTTGGCCTGGTACCGGATGGCGCCCAGCATGGCCGATTCCGCGGCGGTCGGTGCGGCCAGCAGCCGCAGGGCCTGGTCGCTGTGGGTGGCGATGACCACCTTGTCGAAACGTTCGGTGCCGGTGGCGGTGCTGACCATCACGCCTGCCACGTCGCGGTCGATCCGCAGGACGGGAGTGGACAGGCGTTTGTCGGCGATACCCGCCACGATTTTCCTGACGTACTGCTGCGACCCGCCGGCCACGGTGAACCACTGCGGCCGGTCGATCACCTGCAGCAGGCCGTGGTTGTGGCAGAAACGGATCAGCGTGGCGGTCGGGAACTGCAGCATCTGGTCGGTCGGGCAGCTCCAGATGCAGCCCAGCATCGGCAGCAGATACCAGTCACGGAAGGGCATTCCGAAACCGTGCCGGTCAAGGAAGGCGCCCAGCGGTTGCTGCATGTCGGCGCAGTCGGTTGCCGCTTCCGACCGGGCGAGCCGGGTGGCGGTCCTGTTGAAACGCATCAGGTCGCGCAGCATCGACCAGAAGGCCGGCCGCAGCAGGTTGCTGCGCTGGGCGAAGACGGTGGACAGGTTGGTACCGCTCCATTCGAGCGGCGCACGGCCTGCTCGCGGCACCTGCACCGAGAACGACATGTCCGAAGGCACGGTCAGCACGCCGAGTTCCTGGAACAGCGCGATCAGGCGTGGATAGGTGCGTTCGTTGTAGACCAGAAACCCGGTATCGACGCCATGCCGGACCGGATTGCCGTCATGCCCGGGCAGGGTGACGTCGACCGTGTGCGCGTGGCCGCCAAAACAGTCTGCAGCTTCGAACAGTGTGAGGTTGGCTTGACCACGCAGCGCGTGGGCCGCAGCCATGCCGGAAATGCCGGCACCGACGATGGCGACTTTCATGCCGATTCCTCCCTGGAAAACGGCCGGTTCGGCGAATACAAGATTGCTGCGAAGCGCCCCGACACGAAGGAGGGAGGGAGGGAGGAGGAGAAGAGTCGCCTCGGGATTGCAGCCCGGTCACACAGACCGGAAAGGCTTCGCAGCAATAAAAAAGGTGTCCGGACGATGCCGATCAGAAAACATGTGAGCTGCATCGAATCGCGATGGTTCCCGCGTCGCTTGAACACTGCGTAAGTTTTTGTAATCAAGACATGGGTTCCCATGAAACCGATACGCAGCCGGAGGCGGCTTGGATGCAGCCTGGCGCGTCGGCCTGCTTCATGACCGCTTCAGCGCGCCGCGAGCTGCTGCTCGATAGCCTTCACGAAGTCCTTGTCTTCCGGCGAAGTGGTGCTGGCGTATGCCGCCACCGGCCTGCCATCGCGGCCCACCAGATACTTGTAGAAGTTCCAGAGCGGTGTCTTGCCCGTCTGGGCCGCGAGTTCCTTGAACAGCGGGTTGGCGTCCGAGCCACGCACCGCCGTCTTGGTGAACATCGGGAATTTCACGCCGAAGGTGTTCTCGCAGAAATCGGCGATGTCCTTGTTGCTGCCGGACTCCTGGGAAAAGTCGTTGGACGGGAAACCCAGCACCACCAGGCCCCGGTCCTGGTACCGTGCATGCAGCGCTTCCAGGCCCTTGTATTGCGGAGTGAAGCCGCAAAAGCTGGCGGTATTAACGATCAGCAACACTTTGCCTGCGTACTGACAGAGCTCTTGCGGCTTTTCGTCCTGCAGGCGCAGAAAGGTTTTCTGCAGCAGTGCCGGACAGCCGGTCGTGGCGGCTTGTACCGGCTTGAAAAACAGCGCCGCCGGCATCAGCGCTAGCCCCTGCAACACAGTGCGACGGGAAGTTGGAAATGTGTCGAAAGGGTTCATGTTCACTATGTTAGGCGCGATGGTGCGACATTCGACAGCGATCTTTTTCGGCGCTGCAAAACCCGGTATTTCGTATGTCCTTGAATACCTTGGAGTTTTTGGCTGGATGTCCTGCGGGGCTGTTTAAAATCCGGGCCGCGCCTGTCAACTAGGTTTCTCATGCTGTATCCCGAACTTTTCAAACAACTCGAATCAGTCCGCTGGGACATGGACCGCGATATCCCCTGGGATAAGTTCGACGCGTCCCTCTTGTCCGACGAGCAGGCGCAGACGGTGAAGATGAATGCGATCACCGAATGGGCCGCGCTGCCGGCGACTGAAATGTTTCTGCGCGACAACCGTCACGACAGTGATTTCTCGGCTTTCATGTCGATCTGGTTCTTCGAAGAACAGAAACATTCGCTGGTGCTGATGGAGTACCTGCGCCGCTTCAAGCCCGAATACGTGCCGACCGAAAAGGAACTGCACGAAGTGCGTTTCGACTTCGATCCGGCGCCGCCGCTCGAAACCCTCATGCTGCATTTCTGCGGCGAGATCCGGCTGAATCACTGGTACCGCCGCGCCGCCGAATGGCATTCCGAGCCGGTCATCCGCCACATCTACACGACGCTCAGCCAGGACGAAGCCCGTCACGGCGGCGCCTATCTGCGCTACATGAAGCGTGCCATCGCCAAGTTCGGTGACGAAGCCAAGAGCGCCTTCAGCAAGGTCGGCGTCCTGATGGCCAGCGCACGCCGCACCGCACAGGCACTGCACCCCACCAACCTGCATGTGAACAAGGCGCTGTTCCCCAACGACACGGTGCAGAGCCGCATGCCCGATCCGGAATGGCTCGAACACTGGCTGGACAGCCAGATCAAGTTCGACGCCGTATGGGAAACCAAGGTCGGCGAACGCATCCTGCACAACCTGAGCCTGCTGCTGAACCAGAGCTTCAAGACGGTGCAGGAACTGAACCGCTACCGCAAGGAAATCGCGGCCTCCGTCGCGGCCGCCAACCCGGCACCCCAGCCTGCCGCCTGAGCTTGCGGGATGCAGCAAAAAGCGCCTCGTCGAGGCGCTTTTTCTAAGCGGCGGCCCGGATGCTCAGATCAGGGTGAGCATCTTCTCGAGCGAGAACTGAACCTTCACCTCACGGTACGGCAGGCTGGCGGTGATCTTGTGGGTGACCAGGGCGGTGTCCCGCATCGACATCTCGCCGACCGGCATGCCCTGCCGGTTCAGCACCGTGGCCACCCTGGGTGTGGTGCCGGTCCGGCCGCGCCGCAGCACCAGGCCCACCTCGTTGGAAGCCAGGCGCACGAAGGACCCCGGCGGATAGACCCCCATGGCGGTGATGAGGGCCGCGCCGGCTTCATCGACCCGGTGTTCGTCGTCGAAATAACTGGCCCGCATCGCGATGGCCGCAGGCATCGCCCAGCGTGAAACCCGGGGTGACAGCCGGGCAGCGAAGATGTCGGCACGTTCGATCAGCCGCGCCACCCGATCGCCGGGTGTCATGTCGGACAGCTTGCCCGACGGCGGTTCGTGGTGGCGCCGCACGGCTTCGAGCCATACGGCGTCGGTCACGCCCAGCGCTTCGAGCATGTCGGCCGAACGGCTGGAATGGATGGAGATCAGCGCCATCTGCGCCTCGGTCGGCCTGCCGGCCTGCTGGGCCAGCTGGTCCTGCAGTTCGGTCATGCCGATGTTCATCGTCAGGGCGGCCAAACCCAGGGTTTCGACCACCGCGTCGTCCCACTGCAGCACGTCGCGGGCGGCCATGGAGCAGATCACAGCGACCAGTATCGCGTGGGTGGCGCTGTACATGGCGAGCTCGCGCGAGGCGAAATGGATCAACGCGAAGATGGTGGCGTCAGGCTGGTTCTTGCTGCAATGGAGCAGTTCGCCGTACAGCCGCCGCACCTTGGTCAGGAAATCGGGCTGGTCGGTGTTGCGCAGCAGCTGGGTGGCGCGCAACTGCAGTTCCAGCCAGTCGGGCGGGCCCTCGCGCGGCGCCTCCGCCGCCACTGCCGCCTTGGGGCTGATGTGCGCCTGGGCGATCTCGCCGATGGTTTTCTGCTCGCGCATCAGCGTGTCGAGCTGGCCCATGTAGGCGCGCTGGTGTTCCGGCGATTCCTCGATGTCGATGCACAGCGTGCCGGCGCGCGAGACCAGGAATTCAAGCTGGTTGCGGGTGGAGACCACCAGGCCACGGCGGGCGAGCAGGGTTCCGTCCTCCGTCCGGAGTGAAAACGGGAGTGGAATGCCTAGCTTGATGGATTCAGGTCGGAGCGGGATCAGGTTCATGCGGATCGCCGAAGAATTGGCGATTATCTATGTGAAAAGCGCGACATTTCCGCGGTGAAATACCTGTTGCATCTGCCGCCCCCGCAGAGTGCATGCGGGGGCGCGTGTTCATGCCGCCGGTGGGGTCTTGCCCCGCCGCAGCCGCCGGCCGAACCACAGCCCCACGTCGTCCACATAGGTGAACACGGCGGGGATCACCAGCAGGCTCAGCACGGTGGAGGTGATCAGCCCGCCGATCACCGCGACGGCCATCGGCGACCGGAAGCTGGAGTCGGCGCTGCCGGCGCCGATGGCGATCGGCAGCATGCCGGCGCCCATGGCCAGCGTGGTCATGATGATCGGCCGGGCACGTTTGTGGCAGGCGTCGATGAGCGCTTCCCAACGGGTCATGCCGTGTTCGCGTCGCGCCAGGATGGCGTATTCGACCAGCAGGATGGAGTTCTTGGTGGCGATGCCCATCAGCATGATCAGGCCGATCAGCGACGGCATCGAGAAGCTCTTGTGCGCCGCCAGCAAGGCCACGAAGGCTCCGCCCAGCGACAGCGGCAGCGCGGCCAGGATGGTCACCGGATGCAGGAAGTCCTTGAACAGCAGCACCAGCACGATGTAGATGCAAAGAACGCCGGTCAGCATGGCCAGGCCGAAGCTGGCGAACAGTTCGCCCATCACCTCCGCATCGCCCACCTCGGTGACCCGCACGCCGGGCGGCAGGTTGCGCACCGACGGCAAGGCCTTCACCTGCCTGACCGCATCGCCCAGCTGCACGCCGCCGAGCTCGATCTCGAAGTTGATGTTGCGGGCACGGTCGTAGCGCTGGATGACGGCCGGGCCGCCCGAGACTTCCAGCGTGGCCACGTCCCCCAGCAGCACCGGGCCGCGTTTGCCGGGCACCGAGAGGCGCTCCAGCACCGCCAGGTCCTGTCGGGCGCTTTCGTCCAGTCGCACCATGATCGGCACCTGACGTTGCGCCAGGTTCAGTTTGGGCAGGCCGACGTCGTAGTCGCCGACAGTGGCCACCCGCAGCGTTTCGGCGATGGCCGCGCTGGTCACGCCCAGGTCGGCGGCACGGGCGAAGTCGGGGCGCACCGCGATCTCGGGCCGGACCAGGCTGGCGCTGGATGCGATGTTGCCCAGGCCGGGAATGGTGCGCAGGTCGCGCTCCACTGCCTGCGCGGCACTGGCCAGGGCCTGCGGGTCGTCGCCCGCCAGCACCAGCACGTACTTGTCGTTGGCACCGCCCAGGCCCACCTTCAGGCGCACGCCGGGGAGGGTTTCCAGTGCGTCGCGGATCTGGTTCTCGATGACCTGTTTCCTGGGGCGTTCACCGCGCTTGTCCAGCTGGATGGTGAGCGTCGCACGCCGCACCTCACCCGCCACCGGCGCCGCGAAACCATCGCCGCCGGCCGAGCCGCCTCCGATGGTGGTGTAGACGCTGCCGACATGCGTGATGCGGCCCAGCCGCTGGCGTGCGTCCTCGGCCACGGCGCTGGTCTGCGCCAGCGTGCTGCCGGGCTGCAGCTCGATATAGACCTGCGTCTGCGAGTTGTCGTCCGGCGGAATGAAACCGGTCGGCAGCAGCGGGATGAGCGCGATGGAACCGACGAAGAACAACAGCGCCAGCACCATGGTGACGAAGCGGTGCTTCAGGCACCAGCCAACCCAGCGGGTGTAGGCCGCCAGCCAGCGCGGCTCTTTTTCGGCGTCGATGATGGGCTTCAGGATGTAGGCCGCCATCATCGGCGTCAGCACCCGGGCGACCACCAGCGAGGCGAACACCGCCAGCGCGGCGGTCCAGCCGAACTGCTTGAAGAACTTGCCTGCGATGCCGCTCATGAAGGCGGTCGGCAGGAACACCGCGATCAGCGTGAAGGTAGTGGCGACGACGGCCAGGCCGATCTCGTCCGCCGCTTCCATGGCCGCCTGATAAGGCGACTTGCCCATCCGCAGGTGGCGCACGATGTTCTCGACTTCCACGATGGCGTCGTCCACCAGGATGCCGACCACCAGCGACAGCGCCAGCAGCGTGACCACGTTGACCGAGAAGCCCAGCATGTACATGCCGATGAAGGCCGGGATGACCGACAGCGGCAGCGCCACAGCCGACACCAGCGTGGCACGGAAGTCACGCAAAAACAGCCACACCACCAGCACCGCCAGGATGGCGCCCTCGTAGAGCATGTGCATCGAGCCGTCGTATTCGTCGGCTACCGGCTGCACGAAGTTGAAGGCCTCGGTCAGGTGGATGTCGGGATGGGTTTGCTGCAGTTCGGCCAAGGCCTTCTGCACTGCCGCGCCCACTTCGACCTCGCTCGATCCGCGGCTGCGCGCAACCTCGAAACCCACCACCGTCTTGCCGTTCAGCAAGGCGCTGGCACGGCGCTCCGCGACCGTGTCGGTGACGGTGGCCAGCTGGTCCAGCCGCACCCGCCGGCCATCCGACAGCGCCAGTTGCAGCGATGCCAGTTCGGCCGCGCTCTGCACCGTGGCCAGGGTGCGCACCGGCTGTTCGCCGGAACCCAGGTCGGTACGTCCGCCGGCGCTTTCGTTCTGCACCTGGCGCAGCTGTTTCGACACCTCGGCCGCCGTGGCGCCGAGGGATTGCAACCGGCCCGGATCGAGCGAAACCCGCACCTCGCGGTTGACGCCGCCGACCCGGTTGACCGCGCCCACGCCGCGCACCGCCAGCAGCCTGCGCGCCAGCGTGTCGTCGACGAACCAGGACAGGCCTTCCTCGTCCAGCTTGTCCGAACTGATGGCGTAAGCCAGCACCGGCTGGCCCGCCAGGTCGACCTTGGTGATGATCGGATCGCGCAGGTCGGCCGGCAGGTCGGCGCGCACCCGGCCGACGGCGGAACGCACGTCGTCCACGGCTTCCTGCACCGGCTTTTCCAGTTCGAACTGGGCCATGATCGTCACGGTGCCGTCCTGCACCGTGGTGTTGATGTGCTTGAGCCGCTGCAGCGTGGCGATCGAGTTCTCGATCTTGCGGGCCACGTCGGTTTCCAGCTGGCCGGGCGCCGCGCCGGGCAGCAGCGCGGTGACGTTGACCGTGGGCAGGTCGATGTCGGGGAAGTTCTGCACCTTCATCGCGTTGAAGGACAGGATGCCGCCGAAGGTGAGCATGACGAACAGCATCACCGCCGGAATCGGGTTCCGGATGGACCAGGCGGAGACGTTCATTTGGCAGCCCCGTTCGCCACGCGCACCACGTCACGGTCGTTCAGGAAACCCGCGCCCTGCACCACCACCGCCTGGTCGGCCGCCAGTCCGGACACGATCTCGATGCGGTCGCCCAGGCGGCGGCCGGTCGTCACCTTGCGTTGCGAGACGCGGCTTTCGGCGTCGGGCACGAAGACATAACTGAAGGCCTCGCGCACCACGACCGCCTGTTGCGGCACCGTCAGGGCGTCACTCGACCCGAGCTGGAACGTGCCCTTCGCAAACATCCCCGGAAACACCGGCGCACCCGGTTTGCCGGGCGCTCCATACCCCGGCTGGGCCGGCAGGTCGACATACACCAGGCCGTTGCGGGTCTGCGGGTCGACGGTGGGCGCCAGCATGCGCACCGTCCCGTCCAACTCTGCGCCGCTGGCCGCCACCACACGCACCGGCAGCCCGGGCCGGATGCGGCCCAGTTCGGCCGAAGTGACCTCGGCTCGCCATTCGAGCCGGCCGCGCCGCACCATGCGGAACAGCTCGGTGCCGGCGCCCACGACGGCACCGACGGTGGCGGTGCGTGAGGAAATCACCCCGCTGTCGGGCGCCAGCACCTGGGCAAAACCGAGGCGCACCTGCTGCGCGTCGAACACCGCCTTCGCAGCTTCGACACGCGCCTTGGCGGTCTGTTCGGCCGTCATGTACTGGGCGATCTGCGAGGTGCTCAGCGCACCGCTGCGGTCGAGCGTGCGGGCGCGCTCGGCGTTGGCGGCGGCATCGGCCGCGGTGGCCTGCGCTTCCAGCAGCGAGGCCCTGGCCTGTGCCACGTCGGCGCGCGGGGTTTCGGATGCGAACGTGGCCAGCACCTGGCCGGCGCGCACGTTGTCGCCGACGTTCACCTTGACGTCGGTCAGCCGCAGCCCGGCGGCCTGCGAGCCGATCACCGCCTCCTGCCAGGCGGCGATGCTGCCGTTGGCGGTCAGTGCCACCGTAAGCGAGCTTTTTTGCGGCAAGGCGGTCGATACGGTGAGGGCCGGCCGGGCCGTCGGTGCCGGGTCGGCGGCGCGGGCGCTGCGGGTGGCGATCACGCCGCCGACCAGCAGCAGGCTGCAGACGGCCAGGGCCAGGACGGAGGGGCGCAGGAAAAGGGCTTTGCGTTGCATGGCGAAAGTTCTGAAGATGATGGGACGCTCGGTGCGATGACTTGTGGTGCGCGATCAGTGCCCGCCGGCGGCCCGCGGCACGGGGTCGCCCGGCGCCGGGTCGTCGGTGCGCCAACCGCCGCCGACCGCGCGGTACAACGAGATCCAGGCGGCCATGCGTTCGCGCCGGAGGTTGACGCGGGCGGTTTCGGAAGCCAGCGCGGTGCGCCGCACGTCTTCCAGCGAGATCAGGTTGGCCAGGCCGGCGTCGTACCGCGCCTGTGTGCCTTCCAGCGCCTTGCGGTAGCCCTCCGCAGCGGTGTCGGCCGATGCCACGCGGTCGTTGGCGGCCTGCAGGTTGACCAGCGATTCCTCGACCTCGCGCACCGCCTGTCGTGCCTTGGCGTTCAGCTGGGCGGCGGCCTCGTCGTAACGCGCCTGCACCGATGCGATGTTGGCGACATGCCGGCCGCCGTCGAAGATCGGCAGCGACAGGGCGACCGGGCCGACCTGCCAGTTGGTGAAGCCCAGGTCGCGGCCGCCGTAAGACAGCCGGGCCCGCGACACCGAACCCTGCAGCGTGAGCCGTGGATAACGCGCGGCCTCGGCTTCGCCCACTTCGGCGCTGACGGCGGCCACTTCGAGCGCGGCGGCTCGGATGTCGGGGCGCTGCTCCAGCAGGCGGGCCGGCAGCGGCGGCACCATGAACAGCGCGGTCGGCGTGGCGATGTCGGCGGCGGCCGCGATACGCTGGCGCAGCGTGTCCTCGTCCAGTGCGGTCAGGGCGACCAATGCCTTCAGGTTGACCTCGCAGCTGGCGCGCTGCTGGGTCAGGCGGGCGTCACCGTCACCGGCGCTGCCGCGGGCCAGCGCGGCGTCGGCCGGCGCCTGGAAACCGGCCTGCGCCGACAGGTCCGAAAGCCGCGCGGTCTCGTTGCGCGACTTCGAGTCGGACGCTGCCACCGCCAGCAGGCGCTGGCAGTTGCGCAGGGTGTCGAGCTGGTTGGCCACGTCGGCCGCCACCGCCACCCGGGCGTCGTGCCACGAGGCGCGGGCACCCTGCAGCCGGGCCTCTGCGGCGTCGCGGGCGGCAGCGTTGGCGCCGAACAGATCGGTGTCCCAGCTGACCGCCGGTCCGACCTGCGCCTGCGTGGCGACGCCCAGCACCTGAGCATTGAAACCCCGCTGGACGCTGGCGTTGAGATCGGCCGACGGCAGCAACGCCGCGCCGCTGACGATGCGGGTGCTGCGTGCCTGCAGCAGGCGCGAGCGGGCCTGGGCCAACGTGGGGCTGGCCACCTCGGCCGCGTCGATGAGTTCGACCAGCAGCGGGTCGTTCAGCTGCTGCCACCAGTTGCGCATCTCGCCCTGGCTGCCGTCGTGCGGCAAGGTGGCGTGCCAGCCGGCAGGCGCCTGGAGCGGCGGCTGGGCGGGCGGCCGTGCGGTGGCGCAACCGGTCAGGACGGCCATCGCGACGAAGGCGGCGGTCGCCGGCAGCCGCGCGGATCTGAAACGCTGGTTCATGGAATGACTCATCACGGGAGCAGACGGGAGGAAGCTGGAGGGGCTGCAGATGTCGAAGAGCCGCGCCGGGCGCGTTCGGCATCGACCAGCGCCAGTGCGAACACCACCAGCCGCGCCGACCAGGCGTCCAGCGCCTCGTGGGACGCCAGAAGGCTGGGCCGCTCGGTCTCGGCGAGCTCACGCGAGACCATCAGCTGGATGCCCAGGCCGGTGATCGCGATGGCCAGCCGGTGCAAGTCGTCGTCGGCTTGTTTCAGGCCGAGTGCGCGGCACAGCGCGGCGACCAGGCCGGCGTGCTGGTGGGCGTCGCGCGCGCGTTCGGCCTGCCATTGCTCGGTGGGTTCCAGCATTTCGCGCATGTAAAGGCGCATGGCCTGCCGCATGCGGTCGCCCTGCTTGAGCGGCTCGACGAAGCTGTCGTAATAGGTGCGCAGCAAGCTCTCCAGCGACGGATGTTCATCGAAGTCGACCGACGATCCACAGTTGTTGCACAGCTCGCGAAAGGTGGCGCGGTACAGGCCGGCCTTGTCGCCGAAGTAATAGCGGATGGCGGCCAGGTTGGCGCCGGCTGCTTCGGCCAGCGCGCGGGTGGAGGTGCGGGCGAAACCGCGCTCGGAAAACAGGCGCAGGGCGCAGTCGAGCAGGCGACCCCGGGTGGCTCCGGTGTCGCCGGGGGTGGGAGGTGGTGGGTGGTCTGGCGGCATGGCGGGCGATTAAATCACCAATTCAATCGTTTGATTGAATTTAGCCTTCATGTATCGCGGCTTTACGAATGCATCGGATTCGACCGCGATGGCGTGGTTTTTGCGTCGGTCGGTTCTGCCATGTCCATCGTCCCGCGCCCCCAGCCCACACCCCTCAATCTGCGCCAGATCGAGGTGTTCCACGCCATCATGATCACCGGTTCGCTGAGTGAGGCCGGGCGCATGTTGTGTGTGTCGCAACCGGCGGTCAGCCGGGTGCTGGCCACCGCCGAAAGCCGGCTGAAGTTCCTGCTCTTCGAACGGGTGCGGGGCCGGCTGCAGCCCACTCCCGAGGCGCGGCGGCTGTTCTCGGAGGTCGAATCCATCATCGCCGGCGTCGGCCACTTCAACACCCTTGCGCGCAGCCTGGCCGAAGGCAACGAAGGCAAGCTGTGCATCGTCTCGAGCCCGAGCTACAGCGAATGGCTGATGCCGCGCGCCATCGACCGTTTCCGGGCGCGCCATCCGGAAGTCCACATCAACTACCGGCCGCTGCCTTTCGACGCCATGCTGCCGCACATGCTGCTGGGCCGGGCCGACCTGTGCATTTCGTCGATGCCGCCGCCGCCCAGCGCCAACCTGGTCTCCAAGGTGATCGGCGAGGGCAACATCATGTGCGCCATACCGCGCCGCCATCCGCTGGCCCGGCTGGAGGCCGTCACGCCCGCGGACCTGCGCGACCAGACCCTCATCAGCTACGGCAGCGAGACGCCTTTCGGCCAGCTCATCAGCCGTTTCCTGGCGGACGGCGAGGTGACGCCGCACATCGAGATCCGCTCCACACCCGAGGCCCTGGCACTGGTCCGCCAGGGGGTCGGCGTGGCGCTGATCGAGTCTTTCGGTTATGCGGCGTCGCTGTCGGACACCATGGTGCTGCGGCCCATCCGCCCGCAACTCGGCCACCACATCTATCAGATCCATTCGCGCAGCAGCCCGCTGTCGAACCTGGCCAAGGGTTTCCTGGCCACGCTCAAACACCTGCTTGACAAGGAAGAGCTGCTGCCCGAGGCCATGCCGACGGCCCGCCTGGCGGCCTGAGCCTGGCGAGTCGCCGCGCCGGCCAGGCGGTTTCGACGCCAAACCGTGCCCTGGCTCATCACGATTTGGGGAGTGTCCATAACCGAAGGCTATGGATCGGGTTAACCCTGGGATGATGTGTGCGCGCAGTTTCCTTTTCATTTCAAGGACTTGCGACGTTCTTGCGATGCCGGGCCGCCGTCGGGCACCGCGCAGTCAAGGGGCTTTGGAAGCACGCCTGCCGCTTTCATCATTCGGTCCGACGTTCAACCGAAGAGACCGAAATCCCATGTCCAAGCTGATCACCGTGGCCGCCGCCCAGATGGGCCCCCTGCAAAAGGACGAAGGCCGCGACGTCGCGGTCGCGCGCCTGGTTCGCCTGCTCGAACGTGCTCACCAGCGCGGCGCGCAGGTGGTGGTGTTCCCCGAACTGGCGCTGACCACGTTCTTCCCGCGCTGGTACCACGAGGATCTGGACGAGATCGACCACTGGTACGAAACCGAGCTGCCCTCCGCCGCCACGCAACCCCTGTTCGACGCCATCCGCAAGCTGGGGCTGACGGTGTACCTGGGCTATGCCGAAATTTCCTTCGAGGCCGACGAGACCGGCGCGGTGCGCAAGCGCCGCTTCAACAGTTCGGTGGTGATCGCACCCAGCGGCGAAATCATCTTCAAGTACCGCAAGGTGCACATGCCGGGCCATGTCGAATATTCGCCGACCCGTCGGGTGCAGCACCTGGAAAAACGCTATTTCGAAATCGGCAACCTGGGCTTCCCGGTGGTGCGGGCGCCGGTCGGCGACACCCCGGTCAACCTGGGAATGATGTTGTGCAACGACCGCCGCTGGCCGGAGTCGTGGCGCGAGATGGGCCTGCAGCAGGTCGAGCTGGTCATGCTCGGCTACAACACGCCCAGCCTGAACATGGAGAACAAGGGTTTCGAGGCGCACCACCTGCGGGTCTTCCATTCCGAACTGTCGATCCAGGCCGGTTGCTACCAGAACGCCACCTTCGCGGTGGCGGTCGCCAAGGCCGGCGCCGAAGACGGCCACGAATTGCAAGGGCATTCGGTCATCGTCAACCCGCAGGGCGAGGTCATGGCCCGCACCACCACCTGGGACGACTGCCTGGCCGTGGCCGACTGCGACCTCGACATGTGCCGGCTGGGCCGCACCACCATCTTCAATTTCGCCGCCCATCGCCGGGTCGAAGCCTACGGCCGCATCACCGCGCAGACCGGCAGCGTCGAGCCCGCCGTGTGGACCGGACGCTGAACGCCATGACGAGCATCAACCGTCCCCGTCCCCGTCCCGCGGAAAGCATCCGGCACGAGATGCTGGGCGATATGCGTGTCCCGACCTTCGCAGACGTCGAAGCCGCCGCCAACCGCATTGCCGCCCGTGTGCGTCGCACGCCGCTGCTGCGCTCGGCCGCACTCGACTCGCTGGCCGGCGCGCCGGTCTGGCTCAAGCTCGAGAACCTGCAGGTCACCGGCTCATTCAAGGCGCGCGGCGCCTTCAACGCCATGCTGGCCATGCCGGCCGACCAGCGCGCCCGGGGCGTGGTGGCCTATTCGACCGGCAACCATGGCCAGGCCATCGCCACTGCCGCGCAGCAACTGGGCATGTCGGCCACCGTGGTGATGCCGGCCGATGCGCCGGCCAACAAGGTCGCCAAGGCCACGGCACAGGGCGCGAGGGTGGTGCATTACGACCGCCGCACCCAGAGCCGCGAAGACATCGGGATGCAGTTGCTGGCCGAGACCGGCGGCACGCTGGTGCCGCCCGGCGACCATCCGGACGTGCTGGCCGGCCAGGGCACCGTGGCGCTCGAAGCCTTGCAGGACCTGCCGGTCGAAGCCCGCCAGAACCTGGGCCTGTTCGCCGCGCCCTGCGGCGGAGGCGGCCTGATGGCCGGCTGCGGACTGGTGATCGACCGGCTCAGCCCCGACACCCGCCTGGTGGCGGTGGAGCCGGCCGGTTTCGACGATACGGTGCGTTCGCTAGAAGCCGGCGAACGGGTGCCCAACGCGCCCGGCGCCGTCACCCTGTGCGACGCGCTGATGGCAGCCATCCCGGCCGAACTGCCCTATGCGATCAACAGCCGGTTCCTGGCCGGCGCCACCGCGGTGACCGATGCAGAAGTGCGAACCGCAGTGCGTTTCGCGCTGGAAGAACTGCACCTGCTGGTCGAGCCGGGCGGTGCCGTCGCGCTGGCCGCGCTGCTGGCCGGAAAACTGGACCTGCAGGGCCGCGATGCAGTGGTCGTGCTGTCCGGCGGAAACATTGACCTGCCCTTGCTTCAGGACCTGCTGGCGGCCGCCTGAAACCGAATTTTCCGATTCCTTCTTTTCATTCCGAGAGTCCCACCATGTCCATCCTCAAATCCCTGATGGGCCGGCTGGCGCGCTGCGTCGCCCTGCCCGCCGCCGCGCTGCTGCTGGCCACCGGCGCATCGGCCGCCTACCCCGACCGCCCGATCACCATCATCGTGCCCTTCAACGCCGGCACCACACCCGACATCCTGTCGCGCATGGTGGCCGACCAGATGGGCCGCGACATCGGCCAGTCGGTGGTGGTGCTCAACCGTGTGGGTGCCTCCGGCATCATCGGCACGCAGGCGCTGATCAATTCGCCGGCCGACGGCTACACCATCGCCTACGCCAACGTCGCCACGCTGGCCATCAACCAGGGCCTGTATAAAAAACTGCCCTACGACGCCGACAAGCAACTGGCCCCCGTCGCCCTGGCCGGCTACGTGCAGAACGTGCTGGTGGTGCGCCCCGAGCTGGGTGTGAAGACCGTGCCCGAACTCATCGCGCTGGCCAGGAAGAAACCCGGCGCCCTCAGCGTCGGCTCCGGCGGCAACGGCACCACCGGCCACCTGAGCGCCGAGATGTTCAAGTCGATGGCCGGCGTCTTCATGACCCACATCCCCTACAAGGGCGGGCTGGAAGCAGACCTGGCGCTGATCCGCGGCGAGATCGACGTGCTGTTCGAGAACATCACCACCATCGCGCCGTACATCAGCAGCGGCAAGGTCGTCGCCCTGGGTGTCACCGGCGGCAAACGCGACCCGACCCTGCCCAACCTGCCGACCATGGCCGAAGCCGGCCTGAAGGGCTACAACGCCGTCGCCTGGACCGGCTATGTGGCGCCGGCCGGCGTCGACCCGCAAGTGCTGGACTTCCTGAACAAGGCGATCAACAAGGCGCTGAACGACCCGCAGATGAAAAGCCGCCTGGCCAACCAGGCCTTCGAGGTGACCACCGGTCCGCGCAACGCGCTGTTCGACCTGGCGCACAAGGAACGCCCGATGTGGGCGGACGTCATCAAGAAATCCGGCGCTGCTATTGATTGACCTCCCCCAGAAGATGGCGCATTTCGACGTTCTGATCACCTCCGGCACTGTCGTGGACGGCACCGGTGCGCCGCGTTTCCAGGCCGATGTCGGCATCGCCGGCGACCGCATCGCGGCTGTCGGCGACCTGCGCGCGGACACCGCCGCGACGGTCATCGACGCCACCGGCCGCATCGTCGCGCCGGGTTTCATCGACTCGCATACCCACGACGACCGCTACCTGCGCCAGCAGCCGCAGATGCCGGCCAAGCTGAGCCAGGGCGTGACGACGGTCGTCACCGGCAACTGCGGCATCAGCCTGGCGCCGTGGCGACCTGCCGCCGGTCAGCCGGTTCCGCCGCCGCTCAACCTGCTGGGCAACGATGCGGCGGCCTTCCGGTTCGCCACCTTCTCCGAATATCTGGCCGACCTGGAAAGCCATCCATCGGCCGTCAACGCCGCCTGCCTGGTGGGCCACACCACCTTGCGCGTGGCGGCCATGGAAAACATCGACCGCACCGCGAACGAAGCCGAAATCGACTCCATGCGCGGCCTGCTGCGCGAGGCGATGGAAGCGGGCGCCATCGGCATCTCGACCGGCGCGGCCTACCCCGCAGCCATGCCCGCCAGCACCGCGGAGCTGGTCGGAGTCATCGAGGCGATGCGGGGCTACGGCGGTGTGTATGCGACCCACATGCGCGACGAGAGCGACCGCATCTTCGAAGCCATGGACGAGGCCTTCGAAGTCGGCGCCGCGGGCGACGCGCCGGTGGTGCTGTCGCATCACAAACTCATCGGCAGGCACAACCACGGCCGGTCGCTGCAGACGCTGGTGCACATCGCGCAAGCCATGGAACGGGCGAAACAACCGGTCGGCCTGGACGCCTATCCCTACACCGCCGGTTCCACCTTGCTGCGCAAGGACCGGCTGGCGGTGTCGAGCCGGGTCATCGTCACCCAGTCGGTGCCGTTTCCGGAATATGCCGGCCTGGACCTGGACGTCATCGCCGAAAAGATGGGCCTGTCGCCGGAAGACGCGGCGGACCGGCTGCAACCCGCCGGCGCCATCTACTTCCTGATGGACGAGGCCGACGTGCAGCGCATCCTGGCTTTCGGCCCGACCATGATCGGCTCGGACGGACTGCCGCACGACACCGCGCCGCATCCGCGCCTGTGGGGCACCTTCCCACGCGTGCTGGGCCATTACTGCCGGGAGGTGGGCCTGTTCACCCTGGAGCAGGCGGTGCACAAGATGACCGGGCTGACGGCGGACCATTTCCGGCTGCCGGGCCGGGGCAAGGTGTTGCCGGGATGTTTTGCCGACATCACCGTGTTCGATGCCGGCACCGTCATCGACCAGGCGACCTGGGCCGACCCGATGCGCCAGGCGCTGGGCATCGACGCGGTGCTGGTGAACGGTGCCGTCGCCTGGAACGACGGTGCGGCGACGGGTGTTTTCGGCGGGCGGGTGATCCGGCATTCGGACGTCTGAGTTCGCCCCTGCGGCTTTGGCATTGCGGGCAAGTTGTTCTATTTTCCGCCGTCGCGCAAGAAAAGCGTGACCGGGATTGGCGTCCCGCGGTTTTGAAGATCCGCGGTGCTTTGGTGCTGCGGTTGTTCGTTCGTTCCGCTTGGGGCGGCTCGGACGGGAGGGCTCACGCCCTGCCGGAACGCTTCAAAACCACGGTACGCCAACCTGTTCGGCGTTCTCTTTTCCAATCGAGAAAAGAAGAGGCGACCGGATATGCAAAACACGACGTTCAGCTTTCAGGAAATCGACCAGCTCAGTGCATTGCTGCGGCATGTCTGCTCGCTGGCCATCGCCGGTGTGGGTGTGTCCAACGGGTATGGCGGGGCCGAGGTGGCGAGGCCGACCTGCACGACCACATCCGCCTGCTTCGACTCCGCCGAAGACTGGATGCCGCCGGGCCTGGGCTGAAACAGGGCGGCGTGAATGTCAAAAGACATGGCCGGTATTTTTTCTGGCGTCCACGCGACCAACGCCCTACCGATCGAGCCGCTTTTGGCTGACAACGGGCCGGTGCGTCAAACGAGACCATGGGTGCTGCCGAGACAGTGTTTGTTTCCGCGCCGAACAACACTCATGCAATCCAAGCCGATGAAATCCCCGACTCGCCTGCGCTGCGACTTCGAATACGAAGTCTATAGCCCGTGCCACTTCATATTCAATGTTCATGCCGCCAAAAGTCCTGAACAGGATGTACTGGACGAACAGTTGATACTCACGCCCAATGTCGCGTTGCAGGATTCATTCGATTCAGCCACCGGTAATCGCATTTTCAGATGCAACGTCATGCCCGGTGTGTTTTCCCTGCGCTACGACGCCACCGTTCAGATCAATCGTGGGCTGGCCGGAGGCAATGATCACGAGGCGGAAATTTTGAATATTCCCGACCACGCGCTTCACTACCTGATGCCGAGCCGGTTCTGTCCCTCCGACAGCATGAGCCAGGAGGCGCAAAGACTTTTCGGGCATATCTGGAAAGGCCGCCAGCGGGTCGAATACATCTGCCAGTGGATCAGGGACAACATCGATTACCGGATCGGCGCAAGCAACCCGACGACGTCCGCACTCGATGCTTACCAGCAGCGTGCAGGCGTATGCCGAGATTTTGCTCACCTGCTGATCACCTTTTGCCGGGCATTGAATATGCCGGCCCGCCTGGTGGGTGGTTATTGCCATTTTGAAGAACCGCCGCAGGATTTTCACGCAGTGGTGGAAGTCTGGCTGGGGGACAGATGGCTGATGTTCGACCCGACCCAATTGGCGCTTCCGGAGAATATCGTCCGGGTGGCGACCGGTTCGGATGCCAAGAACACGGCTTTCTCGACCGTTTACGGCTCCATGTTCATGACCCATATGCATATCCAGGTGAGCCATGAAGGCGCGCAGCCGTCCAATACGCCTGACCCGATTCAGGCAACCATCCGGCGCGCTTCTTAATCCATCGACGATATTCCTGCATTCAGATCATCTGTTTTAACCACGCTACCGGAAAAATCATGTTCAAACTGATCAAACTTGCCCCGTTGGCCCTGATGGCGTGGCGCTGGTACAAAGCGCAAAAGGCGCAAAAGGCGCAAAAAGCCGCCGCTGGAAACGTCGCAGGTCATGACAGGACGACGTTGAACAGTTTCAATCGACATCGCTGAAAGACTGCAAATACGGAGGATGTCGTGGTCGGAAGGCGTTACGTCGACGGTCAGCCCTCGGCCGCCCGCAGCGCCCGCCGGTACTGCGCGGCTTCTGCCACATGCGCGACCTGCACCGCGTCCACGCAGGCCAGGTCGGCGATGGTCCGTGCCACTCGCAATACGCGGTGGGTGCTGCGCGCCGACCAGCCCAGCTTCACGGCAGTCTTCTGCAGGAAAGCCATGGTCCGGTCGTCCAGCGCGGCATGGATTTCGAGGTCGGCGGTGCGCATCGCGTGGTTCGAGGCGCCCTGCCGGTCCATCGCCTTTTGCCGGCCGGCATGAGCCCTGGCGCGGATGGCGGCGGTGTCCTCGCCGGGCGGTGCCTTCAGCAGGTCGGACGGCTGCAGCGCCGGCACCTCGATCTGCAGGTCGATGCGGTCCAGCAGCGGTCCGGAAATGCGGGCCTGGTAACGCACGATCTGCTCGTGGCTGGAACGGTAGGGGTGTTCGCGTGTGCCCAGGCCGCCGCAGGGGGTGGGGTTCATCGCGGCGATCAGCTGGAAATGCGCCGGAAATTCGGCCCGGCGGGCGGCGCGCGAGATGCTGATGCGCCCGTTTTCCAGCGGTTCGCGCAGGGCCTCGAGCGCCGACCTGGCGAACTCGGGCAATTCGTCCAGAAACAGCACGCCGTGGTGGGCCAGCGAAATCTCGCCGGGCCGGATCGGCGAACCGCCACCGACCAGGGCGACAGCGCTGGCGGTGTGGTGCGGCCCGCGGGTCGGACGAACGCCCCAGTTCGCCAGGTCGAAGCGGCCGGACAGGCTGGCCACGGCGGCGCTTTCCAGTGCCTCGTCCAGCGACATCGGCGGCAGCAGTCCGGCAAAACGCTGGGCCAGCATCGACTTGCCGGAGCCCGGCGGGCCGACCATCAACAGGCTGTGGCCCCCGGCCGCGGCAATCTCCAGCGCGCGTTTGGCGGATGCCTGGCCCTTGACGTCGCGCAGGTCGAGGTAGGTGGGTTGTGCGGCGAGGTCGAGTGGCGCGGGTCGGCACCATCCGTCCACTTCCGGCGCCTGCTCGGCCACCGCCGGTGGCAAGAACTGCCGCACCACGTCCAGCAGGTGGCGGGCACCGAAGATCTCGCGACCCGGCACCAGGGCAGCTTCGCTGGCGCTGGCGGTGGGCAGGGCCAGCCGAACCGAAGGTGATTCGCGCCGCAGGGCCAGCGCCATGGCCAGGGCTCCGCGCACCGGTCGCAACTCGCCCGAAAGCGAAAGTTCGCCGGCGAATTCCCAACCCGCCAGCAGGCTCGCCTCGATCTGCCCGCTGGCCGCCAGGATGCCCAGCGCGATGGGCAGGTCGAAGCGGCCGGAGTCCTTGGGCAGGTCGGCCGGCGCCAGGTTCACCGTGATGCGTTTGTTGTGGGGAAATTCCAGGCCGGCGTTGGCCAGGGCCGACCGAACCCGTTCACGCGCCTCTTTCACCTCCACATCGGCCAGGCCGACCAGGGTGAAGCTGGGCAATCCGTTGGCCAGGTGGACCTCGACCGTGACGGCGAGCGCCTCCAATCCTTGCAACGCCCGGCTTTGCACGATCGCAATCGACATTGGGTTTCCTTATGAAGAAAAGGGGAAACCCGGAATCTAGGGCATAACGGATATGTGGGTGAATATTCACTCAGCCCTCAAAAGGGGCGGCAGGGGGTGCAATGCCCCGGGATGGCGCGGTCTTGTTCACAAATAAGTACAAGATGCACGGTTGACATGGGCTTATGTACGGTCCTGGGGGCATCCCTGTCCACTTCGGGGCTACTTGGCATGGATCGTGCAAATTGCTCGGTGGCAATTTGTCACACACCCCCCAATTTTCACCCCCCGGAGAAGACAGATATGAAGAAAGCCCTGTTCGCGCTTGCAGCCGTTACCGCCGCCGCACTGCCACTGGCCGCCAGCGCCCAGTTGACCGCCAATGTGACGGCGATTTCGAACTACAAGTTCCGTGGCCAGGACCAGGATTCGTCGCGTCCCAACAAGGCTCTGAAACCCGCACTGCAAGGCGGCTTCGACTATGCGTTCGGCGACACCGGCTTCTACCTGGGCAACTGGAACTCGTCTGTCGACTTCGGCGCGGCTGCTCCGAACAACAGCATCGAAAGCGACTTCTACGGCGGCTACAAGATGACTGCCGGCGACTTCGCCCTGGACTTCGGTGCCCTGGCTTACATCTATCCGGGCTACGCCGCTTCCAAGACCGTCGAGCTCTACGGCTCGGCCGGCTGGGGCCCGCTGGTGCTGAAGTATTCGCACACCGTGTCCGACGACTACTTCAACTATGCCGGTGCCCGCACCAGCAACCTGAAGGGCCGCAACACCGGTTACCTGAACCTGGCCTTCGCCCAGGAAGTCGCTCCCGCCACCACCCTGAAGGTCGCCCTGGGCTACACCAACTTCGCCAGCGATATCGCTGCTCCGAACTATGTCGACTACAGCGTCGGCGGCGCTTACGATTTCGGCGGCGGCGTCTCGCTGACGGCCGGCATCGTGGGTGCCACCAAGAAGAACTATTTCGGCGACGTCAACAAGGCGCGCCTGATCGTCGGCCTGACCAAGGCGATGTAAGGACAGTCCGGCGGGCATGATGCCTGCCGGTTCCAAATAAATCGGAGGAAAGTCAATATGAAATTGGTGACAGCGATCATCAAGCCCTTCAAGCTCGACGAGGTGCGTGAAGCCCTGTCGACGATCGGAGTCCAGGGCATCACCGTGACCGAAGTCAAGGGCTTCGGCCGCCAGAAAGGCCATACCGAGCTGTATCGCGGCGCTGAATACGTCGTCGATTTCCTGCCCAAGGTCAAGATCGAAGCCGCCGTGGCCGACGACCTCGTCGAGCGTGTGATCGAGGCCGTCGAAGGCGCCGCCCGCACCGGCAAGATCGGTGACGGCAAGATTTTTGTGTACGACCTGGAGCAGGTCGTCCGCATTCGCACCGGTGAAACCGGCCGCGAGGCTCTGTGATCCGCAGGACGAAAGAAACATCGAAATGAAAAAGATCCTTGCTTCCCTCGTACTCGGCGCAAGCCTGATCGCTGGCGCTTCGTTCGCCATCGCCCAGACGCCCGCCACCCCGACCGGTGAAGGCGCTGCCGCCACTACGTCGACTTCCGCTGCGGCCGCCGATTCGGCCCCTGCCGCCACCGCGCCTGCGGCACCTGCTGCCGCAGCGCCCGCGATGGCTGCTGCCGCTCCCGCCGCCGGTGCAGCGCCCGCTGCCGAAGTGGTTCCGGCCGCCGGCCCCGCACCCGTGCCCAACAAGGGCGATACCGCCTGGATGATGGTCTCCACGCTGCTGGTGCTGATGATGGCCGTCCCCGGCCTGGCACTGTTCTACGGCGGCCTGGTCCGCAGCAAGAACATGCTGTCGGTGCTGATGCAGGTCATGGTCACCTTCTCGCTGATCGTCGTGCTGTGGTTCATCTACGGCTACAGCCTGGCGTTCACCGAAGGCAACTCGTTCGTCGGCGGTTTCGATCGTTTCTTCATGAAGGGCATCTGGGACAACGTCGCGGGCACCTTCGCCAACGGCGCGACCTTCAGCAAGGGCGTGGTCATTCCGGAAATCGTGTTCGCCTGCTTCCAGGCCACGTTCGCCGGCATCACCTGCGCACTGATCGTCGGTTCGTTCGCCGAACGCATGAAGTTCTCCGCCGTGCTGGCCTTCATGGTCCTGTGGTTCACCTTCAGCTACATCCCGATGGCCCACATGGTCTGGTTCTGGATGGGTCCTGACGCCTACACCGGCAAGGACGTGGTCGACGCGATGAACGCCAAGGCCGGCCTGCTGTGGCAGTGGGGCGCGCTGGACTTCGCCGGCGGTACCGTGGTGCACATCAACGCGGCTGTCGCCGGCCTGGTCGGCGCCTTCTGCGTCGGCAAACGCATCGGTTTCGGCAAGGAAGCCCTGACCCCTCACAGCCTGACGCTGACGATGGTCGGTGCCTCGCTGCTGTGGGTGGGCTGGTTCGGCTTCAACGCCGGTTCCGCCCTGGAAGCCAACGGCACCTCTGCCCTGGCCTTCGCCAACACCATGCTGGCGACCGCCGGTGCGGTGCTGACCTGGTGCCTGGGTGAAGCCATGCTGCGCGGCAAGGCCTCGATGCTGGGTGCCGCTTCCGGCGCCGTCGCCGGCCTGGTGGCCATCACCCCCGCTGCCGGCAACGTCGGTATCGGCGGCGGCCTGGTCATCGGCCTGATCTCCGGCTTTGCAGGCCTGTGGGGCGTGACCGGCCTGAAGCGCCTGCTGGGCGCCGACGACACCCTGGACGTCTTCGGCGTGCACGGCGTCTGCGGCATCCTGGGCGCCATCCTGACCGGCGTCTTCAACGCCCCGAGCCTGGGTGGCCCCGGCTTCGTCGCCGACTGGACCACCGCCACCGTCATCACCGCCGCCGACTACTCCATCGCTTCGCAAGTGTGGATCCAGTTGAAGGGCGTGATCCTGACCCTGGTGTGGTCCGGTGTGGTTTCGTTCATCGCCTACAAGCTGGTCGACATGACCATCGGCCTGCGCGTCAGCGAAGAAGCCGAGCGCGAAGGCCTGGACATCACGACACACGGCGAAACCGCCTATCACTAAGACACCCGCCGAGACCCGGGCACGCTCCTTGCATCGTGCCCGTGGCTGCGAACTTGCTTTGTAGCGAGAGTCTCCTTTGGATGTTGGGCCCGCAGCGATGCGGGCCCTTTTTTTTGTGCGGGCCGAAACAGCTGCGGGCTTCAAAGCTGGGTAAGGTGAGGGCATGAACCTGGACTGGACCCCCGCCTTCGACACGCCCGACATCCTGGGCGAATCCCCCTTCTGGCATCCGCTGGAGCGACTGCTCTACTGGGTGGACATCCCCGGCCGCAAGATCCTGCGCGGCGAGCCCGGCGGCGGCCGGCGCGAGGCCTGGGACATGCCTTCCGAGCCCGGCTGCATTGCACCGGTACGGGGTGGCGGCCTGGTGGCAGCGCTGCGCGACGGTGTCTACCGCGCCCGCGCCTGGGGCGGCCCGCTCGAGCTGCTGATGCGTTTCCCGCACGACCCCGCCACCACGCGATTCAACGATGGCAAGTGCGACAACGAGGGCCGTCTCTGGGCCGGCACCCTGTACGAACCCAAGGTCAGGCGCGCGGCCGAGTTGTGGTGCCTGGACATGCGCAGCGGCAAACCCGAAGCCCTGATGAAGGCTCACAACGCCACCACCGCCAATGGCATGCTGTGGACGCCCGACGAAAGCAAGGCGTTCTGGTCCGACACACCGCGCCACCGCATCCACCAGTGGCAGTTCGACGCGGCGCCCGGCGTGCTGCGCCATCACCGGGTGTTCCGGCAGTTTCCGGCGAAACCAGAAGGCTGGACGGCGGAGACCGCCGGAAACTTCGACTACGGCGGCCGTCCCGATGGTGCCGCCATGGACAGCGCCGGTCGTTACCACTGCGCGATGTTCGAAGGCGGCCGCCTGCTGCGGATCGACGCGGACGGCCGGCACGAAGAAAGCCTGCCGGTGCCGGCGGCCTGTCCCACCATGCCGTGTTTCGGCGGCGACGACCTGCGCACCCTGTTCGTCACCACCGGACGCGAGAAACGGCCAGAGATCGAACTGCGCCGCACCCCATGGGCCGGACGGGTGCTGCAGGCGCGGGTCGAGGTGCCCGGCCTGCCGGTCAATTTCTTCGATCCGGGGCCGGCGGGCTGAATCGCGGCGCTCAAATAATTTGAGGGTTGTCCCCGTATAAATTTCAGGCCGTTGCGCAGTGGGGCAACCGTAACATCCGGTGATGCATAGGCCGACCCCACCCGCCCTGAACCACCTCGCCGACCGTGTTCGCGCCGCTGCGGCAGACGCCACGCACCTGCATATCCAGGGCGGCGGCAGCAAGCTTTTCTATGGCAATCCGGTGCGGGGCGAGCCACTCGACACGCGGCCGCTGGCCGGCATCGTCGACTACGAACCCAGCGAACTCGTGGTCACCGCCTGGGCCGGCACGCCACTGGTCGAACTGGAAGCCGCACTGCACGAACATGGCCAGTGCCTGCCTTTCGAACCCCCGCATTTCGGCTCCGGCAGCACGTTGGGTGGCATGGTTGCCGCCGGCCTGAGCGGGCCCGGGCGGGCGAGTGCGGGTGCGGTGCGCGACTACGTACTGGGCGCGCAACTGCTCAACGGCCGGGCCGAGGTGCTCGACTTCGGCGGCCAGGTCATGAAGAACGTGGCCGGCTACGACGTATCGCGCCTGCTGGCGGGCTCGCTCGGCACGCTGGGCGTCATCACCAGGGTGAGCCTGAAGGTGCTGCCGATGCCGCCGGCCGAAGCCACGCTGAAATTTGCCTGCGACCAGGACACCGCACTCGAACTGCTGCACGGCTGGGGCGGCCAGCCACTGCCCCTGAACGCCAGTTGCTGGGTGCAGGAAGACCCGGCGGACGCCGGGTCGGGTTTGCTCTACCTGCGGCTGCGCGGCGCCGTCGCGGCAGTGCAGTCGGCATGCGTCAGGCTGGGCGGTGAACGTATCGCCCCCGACCAGGCCGACCGCGACTGGGCGGCCTGCCGTGACCAGCGCCTGCCGTGGTTCGCCGACCGCGACGCCGGCCAGGACCTGTGGCGGCTGTCGGTGCCGCAGACCGCGCCGGTGCTGTGCGGCGACCTGCCCGCCGCGGTCGGTCCGCTGGTCGAATGGATGGGCGGTCAGCGCTGGTATCGGCTGGCGGCGGGCGATGTGGCGGCCGCGCGCAGGCTGTGTGCCTCGGCCCTGGCGGTCGGTGGACACGCCACGTTGTTCCGCGCTGCCCGGGCCGATGCTGCCGGACGGTTTGCTCCGCTGACGGCGTCGCTGGCCCGCATCCACGCCGCGCTGCAGCAGCAGTTCGACCCGGCGGGCATCTTCAACCGTGGCCGGCTGCAGCCGGTGTCCTGAAAAAAAGAGCCACATGCAGACCAACCTCGCCCCCGAATTCCGCGGCACCGCAGACGGCCTGGAAGCCGAAGCCATCCTGCGCAAATGCGTGCATTGCGGCTTCTGCACCGCCACCTGCCCGACCTACCAGCTGCTGGGCGATGAACTCGACGGGCCACGCGGCCGCATCTACCTCATCAAACAAGTGCTGGAGGGCCAGGCGCCGACCGAGAAGACCCGCACGCACCTGGACCGCTGCCTGACCTGCCGTAATTGCGAAACCACCTGTCCGAGCGGTGTGCAGTACGGCCATCTGGTGGACATCGGCCGGCGCATCGTCGAGGAAAAGGTGCCGCGCAGCGCCGGCGAACGCGCGCTGCGCTGGACCTTGAAGGAAGGCCTGACCTCGCCGCTGTTCGCCCCCGCCATGAAGCTGGGCCAGTCGGTGCGCGGCCTGCTGCCGGAAACCCTCAAGGCCAAGGTGCCGGCGCCGCAAGCCGCGGGCACCTGGCCGAAACGCCGGCATGCCCGGCGCATGTTGCTGCTGGCCGGTTGTGTGCAGCCGGCGATGGCGCCCAACATCAACGCCGCGACCGCCCGGGTGCTGGACGCCTGCGGCATCGAACTGCTGACGGCGCAGCCGGCACGCTGCTGCGGCGCGGTCAAGTTCCACCTCAACGACCAGCAGGGCGGCCTGGACCAGATGCGCGCCACCATCGACGCCTGGTGGCCGCTGCTTGACAGCGGCGAGGCCGAAGCCGTGGTGGTCAATGCATCCGGCTGCGGTGTCACCATCAAGGATTACGGCCACCTGCTCCGCTACGATCCGGCCTATGCCGAAAAGGCGGCCCGGGTTTCCGCCGCGGCGCGCGACCTCGGCGAGTTGCTGCCCGCGTTGCTGCCCACGCTGCGCGAGCGCATCCGCCCGCCGACGTCCGACGATGTGCTGGCCTATCACCCGCCGTGCACCCTGCAACATGGCCAGAAGCTGCGTGGCGGTGTCGAAGCCTCGCTGCGTGCGCTGGGTTTCGACCTGCAGCTGGCGCCGGAAGAATCGCACCTGTGCTGCGGCTCGGCCGGCACCTATTCGGTGTTGCAGCCCGAGCTGGCCAAACCGCTGCGCGACCGCAAGCTGCACCACCTGGGGCGGCTGCAGCCCAAGGCGATTCTTTCGTCCAACATCGGCTGCATCACCCACTTGCAAAGCGGAAGCAAAATCCCGGTCCGGCATTGGATCGAAGTACTTGACGCTGCGTTGTTACCAGTGCCCGAGACCGCCTAAAACCGCGCACCCGTCGGGGGCTGGCATGATTGCGGGTTCGCCCCCGACCTGACCGACCCCGTGAACGACTCCGACAACATCCCGGCCAACCCCGTGCCGGACACCCCCGCAGACGTTGCGCCCGCTGCACCCGCAGTGGCATCCGACACGGCCAGCGCCGGCAAGCGGCCTTCGCGGCGCGGCCGCGGCGGCAAGTCGCAAGCCGGCGGCCGGCCTGCTGCCGCCGGTGGTGCTGCAAACGGCAACAACCGACCGGCCGCCCGCCCGGTGCATCCCGCACTGGAACAGCTGGCCGCGCTGTACCCCAAACACTTCGGTGCCGAATTCCTGCCGCTCAAGCGCGGCATCTTCCAGGACCTGCGCGACGCCCATCCGGACGCCTTCACGCCCGCAGACCTCAAGGAAGCGCTGGGCCAGCACACCCGTTCCACCAAGTACCTGCAGAGCGTCGCGGCCGCCCGTCCGCGCCATGACCTGGCCGGCCAGCCGGTCGAAGACCTGGCGGTCGAACACGTGTACCAGGCCCTCATGGAACTCTGGCGCCGTCGTGGCAACCGCACGCCGGAAGCCGGCAGGCAGGCGCTGCGCGACGAATGGCGCCAGCGCATCGTGCGGGCGTTCGAGGCTTCCGGCCTGACCCGTGATGCCTATGCCGAAAAGGTGCGCACACGCGACGAATCCGCCGGCGCACTGCTGGACGAAGCCCTGGCCGAGTCGGCAGCCCGTGCCGCCCGCGACGAAGCCCTGCTGCGGGCCTTCGAGGCCGGCAACACCAGCGTCGAGGCATTTGCCGACATGTACGGCCTGGACCCCCGCCAGGCACCACGTACGCTGGACGCGGCACGCCGCCGCCGCGAACTTGCTGCCGCGCAGGTCGCCGCCGCCGCGCCTGAAGTCCCGGAAACTCGCGAAGCTGCGGAAGCTTCGGATACACCGCAGGCCTGATCCGGCCCGGTTACAGATGGGTGCGCCGCTTTTGGCGGTGTTTTCCAGAATCGTCTCCTGTGCGGCCCGCACAGCTTCCAGGAGATTTCCGATGCATTCCATTTATTCACGCCTGCTGGCGGCAGCTGCCCTGTGCGGCGCCGCGCTGGCCTGCCATGCCCAACCGGAACCGATTCAGCAGAAATGCGGCGGTATCGGATCGGACGAATCGACCCGTTTCCGCGCCGAGATGAAGGACCATCCGCTGTCGCTGCTGTTCGCGCGGCCGGATGGTGACTATCTGGCCGATGTGCAGGTGAGCCTGGTCGATGCATCCGGCAAGAACCTGCTCGACTGGAAGGCCGGCGGTCCGGTGTGCCTGGTCGACCTGCCGGAGGGGCGTTATACCGTTACGGCCCGGAGCGGCGGGGCGGTGCGCGAACACCAGGTCACGGTCGGCAAGACGCCGGTGCGGGTGGATTTCAGGTTCTAGCGGGAACCGGGGCCGGCGGCAGGGCGCCGGGCCTCAATGGTGATCGTCGTGGCGGGCGATCTGGAGAAGGTGCTCGACCTCTTCCGGGTAGTTCTTCAGGTTGTTCTCGTGCCAGCGCTTGATCATCCACATCATGCCGGCCACCACGATGCCGAATGCAGTGATGGCGCCGAAGGCGGACAGTCCGAACTTGGTCGACACGCTGTAGAAGGCGCCCAGGCCCAGGATACAGGCCTGTTCGTTGAAATTCTGCACGGCGATGGAGCGGCCGGCGCCCATGAGGTTGTGGCCGCGGTGCTGCAGCAGGGCGTTCATCGGCACCACCAGAAATCCGCCGATGCCGCCCAGCAGGATCAGGAAGGGCGCAGCCAGCCAGACGTTGGTGATGAAGTTCATCAGGATCACCAGCACACCCATGCAGATGCCCAGCGGGATCACCCGGGTGGCCATGTCGAGCCTCATGCGCATCGACGCCACTACCGCGCCCACCGCCGTGCCGATGGCGACGACGCCCACCAGCGACGAAGCCTTGGTGGTGCCGTAGCCCAGCGCCGCGGCGCTCCACGCCAGCACGATGTATCGGAGGTTGCCCGACACTCCCCAGAACAGCGTGGTGGTCGACAGGGAGATCTGCCCCAGCCGGTCGCGCCACAGGCGTGAGTTGCAGGTCCAGAAATCAGGCAGCAGCTCGAGTGCGTTGCACCAGAGGCTGCGGTTCATGTCCTTGCGAAGCGGCCGCATCTGTACACCGGTGTGCGGGATGCGGGTGTTGAACCAGGCGGCCAGCATGTACACGAATATCAGCACCAGGATGGCCGCTTCGGGTGCCGTGTCGATGCCGGTGTCGAAATAAGGGATGTCGATGCCGAGCAGCAGGCTGGACACCGGATGGCCCACCAGCTGCCCGCCCAGCAGCACGCCGAGGATGATCGAGCCGATGGTCAGGCCTTCGATCCAGCCGTTGGCCTTGACCAGTTGGGACGCCGGAAGCAGTTCGGTGAGGATGCCGTACTTGGCCGGCGAATATGCCGCGGCGCCCAGGCCGACGATGGCGTAGGCGGCCAGCGGATGGGCGCCGAACAGCATCATCAGGCAGCCCGCCACCTTGATGGCGTTGCTGTAGAACATGACCCGCCCCTTGGGCCGGGCGTCCGCGAATGCGCCAACGAAGGGCGCGAGCACCACATAGAACAGGGCGAACATCGGGACCAGCGCGGCACGCTGCCATTCAGCAGCTCCGGAGGTGCGAAGCAGTTCGACGGCTGCGACAAAAAGAGCGTTGTCTGCCAGCGACGAGAAGAACTGCGCCGACATGATCGTGAAGAAACCGCGTTTCATCGATGGCATGCTGGCCGGCTGCGAGGCCGGCCGGAAATGGGGTGTGACTCTTCGGGTTTCCGGGGGAAGGCGGGTTATAGCATGCAGGCCCTGGACGACCCGGCGCAATGTCCGACCCCGCTGCCGGTGAGTTATCGCCTGCCAGAATGCCGGCCAGCTTTTCAAAGATACCCATTCGTCCCGCACGCCATGCCTCGTCCCATCCTCGCCACCGTCCACGCCGATGCTCTCAGCCACAACCTGGACCGCATGCGCCGGGCGGCGCAGGACGCCCGGGTCTGGGCGGTGGTCAAGGCCAACGCCTACGGCCACGGCATCGAGCGGGTGTTCGACGCGTTTCGTGCGGCAGACGGTTTTGCCCTGCTCGACCTGGCCGAGGCCGAACGCATCAGGGCGTTGGGCTGGCGCGGGCCGGTGATGCTGCTCGAAGGGGTTTTCGAGCCGCGTGACCTGGAGCTCTGTTCGCGCCTCGGCCTGTGGCATGCGGTGCATTGCGACGAACAGATCGACATGCTGGCCGCCCACAAGACCCAGGCGCCGCACCGGGTGTTCCTGAAACTCAATTCGGGCATGAACCGCCTGGGTTTCCCGGCGCACCGCCTGCGTACCGCGTACACCCGGCTTTCGGCACTGCCGCAGGTCGATGAAATCTCTTTCATGACGCATTTCAGCGATGCCGACGGCGCGCGCGGCATCGCCCACCAGCGTGAAGTCTTCCGGCAGACCACCGCCGACCTGCCCGGCGAACGCAGTTTGTGCAACACCGCCGCCCTGCTGCGCCATGCCGGAGACCCGGAAGTGCGCGCCGACTGGGTGCGTCCGGGTATCGGGCTGTACGGCAGCGCGCCTGACTTTCCTTTGAACGACAGCGCCCATTGGCAACTGCAGCCTTCGATGACCCTGTCGAGCCGGCTGATCGGCGTTCAGCAGCTGGCAGCCGGCGACACGGTGGGTTACGGCTCGCGTTTCACCGCCGATGCCGCCATGCGGGTGGGTGTGGTGGCCTGCGGTTATGCGGACGGTTATCCGCGCCTGTGCGACACCGGCACTCCGGTGCTGGTGAATGGCGTTCGGACGCGCCTGGTCGGACGGGTCAGCATGGACATGCTGGCGGTCGACCTCACGCCGCTGCCGGAGGCCGGCGTGGGCACCGAAGTCACCCTGTGGGGCAAGGCTTCCAGCGGCACGGTGCTGCCTATCGATGAAGTGGCCCAGGCCGCCGGCACCATCGCTTATGAACTGATGTGTGCGGTGGCACCGCGGGTGTCCGTGGTATTGGCGTGAATACCTTGAGTGGAGATATTCATATCTCCGCTCGGGATAACCAGCGATGTGACATTCTGATTCGCGAGAAAATGTAGGTAAAACGCTGGCCTTTGCATTGCAGGAATGGCGTTTTGAAGGAATTATGGGCAACAACCGCCGGCAGACATGCTGGCGTGTTGCCGTTATTTTCTTCATGAAAATCGCTCGCTGCGACTCTTGCCATGCTTTCCATCGTTGAACCCGGTTTGCCCTTTCAATCGCAAATGGAATTTGTCTGCGATGCACTCGCCGCCGATTTTGCGCTCGATCATCATTATCGGACGTCGCATCTGAATATGGCTGCGGGCGAAAATTATCCAGGCCGTTTCGTGCGGGGAATGGGCGGCGGCCTGCACGGTGCGTTTCAGGATTCCGACGCGCAGGCGGCACTCGTTCAGAAGCTGGAGATCTTGGGTCAGGAGATGTTCTGCGCGGCTGTTTTCGACTGGCGGCCCAACGGCGGAACCGCCGCGGCCCAGGCCGTGTTGCTGGGTTGCTGCTCGCGTGGGGACGGTTTCATGCATTTTGCGGTCGCCGACGGCGGGCAGGCCGCAATGGATGTCCTGGCCCGCAAGCTGGGTGTCGGTGTTTTCGATCTGCCGCTGCGGCACGATTCGTTGCTGGTGGACATACAGCGGCTGGCACAGCAGGTGCGTGACCATCCGCATATTCGCCTGGTGCTGCTGGACGCTGCCTCGCAATTACGCTGGCAGCCCCTGGCCGAGATTCGGGCTGCATTGCCGCCCGAAATCACACTTGCCTATGACGCGAGCCAGGATGGCGCCCTCATTCTCGGCGGCGTATTACCGCAGCCATTACTCAGCGGCGCGGATATATTGCTGGGCAACACCCATGCCACCATTCCCGGTCCGCAAAAAGGATATATCGCCTTTGCCGATGCCAGCCATTCGATGCTGCCGCCGATATTGAATGAATTGTGTCCCGGCACGCAGGCGACCTGCCATGCAGAATCCATTGCGCCGTTTTATCTGGCGTTGGTTGAAATGCAGATATTCGGCAAGCCCTATGCCGAGCAGGTCGTTCGTAATGCCAGGGCCCTGGCTGCGGGTCTCTATGCCGAGGGCCTGAACGTGAGCGGGCGGACATTCGGTTTCACTGAAACCCATCAGGTCCACCTCGGCATCGGGTCGGCCGATGCAGCCGCGCAGCTGGCATCCGATTCACTGTCCCGAGCCGGCATTCGTTGCAATGCCATCGCCATGCCGGGGACCGCCGGCCACCACGGCCTGTGTTTCGGTGTCCAGGCGCTGACCCGGCGTGGCGTCGACGAAATCGGCATGGCCTACATCGCGCGGCTGATTGTCGATGTGGTGCTGCGCCGCCAGCGCTGCGACGTCGTCCAGCACGAGGTGTCCACTTTCCTGCGGCGTTATCCGTTGCGGCCGCTGCATTTCTCGCTGGATGAACACTACGGTGCGCCGCACGGCCTGCGGCTGCGTGAAGAGGTCGAAGCCTGAAACCCATGAAAAAAGCCCCGCGGGCCGGAAGGCGCGCAGGGCTCGACGCAGAAGCCGTGGATCAGGACATCTGGCGCTGACGGTCGCGCAGCTGTTTGATCTGGTCATGGTTGCGTTGCACGCCGGCCATCTGCTGTTCGACCAGTGCGCGAACGGGTGCGGGCAGCTCTTGCTTGCTGGCCTTGCGATAACTGGCTAGCGCGGCATCTTCGCCACGTTCGGCTTCTTCCAGAAGCGACAGGTCGGTGGCAGTGGTCAGCTTGCTGCGAACCGCCACCCAGCCACGGTGCAGCGCACCGGCTGCGGTGCCGCCGTCTTCCGGCTTGCCGCCCTGGGCGATGACAGCCTGCTGCAGATGGGCGACCGAATCGCGGATTTCCTCGGCCCGGCGGCTGAAGGTCTGCTTCAGTTCCGGTGCTTCGGCACGTTCTGCCAGCTCACGAAAGCCGTATTCGCCGTCGTGCGAGGTTTCGATCAGGTCGTTGAGGGTGTCAATAACGTCGTCGCGATCTGCCATGGTGAACTCCTTGAATGCTTGTCTGTTGGAACGGGTTTCATGGTGGACCGCCGTTTCGGTTCCGGCGTCGGTCATGGGGGCCGTGGCCTGTAGGACATCGAGGCAAGGCCACGAAAGGCGGTCGCCGCCCCGTGTATCAGCCGAAGAAGGCATATCCGACGAAGATGGCGGCGGCCATGCCCGCGAGGTCCGCCACCAGCGCGCATCCCAGCGCGTGCCGCGTGTCGCGCAGGCCGGCGCTGCCCGCATAGACCGCCAGCACATAGAAGGTGGTTTCGGTGGAGCCCTGCATGATGGCCGCCAGCCTGCCGGGAAAGGAGTCGACGCCGTAAGTGGTCATCACGTCGACCATCAGGGCCCGGGCGCCCGAACCCGACAGGATCTTCATCAGGCCGACCGGCAGCGCCGGCAGGAATGCGGTGTCGAGCCCCATTGCCGCCACGCCGGCACCGACGGCGCCCAGCACCGCATCCATGCAGCCGGCGGCCCGGAACAGGGCAATGCCGCAGAGCATTGCCACCAGGTAGGGAACGATCTGGATCGCGACACCGAAACCCTCCTTGGCGCCCTCCACGAACACCTCGTACACCGGCACTCGCCGCCAGGCACCGACGCAGAGAAACAGGGTGATCAGCCCCAGGATGCCGGCCGCGCCCACCACGCCGGCCGCCTGGGCGAACACCGCCGGCGGCAGTCGCGACAGGCCTGCCAGCAGAGCGCCGCCGGTCAGCAGCAGGGCCAGCAGGGGCAGCCACCAGCGCGGTTTCCACAGAGGAAACCGCTGGCACACCGCGACCGCGATGAACCCGGCCATGCAGGACGCACCGGTCACCAGCAGGGTCGGCAGGATGATGGCGGCCGCATCGAAATGCAACACCTTCTGCTGCATCGCGACAGCCTGACGGACGGCGATCACCGAGGTCGGCACCAGCGTCAGCCCGGCGGTGTTGAGCACCATGAACATGATCTGCGCGTCGCTGGCCGTGGTGTTTGCCGTGGTGTCGGTGGCCGTCCGCGGGTTCAGTGTCTGCAGTTCACGCATGGCCGACAGGCCGAGCGGCGTGGCCGCGTTGTCCAGGCCCAGCAGGTTGGCAGACAGGTTCATGGTCATGGCGCCCTGCGCCGGATGACCCGCCGGCACACCCGGGAACAGTGCGCGCAGCAGGGGCGCGGCACGGCGCGCCAGGGCCTCGACCAGGCCGGCGCGTTCGCCGACCTTCAGGAATCCCAGCCACAGCGCCATGACACCGGTCAGTCCGATGGCGATGTCGAAACCGCCTCGCGCGGCATCGAACAGCGCAGCCACCAGGCGGGCGAACACATCGGCGTCGCCGATTGCGAAACGCACGCAGGCGGTGACGATGGCCACCAGGAAGAAACCGAGCCAGACCAGGTTGATGACCATGTGGGAGAACTTTGAAAGGCTTTCGAGGAAAGGCGAAAATCGGCCGGAACAGGTCTCGCCGATTGTCGTGTCCCGACCGGCCTTCTCTCCCTTGCCGTATGTCCGAATCGACCGAACCCGCCAAATCCACCGAATCAGGCCCGCCTTTCGCCTTCGATGCCGCTGCCGATGCACAGGCACGCGCCGACATCGCCGCCCTCGACGCCGGCACCCCCCGCGAGACCGCCATCGTCGATGGCTGCGAAGTGGTTTTTCGTCGCCTGGGCGAGGGCCCGCCGCTGGTGCTGCTGCACGGCGGCCACGGCAGCTGGCTGCACTGGATCCGGAACCTCGATGCCCTGTCGAAAAATCACACGCTGTGGATCGCCGACATGCCCGGTTATGGCGAATCCGGTGTGCCGGAGGGGGAGCAGACGCTGGACCTGATCGTCGATACGCTGGCCGCTGCCCTGGACCAGTTGCTGGGTGACAGCGCCTTCGACATCGCCGGTTTCTCTTTCGGCGGCCTGTGTGCCGCCACCCTGGCGGCGCGCCGGCCGGCGGTGCGCCGTGTCGCCCTGCTCGGCCCCGGCGGCCACGGCCAGCCGCGGCGCGAGCGGCTCGGCATGCTGAACTGGAAAGACCTGCCGTCAGGCGAGGAACGCGACGCCCGGCTGCATCACAACCTGGCGGCACTGATGCTGCACGACACCACGGCCATCGACGCCACGGCGCTGGCGCTGCACCGTGATTCGTGCGTGAAGACGCGTTATCGCAGCAAGAACCTGTCGCGCCGTGGCGCCTTGCTTCCGGCCCTCGAGGTGCTTGCCGCACGTCGGGTGCCGGTACTTCTGGCCTGGGGCGAGTACGACGTCACGGCGGTGCCGTCGCAGGCCGGCCCGGCCATGCTGGCGGGCGCGCCTCAGGCCGAACTGGTCATCGTGCCGAACGCCGGGCACTGGCTGCAATACGAGGCGCCGGAAGCCACCGACCGCCTGCTGCTCCAGTGGCTGGCCTGAAGTCCGGTGCGTCAGGTATCGGCGCTGAAACCGACCGACTTGACGATGCCGCGCCAGCGTTCGGTGTCCGCCTTCAGGGCGGCCGACAGCTGCTCGGGTGAGCTGACCTGCGGTTCCAGGCCGGCGGCGGCCAGGCCTTCGATGGTGTCCTTCTGGGCCACCGCGTTGCGGATGGCGCCGTTGAGCTTCTGCACGGTCTCGGTAGAAGACTTGGCGGGCAGGAAGAAGCCATACCACTCGCTGAACGCCAGGTCCTTGTAGCCCTGCTCGGACAGCGTCGGCACCTGCGGGAAGAACTTGCTGCGCTGGGCGCCGGAAGTCGCCAGCATGCGGCACTTGCCGGCCTGCACGAACTGGATGAATTCGCCGACCGGTCCGCAGACGGCGGGAATCTGGCCGCCCACCATGTCGAGGATGGCGGGCTGGGAACCGCGGAAGGCGACATGGGTCATGTCGACCTTGCCGGCACGGCCGATCAGGATGCCGATGAAATGCGGCGACGAGCCGGCGGCCGGCGAACCGAAGGCGGCGCGCTCGGGTTTGGTCCGGCACCAGGCCAGGTAGTCTGGAATCGTCTTGATGTGGTCGGGCACCGACGGGCCGACCGCGAAACCGTAGTCGAACACGGCCGCGATGGCGACGGGTGCCAGGTCGGCCACCGGGTCGTAGGGCAGCTTCTTGTAAGTGTGCGGATAGATGCCCAGCATGGACATCGGCGTCAGCAGCATGGTGGCGCCGTCGGCAGGCTGGCTCTTGACGTACTGGATGGCGATCTGGCCGCCGGCACCGGTGCGGTTCTCGACGAATGCCGCATGGGCATAACCGGGGTGCAGCTTTTCGGCGATGCGACGGCTGACCGCGTCGGCGGTGCCGCCGGCAGCGAAGCCGTTGACGACACGGGCCGAATCGAGCACGGCGGGTGTTTGTGCCTGTGCAAGGGTCCAGGGCGAGGTCACCAGGGGCGAGACAGCGGCGGCCTGCAGCAGGCGGCGGCGCGGAATGGAAATCATGAAGCGGGCCTTTCGGGGCGGTGCGCGAGACGGCAGGAAAATCAGCCCCGATTGTCTCCGTGCGAAAGGTCGTCGCCTCTCAGGGGAGTCCCGGAGAAACCCGCATGCGGTGGCGTCTCAGCCCGCCGACCCGAAGTCGGTATCCACGAAATCGGCGGCATGCCTGCGCAACACCTTGCCGCGGCTGCGCGCCCACTGGTCCGACGCGGCGCTCAGCAGTTCGGTCACACGGAAGGTGGTTTCGATGCGTTCGCGCCGGTCCAGCGAATGGTTCAGCCTGAGCATCAAGCGGGTGAGCGACACCGAATAACGGTTGCCGGCGCCGAATTCGGCATCCAGCGCAGCCTTGGCGTCGAAAGTGAGGTGCATCACCTGTTCGATCTGGCATCCGTCGGTGCGGGTGAGCAGGGCAACTTTGGCAAGGAGGTCGTCGAAAGTGTTCATAGTGGTTGCCTATCCTCCCATGGGCGCCGGTTGCCAAAAGCTTGATGAACCCATGTTTTAACCCATATTAAGAACACGTGTCCATGTGTATCGCCATCTCCTGCTTGATGACATTTCGCCTTTGTCGGATGGATGGGCAGGCAACGGCGGACGCCATGTCGTCGCCCGTATAGTCGGCCGGTTATGGCCAAGGAAAAATCAAGCTACGTCTGCAGCGAATGCGGCGGAACCAGCGTTCGCTGGCTCGGAAAGTGCCCGCACTGCGGTGCCTGGAACACATTGGTGGAAACCGTCGCGCAACCATCTGCACCGCCGGGCAAGAACCGCTTGGCGCAGCCCACGTTCGCCGCGCTGGCGCCCAGCTCCGAGGTGACCGCGTTATCGGATATCCAGGCAGCGGATGTCGCAAAAGCATCCACCGGAATCGATGAACTCGACCGCGTGCTCGGCGGCGGCATCGTCGAAGGCGGCGTGGTGCTGATCGGCGGCGACCCCGGCATCGGCAAGTCGACATTGCTCCTGCAGGCGCTGGACGCCCTTGAGCGCAGCGGGCTCGAAACGCTGTATGTGACCGGCGAGGAATCCGGCGCACAGATCGCCCTGCGGGCGCGTCGCCTGGGACTCGACGGTTCGCGGGTCAATGTGCTGGCCGAGATCCAGCTCGAGAAGATCCTGGCCACCCTGGACGCGCGCCAACCCTCGGTCGCGGTGATCGACTCGATCCAGACCGTGTATTCGGACCAGCTGACGAGCGCGCCAGGTTCGGTGGCGCAGGTGCGCGAATGTGCCGCCCATCTCACCCGGGCCGCCAAGGCCAGCGGCATCGCCATCGTGCTGGTCGGCCACGTCACCAAGGAAGGCGCATTGGCCGGCCCGCGGGTGCTGGAGCACATGGTCGACACGGTGCTGTATTTCGAGGGTGAATCGCATAGCGCGTTCCGGCTGGTGCGGGCCATCAAGAACCGCTTCGGCGCGGTCAACGAAATCGGCGTCTTCGCCATGACGGAGCGCGGCCTGCGGGGTGTCGCCAACCCGAGCGCCATCTTCCTGAGCCAGCATTCCGAGCCGGTGCCCGGCAGCTGCGTGCTGGTGACGCTGGAAGGCACACGGCCGATGCTGGTGGAAATCCAGGCCCTGGTCGACAGCGGCGGACCCAGTCCGCGCCGGCTTTCGGTGGGCCTGGACCGTGACCGGCTGGCCATGCTGCTGGCGGTGCTGCACCGCCATGCGGGCGTGGCCTGCATGGACCAGGATGTGTTCGTCAACGCGGTGGGGGGTGTGCGCATCAGCGAGCCGGCGGCCGATCTGGCGGTGATGCTGGCCATCTCTTCCAGCCTGCGCGGCAAGGCGCTGCCCAGCGGTTTTCTCGCTTTCGGCGAAGTCGGCCTGGCCGGCGAGGTGCGCCCGGCGCCGCGCGGCCAGGAAAGATTGCGCGAGGCAGCCAAGCTGGGTTTTTCGGTGGCGCTGGTGCCCAAGGCGAATGCGCCCAGGAAACCCATCGAGGGACTGACGGTGCACCCGGTCGAGCGGGTGGAGGAAGCCATCGAGCTGTTGCGCCAGTTGCAGTGATCCCGGGGTAAAGACCGGGGGGCGGGTCGGGCTTTCCAGATGAGAACGATTCTTGTCGCCGTTAGACTGGCCGCCGTTTTCACTCGAACCGGCAAGACAACCATGCATCTCGTTTCCAAAGCCCGCCTGATCGCCTGCGCTGCAGCAGCACTGTTCGCCGCCGCCGGCGTTTCCGCCCACCAGGTGTGGATCGAACAGGACGCCTCCGGCGCCAGGCTGTTCTTCGGCGAGTTCGGCGAGAACCTGCGCGAGGTGTCGCCAGGCCTGCTCGACAAGTTCGGCAAGCCGGTGGTGAAGAAGGTCTCGGCTCAGGGCGTGCAGCAGGCCGATGTCATGAAGACGGCCAGTGCCTTCACCATTCCGCTGCAGGCCGCCAAAGGCGAATCCCTGATCGCCGAAGACGCCACCTATCCGATGTGGGACATCAAGGGCGAAAAACCCGGCAAGGGCATGTACCAGCCGGCTGCCCGCCTGGTGACCGACCTGGCGGCGCAGAAGCCGGTGCTGGCCCTCGATCTGGTGCCGACCGGTGTGGCCTCCGCCGAAACCGCCGAACTGCAGGCCTTCTTCCAGGGCAAGCCCTTGCCCAAGGCCAAGGTGGCGGTGGTGACCGCATCGGGCTGGGCGCAGGAACACCACACCGACGCCGACGGCAAGCTGTCGGTGTCGCTCCCCTGGAAGGGCACCTACGTGATGGAAATCATGCACAACGGCCCTGCCGGCGAACGCGCCGACGGCCAGAAGTTCGACAAGGCCAGCTACGTGACTTCGCTGACCGTGGTGCAGGACACCGGCCTGACGGCCTTGCCGGCACCGCCGGCAGCCAAGCCGAACAAGTAAAAAGGTCGGACAAGGAACGGGATCGCGGGCGCTGCGAAAATACGCGCCATGAAATTGCCCAAGATCCTCGTTCCCATCGGCTGCCTGGCCCTGCTGGCGGTAGCCTTCAACACCTACGGCATGAAAGGCATCGCAGTCGTCGGCGGCGGCCTCGTGATGTGGCTGCTGCTGCATTTCACCCGCATGATGACCGTGCTCAAGCGCGCATCCGACCGCCCGGTCGGTTACGTGGGCAGCGCGGTCATGCTCAATGCCAAGCTCAAGCCGGGCGTCAACCTGCTGCACGTCGTTGCCATGACCCGCGCACTGGGCGAGCAACTCAGCGGCAAGGGCACCGACACCGAAACCTATCGCTGGACCGACGGCTCGCATTCGTACGTGGATTGCGTGTTCGTCTCCGGCAAGCTCAGCACCTGGCAGATGACCCGGCCGGCGGTGGCGGACGAAGCTGACGCTACCAACGCGCCTGCGGCTTCGCCGGCACCGTAAAATGCGCGGCTTTCGCAGCCGTTGGTCGGCTGCACGGCGTATTTGAAGGACCCCGCGCATGACTCTCGTGCCCCCCGCACCCTCGCTTTCCGACCGTGACGGCAAGATCTGGATCGACGGCGAACTCGTCGACTGGCGCGAGGCCAAGATCCACGTCCTGACCCACACCCTGCATTACGGCTGCGGTGTCTTCGAAGGCGTCCGCGCCTATGACACGGTCGACGGCCCGGCGGTCTTCCGCCTGCAGGAACACACCGAGCGCCTGTTCAACAGCGCCAAGATCCTGCGCATGAAGATCCCGTTCACGCAGGATGAGGTCAACGAGGCCCATCGCACGGTCGTGCGCGAAAACGGCCTGAAGTCGGGCTACATCCGCCCGTTGTCGTGGATCGGCTCCGAGAAACTGGGCGTCAGCCCGCGCGGCAATACCATCCACATGATGGTCGCCGCCTGGTCGTGGGGCGCCTACCTGGGCGACGAAGGCATGTCGCGCGGCATCCGCGTCAAGACCAGCAGCTACACCCGCCATCACGTCAACATCACCATGACGCAGGCCAAGGCGGTGAGCAATTACAGCAACTCGATCCTGGCCAACATGGAAGCCCTGGACGATGGCTACGACGAAGCGTTGCTCCTCGATGCCTCCGGTTTCGTGTCCGAAGGTGCCGGCGAAAACGTCTTCATCGTGAAGAAGGGCGTGATCTACACACCAGACCTGTCGGCCGGTGCCCTGAACGGCATCACCCGCAACACGATCATGCACATCGCGGCCGACCTGGGAATCGAAGTGGTGCAGAAGCGCATCACCCGCGACGAGGTCTATATCGCCGATGAAGCATTCTTCACCGGCACGGCCGCCGAAGTGACGCCGATCCGCGAGCTGGACCGCATCGAGATCGGCGCCGGCAGCCGCGGCCCGGTCACCGAAAAAGTCCAGAAGGCGTTCTTCGACATCGTCAACGGACGCAACCCGAAGTACGCCCACTGGCTGACCAAAGTCTGAAAGCAGAGTCCCCACGATGACCAGCCCCGCCTACTTCCCCGCCACCGCCCCCCGCCAGCCCGCCGCCGTCGTCGAACTGGCCGCTGCCGACCTGAACGCCCAGGGTGGTGTCTATTGCCCGAGCCCGACCGCCAACATGAAGCTCTGGAACACCCATCCCAAGGTGTACCTGGACGTCGCCCGCACCGGCGAAGCCAAATGCCCTTATTGCGGCACGCTGTACCGGTTGAAGGCAGGCGAAGTCTTCGCCGGCGGCCACTGACGTTTCAAGCCACGCCCAGCCCCCGCTGACAGGCGACGACCGCATGCGTGTCCTGCATTTCGTCACCGGTGGGTTTTCCGGCGCCACCCAGGTCGCCGTCGATCTCTGCCTGGCGGCACGCGGCGACGGCGGCATGCAGGCCGTGCTGGCGCTGCGCCTGAAGCGCCATACGCCGCCGGGCCGGGTGGAAGCACTGCGGGCGGAAGGCCTGGATGTGCGGCTGATACCGGGCTGGTCGCATGTCGCGACCGTGCTGGCGCTGCGCAGGCTCGCGCTGGAGTTGCGCCCCGACGTGCTGGTGGCCCACGGCTTCAGCGAACACATCTGGGGACGCTACGCCGGCCTGCTGGCGGGTGTGCCGCAGCTGGTGCATGTCGAGCACAACTCGCGTGAGCGCTATACCCGCTGGCGTCTGCGGCAGTCGCGCTGGCTGGCATTACGGACGGCGGCCATCGTCGGTGTCTCCGAAGGCGTGCGCCAGCGGCTGCTGGAACTGGGTTTCCCGGCCGAACGTTGCGTGGCCATCCCCAATGGCATCGATCTCGGCCGTTTTCCCCGCGAAGCCCTGTTGCCGTGGCCGGACCGCGAGCCCATCGTCTGCATGGCATCGCGGTTCGGCCGACAGAAAGACCACGCCACGCTGGTGAGGGCGCTGGCCCAACTGGCCGGGCGGGGCTTGCGGCCCCGGCTCGACCTCGCGGGCGGCGGAAAGGCCCGCATCGCCGAAAAGATCCGGTCCCTGGTGACGGTGCGCGGGCTTTCCTCGCAGGTGCGTTTTCTGGGTTCGGTCGGCGACCTGCCGCAGCGGCTGGTGCGCCAGCAGGTATTCGTGCTGTCGACGCATTACGAAGGCATGCCCCTGGCGCTATGCGAGGCCATGGCGGCCGGCTGCGCCTGCATCGCCACCGATGTGGTCGGCGCGCGCGAGGTGATCGTGGATGGCGAAACCGGCCTTCTGGTGCCGGAGAACGATGCGACCGCACTGGCGGATGCCATCCAGCGCCTGCTGCAGGAGCCGGCCCTGGCTGCGCGGCTCGGAGCTGCGGCACGGCTGCAGGCAGAAAAATCGTTCGGCGCCGAACTGATGCTCAGCCGTTACCGGCAATTGATCGAAGGCCTGCAGCCGCTCTAACCCAGCCGCGGATGGCGTCGGCCGTGCAGCAGATTGCCCACGTTCAGCTGCCATTTCATGCGCAGCTTGCGCAGCCGCGCCATGGGAGACAGATGGTCGATCTGCTGCCAGATGGTGCTGACATCGCTGGTTGAATCCAGCGAAAGCACAGAGGGCGTCACGCCCAGGATGCGCAAGTCGTTTTCCCACCAGAAACGCAGGTCGACATCCACCGGTCGACCGAAAGGCTGCCGCTTTGCCAGCAGTTTCTGCGCACCCGAGCGGCTCACCACATAACCGGCCGTGGTACTCGGCACGCGTCGGTACTGCACCAGTTGCAGCGCGTCCGTCAGCCGGCGGCTGGAGAGCACCTTCTCGTGGTTGCGGCCGATCAGCTTGACCATGTCCCAGGGCACGTCCAATGCCTCGATGGCTCGCAGCGCCTCGGCAAAACCGGGGGCGAGACAGACATCGTCCTCCAGCACCACCAGGGCTGGAGCATGGCTGTCGAGCAACATCTTCCAGGCGGTCAGGTGGCTGGCATAGCAGCCTTTTTCGCCGTTCAGCAAGGATTTGTAATATTGCCGGGCGTTCAAATCAGGGCAATACCAGGCGGCCTGCCGTTCCTCGGGCAAGTCCGCCCACCAGACGGCCGGCAGACGCGAGCCTTCAATACCGCTTTCACGCAGTTGGCCGAGTAAACGTGTTCGACGCTCTGCGTCACGCTCAAGGTTGATAAATACAAGTGGCAGCGTCATTTCGGCTCTCGGAGGCCTTCAGGAGATAATGCGACGCCACCAGCTCGTGCGGCTCCGCCCGGACACTTCACCAGCGGTTTCATTCTGTTCCATCGCCAAGGACAGATAGTTCGCGAAGTCGAGCGGGCGGTGTGCGGACACATCGTCGGCTACCGCAGCCAGTATTTTTTCGTGCGCTGCGTCGCGGGATTCGAAGAGATGGAAAAAGTCGTTGTCACCGTAGAAAGTCCCGATCCCGAAGATGCCTTCGCGACCCAACGCATATTTGGGAATAACGCAGCCGGTCGGTTTCATCAGATGCAGGTGAACGCCCTGCCTGCGGGCTTCCAGCGACAGGGCTTCACCGGCGTCGTGCTCCGCCGAAGAGCGCATGTCCGGGCGCCCCAGCGATTCCCAGACCGACTTTCGAAACGCGAGGAACATCGGGCCGGCATAGATCTCGGTGGTCGGGCGATGGTTGGAAAATTGCGCCAGGCCGAAGATGGCATTTTGCGACGCGATCTGCATCGCCTGCTCCCAGCCTTCGCGCCGAAGCGGAAAGGCGTCCACATCGCAGAACACGACGATGTCGTCGCTGGCCGATTCGGCGATGCGCTGGTTCATCCAGATGCCATGCCGCATCTTGTGGACATGGTCCTGCTGCAGCGGGAGGTCGAGCGCGGCGAACACGGCCCTCTGCCTGTCGAGCACCAGGGCCGAAATGTTGTCCCAGTGCAGGGCGTGCGCGACAGGTTGGCTCATGGTGCGGTGGTGTCCTGCGGCGGCGGGTGCCGCACGGGGGCAGGGATCGTACCGCATCGTTTTCCTGCCGACGCATGATGATTCCGTTGTGGCTTGTGCCAGCGTTGCTGGTTTGTGTCGTCTTGGCATACGCATGTTGCACGCGGCCCATCCGCCGTATCGGTCCGGCGCACGAATGGCTGCTGGCAGATGCCGCGCCGCTGGCCGCGCCGGTGCCGCCAAAGGTCTGGTCCTACTGGCACGACGACCATCCGCCGCTGGTGGTGCGGCTGTGCATCGAGAACTGGAAGGCGCTGAATCCCGGCTACGAAGTGCAGCTGCTCAGCGCCCGCAGCGTGCCGGAGTTTCTGCCTGATGTTCCGCCGACGCTGTCCCGCCTGGGCGCGGCCAAGCAGTCCGACTGGATCCGCCTGGCGCTGCTCGAACGCTACGGCGGCATCTGGCTCGATTCGTCGATCATTCTCACCACCTCGCTCGACTGGATGCTGGCACGTCAGCAGGCGACGGGTGCCGAATATGTCGGTTTCTACCTGGACCGTTATGCGGTCGAGGGTTCCCGTCCGCTGGTCGACAGCTGGTGCATGGCGGCGCCTGCCGGCTCGCCCTTCATCCGCGAATGGCTGGCGCTGTTCCGCGCAGAAGTCGTCGACGGCGAAACCGAGGACTACCTCGACGCGCTGCGCGCCAGTGGCCGGTTCGATGCCGTGGTGCAGAAGCTGGGTTCGCCCAGTTATCACACGGTGCATGTTTGTGCACAGGACTTGCTTGAGCGGGAACCGTCCCGCTATCGGCTGCTGCTGCTGCGCGCCGAGGACAGTGCCTATGCGTTCCAGGCGCGTTCGCGCTGGAAACGACGACGCCTTTATGTACACCTGCTTTTCAATCCGATACCCGAGCCCTGCACGCCGATGATCAAACTGCGCGGCGGCGAGCGGCGCAAGCTCGAACCGTATGTTCGTCTGAAGCTGTTTCGCCGGCAGAGCATCGTCGGCCGCTTTCTTTTCCGCACTTCACCTGAAACCGCATGACTTTCCCCACAGAAGGGTGGCTGCGCTCTCCCATGATCGATTCCCCCCACACCTCGCGTTTCCAGCAACGGATGTCGCAGGCCGCATGCATCAGCCTGGTGGCGTCCTATGGCCTTTTCCCGGTGTTGATGGCGCCGGGGTTCATCGCCACTGCACTGACATTCGTCTTCTGGCTGCTGGCCGGTAATTTCCGCGGCCGTTTCGAGACCATCCGCCGACAGCCGACCGCATGGATCGCCGCACTGCTGTTCGGTGTGGTGCTGGTGTGGTGCCTGCATCCGTCCTCCGACCCGCATTACGTGGGCATGACCCTGCGCAAGTATTCGAAGCTGCTGATGGTGCCCCTGTTCATGAGCCTGCTGGCGGGCATGGCGTGGCGGCGGCGGTGCATGGATGCGTTCGTGCTCGCCATGCTTTTCATTTTGTTCTCGGTCTATGCCGGGGTCTGGGTGGTCGTGCCGTGGTCGGTCAGCAAGGAGACCGGCTGGGGCATCACACACATGGTGGTGGGCGACTACATCACCCAGGGAATCATGATGTGTTTCTTCGCGGTGGTGACCCTGGACCGCGCCAAGGCAGCCGGCATGAACTGGCGCGGCGGCGTCTGGATGGTGCTGACCGTCATGGCGGCGCTCAGCGTGACACACCTGTCCAAGGGCCGCACCGGCTACGTCATGCTGCTCGGCGGCGTGGTGGCCTATCTTTTCATGAGCCTGGACGGCCGTCGGCGCTGGGTGGCCGTGGTGGCGGCGCTGGTGGTCGTGGGCGGCATCCTGATGTCGTCGGTGGCCATCCGCGAGCGCATCGAACTCGGTGTGGCAGAGGCGCAGGGCAGCGACAGCATGCAGACCAACAGCATCGGCGGCCGTGTCACCTTCTGGAAGACCACCGCGCACATGATCGGCCAACACCCGATCGCCGGCTGGGGCACCGGCAGTTATCACCAGCAGTTCTGCCGCCACATCGAACGCGAGGACTGGTGCGAATTCGGCAACTGGCATCCGCACAACCAGTTCCTGTTCTTCTGGATGGAGAACGGCCTGCCGGGCGTGCTGTTCTATGCGGCGCTGGTGTTGTCGCCGCTCTGGGCCGCACGCAAGGCATCGCCCCGCATGCGCGGCATGCTGGTGAGCTTTTCGTGCATCTTCCTGATCGACAGCATGGTGAACGCGGCCATGTGGAGCGCCCGCGAAAACCATTTCTTCGCCTTCATGCTGGCGTTGGTGATGGCCGAAGCCGGCTTCGCCTCGCGCGGTAAGAAGGACGATCCTCAGATTGCTGGCGGAACCTCGAACTGACGGATCCAGTCGGGGAAGGCATAACCCGCAAGATCGTCCGCCGACAGCGGCGTCGTGCTGGCCGCCAGGAACTGCGGCATGGCCGACAGGTCGTCCTGGCCCAGCACGAAGAAACGGGCCGGGTCGTAGAAGGGCAGCAGCTTCACCTGCGGATTGTTGGTGACCAGCTTGCGGTCGAAGAACATCGCCTCCAGGCAGCGGATGGTCAGCCCGGTCTGGTTGGCCTGGACCAGCTCCAACAGGCAGCGTGAACGCCGGATCAGCGCGATGTTCTCGCGGTAGCCGAGCGCATCGCGCCGCACGTCGACCACAGCCGATTCAGGATGCTTTTCGCCCGGCTCGGCGATCACCCGCAGATGGGTTCGCAGGCCTTGCTTGCGCCAGGTCTCGCCGAGTGACTGCAGGCGTGTGAAGCGGTGTTTGTCCTTGCCCAGGAAATAGATGTCGAAGTCTTCCGGCACCGATTCGCTCAGGCCGTCGACCGGCCGGTAGACCTGCTTGATGAGCGTGAGGCCGTAGCGCTGCGCGTCGCCCGGATCGAAGGTGAAGACCCGGAAACCCAGGCCCTTGAGTTGGCGGATGTGTTGCCGCCGGACCCACGGTGTCTGCTGGTAGTCCATCACCGGGTTCCAGGTGAAGACCGACACCCGACGGGTACGCAGGTACTTGCGCACGATACGCAGGTCCTTGATGTTCTCGATGCCGAAGACGAGCACCGAATCGCCGGGCGCTATCGCCTGGAGCTGCTGCAGGTATTCGGCCGGGAACGGGCGGAAGCCGGGCAGCCGGAAGGGCAAAAAGGCGTCCAGCGCCTTCAGCAGCGAATAACCCACGCCCTTGATGCGTCTGGGATGCATCGCCACCCGGCTGCGTTGGTCGGCCGGCAGGCTGTCGAGCAGGAACTCGGTCAGCGTGAATCGGTTGGCAATGATGTGCAGCATGGGTCGAACGGGGTGGTGGGCGGCGGATTCTAGGCACGCCCTGGCCGGCAGCCGGTTCAGCCGTACGCCGGCAGCGACACCACGAACACCGCGCCGCCGCCTTCACGGCCCTCGCAGTGCACCGTGCCCTGGTGCCGCTGGGCAATGGACCTGACCAGCGCCAGGCCCAGGCCCACGCCGCCTTCACGTTCGCTGGCGCCGGGCAGCCGATAGAAGGGTTCGAAAATACGTTCGCGCAGTTCGGGCGGAACGCCAGGGCCGCGGTCGCTTACCCGCAAGACCGCCCGGTCGCCTTCACGGCGTACCGACAACGCGATGTCGCCCTCGGCATAACGGCGGCCGTTTTCAAGCAGGTTGCGCACCACCCGCCGCAGCAGCCGCGCGACACCCCTCGTCTCGACGCTGGTGTTGTCGTTCTCCGCCAGGTCGAGTTCGGCTCCAGCGCGGGCGCATTCCTCCGCGGCCAGGCCGATCAGATCGACCGTCTCCACGGTGCCGATGTCGGCTTCGTCGGCGTCCAGCCGGCTGGCCAGCAGGATCTCGTCGATCAGCTGGTCCAGTTCACCGATGTTGCGGGCGATCTCATCGCGCGCCGACGAACCGCCGGGGTTCATCAGTTCCAGCCCCATGCGGATGCGGGCCAATGGCGAGCGCAGTTCATGCGAGGCGTTGGCCAGCAGGGACTTGTGCGACTGCACCAGGTGTTCGATGCGCTCGGCAGCGTGATTGAAACGCAGCGCCAGGAAAGCCACTTCGTCGGAACCCTGCACCGCCACCCGGGCCGACAGGTTGCCGCGGCCCCATTGCTCCACGCCCTGCTGCAACTTTTCGAGCCGGCGGGTGAGCTTGCGGATGATGGGATAGGTCGCCAGGGCCACCGCCACGCCCACCAGGCCCAGGGTCCAGAAAAAACCGAAGGGTGGTCGGTTCCAGAAGCTGCGTGGCGGACGGGGCAGGTGCACCGTCAGGGTCTCGCCATTCTTCATCGCGACGGCGAATTCGGGGCCGGTGCGGATCTGCGGTCGGCTTTCGCCTTCGGGTTCGTCGCCATCGGGCGGCGGCGGTGGCGGCGCACCCACCGGCGGGCCTTCCGCATGCGGGCCGCGGCGGGGCCGCAAGGCGCCGCTGCCGACCACTTCGCCGGCAGCGTTGCGCACGAAAACTTCCCGCAACGGCGGATCGGACGCCATCTGCCATGCCCAGCCGACCATCAGCGTCAGCACGGCCACCGCCAGCAGCACCGCCAGCCAGATGCGCACATACAGGCGCTGCGCCATGCGCGCGAGCGGCAGCGAGCGGGTCCAGATGGGACGGCGGCGGTCGGCCATGGCTAGTCCTGCTGCTTGGCGAAGACGTAACCCACGCCTCGTACGGTGAGGATGCGTTTGGGGTTCTTCGCATCGACTTCGATGGCCGCGCGGATACGGCCCATGTGAACGTCGATCGAGCGGTCGAAGGCCTCGAGTTCGCGGCCGCGCACGGCTTCCATGATCTGGTCGCGGGTCAGCACACGACCGGCCCGTTCGGCCAGCGCCACCAGCAGGTCGAACTGGTAGCTGGTGACTTCGGCATGTTGGCCGGCCACGGTGACGGTGCGGGCATCGCGGTCGATCTCGAGCGAGCCGAACTGCAGGTTGCGGCTGGCCGATGCCGAGCCTTCGCTGCGCCGGCGCAGGATGGCGCGGATGCGCGCCAGCAGTTCACGCGGCTCGAAGGGCTTGGGCAGGTAATCGTCGGCGCCGAGTTCGAGGCCGATGATGCGGTCCATCGGGTCGCCCTTGGCGGTCAGCATGAGCAGGGGCACCTGTGCCGCATGGCCGCTCAGGCCGCGGATGCGCCGGCACACGTCCAGGCCATCCATGTCGGGCAGCATCAGGTCGAGGATCACCAGGTCGGGCGTAGCGGCTGCGGCATCGCCCTGCAGCTTCTGCAGGCCTTCCGCGGCGGTGCCGGCATGGGTGAATCCGAAGCCGGATTGGGCCAGGTACTCGCCGACCATCTGGGCCAGGCGGGTATCGTCTTCGATCATCAGGAGTTGGGGACTTGGCATGGGTTGATCCTCCTGCGCGGAGCAGTGGGCGGCGTTGTCGCCGCCGTAAAGTTAGGTAAACGGACGCTGCGGCCGGTTCCCCGCGACCGGCGTCGCACGCATCGCCAGGGCTACCAGCAACAGCACCGGTATTCCAAGCAAGGCCGTGCCGACGAAGAAGGAACCGTAGCCGAAACGGTCGACGGCATCGCCCGAAAATCCGGCGATGAACTTCGGCAGCACCACCATCAGCGAACTGAACAGCGCGTACTGCGTCGCCGAATATTTCAGGTTGGTCAGCCCCGACAGGTAGGCCACGAAAGCCGAGGTGGCGATGCCCCCGGCCAGGTTGTCGGCCGCCACCACCAGCACCAGTCCGGTCACGTCGTGGCCGCGGGTGCCCAGCCAGGCGAACAGCAGGTTGGTCAGCGCCGACAGCACCGCGCCCAGCATCAGCACCCGCATCACGCCCAGGCGCATGGCCAATGCGCCGCCGACGAAGGCGCCGACGAGTGTCATGACCACGCCGTACAGCTTGGTGACGGTGGCCACCTCGGCCTTGGTGTAGCCCATGTCCACGTAGAAGGGGTTGGCCATGATGCCCATCACGACGTCGCTGATGCGGTACACGGCGATCAGCGCCAGCACCAGCAATGCCCGGCTGCCATAGCGGCGGAAGAAATCTGCAAACGGCTCGACCAGGGTGCCGCGCAGCCATTCGGCGGCATTGCGTGGTGCGGCCATCTCGCGCGGCGCGGGTTCGGCCGACAGCAGGGTGGTGACGATGCCGACCAGCATCGACGCGGCCATCGCCAGGTAGGCGAAACGCCAGGCCTGCGGCTGATAGCCCTGGGCGTCCGCCAGCTCGGCGTAGGCAGCCAGTGCAAGCACGCCGGCGCCAGCCCAGATCATGGCCAGGCGGTAACCGGTCTGGTAGGTGGCAGCCAGTGCCGCCTGCCGTTCGGCGCCGGCGGATTCGATGCGGAATGCGTCCAGCGCCACGTCCTGCGTGGCGGATGCGAAGGCGGTCGCCAGCGCGCACCAGAACATCGGTTGCAGCGCCAGTTTCGGGTCGTTGAAGGCCATGCCCGCAAGACCTGCCGCCACGCCGCATTGCGCCAGCAGCAGCCAGGCCCGCCGCTGACCCAGCGTGCGGCTCAGCAGCGGCAGCGGCAACCGGTCGACCAGCGGCGACCAGACCCACTTGAAGGCATAGGCCAGCCCGATCCAGCTCAGGTGGCCGATGGACGACCGGTCGACGGAAGCCTCACGCAGCCAGAAGCTGAAGGTGCCGAGCACCAGCAGCAGCGGCAGGCCGGACGAGAAACCCAGCGCCAGCATGCGCAGGCTGGCGGGTTCGGCGTAGACCCGCAGCGTCTGCCGCCAGGAGGGTTTGGGGGCGGCGAAGGAGTCTGGGGACACGGGGGGCGTTGCGGTGGGCGGCATCGGAATGTTCTGGGGGCTGCCTATTATTGGTCGTCGCCCGGGGTGATCGATGCATTTTGTGCGCGCTACCATCGTCGGGTGAGCTCACCGATCCCCTTGCCGACGCTTTTCGCCGACGCCTCGGCCAGCCGCGGCGCGGCCGGCATGGGCAAACGTGCGGACGAGGTCTATGCCCTGCTTCAGCAGGACATCGCCCACTTCCGCCGGGTGCCCGGCGATCGTTTCACCGAGAACGAAATCGCCGCCTGGCTGGGCGTGTCGCGCACACCGGTGCGGCAGGCGCTTTTCAGGTTGCGCGACGAGGGTTATGTCGAACTTTTGTTCCGCAGCGGGTGGCGGGTGCTGCCTTTCGACTTCGCCCGGTTCGCGCAGCTGTACGAACTGCGGCGGGTGCTGGAGATCACGTCGGTGCACCGGCTTTGCGAAGGCGGCCGCACGCCCGGCCACGCGATGCTGGACGCGCTTGCGCACCGCTGGCTGGCACCGCCCGAAGCGCGCACCCTCGACGCGGCCGAGGTGGCCCAGTGGGACGAGGAATTCCATTGCGACATCGTCGCCGCCGCTGGCAACGACGAAATCGCGCGGGTGCATCGCGACGTGACCGAACGCATCCGCATCATCCGGCGACTCGACTTCACCCGTCGGCCGCGCATCGATGTGGTCTACGAGGAGCATCGGCAGATTCTGTCGGCCATCCTGACCAAACGCGGCAACCAGGCCGCGATGCTGCTGCGCGCCCACATCGAGAGCAGCCAGGCCGAGGTGCACAAGATCACGCTGCACCAGGTTCACATGGCGCAGCGCGGGGCGCGGAACCAGGGCTAGAAGAGTTCGAAGGCGATCAGCGCCACCAGGGTCGGGATCGCCGCGCCCATCAGCAACCCGCCCGCGCCGACCGATCCGTCGGCAAACCCTCGCTTCAGCAGGGCGACGCCGGCCGGGTTGGGCGCATTGGCGATCACTGTCAGGCCGCCGCCCGTCACTGCGCCGGCCACCAGGCTGTATTTGGCTTCTTCGGAAATGCCGGAAATCAACGATCCGAGATAGGTGAGTGCGGCGTTGTCGGTGACCGCAGTCAGTGCGGTAGCGCCGAAATACAGCACCCGCGGCGACATGCCCGACACGATCGGCTGCAGCCACCACTGCTGCATGCCGCCCAGCACCACCAGCCCGGCCAGGAAGAACGCCACCAGTAGCGCCTCCTTGATGATCGGCGGGTCCTGATGGCGTTCGTAGGCTTGCAGGAAACCGAGGTAAAGCAGGAACACCCCGAGAAACGCCACCGGGTGATGGGCCAGCAGCACCACCGCGGCCAGGCAGCAGAAATGCACCGCCATCACCGGCAGCGGAACGGTGGCGGCCACCGGTGTGGCGGACGTGTCGCCCAGGTGCCTGCGCAGCAGGACCGTGGCGAAGGTGGCGTTGACCAGCACCGCGATCGCTGCCTTCCAGCCGAAAGTGGCCAGCATGTAGCCCGAATCCCAGGACCAGGCAGCCGCCACCATCAGCACCGGAGGCGCGGCGAACGACGTCAGAGTCCCGCCGATCGACACGTTGACGAAGAGCACGCCCAGCGCCAGGTATTTCATCCGTTCCGGCACCTCGGGCCGGAAGATCCGAGGCGCCAGCATCAGCGCCGCGATGGTCATCGCCGCGGGCTCGGTGATCAGCGATCCGAACAGCGGAACAGCTGCCAGGCCCAGCCAGGCGCTCGCCAGCGCGGTGCGTATCGGCAGCCGGCGCGCGATGGTGTCCACCGTGGCCATCACCGCCTGGAGGACGGGGCGCGATGCGGCGATCACCATCACCACGAACACGAAAAGAGGCTCGGTGTAGTGGCGCGATTCGGCGTATTGCAGCGCCGGCTCGGCACCCGCGACCAGCGCGATGGCCAGCACCAGCACCATGGCCCAGAAACCGAACACCACCTCGACTTCACCGAGCAGGTGGAACAGGCCGGCATGGCGCGGGAAACGTCGGGAAAGGCGCTCGAACTGCCGGGCGGCGAAGGTGTGGACCAGTGCGATGCCGAACAGGCCGGCGGCGATGATCTCGAGGAGGTGTTGAGGGTGGTTCATGGGTCGTGGCAAGGCCGCGTGGCGGCCCGACCAGCGCTGAAACCTGCCGGGCCGACATCCTGTCGACCGAACACCCTGGCTGCGGATTCTAAAGGCTCGACCCCTGTCGGCGAACGGGGCCGACGGGTCCTGCAGGCTACAGCGCGAGGTCGTATTCGATCGTCAGCGGCGCATGGTCGCTGAACTTCACGTCCTTGTAGACAGCCGCGGTGCGTGCCGTCTGCGCGATGGCCGGCGTGGCGATCTGGTAGTCCAGCCGCCAGCCGACGTTCTTGGAGTAGGCCTGCCCACGGTTGCTCCACCAGGTGTAGCAATCGTCGGTGGTGTCGGGGTAGAGCTTGCGGTAGACGTCGACAAGGCCGCCGGTGGTGTCCGTCAGGTGCAGGATCTTGCTCATCCACTCGCGCTCTTCCGGCAGAAAGCCGCTGTTCTTGCGGTTGCCCTTGAAGTTCTTCAGGTCGGCTTCCTGATGGGCGATGTTGATGTCACCGCACAGCACGAATTCGCGGTCGCCCTTCAGCGCCATCAGGATTGGATGCACCTCGGCCAGGAAACGGTACTTGGCCAGCTGGCGTTCCTCGCCCGACGATCCGCTGGGGAAGTAGCAGCTGATCAGCGACAGCTTGCGGGCCGGTGTGTCGAAGCGCAGCTCCACGTAACGGCCCTCCGCATCGAACTCGGGCGAGCCGTAGCCGATGACCACATCGCTGGGTTCGTGCCGGCTGTAGATCGCCACGCCCGAATATCCCTTCTTTTCGGCGAAGTGAAAATGCCCTTTCAGCCCCGCGAGGTGCTCGAAACGGCCGGCGACATCGGCTGCCTGCGCTTTCACCTCCTGCACACAAATACAATCCGGCGCGGTTGCCGAGATCCAGGCTTCCAGGCCTTTGCTGGTAGCCGAACGGATGCCGTTCAGGTTCAGGCTCGTTAATTTGAACAAGGAAATCGTCCCATGGTGGTGGATGGCAATGGCGCTTCGGGCGCAAACGCGGTGGGCCCGCTGGCCCAGGAATTCGTGCAGTTCTGCATCGAGTCCGGCGTTCTGCGGTTCGGTGAATTCAAGACCAAGGCGGGTCGTCTGTCGCCGTATTTCTTCAACGCCGGTTTGTTCGACGACGGCGCCAAGCTGGGCCGTCTGGCGGGATTTTATGCAGACGCCTTGATCGACAGCGGCATCGCGTTCGACATGATCTTCGGCCCCGCCTACAAGGGCATTCCCTTGGCGGCCGCGGTGGCCATCGAACTGGCGCGGCGTGGCGTCAACGTGCCGTTTGCGTACAACCGCAAGGAAGCCAAGGACCACGGCGAAGGCGGCAGCCTGGTGGGCGCGCCGCTCAAGGGCCGCGTGCTGATCATCGACGACGTGATGTCGGCCGGCACCGCCGCGCGTGAATCCATCGCGCTGATCAAGGCTGCCGGCGCGGTGCCGCATGCGATGGCCATCGCGCTCGACCGCCAGGAAAAGGCGACCGAGAACGGCCTGGACGTCGACTACAGCGCGGTGCAGTACGTGCGCAGCCGGCTGGGCATGCAGGTCTGCACCATCGCGCGCCTGGCCGATCTGCTGCAGTACCTGTCGAGCCACGGCTCGGAAGAGGTGGCGGCGCATCACCCGCGGGTCATGACATACCGCCAGCGCTACGGCGTCGACGAGTAGGTCCGGCCTACAAGCGGCGCGGCAACCGGACGACGCAGGTGCGGCGCAGGCCGTCTTAGGGTGGCCACCATGTTCACCCTGACCTGTTTTCTTCCATGAACAAACACCATCTCCGCCTGGCCGCAGCTGCCGGGCTGGGCGCCGCAACCGTCGCCCTGATCGCCGCCTGCGCTTCGAGCAGCGAGAAACCTGACGCGCCGGTGCCGCTGGCGAGCGGTGTCGACATCCAGCGTTACATGGGCGCCTGGTATGTCATCGCGAATATCCCGACCTTTCCAGAGAAGGACGCCACGGACGCGGTCGAGACCTACCGGCTACAGGACGACGGCACCGTCGACATCGACTTCCGGTTCCGCAAGCAGGATGGGGAACTCAAGCATCTGGGTTCCACCGGTTTCGTGTCGAAGGAAGACCCGGCGGTGTGGGGCGTGCAGTTCATCTGGCCGATCAAGGCCGACTACCGCATCGCCTATGTCAGCCCGGACTACAGCCAGACCATCGTGGCGCGCGACAAGCGTGATCACGTGTGGATCATGGCCCGCACCCCCACGCTGACCGAAGCGCAATACCAGGTGTTGCTGAGTCGCGTTGCGGCCATGGGGTACGACAAACGCAAGGTGCAGAAGGTGCCCCAGACACCTGTCCGGACCTTGTAGGGCATCAGCCCAGGCGGGCCTTCAGAATCGCATTGACTTCGGCCGGATTGGCCTTGCCCTTGCTGGCCTTCATCGCCTGGCCGACCAGCGCGTTGAAGGCCTTTTCCTTGCCGGCCCGGAATTGGGCGACGTTGTCGGCATTGGCCGCCAGCACCTCGTCGATGATCTTTTCCAGCGCACCGGAATCGTTCATCTGCTTCAGGCCCCTGGATTCGATCACCGCATCGACGTCGCTTCCGGCGCCGGTCCACAGAGCGTCGAACACCTGGCGTGCAGCGTTGTTGCTGACGGTGCCGTCGGCGATGCGGCCGATCAGCGCCGCCAATTGGGCGGAAGAAACCGGTGCCGAATCGATGCCCGCTTCGCTGGTGTTCAACCGGCGTGACACCTCGCCCATGATCCAGTTGCTGGCCAGTTTCGCCTGTCCGCTGGCCTTGGCCGTGGCTTCGAAATAAGCCGCCATCGCCTTGCTCTGGGTGAGCGTGGCGGCGTCGTATTCGGGCACGCCGAAGTCGGCGACGAAACGTGCGGCCATGGCGCGCGGCAGCTCGGGCATCCGCGACCGCACGCGTTCCACCCATTCAGCCTCGACCACCAGCGGCGGCAGGTCCGGATCGGGGAAATAACGGTAGTCGGCGGCGTCCTCCTTGGTGCGCATGGCGCGGGTCTCGCCGGTGTCGGGATCGAACAGCACGGTGGCCTGCTGGATGGCGCGGCCGTCCTCGATTTCCTCGATCTGCCAGCGGATCTCGAAGTCGATCGCCTGCTGCATGAACTTGAAGCTGTTCAGGTTCTTGATCTCGCGGCGCGTGCCGAGCGGCTGGCCCGGCTTGCGCACCGACACGTTGGCGTCGCAGCGGAAGGAGCCTTCCTGCATGTTGCCATCGCAGATGCCGATCCAGGTCACGATCTTGTGCAGTTCGCGGGCGTAGGCCACGGCTTCGGCGCTGCTGCGCATGTCCGGTTCGGTGACGATCTCCAGCAAGGGCGTGCCGGCCCGGTTCAGGTCGATGCCGCTCATGCCGATGAAGCCTTCGTGCAGCGACTTGCCGGCGTCCTCTTCCAGGTGCGCGCGCACCAGGCGCACCGATTTCTTTTCTTCGCCGAGCAGGAATTCGACCGATCCGCCCTGCACCACCGGGATCTCGAACTGGCTGATCTGGTAGCCCTTGGGCAGGTCGGGATAGAAGTAGTTCTTGCGGGCGAAGACGCTGCGTGGCGCGATGGTCGAACCCAGCGCCAGGCCGAGTTCGATGGCGCGTTCGACCGCGCCCTTGTTCATCACCGGCAAGGTGCCCGGCAGGGCCAGGTCTACCGGTGCGGCCTGGGTGTTGGCCTCGGCGCCGAAAGCGGTCGGGGCGCGGCTGAAGATCTTCGATGCGGTCGACAGCTGGGTGTGGGTCTCGAAGCCGATGACGACTTCATAGCCTTGGACGAGTAACGACGACGACATGGCTTAGATGCCCTCCGGTGCGCGAAGGTGGAAATCGGTGGCTTGCTGGAACTGGTGCGCCGCGTTCAGCAGGCGCGCTTCACTGAAGTAGTTGCCGATGAGCTGCAGGCCCACCGGCATGTTTCCGGCGCCGAAACCTGCCGGCAGGCTCATGCCCGGCAGGCCGGCCAGCGAGGCGGGCAGGGTGAAGATGTCGGCCAGGTAGTTGGCGACCGGGTCGTCGGCGTTGTCGCCGATCTTCCAGGCCACGCTGGGTGCGACCGGGCCGGCGATCAGGTCGCAGGTCGCGAAGGCGGCGCGGAAGTCGTCGGCGATCATGCGGCGGATCTTCTGCGCCTGCAGGTAGTAGGCGTCGTAGTAGCCGTGGCTCAGCACATAGGTGCCGATCATGATGCGGCGCTTCACCTCTTCGCCGAAGCCTTCGGCGCGGGTCATCTTGTACATGTCGAGCAGGTCGGTGTATTTTTCCGAGCGGTGGCCGAACTTGACGCCGTCGAAGCGGCTCAGGTTCGACGAGGCTTCGGCCGGCGCGATGATGTAGTAGACGGGGATCGACAGCTCGGTGCGCGGCAGGGTGACGGGCACCAGCTTCGCGCCCAGGCTTTCGTAGGTCTTCAGCGCTGCGTCCACCGCGGTGCGCACGTCGGGCTGCAGTCCTTCGCCCAAGAACTCTTTCGGCACACCGATCCGCAGGCCTTGCAGCGAGTCGTTCAGCGAGCGTGAATAGTCTTCGGCCGGGCGATCCAGCGAGGTCGAGTCGCGGTCCAGGTCGGGGCCGCACAGGGCCGACAGCAGCAGGGCGCAGTCTTCTGCGCTGCGGGCCATGGGGCCGGCCTGGTCGAGGCTGGATGCATAGGCCACCATGCCGTAGCGCGAGGCGCGGCCATAGGTCGGCTTGATGCCGGTCACGCCGCAGAAAGCCGCCGGCTGGCGGATGGAACCGCCGGTGTCGGTGCCGGTGGCGGCCGGTGCCAGGCGGGCTGCCACAGCCACTGCGCTGCCGCCCGACGAGCCCCCGGCCACGCGGCTGTGGTCCCAGGGGTTGAGCGGGGCGGACGGCGTGTCGTGGCCGACGGCGGGCACCGCGACGGTCTCGTTGGCCGAACCCATGGCGAATTCGTCGCAGCTGAGCTTGCCCAGCGTCACGACGCCTTGCGCCGCCAGCTTCGCGACCACGGTCGCATCGAAGGGCGAGCGGTAGCCGGCCAGCATCTTCGAGCCGGCGGTGGTGGGGAAGTCGCGGGTGACGAACAGGTCCTTGTGGGCCATCGGCACGCCTTCGAGACGGCCGGCGGTGCCTGCGGCGATGCGGGCATCGGCGGCGCGGGCCTGGGCCAGGGTCACCTCGGCGTCGATCGACACATAGGCGGCCAGGTTCCGGTGCCGGGCGGCGCGGTCGAGGAAGTGCTGTGCGGTCTCGACGGCGGAAACGTCGCGGGCGGCGATCTTCGAGGCCAGTTCGGCCACGCCGAGGTCGTGCAGGTCTTTGGAGGAATCAGTCTTGGTCGTCATTTATTCGATCACCTTGGGCACGAGGTACAGGCCGTTCTCGACAGCGGGCGCGCTGCGCTGGCTGTCTTCGCGCGAGGGATAGTCGCCGGGCAAGTCGGGACGCAGGCGCAGGGCCACGTCCTCGAAGGCGGCTACGGGGTGCGCCAGCGGCTCGAGGCCGCTGGTGTCGACTGCCCGCATCTGTTCGACGACCGCGAAAAACGCGTTCAGATGGCCTAGCATCCGATCGCTTTCGTCTTGTTTCAATTCAAGCCGTGCCAAATTGGCGATGCGGCCGATGTCTTGGTGAGTAAGTGCCATGACGGGCGGCGCGATGGGCGCCGGTGCTGAAGTGGATGCTGGAAAGGCCTGTCGGCCCCTGTAGAAGCTCAGGGGCGGCGGACCGCATCGGGTATTATCCCGCCTTCGTCCGGAGGCCCAGCCCGCGCCCCGCGCCGGCACAAAAGGTTAGTGACCGACCCCCTCCGACTCGACCCCCAGATACCAAACAGCAAACCGGCGACGGCAGGCGCACAGCATGTCGTGCCCCCATAGGATTCGTAATGTTTCGAGCTTTTCGCCGGTATTTCTCTACCGACCTCGCCATTGACCTGGGTACTGCCAACACCCTGATTTTCGCCCGCGGCAAGGGCATCGTCCTGGACGAGCCCTCGGTGGTCGCCATCCGCCACGAAGGCGGCCCGCACGGCAAGAAGGTCATCCAGGCCGTCGGCCGCGAAGCCAAGGCCATGCTGGGCAAGGTGCCCGGCAACATCGAGGCCATCCGCCCGATGAAGGACGGTGTCATCGCCGACTTCGTGATCACCGAACAGATGATCAAGCAGTTCATCAAGATGGTGCACCCGCGCACGATGCTCAGCCCGAGCCCGCGCATCATCATCTGCGTACCCTGCGGGTCGACCCAGGTCGAGCGCCGCGCCATCAAGGACGCAGCCGAGGCTGCCGGCGCCACGGCGGTCTACCTGATCGAGGAACCCATGGCCGCCGGCATCGGCGCCGGCCTGCCGGTCAGCGAGGCTTCCGGCTCGATGGTGGTCGACATCGGCGGCGGTACCACCGAAGTCGGCGTGATCTCGCTCGGCGGCATGGTCTACAAGGGCTCGGTCCGCGTCGGCGGCGACAAGTTCGACGAAGCCATCATCAACTACATCCGCCGCAACTACGGCATGTTGATCGGCGAGCCGACGGCCGAAGCCATCAAGAAGAACATCGGCAGCGCCTTCCCCGGCTCCGAAGTCAAGGAGATGGAAGTCAAGGGCCGCAACCTGTCCGAAGGCGTGCCGCGCAGCTTCACCATCAGCAGCAACGAAGTGCTGGAAGCCCTGACCGACCCGCTGAACAACATCGTCTCGGCCGTCAAGAACGCGCTGGAGCAGACACCCCCGGAACTGGGTGCCGACATTGCCGACCGCGGCATGATGCTGACCGGCGGCGGCGCCCTTCTGCGTGACCTGGACCGCCTGCTGGCCGAGGAAACCGGCCTGCCGGTGCTGGTGGCCGAAGAGCCGCTGACCTGCGTGGTGCGTGGTTGCGGCATGGCGCTGGAACGCATGGACCGCCTGGGCAGCATCTTCACGTCCGAATAAGCCCCCCGGTGGATGTGAGTCTCCCGGCTTCCCACTGCGCCTGCGGTTCCGTTTAGTTCGCCACCTCCCGGGGAGGAGGCGCACCGGCCTCGGGACGGCCCGGCGGCCGGTGCCTCGCCGGCCTTCCGGCGGTAGCGCGAACCGTGCCGCTGAGGGTGCCCCCAGTTCGGTCCGGGATGGAACCTTTCCATCGCGTGGGTGCTCACCTATCATGCTGCCGGTTTTCCGTCTCCTCTGGCCAGCCCTGGCCGCGTAACCTCTTCTTGTCCCGCCATGCCCCTGGGAACCCTGGATCGCTCCGCGCCGCCCTTCTTCAAGCAGGGCCCTTCCGCACGATCCACGCTGGCGGTGCTGACAGCGCTTTCATTGCTCCTGATGGTGGCCGATACCCGGCTGGGCATCACGCCGCCGATCCGCGCCGCGGTTTCCACCGCCTTGTATCCGGTGCAATGGCTGGCGCTGCAGCCGGTGCGGCTGGGCCGGCTGGGCTCCGACTACATGGCGACCGTGCGGTCGGCCCAGTCGGTCGAGGACATCGCCCGCAAGGGCATCCTGCAGCAGGCGCAACGTGCCAATCAGGTCGAGGAGCTGCTGCTGGAAAACCGTCGCCTGCGCGACCTGCTGGCGCTGCGGCAGCGGTTGCAGGCGCCCGAGCAGGCGGCCGAGGTGCTGTACGACGCGCCCGACCCCTACACCCGCCGCGTGATCATCGACCGCGGCCAGCTGCAGGGCGTGGCGCTCGGTGCGCCGGTGCTCGACGAGACCGGCGTGCTCGGCCAGGTCACACGCCTGCATCCGCTGCTGGCCGAGGTGTCGCTGCTGATCGACCGCGATTTTTCCATCCCGGTGCTGAACGTCCGCACCGGCGCGCGCAGCGTGGCCTACGGCGATCCGGCCGGCGGCGGTGCGCTCGAGCTTCGGTTCATGCCCGGCAACGCCGATGTGGAAGAGGGCGACCTGCTCACCACCAGCGGCGTCGACGGCGTCTATCCGGCCGGCCTGCCGGTGGCCAAGGTCAGCCATGTCGAGCGCCGTTCCGAATCGGCCTTCGCGCGCATCCATTGCCTGCCGCTGGCGCGCACCCAGGGTGCGCGCCATGTGTTGGTGCTGCAGCCGCTGGGCGAGCAGATGCCGGCGCGGCCACCGGAAGACGCGGCGCCGGTCGAGAACAAACGCCGCCTGTTGCCGCCACGCGTGGTGCCGACGCCATGACCAAAATGCCGGAGGTTCGCCATGGCGCGTAGCCCGCAACAACTGCTGCTGCCGGTCAACCCGGTTTTCATCTGGTCGAGCCTGTTCGTCGGCCTGCTGGTGGCGTTGCTGCCTTTGGGCCGGGTGGCCTGGGTGCCGGATGTGCTGATGCTCATCCTGGTGTTCTGGAGCGTGCACCAGCCCTCGCGTGTGGGCATGGGCATCGCCTTCGTATTGGGGCTGTGCGTGGATGTGCAGCATGCCGCGCTGCTGGGCCAGAACGCGCTCATCTACACCGTGATGGTCTTCCTGGGCGTGAGCCTGCAGCGCCGGCTGCTGTGGTTCGGCATTCCGCTGCAGGCCGTGCAGATGCTGCCGCTGTTCATCGCGGCGCACCTGCTGCAGACGCTGATCCGGCTGGCCCTCGGCGCATCGCTGCCCGGCTGGGGCATCCTGGCCGCGCCGCTGCTCGATTCACTGCTGTGGATTCCGATCAGCGTGGTGCTGCTGGCGCCGCAAAGGCGCACGCCCGACCGCGATGAAAACCGTCCCCTCTGATCGGTAGGCCATGAACGAGATCCGCAGCACCGAGATGGAACTGGCGCGTTTCAAGCGCCGGATCCTGGCCGTCGCTCTGCTGATGCTGCTGTGTTTCGGCCTGCTGGGCAGCCGGCTCGTCTATCTGCAGATCGTGCGCCACGAGGACCTGGCCGAGCAGGCCGAAAGCAACCGCACGGCGGTGGTGCCGATCGTGCCCAACCGCGGCCTCATCCTCGACCGCAACGGCGAAATCCTGGCCACCAACTATTCGGCCTACACACTCGAGATCACGCCTTCGAAGGCGGGTGACCTGGAAGACACCATCGGCCGCCTGAACGCGCTGGTCGAGATCACACCGCGCGACCGTCGCCGGTTCAAAAAATTGATGGAGGATTCCCGCAATTTCGAGTCGGTGCCGATCCGCATCCGGCTGACCGATACCGAAGTCGCCAAGTTCGCCGCGCAGAGCTTCAAGTTCCCGGGCGTGGAGATCAAGGCGCGGCTGTTCCGCAACTATCCCTTTGGCGACCTGGCCAGCCATGTCATCGGCTACATCGGCCGCATCAACCAGCGCGAAAAGGAACGCATCGAGGATTCGGACGATGCGTCCAACTACCGCGGCACCGACCATATCGGCAAGCTGGGCGTGGAGCAGAGCTTCGAACGCCAGCTCCACGGCACCACCGGCGTGGAGCAGATGGAAACGTCGGCGGGCGGCCGCGCGGTGCGCCGGCTGGCCACCTACGCCGCCACGCCGGGCGAGACGGTGGTGCTGTCGATCGACATCAAGCTGCAGCAGATGGTGGAGCGCCTGTTCGGCGACCGGCGCGGCGCGCTGGTGGCCATAGACCCCAATACCGGCGAGGTGCTGGCCTTCGTCAGCAAGCCGACCTTCGACCCCAACCTGTTCGTGGACGGCATCGACCAGGAAAGCTGGTCGGCGCTGAGCGAGTCGCTCGACAAGCCGCTGCTCAACCGGGCCTTGCGCGGCACCTACCCACCAGGCTCCACCTACAAGCCCTTCATGGCGCTGGCGGCGCTGCAGACCGGCAAACGCGGACCCAACGTGGTCATCAACGACCCCGGCTTCTACAACTTCGCGGGCCACCGTTTCGGCAGCCCCGAGGGCAACCTCGGCGGCGTCGACATGCAGCGGGCCATCATGCTGTCGTCCAATGTTTACTTCTACTCGCTGGCCAACGAGATGGGCGTGGACGCCATCCACGACTTCATGGCACCCCTGGGTTTCGGCCAGGTCACCGGCATCGACCTGCCGGGCGAGCTGACCGGCGTGCTGCCCAGCACCGACTGGAAACGCCGGACCTACAAACGGCCGGAGCAGCGCAAGTGGTACGCCGGCGAAACCATTTCGCTGGGCATCGGCCAGGGCTACAACAACTTCACCATGCTGCAGTTGGCGCAGGCGGCTTCCATCGTGGCCGACGGCGGCGTCAAGCACCGGCCTCACCTGGTGCGTGCGGTGCGCGACCCGGTCGCCCGGGTCGATGTCCCGGTGGCGCAGCCAGCGCCGGAAAACATGGGTTACAAGCCCTCCAACATCGACGTGGTGCGTGGCGGCCTGGTGAGTGTGATCACCAGCGGTACCGCACGCGGGGTGTTCGCCGGCGCCGCCTATCAGGCTGCCGGCAAGACGGGTACCGCGCAAGCCGTGACCCAGGCCCAGAACACCAAGTACAACGCCAGGGCGCTGGAAGAACACCAGCGCGATCACGCGCTGTTCATGGGTTTCGCACCGGCGGTCAACCCGAAGATCGCAGTGGCGGTGATCGTCGAGAACGCCGGCTGGGGTGCCGGCGCGGCGGCACCCATCGCCCGCCGGGTCATGGACTACTGGGTGGCCGGCATCTACCCCAGCGAGGACGACATCGCCAACACCCGCATCGGCAAGAGTTCGGCCCCCACGGGTGCCGCACGCAAAGTGGACGACATCCACCTCGCCGCGCCCTGAGGTCGCCGATCAGCCTGCCGTCGGGAGCCGTGCCGGCAGCCAGCCGCGCAGGCTGTTGACGAAGGCCAGGGCCTTCAGGCCGGGCAGGTCCTCCACCCGCAAGACCGCTTCGGTCACCCTTCCGTCGGCCAGCGCCTGGGCCCGGCCCACGCCCGGCAGCAGGCCGGCCGACAGGGGCGGGGTGATCCACCGGCCGTCGGCCAGCCGGGCCGCCACGTTGCCCCGGGTGAATTCGGTCACCTCGCCACGGGCGTTCCACAACAAGGTGTCGAACACCGCCGGGTCCGTGGGCGTGAAGCGGTCGTAATGCGCCCGTCGGCTGGTCTTGTGCAGCAGGAAATCGAAGTGCACATCATCCAAGGGTTGCGCGGCCAGTTGCACCGTGACCGGCGTCGGGGTTTCGCTCATGGCGAAGGCTTCGGCACGGATTTCTGCGGATGCGGCCAAAAGCAGGCGCACCCGCCACAGGCCTTCCGGATGCGCGTCGGCCAGGCGGGCCAGCGCCTGTCGGGCGGTCTCGATGTCGAAACCGAACCCGAAGTGCCCTGCACTCCCCGCCAGCCGTTGCAGATGCCTGTCCGCGCAGCGGTATTCGCCTTGCTCCAGCCGCAGCGTTTCCAGCAGTTCGAAGGGGCGGGAAGCGGCGTGCAGAAAGCCCTGCTTGTTCTGCCATTCGTCCCATTCGCCCTGGGCCTGTGCGTCGATGGTGACGCCGCTACCGATGCCGCATACCGCCTGCCCGCCGCGCAACTGGACGGTGCGGATCGGTACGTTGAAGGTGGCCGCGCCGCCCGGTTGCAGCACACCGACGGCGCCGCAATAGACGCCCCGCGGGCCGTCTTCCAGCGCGTGGATCAACCGGGTCGCACGCACCTTCGGAACCCCGGTCACCGAGCCGCAAGGAAACAGGGCGCCGAACACATCCGAAAGCCGCGTGCCTTCACGAGTCGTCGCGCTCACGTCCGACGTCATCTGCCACACCGTCGGCCAGGCGCGCGCCTGGAACAACCTTGGCACCCGCACCGTATGCGGCTGCGCGATGCGGGAAAGATCGTTGCGGATCAGGTCCACGATCATCAGGTTCTCTGCCCGTTCCTTTTCGGACGCCAGCAGCGTGCGCATCTGTTCGGCGTCTTGCGCGGCACTGGCGCCGCGGGGCGCGGTGCCTTTCATCGGGCGCGAAACGATGCGGCCGTCGCGCCAGTCGAAGAACAGTTCGGGCGACACCGACAGCAGTTGTTCCTCGCCGGTGTCGATGAAGGCGGCGTAGCTCCGCGGCTGCACCCGTTGCAGGGCGTGGAACCAGGCCTCCGCGGCTTCGGCATCGCGCTCGAATCGGCTGCGCAAAGGTGCGGTGAGGTTGATCTGGTAGGTCTCGCCGGCCCGGATGGCCTGGTGGATGCGGGCGATGCGGGCGTCGAATGTGGGACGGTCCAGGGCGGTGGACCATCCAGTGGCGTCGGCGGCGAAGGCGCCGGTCGACTCGGGCCACGGGCCCACCGTGCGAAACACGCCGAACCAGGCCAGCGGACCGTCGGCCGGATGGGTTTCGAAGGCTGCGTCGAACGCAGCGGCGGCTTCATAACGAAGGTAGCCGACGCACCAGGCGCCAGCCCGGGCATGGCGTTCGGCCGCATCCAGCACGACGCGCACCTGGTCGGGTGTGTCGGCGCGCAGCACAGCGGCGCAGTCGTCCAGCGCCACACGCAGGGGCGCACCGTCTTCCTGCAGGAAATCGATCAGTGCGCGGGGCGTGTCTGTCATGGTCAACGCAGGAAGGCGTCGTAGCCGGTTTTCAGGATCAGCAGGGACACCACCACGATGAACATGCCACGCACGAAACCCGACCCGTGGCGCAGGGCGGTACGGGTGCCGACCAGGCTGCCGGCCACGTTGGCCACGGCCATCGGAATGGCGTAGTGCCACCACACCAGGCCTTTCGACGCCAGCAGCAGCAGGGCCGCCAGGTTGGTGGCGGTGTTCAGCAGCTTGGCCGAGGCCGATGCGTGCAGAAAATCATAGCCGAGCAGTCGCACGAAAAAGAACACCAGGAAGCTGCCGGTTCCGGGGCCGAAGAAGCCGTCGTAGAAGCCGATCGCCAGGCCGCCCGTGCAGGCCAGTGTGGTGGCCGCACGGCGCGACAGGTGCGGCACATGGTCTCGCCCCATGTCCTTGCGGGCCAGCGTATAGAGCAGCACCGCGAGCAGGATGAAGGGCAGCAGCCGGCGCAGGGCGTCCGGTGGAAAGTGGGTGAGGGTCCAGGCGCCACCCATCGAGCCGCAGAAGGCCAGCGCGGCGGCCGGCAGCAGCACCGGCCAGGGCATGTCGACACGCCGGGCGAATTGCCGCGCTGCCACGGCAGTGCCCCAGATGCCGCTGGCCTTGTTGGTACCCAACAGGGCCGGCGGCGGAGCGCTGGGGAACAGGGCGAACAGCGCGGGAGTCAGCACCAGTCCGCCGCCACCGACCACCGCGTCGATGAAACCGGCGCCGAGAGCGGCCAGGCAGGCCCAGATCAATTCCATGGAAACTTCTTCAGATGACGAGGAGCAAGGCAGCTGGCGGGCGCGCCCCAAACGGTGGCATGGCGCGGCAAAAATCACCTTGCCGGTGCGTGGGGCTGCATTTTAGAGTGCGAGGGACGAAAAAAAACGCCAGGCAAGCCTGGCGTTGGGGAGTCTGCCCGCATCTCTCTAGGGATGCTCGGGCCGAATATTGATTCTGGTTAGCGCGTTTGTCTCCTCGGGGTCCTCGCTCTTGCAGAGCCTCGGGCCCTGCAGCGAGACGGACTTTAGACCATGCGCGTTTTTAGTGCATAGGGGCTTACCCGGGGCTTACGTCGATTGGGTGCCTCATGAGGAGGATGCGGTAACGGCCCGTCGGCTGACACAATCACGAGGCCAGCCCTCGTAACATGGTCACCCGTCGCTGCGCACCTGCGCCGTGTGGTCTCTTTCTCCCTTCATCTGTCGCCACTTGTCCGTCGAGGAATCTCCGCCCCGCATCGTCCGTGATGCGTCCAGCCCGTCCGCCGGTGTGCGGCTGGAAGGACGCTGGACGTCGGCACAGCTGGGCATCCGGCCAGTCTGGCGTTCGCTCGACGCCGAACTGAAGCGGCTTGGATCCACCCCCGAACCACGCTGGGACCTGGCGTCCATCGAACAACTCGACCACGTCGGCGCGCAACTGCTGTGGACCACCTGGGGCCGCCGCTGGCCGAAGGAGCTCGATGCCACCGACAGCCAGCGCAGCATGCTGGAGCGGGTCGAGCGTTTCAGTGTCGAATCGCCTCCCGAGCCGGCTTTCAGTGTCATGTGCGGCTTCAATTCGCTCGGCCGGCGGGTCGTCGAGGCATTGGGACAGGCGCGCGCCCTCACCGAAATGATCGGCCAGCTGTCGCTCGACCTGATGCGCCTGGTGCGCAAACCCCGCACCGGGCCGTGGCGCGACATTTCGGGTCATCTCTACCAGATGGGCACCACGGCACTGCCCATCACCGCGCTGGTGGGGTTCCTCATCGGCGTGGTGCTGGCCTACCTGATGTCGATGCAGCTGCGCCAGTACGGCGCCGAGTCTTTCATCGTCAACATCCTGGGCATTTCGCTGGTGCGCGAACTGGGGCCGCTGCTGGCCGCCATCCTGGTGGCCGGCCGTTCGGGTTCGGCCATCACTGCGCAGATCGGTGTCATGCGGGTCACCGAAGAACTCGACGCGATGCGGGTCATGGGCATCTCGCACGGCTTCCGCCTGGTGATGCCGCGTTCGCTGGCGCTGGCGGTGGCGATGCCGCTGATCGGTGTGTGGACCATCCTGGCCTCGCTGGCCGGCGGCATGCTGGCGGCCGACCTGGCGATGAACATCACGCCCGCCTATTTCGTCAACGCCCTGCCGCAGGCGGTGAGCCTCCCCAACCTGGGCATCGCGGTGCTGAAGTCGATGGTGTTCGGTGTGCTGATCGCACTCATCGGCTGCCACTACGGCATGCGGGTCGAGCCCAACACCGAAAGCCTCGGCAAGGGCACCACGGCTTCGGTGGTGACCTCGATCACCGTGGTGATCCTGGTCGATGCGTTGTTCGCCATCGTCTTCCGCAACGTCGGCATCTGATGGTCTCGAACATGGAGCAACCCGTCGTCCGAATCGAAGGCCTGGTGACCGCTTTCGGCGAAGGCCGTAGCCGGGTGGTGATTCACGACCATCTCGCACTGAGGGTGATGAAGGGCGAAATCCTTTCGCTGGTCGGCGGGTCGGGCACCGGCAAGACGGTGCTGCTGCGTCAGATGCTGGGCCTCGAAACACCGGCCGAAGGCACGGTCGAAGTGCTGGGTGAGCCTGCGGCGCAGATGGGGCGGCGCGGTGCATCGAGCCGGGTCGGCATGCTGTTCCAGCAAGGCGCGCTTTTCTCGGCCTTCAACGTGCTCGACAACGTGGCTTTCGCGCTGCGTGAACTGGGCACGCTGCCTACCGCTCTGGCGCGCGATGCGGCGATGGTCAAGCTGCAGATGGTCGGCCTGAAACCCGCCGACGCGCTGAAGATGCCGTCGGACCTGTCCGGCGGCATGATCAAGCGTGTTGCCCTGGCGCGGGCGCTGGTCATGGACCCGCCGCTGCTCCTGCTGGACGAACCCACGGCCGGGCTGGACCCCAGCGCATCAGACGATTTCTGCGACCTTCTGCGCTCGCTGCACCAGGAGCTGGGCCTGACCGTGATCATGGTGACGCACGACCTCGACACACTCTTCGCGCTGTCCACCCGGGTGGCGGTGCTGGCCGACCGGAAGGTGATCGCCGACGGGCCGCCGCGCGAGGTGGCGCTGGTCGACCATTCCTTCATCCGCACCTATTTCCAGGGCGAACGCGGACGCCGCGCCATGGCTCCGTTACCACCCCTCTCACCGCCCGCGCCGATGGGCGACAAGGACTGACAGACATGGAAAACAAATCGCACGCGATGGCGGCCGGCATCTTCGTGCTGGTGCTGACCCTCATGCTGATCGGCCTGGCCGTCTGGCTCACACGCGATACCGGCAGCTATCGAGACTACGAACTCAGCACCGGCGACACGGTCACCGGCTTGCAGCTGCAGGCGCCGGTGCGTTTCAAGGGCGTGCCGGTGGGCAAGGTCACCCGCATCGGTTTCGACCCGCAGGTGCCTGGCAACGTGTTGGTGCAGCTGGCGGTGCGCGAAAACACGCCCGTCACGCCCACCACCTTCGCCTCGCTGGCCTACCAGGGCGTGACCGGCCTGGCCTTCGTGCAGCTGGACGACGACGAAAAACCCCAGCCTGTCGTGCTGCCGGGCGAAGACGGCATCGAACGCCTGCCGATCAAGCCGTCGCAGCTGGGCCGGCTGACCGAAAGCGCACCCGCCATCCTGGCCCAAGTCGAGGACGCCACCAAACGCCTGAACGACCTGATGAGCGACGACAACCAGAAACGCATCTCGCTGGCGCTGGACAACATCGGCAAGGCCGCCGGCAATGTGGCGGTGCTGACCGAACGCATGCAGGCCACGCTGACCGACCGGGTCGACCCTGCGCTGGCGGCGATGCCGCGCACGCTGGACCAGGCGACGGTCACGCTGAAATCGCTGCAGGGCGCCGCGGGCGATGTTTCCACCGCGGCGAACCAGATCAGCAGCACGGCGGCCCGGTTGAATGAAAAGGACGGCCCGCTGGACAAGCTCGCCGAGGGCACCGGTGCCCTCGGCCATGCGGTCGACGTGATCGGCACGACCACGCTGCCGCGCATCAACCGGGTGACCGACGACGCCTCGCGCGCCATGCGCCAGCTGAGTCGCACGGTGACCAACATCAACGACAACCCGCAGTCGCTGCTCTTCGGTAACGGCGAGGCACGGCCGGGGCCGGGCGAGCCGGGTTTCGTGCCGCCGACCGCAGGAGCCAACCGCCCATGAAAGCCGCTTTTTTCCGCCATGCCACCCTGGCGTCGATCGTCCTGTCGATGGCTGCCTGTTCGTCGCTGCCCGACAAGCCATCGCGACCGGTTTCATACGACTTCGGCGCGGGCCTGCTGACGCCGTCGGCGCAGGATGTCTCGCGCAGCTTGCCGCCCATCGCGCTGGCCGACATCGACAGCGCGGGGGTGCCCGACACCGCCGCCATCACCTACCGGCTGCTGTACACCGACGCACAGCAACTGCGGCCCTACGCCCACGCCCGCTGGGTATTGCCGCAGGCCCAGCTGGTGCGGCAACGGGTGCGCGAACGGCTGGGTGCCAACCGCCCGGTGCTGGATGCCGACGACCTGCTGTCGCAGAAGCGCATCGAAGGCGATCTTCCGCGCATCCTGCGGCTGCAGCTCGAAGAGTTCAGCCAGGTCTTCAGCGGCCCCGGCCAGAGCGAAGGTGTGGTGCGGCTGCGCGTCACGCTGGTCGACAACTCGCCCCAGGGCGAGAGTTTCATCGGGCAGCGGGTCTTCGTGCTGCGCAGGCCGGCGGCCACTGCCGACGCGGCCGGCGGCGTGCAGGCGCTGACCGCCGCGACCGATGCGGCCGGCGACGAAATCGAGGCCTGGCTGGCCCGGCTGGCGCCCCGCCCGCGTTAATTCCCCAGGCCGGCAGACCGGCCGAGCCTGCGTTAAAACCGCCCCCATCCATTCACAGGAGCATTGAATCCATGGCCTCTTCGACCATTACCCTCACCGCCGCCGACGGCTTCGAATTTTCCGCATACGTCGCCGAACCCTCGGGCACGCCGCGCGGAGCCGTCGTCGTGATCCAGGAGATCTTCGGTGTCAACTCGCACATCCGCTCGGTCGCCGACGGTTACGCCGCGCAGGGTTACCTGGCCGTGGCGCCGGGCACCTTCGAGCGTGTGCAGAAGGATGTGAACCTGGGCTACACCGGCCCCGACATGCAGGAGGGCATGCGCCTGAAAGCGGCGGTCGAGGCGTTGCCGGCGCCGGGTGTGCTGCAGGACATCCAGGCAGCCGTTTCCTATGCAGCCAAGGCGGGCAAGGTCGGTATCGTGGGTTACTGCTACGGCGGCCTGCTGGTGTGGCGTTCGGCCGCGCTGGTGCAGGGCCTGTCGGCAGCGGTGGAGTACTACGGAGGCGGCGCGACCACCGAAGCCGAGATTGCCCGCAAGCCACAAGTGCCGGTCATCGCGCACTTCGCTTCGCAGGACGACCACATCAGCCTGGAAAGCGTCGAGGCGCTGAAGAAGGCCCATCCCGATGTGCCGGTGTATGTCTACGACGCCCACCACGGCTTCAACTGCGACCAGCGCGGTTCGTACGACGCGCCTTCCGCCAAGCTGGCCCTGGAACGCACGCTGGCGTTCTTCAAGACCCACCTGGGTTGATTTTCCGGCCCCGCTTTATCGGGCGGGGCGCGACAGGTACTTCTTGCGCCAGAACCAGGCGATGAGCACCAGGGCGATGGCGCCCATCGAGCCCATCGCCCACCAGAATCCATCCTGCTTGTGCACCAGCGGGATGAACTCGAAATTCATGCCGAAGATGCCGGCGATCAGGTTCAGCGGCAGGAAGATGGCGGTCAGCGTCGTCAGCAACCGCATGATGTCGTTGGTGCGGTTGCTCTGGACGCTGAAATGCATCTGCACCGCGGTTTCGGCGCTTTGTTCCAGGCGGCGCACGTGGTGGACCACCCGCTCGATATGTTCCAGCACGTCGCGGCTGCGCACCATCAGCAGGTCGCGTTCGCGTTCGGCAGGCGGCGTCTTCGGGGCGGGCCAGGTTTCCAGTGCGTCGATCCAGTCCTGCACCGCGGCGCGCTGGTCTTCGCAGATCTCGTCCAGGTGGTGCAGCGCCATGCGGGCATCCAGCAGGGCGCTCCAGTCGGTGAGGCGCGGGCGCGGGCGCAGCAGTTCGGTCTGCCAGTGATCGAGCTGGCGGGTGAGCTCGCGCCGCAGTTCGAGGTAGCTGTCGACCATCAGGTTGACGATGCGCAGCATGAGGTCGGCAGGGCTGGCCGGCGTGCGTGCGCCGGTGGTGCGGGCTTCGGTGGCGTGGCCGGCCAGCAGGCGGGCGGCGAAGGCGTCGCGCACCATGCAGTCCTCCGGGTGGACCGTGAGCAGCACCTGGTCGAACACGGCGAATCCGACCGGCGTCGTGTCGATTCGCCGCAGCACCAGCGGACCGCCGGGCATCAGCGGTGCCGAGGACGGGTCGTCGGCCAGCCGGGCGGTGGTGCCGCTGGTCGATGCGCCGAGTCGCCGGAACACCAGCAGGTCGTATTGCGAGGTGTAGTCGTAATGCGACGGCAGCTGGCGGTTCAACAGGTCGCTGACGTGCAGGTCGACCAGCTGCACGCCGGCGAGACGCTGCAAGGTTTGCTGGATCACGCCGATACCGGCTTCGAGCTCCTTGCGGGTGCAGGCGATCCAGACGAACCCGCCGGGCGGCATGGGGGTGTCGAGGCTGTCGCTTTCCTGGACCCTGCCACCCTGCAACGCAAAGACTCGCATCGGTCGGCCCCTCAGACTTGCTGCTGCCTGATCAGGCGGGCGGCCTGGATCGCGAAATAGGTCAGAACGCCATCGGCGCCGGCCCGCTTGAAGGCCAGCAGCGCCTCGATGGTGGTGGCGTCGCGGTCGAGCCAGCCGTTGGCGAAGGCGGCCTGCATCATGGCGTACTCGCCGCTCACCTGGTAGGCGAAGGTGGGCACACGGAACTCGTCCTTCACCCGGCGCACGATGTCCAGGTAAGGCATGCCGGGCTTGACCATCACCATGTCGGCGCCTTCGGAGATGTCGAGCGCCACCTCACGCAGCGCCTCGTCGCTGTTGCCCGGGTCCATCTGGTAGGTCATCTTGTTGCCCTTGCCCAGGTTCTTGGCGGAGCCGACGGCATCGCGGAACGGTCCGTAGAAGGCGCTGGCGTACTTGGCGCTGTAGGCCATGATCCGCGTGTGGATGTGGCCGGCTTCTTCGAGGGCGGCGCGCACCGCACCGATGCGGCCGTCCATCATGTCGCTGGGCGCCACGATGTCGACACCGGCCTCGGCCTGCACCAGCGCCTGGCGCACCAGCATCTCGATAGTGATGTCGTTGATGACGTAGCCGTGTTCGTCGAGCAGGCCGTCCTGGCCATGGCTGGTGTAGGGATCGAGCGCGACGTCGGTCATCACGCCCAGTTCCGGGAAACGGGCCTTGAGGGCACGCACCACGGTCGGGATCAGGCCGTCGGGGTTGGTGGCCTCGATGCCGTCGGGTGTCTTGATGGCCGGGTCGATCACCGGGAACAGCGCCATCACAGGGATGCCCAGCGCGACACATTCCTCGGCGACCGGCAGCAGCAGGTCGAGGCTCAGGCGTTCGACGCCGGGCATGGAGGCGACGGTCTCGCGGCGCTGCTGGCCATCCAGCACGAAGACCGGGTAGATCAGGTCATGGGCGGTCAGGCTGTGTTCGCGGACCAGCTTGCGGCTGAAGCCGTCGCGGCGCAGGCGGCGTGGCCGTGACAGGGGATAGGGCGTAGGTGCGTGGTGCATTCGAAGACTCGCGGTCGGTGCAGGAGAAGAGCCCGGAGGCCGTGCCAGGATTGCAACACAGCCCCCGGCCCGAGGGCGTTACTGGGGAATTTCCCCGGTTGTGGCGCCTGGGGCGCTTTGCTAGATTCGCCCCCGGACGGCCCGGCCGTTCCCCGCTTTTCCTCCCTGAGCGGGTGCCGATTCGTGCGGTGACGCCGATGAGGCTTCCCAGACCCGGCGCCGCCTTCGGACGAGCCGGGTTTTTTTTGTGCGGCCCGGTTTGCCTACACTCGAGCCCATGCTCATGCTCTGGATCAAGTCGCTTCACATCGTTTTCATCGCCAGCTGGTTCGCCGGGTTGTTCTATCTGCCGCGGATCTACGTGAACCTGGCACAGGTATCGCCCGAATCCACCGCCGAACGTGACCGCCTGCTGGGCATGTCGGTCCGCCTGCTGCGTTTCACCACCATCCTCGCCGTGCCCGCGCTGGCCTTGGGTACCTGGCTGTTCATGGTCTACGGCATCGGCCGAGGCCAGGGCTGGATGCATGCCAAGCTGTTCGTGGTGCTGCTGGCCATCGGTTACCACCATGCCTGCTGGAGCCTGCTGCGCAAGTTCCGCGCGGGCCGCAACCAGCGCAGCGCGCGCTGGTACCGCTTCTTCAACGAAGTGCCGGTGCTGCTGCTGCTGGCGGCGGTGATCCTCGTGGTGGTCAAGCCTTTCTGAGGCGGCCGTGGCGTCCGTCGATCTGCCACCCCGGACCCGTACCGCCGCCGGGCCGCTGGCGCTGGCCTACATGGCGCTGATCGCGTACGCCAGCCTCTATCCGTTCGGCGAATGGCGTGACCAGGGCATCGTGCCTTGGGCTTTTCTGTGGGCACCGCTGCCTCGCTGGTGGACAGGTTTCGATGTCACCGCGAATGTGCTGGGTTACGGGCCGCTGGGTTTCCTGCTGGCGCTGGCGGCCTTGCGTTCGGGCCAGGGCGTGCGCGGCATCGTGCTGCTGACGGCTTGTGCGATGTTCTTTTCGCTCACCCTCGAAACCATGCAGAGCTACCTGCCGACGCGGGTGCCGTCCAATGTCGACCTGGCGCTGAATTCCGCCGGCGCGTTCGGCGGCGCTGCCCTGGCGTGGGGGCTGGAGCGCGTGGGCGCGGTGGCCAGCTGGGCGCGGCTACGCGAACGCTGGTTCATCGCCGATGCGCGCGGCGCCATCGTCCTGCTGGCGCTGTGGCCGATGGCGCTGCTGTTTCCGGTGGCGGTGCCGTTCGGCCTGGGTCAGGTGCTGGAACGGCTGGAAGACGCCGCCGCCGATCTGTTCGACGACACCCCTTTCCTGGACTGGCTGCCGATCCGCGAGATCGACCTGCAGCCGCTGGTGCCCGGCGCCGAGCTCCTTTGCGTGGCACTGGGCCTCCTGGTGCCCTGCCTGATGGCTTATTCGATCGCCCGCCACTGGCGCCTGCGGGTCGGCATGGGGCTCGGCGCGCTGGTGGTCGGCGCAATGGTGACGGCGCTTTCTTCGGCCCTGAGCTACGGGCCGGTGCATGCATGGGAATGGCTGACCTTGCCGGTAAAGGTGGGGCTGGCGCTCGGCGTGCTGCTGGCGGCGGCCTGCCTGCGCCTGCCGCGCCGGGCCTGCGCCGCGGTCGCGCTGCTGGCGGTGGTCTGGCATCTCAATGTTTTGAACCAGGCACCCACCAGCGCCTATTTCTGGCAGACCCTGCAGACCTGGGAACAGGGCCGGTTCATACGGTTCCATGGGCTGGTGCAATGGCTCGGCTGGCTCTGGCCTTTCGGTGCGCTGGTTTACCTGCTGTTGCGGGTTTCCCGGCGGGAGCGCGTCACCGTGCCGCCTGCTGCCTAGAATCGCCGGCATGAGCCAAAACACCCACGAAGCCCCCGATCTGCCAGGCGAGGCGCACTACTACAAACACCACGTCTTCTTCTGCCTCAACGAACGCCAGAACGGCGAGGACAGCTGCGCGCTGCACGGCGCCAAGGAAGGCTTCGACCACTGCAAGAAGCAGGTCAAGGCCGCCGGCCTGGCCGGCGTCGGCGGGGTGCGGGTGAACAAGGCGGGCTGCCTCGATCGCTGTGCAGGCGGGCCTGTCGCGGTGGTCTATCCCGAAGGTGTCTGGTACACCTTCGTCGACAAGTCCGACATCGACGAAATCGTCGAATCGCATCTGAAAAACGGCCGGCCCGTCGAGCGACTGCGCCTGCCGGCGGACGTGGGAAGGTGATCCCGGTGAATGCACAGACCGAAGCCCTGCAACTGACAGGCGGCGCCGGCCTCATCGAGGCCGCGCGTGACCAGCCACCGGCGGGCGTCGAACCCCGGGGCACGGTGGTGATCGCCCATCCGCATCCGCTGTTTGGCGGCACCATGGACAACAAGGTGGTACAGACCATGGCGCGTGCCTTCGTCCAAAGCGGCTGGACGGCGGTACGTTTCAATTTCCGCGGCGTAGGTGCCAGCGCCGGAACCTACGACGAGGGACGCGCCGAAAAGGAAGACATGCTGGCGGTGGTCCAGCAGGTGGCACCCCAAGGCCCGCTGGCTTTGGCCGGCTTCTCGTTCGGATCGTTCGTCTGCAGCCACGTGCTTGAGGCCTTGTGGGCCGGCCGTTCACCCGAGAAGATCGTTTTCGTGGGCACCGCGACCACCCGTTTCAAGGTGGCGAACCTGCCGGTGGATGCTCACGAACGCACGTTGGTGATCCACGGCGAATCGGACGACACGGTTCCTCTGTCCGACGTGATCGACTGGGCGCGCCCGCAGACGCTGCCGGTCACAGTCGTCCCGGGTGTCGGCCATTTCTTTCATGGCCAGTTGCCCCTGCTGAAAAGCCTGGTGGTGCGGCATTTGTCGGCGGTAGGGGGCTAGGCGCGTCAGGGGCGACCGCAGTCGGCCGACACGGAGTCTTACGTCTGGCGTGACGAATGGCGCCAGGGGCTCGCGGATAATTCCGGACGGTTTTCGAAAGGGGCTCGCCGGTCCCGTTTGCGACCGTGGTACTCGATCACGTCAGCTTTCTGCCATTCGCCCATGTCCCGTTTTCTGTCCGCGCTCAGGGCGTTCGTCCTGGTCGCCCTGGCCGCATCCTTCGGCTTTCTTGCCCAGGCAGCGCCTGCGCCGCCGGAAGTGGCCGGCCGGTCCTATCTGCTGGTTGACGTCACGGCCGATCAGGTTCTGGCGCAGAAGGACATCGACCTGCCGGTCGAACCCGCTTCGCTGACCAAGCTGATGAGCGCCTACCTGGTGTTCGACGCGCTCCGTTCCCGCAAGATCACCCTGCAGCAGACCTTCCCGGTGAGCGCCAAGGCCTGGAAGATGCCGGGTTCCCGGATGTTCATCGACCCCAAGATGCAGGTTCAGGTGGAAGACCTGCTCAAGGGGATGATCATCCAGTCCGGCAACGATGCCACCGTGGCGCTGGCCGAAGGCGTGGCGGGCAGTGTCGAGCGTTTCGTCCGGATGATGAACGACCAGGCCAGGGTGCTGGGCATGAGCCGAACCGTCTACAAGAATCCGGAAGGGTTGGCCGAGGCCGGGCACACCACCACGGCGCGCGATCTTTCCGTCCTGGCCACCCGGCTGATGCGCGACTTCCCGGAAGACATCGGTTATTTCGCCATCAGGCAGTACCGCTATTCCGGTACACCCGCCGCCAATGGCAGCAACCGCAACCTGCTGCTATTTCGCGATCCGACCGTCGACGGACTGATGACGGGCCGTACCGACGCGGCTGGTTATTGCCTCGTGGCCACCGCGCACCGCGAGATGCCGAACGTGGGAACCCGCCGTCTGCTGGTGGTCATTCTGGGCGCAGCCAGTGAAAGCGCGCGGGCCAGCGAAGGCCAGAAACTGTTGAACTGGGGCTATACCGCTTTCGAGTCCGTCAAGCTGTTCGATGCCGGCCAGCCGGTGGTCAGTCCGCCGGTGTGGAAGGGCACGCAGAACGCGCTCGCGCTGGGTCAACCCGGTGCCATCGTGGTGGCGGTGCCGGCGGGGTCCTCGGGCAAGGTCAGGATCGATGTGTCGCGACCCGATCCATTGGTCGCGCCATTCGCCAAGGGCCAGAAGGTCGGAACGTTGCGTGTCACGGCGGGAGACCAGCCCCCGTTAGAGGTGCCGCTGGTGGCGCTGCAGGAAGTGCCGCAGTCCGGCGTGCTGGGTCGCAGCTGGGACGCGATCCGGCTTTGGATCAAGTAATCGGCCGCCCGTAGCGGGGGCCTGGCCAGCCTTCAGTGGTGGTTGCACAAAAAGCCGGCACTGTCGTATACTGGCAGGCTTTTCGGAAATTTGCCGAAGGGTTTCACGTTTTCGGTTTCAGAACGTTTTGGGACGTTCAGAGATTTCAATCTGGGTTTTAACCAATGCCAACCATCAACCAGCTCGTGCGTCAGGGGCGTGAGGTCGAAAAGACCAACTCCAAAAGCCCCGCGATGCAAAACTCGCCGCAACGCCGTGGCGTTTGCACCCGTGTCTACACCACGACCCCCAAGAAGCCCAACTCGGCTCTGCGTAAGGTCGCCAAGGTCCGTCTGACGAATGGCTTTGAGGTCATCTCGTACATCGGCGGTGAAGGCCACAACCTGCAGGAACACAGCGTCGTGCTGGTTCGCGGCGGTCGTGTCAAGGATCTGCCAGGCGTGCGTTACCACATCGTCCGCGGTTCGCTCGATCTGCAAGGCGTCAAGGATCGCAAGCAATCGCGCTCCAAGTACGGTGCCAAGAAGCCCAAGGCCAAGTAAGCCCTGCGTTTCAAAAGTCGTTTTCAGGTGCTGTTTTCCGCGTGGCGCGGAGATGCAGCGTAGTGACCCGATGTTCCGGGTCGAGTAAGTGAGAGTTCTGTATGACTCTCGCGGTGTCCGCCAAGGATGCCAACTGAAGCAATTCAAGAGGTGAAAAATGCCACGTCGTCGCGAAGTCCCCAAACGTGAAATCCTGCCGGATCCCAAGTACGGCAACGTCGAACTCTCGAAGTTCATGAACGTGATCATGGAAGGCGGCAAGAAGGCCGTCGCCGAGCGCATCATCTACGGTGCCCTCGACCTGATCGAAAAGAAGAACCCTGACAAGGACCCCCTGGAAGCCTTCGTCGTTGCCATCAACAACGTCAAGCCCATGGTCGAAGTGAAGTCCCGCCGCGTCGGTGGTGCCAACTACCAGGTGCCCGTCGAAGTGCGTCCGGTTCGCCGCCTGGCACTGTCGATGCGCTGGATCAAGGAAGCCGCTCGCAAGCGCGGTGAAAAGTCCATGGCCCAACGTCTGGCCAACGAACTGCTGGAAGCCACCGAAGGCCGTGGCGGTGCGATGAAGAAGCGTGACGAAGTGCACCGCATGGCAGAAGCCAACAAGGCCTTCAGCCACTTCCGCTTCTAAGAACTGTCACAGCCGTCTTCCACAATAGACTGGCCGGAAGCCCGATCCACCTGCTTTTGCGGTGGGCGGGCTTCCGTCCGTTAACGGAGTAATTTTTATGTCCCGCAAGACCCCCATCGAGCGCTACCGCAACATCGGTATTTCTGCGCACATCGACGCCGGCAAGACCACCACGACCGAGCGCATCCTGTTCTACACCGGCGTGAACCACAAGATCGGTGAAGTGCACGACGGCGCTGCCACAATGGACTGGATGGAACAAGAGCAAGAGCGTGGCATCACGATCACCTCGGCCGCCACCACCTGCTTCTGGAAGGGCATGGCGCAGAACTACGACGAACACCGCATCAACATCATCGACACCCCGGGCCACGTCGACTTCACCATCGAAGTCGAACGCTCGATGCGTGTGCTCGACGGTGCGGTCATGGTGTACGACGCCGTCGGCGGCGTGCAGCCCCAGTCGGAAACCGTCTGGCGCCAAGCCAACAAATACCGCGTGCCCCGTCTTGCGTTCGTCAACAAGATGGACCGTACCGGCGCCAACTTCCTGCGCGTCCGTCAGATGATGGTCGACCGCCTGAAGGCCAATCCCGTCGTCATCCAGATCCCGATCGGTGCCGAAGAACACTTCCAGGGCATCGTCGATCTGGTCAAGATGAAGGCCATCATCTGGGACGAAGATAAGGGCGTCACCTTCCAGTACGGCGAGATTCCGGCGAACATCGTCGACGTCTGCAACGAATACCGCGAAAAGCTGGTCGAAGCCGCCGCCGAGTCCAGCGAAGAGCTGATGAACAAGTACCTCGAAGGCGAGGAACTGACCGAAGCCGAAATCAAGCTGGCCATCCGTACGCGCACCATCGCCGGCGAAATCCAGCCGATGCTGTGCGGCTCGGCCTTCAAGAACAAGGGCGTGCAGGCCATGCTCGACGCCGTGATCGACTACATGCCGGCTCCGACCGACATTCCGCCGGTCTCGGGTACCGATGAAGACGAACAGCCGGTGGTCCGCAAGGCCGACGACAGCGAGAAGTTCTCTGCCCTGGCTTTCAAGCTGATGACCGACCCGTTCGTCGGCCAGCTGACCTTCGTGCGTGTGTACTCCGGCGTCCTGACCAAGGGCGACAGCGTGTACAACCCGGTCCGCGGCAAGAAGGAACGTATCGGCCGTATCGTGCAGATGCACGCGAACAACCGGGAAGAAGTCAGCGAAATCCGCGCCGGCGACATCGCTGCCTGCGTCGGTCTGAAGGAAGTCACCACCGGCGAAACCCTGTGCGACCCGACGGCCATCGTGACCCTCGAACGCATGGTGTTCCCGGAATCGGTGATCTCGCAGGCCGTCGAGCCGAAGACCAAGGCCGACCAGGAAAAAATGGGCATCGCGCTGCAGCGCCTGGCCCAGGAAGATCCTTCTTTCCGCGTGAAGACCGACGAAGAATCCGGCCAGACCATCATTTCCGGCATGGGTGAGCTCCACCTGGAAATCATCGTGGACCGCATGAAGCGCGAGTTCAACGTGGAAGCCAACGTCGGCAAGCCGCAAGTGGCCTACCGCGAAACCATCCGCAAGACCGTCGAAGAAGCCGAAGGCAAGTTCGTGCGTCAGTCGGGCGGCAAGGGTCAATACGGCCACGTCGTGCTGAAGATCGAGCCCAACGAGCCGGGCAAGGGCATCGAGTTCGTCGACGCCATCAAGGGCGGTGTGGTTCCTCGTGAATTCATCCCGGCCGTGGAAAAGGGCATCAACGAAGCCGTGACGCAGGGCGTGCTGGCCGGTTACCCGGTTGTCGACGTCAAGGTCACGCTGCACTTCGGTTCGTACCACGACGTGGACTCGAACGAACTGGCCTTCAAGATGGCTGCCATCTTCGGTTTCAAGGAAGGCTGCCGCAAGGCTGGTCCGGTCATCCTGGAACCCATGATGGCTGTCGAAGTCGAAACCCCGGAAGACTACGCCGGCAACGTGATGGGCGATCTGTCCTCGCGTCGCGGCATGGTCCAGGGCATGGACGACATGGTCGGTGGCGGCAAGGCCATCAAGGCCGAGGTCCCGCTGTCGGAAATGTTCGGCTACTCGACCACCCTGCGCTCGATGTCGCAAGGTCGTGCGACCTACACGATGGAATTCAAGCATTACTCGGAAGCCCCGCGTAACGTCGCCGAAGCCATCATGGCCTCGCGCGCCAAGTAATCGGCCGCTGTCCGGCCCTTCGGGGTCGGATCTTTTTTTGTCTGCGATCCGGTGCCGCTTTGTCCCCCGTGCGAAGCGAATCAGCAATCGAATGCAGACGTTAAACCTCACACGGGGAAGCTCTTTGGAGAAAAGTAATGGCAAAAGGAAAATTCGAACGGACCAAGCCCCACGTCAACGTGGGCACCATCGGTCACGTCGATCACGGCAAGACCACGCTGACGGCTGCGATCGCAACCGTTCTGTCGAAGAAGTTCGGCGGCGAAGCCAAGGCTTACGACCAGATCGACGCAGCGCCTGAAGAAAAGGCCCGCGGCATCACGATCAACACCGCCCACGTCGAGTACGAAACGGCCAACCGCCACTACGCTCACGTCGACTGCCCCGGTCACGCCGACTACGTCAAGAACATGATCACCGGCGCTGCCCAGATGGACGGCGCCATTCTGGTGTGCTCGGCCGCTGACGGCCCGATGCCCCAAACCCGTGAACACATCCTGCTGGCTCGCCAGGTGGGCGTGCCTTACATCATCGTGTTCCTGAACAAGTGCGACATGGTCGACGACGCCGAGCTGCTCGAGCTGGTCGAAATGGAAGTGCGCGAGCTGCTGGACAAGTACAGCTTCCCAGGCGACGACACCCCCATCATCCACGGTTCGGCGAAGCTGGCCCTGGAAGGCGACACCGGCAAGCTGGGTGAAGAAGCCATCATGGCCCTGGCCAACGCGCTGGACACCTACATCCCCACGCCCGAGCGCGCTGTGGACGGTGCCTTCCTGATGCCCGTCGAGGACGTGTTCTCGATCTCCGGCCGCGGCACCGTCGTGACCGGTCGTATCGAGCGCGGCATCGTCAAGGTCGGCGAAGAAATCGAAATCGTCGGTATCCGCGACGTGCAGAAGACCACCGTCACCGGCGTGGAAATGTTCCGCAAGCTGCTGGACCAGGGCCAGGCTGGCGACAACGTCGGCCTGCTGCTGCGCGGCACCAAGCGTGAAGACGTCGAGCGTGGCCAGGTTCTGTCCAAGCCCAACTCGATCAAGCCGCACACGCACTTCACCGCTGAAGTCTACGTTCTGTCGAAGGACGAAGGCGGCCGTCACACGCCGTTCTTCAACAACTACCGTCCGCAGTTCTACTTCCGCACGACCGACGTGACCGGTGCCATCGAGCTGCCGGCCGACAAAGAAATGGTCATGCCTGGCGACAACGTGTCGATCACCGTCAAGCTGATCAACCCGATCGCCATGGAAGAAGGCCTGCGCTTCGCTATTCGCGAAGGCGGCAAGACCGTCGGCGCCGGTGTCGTGGCCAAGATCATCGCCTGATCGTCAATAGAAATCAGGAGATATCACCATGTCCAAGCAAATGATCCGCATCCGCCTGAAGGCTTTCGATTACAAGCTGATCGACCAGTCCGCAGCCGAGATCGTCGACACCGCGAAGCGCACCGGCGCGATCGTCAAGGGTCCCGTGCCCCTGCCGACCCGCATGAAGCGTTTCGACATCCTGCGCTCGCCGCACGTCAACAAGTCCAGCCGTGACCAGTTCGAAATCCGTACGCATCAGCGTCTGATGGACATCGTGGATCCCACCGACAAAACGGTTGACGCACTGATGAAGCTCGATCTGCCTGCGGGCGTCGACGTCGAGATCAAGCTGCAGTAAACCGTGACCGGTTCGCCGGTTGCTTGACTGCAAAAAAACCCCGCCCGGTGACAACGCCGGGCGGGGTTTTTCCATTTGTGCAGCATCTGCTTGTTGCGTAGGCAAAAGCAGCGTGCTAACATCGGCGGCTGCGCAAATTTTGGGCACTGCTTGCATGCCTGAGGTAAATTGCGCGGATTTTATTAACCTTCTCTCATCCATGCCGCTCGGCTATTCGGCCGACGGTCCTTGGAACGTAGTCGCCAATTGCAGTGGCTTCGGTGGGAGTTTTGGAGAAAAACCATGAGTCAAAGCAACTCCCTCGGGTTGCTGGGCCGCAAGGTGGGCATGATGCGCCTCTTCACTGATGACGGCGATGCAGTGCCTGTCACGGTGGTGGACGTGTCCAACAACCGCGTGACCCAAGTCAAGGCCCAAGAAACTGACGGCTATGTTGCCTTGCAAGTGACGTTCGGTGCCCGCAAGGCATCGCGTGTCACCAAGCCACAAGCTGGTCACCTGGCCAAAGCCGGTGTCGAAGCCGGTGAGATCGTGCGCGAATTCCGCGTCACGAGCGAAACCGCTGGTCAATACACCACTGGTGGCGTTCTGAAGGCAGAAGTGCTCTTCACCGTCGGCCAGCAAGTGGACGTGCAAGGCACCTCCATCGGCAAGGGCTTCACCGGCACCATCAAGCGTCACAACTTCAAGTCGCAGCGCGCGTCGCACGGTAACAGCCGTTCGCACAACGTTCCCGGCTCGATTTCGATGGCGCAGGATCCAGGTCGTGTGTTCCCAGGCAAGAAAATGTCCGGCCACCGCGGCGACGTCACCACCACTGTCCAGAATCTGGATGTGATCCGTGTCGACGAAGCTCGCCAGCTGCTGATGATCAAGGGTGCAATCCCCGGCGCCAAGAACGGTTTCGTCACCGTGCGCGCGGCCATCAAGGCCAAAGCTGCTGACAAGGGAGCGAAGTAATGGAACTCGAACTCCTGAACGAACAAGGCCAGGCTTCGAAATTCGAAGTGCCTGAAACCGTTTTCGGCCGTGCCTACAACGAAGACCTGATCCATCAGATCGTCGTCGCCTACCGTGCCAATGCACGCCAGGGCACCCGTGCACAGAAGGACCGTGAACAGGTCCATCACAGCACCAAGAAGCCGTTCAAGCAAAAGGGCACCGGTCGCGCTCGTGCCGGTATGACCTCTTCGCCGATCTGGCGTGGGGGCGGTCGCGCCTTCCCGAACAGCCCGGATGAGAACTTCACCCAGAAGATCAACAAGAAGATGTACCGCGCCGGTATGGCTTCGATCTTCTCGCAGCTGGCCCGCGAAGGCCGTCTGGTGGTCGTCGATTCCCTGACTGTCGATTCGCCCAAGACCAAGGCACTGGCTGCCAAGTTCAAGGCGCTGAACGTCGAGTCCGTGCTGGTGATCGCCGAAGAAGTGGACGAAAACCTGTACCTGGCATCGCGCAACCTGACCAACGTCCTGGTTGTCGAGCCGCGTTACGCTGACCCGGTGTCGCTGGTGCACTTCAAGAAAGTGCTCGTGACCAAGGGTGCGGTCGAGAAGCTCAAGGAGATGTTCGCATGAGCCGCGTCAACCCTACTCCCGCACAGCGCACCTTCGCCGAAGGCCGCCTGCTGTCCGTCCTCGTCGCACCCATCGTGTCTGAAAAAGCCACGTTGGTCGGCGAAAAGTCCAATGCTGTGACCTTCAAGGTCCTGCAGGACGCCACCAAGCCCGAGATCAAGGCTGCAGTCGAACTGCTGTTCAAGGTCGAGGTCAAGGGTGTCTCCGTGCTCAACACCAAGGGCAAGGCCAAGCGCTTCGGCAAGTCTTTCGGTCGCCGCGACAACGTGCGTAAAGCATATGTCACGCTGCAGCCGGGCCAAGAGCTGAACCTGTCCGGGGAGGCTGCGTAATCATGGCTGTCATCAAGATGAAACCGACCTCGCCCGGCCAACGTGCCGTGGTCAAGGTCACGCGTGATCACCTGTACAAGGGTGCTCCGCACGCTCCGCTGCTGGAACCACAGTTCCAGGCAGCCGGCCGTAACAACAACGGTCACATCACCATTCGCCATCGCGGCGGCGGCCACAAGCATCATTACCGCGTTGTCGACTTCGTTCGCAACAAGGACGGTATTCCTGCCAAGGTCGAACGTATCGAATACGATCCGAACCGTACCGCGCACATCGCCCTGGTGGTGTATGCAGACGGCGAGCGCCGCTACATCATCGCTCCGCGCGGTGTGGAGCCGGGTGCTTCGCTGATGTCCGGCTCGGAAGCTCCGATCCGTGCAGGCAACACCCTGCCGATCCGCAACATCCCGGTGGGTTCGACCATCCACGCGATCGAAATGCAGCCCGGCAAGGGCGCGCAGATCTGCCGCTCGGCTGGCACCTCCGCGACGCTGCTGGCTCGCGAAGGCATCTACGCTCAGGTCCGCCTGCGCTCCGGTGAAGTCCGCAAGATCCACATCGAATGCCGCGCCACCATCGGTGAAGTTGCAAACGAAGAACACAGCCTGCGCCAATTGGGCAAGGCCGGTGTCAAGCGCTGGATGGGTATCCGCCCGACCGTTCGTGGTGTCGCCATGAACCCGGTGGATCACCCGCACGGTGGTGGCGAAGGCCGCACCGGTACCGGCATGGCACCTGTGGATCCATGGGGTAACCTGACCAAGGGCTACCGCACCCGCAATAACAAGCGCACGCAGTCCATGATCGTGTCGCGCCGCAAGAAGTAAGGATTGACAAATGACTCGCTCTCTTAAAAAGGGTCCGTTTGTTGACCATCACTTGGTGGCCAAGGTCGACAAGGCCGTCACCAACAAGGACAAGAAGCCGATCAAGACCTGGTCGCGTCGCTCCATGGTTCTGCCCGATTTCATCGGTCTGACCATTGCGGTCCACAACGGCAAGCAACACGTGCCGGTCTATATCACGGACCAGATGGTGGGCCACAAGCTGGGCGAATTCGCCCTGACGCGCACCTTCAAGGGCCACCCTGCGGACAAAAAAGTCCAGAAGAAGTAAGGAGAAGACATGTCCGAAACACGTGCAGTCCTCCGTGGCGTTCGCCTTTCCGTCGACAAGGGCCGGCTCGTTGCCGACCTGATCCGCGGCAAGAAGGTCGATCAAGCCCTGAACATCCTGGCCTTCACCCAAAAGAAGGCAGCCGGCATCGTCAAGAAGGTCCTGGAGTCCGCCATCGCGAACGCCGAACACAACGACGGCGCTGATATCGACGAACTGAAGGTCAAGACCATCTACGTCGAGCAAGGCACCACGCTCAAGCGCTTCACCGCTCGTGCAAAAGGCCGCGGCAACCGCATCAGCAAACCCACGTGCCATGTGTACGTGACGGTCGGCAACTAAGGTTCGGAAGAAATATGGGACAGAAAATCCATCCTACCGGCTTCCGCTTGTCGGTCAGCCGTAACTGGGCCAGCCGCTGGTACGCGAGCAACCGTGATTTCGCCGGCATGCTCGGTGAAGACATCAAGGTTCGTGAATACCTGAAGGCCAAGCTCAAGAACGCCGCGGTTTCCCGCGTGCTGATCGAGCGTCCCGCCAAGAACGCCCGCATCACCATTTTCTCGGCTCGTCCGGGTGTGGTGATCGGCAAGAAGGGCGAAGACATCGAGAACCTGAAGAAGGAACTCGCTCTGATCCTGAAGGTGCCGGTCGCCGTCAACATCGAAGAAGTGCGCAAGCCAGAAATCGATGCCAAGCTGATTGCCGACTCGATCACCCAGCAGCTCGAAAAGCGGATCATGTTCCGCCGCGCCATGAAGCGTGCCATGCAGAACGCCATGCGTCTGGGTGCCCAAGGTATCAAGATCATGTCTGCCGGCCGTCTGAACGGCATCGAAATCGCACGTACCGAGTGGTACCGCGAAGGCCGCGTGCCGCTCCACACCCTGCGTGCCGACATCGACTACGGTGTCTCGGAAGCCAAGACCACCTACGGCGTCATCGGCGTCAAGGTCTGGGTCTACAAGGGCGACACGCTGGGCCGCAACGATCTGCCCGCAGTGGTCGAGCCTCGCGACGAGGAACGTCGTCCGCGTGGTCCGCGTCGTGATGGCCGTCCGGGCGATCGTCCTGGTTCCGACCGTCGTGGTCCTGGCGCCGGCGCTCCCCGCCGCGACGGTGGCCGCACGTTCGGTGGCAACACCGCGCCTGCCGATGGCAGCGACAAGCCCGCCGGTGCCGGCGGTGCCGTCGATCCCTCTACCGTTAAGCGCGTCCGCAAGGTAGCCGCGCCCGCTGCAGCAGCGGACGGTGCAAAGGCTGAGTAATCAGCCGCTTAAGGAAGAAATAACATGCTGCAACCCGCTCGCCGCAAGTTCCGCAAGGAACAAAAAGGCCGCAACACCGGCGTTGCCACCCGAGGTAACTCGGTGGCATTCGGTGACTTCGGCCTGAAGTGCACCGACCGCGGCCGCCTCACGGCACGTCAACTCGAAGCCGCACGTCGTGCGATTTCGCGTCACGTCAAACGTGGTGGTCGTATCTGGATTCGTGTGTTCCCCGACAAGCCGATCTCTACCAAGCCCGCAGAAGTGCGGATGGGTAACGGTAAGGGTAACCCCGAGTACTACGTCGCTGAAATCCAACCCGGCAAGATCGTTTTCGAGATCGTCGGTGTTCCAGAAGAACTGGCCCGTGAAGCGTTCAAGCTGGCTGCTGCCAAGCTGCCGCTGCGCACCACGTTCGTCGCACGCCAACTCGGCGCCTGATCAGGAGAATGGAAATGACCAAAGCTGCTGACCTGCGCCAAAAAGACGTTGCCGGCGTGGAAGCCGAAATCAAGGAACTGCAGAAGGCCCATTTCAGCCTTCGTATGCAGAAAGCCACGCAACAACTCACGAACGTTCGTTCGCTGCGCGTCACGCGCCGTGACATCGCCCGTGCCAAGACCATCCTTGCTGAAAAGCAAGCCGCCAAGTAAGGAGCCGACATGACGGAAGCTAAAAAATCCCTCAAGCGCACCTTGGTTGGCAAGGTGGTCAGCGACAAGCGTGCAAAGACCGTGACCGTGCTGGTCGAACGTCGCGTTAAACACGAGATGTACGGCAAGATCGTTGCCAAGTCGAGCAAGTACCACGCTCATGACGAAACCGGCGAGTTCCACACGGGTGATACCGTGGAAATCACCGAAAGCCGTCCGATCTCCAAGACCAAGAACTGGGTTGTGACCCGTCTGGTCCAGAAGGCGATCCTCGTCTAAGACGAGCTGGTCCACTTCTGTGTACCCCTGAAAACGGCCCACCTCGTGTGGGCCGTTTTTCATTTCCGAAACGTTTTTTAATCAAGAAGGAAATCTCATGATCAAGGTTGGCGACAAACTGCCCGCGGGCACCCTGATGGAATATTCGGAAGTCGAAGGTGAAGGCTGCAGCATCGGCCCCAATGCAGTCGACATCGAAAAGGCTTCGGCTGGCAAGACCATCGCCATTTTTGCGGTGCCGGGCGCCTTCACGCCGACCTGTTCGGCAAAACATGTTCCGGGTTTTGTCGAGAAGTCGGCCGAGTTCAAGGCTGCCGGTGTCGATGAGATCTGGTGCCTGGCGGTGAACGATGCTTTTGTCATGGGCGCCTGGGCCCGGGACCAGAAAACCGGCGACAAGGTGCGCATGATGGGTGACGGCAGCGGCCAGTTCGCGACGGCAGTGGGCCTGACGCTCGACCTGCAGGCCAAGGGCATGGGGCTGCGCAGCCAGCGTTATTCGATGCTGGTGAAAGATGGCGTGGTCAAAAGCCTGAACGTCGAGGCCGCAGGCAAGTTCGAGGTCAGTGACGCTGTGACTCTGCTGGACCAGGCCAGGGCTGCCTGATCTCGCGATGCGTGTGCGGGGCGCCTCAGTTCAGAGTTCGGCTTTGAGGTAATGCGCCCCCGCAATGGGGTTGTGATAGTAGGGCGGGATTTCCTCGAACCCAAGGTCGGCATACAGCACGCGAGCGGATTCCATGTCGTCCAGCGTGTCGAGTAACACGTGGGCATAACCGCCGCGTCGGGCCAGATCGAGGGTGGCTTCGGCGAGTTGCCGTCCCAGACCGAAACCGCGGAAGGCACGTCGCACGTAGAGGCGCTTCATTTCGCAGGCGTTGGCATAGTCGGAAACATCCAGTGGCCGCAATGCGCTGCAGCCGGCTACTTCGCCGTCGACCAGGGCCAGCAGCAGCCCGCCGCGTGGCGCGATGTATTCGCCGGGAAGCGCCGCCAGTTCGGCATCGACTTCCTGGAAGCTAAGGTCGACCCGCAGACTGGCGACGTATTCCCGAATGATGATTCGGGCCGCTTCCAGTTGATCCGGAGTTGCAGGCGAGATGAGACGAATCTCTGGTTTGGACACAGGCGCTGGGCGAGTGATCGGGCAAGCCGAGGGAAATGCAGTTTAGCGGTGTCGCCGCCAGACAGGAAAACCTCAGGCGGCGAGCAGCTTTTCGATCAGCCGATGCAGTTCGGCGAAATCGGGTTCGCCGACATAACGCTTGACGATATCCCCGCGCTTGTCGACCAGGTAGGTGGTGGGCGTGAGTTGGACGTCGCCCCAGGCCTTGGCAACCGCTCCGGTGTTGTCGATCGCCACCTTGAACGGCAGCTTTCGGGTTTCTGCGTAGTTGACGACGTAGGCCGGCGGGTCGTAGCTCATGGCCACCGCCAAGGTGTCGAAACCTTGCGCCTTGTACTTGTCGTAGGTGGCGATCACCCTCGGCATTTCTGCTACGCAGGTCACACAGCTGGTGGCCCAGAAATTTACCAGCGTCACCTTGCCCTTCAAGTCATCGGTGCTGCGTTTCGATCCGTCCAGCAGCACGAAAGTCGAACTGGGCGCGGCGGATGCACCGCCACTCCAGAACACGGCGCCACCCAATGCAAGCACGGTGACAGCAGCGATGGCGTAGAAGGTCTTTTTCATGGCGATGAGCGGAGAAGTCCGGCGAGTTTAGGACCTACGGCCGAATCCTGCAGACGAGGGGCATGGCGATAATCCCGCATGTCACATGTGTTCCTTCGAATCGCCTGCCTGTTGCCGATCCTGGGCGTCACGGCCTGCAGTCCACCGATGAACTGGCGCGAGGTTCATCCGTCATCAACCCGGCTGAAGGCCTTGATGCCATGCAGACCCGATGAAGCGGTGCGTACCGTCACACTCGACGGCACCCAGGTACAGATGCACCTGGCGGGCTGCGATGCCGGCGGCGCCACCTTCATCATCGGCTGGGCCTCCGTCAGCCGGAGCCGGCTAGGTTCGATGCTGGGTGCCTGGCAGGATTCGACGCTGTCGCTGGCCGGTATCGCATCCGGACCGGACGCGCCCGCCGGCACGCGTTTCGTGCCGGCCGGAAGCCTCGCCCTGCCGCAGGCCGTCCGGCTGCAGGCGACAGGTCTTTCGCCCGAGGGCGGAGCGCTGCCGCTGGACGCGGCCTGGTTCGCGGATTCCGGCGGTCCCTCGGCCCTCGAAGGGCAGGCGCTATTTGCGGCGATCTACCGCGCGCCGTCCGAGTCGGTTGCTGCGGCCAGCTTCTTCTCCAGCCTACGCCTTCGCTGACGGCCTCGCCGCCGCCATAATGGTGCGCTGCTCCCGCACGCTCCATGACCAACCGTATTTTCCTGATCGCCCACGCTCCCCTGGCCCACGCACTGCGCCAATGTGCCCTGCATGTGTTTCCCGACTGCGGAAAGGGCGTCGTGGCGCTGGACGTCCAGCCCAACGTTTCGCCCGAAGAGACACTTGCATCGGCCCGCATCATCATGGACCAGCACCGCGGTGGCGGGACCTTGGTGCTGACCGATGTGTTCGGTGCCACGCCGAGCAACGTGGCCCAGCGTCTGGTCGATGGCATTCATTCCAAACTCGTCACCGGCGTCAACCTGCCCATGCTGCTGCGCACCGTCACCTACCGCCACGAACCGCTCGATGCACTGGTCTCGCGTGCGGTGGTCGGCGGTACCCAGGGCGTGATGCAGGTGGCCATCACCGCGCCGCAAAACCAGGCTCGCAGAAAACATGATCCAGACCACTATCACCATCAGCAATAGGTTGGGCCTGCATGCCCGCGCTTCGGCCAAGCTCACCAAGCTTGCCGGCAGCTTTCCCTGCGAAGTCTGGATTGCCCGCGGCGAACGCCGGGTCAATGCCAAAAGCATCATGGGTGTGATGATGCTGGCCGCCGGCATGGGCTCACAGGTGGTGCTTGAAACCAGCGGCTCCAGCGAGCAGGAAGCCATGGATGCGCTGGTGGCCCTGATCAACGACAAGTTCGGCGAAGGCGAATAAGGGCCTGCCATGACCTTTGCCGTCCACGGTCTCGCGGTTGCCCGGGGCATCGCCATCGGGCGTGCGGTGTTGGTCGCGTCCAGCCGCATCGATGTCGCCCACTACTTCGTCGAGCCCGAGAAAGTCGGCGCCGAGATCGGTCGTCTGCGCGATGCCCGCAATGCGGTGATGGAAGAGATCCAGCGGCTGCAGGTCAACCTGTCCCAGATGAGCGCCAAGGACGCACCGCAGGAGCTTTCCGCCATCCTGGACGTGCACCTGATGCTGCTTGAGGACGAAGCCCTCGAAGAGGGCGTCAAGCACTGGATCACCGAGCGGTTCTACAACGCCGAATGGGCCCTGACCACCCAGCTCGAACTGGTCGCACGGCAGTTCGACGAAATGGAGGACGCCTATCTGCGCGAACGCAAGGCAGACCTGGAACAGGTCGTCGAACGCATGCTGCGTTTCATGCGCGGCGTGGCATTGCCGGTCGCGCCGCCACCCACGAGGCCCGCACGCAACCAGGACCTGCAGCTTGCCGATACGGCCGATGTGCCGCTGGTGTTGATCGCCCACGACCTGTCGCCTGCCGACATGCTGCAGTTCAAGCAAAGCGTGTTCGCGGGTTTTGTCACGGATGTCGGCGGCCGCACGTCACACACCGCGATCGTGGCGCGCAGCATGGACATCCCGGCGGTGGTCGGCGCGCGTGGCGCCAGCCAGATGGTGCGCCAGGACGACTGGGTGATCATCGACGGCGATGCCGGCCTGATGATCGTCGATCCGTCGCCCATCATCCTGGCCGAATACGGCTTCAAGCAACGCCAGGGAGAGCTCGAACGCGAGCGTCTGGCGCGGCTGCGGCACACGCCTGCCATCACACGCGATGGCGAGCCCGTCGAACTGCTGGCGAATATCGAATTGCCCAACGACGCAGTGGCCGCCGTCAAGGCAGGAGCGGCCGGCGTCGGGCTGTTCCGGAGCGAATTCCTGTTCATGGGACGTCACGGCAAACTGCCTGACGAGGACGAGCAGTTTGCCGCCTACCGGCTCGCGGTGTCTAACATGGAAGGCCTGCCCGTCACCATCCGCACCGTGGATGTGGGAGCCGACAAGCCACTGGACGAAACGCGCCGCGACGACGCCCACCTGAACCCGGCCCTGGGCCTGCGGGCGATCCGCTGGAGCCTCGCCGATCCGGCCATGTTCCGCACCCAGCTGCGCGCCATCCTCAGGGCCTCGGCTTTCGGCCCGGTGAAGATGCTGATTCCGATGCTGGCGCACGGCAGCGAGATCCGTCAGACCATCGCCCTGATCGACCAGGCGCGCGCAGAGCTCGACAACGCCGGCATCACTTACGGCCGTCCCGAACTGGGCGCCATGATCGAGATTCCGGCGGCTGCACTGTCGCTGCCGCTGTTCCTGCGTTATTTTGACTTCCTGTCGATCGGTACCAATGATCTGATCCAGTACACGCTGGCCATCGACCGCACCGACGAATCGGTCGCGCATCTGTACGACCCACTGCATCCGGCGGTGTTGCGCCTGGTGGCCGACACCATCAGCGCATGCCGGCGGGCCGGAAAGGGCGTCAGTGTGTGCGGCGAAATGGCGGGCGACGTCGCCATGACCAAGCTGCTGCTGGGCCTGGGCCTGCGCAGTTTTTCGATGCATCCCGCGCAGATCCTGTCGGTCAAGCAGGAAGTACTGCGGGCCGACGCATCACGCCTGGAGCCCTGGGCCGAAAAAGTCTTGAGCGCCGAGGATCCCCTGGCCGCCATGACCGCGGGATAAACCCCGGTTTGCCGGCGCTCAGACGCCGGCTGCGTGCGCCTGTTCGTCGGCGTGGTAGCTGGACCGCACCATTGCACCGACGGCCGCGTGGCTGAATCCCATCTCGTAGGCCTTTTCCTCGAACATCTTGAAGGTGTCCGGGTGCACGTAGCGGCGCACGGGCAGGTGCGAATTGGAAGGCGACAGGTACTGGCCGATGGTCAACATGTCGATGTCGTGGTCGCGCATGTCCTGCATCACCTGCAGGATTTCTTCGTCGGTTTCACCAAGGCCCACCATGATGCCGCTCTTGGTCGGCACATCCGGGTGCAGCGCCTTGAACTTCTTCAGCAGGTTCAGGCTGAACTGGTAGTCGCTGCCCGGGCGGGCTTCCTTGTACAGCCGCGGCGCGGTTTCCAGGTTGTGGTTCATCACGTCCGGCGGCGCTGCCTTCAGGATTTCCAGTGCGCGGTCGTCGCGGCCGCGGAAGTCCGGCACCAGGATCTCGATCTGCGTGCTGGGCGACAGCTCGCGGATGTTCTGGATGCATTCCACGAAATGCCCGCTGCCGCCGTCGCGCAGGTCGTCGCGGTCGACGCTGGTGATCACCACGTACTTCAGGCGCAGCTGCGCGATGGTGCGCGCCAGGTTGAGCGGCTCGTCCTTGTCGAGCGGGTCGGGCCGGCCGTGGCCGACGTCGCAGAACGGGCAGCGGCGGGTGCATTTGTCACCCATGATCATGAAGGTCGCCGTGCCCTTGCCAAAGCATTCGCCGATGTTGGGGCAGGAGGCTTCTTCGCAGACCGTATGCAGCTTGTTGGCGCGCAGGATCTCCTTGATCTCGTAGAAGCGGGTGCTGGGGCTGCCGGCCTTGACGCGAATCCAGTCGGGCTTCTTGAGTTGCTCGCCCTGCACCACCTTGACCGGGATGCGGGAAAGTTTTGCCGCTGCCTTCTGCTTGGCCAGGGGGTTGTAGGTGTCGAGGGTTTGGACCTCGCGTACGACTTCGGTAGTGCTCATGGCGGCTTGGCGGAACGGTCAGGGCGTCAGGTAGACACCCAGCTTGCCGGCCAGCACATGTGCGGCCTCGTCCCAGGTGGCGGATACGCCGATTGTAGAAAGGTCCACGGTCCGGAGTCCGGAATAGCCGCAGGGGTTGATGCGCTGGAAGGGTTCCAGGTCCATCGCGACGTTCAGCGCCAGGCCGTGGTAAGTGCTGTGGCGGCTCACCTTGATGCCCAGCGCCGCGATCTTCCCCAGTCCGCGAAAGCGGTCGGATTCAGGCGCGGGGCCGGTCAGTGCGGCATGCGAGAACGGATCGTCCAGCCTGACGTAGATGCCGGGAGCACCGGCTACCCGGTGCCCGGTGACGCCGAAATGGCGCAGCGTGGCGATCACCGATTCCTCAAGCCGGAACACATATTCCTTCACGAAGAATCCGGCACGTTTGAGGTCGATCAGCGGATACGCCACGACTTGGCCTGGCCCGTGATAGGTCACCTGGCCGCCGCGGTTGGTGGCCACTACCGGGATGGCGCCCGGTGCCAGCACATGGTCGGCCTTGCCGGCCACGCCCTGGGTGAAGACCGGGTCGTGCTCGCAGATCCACAGTGCGTCCGCGGCCTCGGCTGTGCGCTCGGCGGTGAAGGCCTGCATGGCGAGACAGGTCGATACGTAATCGACCCTTCCCCGCACGGCGGGAATCAGCATTGCGGGCGGCGGCCTCAGAGAACGACCTTGACCATCGAATGCGACGAAAGGGCACGGTACAGGTCGTCCAGCTGTGCGCGGCTGGTGGCGGTGACGGTGATCGTCACGCCCAGGTACTTGCCGCCGCTGCTGTCGCGCAGCTCAATGGTGCTGGCGTCGAAGAACGGGTCGAACTGTTTGGCGGTGGCCGTCACGGCGTGCACGAATCCCTCGACGTTCTCGCCCATCACCTTGATGGGAAACAGCGAGGGATAGTCGATCAGCGAATCCTTGCGGGCGACCGGGTCGGTGGTGTTTTCAGGCTGGTCCATGGTGATGTCCTCGAGACGGTTTCAAAGCGGTTGGCGGCGCGGCAGGCGTTGCGTCTGGCCGATGGCGAGCGTGCCGAATTCATCGGGGGCCATGCCTGAGGAGCGGGTGGCCCGGGCCAGGTCGATGGGCGCCTGGTCGGATGGTTCGTCGGTCAGGTTGAAGGTGCCCCAGTGAACGCCGATGCTGTGCTTGGAGTTCACGTCGCGGTGGATGCGGACTGACTCCTCCGGGTTCACATGCTGCTCGGACATGAACCAGCGTGGCTTGTACGCGCCGATGGGTATCAGCGCGAGGTCGAAACCTCCGCCCTGCGCAGCCGTGTGGCGTGGTGCGAAATGGGCGCCGATGTCGGCGAAGTCACGCGAATAACCGGTGTCCCCGGCAAACCAGAAGTGGAAGTCCGGCGCCAGCAGCGCATAACCACCCCACAAGGTCTTCAGGCGGTCGCCCAGGCCGCGGCCGCTCCAGTGCTGTGCGGGTGTCAGCGTCACCTCGGCAACCGCGCCGTCGCGTTCGATGCGATGGGTGTCGAACCAATCGAGTTCCACCGCGTCGGCCACGCCGTGTGAACGCATCCATGCGGCCAGGCCCAGCGGCACGATGAACAGCGGCGGGCCGCCCGCCTGTGCCGCCAGGGCACGTACCGAAGCCTCGTCGAGATGGTCGTAATGGTTGTGGCTGATCATCACCAGGTCGATATGCGGCAGCTGCGCCATGGACAGGCCCGGTGGCTGCAGGCGTTGCGGACCGATGAAAGATAAGGGCGATGCGCGCTCCGAAAAAACCGGGTCGGTCAGCACCTGCAGGCCGTGTCCGCCCAGCGGAATCTGCAACAGTGAAGTGGCATGGCCGATGAAGGTGACGCTGGGCTGCATGTCCTTGCCGGCCGCTGCATTGGTCAGAATGAATGCCAGGTCGGGCGCCACGGTCGGCGGTAATGTCTGCGCTGGGGGCGGCAGGTCTTGCCGCCATGCATTCCAGCGCCAGCGAATCAGGTCGCCGATGCCGCGCGGCTCGAACTCCACGTACCGGTTCTGAAAACCATCGGGACGATGGTGTGGTTTGCTCGCGTCGAAGTAGGGGTTCACGTTCTGGCATCCGGCAAGGAGAATCGGCGCCGCAAAAACCAGCGCTGCAATCAGGCTGAATCGGGGCGCGACGGAACGCAAGGTGCGCAGTGGGGGCATGCAGAAAGAGGTGTGCAAGGCGGGTGCCAACCAGTCATTGTCGTTGCACAAAACCGGCTTCAGGCCATGCCAATCCCGATAACCTGCTCGGACATGGCGGGACGGTTCGTGGTTCTACCTATAATCAATGGCTTTGCCGAACTTTTGCAAACCGTAACAGGCCTGAAAGAACATGAGACCTGTGACCGATTTTGATGAAGTAGAGGCAGATGTCCCGGATTTCAAGCCGCTGACCGCCGAGCAGGCGCAGCAGCTGCGAGAACGCCATCCACCCGTTTCACCGTGGTGGGTCATCCTGGGACAAGCCGCGGTAGGTGGGCTGGTCGCGTTGGCGGCATGGCGCATCACCGGCGAAACCCGTACGGGGTGGTCGGCAGCCTGGGGCGCGCTGACGGTGGTGCTACCCGCCGTCGTGTTCGCGCGGGGCGTCACCCGCCGACGGGCGGGAGCGAATCCGGCGGCCGCGGTGGCCGGGTTTCTGGGATGGGAATTCGTCAAGATTGCGCTGACGCTCGCTTTGCTGGCCTTGTCACCCAAGGTCGTGCCCGGCTTGAGCTGGCTGGCCCTGGTGGTCAGCCTCGTCGCAACGATGAAGACCTGGTGGCTGGCATTTCTGATAAGGGCTGTCTTTCGCAGGAAGGCAGCCGACAAGGCTTTGAATACAAGCGCCCGTGCGGTGGGCAATAAGGATTGACTTGAATGGCTGCTGAAGAACACGGACAAACTGCTGGTCAGTACATCGTTCACCACCTGCAGCATCTGCAGAACGTGAAGCAGGGAAAGATCGTCGATTTTTCCGTCATCAACTACGACTCGATCATCGTCGGCGGCCTGCTCGGCCTGTTCGCGGTCTTCGTGCTCTGGCTGGCGGCCCGCAAGGCGACCTCCGGTGTGCCGGGCCGTTTCCAGGCTGCGGTCGAGATGCTGGTCGAAATGGTCGACAACCAGGCCAAGGCCAACATCCGCAACGCCGAAAGCCGCAAGTTCATCGCTCCCCTCGGCCTGACCGTCTTCGTCTGGATCTTCCTGATGAACGCCATGGACATGCTGCCGGTCGACCTGCTGCCCAAGCTGTGGGGCCACGCCTACGAAGCCCAGGGCATGAGCGCCCATGAAGCCTTCCTGCGTGTGGTGCCGACCGCCGACCTTTCCACCACACTGGGCCTGGCCCTGGCCGTGCTGGTGCTGCGCTTCTGGTACAGCCTGAAGATCAAGGGCGCCGGCGGCTGGGCCCACGAACTCGTCTCGGCGCCGTTTGGCACCAGCAAGAACCCTATCTTCGCGATCATCCTGGGTGTCATCAACCTGGTGATGCAGGTCATCGAATACACCGCCAACACCGTCTCGCACGGCATGCGGTTGTTCGGCAACATGTACGCCGGCGAGCTGGTGTTCATGCTGATCGCGCTGATGGGTGGCGCCGCCGCGCTGTCGATCTCGGGCACGTTGCTGCCACTGGGTCACATCATCGCCGGCACCATCTGGACGCTGTTCCACATCCTGGTGATCACGCTGCAAGCCTTCATTTTCATGATGCTCGCGCTGATCTATCTCGGCCAGGCCCACGAACATCACTAAGCAAGTCAGGCAAGCCGAGGGGTGGTTTCCGACCACCACCGAGGCTGCCGGTTTTCACTCTCGCTACCCGTTTCTTTTTTCTCTAACCAACCTCTCCATCTCAAGGACTCATCATGGAAAACGTTCTCGGCTTCGTCGCACTGGCTTGTGGTCTCATCGTCGGCCTGGGCGCTATCGGCGCCTCCATCGGTATCGCCATCATGGGCGGCAAGTTCCTCGAATCGTCGGCTCGCCAGCCTGAACTGATCAACGAACTGCAAACCAAGATGTTCATCCTGGCCGGCCTGATCGACGCTGCATTCCTGATCGGCGTCGCCATCGCCCTGCTGTTCGCTTTCGCCAACCCCTTCGTTGTCGCCTAAGCCCGTTCGACGTCTTTCTAGAAAGGTGTTGCCGTGAGCATCAACGCGACCCTGTTCATCCAGGCGATCGTCTTCCTGATCCTGGTGTTCTTCACGATGAAGTTCGTGTGGCCGCCGATCTCGAAGGCCCTCGACGACCGTGCCCAGAACATCGCCGAAGGCCTCGCTGCCGCCGACCGTGCCAAGTCCGACCTCGTCGCTGCCAACCAGCGCGTCGAGAAGGAATTGTCCGAAACGCGCAACGTGACCGCTACGCGCCTGGCTGACGCCGAACGCCGCGCCCAGGCCCTCATCGAGGAAGCCAAGGCGCGCGCCACCGAAGAAGGCAACAAGATCATCGCCGCCGCCCGCGCCGAAGCCGAACAGCAATCCATCCGTGCACGCGAATCGCTGCGCGAAGAAGTTGCGGTGCTGGCCGTCAAGGGTGCCGAGCAGATCCTGCGCAAGGAAGTGGACGCCACCGTCCACGCTGACCTGCTCAGCCGCCTGAAGACCGAGCTGTAAGGACGCACGACATGGCCGAAATCGCCACCATCGCGCGCCCCTACGCCGAAGCGCTGTTCCAGGCCACGCCTGCGGACCAGCTCGACGCCGCCCTTGCCTGGGTCGACGAACTCGGCGCCATTGCGGCCAACCCGCAAATGGCGCAGTTCTCCGACGACCCGAAGGTCGATGCCGCCCAGGTCTTCGACGTGATCGCCGGTGTGGCGCGCACGCCCCTGACCGATGCCGCCCGCAATTTCCTGCGTGTCGTCATCGACAACGGCCGACTGTCCGCGCTGCCCGAAGTGGCTCGCCAGTTCCGTGCCCTGCGCAATAGCCAGGGTGGTTCGTCCGACGCCGTCGTCTACAGCGCTTTCCCCATCGGGGAAGCCGCTCTGGCCGAACTCGGCGCCACGCTTCAAAAGCGTTTCGGCCGTCCGCTGAACCTCAGCGTGGTGATCGACCAGTCGCTCATCGGTGGCGTTCGCGTCGCCGTCGGCGACGAAGTGCTCGACACCTCGGTGCGTGCCCGCCTCGACCAAATGAAGGCTGCCCTGGCCGCGTAAGCGGTCCAGGACTCCCGCAACCCCAAAGACAAGGAAAGAGTCATGCAACTCAATCCCGCAGAAATTTCAGAACTGATCAAGAGCCGCATCGAGGGGCTCGCGGGCAGTGCCGACATTCGGAACCAGGGCACTGTCGTGTCCGTGACCGATGGCATTTGCCGCATCCACGGCCTGTCCGACGTGATGGCCGGTGAAATGCTCGAATTCCCGGCTAACGCCGACGGTCAGCCTACCTACGGCCTGGCCCTGAACCTCGAGCGCGACTCGGTCGGTTCGGTGATTCTGGGCGAGTACGAACACATTTCCGAAGGCGACGTTGTCAAGTGCACCGGCCGCATCCTGGAAGTGCCGGTCGGCCCGGAACTGCGTGGCCGCGTGGTCAACGCCCTGGGCCAGCCGATCGACGGCAAGGGCCCGATCAATGCCAAGATGACCGACGTCATCGAGAAGGTCGCACCGGGCGTGATCGCCCGTAAATCGGTCGACCAGCCCCTGCAGACCGGCCTGAAGTCCATCGACTCGATGGTGCCGATCGGCCGCGGCCAGCGCGAGCTGATCATCGGTGACCGCCAGACCGGCAAGACGGCCGTGGCGATCGACGCGATCATCAACCAGAAGGGCCAGAACGTCACGTGTATCTACGTGGCCATCGGCCAGAAGGCCTCGTCGATCAAGAACGTGGTGCGCTCGCTGGAACAAGCCGGTGCCATGGACTACACCATCGTGGTCGCTGCCTCCGCTGCCGAATCGGCCGCCATGCAGTACGTGTCGGCCTACTCGGGCTGCACCATGGGCGAGTACTTCCGCGACCGCGGCGAAGACGCGCTGATCGTGTATGACGACCTGTCCAAGCAAGCCGTGGCCTACCGCCAGGTCTCGCTGCTGCTGCGCCGCCCGCCAGGCCGCGAAGCCTTCCCCGGCGACGTGTTCTATCTCCACAGCCGCCTGCTGGAACGTGCCGCCCGCGTGAACGCCGACTACGTCGAAGCCTTCACCAAGGGAGCCGTCAAGGGCAAGACCGGTTCGCTGACGGCACTGCCGATCATCGAAACGCAAGCCGGCGACGTGTCCGCCTTCGTTCCGACCAACGTGATCTCGATCACCGACGGCCAGATCTTCCTGGAAACCTCGCTGTTCAACGCCGGCATCCGTCCTGCGATCAACGCAGGTATTTCGGTGTCGCGTGTCGGTGGCGCTGCCCAGACCAAGGTCATCAAGGGCCTGTCCGGCGGTATCCGTACCGACCTGGCCCAGTACCGTGAACTGGCTGCGTTCGCGCAGTTCGCTTCCGACCTGGACGAAGCCACCCGCAAGCAGCTCGACCGTGGCGCCCGCGTCACCGAACTGCTGAAGCAGCAACAGTACAGCCCGCTGTCCATCAGCCTGATGGGCGCCACGCTGTTCGCGGTGAACAAGGGTTTCATGGACGATATCGAAGTCAAGCAGGTCTTGCCTTTCGAACACGGCCTGCACCAGTTCCTGAAGTCCAGCCATGCCGCACTGCTCGACAAGATCGAAGCAGCCAAGGCCATGGACAAGGACGCCGAAGCCGAACTGACTGCTGCCGTCACCGCTTTCAAGAAGTCGTTCGCCTGATCGCGGCCGACATCTAAAGAAGCACAGGAGCACTTATGGCAGCAGGCAAGGAAATCCGCGGCAAGATCAAATCGGTGGAAAACACCAAGAAGATCACCAAAGCCATGGAAATGGTGGCCGCCTCGAAGATGCGCAAGGCGCAGGACCGCATGCGCGCCGCTCGCCCCTACAGCGAAAAGGTGCGCAACATCGCGGCCCACCTGGGACAGGCGAATCCGGAATACGTGCATCCGTTCATGAAGACGAACGACGATGCCAAGACCGCCGGATTCATCGTGGTCACCACCGACAAGGGCCTGTGCGGCGGCATGAACACCAACGTGTTGCGTGCGGTCACCGCGAAGCTGCGTGAACTGCAAACGCAGGGCACCAAGGCTGAAGCAGTGGCCATCGGCAACAAGGGCCTGGGCTTTCTCAACCGCATCGGCGCGCACGTGGTCAGCCACGTCACCGGCCTGGGCGACACGCCGCATCTCGACCGCCTCATCGGGCCGGTCAAGGTGCTGCTCGACGCCTACGCGGAAGGCAAGCTCTCGGCCGTCTATCTCTGCTACACCCGTTTCATCAACACGATGAAGCAGGAATCGGTCGTCGAGCAGCTGTTGCCGCTCGCCGCCCCGGTGGCGGACGACACGGCAGGCAAGCCCAGCTGGGACTACATCTACGAGCCGGACGCCCAGGGCGTCATCGACGAACTGCTGGTGCGCTATGCGGAATCGCTGGTGTTCCAGGCAGTCGCCGAAAACATGGCTTCGGAGCAGTCCGCACGCATGGTGGCCATGAAGGCCGCGACCGACAACGCCGGCAGCGTGATCGGTGAGCTGAAGCTGGTCTACAACAAGACCCGCCAGGCCGCGATCACCAAGGAACTCTCGGAAATCGTCAGCGGCGCCGCCGCTGTCTGATCGCCGGGTCCCTCACCCCTATTTGGAGCAAACAATGGCTCAAACGCAAACTCTCGCAGGCACCCAGGGCAAGATCGTCCAGTGCATCGGCGCCGTGGTCGACGTGGAATTTCCGCGCGACAGCATGCCGAAGATCTACGACGCGCTCAAGCTCGAAGGCACCGCGCTGACCCTGGAAGTGCAGCAGCAACTCGGCGACGGCGTCGTGCGCACCATCGCGCTCGGCTCGTCCGACGGCCTGCGCCGTGGCCTGATGGTCACCAACACCGCGGCCGGCATCACCGTGCCGGTCGGCAAAGCCACCCTCGGCCGCATCATGGACGTGCTGGGTTCGCCCATCGACGAACGTGGCCCGGTCAGCGAGGAACTCACCGCCACCATCCACCGCAAGGCTCCCGCGTACGACGAACTGTCGCCGTCGCAAGAGCTGCTGGAAACCGGCATCAAGGTGATCGACCTGGTCTGCCCGTTCGCCAAGGGCGGCAAGGTGGGTCTGTTCGGTGGCGCCGGCGTCGGCAAGACCGTGAACATGATGGAACTCATCAACAACATCGCCAAGGCTCACTCGGGCCTGTCGGTGTTCGCTGGTGTGGGTGAACGTACCCGCGAAGGCAACGACTTCTATCACGAGATGGCCGACTCCGGCGTCGTGAACCTGGAGAACCTGGAAGAGTCCAAGGTCGCCATGGTCTACGGCCAGATGAACGAGCCGCCGGGCAACCGCCTGCGTGTGGCCCTGACCGGCCTGACCATCGCCGAGTCGTTCCGCGACGAAGGCCGCGACGTGCTGTTCTTCGTGGACAACATCTACCGCTACACCCTGGCCGGCACCGAAGTGTCCGCACTGCTGGGCCGCATGCCTTCCGCCGTGGGCTACCAGCCCACCCTGGCCGAAGAAATGGGCCGCCTGCAAGAGCGCATCACCTCGACCAAAGTCGGTTCGATCACCTCCATCCAGGCCGTCTACGTGCCTGCCGATGACTTGACCGACCCGTCGCCGGCCACCACTTTCGCCCACCTGGATTCCACCGTGGTGCTGTCGCGTGACATCGCTTCGCTGGGTATCTACCCCGCGGTCGATCCGCTGGACTCGACCAGCCGCCAGCTGTCGCCCGACGTCGTCGGCGAAGAGCACTACGCCGTGGCCCGCGCCGTGCAGGGCACGCTGCAGCGCTACAAGGAACTGCGCGACATCATCGCGATCCTGGGCATGGACGAACTGGCCCCCGAAGACAAGCTGCTGGTTTCGCGCGCTCGCAAGATCCAGCGCTTCCTGTCGCAGCCGTTCCACGTTGCCGAAGTGTTCACCGGTTCGCCGGGCAAGTACGTGCCTCTGGCTGAAACCATCCGTGGTTTCAAGATGATCACCGCCGGCGAGTGCGATCACCTGCCCGAGCAGGCGTTCTACATGGTCGGCACCATCGACGAAGCCTTTGAGAAGGCCAAGAAGCTGGCTTGAGCTGGAAAGGCGGTTGCCTGAGCGCCGCCGCCATTCCCGCCTGACCCCTTCTAGCGAACTCCAAGGAATCACAGATGGCCAACACCATTCACGTCGACGTCGTCAGCGCAGAAGAGTCGATCTTCTCGGGCGAAGCACGCTTCGTCGCGCTGCCGGGTGAATCCGGCGAGCTCGGCATCTTCCCGCGCCACACTCCGCTGATCACCCGCATCAAGCCGGGCACGGTGCGCATCGACATGGCCGACGGCACCGAAGAGTTCGTCTTCGTGGCTGGCGGCATTCTCGAAGTGCAACCGGACGTGGTCACCGTCCTGTCCGACACCGCCATCCGCGGCAAGGACCTGGACGAGGAAAAGGCGAATACCGCCAAGGCTGCCGCCGAAGAGGCGTTGAAGAACGCCAAGAGCGACCTGGACCTGGCACAGGCGCAGTCCGAGCTGGCCGTCATGGCCGCTCAGATCGCCGCACTGCGGCGGTTCCGCGACAAACGCTGATTTCCCGCTTCAGCCGCCTTCTCAAAGAAAGCCACCTCCGGGTGGCTTTCTGCTTTTCGGGCGTCGGGGCGCTGTTGCCATTTGTTCCCGATGCGGGACCGGGCGGCATCAAGATGCTTCCAACATGGAACTCATCGTCGCCCGCCCCGAAGGCCTCTACTGCACCGCCGGCGATTTCTACATCGACCCGTGGAAACCGGTCGGCCGTGCCGTCATCACCCATGCACATTCCGACCATGCCCGTGTCGGTCACGGCCACTACCTGGCGCACACCGACAGCGAAGGCACGCTGCGAGCCCGGCTGGGGGTCGACATCCCGCTGCAGACCCTGGCTTACGGTGAAGCCATCGTCCACAACGGCGTGCGGATTTCGCTGCACCCGGCGGGCCATGTGCTGGGTTCGGCCCAGGTGCGGCTGGAGCATGGCGGCAGGGTTTGGGTGGCGTCCGGCGACTACAAGCTCGAGAACGACGGCACCTGCGCGCCATTCGAGCCGGTGCGCTGCGATACCTTCATTACCGAATCGACCTTCGGCCTGCCCATCTACCGCTGGCCCGAGCAGCCGGTGCTGTTCGCCGAAATCGACGCCTGGTGGCGCGCCAACGCGACGGCCGGCAAGGCGTCGGTGCTGTTCTGTTATGCCTTCGGCAAGGCACAGCGCATCCTTCATGGCGTAGACAGCAGCATCGGCCCCATCGTGGTCCACGGCGCCGTCGACCCGCTCGACGCGGTGTACCGGGCGGCCGGTGTGAAGCTACCCGAAACCATGAAGGTGACCGACCCCGGCGTCAATGCCGCACTGCTAAAGACCGCGCTGGTGCTGGCGCCACCCTCGGCCCAGGGAACCCCCTGGATCAAGCGGTTCGGCCACTATTCCGATGGTTTCGCCAGCGGCTGGATGCAGCTGCGCGGCACCCGCAGGAGGCGCGGCGTCGACAAGGGATTCGTGATGTCGGACCACGCCGACTGGCCGGGACTGCAACACGCCATCGGCGCTACCGGAGCCGAATGTGTCTACGTCACGCACGGAAGCGTGGCGGTGATGGTGCGCTGGCTGGAAGAACAAGGTCTGGACGCACGTTCCTTCAAGACCGAATACGGCAACGAAGACGACGAAGGCAGCCCAGCACCGACCCCCGCCGAGGCCGCTCCATGAAGGCGTTCGCCGCGCTTTACCGGGCGCTCGACGCCACCACCTCCACGCTGGCAAAACAGTCGGCCCTGCAGCGATACCTGCAGGTGGCCGCGCCCGCGGATGCCGCCTGGGCCGTCTATTTCCTGGCCGGCGGAAAACCTCGCCAGCTGGTTCCCACCAGGCTGCTGCGCGAGATCGCTCGCGATGCGGCGGGGCTGCCCGAATGGCTGTTCGCCGAAAGCTACGACGCCGTCGGTGACCTGGCCGAAACCATTTCACTGCTGCTGCCGCCTCCCACCGAAGCGGCGCACGACCTCGGCCTGGCCGAATGGATGGTCGGGCACCTGCTGCCGCTGCGCAAGACCGCGCCGGAAGCCCTGCCAGCGGTGCTGCGGGCCCAGTGGGCGCTGCTGGAGGCCCCTGACCGGCTGGTGTATTTCAAGCTCATCACCGGCAGCTTCCGGGTCGGGGTATCGCGTCTCCAGGTCACGCAAGCGCTGGCCGCGACGGCAGGCCTGGACCCGAAACAGGTGGCACAGCGGCTGATCGGCTACACCGCCATCGGCGGCCAACCCGCAGCTGACGATTACCTCCGCCTGATCGCACCGGCCTCCGAAGGCGAGACCGACCGCCAGACCAGCGGCCATCCGTATCCCTTTTTCCTGGCCCATCCGCTGGCCTTGCCGGTCTCCCAGTTCGATGCCGCCATCGGTCTTCCAGCGCGCTGGCAGGTCGAGTGGAAATGGGACGGTATCCGCGCCCAGCTGGTGCGCCGGGCGGGCGACGTGTGGGTATGGTCGCGCGGCGAGGAACTGGTGACCGACCGCTATCCCGAACTGCGTGAACTGGGCGGTGCGCTGCCCGACGGCACCGTACTCGACGGCGAGATCGTCGTCTGGCGGGACGGTCGTGTGCAGCCCTTTGCCGAGCTGCAGAAACGCATCGGCCGCAAGACCATCGGTCCGAAGATGCTGCGTGAACTGCCGGTGGTGCTGCTGGCCTACGACCTGCTGGAAGAGGACGGCATCGACCTGCGCGCCCGGCCGCAGCAGGAGCGCCGCGCCCGGCTGGACGCGCTGGTCGCCCGCACGCCGCATGCCCATCTGGTGGCGAGTCCCCTGCTGACCGGCAGCGACTGGGCGGCCCTGGCCGTGCAGCGAGAACAGGCGCGGTCGATGGGTGTCGAAGGAATGATGCTGAAGGCGCTGGACGCGCAGTACGGCGTCGGCCGTACCAAGGATGTCGGCACCTGGTGGAAATGGAAGATCGACCCGCTGTCCATCGACGCGGTGCTGATCTATGCGCAACGCGGCCACGGCCGGCGCGCCAGCCTGTACAGCGACTACACCTTCGCCGTTTGGGATGCGCCGCAGGGCGACGCGCCCCGCAACCTGGTGCCTTTCGCCAAGGCCTATTCGGGGCTCACCGATGCCGAGATGGCGCGGGTGGACGCGGTCATCCGCAGGACCACCGTCGAGACCTTCGGCCCGGTGCGCAGCGTCAGCCCGACGCTGGTGTTCGAACTCGGTTTCGAAGGCATCGCCCGCAGCAGCCGCCACAAGAGCGGCATCGCGGTGCGGTTTCCGCGCATGCTCCGCTGGCGCGAGGACAAACCGGTCGACGAGGCCGACACCCTGCAGACGCTGGCCGCGCTGTTGCCGCACTCCGATCCCTGATGCGCCGACGCCGTTAGCGGTCCGCGACTAGAAATCGACTGAATCGACCGCTGCCAGGCCGGCCGCAAACGTCTCCACCAGCGCCATCAGCTGCTGCCTTTCGGACCCTTCGGACATGGCTTCGATATCGGCGCGGGACCGTCGCAGGTCTTCGCCCAATGCTGTGAGGCGGTCGGCCGTCATCGGCCGCTCCGCGCAGAGGTCGATGTCGTGCCGGAGCCGGCGCACCGCCAGTGGCATGCTGGCCTGCAGCACGTCGCCTGCCAGCGTTTTCCGGAATGCTTCCAGGTCGCCGCGGTAGTCGATCCGGCTGAGGTCGGCGGGGTCGATGCGGGTCATGGCGAAATGCACCAGGCGCAACAGGTACCACGGGTTGCGCAGCACCGCCTGCATGACGACCCGGTGCTGTTCGGTGGCCGACCCGGGCGGCTTGTCGGTGAACAGGGCGCTGGCGACACCGGGCTCCATCAACAGGTTGTGCAGCATGGCGCTCGCGAACTCGACGCAATGCGGGTCGAGTTCGCTGTCCACCGGCGGTTCGGCCGGTGCGCCCATGGCAGCCAGCCGGTGGCCCGCCACCACCAGCGAGGCGGCGAGTTTGTGACGGTCGTTCTGCACCTGTTCGAAATGATGGCGCGCATTCTTCGCATAGGTCAGGTCGTGCCAGTAGCGCGACGGCAGGAAGTTGCTCAGCCGGGTGTTCCAGCTGCGCCGCGAAATATTGCGCGCGGTGCTCCAGCGGATGCGGTCCTGCTGCGGCATGAAACGGGTGTCGGGCAGCTTCCGGAGCTTGCGGTCGATGCGTAATTTAAGCTGTGTCGCACCCGCGTTGCTGCGCAGGAAGGCGGCCACCGCGTCGGGCGAAACCAGCCCCGTGCCCCAGTGATCGGTGCTGGCCTGGAAATGCCGGCGGTCTGCGGTGCTGGCACCTGCCAGGCTGTCGAAGGAAGGGTCGTCGACCGCGAAGCCCGCCTGGAAAGACTGGATCTGGCTGCTCGACTGGAAGGTCGTCGGATTGGTTGCCGGCTGTGCCACGTTCATCAGGCCGGTGGCCAGCGGCCCGGCAAGGCTGCCCAACTTCGGCTGGAAACCGTTTGCCTCGAGCATCGACAATTCGATGCCGTGAGCCTGCAGGTCCTGCGCAGCGTCGGGGTCGAGTTTGTCCAGCGTGAATGTGCCCGCGTGTGCACTGCCGGCCTGCGCGATGGCCAGGCCGCCGCCCGCGAGCACCACCAGCGCGGCCGCCGCACCCCGGAAGGTGACCGGCACCACCTGCCCCGCAAAACGCGCCGTGCCCCGTGTGAAGGCAATGAACGCCAGGTCGTTGTTGGTACGGTAGTGCCGCGAAAACTGGCCTGCGTTGGAGAAATGGGCGAGTGATCCGCCGATGACACCGAGAGGGTCCCGGATGTCGCCGAACTTGCCCGCCTGGAGCGCCAGCAGGTCGTTGTGGACGATGCGCATGGCGCGCCCGCGTTCTTCCACCTCGGCCGCCTGACGCACGTGGTTTTCCCTCAGCGTCGCGACCTGGTAAGGGCGCAGGGTGGAAACGTCGAGATGGTGCGGCTGGTCGCCCTCGGAAAGCAGGTCGGCCGCACGCAGTTGCAGGTCGAGGCCGGCTAGCCAGAGTTCGGTCTGGTCGTCCGCATGCGGCGTGCGCAGTGCGGTCTTCAAGGATTCGAGTTCACCCGAAGACACCTTGAAGCCTGACTCGTCGCGGTGGCGTGCCACGTGACGGTCGAACGCCTCGCGTGCCAGCGTTCGCAAGCGGGCGAGTGCGGTCCGGGCTGGTATCGCGCCGGTTGCGTCGGGGAAGAAACGCAGGTTCTTCCGCCGGTATCGATAGGACTCGCGGACACCGTAACTTTCGCGGTCTTGCAGATATTCATCGGCACGATCCTGGATCGACGCGTTCGGTTGGCGCAATACCTCCTGGGCCGCCTGTGCGGTGGTGGCAACCACTCTCTTCGAGGCTTCGTGGGTGGCGAGCAGGGCCTGGTGTTTACGCACGGCGGTGGCTTCGTGCATGGCATCCAGCGACTGCCCGGCCAGCTCTGCGGCGAAACGCGGTTGGTCGTTCTCGACCGGATCCTGTTCCAGCGCGTGCAGCATGTCGAAGCCCATCTGCGCCTGGCGTGCGCTGCCCAGTACCAGCTCTTTCTCCCAGACGGCCCGCAAGCTGTACAACAGCTGGTCCATGCGCCGCTTATGCAGTGGCACATGGTTGGCCAGCAAGGCTTTTTCGATCTGCGCGATGTGCCGGTCGCGGTCGCCTGTCAGGGCCTGGGCGTCGGGTGAACGCATCAGCCGGTAGAGATGGGAATCGGTCTGCGCCTCGCGGTCTTTACGGTACCAGGCGATCGCCCCGGCATCGCGCGAAATCGAACCCGCGGCCAGGGACGCGGCCGTGAATGCGGCCGCCGCACCCAGACCTGCCACCGGTGTCGCCGCAGCGGTCGCCGCGCTGATGCCGAAGAATGCGGCGACGCCGATCGCCAGCTGCACCACCAGCCCGACCACTGCATTGACCAGCAGGCCCCGGTACTGCGCCGACAGTAAACCCTTGGAGTCGAACAGGCCCTGTTCCATGAGCCCGGATGCCTGCAGCAGGGACTGGATGAGCGCGCTGAAATCGACCCCGCCGGCATGCATGGCGGCGGCGTCCGGCGCCATCAGCGCGGCCAGTGCCTGGCGTTCGAGCCCGGTTTCCTTCAGCAGCTCCTCGACATGCCCGCGGACACGCGTGGCGATGGTGGAAACGTTTGCCGGCGGCTGTTTGCCGGACCGGCGGTGGATGGCTTCGATCAGGCTTTCGATCACCGTGCGCCGCGCCGCTTCGCTCATCTCGGCGCCATGCGGCGCAAGGTTCTGCAATGCGGGAAGTTCGTCCGCGAAGCTGTGCAGCAGCTGAGCGATTCGCAGGGGTGCGGGCACGGCCTGGTCCAGTCCGCCGGTGTCGCGGCCCATCATGAAATCGTGGTAAAGCGCAAGCGCGGACAGTTCGGGCGCCAGGGCAGTGCGGGCCTGCTGGCCGTAGCCGAGGATGGATTCGATGCGGTGGACCGTCATCCGGCAGGCCTTGGCCGCGGCGTTGCCCGGGCGGGTATAGGCCTGTAGCGCGTCCATGCCGATCTCGTGGACCGTGGTGCCGAGCTTGCGCTGGTTCCAGTAGGTCTGGGGGTCCACGATGGGTTTGGGCATGGTGGCGGAGTCGAAGGGTTTCAGATCGCCGGACGCTGCGCCGGTCGCGCCTGCGCTGGCCTGCGCCGTGACCGCCGTCACGTACTGCAGCACGGCCGCCGACGCCACCGTCAACGCCGTCCCCACAGGCCCGCCGATCACGCTGAATGCGGCGCCGGCCAGCCGGGCGCCCGACGCCCACAGCGCGCCGGGCAGAAGCACCGTCTTGTAGTACTCGATGTTGGTGTTCTCGCGCACCTGTTCGCTGAGGGAGTTGAAGCCGAACTCGCCGCCGTTGCGCCGCCGGAAGTCGTCGAACAGCTCGCTGCGGGCCTTGTCGACCTGTTTGCTGGTGCGACTGGTTTCGCGGTCGACCAGCTTCTGCACCGACTGCGCTGGGCTGCCGGCCGGCAGCGCGGCCGCGGCGGCTTTCAGGCGTTTCATGGCGTCGATGTGGATGCGGTCGAACTCATGCTGGCCGGCGGGTGCCAGTTCGGCGAGCAGTTCCGCGGCCCGGCGGGCTTCGGTCGCGGTGGGTCTGACGATGCCGTCCATGGTGTCGGCCGCCAGCTTGAGCAACAGGTCGTTCGTCTCCAGCACACCCATGTCGGCGAGCGGCCGGTGCCGGAGCATGCGGGGCGCCGTCTGCTCCAGCGCACGGTTGAGCGCGGAGTCCGGGTTGCCCAGGTCCATCATCTCGGCGACCAGTTTCGAACGGGTGCGGGTCAGTTCCATGTCGTCACCCGAAACCAGGTTCCAGAGCGCTCCGCCGGCCTTCTGCGCATTGCGCTTGAGGTTGGTCAGGAAGGCGTCGTCCATGTGTTCGAGCACCTGGTCCCGGATGCGGCGCACCAGCGAGGGGGTCCATTGCGCAAGCACCACCTCGCGCGGCGTGACGCCGTCGGGCAGGGCTGTGGGTCCGTGCAGGCCCGCCAGGGGCGGCCTGCGCTGTTGAAGGGCGGCCAGGCAGGCCTCGTTGCGGCGCATCACCCGGATGAGCGACGGCGACACCAGCGCCACTTTCGATGCGATGGTGGCGCTGGCCTGGTGAAATGCACGCATTCCCTTTCGGCGCCTTGCGTTCAAGTCGGGCTTGTTGAAGCCGGTCTCGGGAAACCGGCTGTCCAGCACGGGCAGCGGAAACACCCGGACCCAGCGGGAATCGATCGATTGCGTCAGCTGGAGGGTGGCCTTTCGCACCGGCGAAACGTCCGCCTCGGACGGCGCCTGCTGATGGGCGGCGGTCCGTGCAGCGCCAAACACCTCCGCCAAGGCGGATGCCAGGTCGGAGTCGGCGAGGCCGGAACCCAGCTGCTGTTCCAGCCGGCGCGCCGACTGCAGCAGCTGTGCGGCGTCATGGTCGTGGGCAGCGACGCAGAAGTCGCCGATCGCCTGGATATCCTGGGCCTGGATAGGCGACACAGCGGCCGATCCTGTGCCGGGAGGCCTGAAGTTCGGCATGGCCGGCAGATACTTGCGTCTGGGTGCCAGCAAATGCATGGGCAGCTGGGTCTGCGTACCCGGCTGTACGCCGGAGGCAGCATGGGGCGCCAGGTCCGGGAAGTCTTCGATGTTGCGGTCCTTTGCGGTCGATGACCCTTGTGCGAAATGCGGCGTCTTCAAAAGCGTGTTATCGAGCATTTTTTGTCTCCAGTGGCCCGGTGGATGGTTCGCCTGCATCGCGGAGAAAACAGGCGCTTGGGCGAAGCGAGACGCTGCGTTGCGAAGATGCCGCCATCTCGGCAAACGAATGGACGACGCGGCCACGGATCTGGTCAGGCGGCAAACAAGTCCTACACCTTCCCGCTCGGCGTGCCGACGCACTGCGTGCGGGCGCACGACACAATGCTTTGATGACCTCATCGACCGGCCCGACTGCGGCGCGCCGTGCTGTCGCCGGCTGGTTCGCCGACCGCGGCTGGAAGCCGTTTCCCTTTCAGAAGGATGTCTGGAAAGCCTTGCAGTCCGGACGTTCCGGCCTGCTGCATGCCACTACCGGTGCGGGCAAGACCTATGCGGTCTGGCTTGGCGCGGTACAGGCGTTTGCGGGCCTGCAATCGAAAGACGATGCCGAGATCTCGCCCGTCCCGCGGCGCCGGCAGAATCGTTCGGTTCCCCTCACGGTCTTGTGGATCACGCCGATGCGGGCCCTCGCGGCCGATACGCTGGCCGCCTTGCGCCGCCCGCTGGACGACCTCGCCGGCCAGCATCCGGGCCTCGCGAACTGGACCGCGGGCGCCCGCACCGGCGACACCGAGAGCGGTGAACGCAGCGCGCAGTCGCGGCGCCTGCCGACCGTCCTGGTCACCACGCCGGAAAGCTTCACCCTGCTGATCGCCCGCGCCGATGCGCACGAGGTGCTACGGGGCGTGCAGCTGGTGGTGGCCGACGAATGGCATGAACTGCTCGGCAACAAGCGGGGGGTGCAGCTGCAGCTGGCCATCGCCCGCCTGCGCGGCTGGAACCCGGCGCTGCGGGTGTGGGGCATGTCGGCCACCTTGGGCAACCTGCAGGAAGCGATGGACACCTTGCTGGGTCCGCGTCGGCCGGGGGACGAAGGCGTTCTGGTGCAGGGGAAGATCGACAAGCGCCTGATCGTCGACACCCTGCTGCCCGAAAACGCGGCCCGTTTCAGCTGGGCCGGCCACCTGGGGCTGCGCATGCTGCCGCAGGTGGTGAAAGAGCTGGACCAGTCCGGCACCACGCTGGTTTTTGTCAATGTGCGGTCGCAGGCCGAGCTCTGGTACAAGGCCATCCTCGAGGCCCGGCCGGACTGGGCGGGTGTGCTGGCCATCCACCACGGCTCGCTCGACCGGGGTGTGCGCGAATGGGTCGAACAGGGCCTGAAGATCGGGTCGCTGAGGGCGGTGGTGTGCACCAGCAGCCTCGACCTGGGGGTGGACTTCCTGCCGGTGGAACGGGTGCTGCAGATCGGTTCACCCAAGGGCGTCGCGCGGCTGTTGCAGCGTGCCGGCCGGTCGGGCCATGCGCCGGGCAGGCCGTCGCGCATCACGCTGGTGCCGACGCACAGCCTGGAGATCGTCGAGGCGGCGGCGGCCCGCGCCGCCATCCGCGCCGGCCATGTCGAGCGGCGCGTGTCGCCGCATCAGCCTGTCGATGTACTGGTGCAGCACCTGGCCACGGTGGCGCTGGGCGGCGGCTTCGAGCCGGACGCGCTCTACGACGAGGTCAGGCGCACCGCGGCCTACCGCGCGCTGCCGCATGCAGTGTGGGACTGGTGCCTGGACTTCGTGTCCCGCGGCGGACCGTCGTTGGCCGCCTACCCCGACTACCAGCGGGTGAAACCCGACGAACACGGCATCTGGCGCCTGACCGATCCGCGCCTGGCGCGGCGACACCGCAGCAATATCGGCACCATCGTCAGCGATGCGTCGATGGTGGTGCAGATCAAGAACGGCGCCCGCCTGGGCACCATGGAAGAAAGTTTTCTTTCGCGCCTGCAGGCCGGCGACTGCTTTCTGTTCGCCGGCCGGGTGCTCGAGATGGTGAAGATCGAGCAGATGACGGCCTATGTGAAACGTGCCACCGCCGGCCGGCCCACGGTGCCGCGCTGGAGCGGTTCACGCATGGCCATCTCGACCGTGCTGGCCGAATCGCTGGTGGAACAGATGGCGCTGGCGGCGGCGCATCGTTTCGATTCGCCCGAGTTGAAGAACGTGCGGCCGCTGCTGGAAGTGCAGGAGCGCTGGTCGGCCCTGCCCACGCCCGGCACGCTGCTGGCCGAAACCCTGAAGACCCGGGAAGGCTGGCACCTGTTCGTCTACCCCTTCGGCGGCCGACATGCGCATATCGGACTGGCCAGCCTGTTCGCCTGGCGCGCGGCCCAGCAGGAGAAAGGTACCTTCTCGATCTCGGTCAACGACTACGGCCTCGAACTGATCAGCCCCACGCCGCGCGACTGGGCGGGCCTGCTGCCGGATCTGATGTTCCTGCCCGACGACCCGTCGGCCCTGCTGCAGGAAGTTCTGGCCAGCCTGAACGCCACCGAGATGGCACGCCGGCGGTTTCGGGAGATCGCGCGGGTGTCGGGCCTGATCTTCCAGAGCCATCCCGGCGAGCGCCGCAGCAACCGTCAGCTGCAGGCATCGGCCCAGCTGTTCTTCGAGGTCTTCCAGAAATACGACGACAGCAACATGCTGCTGCGCCAGGCCGACGAAGAGGTGTTGAGCCAGGAGCTCGACATTGCACAGCTGCTGGGCAGCCTGCGCAAGATGCAGACGCAGGAACTGGTGGTGAAACACCTGGAGCGGCCCAGTCCTTTTGCGTTCCCCCTGATGATCGAGATGTTCCGCGAGAAGCTCACCAACGAAAACCTGGCCGACCGGATTGCCCGTATGGTGCTGCAGCTGGAAGACGCGGCCGATGGACGGGAGCCGGATGCGCAGGTGCTGGCTGAAAAGCAGGCCCGGCGTCCACGCAACGGGCCGCCGCGTACCCAGCCGGCCGAACCGCCCAGTGCGCAGGAGCAGGCGGCGGCGGCGGAAATCAAACGCGACCTGGACTTTTCATTGACGCCGGTCGATGCCGGCGCGCCGCGCAAGCCCCGCCGTGAACGCAAGCCCTCCCGACCGTTGCCCCTGCTTTGACGACGGGTCAGCCGCGGCGATGCACCGTGTCGGCCCGCTCTTCACGGTAGGACGCATATGCCTCGGCGAACCTCATCACCGTCAATGCCAGTTCTGAGCGCATGGTCCTGGCGCGTTCCAGTTCCACCTGCAGGGCCGAGGTGAATATCCAGTTGCCGAGAGGCCCGGACGCCGGAAGACACTGATCTTCGGAAAATCCCACGTCGTGCTGCACTGCCCGGTGCACCCAGTCGCAGACAGCGTCTTCCAGCTCATCGCCGCAGAGGTCGGACCGGTGCGATTCGCAGCTGATGACACCCCTGCGTGTGCCGGATTCGTCGCGGATGGTGGCGGTCCACAGGCACTCGTCGAATCGGGCTTCGAACGGATAACGCCGACCGTTTTTATAGGCTTCGGAACGGAACGACTGGAGTTCTGACATCGTGGGTTCCCGGGAAACGCAGCCCCGCAGTATCCGGTTGGGTGACGCCTCATGTTTCATGTCGGGATGCTGTCTGACAAATGGGGCGCCAGCGCGTGAACCAGTTCCGGGAATTCCCGCATGGGATGGAAATGGCCGCGGTGGGCCAGTTCGTGATATTCGCTCTGCAGCTGTTCGTGGACGAAACGGGCTTCCTCGATCGGGATCAGCGGGTCGCTGGGCGAGTTGAACTGCACGATCCACTGCTGGTTGGCACGGATGGCGGGCCAGTCCCAGGGCTGGTCGAAATAGCCGCTGATCTTTTCGTCCTGCAGACCGAGGGTGGTGTGGTAACCGGCCACCAGCACCGATCCGAGGATGCGGTGTTTTTCCGCATGCCGCATCGCGGCGATGGCGCCCGACGACCAGCCGACGAGCAGCGTGTTTTCGTCCGGGCCGAGGGATTCGAGGTAGGGCAGCCAGTACTCCGCGCGGGCCAGCACCGCGTCGGGCCAGGTGCCGGTGGAGATCACTTCGCAGCCGCGTTGCCTAAGCGCGTCGGCCACCGAGGGAAACCATTCGTCGTGGGTCGAACCGCCGCCGTTGCCGGGAATGAAGATGGCTTTTTTCATGGCCCCGATGCTAGGTCGAAACATGGGTTCTTCGTGTCGCTGGCCTAATGGCGAACGTGTCTTCCGTACTCGACTCCTGCACCGTCACCATCGCCGGCCAAGACCTCCACCTGTTGCCCGACCCGGCCCTGTGGTGGCCGGAGGGCGAGACGCTTTTCATCGCCGACCTGCACATCGGCAAGGCGGCGGTGTTCCGCGCGCGCGGCCTGCCGGTGCCGGCGGGCACCACCGGTTCGGACCTGCAGCGGCTGGATGCCTTGCTGTCCCGCCAGGCGGCGCGACGCCTGGTGGTGCTGGGCGACTTCCTGCATGCGGCCGAATCGCGCACACCGGCGGTGCTGGCCGCGCTCCAGGCCTGGCGCCTTGCCCATGCCGACCTGCAGATCGTGCTGGTGCGCGGCAACCACGACAGCCATGCGGGCGACCCGCCGGCTTCGCTGGGTATCGAGGTGGTTGACGAACCGTGGCCGCTGGGTCCGTTCGCCTGCTGCCACCATCCGCAACGGCAGGCCGGCCGGCAGGTCCTGGCGGGACATGTGCATCCGGCCGTGAGGTTGCGTGGGCCAGGGCGCGACAGCCTGCGCCTGCCGTGTTTCAGCCATGCGCCCGGCCTGACCCTGCTGCCTGCCTTCGGTGGTTTCACCGGCACCCATGTGCTGGCGGCGGCGCCGGGTCAGCAGCTGTTCGCGGTGGGCGACGGCCGGGTCTGGCGGCTGCCCGGCCTGGCACCCTGACTGTCCCGGACCAGGCTCAGTCCAGCAGCGGATCGCCCTGCAGCACCGGCGCGTCGGGCAGTTCGTTCGGCCGGTCGCGCGCACCGTCGTGCGCGGGGAAATACGCCAGCAACAGCGCGCTGACGTCGTCCAGCGCATGGCCCAGACCGTCCTCGTAACGGCCCGCCCCGAAGGCGTCGCCCATACGCGCCACCAGATGTTGCCAGTGGCCCGGGTTCACGTGATTCAGGCCGCGGTCGGCGACGATCTCGATGGCATGGTCGGACAGCAGCAGATAGATCAGAACACCGTTGTTTTCTTCGGTGTCCCACACACGCAGCTTGCCGAACAGGGTCACCGCACGTTCGCGCGGCGTGGCATCGCGCCACAGGTAGCTGGTGGGCAGGCCGGCTTCGATGCACATGCGGATCTGGCCTGTGTGGCTCTTTTCGCTGGCGGCCACGCGGGCCTGCAGGCGGCCCAGCAATTCAGGCGGCAGGGCCTTGCGGATGTCGCGTTCGTCACGCCAGCGGTGGCGCACGATGCGCGCGAGTTTCGAGAAAATATTCGCCATGACCGCTTACCCGCCTACCAGTCGCCCGATGCGCCGCCGCCACCGAAGTCGCCGCCGCCACCGGATCTGAATCCACCCGTACCACCACCGGAGCGGCCGAGGCCGCCGCCGAAGACATTTCCCAGCCCGCTGCCCGCCACCACGCCGCCGGGGAAACGGCTGCTGCCGCTGCGCTGCCAGGGACTGTTCCAGGACAGCATGCTCACGCCCCAGGCGAGCAGTGCCGCGACGCCTGCGGCCACGATGCTCCAGGTGAACAGGAAGGCCAGCCCACCCACCGCGCCGGCCGCCACGACGGCACCCAGCCGCCGGCCGATGACCCGGCGCAGCACGCCGCCCAGCAGCGGCACGGCCACGAAAAGGAACACCGCCAGATCGAACCACTGGAAACCCTGCTGGTGCGGCGCTCCCGGGCCGTCGTCGCCATCGAGCGAGGCCTGGGCGGCGTCCGGACCCGGCGGGTTCGGCGAAGGCAAGGCTTCGGCGCGTATGCGTGTCTCCAGCCGGTCGAGCGCGCCGGTCAGCCCGCCCACGTAGTCGCCCACCCGGAATGCCGGGGTGATGGCTTCGTCGATGACTTCCTTGGCCGCCAGGTCGGGAACGGCGCCTTCCAGCGCCTTTGCCACCTCGATGCGCACCTTGCGGTCGCGTTTGGCGACGATCAGGATCAGGCCGTCGCCGATGGCGCGGCGGCCGATCTTCCAGGTGTTGCCCACCCGGTTGGCATAGGCGGCGATGTCTTCCGGTGCGGTGGTCTGCACCATCAGGATGGCGACCTGCGAACCGGTCGCCTGCTCGAAATTCACCAGTCTCGCCTCTAGCGCACTCTTCTGGCGGGCGTCGAAGGTGTTGGTGTTGTCGGTGACATGCATCGACGGCGCCGGGATGGGCTGCAGTTTCTGCGCCTGCGCCAGCGGAGCCCACAGGCCCAGCAAAAATACCGCGACCAGGGCCCAGGAAGGCGCCCCGCCGCAGCGGAAGAACGAATACGGGAAAAAGCTCAAACCTTCGGACTCCTGTCAGCGCGCGGGCTGCGGCGTAGCGCCGAAATCGACGGTTGGGGCCTTGCCGCTCTGGGCTTCGCCGCTGGCCGTGAAGGCCGGTTTGGGTGCGTAGCCGAAGATGCGGGCAGTGATGTTGCTCGGGAAGCTGCGGGCTTTCACGTTGTAGGCCTGCACCGTCTGGATGTAGCGGTTGCGCGCGACGGTGATGCGGTTTTCAGTGCCTTCCAGCTGTACCCGAAGATCGCGGAAACTCTGGTTTGACTTGAGGTCGGGATAGGCTTCCGACACCGCCAGCAGCCGCGACAGCGCACTGCCCAGTTGGCCCTGCGCCTGCTGGTAACGCTCGAATGCCTGCGGATCCTTCAGGGTCTCGGGTGTGACCTGGATGGAGGTGGCGCGCGAACGGGCCTCGATCACCTGGGTGAGGGTGTCCTGCTCGAACTTGGCCTCGCCCTTGACGGTGGCGACCAGGTTGGGCACCAGGTCGGCACGGCGCTGGTACTGGTTCTGCACTTCGCTCCAGGCGGCGTTGGACTGCTCGTCCAGGCTCTGGAAATCGTTGTAGCCGCAACCGCCGAGCAGCGCGGCGAGTGAGGCGATCAGAAGGGTGGAAATCAGGTTTCGCATGGGCGCTCCGGCCTTGGCCGGCAAGGGCTGGAATAAACCGGAAGTCTGACACAGGGTATGCCCCCGACTCGTAGGCCTTCTGCATCAACTGGTATCGGCGCGGCGGCAGCGGATATGCTCGCTTTTTCCCTCACTCGCTCCACTCCGACCGATGCGCAGCAACCGTATGAAATCCACCGCCACGGTGGGCGGCCGTCCCGACGACGTCGAGGCGCAGTTCTATGAGGCACTTCGCAGCGGCGACCTGGCTCGTTTGATGGCTTGCTGGGCCGACGAGGACGACATCGTGTGTGTGCATCCCGGCGGGCCGCGCCTGGTGGGCGCGGGGCAGATCCGGGCCAGCTTCGAGGCACTGTTCACACGGGGCACGCCCCAGTTGCGCATCGAGGATGTACACCGGGTGGAAAGCCTTTCGAGCAGCGTGCACAGCGTCATCGAGAAGATGACCGTCGAATTGCCGGACGGCCCGCGCGAAGGTTTCGTGGTCGTCACCAACGTCTTCCACAAGACCGCCCAGGGTTGGCGCCTGGTGGCCCACCACGCCACGCCGGGGGCGGTGGGCGAAGCGCCCCCCCGGTCCGAAGCGCACCAGACGCTGCACTGAACGCCGGCGACCGTGCAGGTTCTCGACCGGTACCAGGCCCCCTGGTGGCTGCCCGGAGGCAATCTACAGACGGTGTGGTCTGCGGTGGCGGCACGGCGCGGCGACGGCAAGCCGCCAGCCTATCGCCGGGAGCAATGGACCACCCGCGACGGTGACTTCATTCATGTCGATTTCGCTGTCGACCGCCGGGATCTGCAGGCCGGCCCGCGTCCGTTGCTGGTGCTGTTCCATGGGCTCGAAGGGTCCTCGCACAGCCATTATTCGGAAGCGTTCGCCGCGGTGGCGGCAACTTCCGGATGGGCATTTGCCGTGCCGCATTTCCGCGGCTGCGGCGGCGGGCTCAACCATGCGCCGCGGGCCTATCACTCCGGCGACTACGAAGAAATCGGCTGGATGCTCGAAAGCCTGCAACAGGCGCACGGCGGCGGCCCCTTGCTGGCGGCCGGTGTGTCCCTGGGCGGCAATGCCCTGCTGCGTTGGGCCGAAGAAGCCGGCAACGGTGCGGCGAAGGTCGTGCAGGCGGTGGCGGCGGTGTGTTCGCCGATCGACCTGCGTTCCAGCGCCATGGCCATCGGCCGGGGCTTCAACCGGCAGGTCTACACCCGCATGTTCCTGTCGAGCATGAAGCCCAAGGCGCTGGCCAAGCTGGTGCAGCACCCGGGCCTGTTCGACGGAGCGGCGCTGCGTGCGGCTCGTGACCTGCACGCCTTCGACGATGTGTTCACTGCGCCCCTGCACGGGTTCAGGGATGCCGAGGATTACTGGGCACGTTGTTCGGCCGCGCCGCGCCTGGGCGACATCCGGCTGCCGGCGCTGGTGCTCAATGCGCTCAACGACCCTTTCGTGCCGGCCGGCCCCTTGCCAGGGCAGGTCGCCGGCGATTGGGTCCAGCTGGCGCGGCCTGCGCAGGGTGGGCATGTCGGTTTCCCGCAGGGGCGCCGGCCGCCAGGCGATGTCAACGCCATGCCCGTAGCGGTCTGCGAATGGCTGGCCGGACACATCCGCTAGCGTTCGGCTGCGTCGACCGACACAGAATTGCCCCATGGACGATCTCGTCAGACAAGCGATGGCCAAGTGGCCCAACGTGCCCGACTGCTTCGGCTGGCTGGGCCTGGACGCGCGCGGCGACTGGTACATGCGCGACGACGCTGTACAGGCGTCCGGTCCGTTTCCGGGCAGCCCGCAAAGCCGGGGATCGGTGTTGCGCCACGAGAAACTGGTGGGTTTCATCAACCGCAACTACGCGGGCGACGAGCAAGGGCGCTGGTTCTTCCAGAACGGGCCGCAGCGTGTGTATGTGGAACTGGAAGCGGCGCCCTATGTCTGGCGAGTGGCGCCCGATTTTGTGGTGACGGCCCATACCGGCCAGCCGGCGGGGTCGGTGCAGGCGTCGTGGGTGGACGAATCAGGCAGGCTGTACCTGCAGACCGCGCTGGGTTGCGGCCTGGTGCACACACTCGACATGCTGTTTGCCGCCGACGCGGTGGAACTGGGGCTTTGGGAGCCGGTCGACCTGACCGCCGAAGCACTGGCCTTGCACTGCGGTTTCCAGCGGCATCCCCGACCCTGAGCGGTCCGGCTTATTTGGCGGCCGGTGCGGGTGTCGCCGCTGCTGCGGGCGCTGGCGCAGCCGTATCCGCCGGAGTTGCGGACGCCGCGGCCGCATCGCCGGCCGGTGCGGCTTCCGGTTTTTTGGGTACCGGGAAACTGGCGCCGCCCGCATTGGCCATGTAGACCACCGCACGACCGATTTCCAGGTCCTCGAAGTCGCCGCCGCCCTGCGCCGCCATGGCGCCCTTGCCGTGCAGGGCGGATTGCAGCAGTGCCGCGTAGCCGTGCACGATGCGGGGAGCCCAGTCTCCCTTGTCGCCATATTTGGGTGCTCCCACCATGCCGGTGCTGTGGCAGGTGGTGCATTGGGCCTTGAAGACTTCCTCGCCGGTTTTCAAAGGGCGGTTGGCATCGCGGATCTCGACCGAGCCGACGCGCTGGATGCGGCTCTCGACGCCTTTTTGCAGCTCGGCATCGCTCAGGCCGGCGGCCGGTTTGTTGGCTGAAATGACATAGGTCACCAAACCGATGATCGCGAAGATCGGCACCACGAAAGAGAAGAAAACCGCGGCAAGCAACTGCTTGGGGTTCTTGATCGGACCGGTATGCGCGTCTACGACGTTTTCCTGGTGTTCTCGGTGTCCGGCCTGATTTGTCTCGCTCATGGGCTTGGCGTCCTCAGCTTTTTATCGGGGGCGGTTGCGGGAAATGGTCCCGGAACCAGCCGACGATTATAGGGAGGCCCCCCCTCCGCGAGGCCTGCGGAAAGGGGGGGTTTCCCATGAGCGCGGGTGCCTTTTTAAGGCGTTGCCGGCGTGATGGGGACCACGGTAGGTGCCATCGCGGCCTGGTCGGTCCAGCCGCCGCCGAGCGCCTTGTACAGCGCGATCTGGTTCTGGCGCTGCAGCAGGCGGGTCTGCACCACCTGTTGCTGCGCGGTGAACAGCGAACGCTGGGCATCGAGCAGGTCGAGGTAGCTGGCCACGCCGTTGCGGTAGCGCAGGTCGGACAACTCGAAACGGCTGGATTCCGCGGTTGCCTGCGCCTGAAGCGCGCGTAGCTGTTCGGCTAGCGTGGCTTCACCGGCCAGCGCGTCGGACACTTCGCGGAACGCGGTCTGGATCGACTTCTCGTACTGCGCCACAGCGATCTGGCGACCCGCACGCGAGGCGTCCAGGGTGGCCTGGTTGCGGCCCGCATCGAAGATCGGCAACACCAGCGAAGGCGCAATGCTGAAGGCTCCACTGCCGCTCTTGAACAGCCCCGACAACTCGTTGCTGGCGGTGCCGGCCTGGGCGGTCAGGGTGATGCGCGGGAAGAACGCGGCGCGAGCCGCGCCGATGTTGGCGTTGGCTGCGATCAGCTGCTGCTCGCTCTGGCGGATGTCCGGGCGGCGCTGCAGCAGGTCTGACGGCAGCCCCGCCTGCAGCATCGGGAACGGAGCAGCGTCGGCCAGGCGGTTGCCGCTCAGGCTGGCGCGGATGTCGGTCGGCAGCGGCTGGCCGATCAGCAGCACCAGGGCGTTTTCGTCCAGGGCGCGCTGGCGTTGCGCCTGCGCCAGCGTGGCGCGGGCGGTTTCGGCCAGCGATTCGGCCTGGCGGAAATCCAGGGCCGAGGCCACGCCGTTGTCCAGCCGCAGCTTGGTCAGGCGTACCGAGTCTTCGCGGGTGGCGACGGTGCGGCGCGACAGGTCGAGCAGTTCTTCGTCGGCCAGCAGCGACAGCCATCCGTTGGCGACCGAAGCCACCAGGCTGGTCTGCGTGGCGCGGCGTCCTTCCTCGCTGGCGAGGTAGGTTGCCAGAGCCTGCTCCTTCAGGCTTTGCAGCCGGCCGAAGAAGTCGATTTCCCAGGCGGTGACTGCCAGGCCGACCTGGAAGCTGTTGGTCAGGTTGCCGTTGACCGTATTCGGTGCGCGGCTGGCATTGGCGGCCAGGCCTACCGAGGGGTACAGGTTGGACCGGCTGATCTGGAACTGCGCGCGGGCCTGCTCGATGTTGAGCGCCACCACCTGCAGGTCGCGGTTGCCTTGCAGCGACAGGCCCACCAGGCGGACCAGGCGGGGATCGGCAAAGAACTGCTCGTAGCTGATGTCGGTGGCCACCACGCCGCCGCTCGCCGGCGCCGGCGCGCCGTCGATCGAAGGTGCGGGCGGGAAGGCCGACTCGACTGGCGCGGCCGGGCGTTCGTAGGTCGGGATCAGGCTGCAGCCCGACAGCAGCAGTGCGGCAGCGATGGCCGCCAGGGCGAGGGGCGTTTTACGCATGGTCATGTCCGTCCTTGGATGCGGGCGTCGGTTCTTCGCCGACACCAGCGTCTTTCGCGTGGGCCGCATACATCTGCTGCTGCCGTTTACTGCCCTTGAACAGGCCGCGCACCACCACGAAGAAGATGGGCACGAAGAACACCGCCAGCGCGGTGCCGGTGATCATTCCGCCGATCACGCCGGTGCCGATGGCACGCTGGCTCGCCGAGCCCGCGCCGCTGGAAATGGCCAGCGGCAGCACACCCAGCATGAAGGCCAGCGAAGTCATCACGATCGGGCGGAAACGCAGGTGGGCAGCGGCCAGCGCCGATTCGACGACGCCCTTGCCGGTGGCCTGCAGGTCCTTGGCGAACTCGATGATCAGAATCGCGTTCTTCGAGGACAGGCCGATGATGGTGATCAGCCCCACCTGGAAGTACACGTCGTTCGAATAGCCGCGGAACAGGGTCGCCAGCAGCACGCCGATCACGCCGAGCGGCACCACCAGGATCACCGACAGCGGGATGGACCAGCTCTCGTACAGCGCGGCCAGGCAGAGGAAAACCGCCAGGATCGCGAAGCCGTAGAGGATGGAGGCTTGCGATCCGGCCAGCTTTTCTTCGCGGGTCAGGCCGGTCCACTCGAAACCGAAGCCTGCCGGCAGCTGCTTGGCGAACTGTTCCATTTCCTTGATCGCGTCACCCGAGCTGTAGCCCGGAGCGGCCGCGCCGTCGATACGCATGGCCGGATAGCCGTTGTAGCGCACCGTCTGGGTCGGGCCGGTCACCCAGCGTGTGGTCGCGAAGGTCGACAGCGGAACCGCCTTGCCCTGCGTGTTGACCGCATTGAGCTTGAGCAGGTCTTCGGGTTGCATGCGGAAAGGCGCGTCGGCCTGCACCACAACCCGTTGCAGACGACCCTGGTTGGGGAAGTCGTTGACGTAGCTCGAACCCAGAGCGGTCGACAGCGCGGTGTTGATGGCCGCGAAATCGACACCCAGCGCCTGGGCGCGGTCCCGGTCGATGTCCAGCCGCAGCTGCGGTGCGTCTTCCAGGCCGTTGGGGCGGACCTGCGTCAGCACCTTGGACTTCGAAGCCATGCCCAGCATCTGGTTGCGCGCCGCCAGCAGGGCGTCGTGGCCCTTGCCGCCGCGATCCTGCAGCCGGAAGGTGAAGCCGGTGGCGGTGCCGAGTTCCGGAATCGCCGGCGGCGACAGCGGATAGATGAACGCGTCGCGCACACCCGACAGGGCACCGAAGGCACGTCCCGCCAGCGCCTTGGCGCTGTGTTCTGCGCCGTCACGTTCGTCCCAGGGCTTGAGCGTCACGAAGGCGAGCGCCGCGTTCTGGCCCTGGCCCGAGAAGCTGAAGCCCAGCACGCCGACCATGCTGCGCACTTCAGGTTGCTTGAGGATGAAACCCTCGACCTGCTCGATGACCGAGCGGGTGCGTTCCTGCGTCGCGCCCGAGGGCAGCTGCACGTTGACGATGATGTTGCCCTGGTCTTCGTCCGGCAGGAAGGAAGACGGCAGGCGCAGGTAGACCACCACCAGCACGCCGACGATGGCGGCATAGATGATCAGGTAGCGGGCGGCGCGCTTGAGCAGGCGCGACACCATGCTTTCGTAGCCCTTCGCCGTGCGTGTGAAGCCGCGGTTGAACCAGCCGAAGAAACCCTTCTTCTCGTGGTGGCTGCCCTTTTCGATGGGCTTCAGCAGCGTGGCGCACAGTGCAGGCGTCAGCGACAGGGCCAGGAAGGCCGAGAAGCCGATGGAGGTCACCATGACTGCCGAGAACTGGCGATAGATGTTGCCGGTCGAGCCGCTGAAGAAGGCCAGCGGCACGAACACCGAGATCAGCACCACGGTCACGCCGATGATGGCGCCGGAAATCTGGCCCATCGCCTTTCGGGTGGCCTCCAGCGGCGGCAAGCCTTCCTCGGACATGATCCGCTCGACGTTCTCCACCACCACGATGGCATCGTCCACCACGATGCCGATCACCAGCACCATGCCGAACATGGTCAGCACGTTGATCGAGAAACCCAGCGCCAGCAGTGCGCCGAAGGTGCCCAGCAGGGCGACCGGCACCACCACCGTCGGGATGATGGTGTAGCGGATGTTCTGCAGGAACAGGAACATCACCAGGAACACCAGCACGATGGCTTCGACGAGGGTCTCGGCCACCTGCTTGATGGAGATCTTCACGAAGTCCGAGCTGTCGTACGGGATGTCCCACTTGATGCCCGACGGGAAGAACGGCTGCAGTTCGCCCATGCGTTTGCGCACGGCGGTGGCGGTGGCCAGCGCATTGCCGCTGGGTGCCAGCTGGACGCCGATACCGATGGCGGGTTTGCCGTTCAGGCGCGCCGACGTGGCGTAGGCCTGCGCGCCCAGCTCGATGCGGGCGACGTCCTTCAGCTTGACGGTCGAGCCGTCGGTGTTGGCGCGCAGCACGATGTTGCCGAAAGCCTCGACACTCGACAGCTGGCCGGTCACCACCACGGTGGCGGAAATGCCCTGGCCCGAAATCGCCGGCAGGTCGCCGATGGTGCCGGACGCCACCTGTGCGTTCTGGTTGCGGATGGCGGTGGTGACGTCTGCGGCCGACAGGGTGAAACCGGTCAGCTTGGCCGGGTCGATCCAGATGCGCATCGAGCGTTCGGTACCGAAGAGCTGTGCCTGGCCGACGCCGGAAATCCGCTGGATTTCAGGCACCACGTTGCGCGACGCGTAATCGCCCACGCCGAACACGTCGGTCGCCGGATTGTCCGACGACAGGATGACGAACATCAGGAAGTTCGAGCGCGACTTGTCGACCCGCACACCCTGCTGCGTCACCGCGGCCGGCAGCCGGGGCGTCGCGCGCGACAGGCGGTTCTGCACATCCACCTGCGCCAGGTCGGGATTGGTGCCCGGCTCGAACGATGCGGTGATGGTGCCGGTGCCGTCCGCCTGGCTGACCGACTCCATGTAGATCATGCCGGGCGAGCCGTTCAGCTCGCGCTCGATCACGCTGATCACGCTGTCTTCCAGCGTCTGGGCCGACGCGCCGGGATAGGCAACGGTGACCACGATGGCGGGTGGCGCGACCGTGGGGTATTGCGAGATCGGCAACTGCGTGATCGAGACCGCGCCGAGCACGATCAGGAACAGCGCGATCACCCAGGCGAAGATCGGCCTGTCGATAAAGAACTTTGCCATGCAGGCGCTCCCGGGTTACTTGGCTGCCGGGGCGGGTGCCGCGGCAGGGGCTGCAGGCGCGGCTGCGCCGGGGGCTTGCCAGGGCACTGCCTTGACAGGTGTGCCCGGCGGGGCCATCTGCAGCTTCTGGAAGCCGTCGACCATCACCTGGTCGCCCGCCTTCAGGCCGTCGGTGACAACCCAGTTGGCGCCTTTGGAGCCGCTGATCTTGATCTGGCGCGGCGTGATCTTGCCGTCGGCACCGACGATCGACACGGTGTCGGAAGCCTGGGTACGCGTGACGGCCTGCTGCGGCAGCAGCACTGCGTTCTGCACCTGCGCCTGCTCGATGCGCACCCGCACGTACAGGCCCGGCAGCAGCACGCCGCCCGGGTTGGGCACTTCGGCGCGCAGTGTCATCTGACCGGTGGTGGCGTCGACGGTGAGGTCGGTGAACAGCAGCTTGCCGGTCTGCGGCAGGATGGTGCCGTCTTCCTGGACGATCTGCACCACGGCAGCCTCGGAGCCGGCGGCGCGCTGGATCTTGCCCTTCTGCATGGCGTCGCGCAGGCGCGAAACCTCGGCGACCGACTGCGTGAAGTTCACATACACGGGGTTGATCTGCTGGATCACGGCCAGCTGGGTGGCTTCACCCTGGCCGACCAGTGCGCCTTCCGTCACCAGCGAGCGGCCGATGCGGCCCGAAATGGGGGCGGTGACCTGCGCGTAGCCCAGCGAGATCTGCGCGGTGGAAACACTGGCCTTGGCCACGGCCACGTCTGCCGCCGCCTGCTTTTCGGTGGCCTGTGCGTTGACGTAGTCCTGCTTGCTGATGGCGTTGACCTCGACCAGCGGCTTGTAGCGCTGCACGGTGGCGCTGGCCTGCGACAGGTTGGCCTCGGCGCGCTGCAGCGAGGCAGCGGCGCTTTGCGCGGTGGCGGCGTAGGGCGCCGAGTCGATCTGGTACAGCACCTGGCCGGCCTTCACGTCGCTGCCTTCGGCGAACAGGCGCTTTTGCAGGATGCCGGCGGCGCGGGCGCGAACCTGGGCGATGCGCGAGGCTTCGACGCGGCCCGGCAGTTCGGTCTCGATGCCGACGACACCCGGCTGCACCGTGACCACGCCGACCTGTGGCGGTGGCATGCCGCCGCCCGGGGGCGCGGCTGCGGGGGCTTCATCTTTCTTGCCGCAGGCCGACAGGGCGAGCGTGACGGCCAGCGCCAACGACAGCGCACCGGACATGGCCGGGAACGGGGCTTTCCACGAAACAGACATGGAGGGTCCTTCCAGAGACGGGGGAACTAGGAAAAAAGAGGGGGCGGACAGCGCCGTGTGGCGACCCGCATGCATAAACCGCACCGTAGCGCATGGTTACGGTCAGGGAAAACGCGAGTATACATACAATGGTGAATGTAAAAATGGCCGCAGTCCTGCGGCCTGTCCTCGCCATTCGAAGCCTAAAACTGTAACTCGCAACATGGTCCGCCGCACCAAGGAAGAAGCCCTGCAAACCCGTAGCCAGTTGCTGGACGCGGCCGAGCAGTTGTTCCATGCGCAGGGCGTTTCACGAACCTCGCTGCAGGAAATCGCGGTCGCTGCGGGCACCACCCGCGGCGCCATCTACTGGCATTTCAAGGACAAGGCCGACCTGTTCAACGCCATGATGGAGCGCGTCACGTTACCGCTTGAAGAAACCATCCAGGATCTGGGCGACGATCCGCTGACCGACCCGGTGACCGACATCCAGGTGTCGGTCAGAAAGGCGTTGATGCTGATGAAGAACGATCTGCAGATGCGCAGGGTGTTCGAGATCGCCACTCACCAGGTCGAATACGTGGAAGAACTCACGGCGGTGAAAGAACGCCACCTGCGGGTGCGGGCCGACTGCCTGGCCAAGATCGAGCGCGGCGTGAGACAGGCCTCGCTGCGCCACGGCATCGCACTCGAACTGCCGGCCGATGCAGCCGCCCACGGCCTGCACGCCCTGGTCGACGGGCTGATCCAGAACTGGCTGCTCGACGTGAATGCATTCGACCTGGTCGATTGCGGCGTTCGTTCGGTCGACGTCTACCTGAGGGGCCTGGGCTTTGTGGTGACGCCTAAATCGCCTGCTGCCGCAGGAGCGATTGCCGAATAGGCCATAATCTCGCTCTTTGGTGCAAAGCCAAAGATGTGCGGCTGTAGCTCAGTGGATAGAGTATTGGCCTCCGAAGCCAAGGGTCGTGGGTTCGATCCCCGCCAGCCGCACCACCTTCCAACCCTTGCAGGTCCTTGATTTGCAAGGGTTTTTGCGTTTATGGACTCGTGCGGGTTTTTTCCTGGGGAAGTGCTGGGGGAAGTAATGCCACCGCCGTTACACGTACAGCTACTTTCGAGCGCCTGGGCTCCGCATTGTTCGGGGAACCTTCTTGCTGGTCACTGCAAGGGGTTTGACTGACAAATATTTTTGCGCAGACGTAAAAAAGCCTGCCGAAGCAGGCTCGTTGACAGCTAGCGAGCGCCTATGCGGCGAGCGCCTGTCCGTGCGATGAGGCACGCGCACGCGTGAGGATTACGTGTTTTAAAAGCGGTTTAGCAGACTCTGCAACGTTACGAACGTGCACGCGGCGCTTGAACGTGTCAAAGCCAAGGCGCGACACCAGGCCGCCGAAGCATTGGTCTGCGAAAGATGGCGTCGGAGGGCGCTGGCCAAAGTCGATAACAACCTGTTGGTGCGATTCCAGCACCGCAAGCACCTCTTCCAAAAAGGCCTGCCCGTTAGGCCGTGTAGCCATCCTGGTGCCAAGTTTTTCGAGATTCAGCTCAAAGGTCGTAGTCGTAGTCGTAGTCGAAGTCGTCATCTGCATACCCCCGTACTGGTGGCCAGCTTTGATAAACCCGTTGTGTGCTTAGAGGAGTTGTAGTGTTGAACTCAACAACAACAAGAGTTCCTTTCCATCCTACCTTGCTCACACCCTCATTGAGCATACCGTTACTTATATGACACCACTCGGTGCCGGACCAAACCAACATACTTCCACGGTTTTGCTCGGCTAGTTGGCGAGCAAGAGCTAGGCCATAGCCAGCATGGCCTCCGTCAAGCTTGCTACTTGCGCCAAGTTCCGTCGCCAGCGTGCAGCAATTTTCGGTCTTCGCTCTTTCCTTAAATTCTTCTCTGTCCGCTGCTTCGAACGATGTCCTTATGCCCATGCCCATGTCGGCAATGGCGACCTGGACCAGATCGCCCCGTGGCCAGAACTGCGCACAAGCAAGCCCGTGGAGGTCACCTCCAATCCCTGCGTGCGAAAAGCAGTTATCAATTAACTCGCTTAGGGATGTGGAGAGACTGCTGCAACTCTCGTCATCCATCTTGGCGCGGAGGGCGATCTGCGCAACTCGTGCAGAACATTCCTCGACATGCGTCCGGGATCTCAGCGGCTCGATAGGCAAGAATTTGCCAGTAGCGTCATGTTCGCGAACACGCCGCGGTGGCCGGATGCCAACCGCCTCCCAAAGGTGCATCCGCGACGCGTACCCCATCAAGCTGTCAGGCACGACCACCTCAGCCGCGCCCTCCGATTTCAACGTTAGGGCAAGCGAGATGAAATGGAACGGCCGGAGGAACTCTGGAGAAACGCAGGTTTTAGTTTCAACCAACTGCTCCAAGTTCTCCAGCCAGGAATGGACCTCGCTTAATGTCGTGTGCCTCACTTGACCGCCTTTTTTCTGCGAATGATCATCCTACTTCCTGGAATGTATGCATCCCGGGTGGTCAGGCCTCATTCCTCGCGGGCAAAAATGGCGGTTTGGGTCGGATAAAGCTCTCCAGCCGGTTCTGCTCGCGCTCGTTCTCGCCGTTGTCCAGCCACTTCGAATAGGTCTTCAGGAACAGTTCGACCGAGTGCCCCATCTGCTTGGCAGCGTAGGCCGGCTTGTTGCCCGCCATCAGCAGCATGGTCGCGTACGTGTGGCGGGCGGTGTTCGGTGGCCGGTACCGGATGCCCAGGGCCTCCAAGGCCGGCTTCCAGTACACCTGGAGATAGGCCTTCGCGACATACCAGGGTTTGCCGCTACGCGGGTTCAGCCATACCGTCTCGGCCTCGGCGTGGCTGTCCTTGGCGGCCGGCGGCGGCGTGGCGCCCGCGTTGGGCAGCCGGAACACGTTCTCTCCGACTTGGTCGGGCTTGTCGAGCAGGTCGCACTGACGCTTGAGCGCGGCCAAAGCCCGGGAGTTCAGGTCGACCAGTCGGATGGTGTTCGTCTTGGTGGGCTTGCGCCGGCCGTGCACCACCGCCTCGCAGATCTGCACCACTCGCTTGTTCCAGTCGATGGAGCCACGCCGCAGCGCGATCATCTCACTTGAGCGAACGCCCACGAAGAAGCGCCACTCGAACATGTTCGCGACCCAGGGGTGGTAGTGCTCGTGCATGTAGGCCACGATGCGCTCGACCTCGTCCAGGTCAAAAGGGTCCGGACCGGTCTTCTGGTACGCCACAGCGCTGACGCCCTCGCAGGGGTTGGTTTTGATGAGGCCGTCCCGGACGGCGAGAGTGAAAGCGGACATGAGCACCTGCAGGTAGTTCTTTTGGGTCTTGCCGGAGATCTCTTTGCGAGAGAGCGCACGGCGGATGTCGCTGTGCACGACGGTTTCGAGTGGCTTCTCGCCCAGCTGCTTCGGCAGCTTCGGGTCACCCTTCCAATAGTTGATGGCGGTGATGTAGCCGCGGCGAGTGGCGTACTCGACCTTCTGCAGGCTCAGCCAGGTATCCAGGTGATGGGCGAGCGTTCCCCCGCGGCCAACCGTGCCGGCCTCCGGGAAGTACTTCTCCATGCTGAACGCCCCGGCGCGCACCAGCGCACGGATCTCGGCCACCAGGCGGCCGGCGTATTTGATGTTGGCGGCCGTCGGCGCCATCGGGACGCCGTTGACCATCAGCGTCTTGCGCTTCAGCCCTCCCTCCGCCGTGAAGTTAATTCGGATGCTGGCCGCCCGAACTTCTACACCCCGCACAGTTGCCATGCCGCGACTCCTTTTCTGTCGATGAATATCCGGCCGTCCGGGGTGCGAATCCACTCGCGGCGCTCCAGCCACACTCCCGCACCGATCTTGTTGCGGATGGCTTTCTGGGTATAGCCACTGATGGACGAGAACATCGGGATGGTCACGAAGCGTTCCGGCTCGACCAGCACGACGGCCTGTTCTTCCGGCCGCGGCGCCGGCGCGGGTGGTGCTGATTGCTGGGTGGGGCGGGCCGGCACCGCGCGAAGCAGCCTGGGCGGGGTGAGATCGGCAATGGTCACGGCCGGCCCTCCAGCTGCAATGCGCGCTCGTCCGTAGGTTGGCCAGCGCCACGGCGCGTGGGCGCGGCAGCAGCGACGCCGACGCAGAGGGGCCGAATCTCCGCTGCCCCGGGCATTTCGGCGATTTGCTCTCGCCATTCGTCGAGCTCGTTGGCCGGCACGGGGAGCCACGGGCCCCAGGGCGCAGTGGCGCGTTCCCGCAGGCGGTATTGCCAGAGGACCGGCGCGGCGCGCAGCCGGGCGGACGCCAGGCCGGCACGGACCGCGCGCTCGACGTCGACGGTCAGGTCGGCGCCGGGCAGCAAGCCCAGCAGGTCGCCGATGCGGCGCAGCGTGTCGGCGAGCGGGGGCTCGACCGCCTCCCTTTTGAGTTGGTTGCTGGGCGTATCCTCACGAATGAGGGCGCGCAGCTGCTGGGCGGCGGCCTTGAACACTGCGGCCTCGGCCAGGAACAGCATGTCGCCGGTGCTGGACTCGACGTCCGAGGCATACCGCTCCCAGCTCTCAGCCAGACCGGCCGGCGTCTTCGCGTGGGTGGTGCTGGGCCAGCTCATGCTGCTACTGCCTTCCGCGCCGACACGGCCGAAATCTTCTGGGCTAGTGGAACTTTAGGGGCGGGCTGCACGGCTTGCCCCTTCCGCTTATTGGCATGGGCGATCTTTGCGCGGACTGAACGCTCCTGCCGCTCGACAGCCTGTTCAGCTTCGTCGTGTTGGGCCATGCGGTCTGACTGCGCAATCCTCTCTTTCAACCAACGGTCGAAGTTCGCATTTCTTGCGAAGTACACCAGCGCTTCTTCTACGACAGCGGCCATTCCGGCAGCCACATTCGCACGGCTCCTTCCGCGGACTTTTACCGCGTCCTTCCAGCTTCCGTGAGCGGCTTCGGCAAAAGCTTCTGCGATGCCGAGGTGATGCCGACGCGGCTCCGTGAGTTCCTTCAGGTTGGAAAGCATCTCGAGCATGAGGGCCTCGCCTCGTCCCACCCCGCGGTAATAAGTCTCCGGCTGCACGTCGAACTTGTTGAAGGCAATCACCCGACCTTTTGCGGTCTCGGTCGTGCTGCGCCATGGCACCAGGTCATGCGGCTTCCTAACAGTCCCGTCGTCCATCGGGATGATGGTTTCGACCGCTTCCCGCCGGCTGCGGTGAATGATTGAAATTTGCGCGCCAGCGTCTTCGAGAGCCTCGTCCGAGGCGGGAATGCCGTTTTCGAGAAAGATATTGGCACCGAGCGCGTCGGCCATAACTTCAGCGGCTCTCCGCATTACAAGCAACGCATTTGCCTGGGCAGAGTGAGTGTGCAGGTCCATGGTGAAGCGGACTTCCTGCTGCCTTTTCCCAAAGCTGTACTCGCCGGTGCGCTGGTAAACGAAAGCCGCAACGGGCACGCTGCGCTTTTCGCCTGGGACATGCTTGTCCGAAAAGGGCGTACTCACCCTAGACCACTCGAGACCCGCCTTGTCGCCCGCCTGCTGCAATTGGTTGAGGTCCCAGCCGAGCGTTGCAACGCTCTTCAGGACAAGGGTGAAAGTGTCCGGCGCTGCTGCTGTCTCCAGGGCGGCTTCATTCTTCATTGCGGCCGAGGTGGGGCCTGCCTTAAAATTCGGCATGATTCGTTCCTTGAAGGGGTTCTGGGTCAAGAAGTCCGCCCGGTTAGCGCCAGGCTTTCTTCGCTAGGAGGGTCTGCAGTTAGCGCTGCAGGCCCTTCGCCTTTTCAGGGGGTAGCGTCGGGTCGGACGCGCTGTCTGACGCCGGTGCGTCAAGAGCGCGAGACTGCTCCAGTCGCATGTTGATTTCGCCAGTGAGGGTGCGGTGTCCCTCCGCCGCCTTGGCACGCAGGTAGTCCTGCAGGTCATCCGGAAGCCTCACAGCAACGTTAGGTTTTTGTTTCTTAGTCATGTTGAGTTGAAGGTACTGGTCGGTATCAGGTAGTATTGAACAGTTATGGGCCCATTCTGCCTACTGTTCGCTACTTGTCAATACTGTTTAGGACTATTTCTTATGCTTGACAACACAGGCATTTCTCAGCGCTTGGTCAAGGCGCGCTCAGGACACGGGTGGAGCCAGGCTGACCTTGCAGAGGTGAGCGGCGTGGCCGCTGCGCAGATCTCACGGTATGAGCAGGGCCGCAGCAAGCCACGGACGGAGGTCCTCGCACGCCTAGCCAAAACCCTCGCCGTAAGTTTTGACTGGCTGGCCTTTGATAAGGGGCCGGCTGAGGGCGGACTTGACGTGCCTCACTATCCGGCCGCTCAGAAGCTCGTGACCAGTTTCGACTTTGACGAAGAGACGGTCGACGCGCTTCAGGAAATCGCAAACGCGCGGGGCTTGACTGTCGAAATGACCGTGAAGCAGCTCCTGCTGGAGCGAGCTCAAGAAATCCGGGCTCAGCGAGCAACAGAGAAAAACGGCACCAAATAGCCATCTTCCGGGACGACGGGCAGAGGATCCGTTTCACAGCTGCCCTTGACCGGCTCGTTGAAAGGCTTCGCGCAGAGTTGTAATGCGGCGTCGTTCAGACAGCCAGTTTTCACGTAGCAAGCGAACGGCCCATCGCACCGATTCCGGCATGGACGCACCGGCGCGCCGGCGCATGTGCACAAGACGTAGAAAGGTTCGGAGTTGGCTCATGCTGCGATTCCAGTTCGCGGCACCTGGCGCGCAACGTCTTCAGCATCCAGGCCGGCAAGCAACGCCGCCGTGTTGTCGCGGTGGGCTCCGCAGGCCTTGGCCACTTCATCGTCGCCGCGGAACAGGTTGGTCTGCACGGTCACCAGGTACACAGCGCGCTCACCGCAGCCGGTGACACTGCAGCGGGGGCCGCGGCCCTTCTTGGCCTGGTCCTGGAACTTCGGAAGCGCGCCGCCGATTCGTGGGTAGTCGAGGCGGCTCATACTGCAACCTCGGAATGCCGCGGCGCTTCTACCTCGAAGATGGCGGCCGTTACCAATCCTTCCCAGACCGGCGTGCCGCGTTCATCCCGGTCGTGTCTGCCATCTTTCCTCCGGGCAATACATGCTGCGATCTTCGCCTCTTGCATTGCCAGCAGTTCGGCTTTCAGGTTCAGCACATCGCGAATGCTTGCCAATTTCCGTGGCGGGTAGCTTTCTGCGGCAATGCGCTCGGGGCTGCCGGGGAGGCCCCACATGGTTGGGTCTACGGTAAGGACGGGATAGCTCGGCATGTTCACTCCTTCGTTGCGATGGAGGAATTATTGGTATTCCGATTATTTCTGTCAATCGGAATTCCTGTATTTCATGCATATTTCTAGTTTTTGGCCGCTGCGCTCTCTGACAGGTCCTCCTTTAGGTGCCGACGGGGTACTCGCTGAGCGATGTAAAGAACCCAGGAAACACGACGGAAGTCGTACTCATGAGTGACCGGGTGGTCATAGCTTCCAAAGCGGTACCCGCCGACCAGAGACAACATGCGCCTCATCAACAACTCGCCAGATTCCAGCCTTACAAAGACGTCGTCTTCGAGATCGGCTTGGGCTTGAGGCTCAACCAGGACGAACTCGCCAAATTTGTACCGTGGCCACATTGCTTTGTCGGTCACTTCAACGATGAACGCGTATTTGTCGAATGTTGCAACCTCGGCGAACCGACCGGTCATGTTGAACAGGACGTCGTTGTCGTCCCACAACCTGGCCGGCAAGTGGCCCTGCTCATCTATAGCTAACACTGGCACTTTTCGAAATCCCACAGGGAGCATTTCGAAGCTACGCGGCAAAGTCTCGTATCCGTTCGGGATCATCGGGTGCGCGCCGGTCACAAGCCAATCCGGGTTGACGCCCGTCACTTTTGCAAATTGAAGAGCGTATGCAGAGCCTTGCCCCGTCTTCTCTGCCTCCGCGACGGCGCTCTGGGAGATGCCTACGGCTTTCGCCAGGGCTACCTGAGACAGGTTGGCATGCTTTCGGGCCGTGTAAAGGCGGGTCCCAAAGGGTGTGCGATCTTTGCTTGTCGTCATAGCCGATAGGGTAAGGAATTCCTGTAAAGGATTTCCACTTCTCAAAATACAGGTTTTCCTGTATCTTGTCGAAATGGACTGGAAACTACTCATCGCGGAGCTTGTGAAAGCCGGCTGGACTCAAGTGCGTATTGCTAAAGAGTGCAGTTGCTCACAACCCACCATTGGCGACCTTTTTCGCGGCGTCACCAAAGAGCCACGTTACCCGCTGGGGGTACGCCTGAAGCAACTACACGAGCAGAGCCTAGCGGGTAGCACCGCCGAGGTCGAGCGGTGAGCGGCACTCATCTCCGCCGCGCACGCACTGCCGTCTTGTCACGTCCATGCGTTGTGAAGTCCGAAGCCGCAAAGCGGATCTGCACTTCGCCATTTTCCCAGCTCATCTGCAGCCGGCTCATCGTCAACCGCTCCTCAGACCAGCCGGTCGCCACGTCGCGATTGATGGCCACTGACGTGCGGCTGCTGCTGTGGAAGACGCTGGGCGAAATGGCCGGCGGGCGGGGAGGGGTGTTCGGTTTGTTCATGGCACCGACTTTCCTTTTTTTGTCCTTTTTTGAGACGGCAACAGACCGCAACTCGACATGCCACCCATTGCGCCCCCTCAACTGACGCTCAACTTCGAGCCCTCGCTGCCGGAGCGCTTCCCTTCGCTGCGCTCGTACATCGCCCACCGCGTGCCGCTGCTGAACAAGTCGGCGAAGGTGATCGCGGCCGAGATGGACATGAGTCCGTCGACCTTCAGCCGGAAACTGAACCCGGCCGAGGGCGACACCCAGCGGCTGAACGTCGATGACCTCGAGCAGTACCTGCAGGCTGCCGGCCCGGGCGAGGTTCAGGCGGTGATGGAGTACCTGGCCGCGCGCTTCCTCGACAGCGACGATTCGCGCCGCGCCCGCGTGCTGTCCCGTGTGGAAAGCCTGTCGGCAGAGTTGGCCAACATGCTGGCTTCCCTGAAGGTGGTGAAGGAAACCTGATGGCGACAGACGCACGAATCTCGACTGGCCTGCCCAGTCACCCCAAAACGAAGAAGCTCATCAAGCGCCTGGGCCCGGCGGGTGGCTGGCACCTCGTCTGCCTGATTCTCTGGGCCGCCACGAACCGCACCGATGGCGACCTGTCGGGAATGTCCATCGAAGACATCGAGCTATCCGCGAACTGGGACGGCGTTGACGGTGAACTGGTGGCCCACCTGGTGGACGTTCGCTTTCTGGACATCGTCGATGGTGCCTACACGCTACACGATTGGGCTGACCATCAGCCGTGGGCTGCCGGCGCAGGCCTGCGCTCGTCGAAGGCGCGATGGAACGCTGCGAAGCGGCACCACGGCGAGGCTGAGGCGGATCGCCTGGTCCCGGAATGGGCAGAAATCCGGAAGTCTCAGCATGCTAGTAGCACTGCAGATAGCAAAGCTACCAGCAATGCTGACGGTGTGCTGCCCGCCGCGCGTAGCAATGCTCCGTCTCCGTCTCCGTCTCCGTCTCCGTCTCCGTCTCCGTCTCCGTCTCCGTCTCCGTCTCCTCTTTCAGAAGCTGACGCTTCTTCGTCGCCAGCGTCGCTGTCGCCAATCGGTGACGCATCTGCGGCCGCTGGCCTTGAAGATGCAGGCGCGGTACCGGACTGCCCGCACGAGGAACTCATCGACCTCTACGCCCAGCATTTCCCTACCCACGCCCAGCCGCGAAAAAGTCTTTGGCGGACGGGCAAGAACGCCGGGGCCATGCGCACCCGCTGGCGCTGGGTGCTGACCGCGCATCACGAGGAGGGCGAGCGCTGCGGAGAGCGACTCGCGACAAACCGCGCTGAGGGCTTGGCATGGTTCGCCAAATTCTTCGCGTATGCAGCTGAATCCGACTGGCTCAGCGGCCGAGCGAAGGGTGGAGGCGCCTGGGCCTGCGACCTCGGCTGGCTGGTGACCGCCGGCAACTTCGAGAAGGTCATGTCAGGCCAGTACGAAAACAAAGAGGCCGCCCATGCGTGAGCCGCGCTCCATCCCCTGCAGCCTGGAGGCCGAAGCCGGCCTGCTGGGCGGTCTGCTGCTGGACAACGAATCGCTCCACCGTTTCCCGTCGCTGGACGCCGCAGCCTTCTACAACGGCTTTCACAGCCAGGTCTACCAGGCCATCCGCGCAATGGCCGAGGCGGGTCACCCGTTCGACGTCATCTCGGTCTACGACCACATGCGCACCAAGGGTCACGAGCCCGACATGCCTGCGCTGAACGACCTGGCGCAGTACGTCCCCAGCAGCGCGAACATCCGGCGCTTCGCCGAGATCGTCGCCGACCGGTACCGCGCCCGCCAACTCTTGGAGGCCGGCAGCAGCATCGCCGAGCTGGCTATGTCGCCGGGCCCGGCGACGGCCAAAATTGACGAGGCTCAGATGCTGCTGGCCAAGCTTGCGACGGTGAAAGCCCGCCGCGAGCCGGAGCACATCACCGCTTCCCTCAGCGAATACCTGGCGCTGCTCGACGCGCTGGCCGAAGGCAAGAATCCTGCGCTTGCCACCGGTCTGCGGGGCCTGGACAAGCTGCTGAACGGCGGACTGCGCCGCGGCGAGATGATGGTCATCGGCGCCCGGCCGAAGCACGGGAAGACGGCCTTGGCGTTGGCTCTGGCGCGGAACTTGGCCAAGGCCTACCGGGTGCTGTTCCTGAGCCAGGAAATGCCCATTTCACAGTTGATGCACCGGCACACCGCAGCAGCCGGGTCTTTCGACCTGGGCCGGATCCTGGCAGCTGATGCGAGCGACACAGGCATGTGGGATGCTGTTGCGGACGCTGCGCGCCGGTTGGGCGCGCTGCACCTGCTCCACGATGACCAGTGCAGCCTGTCGCTCATGGACATCCGTCGCAAAGCGGTGAAGGTCAAGCGCGAGCATGGCCTCGACGTGCTGTTCGTCGACTTCCTGCAGCTGATGGCTGGCGCCGGCGAGGAGAACCGCAATCGTGAGTTGGACGTCATCGTCAACGGCATCAAGGGCCTGGCCATGGACCTCGACATCGCGGTGGTGGTGCTGAGCCAGATGAGCCGGAAGGCTGATGAGTCTTACGGCCGCCCTGCGATGACCCATCTCCGCGACTCAGGCGCCATTGAGGCTGCGGCCGATCAGATCGCGCTGCTGTTCACCGATTGGGCTCACCCACTCAGCAAGCGTCTGCCGCAGTTTCAGGGCTTCGCCGAACTGGACATCGTTGCCCACCGCAACGGACCGCAAGGGCTGGTGCCGCTCCACTTCATCGGCCAGTACCAGCAGATGGGGGATTGGGAGTTCGACATTCCAACGCACAAGGATCGGGTGCCGGGGTCTGTGAAGGCGCCAGGGGCGCGGTTTTGACCGATGCTAGCCGGCGAGCATCGCTACCTACCATCCGCCCAAATGTGCGACAGGAGTGATACGAAACAGCGGGTGCGAACGCGCTTGGCGGGTGTTCCTGAACAAACTAAACAGGTTTCTGCAGTTTCAAAACGGGCGGCAGAACCCCGACAGGACCCCTACAAATGGCCAAGCTGAATGACACCGTCCGGGCCTTCATCGTCAGAGGGCTGGCCTGCTACGACACCCCCTCGGAGGTGGTGGCCAGCGTAAAGGAAGAATTCGGCCTTGAGCTCACCCGGCAGCAGGTCGCCACCTATGACCCAACGAAGGCGGCCGGCCGCAACGTGAGCCACAAGCTGCGTGCGGTCTTCGAGGCTTCCCGCCAGGCCTTTCTGACCGGGATGGATGACATCCCCATCAGCCACCTGGGCTATCGGCTTCGGCGGCTGCAGCAGCAACTGGAGAAGGCCGAGGAGAGGGGCAACATCGCGATGGCCGCTGCATTGCTTGAGCAGGCCGCCAAAGATTGCGGCGGGATTTTCACCAACCGCCGAGAGATGGCCGGCAGGGGCGGCGGCCCTGTGGCCCATGTGGGCCGTGTGGGGTTGGTAGCGCCGCCGGAACTGCTGGAGGCTCTCCGTACAGTCCGGGATGCGTTCTAGTGATGATGGAACGCAGTTTCTTTCACTTGATTTAGCCCGGCCTTGGTGCCGGGTTTTTTTACTTCATTGTTGCGCGTTTTTCAGCCAAGTATTCAAATCGGCAGCGGTCAGCGCCGACTCCGGATCTTGGCGAAGATATTTCCGAATGGCAATAATTAATTCGTTAGTGGTCAATGCGCCGTCCTTATGGGCGAGCGTGTCAAATAGCATCCGCGCTATATCGTCATCCAAAAGCAAAATGCCTTCCCAGTAAACATGTTGTAATTCGGCAATCTCTATGCTTGTCATCTTCTTGCCAGTAAAAGCCGGCCGCGTCCAAACCTGAAGAATTTTTATGACGGCGGCTGCGGACTCGCGCTGCTTTACGCGTTCGGCCCGCTTGGCTGACTCTAATTCCCGATCCTTTGTTAAGGAATTATTAACAAACGCGACGCCGAATACTGTTATTAAGGATGTGGCAAGGCTACATATTGCAGCAATAATGGTTACTTCAAAAGCGTTCATAGATAGGTAGGAGGTTTGGGATCTGAATCCAAGGGGCGAATGTGATGCCAATTTGAGGTTCTACGCTGGATTGTGCCGGTCCCGGACAAACGCTCCCTAACCTAGGCAACATGCCAGCCCGCTTCACCAGCAAGCTTTCCCAGTTCGTCAACAAGGTCGAGCGCAACGGCGCGCGCGGCATCCTGCAGAGCCTGGTGCTGGGCGCCAGCGAGGCCAGTGTCCTGACGCCCATCGCCACCGGCACGCTGCTGAACTCACAGCACCGCGATGTCCGGAAGGAGGGCACGAAGATCGTGGGCAGCGTCGGCTACACCGCGGAATACGCGATCCCTGTGCACGACCCCGACGTGAAACAGACTTTCCGCCGCGCGACGGCCAAAAAAGAGTTTCTCCGGTTGGGCTTTGAGCGGGCCGAGCCCAACATCCGGGCCGTTATCGCCGGGGCCATCAAGACCTAGCCATCGGGGTCGAACGGGCTCAGCTTTGCGCCCGTCGAAAAGACACTCTCCCTAGCCTTGGAGGGTATGCCTGCCGACGCCCATACCCGAACCGAGCAACAGGTTGAGTTGCCCTTCGATTTGCCCTCGCCCAGGGCACACCGCCAGTGCCAGCGCCCGGCTAACGAATCGCTCGACTGGATGGCCCTGCTGTTCGCTGCAGGCTTCGCGCCTGACGACGAAGGTGAGGACGCTGCAGACCCCCTGCAGGTCGTGCAGCGCCAAGTCAGCGCCCGGGACGTGCCTTCGATGCTCAAGGTGTGGCGGAAGGTGCCGGCGTCCGTCTTCGAGCTGGCCTTGAAGCCCGTCGATGACATGCACCAGAACATCGTCGCGGCCCCACCCATCACGGCCTACGCAAGAGTCCGCCGGATCGTCCGCGCCGACGGTGTCACCCGCTGCACCACCGTCGCCCTGGCCGAGACTGCCGAGTGGCAGGAGAACGAACGCCAGCGCCGGGCCCGCCAGCGCCCACCACGGCCCAACAAGCAGCGGTTCAAGTTGGGAGGGAGCGCCGCATGGTCGACCGAGCAGAAATGAGCGTCTGGTTCTGCATGGAGCGCTCTGTTGGCTGAGTCCCTGGCCCTGCTGCTGCAGGCGCTGGGCGAGCAGAAAGCCCGGCGTGTGGTGGCGGACATCGGGACCCTGCATAGCCTGCAGGTCTTCGACCGCCTGGCTGCCGTTGAACTCGCCTGCAACCTCCTGCGCGATGGTCAGGAGCGACGAGATATCGCCTACAAGCTGGCAGCCAGGTACGACATTTCGCTGAAGTCGGCGTATCGACGCATTGCCGAGGCTTTGCACACTCCGCGAGCCGATAGTTAGGTGGGAGCCAAAGCGGGCGGGGGGTCATATTGCCGCCAATCCAATTATTATTTGGCAATGAAACAAACGCACATTCATTGCAAGCTCTGCCATAAAACAGGGGAAGAGGTCGGTCCGCTGAGGCAGTCACACATTATCCCGCGGTTCATCCTGCTGGAATCAAAGCCTGGTGGGCAGGCTTTGAAATTCGACAAAACAAGTCGGACATATGAGCTGAGTCAGGAGGACTGGAAAGAGTTAATGCTCTGCGGCAAATGCGAGCATTTAATGAAGGGTCATGAAGATTTTTTAAAAGATATTCTATATCTGCGGCGGAAACAGCGGATTATCTTGGAGAGGAATAATAATTTTTGTGTATCAGCATCAAGCAATGCATTCGCCCTCGCACTTGTGTCCATCTTTTGGCGAGCAGCAGAGGCTACGATTGAGGAATTCCAATTCACCAAGATGCCGGACTACGTGCGGGAGGGAATGCGTGAGTGGCTGCTCAATGGTCGAATGAAGTCGGGCTGGAACAGCCTGATTGAAATGACGATGGTGGCAATTACCTCAGTTAAAAAAGAACATGGTTTAATGCCGTTTCTGACTAGGCCATTCTTTCGCCAGCACGAAGATCATTATGAGTTTGTATTTGTTGCGGGAGGATATTGTTGGACTTATGCAGTGCCACCACCTAGACATTACAAAGGCTCATCCGGAAAGCCCGGATTAATAAAACCGGATGCGCGCACAGTTCGTATCGGCAAGGTGCCTTTCTTTGAAATACCTGAACTGGCCGAAGGTGTGCAATTGATGCTCGAGAACCCGCCAGACGATGACCTATCGGCGAAGCTGAATCGTGCGGGCGGAAAGCGCAGGAAAGGTTAGGCAGTCCTCGCGAATGCAGTCTGGCGTGGACGGCCACAATAAAAATTTGGGACAACGCACCCCCTGAGATGACACAGGTTCTCCGAAGCATGAAGGCTTCACTCGGAGAACCATCGTGACCAAGAAGAACATCTTCCAACAGAAGCTGTCTGCCGCTCAGCAGCAACTTGAAGAGGCCATCGCGCAGGAGGCGGCGCTGGGCGACAAGCTCAAGGCGGCCCAGGCCACTTTCGACCGCCTGAATGCCGAGGCCCAGGCGGCCCCCCATGTGGACCATGAGATGCAAGTGAGACGCGGCGACGCCAAACGCCTGCGTGCTTCGCTTGTCCAGCAATTTGCCCAGGCTCAAGAGCAGGTTCGCTTCATGCAGCGGGAGGTGCCCCGGCTGCAGCTGCTGGCCAACAGCGACGGCCAGCTTGAGCAGGCAAAGGCCCTCTGGGCCGAAGCATCGGCGCTTGAAGTGACAGCCGTGAAGCAGGCTGAGGCGGCGCGCGACGAAGTAAGCAGGCTGGATACCGTGTTGGCCGAAGCAGTGCAACAGACCGAGGCGGCGCAGAAGTCCCAGGCCGCCGCCATCCTGGCGCGCTTCGGTTTCAGCAAACAGCCCGCAGTCGAGGTGTCCGCAGCCGAAAGTGTCCTGGTAGGCGCGGCGGCCGAAGCCGATGCGTTCCGCCGGGCTCGACCTGACCTCGTGGCAGCAGTAGAGAAGGCGGACGCCAACGTGGCCGCATGCCGCGTGCTTACGCGCAATGCCGAACAAGCAATCCTTGAGATGAAGCGCGCCATTGCCGAAGGCGCTGCAATGCAGCTGCTCGAGGCCTGCCGCCCGGCGGTGCTCGCCTACCACGTAGCCCGCATGGCGGCCGGCGCCGGCTTCGGTGACCAACTGCTGCTTTACACCCGAGAAGAGGGGCCGGGATGGCTGGAGCAACAGGCCGATCAGCTCAAGGCACGGGCCGCAGTCGGAGAGTGACCTTGAACAAGCCCATCTTCACCGCCAACGTGCCCCCGCAGGCATCGTCCGTCCACGCAAACGGCGGCCCTGCGCTTGTCGTCATGCGCCACGACCGCAACATTTCAGACCTCCCGCGCATCGTCGACAGGAAGGTCTGGGTGCCATCCGCAACCCCATCCGTCACCACCACCAAAACCATCATGCATTACTCCCTCAACACCCAGCAGGGCCGCGACGCCGCGATCCTGAACGAACTCACGTCGCTCGCCGTGAACAAGGCGCTCGATGCGTTGAAAGCAAACAAGCCAGGGGCCGCCGCGTGCGCGCTGCGCGAGGCGCTGGGCCTGGCCGATCGGCTGGTAACTGCGGACGGCGCGGTGCTCACGGCAAACGCCCGACAGGCCAACGAGTTCCACGGGTACGACGCGAACAACCCCATGGGCGACGTCAAGCCGGATCCGGTCATCGGCGGCTACGACCTCAACAACCTTTAAGGAGACCAGCACCATGAACAGAATCTTCCGCAGCGGCCGCGGGAATGCGCGCACCCTTTCTGACCGGCTTACGCCGAATGCGTATCCCGGGCTGCTTCCCGGCACTGCCGTTCTCATCGGCGCCTATTTGGTGACGCAGGCAACTTCAGCGAGCGGCGGCCGCTGGGGCATCTTGGGGGATCGGGACTTTTACGCCGCGGTGGGGGTCGCTCAGAGCAGCGGGCCACTGCTCACGCCTTACGGATTGGGTGAAACGGCGGTGGTCTATCTACCCACCCCGGGTGAGGAATACGCGGTTGCCTTGGGCGCGGCCACCTATGTGCACGGTCATGAACTGACCATCGGCGCGTTGGGCCGGTTTGTCCCAGCAGCGTCGGGAGACATCGTCGTGGCGCACTACGACCAGCTCGGCATGGGCATCGGTGCCGGAAGCCTGGCGGACGTCGTGATTGCCAACGCCTACCGCAAGGCCTAACGGGATCACCACATGTTGGTCGAATTTGGTTCTGTGTCGGTGGAGGACCGCGAAGGTCGCGTATGGACCTTCAATCCATGCTTCGCCCGCATCGCTGACCTGGACAGCCCCGAGGGCATCGTCACGCTGTTCGCCGAGCTCTACGGGCCCAGCTCCAGCCAAGCGGCCCGCTATGTCCTGGCCAGCATGTGCGATCAGGACGATGCGACACCGCTTCTTGGGTGGCTGGAAGCCGGCGAGGGCGTGGCGCTGACCTGGTGCCCCGGCAGCATGCCGGCCGCCGAGCAGGTGGTAATCGCTCGACACCTCCTACAGCACGGCATCGCCGGCAAGGCCCGGCCCGGCGATGGAAACGGTGAAGGCGACGGCCAATATGCCGACCGCTTCGACGCCGCCGAATACGTTGCTGCCGCTCGCGTGCACCTGGGCATGTCCCGGGCCGACGCCGAGTCTTTGTCCATGACGGAATTTCAGACCATGTTGGAGCTGAAGTTCCCCGAGATGAACAAAAACAAGAAGCGCGACGTGCCGAGTCGCGAGGAATACGAGGCCGCAATGGCCATGGTGGAAGGACGGAAAAAAAATGTCTGAAGCAGTTGGTGACCTGTACTACCAGGTGGTGTTGGAAACGCAGAAGCTGCTGGCCGAAGCAAAGAAGGTCGAAGACCGGCTCCAGCGGATGGCCGACAAGGGCGGCCAGGCCGGTGACCAGCTGCAGGCCAAGATGACCACCGTCGCCGCCGCCGTGAGCGCCGCACTGTCGGCCATCGCGGTCGAAACCCTGGTGACCAAGATCATCTCGGCCCAGCGCCAGTTCGATGTGATGTTTGCCAGCCTGAAGACCATGACCGGCGGGCTGGAGCAGGCCAGCGAGGCCTACGAGAAGCTGACCAAGTTCGCCGCCCAGACTCCGTTCACCCTGAAGCAGTCTGTCGACGGCTTCGTGAAGTTGAAGGCCCTGGGCCTCGACCCGTCCGAACGGGCGATGACCAGCTTCGGCAACACCGCGTCGGCCATGGGCAAGGACCTGATGCAGATGATTGAGGCTGTCGCCGACGCCTCGACGGGCGAGTTCGAGCGCCTGAAGGAATTCGGCATCAAGGCCAAGGTGGAGGGCGACAAGGTCTCGCTGACCTTCCGCGGCGTCACCACCCAGGTGCAGAACAACGCGTCGGCCATCACCGACTACCTGGTGAAGATCGGCGAGACCGACTTCGCTGGTGCCATGTCCGAGCGCATGAACACGCTGGACGGCAACATCAGCAACCTGCAGGATTCGCTGGACGGCCTGTTCCTCTCTATCGCCCAGTCGGGCTTCGGCGAGGCGGTTGCCGCCGGCGTGCGGAAGGCCTCCGAAGCCATTGGCGAGTTGACCACCAGCATCAAGCAGGGCGAGCTGACCGACTATTTCGCCAAGCTGAAGCCGTTCATCACGGCGGCCGAGGTTGCCGTTATCTCGCTGGCCGGCGCGTTCGCATCGAGGCTGATCGTGTCGTTCGTGTCGGCTGCTGCCCAGGCCTACGCCACGGCCACCGCCATCGGCGCGGCCACCGTCGCCGCGAATGGCTTCACCGCAGCCTTGACCTTGTTGGGTGGACCGATTGGCATCGCCATCACCGGTCTGGCGCTGTTGGCCTTGAACTGGGACAAGGTTGCCGGCGAGGCGCGCGATGCGGCCACCATGTCGGAGGAAGCCGCCGACCGCATCGCCAAGGCGCTCGGCAAGGGTGGCGCAGCGGCCGGCAAGGCGCTGTCCGGCCAGCTCGGCGAGACCCGGGCCGAAATCGCAGCCATCAACAAGGAGCTGGCCAACACCAAGTTCCCCTTGGCTGACCCGAAGCAGCTCGACGAACTGCGGCAACGCAAAGCCACGCTGGAGAAGATCGCCGCGGACATCACGGCGGCGATGGATGGCACGCGCGCCAAGCCGGACGCCCCGGCAGCACCGCCACCGCCATCTGCAGGAGGGTCGAAAGGTGCAAAAAAGACACCTTTCGATTCGGCGCACTATCTTGCCGGTCTGTCTGCTGGTGCAGCCTCTGAATGGGACAAGGTCGGCGTCATCGAAAAGGAGGCGCTGCGCAAGAACGCGGAGCTCCTGACGAAAGGCGACATCAACCGGCAGCAGTCGGAGCAGGCCGTCACACTAATTGCCGAAAACGCCCGCCAGGATCGTCAGAAGATCATGGACAAGGAGTTCGACAACGCGGTGAAGGCAGGGGAGAAGCGGTTCGAAGCCGAGAAGGCGGCGGCGGACAAAATCGCCGCCCAGAAGCGCACCGCGACCGAGATCCTGGTGGCCGGCGACCCTGCCGCACAGCTGCAGCTCGAGCTGGAGACCAAGTCGGCGATGTTGAACGAGTACGCCGCTTTCGACCAGGCGAACGCTCAGCTTTATGCCGATGCGAAGGTGGCGCTGGAGCAGCAGACCGCAGACCGCATCAAGGCCATCAGCGACAAGAAGGTCAGCGACGAGGCGACCAAGAATGCCGCGCTCTATGCCAACTACAGCAACATGTTCGGAGGCATGGCCGGCGTTGTGAAGGCATTCGCGGGTGACCAGAACGGCGTTTACAAGGCACTCTTTGCAACCCAGAAAGCCTTCGCCATTGCCAGCTCTATCGTGGCCATATCGCAAGGAGCAGCCGAGGCCATGAAGCTCGGATTCCCGCAAGGTCTGGCAGCGGCTGCGACCGTTGCAGCTCAGGGTGCCAGCCTCATCAGCACCATCACCGGCACGAGCTATGGCGGCGGCCGGGAGAACGGTGGGCCCGTCAGCGCAGACCAGTTCGTGCGCTTCGGCGAGAAAGGCAAGCCGGAGATGTTCACGTCAGGCGGGAAGAACTACCTGCTGCCGGGCGATAACGGCAAGGTCACGTCGAACGCCGCCCTGGAGGGCGGTGGTATTCAACTGGCTGTGGAAATAAACAACGCGCCAGAAGGCACCACCGCCATGTTGAACGACGCCCAGACAAAGCTCATCGTCAACGTTGCTGCTCAGAAAGGCGCGGACATGGCGATTGCTCGGATGGAGGAGAGCATCGCCTCCAACAGCGGGAGCACATGGCGAACGTTCACGAGCTCTAGCAATCTTCGGGGCGCCGGCTTTTAGACCGGCTTAGCATCAACCGCGACAAGGAATCGGCGTAGGGCGTGAAAAGCTTTGCTGTCGACCTGGCCGTCGACGATGGCGTCCTCGACGTAACCATCGGTCGTCTGGACGCGGAGCCAAGCCTTCTTCGCAGTAGTGATCTGTCGGATGAGGGCCAGCGGCACCACGAACGATTTGCGCGACTGGGGCGTGATGGTGCCCGGGCCGTTGAAGTTTGTGAAAGGGGCCGTCGTCGCAAGGGTGGTGACCTGGCCGTCAATGCTCAAGCTGGCGCCGGTGATGCCCTTGATGTCGTTGAAGAGGTGCACCGTGAGGAAGGCTGACGTTGGCGTCTTCGAACTCCACTGAGCACCGAGGCCCGTGCAGCGCATCTTGTCGCATGCGTTCGCGTGCCCCTGGATATCGACGATTCGGGCGCCGTCGAATCCGCTGGTGGTCACGTCAGGGCCAATCCCCGTGGTCGTGGCGCAGCCAGCCAAGGCGATGCATAGCAGGGCGACGATGCGCTTCATCGCGCGTCTCCTCTGAGGTCGCGCGCGATTCGTAGGGCCATCTGCCGGATCTCCGCAATTTCTTCGGCGATGTTCGCGACCATGAGGTTGCGGATGTTCTGGTGCTCGCCAGTCTTCGAAAACGCCGACGCGGTGTTGGTCTGGAGAACCCTTCCGGTGTCGTTCATCAGTTGATTAATTTCGTCGCTCTGGTCGTCGGAATTCATCGTCGAACGGGCCAGAAGCACTGCCAGCAGGGTGCGATACACCATGGCGTCGGTCTGCTTCCTGGCATAGGAATCAATTGCGGGATCAGTCATGTCCAGCACGATAGCCGAGCGCGCCAGGCAGGGCTAGGCCGGTATAGCGACCGGCTTTATGCTCGGGTCCCCTGAAGTTTCAGGCGGCTGACGGGGAAGCGGGTTACCCAGGCCGGCCGCTTCCCCTCCAGACCTTGGGGAAGTTTTTGGGGAAGTAGATGGGCAATCCAGGGCAAACAACCGAGGCCGAAAATGCTGTTTTCCCTGTGTGGCGTTACCCTGGCTTACCCCTGCTTCTGCCTATAAGTGGGTTCGATCCCCGCCAGCCGCACCATTTTTTCGCACTCCCTTGCCGAGTGCGCCGCCTGGCCTTCAGGCGACCGGCAGGTCTTCGGCCCTGCACTGGTCCGAAAGATCCTTCCCTCCATATGCCATGAGCGTTCCGGCCGACTGCACTCCGTGCACCGTAATCCCGCGCAGGGCCTGAACGATCTGGTACTGCGTCGGCATATCGCTCCACGCGGGGTCGCCCCATTCCAGCGTGGCGCTCGCCCGCTGATGCTCGGTCACGGTCATCTGCCGATTGCCCGCGGGCGTTACCACGATCCCGCTGGATTCCGCTGCACCCAGAGCCCCCACCCTCGGCATGTAGTGCTGATGAAAAAGGTGTAGCGGCGCATCGGCCGGCAACGCCGCCGGTTGCAGGTCTTTCAGCGTGATCTCCAGGAACCGGAAACCTTCCCATTCGGCTGTCCACACATGCGATGCCTGGGACACCCGCTCGGGCGGCAGATGCGCAAATATCTTGTTGAAACCCAACTCTTCGCGGCCGCTGATGATGGGCTCGGTCATGTTTTCCCAAATGACCGGCTGGAACCATCCGGCTATCTGCCGGTCGCCCTGCCGATAGAACACGGGAAACTTCACGGCCAGCATGCTGTAGCCGCGGCCGGCCAGCCAGTCGATCCCGGTCAGCGCCGTATGTTCGACCGACACCATCGGTGTGCCTCGTATGCTGAAACCCGGCGGCAGCCAGCGCTCCAGCGCGGCGGCATCGGTGAGCAGCCGGATGTAGGCGGTGCGCCGCTTGGGTGACGTGTCCAGGGCGTAACGCACGCCCGGCGGGGCGTATCGGGGGCCGGCCGTCGGCCCGAACACCACCGGCATGCGGTATGTGGGATTCATGTGGTGTTTTCCTTCAAAGGGGGCGGGGATCGGACACCAGGTCTCCCAGCCCGTCGACCACGCGCCACAGGGCGGCATCGCGCAGCCTTTGCATTTCGAGCGTGCTGCGGCCCGCGTAGTCGTAGAAGCCTTTGCCGGTGCTCACGCCGAGTTCTCCCCGCTCGACGCGCTCGACCAGCGGCGCAGGCGCCAGGTCCGCCGGCGCATCGACGATGGCGCGGTCTTCGAGGTTGCGCTGGCTGAGGTTCAGGCCGGTGAAGTCGTAGCGCTGCATCAGGCCGACGATCTGCATGCGGGGCGCCAGGCTGGTCCGCACCGCCGCGTCCAGTTCCTCGATGTCGATGACACCGCTCTGTATCAGGTGAAAAGCCTCGTGCCCCAGGGCACGCTGCAATCGGTTGATGACGAATCCGGGGACGAACTTCTTCAGGCGGACCGGCACTTTTCCGAGCGCGCGCAAGGCGGTCACACAGTCGTTCACGGTGGCCACCGAGGTGTCCTCGCCGCCCACCACCTCGACCAGCGGCAGGATGTGAGGCGGTGCGAACCAGTGCGCCACCACGAGTCGGGGGCGCAGCGTGTCGGAAGCCAGTTCGAACACGTTCAGGGTGGAGGTATTGCTCCACACCACGGTGTCGGGCGCGCCGATCTCGTCGATGCGACGGTAGAGGGCGCGCTTGGCCTCGCGGTTCTCGCTGATGGCCTCGACCACCAGCCGGCAACGCGCCAGGGCGATGTCGACGCCCACCTGCGGCGTGACACGGGAGAGGATGGCGGTTGCATCGGCGGCCGGTGTCAGCCCCAGTTCGACCTTGAGCCGGATGCTTTCGCGCAGCGTCGCCATGCCGCGCGCGACCGCGTCGTCACGGATATCGCACAGCTCGACCTGGAAACCATGTTCGGCGAACACCTGTGCGATGCCCGGACCCATCACCCCGCCGCCGAGCACGGCGATGCGGTCCTGTGTTGGGTTGAATACGGAAGGTTCGCTCATTTCTGGGTTTCCTTGGACAGGCGTTCGATGATGGTTTTTTCTTGTGCCGACGCCGCCTTGGCGTACTGCGTGTACTGGATGTGATCCTTGTAGCTGAGCTCGATGCCGAGCTTTTCGACCGACGCGACGAACTCCGGTTCCTGCATCAGCTTGCGGATGGCGCTGTCGAGCTTTTCGACGATGGCCGGAGGCAGGCCCGCCGGTCCGGCGATTCCGAGCGGAGACGCGATGACCACCGGATAACCCGCTTCCTTCAGCGTGGGCGCGTCCGGGAAATCCTTCGGCCGGGTTTCGCCGCCTGTGGCAAGCACACGCATTTTTCCGGACTGCACGAACGGCAGCACGGTGCTGGTGGACGAGGCCACCTGGATGTGCCCGCCGAGCAGCGCCGCCAGCGATTCGGAATCGCCCTTGTAGGGCACGTGCGTCCACTGGACGCCGGCGGCCCGGCCCAGTTCGGCCATCACCAGATGGTTGCTGCTGAACAATGCGGATGAGCCGTAGGCGATGCTGTCGGGTTTGGCTCGGGCGTCGTCCACCAGCTCGCGGATGGTCTTCCACTTGGCGTCCTGCTTCACCGCGATGGCGTAGCTGTAGTTGGCGACCGTGGCGATGTAGCTCAGGTCCTTGAGCGGGTCGTAGCCGACGGGCTGCAGGTATGGCTGGCGGAACACGCTCAGCGGCACCATCGTCAGGCTGTAGCCGTCAGGTCTGGAACGGCCCATCTGCAGCACGCCGAAAGTGCCGTTGCCGCCCGGTTTGTTCTCGATGACGACCGGCTGTTTCAGCGAACGGCCCAGGCCGTCGGCCAGCGCGCGGCCCAGCTGGTCGGTGCTGCCGCCGGCCGCGTAGGGCACCACCAGGGTGATCGGTCGGCTGGGGTAGTTGTCCTGCGCGGCGACGGTGCCGGCCAGGGCGCACAGGCCCCATACGAAGGTCTTGAAAGTCATCTTCATTTTTGTCTCCTTGTTTTGTGGTGCCGGGTTGAACGTGGTTAGGCCATGAGGTCGAATTCCATCCGTACATAGCGGCTGGGAAAATGCACCCGCGACCAGTACAGGAGCCGGCGCTGGGGGTCGTAGACCCGCCGGATTACCTCCGCGATGGGCGATCCGACGGCAATCCGCAGATGGCTGGCGGTGTCGTCGCCGGCCGAAATGATGGTGAGGGTCTGCAGTGCGCGCGCCGGTGCCAGTTCGGGTGTCTCGCCGAACACGGTGGCAATGGCGCGCTGCTTGAACAGCGGTTCCCAGCGCAGGTAGATATCGGACGCGAGGTAGACCACGCTGAAACACACCCGCACGCTCTGGCGCAGATAGACCCGTTCCAGCCGGTGGTATTGCGCGGCCTCGATGCCTTCGTTGCGGCACCAGGCCGGCAGGTCGAGTACCGCGTCGGCGGTGTCGGTGACCACTTCCAGCCCGGTGTCCTTGCCGAAGTCGACCAGGTCGTTCCAGGTGTAGGCGATGTTGAACGTGGTGTCGTCCGCGGCAGGCGGCTCGGTGACGAAACTGCCCTGGCCACGGGCACGTGTCACCAGGCCTTCGGCGGCCAGCTCGGCCAGTGCAGCGCGCACCGTGACCCGGCCGACGCCCAGCGAACCGGTCAGTTCGTCCAGGGTCGGTATGCGGCTGCCGCGTGCCCAGGTGCCGCTTTCGATATGGCGCCTGAAGACGGTCGCCAGCTGCTGGTAGAGCGGCTGGCGGCTGTGGCCGAATGCATCGGATCTTTGTTCTATATCCATAGTTCTAACTATAGAACTAATAGTGTGCCAAGCGCTACCGGTGCGAACCCTCGATCGGTTCGCACCGGCTCAGAGCAGCGAACGGACTTCCCGCGATGCGTCCATCAACAGAGGGCGCAGGGCCTCGGATAGCTGCGTGGCGTCGTTTCCCTGCGTTTGCGACACCACCACGTTCAGCGCGGCCACCGTCGTTCCCGCCATGTTGCGCAGCGGCACTGCGAGTGCGCTGACACCCAGTTCGTGTTCGTCGCTCGCCAGGCACCAGTCCTGCCGGCGCGCCTGCACGATGGCCTTGCGCAGGATGCCGACCTGCGTGGTGGTCTGCGGTGTCAGGCGTGCCAGGGTGCGGCCGCGCAACCACGTCGAAAGTTCGGCCACGTTCAGCCCGGCCAGCAACATGCGGCCGGTGGACGTGGCATGTGCCGGTAGCCGGGCTCCAAGGTGCAGGCCGTAGGCGGTCAGCCGCGCCGGAGCGCCGTACACACCGCTGCGCGCCACGATCACCACTTCGTCGCCGTCCAGCACCACCGCCGAAAACGACTGCTGGGTCTGCGCCGCCAGCCGGTTCAATGTCGGCTGTATCACTTTCGGCAAACGTGCCGACGCCAGGTAGCTGCCGGAGAACCGCAAGACCTTGGCCGACAGCCAGAAGTAGCTGCCATCGGTTTCCAGGTAACCCAGGTGGGCCAGCGTCAGCAGGTGCCGGCGCGCGGCGGCCCGGGTCAGGCCGGCGCGGTCGGCCGCCAGGGTAGCGTTGAGCCGCTGGCGTTCGGTGTCGAAACTCTCCAGCACCGCCATTCCCTTGGCCATGCCGGCGATGAAGTCTGCAGAAGCGATGCCCATGCTGTGTGTCCCTGGATTCTTTGCGCGATCATCGCGCAGCGATGCCGATCATCGCGCAATGCTGGCGGCTGGCATCTTTGCCCCGCACGGCGGCGGGCCTATCGTGGACCTCAATAAAACACGACAGGAGACAAGACATGCGAACCCAGGTCGCCATCATCGGAGCCGGCCCTGCAGGCCTGCTGCTAGGCCAGTTGCTTCATTCCGCCGGCATCGACAATGTGATCGTCGAACGCCAGACCGGCGAATACGTGCTTGGCCGCATCCGGGCCGGCGTGCTGGAACAGGGCACGCTGGACCTGCTGGACGCCGCCGGTGTCGGCCGTCGTGCCCATGCCGAAGGCC
>NZ_JBYLEE010000002.1:0-264748 GCF_057747805.1 Xylophilus sp. PBN-3R
GTGCCCCTACCAAGCCGGCGCGGCCCAAGGCTTCGTCAGCGTAGCCAAACGTATGGATGCCAAAGAAGCAAGCGACAAGGTTCGTGCCAAGCCCGAGAAGTTTGCCGATCACTATACGCAGGCGACCTTGTTCTTCGAAAGCCAAACGCCGGTCGAAAAAGCACACATCCTGGAGGCCTTCCGCTTCGAGCTCTCCAAAGTACAAACGCCGGCCATTCGCCAACGGATGGTCGCGGGGCTTGCCAACGCATCGATGGAATTGGCGACGAAACTTGCGGCGGATCTCGGCATGGAAATGCCCGAACCGCTCCCGAAAGCGCTCGAGACACCGGTCACCCCCGAGGTGACCGTATCTCCGGCGCTGTCACTGACGGCACGGCCGGGTGAGCCTGGCATCCGAACACGCAAAGTAGCCATCTTGGTAGCGCCCGGGGTGGCAGCTGGACCTGTGCAGGCGCTTCAGGCATCGCTCCTCGAAATGGGTGCCATTGGCCGCATCGTGGCGCCGCGTCTTGGCGTTGTTCCGACAGTTGGCGGCGAAAAGCTTGAAGCTGATGCAACCACGGAGAACAGCCCAGGCTTCCTGTTCGACGCCTTGGCTCTGCCAGATGGCCAAGCGGCTGAGGCGCTTCTCAAAGACGGTCACACGATGGAATTCATCAAGGACCAATACCGCCATGGCAAGACCATCATCGCTTTCGGTGCCTCGCAGGCCTTATTGATGAAGGCTGATATTCCCTTGACGCTTCCAGACGGCAGCGCTGATCCCGGGATCATTCTCGCGGACGTCGCCGAAGCGGCACCGGCTATCGAGAACTTCATTGTGGCGATGGGTATGCACAGGCACCCCGTGCGCGAGACCGACCCACCCCTGGTCTGACCACCATGATCGGCGTCGTCATTCCGGCTCACAACGAAGAAAGCTCCATCGCTTCCACGCTAGCCTCCGTCCTGAGCGCAGCCACTCATCCAGGATTGGAGGGCGAGGAGGTTCTCGTGGTGCTTGTCCTGGACACCTGCACGGACCGAACCGAAGATCTCGCTAGGGCTTTTCCGGTACAGATTCTGCAGGTTCAGGAGCGAAATGTCGGACGTGTCCGAAAGTGCGGCGTCGACCACGCCGTTTCGGCCGGTGCCAGATGGCTTGCGTTTACAGATGCGGATACTCAGGTTGCTCCAGACTGGTTAGTTCAGCAACTAGCTCTGCAGGCTGACGTGGTCTGCGGAACTGTCGACGCCGACTGGAGTGTCTTAGGAGACTTCGAACATTTCATGCGTGCGCATTGGGCACGGACGTATACCGATGCAGAAGATCATCGACACGTTCACGGTGCCAACCTAGGTGTGGCGACCGCCGCCTACTTGAAAGCCGGAGGTTTTTTGCCTTTGGCATGTAGCGAAGATGTCGCTTTGGTGAGCGCACTGAGGGACACCGGTGCGCGAATCGTTTGGAGCGCAACTCCACGGGTCACAACCAGTGCGCGCCTACAGGCCCGGGCGCAGGGCGGCTTTGGGGATACCCTTGCCGCCGTCCTGGCTGCGGCATCCGGCTATCAGACGCAGACCCTGCGCCTGCCCTAGTTGGCATTCAGTGGGAGACAACCAAGAACAGAGACCCGACAAAGGCAGCGTCGGATGGCTGCGCGCCTTTAATTTCACCATCGCCCAAGTCGAGTTGGGCCTTGTGCCGTTTATTGCTCTTTTCCTGCAATCGACGGCCCACTGGAGCACATCGCAGGTAGGTGCCGCCCTTGCTTTTGGCAATGCCCTGCAGCTTGCATTTCAGACACCAGCCGGTGCGCTCATTGACAGTTTGCGTGCGAAACGATGGCTCCTCGCTGGTGCCACTGTCATGGTTGGCCTTAGCTGCGCTTCTTTATTGATGTCCGTCGCGGCTCCAGTCGTGTGGGCCTCACAAGGCCTCATCGGTCTCGCACGCGCCGTCTTTCCGCCCGCTATGGCGGCGGTGACTCTTGGAATGTTCGGCAAGGCCGGCATGGACCGGCAGTCAGGGGTCAGCCAGGGGTTCAATGCAGCAGGAAGCGTCTTCACCGCAGCGCTCCTGGGCGGAGCAGGCTACTTTTTTGGCCTTTCCGCCATGTTCTATGCAGTGCTGGGCCTGTGTGCAGCAACGCTTTTATGCTTGAGCCGAATCCATGGCGGAAGCATCAACTTTGAGGCCGCGCGTGGGAACGAAGGCAAACCTCGCAAAGGTGGGGCGAAGCAAGGAGCCGTCGGGGTTTACGAAGGCTTGGCTGAGCTTTGCAGAGAAAGTGCGGTACGCCGATTTTTACTGTGCGCCATACTGTTCTACGCTGCAGACACCGCGATGGTCCCGCTGGTCACCCAGATGCTCGGCAAAGGCGAAGGAAGCCAGCGTGCGCTGCTAATGACGTCGGGATATATCTCGGTGTCGCAAATCCTATTTATTGGGTTAGCACCGCTGTGCGGTCGGCTTGCAGGTGCGATTGGACGTAAGCCTCTTCTTGTTCTTGCTTTCGTGATGCTGGCGGCACGTGCAGGCCTCTCCGCCTGGGCCGATTCACCGACGGTGCTGCTGGCCGTGCAATGTACCGATGCGCTAAGTACCGGATTGTTCGGACTCCTGGGCGTATTGGTCATGACGGACCTTACGCGCAATCGGGGCAATTTCAACGTCGCTTTTGGTGCGCTGGCAACTGTGCAGGGGCTGGGCGGGGTGCTGAGCAATGCCTTGGCAGGCTATCTGGCGGAGGCATTAGGAATGGCAGCAACTTTCGTTGTTCTTGCTGGCTTTGCCGCATGCGGTGTCGTTGTAGCGATGTTTATTCAAGAAACCGCCGACAAGCCGGGCAGCCATGGCGGCGCATAAATCGCTCCCTCCAACTCCAGGCAAAAGCCTCTTGATTTCGTGTCGAGACTTTTATAACGCCGAACGGGTGATTTCGTAGGTCAGTTTTTTTTGACCTTAAGAACGCTTATTTGGCCGTCCGCCTCCAAATACATCCTTCGAACGTCCGACAGATTTTCGATGCCCTCTTCGCGCAGCTTGGCCATGACATCTTCTTCGGTGATGTAATCACGGTGCATAGCGCGGCGTTGCATTCGCCCATGCCGGACCAGGCATACCTTCTTTCCGGACACAAATCGCTCAACCGCCGGAATCCGATAACCGAGCCAATCGAGAAAAAAGTTCCAGGCCACCAACGTAGCGATAAGGAGCATTCCGTCTATAAGAGAAGTGCCATCGCCAATCATGGCGTTTTGCGATGCGTCGCCCAGGATCACGACAAAGAGAAAGTCCGACACGCCGACGTCGCCCATGTCTCTGCGCAGCACGAACCTGAAAATCATCAGAAGGAACCAGAACATGAGTGTGCCGCGAACGACCAGTTCCCATGGTGACATCGTAAATGTCAGCATCCCCTCAAAGTCAAAGTCGGGCATCACCACTCAACTTTCCGGTGCTAGGTTTGCGCATTGCGGCGCACCAGAGTCGTCGCGGTGTTGACATGCGTTTGCGGGGCCTTGTTCAGACGGACGTGACGGCCTGGCGTAGTCGGCAGTTTGTGCGCTTCTCTCAGTTGCTCCAGCACCGCGGCATTACGCGTGGGCGTCTGCGAGGCGATGCAATCGCAAGGCACGATGACGCTCAGATCGCGCATACGGGCTTCGATGGCAGTTGTGACCACGCATTGGTCGCTCGCCACCCCCGTTATCACCAGCCTGGATACACACAGGTGTTGAAGCAATAACTCCAGCGGGGTCGCAAAGAATGCTGATTGCTTCGGCTTAAGAACAAAGTAGTCGTCCGCCTCCGGCAAGAGCGCCTGTGTGACAGCGGCAATGTTGCCACCGCATTTCAAGGACAGGTCGACCAAGCTCGAAAAATTGGATTGCCACTGTCCGCGGTTGTCGTTCGCATAGATGACCGGAAGTCCGCTCTTTTTGACGCGCCGCTTCAATGCGGCAATCTGTGGGGCCATTTTTAAGGCGTGAGGCAGCAGGTGTTCCGCGTCCGGAAAGTCCCAGCAGCTAATCATGTCGATGATAAGCAATGCCGTCGTACTGGGGATCTTTTTAGGTGTTTTGGATGAAGCGGTTGTCATGCGAGTCAGTGTAGGGCGCCTAAGATTGACTATAATGCGTTGCTGATCGACGCGTATTTGCAATGATTCAGTGCATCTGTCTTGACCTGATCTGAATTGGATCGCGCACGATAGGAGAACGTGTGGCCGTTCGCTCAGATTAATACTCGTAAACTGAGCATTAGGTTAGACCCAATGGCTTAATCATTTAATGATGCTATGAACCAAGCCCAGTTCGTGCGCCTCATCAGCGTGGGTATACCAGTCCGACTTTGCAATTCGATCCATCAGATCATTCAGTGGGACATGCGTGCCATGCACAAAGTAGGAGAAGGCACGCCGCTCCATTTCTAGTGCGGCCTCGATCTCTGCCAGTTGATCTTGCACCAAGACACGCATTCCGCGCATGGCACCTTTTAGTTCAGGACCTTATCGAGGCGCCGCTCGTGGACCAGCAGCATGCAATCGCGGGTCAGATACCGTTGTGCCGGGGCAAACCCAGACATGATGGAAACGCCGGCTGAATACACCACTGACTTGCCCAAAAAGACCATGTCGAGCCCGTAACGCTCGCGTGCAAGCATGATGTCCGTAGCAATGCGCCGGCCAGTTTCTGCGTCGCCGCCAGTGGTGGTCAGCTCCAGCAGGACCGGGCCCTGACGGTCCAAAGCGCCGTCCATCTGCTGCAGAAACTTGACCATCATCGCGTCGTCGACATCACCGGGCAGGCGGATTGCAGGCCGTTTGAGAAGCTCGTCGTCGATCATGGTGTCTAAAAAAAATGGCCTCGTCAGAGGCCGTTGTTGTCAGATCAGGCGGTAGCCATCTCTCCCATCAGCTCGTCCTTACGAGCCTGAAGCGCATTGCGCATGGCAACCAGGTCCAACTTCCTAGCAGCCCTGGCTTTGGGGAAGAGTTCGTTGCGCTCTTCCTTGACGTGGTGGTCGATGTACTCGCCCAGGACCTTGACTTTGGCGTCGAACATGTCGTCTGCCTCAGCCGCGCCTTCGATCTGAGCAATCAAGTCCTTGGCGCTAGCATGTTCCACATCGGCCTCGTCGAGCAGGTCGGTTTCCTTGATGGCTGCACGAACGGCGGGGTAGAAGATTTCCTCCTCGATCTGCGTATGCACCGTCAGTTCATGGCAAATCTGATGCGCCAATTCAAGTTTCTTGGAGGCTGCGCCGCGTGCCTTGGATTGCGTAAGCTCTTCGTAGTCCTTGAACATCTTCTTGACGGCGCGGTGATCGGCGTCGAGGAGGCTGCAGGCATCCGGTGTTTGGCGAGTAGTCATCGTAAGGTCCTTGAAGATGTTGGAATGACGGCAGCATTACGGCAACGCGACGTCTCTGGCGTAGGACTGGCGCAGCGTCAAATGTCAAAAATCGCCGTGAAGTTCTGCCAACCGGGACGACACTTGCCGCAGGGTCATCTTGCCGTTCGATGAGCCAGCTGCATCCGCAGTGCTGCGGGCGACCGGACATGTTCTCAGCCCGTCGCTGCCGGCTGACTGGTTTCGTTCTTCTTTACGCCTCGCAGGTTCAGGGCAGCCAAGCCCACCTGTAGCAGAACCAGGGCCCACCCGCCGGTCGACACACCCCAAATCACCCACAACACATTGCTTAACAAAAACACCCAGAAGCCGACCTTGCGGTATTGACTGCGCTGCGATGCGACCAACCAGGCGGCAAGCAATGACGCAGCCATGGCGGGCCACTGCAGGAAATCGATCAGGCTTGACATGCCCGGATCAATGTTTTACGGCACTCAGCCTGCGGTAGCGCTCCAATAGACGCCGGCCCTTTTCCGCAATCCGGCGCGCTGCCGCTTCGGTCCGTGGGACGGGCTCGCCCCACGCATGGGCAGACAAGGCGAAGCGGGTCGGTTTCCCCTTTGCGTCCTTCAACGCCGGCAGCGGATCGCGGCCGTAGAAGCGTGTGGCCCAGCTGCCTTTGCGCCGCATCTCGTCCAGGGTCATATCCTTCACCAGCTTTGTCACTCCCGGCTTGAGGTAAGAGCCGTCCTTTCGCTCGAACTCAGCGCGTCCCTTGGCGGTTAGGCCTCCTTTGGGATCCTTCGCTGTCGCGGTTCCGGTTTTCTGGGGTGTTGGCATTTTTGATGGGTCCTGATGCGTTGGCGATCGTTCACGGAATGCCGCCGAGCGCTTCGCCGGCATTGCCTTCTCGCTGATTCAGCGAGAGGGAAGCGCCACCTCCAGCACGTCAAAGGGCAACAAAGGCGGCGGTGCCTTCTGCTTGTCCGATTGCGCATTGACCACCGTCAGGCCGCGCGGGCCCAACGCGGCCGTCGTCGGGTACTTCAGGCGCGGGTCGCGCAGGCGCTGCACGATGCGGCCAGCGGCCCACCCCCGCTCCAGCGCCACGCGGGTGATCTCGTTCTCGGAGTTGCGGATCACGTAGAGATCCGATGTACCTCGCAGCACCAGGCCGTCGCCCGCCTTCAGGTCGCCGCCTGCCACGGCCACCTGCACCACTTCGCGGCTGCGGGTGTCGATGCGCCATAGCTGGCCGGTAATGGTCTGCACCGCCAGCAACCAGCGGCCGTCGTCGGAGGCCACGATGCCGTTCAGGTTGAACTGGTTGGGCACATAGCGCACAGGTGTCGTCGACAAGTCGAGCCAGGGCTCCAGCACAGGTGCCTGGTTGGAGGCAGAGACCCGTATGCGGTGCAGAACCGGCGCACTGGAGTCGGTCACGTACAGCCAGCCGTCGCTGGCCAGGGCCATGTCGTTGAGGAAGGAAGCCGGACCTGAGGGCAGCTTGGCCATGCCCAGCATGGCACCACTCGCCACATCGATCACCGAGACCGTTGCGGCCGGACCGCCCGCCACCCACAGGCGCCCCTGGCCGTCCACCTTCATGCCGTAGGCGTTCTGCCGGCCGGCAGAACCGCCCCGCTGCAGCAGCTCTGCCGTCTGCGCGCCGGCCTGGATGCGGTAGATGTGGCCTTCAGCCGATGAACCGACATAGGCGTCGCCGTTACGCGCATCGACAGCGATGCCTTCAGGGAACACGTTGCTGCCTTCGAAGGTAACGCGGCCCTGAACAGTGTTGGGCTGTGCCGGCTCGATCAGCCCGCACAGCACCCGCCCACCCGAGTCGCCCGCCGGGTCGGTCTGGTAGTCATCGGGCCTTTCGTGGACAACCAGCGTGCGACCCATGATGGAGGCCGGGCCAGCGGCCACCGTGACGTTGGCATTGGCGTAGCGCAAAGTGGCACGCCCGTCGGTTCCCGCCTGCAGGTTGGGCAGTTCGCCGGCATGCGCTGCATGGGCAGGTTCACCGGGACGACCGTGGTTCTGCGACATGCCGGGATCGAAATGACCCCCGGCCGCACCGAAGGCCACGATCTGGCCGGTGGCGGCATCCGGGCCTGGGAGGCAGGCACCATGGGCGTGGATGTGAAAGCCGTGCTGGCCGGGTGTCAGCCCCTGGGCCTGGATGTCGATCTCCACGCCGTTGCCGCTGTCCCTCAGGCGTGCGGTGCCGGCAGGTGCGCCGCTGGCGGTGACCAGGCGGGCCACGGCATCGTGCACCGGCGAGGGCGTGGGTGCCGCCATCGGAGCGGCTGCAGGCACGCTGGTAGCGGTTCCAGCCTTGGGCATGTCCAGTGAGCGGTCGTAGGCAGCCGATGTACAGCCGGCCAGCGCCCCAATGACGCAGGCCGTCATGGCAGCCGTTCCGAGGCGGAAGGGAGTCGAGAGGAGCGTGTGCATCATGTGCGCTTTCGGGTGGCGTTGTCTGGGGGCGGCGGACGGTCAGCGGGCCTGGTAGCTCACGCGGTAGATGACGCCGTTCTGGTCCTCGGCGATCAGCAGCGAGCCATCGGGCGCCACCGCCAGACCGGCCAGGCGGCCGAACTGTGACGGCCGCAGCGCCTTGGCTTTTTCGGCCGCCGGAGCCTTGGCACCCGGCATTCGCGCAGCAGGCGCTGGCTCGTCTTGCAGCCAGCCCGTCACGAAGTCTTCAGTGCCGGTCGGATTGCCCGCTGCGTCGAAGCGGACACGGGCCACCCGGTAGCCGCTGGGCTGCGCGCGGTTCCACGATCCGCGGAATGCCACGAAGGCATCGTTGCGGTATTCGGCCGGGAACTGGCTGCCCTGGTAGAAGACGAAGCCCAACGGTGCCGCGTGCGCCCGATAGGTCAGCACGGCCCCTTCGGTGGTGGGGCAGAAATCGGCCTTGGTCGAGTTGACCGGGTCGTTGAACTGCTGCTTGTCCACCTGGCGGTCGGCGTAGCAGAAAGGCCAGCCGTAGTCCTTGTTGGCGCGGATCGCATTGAGCTCCTCCGGCGGCCAGTCGTCGCCGTGATGGTCTGCCCCGTGGTCGAAGCCGTACATCTGCTGCGAGACCGGGTGCCAGCCGAAGCCGATGGTATTGCGCAGGCCCCGGGCGAAAACGCTGCGGGCGCTGCCGTCGGGCTGAGCACGCAGCACGGTCGCGTTCTCGGGGCCGGTCTCGCGGCAGTCATTGCAAGTCGAGCCGACCGTGATGTAGAGCATGCCGTCCGGGCCGAAACCCAGGGTGCGGTTGGGATGCTGACCTGCCTCGGGCAGGTCATCGATCAACACATGGGAGGGGCCGAGCGTGCCGTCCGGCTGGATCGGCGCCACCACCACCTTCTTGTCGGTGACCATATAGAGCTGCTGGTCGCGCAGCGCCAGGCCGTTGATCCACTTCAGGTTCTGCGCCACCACCTGGCGTTGGTCGGCCACGCCGTCGCGATCGGTGTCGCGCAGCAGCACGACGTCCCCCTGCTCGCGTCGGCTCACGTACAAGTCGCCGTTGGGCATGGGCTGCAGCCACCGGGCGTTTTGCATGTCCTTGGCGAACACGGTCACCTTGAAACCCGGTGGTGCCTTCAGCAGCGCCAGTTTGGATTCTTCGAACTTGACCGGTGTCGGCTCGACCACATTGGTGGTCACGGAAACCGGACCATCACCCGGCGGCAACTGCGCATGGACGCTGATGGCACATGCCGCAGTCATGCAGGCGAGGGACAGCGGAGCAGCGATTTTCATGTCAGCGGGCCTTTGATAGCTTGTTATGGCGATGAGACTGTGCACGTGTGCCTGCTTGTGGGCCAGTGCCTTAGCTGACGTCAGCTTGTAGGAGATTTGCGCGAGCAGTTCGTTCTGAAAATCGAAGGACCGGCACCCGTACATCCTGCATTGGGAACCTCGCGGCTTGGAGAAGGCCAGATCGCTAGCCCTGGCTGCAGCGTTAGCGCCAAGCGGGTTTCTGGTCCCGGGCAGTGTTCTGTGAAAGCGTCGCCCTGCGTAGGGATCGATCGTCTGCTCGATGCTTTCATCGCCACGCCACGCCACGCCACGCCAGACATGTCACGCCATTTAGTAGCTGCTCATTCAGCGCATACAAGACGAAGGCCACAAATGAGCTATGACTGCGTCCATGTGATCCCCTTCATGCAGAGGGTGGTGCCAGCGGCCGGGCACGTGATTCGTTCCAGCGCTGAACGCGGCACACGATGGCTCGTTGACGACAGCGTCCCATAGCCGATCACTACCGGGTGCTGCCGAACTAGTCGAGCGTCACTGTTGCGGACGGCAGATAGCTTCCCTGCGGCGTCAAGTCAGGCGATGGAGGCTCTGCTATCTCGCCAAGGGCAATTGGAGGGTGAAGGTGGCGCCTTGCCCTTTCCCGGCGCTGGACGCTTTCAATGACCCGCCGTGCGCTTCGGCGATGTGGCGCGCCAGCGGAAGCCCTAAGCCCAGTCCACCCAGGCGCGTGTCCGCATCAGAGGTTTGGTAGTACATCTGGAAAATCTTATCTACGCTGTTGACGTCGAGCCCCTTGCCCGCATCCTTGACCTGAACGACCGCACGGCCCTGTTCCTGGTGCACGCGCACTTCGATCTCGGCACCTTCGGGCGAGAACTTGGATGCGTTGGAAAGCAGGTTTTCGACGACTTGGCGCAATCGTGATGCGTCACCGACAACAAAAACCGGCTCGCCAGGGTTGTCCAGAGACACGCCCTGACGACGACGGTCTGCAATGAAACGAAAACCTTCGACCGTATGAGCCACCGTTTCCGTCAGGTCCATAGGCGCCAGCTCAACGTGTAACTTGCCGGCGGCCAATCGCGCTCCGTCCAACAGGTCATCGGTCAGCCGCTGCATCTGGCTCACTTGTTGCTGCTGGATAGTGAGCCAGCGTGCGGCCCTTCCCTCCGTTTCTTTAGCTAGCAACACGCCGCTGTTCTTCATGATGTTCAGCGGGTTGCGCAATTCGTGGGCCATGAAAGCGATGAATTCATCCTTCCGAGCTTCGCCCCGTCGTAGCTCGGCCTGCGCACTGCGGAGGCGGTGCATGCTCTGTTTGGCCATGTGAATCACCACGCAATCGACGACTAGAAGGAAGGCGAAGAACAGTAGCCCCACTAGGTCTACATCGGACATCGGCCAAAAGTCCTTGGATGGCGCGATGAAGTAATACCATGACAGCACAACGCTTAGCGCGGCAGCGGCCATCGACGGCCACAGCGAAGTGGCAAAAGCCGCCGCCAGCACGGCCGGGAAAAAGCAGATGAAGGGGAAACCGTAGGCGCCGAAGAACTCGCCCATGGCAAAGCGCACGCCCAAGCCTGCGCCCACGGCGCCGAACGCCATGAGGTACTGAACAACGGGTCTATCGGTCAGGCGACGTTCAGAAGTCATGTCTTGACCGTTCTTATAGCGGTATCTGATCACACGCGGGAAACAGCGCGCACGTCGGCGGCAAGGCGCCCACGGCGACATTTGGCTGGCAGGAATGTCAGTGCGGTCGAGCATTCGACGCGGCCACGGACCGTCAAAGTGTATGACGACGGGCCATCAGGACACCACGAACCTTCCCATCGCACCGAACCGTCGGCACCTCCTAAAGCAACTCTGTCTGGGAAGCACGGGGACCGCCGTCAGCGCAGTAGCGGTCGCGGCTAGTGGCCAATTTTTCTGGCTAGGCTCGAATCCGACGGACCACGGCCTTTTCGAAAACGAGAAAATTGTTTCGCTGAGTGGCGTAGCAGGGCCGACGCCTCTTCGCCCCTTCGTCCTTGCTACAAAAGCAAACCCGTGGGTTTGGCCATCGTCGACCTGCGCCGGCTTTCGCTTGAGCAGATCCTGCCCGCGCTCGTGCAGGGCAAACGCCGAGCTTGCTGCGCTGGTGTACGCGGCCCTAAAAAGATGGCGCTATAGCCCGCACTGTGGCGTTCCGTGTGATCCTGTAATGCGCGCCAGACAAGAAAAGAAATACGAAAGACGCGCATTGCAATTGAGCCTATCGCTAAGACCCAGATCAATTCAACTTTTAGTAAGAGGCCATTCTCAAGTATTCAAGGTGAATTTATGAGTGCTTCAGGATGCCACTCGTTTGCAAGAGCACACTTGCAGCAGCTGACAGACCAGCCTTGTGCTATCCCGTCCGACAGCAAACGCAGCAGTGTTATGGTTAAGGTCATCTCACCGCAGCATGACCGAGTCTTTCACCCACAACTCAATCGTCCCCGAACAGGACTTAGAGGTCTTGGAGGGCGGAGAAGGTCGTGTTGCCTCTGTCGAGGGGGCTGTAAAGGCCACCGCTGCACGGTCTGCTTTGCTCCTGGTCGCTTTTGTGTGCACGGCACTTGTCGCCCTGAACGTTTGGCTTGTAGTTCTCTCTCGGGCGCACGAGATCCGACAGCTGACGCTCGCCAATGAAAAGCTGGCGAGTTCTATTGCTCAACAGGTCGACAGCGCGCTGCAGGACGTTGAACACATCCTCGAGGACACGGTTTTCGAACTTGAACAGGGCGAACTCGAGCCGAAGTTTCTGCAGCGCTTTCAACCTTCTCTTGTCAACAAGGTCGCGCATGTCGACCAACTCAAAGGTTTGTTCATTTACGGCGCAGCAGGCCAGTGGCTTCTGACATCGGAAGCAACGCCCACAGACGCGCGCAACAACTCTGACCGAGCGTATTTCAAATTTCATCGCGACAACTCAAGCAAGGAAGCTCGCCTGGGGTTGCCTATCGTCAGCCGCTCCACCGGCGAATGGGTCATTCCCCTATCCCGTCGGCTTAACGACGCCAACGGAAACTTTGCAGGCGTCGCACTCGCCACTGTGCGGCTCAATTACTTTAAGGAGGCATTAGGGCGCTTCAAACTGGGAAACGACGGCGCCACAGCAATCGCGTTGAACGGGCACATTGTGGTGCGCGTTCCATTTCAAGAAAGCGACATTGGCCGAAACCTTGAAAATCAACCGATCATCCAGCAGGCCGCACGCCAGCAGTCTGGGTCAAGCGAAGAACGCTCGCTGATCGACCACGTGGTGAGGATCATCAGCTTCGACCATGCCTTGAACTATTCCTTGGTTGCGGTCGTCGCTGTCAGCAAAGAAGAAGTTCTTCACGATTGGTTGAGAGCTTCCATCGTCCAGACGCTAGTGCTTTTTTCGCTGTGCGCCATGGTGGTAGCTGGTGGGAGACTTTTGCTCCGATCGGTCCAGCGAAGCGAACATGCAGAATTGCGGTTAAGGCTTGCTCGTGACGCGCTTGCGATCGCAAACGAAAAGCTTGCACATCTCGCCCGGGATGATGGTCTTACCGGCATTCCGAACCGACGGTTCTTTGACATGCGACTAGCTAAGCTCTTCAAAAATGCCCAACGAAATCGTCAGGTGCTGGCGGTCGTCATGGTCGATGTAGACAACTTCAAAAGCTTCAACGATCGGTATGGGCACGTGAGCGGAGATGAGTGTCTACAAAGAGTGGCGGCAGCCGTTCGTTCTGCGGTGCTTAGGCCTGAAGATCTTGTTGCCAGATATGGCGGCGAAGAGCTAGTTTTGCTGCTTCCTGACACCCATCAGGAAGGCGCCCGCCACGTGGCCGAAAAGGCACGCACTGCAGTGCTCGATATTCAAATTCCACATGCAGTTTCGGACGGTGGATTTGTCACGATCAGTCTTGGCGTCGCATGTATGGCGCCAATGGCCGCCGACCTTCCTAGAGCATTAGTTAAGAAGGCTGATGAGGCACTTTATCGAGCGAAAACTGCCGGGCGCAACCGAGTCGAATGCTGAAATTAATTAGATTGCTCGCTCAGCGCGGTATGTTCCGCTTGGCAGAAAAAGTCTCGGTTCGTGAGAAGCTGATAGGCCTTTAGCAGCACCGGACTGTTTAGATATAGAAGCTAGTAATCAATCCGCAGGCGTTGGCACAGACCGAAATTCCGAAAATCCTCTGAAAAAAGGCGGATAACTAAAGCGCGTTGATGGCGAGCTTGGGCTGCATTGACGTCAACGCACAATTCGGATTTCGGCGAAGAGATTCTTCCCAATAGTCTCGTACGTGCAGATGGAGGAGACGCCTTCGACAGCGAAGTGCTGAGCGAGAGCGTGAAGGTAGCTGTGCAGCCGCTGGATTTCAGTGTTAGCCGACCTAGCCGACCTCAGCAGTGAGAGCAGCACTTCTTGGACATGTGCTAATGGTGATGACGCCTCAAGAAAAAATAAAGCAGCGACCAGGCTAAAGCGAACCTCACTCGTGCAGGGGCAAAATTGACATCGCTTTGGTTTGCTTTGAATTTTTAACGCTCGCCAGTATGAAATGGGATGCGAGTCAAACCTTTGGATTACGATTAGGCGGTTATCTATCAACGAATCTGGCAACATTTGCAATCAACGTCATTGCTTGTGATGATAAGTTGCGTCATTTGCAAAAATCATCGCTGCAATTTTTTGCTTTCAATTTGGATGTTGGTCGCCGCACGAGAAACGTTTCTCGTAGATCCAGTGTCATAGCGGGTTCCACAGGACCTCTCGACGCTAGAGGCTGATGCGGTCTTTGATTCTGATGGCGCTGGAACTTTCCTCGGGTGCCGTACAGGCCGAACCTTACTGGTGCGGCCACGGCAAAGCTTTACGCGCTTCCAGGTTGGACGTTGTGTTGACATCACACAGTAACCGGTCTCGTTGTTATGCCTAACGACAGCAGTACGAGCACCGTGTATGAGTGAAAGCTAGAACACCCTATGGATCACTAAGTAGCCAGCGCCCAGGCTCAGCGGTCAGCGTGGGCGCTACTTCATTACATCTGTAATACGCCGCAGCACTGCTGAAACGCTATCGAAACCTGCAGCAATTCCAATCAACGCTCGAAACCGCAGGAAAAAGACTGGAAGTGGGCATGGTGCAGATTTTGCTGATGGAAGACGATGCGGTCATGAGTGCACTGGTGGAAGAATGGTTGGCATCGGCCGGATTTGAAGTGACCTCTTTCGCTGACGCCCCGGCGCCTTCATTCCCTTCGCCTTCATTGGTCCATGCCATCCTGTTCAGCACTGTCAATCTGCGCGGCCCTGGCGCGTTGCGGCTTGATTCCCTGTACCAAAAATACCCCGGTGTGCCGGTGGTCGTGCTTTCGGGCCAGCAGCCGTATAGCCTGGTTAGCGGCTCGGGCAACGTGGGAGCCTTGGGCGTCACCGCGGTGCTTGCCAAACCTTTCACCAAATCCGAGCTGCTGGCGGCCGTGGCAGCTGCACTAGACCATGGTGGTTAGCGCGCGCCTGCGCCCGGCCGACAGCGGGGGAGGCCTGCGCCGTCGCATCCTGGCGATCGGACTTTTGCTCATTTGCGTGTTGATCGGCTCTGCCGTCTACGACGCATGGCGACTCCACGAACAATTGCAGATATCGAACCAGCGCGCCCTATCCAATTTGGCGCGCGCCCTGGCCAACGAGGCAAAGAGAAACTTTCAAAGTGTCGATCTGCTGTTGAAAGACAGTGCCGACTGGTACGAGGAAGCAGACGGCCGCCTGGACGCGGTGGAGATCCGCAAAGAGCTTTCCGCCCGGGCAGCGGGCCTGCCGCAGGTAGGCGTCTTGACAATTGTCGATGCCGGCGGCCGGCAACGTTACCGATCACGCGAGACTGGCCAGCCATTAGCCGACGTGTCCGATCGCCCCTACTTCACGAGCCAGCGCGACGCTGGCGGCGAAGGCCGCCTGTTTATCAACGAACCAATCATCACGCGTACCCAGCTACTGCCATCCGTGGTGATGTCGCGACGTATCGAACGAGCCGGCGGCCGCTTCGGCGGCGTCGTCACGGCGACGGTCACCCTCGACGAATTCCAGGACATCTATTCGTCGCTCGAACTCAACGAAGGCACCGTCCTGGCCCTCGCCCTGAACGACGGCACGCTTGTCGTGCGGCAGCCCTCCATGGTGGCCGGCCGCAATCCCTTGGGCGAAAGATTTCCCGAACTCGTCGGGTACCGGGGCGGCGCGGCCATCGACCGGGGTGTCAGTCCGTTCGACGGCCGCGTGAAACTCATCGCCGCATTGCCCGTGGGCGACTTGCCGCTGACATTCGCGGTGATCCGCGACGAGCAGATGGCCTTGCAGCCCTGGCACGACGAGATCCTGAGCGCCACCATCCGTACCGCCCTGCTGGTACTGCTGGTGATCGCCACGATCCACGGCCTTTTGAAGCAGTTGCGCACCATCGCACTCAGCGAGGACGCCCTGCGTGCCAGCGAAGAGCGCTACGCCATGGCCATGGAAGCAGCGGACGGGGGGCATGCCGAATGGAACATCGGCGACAACAGTACATTCCTGTCGAAACGGTGGCGCACCTTGCACGGCGTGGAGCGGCTCGAAGAGAACGCGCAGGTGCGCGAAGTCGTGGCCGCGGTGCATGTACACCCCGACGACCGGGCCGCCGTCCAAGACGCCATCGCATCGCACCTCGCCGGTCGCAGCGAAGCCATCGAGGTCGAATACCGGGTCCGCCAAGGTGAGCAATGGCGATGGGTGCATACGCGCGCCAAAAGTCTGCTCGACGATACCGGTGCGCCGACTCGCGTGTTCGGCGCCGCCACTGACGTCACCCCTCGGAAGGATGCGCTCGCCGGCAAGCTCGAACTGGAACGCCGCCTGCAGCAGGCACAGCGCCTCGAATCGCTCGGCACGCTGGCCGGCGGCATCGCGCACGACTTCAACAACATCCTAGGGGCCATTCTCGGTTTCGGGGAAATGGCGCAGCAGCAGAGCCGGCCCGACAGCACGCAGCATCGGCAACTCGCCAGGGTGCTGCAGGCAGGTGAACGCGCCAGATTACTGGTGCGCCGCATTCTGGATTTCAGTCGCAGCGGTGTCATCGACCGCCTGCCGGTCCACCTGCAACCGGTCGTCGAGGAAGTGATCGCCATGCTCGCCCCGACACTTTGCCCAGGTGTCGAACTGCGCTGTGCGCTGCAGGCCCCAACGGTTACGGTGCGGGGCGACGCCACGCAGCTCTACCAGGTAGTCATGAACCTATGTACCAACGCAGTGCAGGCGCTCGGCGTGACCGGCGTGGTGACCGTGCGGCTACGCACCGTTGCCGTGACGCATGAAAAATCTTTGTTCCTGGGCAGCGTGCGGCCGGGCGAATACGCCTGCCTCGAAGTCGCCGATACAGGCTCTGGCATGGAACCGGCAGTGTTGCAGCAAATATTCAATCCGTTTTATACAACCCGCAAGGGAATGGACGGTACTGGCTTGGGCTTGTCGGTCGTGCACGGCGTTGTGACCGACCACGGCGGTGCCATCGACGTAGACACGGCCGTGGGAGCTGGCACCACCATTTCCATCTGGCTGCCGACCGACGAGGTGGTTGTCGCCGAGCCCGCCTTTTTGCCCGAACCTGAAGAGTTGCCTACGGGACAGGGGCAGACCGTGATGGTTGTGGACGACGAGGTCGCCCTTGTCGAGTTGGCCGAAGACCGGCTCGCCGCGCTGGGTTATGAGCCGGTCGGTTTTTATGACGCAGAAACCGCGCTGCTGGCCTTCGAGGCCGAACCGGACCGTTTCGACCTGCTGCTGACCGACGAGATGTTGCCCGCCATGCCGGGCAGCGAGCTTTCGGCGCGCGTCCGTGCCCTGCGCCCCGACATCCCGGTGGTGCTGATGACCGGGCGAGTGAACCAGGAGGTCGAGGCCCTGGTGAAAAAGGCGGGCATCCAGGCCCTGCTGCAAAAGCCGCTGCGACGGCAGGACGTTGCTTACGCGATGGACCGGGCCCTCGGAAGCCTTGCCCCAAGGAGTGATTGACAGTTGTATCGCCGGCGTTACATTGCGGTGGCCCTACCTGACCTCTGCCGCTCCACGCGCCCATGAACCCTCACATTCTTGTCGTAGACGACGACCCGGCCCTTCGCGAATTGCTCGTCGAATACCTGGGCGACAACGAGCTCCGTGTCACCGCGGTGGAGACCGGCGACGAGATGCGCGAAGCGTTGGCAGCCGAGGTCATCGACCTGGTGCTGGTCGACCTGCGGCTCAAGGGCGAGGACGGCATGCAACTGGCCCGCGAACTGCGTGACAGGAGCCGGGTGCCGGTCATCATCCTCAGCGGCCGGCGCGAGGAAGCCGACCGGGTCATGGGCCTGGAAATGGCGGCCGACGACTACATCACCAAGCCCTTCAGCAACCGTGAACTGCTGGCCCGCATCCGGGCCGTCCTGCGGCGTTACCACGCGCCATCGGAAGGCCGCCCCCCGGCGACGGCGGGAACACGCGCCTACCGGTTCGCGGGGTGGGAGCTCAACGTCATGCTGCGTCGGCTGACCACACCGGCCGGTGCGCGGGTCGAGCTGAGCAATGGCGAATTCAACTTGCTGCTGGCCTTCTGCGAAGCCCCGCGCCGTGTGCTGTCGCGCGACCGCCTGCTGGAGTTGTCCCGCCTGCACGGCGCGGAGGTCTACGACCGCTCCATCGATGTCTCGATCTTGCGGTTGCGGCGCAAGATCGAGGCCAATGCGGCGGCGCCCGAGTACATCCGCACGGAGCGTGGGTTCGGCTACATCTTCGAAGCCGATGTTGAGACGCTGAACTGACCCGGCGGCGCGCGCGGTTGCGTTCAAGGCCGCGACCGTGCCCTGTCCGCATCCGAAGGCCGTTGCGGCACATCCTCGGTGCGCCATGACGAAGGCGACAGCAGCTGCTCGATTTTTTCCGGCGCGCAGGGAGCTGCATACAGGAAACCCTGGAACGCATCGCAGCTGCTCTGTTGCAGGAATCTGTGCTGGGCCTCGGTCTCGACTCCTTCGGCCACGACCACCATGCCCAGGCTGTGCGCAAGCCCGACGATGGCGGTCGCTATGGTGGCGTCGCTCGCGTTGGTCAAGGCCTCGCGAATGAACGACCGGTCGATCTTGAGTTGGTCCAGCGGCAGCCGCTTGAGATAGCTCAGCGACGAATAACCGGTGCCGAAATCGTCCAGCGAAAAACGCACGCCCAGCGCACGCAGGGCATTCATCTTCTCGATGACTTCCTCGGTGTCGCTGAACAGCATGCTTTCGGTCAGTTCGAGTCGCAGCCGGCGTGGATTCACACCGTGGTCAGCGAGGGTGGCCGTCACCTGCGACACGAAATCGGACTGCCGCATCTGCCGCGCGCTGACGTTCACCGAAACCGTCAGGTGTTCAGTGGCCGGACGGGCCGACCACGCCTTGAGCTGAACACAGGCGCGTTCCAGCACCCACTGGCCTATTTCGAGGATGAGCCCCGATTTTTCCGCCAGCGGAATGAACTCGGCCGGCGATACTGCACCGCGCTTCGGATGGAACCAGCGGGCAAGCGCCTCCACGCCGGACACCCGGCGCCGTGCGTCCACGATCGGCTGGTAATGAAGGTAGAGCTCCTGGCGGGCAATGGCACCACGGAGTTCACGCTCCAGTTCGACCGCCTCGGCCGCCACGCTCTGCATCTGAGGCGTGAACAGCCGCAAGGTGTTGCGTCCTGCGGCCTTGGCCTGGTACATCGCCAGGTCGGCCTGCTTGAGCAGTGACTCCACGCTGCCGGTTTCGGCATCGAAAATGGCAACGCCCACGCTCGGCGTGCTGAACACCTCCTGGTCTTCGAGCAGGTACGGCATGGCCAGCCGTTCCACAATGGCCTGGCCCACCTTTTCGGCCCGCTTCACCGCGTCCTCGTCGATGTCGCCCAGGCCTTGCAGCATCACGACGAACTCGTCCCCGCCCAGGCGGGCAACCGTGTCGCCCTGGCGGGTAACCTCGAGCAGGCGTCTTGCGACCTGTTTCAGCAGCAGGTCGCCGTGATCGTGGCCCAGGGTATCGTTGAGGTCCTTGAAGTTGTCGAGGTCAATGAACATGAGCGCCCCGCTCTGGTGTTTTTGCTCAGCTGCCTGCAAAGCACGCTCGGTGCGGTCGAGCAGCAGCCGGCGATTGGGCAGGCCGGTCAGGCCGTCATAAAACGCCAGCCGCTCGATCTCGGTTTCGTGCTGCTGCAGCGCAGTGATGATGCGTTCGGTGCCTTCGGCTTTTTCTCGGGCGCGTCGCGCCGACAGCAGGTCGAGCGCCCGGCGTTTGGCCTGCACCACCCAGAGGCTGATGCCGCCGATCAGTAGAAAAGCCGCGCATACCGCCGAAAACTCGATCGCTAGGCGCCTCCAGGGCTGGTCGATGACGTCGCGTCCCCGGCTGATGGTCACCTCCAGCGGCCGGTCGAGCCGGATGCTGCCGCTGTCGACGGTGCGCCGCACGGAAAGACGCTTTTGGGGCAACGGTCGCCGACCGACCTGCAGGATGGAAAACCCGCCTTTCTGCGTCAGTTCACCGTTGATATCTGACGCATAGACGAGTGGCTGCATGATGGTGCTGAAATAATCGGACTCGAGAATGGCAGTCACGACGCCCGGCGCATCTCCCGGCGGAGAGCTCAATTTCATCGACAGTTTTATATTTGAACGGCCGGTCGCATCAATGTATGGCCTCGACACATAAACCATGCTTTCATCGGTCATGCTGGCAATACTCTGGATAAAGGCGGTGTCGCGCAGCTGCGGACCCCGCATCTGTTCGCTCGAATGTAGAACCCGGCCGGTGCTGTCTAGCACCATCAGTGCCCGCACACCCGGCATGGCGGCGCGGAGGGACTGTATTGAAAGATTGGTCGCGCCAGGCCCGTTAATCATCCGTGCATGACGAAGGCTTTCTAACGCACTTCGCACGCTTTCCAGTTGCCGCTGAAGATTGGCCTCGACCACATGCGCCTGTGCGCGCAGGTGAACATCTTCGTTGGCTAGGATAAAACTACGTTCGGAGAGCACAGCGTAAAAACTAAGCACGTACCCTAGCATCACCACCAGGACCAGGGTAAGCCATTCAGCCTTCTCCCGGCGCAGGGGCTTGACGGTATTCATGAGATTGCCCTTCAATGAATTCGCTTCGAATTGAAGCTTTCATTGAATATCTCCCGAGCCGGTTGCGCAATGATTACCGCAGCGACGCTGACTATTTCAAGTGCAATATGTCGGCGTGTTGCGCCGCAATATTATTCTCAGTAAAAACGTGGAATGGGGCCATTATGTGGCGTGGGGCCTCCGGGCAGGTCTACTTCCACGTCGTCCACATAACACCAGCCCCAGCCTTCCGGTGGGTCGTAGCCTTCGATAATCGGATGGTGCGTGGCATTAAAATGCGCCCGCGCATGGCGATGCGGGGAATCGTCGCAACAGCCGACGTGGCCGCAGCTGCGGCAAAGCCGCAAATGGACCCAGGCGCTGCCGATGCGCAGGCATTCCTCGCATCCGAGCGCGCTGGGTACCACCGTGTGGATTCCGGCGGTGTGAGTGCATTGGTGGCTCATGTCGATCTCCTTTGAATAAACCGGATTCACAGACTGGCGAGGTACTGGTGCACAAAGGCAACGGCCATCGCGCCCTCCCCACCGCCGACGCCGCACGCTTGATGGAGCCGTGCCGCACGTCGCCTACCGCGAATGATCCGGGAACGCTGGTTTCCAGCGGAAATGGCGGACGTTGCAGCGACCAGTTGCGAAACCGTGCCGAGCCAGGCGAGTCGGCCGGGTCGTGCAGTTGCAGGTCCTGGCCGGTAACCAGGTAGCCCGACTGGTCGCGCACGATGGCCGTGTCGGCCGCCCAGTCGCTGTTGGGCAGGCCGCCGATACAAACGAAGACATGGCTGGTGGCGAGTTTGGTAGTGCTGCCGTTCAGGCGGTCGCGCACGGTGATGCCTTCGAGAGAGCGATCGCCGTGCAGCCCGAATACCTCGCAATGGGTGGTGACACGGATGTTGCGCGCTGCCTCGATCTTGCGGACCAGGTAGTCCGACAGCGTGTCGGCTAGCTTCGCGCCCCGTACCAACATCACGACTTCGGTGGCGAAGCCGGACAGGTTCATGGCGGCCTGGCCGGCGGAGTTTCCTCCTCCCACCACATAGACGGTTTCGCCGCCGCACATCGGAGCCTCTCTGGCACCGGCACCGTAGAAAAGGCCTGCGCCCAGCAGCCGATCCTCGCCGGGCAGGCTAGGCGCCGCCATTCGATGCCGGTGGCGCAGATGTTCGAACGCGCCACCAGTTGGGTGCCGTCGGCCAGGTCGCCACGAATGCTTCCATCCACGAAAAGCGCATGCACGCCTTCACGCGTGCGCAGGATTTCAGCGCCGAAACGCACCGCTTGCTGGCGCGCCCGTTCGGCCAGCTCACGGCCGCTGATGCCCTGCGGAAAACCGAGGTAGTTTTCGATCAGCGAAGAACTACCCGCCTGGCCGCCGATGGCCTGGCGCTCGACCAGCACGGTGCTCAGGCCTTCCGAGGCGGCGTACACGGCGGCGCTGAGGCCGGCCGGGCCGGCACCATAGATGGATACGTCGTAGATCTTCAAGCGCGGCTGTTCGATCCAGCCTAGGCGTTTGGCCACTTCTTCCACCGTGGCGGCCGTCAGGCGGGAGCCGTCGGGAAACTCGCACACCGGCAACAGCGGGTCGTCGAGACCGGCGATGCCGGGCACGCCGTGAACCGTGGCGGCGTCCAGCTCGACCCAGTCGTAGGCGACCACGCTCCGGCTGAGGAAGTCGCGCAGGACGAATGCTTCGGGTGAATGCGCCGCGCCCAGCAGGCGCAGGCGGGTCGGCATCGTCGGGATAGGCGTGATGACGGCCATGGAAATGCTCCGGCGGCTCCGGCCGCTCAGCCGGCGGTCGGGCGGCTGGATTCAAACAGGAACCAGGTGCGGCGTTCGGTCTCGTCGATCCAGTTCTCCAGCAGGCTGGACGACGCGATGTCGCGGTGTTCGTCCGTCACGTTGTGGGCCTCTCGCAGGCGGGCAGCCAGCGTCTTGTTGTCCTCGCGCAGCTCGGCCAGCATGTCCAGCGGGTCCACGTAGTTGGCGTCGTTGTCGCTGACGCGCTGCATGCGCGCGATGTGGCCGACAGAGCGCAGCGTGGTGCCGCCCACCTTGCGGATGCGCTCGGCGATGGGGTCGGTCATGGCGAACAGCTGGTCGCCCTGTTCGTCCAGCAGCAGGTGGTAGTCGCGGAAGTGCGGGCCGCTCATGTGCCAGTGAAAGTTCTTGGTCTTGAGATAGATGGCGAATACATCGGCCAGCACGCCGTTCAGGGCGGCCGAGATGTCCTTGCAGGCGCCTTCGGCCAGGTCGCTCGGTGTGCCCAGGGGGCGCAGGCGGCGGGCGGTGAGGTCGGCTGTCTTTTCTGCGGTCAGGGTGCTCATGTCAAAGGTCCTCTGTTCTGTGTTGAATGTGTCGTCGCGGCATCCCGGCCTCGCTGGTTCGACGGTCCGGGTGCCACCGACGGATTCACTGTGGCTTCGCACGGTTGCAATTGCATTTCGGCGTCGGCTACAGATGAAACAGTGAAAGCGTGCGGTGACGCACGAACGAAATGGTGGCTTGGAAACATGGCGGCAGTCCATTCCTTCAAGGAGCGATACATGCCATCCGCCGAACATTCCGCCGCGGCCCGACAGCTGCCTCTTTCCACTTCGCTGATCCTGCTGCTGGCCAGCGGCGCAGGCATCTCGGTAGCGACCCTCTACTACAGCCAGCCGATGCTCGGCGTGCTGGGGGCCGACATCCGCACCTCGGCCCGCATGGTCGGTTTGGTGCCCACGCTGACGCAGATCGGCTATGCGCTGGGCATCCTGCTGCTGGCACCGTTGGGTGACCGCTTCGACCGGCGTCGCATCATCCTGCTCAAGTCGGCCGTGCTGTGCATCGCGCTGCTCCTGGCCGCTGCCGCCCCGGGCATATCCGTCTTGCTGGCGGTCAGCCTGGCCATCGGCCTTTCGGCGACCATGGCCCAGGATATCGTGCCGGCCGCCGCCACCATGGCGCCCGAGGTGCACCGGGGCAAGGTGGTGGGCACGGTGATGACCGGACTGCTGCTGGGCATCCTGCTGTCCCGTGTGCTGGCCGGTTTCGTGGCCGAGCATTGGGGCTGGCGCAGCATGTTCCTGACCGCCGCGGCCAGCGTGGCGCTGATCGGCCTGGCCGCATGGCGCCGGCTGCCGCGCTTCCGTCCGACAACGTCACTGCCCTACGGAGCGCTTCTGGCATCGCTGGGCAAACTGTGGCGCCACCATGATGCGCTGCGCCGCGCCACCTGGACCCAGGGCCTACTGTCGGTCGGTTTCAGCGCCTTCTGGTCCACCCTGGCCGTGATGCTGCATGGCGAGCCCTTCCATCTTGGAGCCGCCGCCGCGGGGGCTTTCGGCCTGGCAGGCGCTGCCGGCGCGCTGGCCGCCCCGCTGGCGGGACGACTGGCCGACCGCAAGGGTCCCGAGCTTGTCACGCGCCTGGGCGCCGGGCTGGTGTTGCTCTCTTTCGCGGCCATGGCCATCCCGTTCGCCACCGTGCATGCGAAGGTCGTGTTGCTGGTGATCTGCGCCATCGGTTTCGACCTGGGCATCCAGGCAACGCTCATCGCCCACCAGACCATCGTCTACAGCATCGACCCCGGTGCCCGCAGCCGTCTCAACGCCGTGCTTTTCACCGGCATGTTCCTGGGCATGGCCATCGGCTCGGCGCTGGGCGCGCTGCTGCTCGACGGCTTCGGCTGGATGGGCGTAACCGCCCTGGCCACTGCATCCGGCGCCGGCGCCCTGGCGTTGCGCCTGTGGCCGCACGCGACGGAGCCGCGTCCGGCTACCAAGGCATCCGCCTGACATCACCAACCGTTATAGCCATGAAACTCATCCACAACCTGTCCGTGCGAAGCAAACTTGTCTTCGCCTTCGCCTGCCTGCTCGTCCTGATGGGGCTGCTGGCGACATTCGCTGTCCGCCAGCTATCAAGCGTCAACGACCAGACCGAATCGCTCCTGAATTACCGGTTGCCCGGCGTGCGCGACAGCCTGCGCATGGCCCAGCAGGTCACGCTTTTTCGCCAGCGCGAATTCCGTGTGTTGATTTCCAATGACCAGCAATTGCCCGACGCGGCTGCGCGCATCGAGCGAGCCCGCCAGGGATTTGAAGACGCAAGCAAATCTTATGCGTCCGCCGTCGCCGACACCGAGGAACGCAAGCTGTACGACGGCGCCATCGAAAGCTGGAAGGGGTATGTCGCCGTGTCTAACGCAGCCATGGCCGCGGCCAGGGCTGGGCGAAGGGATGAGACGCTGACCCTCATAACCGACGATACGGCCGGCAGGCGCTTCAACGATCTGCAAGCACGCCTGCAGAAGCTGAGCGACTACAACGACGACCGAGCCAAGACCGATGCAGCCGAGGCGCGCCGCATTTTCGAGCGCGGGTGGGAAGGCATCGTCGCCTGCCTCGTCTTGGCGCTTGGCGCGGCGGTGGCCCTATGCTGGATCATTTCCAACGCCATCGCCAAGCCGCTGCAGGAGGCCGTGAAAGTAGCCGAAGCCGTGTCCGGCGGCGACTTGAGGCGTTCACCGTCTTCCGATGGCCGTGACGAGGTCGCGCAGCTCACCCGGGCGCTCGGCGGCATGGTGACCAGGCTCCGCGACGTTGTGACCGAGGTACGTGGCGGCGTGGAGGCGGTCAGCACCGCATCCACCGAGATCGCGGCCGGCAACATCGACCTCAGCCAGCGGACCGAAGAGCAGGCGTCGAACCTGCAGCAGACCGCCGCGTCGATGGAAGAGTTGACCGTGACAGTGAAGACCAATGCAGAAAACGCCCGCACTGCATCGCGTCTGGCCACAACTGCTACCGAAAGTGCGCGGCGGGGTGGCGAGGTGGTCGGCAACGTGGTGGCGACCATGCAGGAAATCACCGAAAGCTCGCGCAAGATCGCCGACATCATCGGCGTGATCGACGGCATCGCCTTCCAGACGAACATCCTTGCCTTGAATGCCGCGGTGGAAGCGGCTCGGGCCGGCGAACAGGGGCGCGGTTTTGCGGTGGTGGCTGCTGAAGTGCGCAACCTGGCGCAGCGTAGCGCGGCTGCCGCCAAAGAGATCAAGGCTCTGATCCAGCACAGCGTAGACAAGATCGACGGCGGCGCCAAGCAGGTAGCGGAGGCCGGCGACGCCATGGATGAAATCGTGAAGCAGGTGCAACGCGTGGACGACTTGGTGAGCGAGATCACAACCGCCAGCGCCGAGCAGTCGCGAGGCATCGAGCAGGTGGGTGACGCAGTCACGCAGCTCGACCAGGTGACGCAGCAGAACGCCGCCTTGGTCGAAGAATCAGCGGCTGCGGCGGACAGCATGAAACACCAGGCTGAGCGACTCGCCACGACGGTGGCGGTCTTCAACGTGGGCCGTGCCGACGACAAGCTTTATCAGGCGGTTAAACCCGTCCCCCGCACCACTCCAACGGTTCGCCCGGCCCGCTTCACGTCGACAAGATCCGGCGCTACCGCGATGCTCACTAAACCTGTCAACACCCATCCGCGGCCGATTGCACAAACGGCTGACGAAGGTTGGGAAAAATTCTGAACGGCGTGGGACAAAAATGAACACCACTATTCTTGAACCCGGCGCGGACCAGGCAGCAGCGGGCGAATACCTCACCTTCCGGCTGGGTGCCGAGCAATACGGCATTGGCATTTTGAAGGTCCAGGAGATTCGGTCTTATGAAGAGCCGACTCGCATCGCCAATGCGCCGCCCTTCGTTCGAGGCGTCACCAATCTACGCGGCGTGATCGTTCCGATCACGGATCTGCGCATCAAGCTGGGTTGTCCAGCCGCGAATTTCGATGCGTCGACGGTCGTCGTGGTACTTAACCTGCAAGGTGGCAGCACGGTCGGGGTGGTTGTCGACTCCGTGTCCGACGTGCTTGACCTGGAATCCGCCGCCATCAGGCCGGCGCCATTGATGGTCAGCCAGGTGGCGAGCAGTTTTATCACCGGCATCGGCAGCGTCCAGGACGATCAAGGGCAACGCACCGTCATTCTCCTGGACGTCGAAAGCCTACTGTCTCCGGCTTCGGGTGTTACGCAGCAGGATGGGACTAACGCCTCTGAAGAGGTGGCGGCATGAATATGTTGAAGATTGTGATTACCTCCGACTTCATCTGTCCGTGGTGCTGGATCGGCCACGCACACCTCCTAACGGCACTGAAAACGTCCGGCACGTCCCGGCCGGTGCAAATCCGTTTTGCGCCATTCGAACTCAACTCAGAAATGCCCCGTGAGGGGTTGGACCGCAAGGCATACCGCACCGCCAAATTTGGCAGTTGGGCGCGCTCGCAGGCCATGGATGCTGAGGTGGCGCGAGCAGGCCTCCGCGCCGGCCTGGCGTTCGACTACGACCGTGTCGAGCGGACCCCCAATACCCGCATGGCGCACCGACTCATGTCGTTCGCTCAGGAACAGGGCGACATCGGACGTGCGGGCGAACTGTTCGTTTCGATTTTCCACGCGTACTTTGCGGCAGGCCTGGACATCGGGCAGGCGGAAGTGCTGGTGGCGCTGGCCGGCCAAGCGGGCTTCGATGCCGGGGCGATCCGACTTTTTCTCCACTCGGGACTATTGGACGGGAAGGTGGCTGCTGACGAGCTTCAGGCGCGAAAGGCAGGCATCCGCTCCGTGCCCACGCTTCGGCTGGGCGACATTGTCCTGACCGGCGCACTGGTGCCCGAAGTGCTGGCCGCCACGATGCAAGAGGCCATTGAAAACGACCCGGCGACAACGGTCGCTTGAAGAAATTCGGCTGAAGAACCGATTCGAAGGAAAGACATGACTGAAAAAAATATCTCACGACCACGCGCGCTGGTCATCGGTGGTTCGCTCGGCGGCTTGTTCGCGGCGACTGCTTTACATGCCATTGGCTGGCAGGTCGACGTTTTTGAGCGTTCCGCCGGAGAACTCGATAGCCGCGGCGGCGGCCTAGTGCTCCAGCCCGACGTGCTCGCCGCGTTTCGGTTCGCCGGAATCCAGCACCTCGGCGCCCTGGGCGTCGCATCCGGCGACCGCATCTTCCTCGACCGGCAGGGAGCGGTGGTGCAGCGCTCATTCATGCCGCAGACCCAGACCTCCTGGAACCTGCTCTACACCACCATGAAAAAACAGCTGCCTGCCGATACGCTCCACCACGGCGAAGAACTGCTGCGTTTCGAGCAGCACGGGCAGAAAGTGACGGCGCATTTCGCCAGCGGGCGCGTTGAAACTGGCGATCTGCTGATCGGAGCTGACGGACCCCGTTCGACCGTGCGCAGCCGGTTGTTGCCTAACGTCTTGCCGAGCTATGCCGGTTATGTCGCTTGGCGTGGTTTGGTCGCTGAAAACGACTTGTCGGCTGGAGCAGCGGCGGTACTGCAGGGAACCTTCGCGTTTCAGCAGGGTGACGACCACCAGCTGCTGGAATATATGGTCCCCGGGGAAGACAGCTCCGTGCAGGCAGGCCGCCGGCGGTGGAATTGGGTCTGGTACCGCAAGGTCGCGAAAGGCACTGCTTTGCAAGAGCTGCTGACCGACCGGGATGGGGTGCGCCACGCATTTTCATTGCCGCCCGGCGCCCTGCAGGATCGATACTGCTCGCTGCTGAGAGAAGACGCTCGAATGATGCTTGCTCCGGCTTTTCATGATCTCGTGGAGGCAACGGATGAGCCGTTCGTGCAGGCGATCCTGGACATGCAGGTGCCGCGCATGGTTTTTGGCCGGGCCGTTTTGCTAGGCGATGCCGCCTTCGTGCCCAGACCGCATACGGCAGGAAGCACGGCGAAGGCCGCGGCCAATGCTCTGAGCCTAGCGGAGGGTCTTCAACGTTCGCCCTTCGACATCGATCTTGCGCTCGGAAACTGGCAGTCCAACCAATTAGGCGGTGGCATGGCCATGACCGCTTGGGGACGAGACATCGGCAATCGCATCATGAAAATTGCGACATAGGCCACGCTTTACCCGACAGCAAATCTCTGGCGTATGGATAGTTTCAACTACTGGTCCCAGAGGGCGGACATCCGGCTTATCCAATCAGTGTTTATATTTACTTTCGCTGATACGATAGACATCCGGGGTGTAGCGGACCCAGATTAATTTTCAACGAACAAGCTTCTTGTGATGATTAGGAGCGCCATTGCTAATAATCATTACATCCATTTTTGGTGTTCAGATTGGCAGATCAACGGCGCACCAATACCGGGACTTAGATTTCACAGTGCAGTTGAGGCCCCCTGTGAGATGCTCGATCAAACACAAATGGGGGGTGTATGCGATTTTTAGCGGGCCTGGTGCTCAGCATTGCGGCCTGCGCGGTACAGGCGCAGGCCTACCGGTGCGGCAGCAGTTATCAGTCGGAGCCTTGTGTCGGCGGGCGAGCCGTCGACATCACGCCGCAAGGCAGCCCGGCCGGCGCCCGCCATGTCGGCGGTACGACCACTGTTTATTTGTGTGAAAGCTATGGAGGAGGCAAGTTCTGGTCGTCTGCCCACTGCAACATGCAAAGCGCCCTGATTGAACGGACGGCGACCGTCCCATCCAACATTCCCTGGGATCAGAAGGTTTCCATCGCGCAGGCACAGCGCTCGGCCGCAGAAGTAGCAAGCCGCCCTCCTCCCGCGGTCGTGTACCAGAACACGGCGCCGTCGAGAGCCAGCCATTGCTCGGCGTTGAATGACCAGGTCGCCCACTACGACGCGATGGCACGCCAACCGCAATCCGGGCAAATGCAGGACTGGATTACACAGCAGCGAAAGGCGGTCCGAGACGAACAGTTCAGGCTGCGGTGCTAGCTACTTGCGGGGCACGGCTTTGTGCCCCTCTGTGTGAAAGCTATTGCTGCTGGCGACCGAGGACAGAACCGAGCTGATGAGCGCCGTGGATGTGCTGAACCTCTGGTATGGCAAAGGCACAATCAGTTTTTGTTCGCCGATATATTAGTTGGGCTTGGTCCGTCGCATCGTATGTGTGCGGTAGGCCGCCAGGTCAAAGCCATCTCTTCAACCCAGCCATCAACGATACGTGCGTACTGACGTGTGCTAAGTTGGTCAGAAGCTGGTTCCGCAACGGGAAAAGATTGTCTGGAGCCAGAAGCTCGGCTTCCATTCCATCATCCACGCAGCGACTGACGCCGGCGTGGACTCGCAAAGCTCGAAGCGCACCGGCATTGAGGTCTTCTGCTGAACTACGGACGCTCGTGCAGCCACCCGGCCACTCCCGAGTCGCTTTTCCGTCAAATCGACGAGGGCTTCGGACGCGCGGACAGGGGTGCATGGCTGCGCGTCCGCGGTATCAACCTGAGCCGCTGAGCCGCTGAGCCGCTGAGCAGCTGAGGCGCGGGGGCGATGTGATCAGAGGGGGACGACGTATCGCCTCCCGCAGTCGGTCAAACTTCGCAGGTGACCGGCCGTAAGCCGGTAGCCACCGACCTATTGCACACCAAATGAGGAGATAACATGCTGTTCCTGAGTCATGACGAGATCGAAGCGTCGGTGAGAAAGATATCTTCGGGTGATCGCCTGTACTGCGCAGTCGCATTCTGGGGTGCTGGTGCGACTGCATACTTGGACTTGCCTAGGGCGGGTCAGGACCTGCGAATCATTTGCAACCTCTCTATGGGCGGCACCAACCCCCTTGAGATCAAGCGTCTTCGCGACGCAGGACTAAAGATCAAGCAGATCAATACCCTGCATGCCAAGGTCTACATCGGACGAGACGAGATGGTCGTAACATCGGCCAACGCATCGTGCAACGGACTCGGCTTTGAGGGGCGTGTTGCAGGCAACTGGATCGAGGCGGGGGCCGTTGGGCCGGTTCAGCAACCTGCGTTGGACTGGTTCAAGAAATTGTGGAACTTGGCGAAACCCATCACCAACGAGGATCTCAAGTTGGCGCAGAGGGCCTGGTCCGCGCGCCAGCGTGCAATGCCCACTCTTCCGACATTCGAGATGTTTGACCCCGAGGCCGTGCACCTGCCGCTCGTCGACTGGTATGGAGGCGGCGATTACATGGCGAATCGGGCCTCGATCCTTTCCCAGATGCAACTGAAACGCTACACCCGCGATCTCGAAGATGCCCTGTCGAATTCGCTGGATGTGATCGGGCCCGGAGACGAAGCGGAGTTAACAGAGGGCCGCTGGGTATTGAGATGGAAGCGCGCGAGAGGCGTTCGAAACAGAGGAGCCGTGGGAAGCACCAGCGCTCTCGAATGGCTTCAAGTGGGACGCCTCGTGCGAGACGCCTACCAGTACGAGAAAACCGGTCCATTTTTCAACGTGAGGTTCCCGGTTGAGCGGCCCGATCCTGCGCCGTTTGACCCGAAGGAGCCGCGATTCCGGGAGGTTTTCGCCGAGGTCATCGAACTCAAAGAATTTGATGACCTGCGCGCGGAGTACGAGGGCGAGTGGAATACGGCTGCCCGTTCACAGCTGTTGCGGCCATTTTGGCGGGCGGTCAAGCAAAGGTACATGCAGCTGTGCGGCTGACACGAGTTCGTACATAGATGGCGAACATGTAATTTCGTGCCGCCACGCTACCGGACTTCTCGCCATCGTGCACCGCTGGATACCCAACCAGCGAAATTGCCACTTGGCCGAACCAACAGAAGGATGCCCAGGCATGGGAAGCTGACTCGGATGCCTCGACTCCCTACCTAGATGGCATCGCAGCTGCGCGAGATTTACCGGCTCGACCCACTGGCTATGACGCTCGCAAACGTAAACCTGTTCCTGGGTGCCACAGCCAATCTCACAGGTACACGGCAGCGCCTGCGCGATTGCATCGCTGGTGCTTCTACGGAAGCCGAGGTTCTAGCCGTGGTTTGGCCACTTTAACGCTACTTTTGCGTATCAGCTCAGGGCATTCGTCCGTGAGTGCTTTGTAAGCACCAGCCAATTCGGAAACGTTCACCGAAACATCGAATGTCCTTCTCACGGGTGGCATTCTGTAAAACTCACTATCGAATGAGCCACGCATAAACAGCGTTTGTCCGTTGACCAATTCGTCGAAAAATGCAGATTCGCTATCTCTCCCAACAGTAAGATACGGCTTCTTGTCTTTTTCAGCCGTACTACCCATTCGCACATTCCGAATTTGGCCTTTATCTATCCGAATATCAATCTTTTCATTCTGATATTTTTCAAGATTGGCATACACGCATTGGCCCGCTTCTGTCTGGCTAGCTCTGCAATTAGCAGCGTTAGCCAATGCTGCTTCACGAGACGGCTCAAGCACTTGTTCTGGGAAATACATATGAACGAACGGAGCAAAGGGAGCATAGCCGCTGTTCATCAGCGTGAAAGTTGCACCGTCAGAATACAACTCCACGAAGCATGTCGGCGGCTTCTTGTCATCCCACGCATCTTTTTCCACGGTAACCCGCCACGGGACATTTGCGGCCTTTTCGCAACCTGCCAACATCATGATAAAAGCGGCTGTTATTCCCAACAAAGCTATCCCGCCTCTGATCTTCCCGACTGCGCTGCTCATTTAATCCTAACTCCTAAGAACGTAGGCCTAGCGTATCAGGTCAGATTCATGTGGCGCGTAACTGCGCGTCATGCAGCAAAGTTTTTGGAGTGCATGCGCTTACAAACTTGAATCATCTAGGTCAGGATGACCTAAGCTGGTTCGCTCACTAAAATATGCGGATCACTCCCAGCGATCCGCATGACCATGCCCAAAGATACTGAACCCGTCAAAGTCACTAAGCCCAAGGGCAAAGACGACCTTGCAATCTGGCTGGTTTTTATTGCTTTTTTCGTAATTGGTATTTGGCATTACTGGGGAACCAAGGGCGTTCATCACTTTGTAGACGCTTGGCGTGAAGGCGAATTAGCCAAACTCGGGCTGGCTGGCGATATGTTCGGCGGCCTAAGTTCGTTATTTACTGCGCTTGCATTCTTGGGTGTTGCAATCGGCGGCTATTTCCAGCATAGAACATACGTCCTACAAAGTGCGGACTCCATAGCATCGAAAAAGGCGTTAAAGCTATCGAATGAAGCCAATGCGGCGCAGCTGAAAGTGGCGCAGCAGGAATTGTTCAATGGACTGTTCTTCAAAGTGCTGAGTGAAGTGCAGGCAATGGTCAAGCATTGAAAGCTTCAAGTTCCCGATAAAGGCATGTATTCGGGCCTGGAACTCTCGTTTACCGATCTTGTCACCGACGCCATCTACAATACGGTATGGCATATGGGTGTGGGTATCAGCAGCATTCCATCAGAAGCCACCAAAGTCGACGTTAATCTAGCGTTACGCAAGTTCTACGCAGCCATTTACGAAAAAATAGCCGCGAGCTAGCACCACTTTTTCGGACAATGTACCAAGCTTTTGATCTAATTTCCAGAAGCTCAATGACATATGAAGAACAATGCAACTATTCCAAACTGGCCCGAGCATCCTTGAATGAAGAGATAATTCGACTCCTGATGCTTAATGGATTGTCCAAAGGGGGTGATCAATTCAAGCCCCTAATTGAATATGGTTTGCTAAAGCATATCGACGCCGACCATCCAGGCAGCACAGACGGCCTTTTGGTGACAAAGGCCACATACGATTGGTGCGCGTTTGAGGAATTCGGTTATAGACGGATGATGTCGATCGCCGCGGGCTTGGGGCCCGAGCAGGAGATCTACAGCATTGATGAAAGCTTCATCGACCTGTCCGGCGTGCGGGATGTCACCCGGCGTGCCGTCCACGTGCGCTCCCGCATCCACACCTGGATCGGTATCCCCTGCGGTGTCGGCATTGGGCAGACTAAGACTCTGGCTAAGCTGGCGAACCACGTGGCCAAGACGGCAGAGCGCAAACCTGGCAGCTACCCGGACGACCTGGCGCAGGTCGCCAACCTGGCGGCCCTCCCCGCATCTGACCTGGATGCGGTTCTCCAGGCCACCGAGCTCGGCGAGATCTGGGGGATCGGGCGGCGGATCGGGCAGCAGCTGAAGGATGCTGGCCTGGCAACCGCTCTGGACGTCGCGCGGCTGGATGCGGCGATGGTGCGGGCCCGTTGGGGTGTCGTGCTCGAGCGCACGGTGCGCGAGCTACAGGGCATGCCCTGCATCGACCTGGAGGGGCAACCTCCGGCCAAGAAAGAGATCGCCAGCACGCGCAGTTTCGGGCGCCCGGTCTCGCACCTTCAGGACCTGATCGAAGCCGTCACGGAGTTCGCGCAGCGGGCCGCAGAAAAACTGCGCCGGCAGGACGGTGTGGCGGGCCAAGTCGCGGTTTTCGTGCACACCAGCCCGCATCGCAAGGAGCAGCCGCAATACAGCCGTGCCACGGTCGTTCCACTGCGCAAACCCACGGCCGATACGGCTGTGCTGGTGCAGGCCGCAGTACGCGGCATGCAAGAGATTTACCGGCCGGGCTTCCTGATGGCCAAGGCCGGGGTGCATCTGCTGGATCTGCAGAATGGATCCGTCGAGCAAGGCGAACTAGCGCTCGACGAGGGTGTCCAGGACCGTGGCGGCCTGATGCGGGCGTTCGACGATCTGAACCTGCGTTACGGGCGGGGGACGGTGGCGATGGCCAGCACCGGCCTGGCGGGAGACCGTCGTGCCTGGGTGATGCGCCAAGACCGCAAGACGCCGGACTACACCACCTGTTGGACGAGCATGCCGACGGCGCTGGCCTGACGGCGCATAGCGCTGCCGCTTCGCCAGGGGCCGGCTGTCGGCCCGACCTAAAGCCCTCCCCTCACCGATATCGACCACAACATCACAGAAGGAATTGACATGACCATTTCAGAGCTTCATCCGGTCACGATAGCGCCCACCATCCCGATGGTGGGTGGAGCCAAAATGCCGTTATGGGCATGGGCTGTTGATGAAGCAGCCGTCGACCTATCTCATGCGCAAGGCGGCCGGGATCTCTCAGACAGATGAGAACGGCCGACGCTACATCGTGCCGAGCGGGACCTCGTTTGCCGTCACGCTGTGGCGTTGCCCTGTGTGCGCGTATTTGGAAGTATTCGATCCGGACGAAATGGCGACGGAAGATAGCAATGCCGAGGATGTCCAGGAAGAGCTCGGGGTGCGAATGTTTCGTGTGCCCTACATGGGCACGGTGTCCTAGGTTGTCCCTGCGATCTGTGGACAAGTCTGTGTATCGCCTGCAGAACAACTTCCGGGAGCCGCGCCAGTATTGGCTTTGACCACGGTGCCCAGTAAATAGGCAAGCGTTTTTCTTGTCCCAGCATCTGACTCGTCCGTTCATGACGAACACGATTTACGCAACGGCGGCTGTGGCTTCACCACTTCCTTCCAGCGCCACCCCGAACGAGCCGCACCAGATTTGTCGATCATTACGTACCGGTGTGTGCATGACAATCGCCCCGCTAGTAGTTCCGCCTGAGCATCCACGTGATCAACCTCAAACACATAGAAGTTTTCCACGCGATCATGCGGACTGGTTCTGTCACTGCGGCCGCCCGCATGCTCAACGTGACGCAGCCGGCCATTAGTACGGTTCTCAAGCACCTTGAAAACCGACTGGAAATGAAGCTGTTCGACCGCACGGGCGGCCGTCTGCAACCGACGCCGGAAGCTCATGCATTGATGCCTGACGTCGCCGGGATCTTTGGCCGCATCGAGTCTATAGAACGCCTCACGCAGGATCTTGCGGGGGGCAGATTAGGGAGCCTGTCCATCGCGGCGACCTCGCCGGTGGCTAATGGGCGCTTGTCACGGCTGGTGGCGCAATTCATCCAGGAAAAGCCTGGCGTGCGCATCGCTCTGCAGGCAATTGCGTCGCCGTTAGTGCTGGATCGGGTGGCCAATCGTGAGGCTGAAATCGGCATTGCTTACGGTCCGGTGGTGCACGGCGAAGTGACCACCGAGGTACTTGGCCGCAACAGCATCGGGTGTGTGATGCGTAGTGACCATCCTTTGGCACAACACGCTGAGATTCATGTGCATGAGTTGGGCGAACACCCGCTCATTACGTACTTGCCGCAAGCGTTGCTTCGGCCATCCGTAGACCGTGCGCTCGCTGAAGCTGGCGTCACGCCGAACATCGCTGTACAGGTCGGTCTGTCCATTACCGGCATGGCACTGGCTTTACAAGGCGCAGGCATCGCACTTGTCGAATTAGAGCTATTGGAGGCCTTGCCCCTGCCTGGTCTCGTAGCGCGACCATTGTTGCCACGCATTGAACTGGAGACGCTGCTGCTGCTCCACAAAACCGCACCACGCTCCCGCCTCGTGGAGGCATTTCTTGCTTTGCTACGGACCTCATTAGTGCAGTGCTGAAATTGCACAGAGGTCATTAACAGGGCTTATGGCCTTCCCCTGATTCGTGATTGGCGCGGCAGAAGCTGCCGCTCCAAACTGCCGTGCTTCGGAGACAAATCCTTCACGATCCAGCACGGATATCCAGATGAACAAACGTTCTGTCTATCAGCCTGACCAGGCCGATCTTTATTTCCCCACGCCACCCACCTTTGCCACGCATGCGGAAGAACGCCTGCACCGAAAACAGCGCCTAGCAGCGGCCTGCAGAGTGTTTGCGAAGCTGCGATATGAATATGGCTTTGCCGGCCACATCACGGTGCGTGACCCTGAGCATCCCAATTTGTATTGGACCAATCCCTTCGCGATGGATTTCGGACGGGTACGGGTATCGGATCTGCTGCTGGTCGATCACGAAGGCACAGTAGTGGAAGGTACCTGGGCCGTGAACCGCGCCGGTTTTGTGCTGCACGCCGCTATCCACGAAGCCAATCCCCACATCCTGGCTTCCTGCCATGCGCACACTACGAACGGCATGGCCTGGGCTGCGTTGGGCCGCAAGCTCGACCCCATCACCCAAACGGCTGCGAGCTTTTATAGCGATCACGCCCTAATTACCGAGCAGGCCGGCGCGGTAGTCGTGGAACGGGACGCAGGCGCCGAGGTCGCGCGTGTGTTCGGCGAGAACAAGATCGTGATTCACCAGAACCATGGCCTGTTTTCAGCAGGCCGCGACAGTGTGGACGAAGCATGCTGGTGGTTCATCGCCGCCGAGCGGGCTTGCGAGATCCAACTCAAGGCCGAGGCGACCGGGCACCCACTGAAGATGATCAGCCCCGAAGCCGCTCAGCACTCGTCCACGCACCTCGGCACGCCGTTCTCAGCCTGGCTTCACTTCCAGCCTATTTACGACGCCATCTCCCGCAGCGACGCGGATCTTTTCAACTAATTCCGCGACGCTATGAAAACTTTCATTCAAAACACAATGGCCATTGCGGCGGTCGCGGTCTGCAGCCTCGCACACGCCGCCTGGCCTGATGACAAACCCGTTGAACTTGTGGTCGGTTTCGCCGCAGGTGGCGAGACCGACATCATGGCGCGGGGCCTGGCACCCTTCATCTCCAAGCACCTCGGAAACAAGGGCACTTTTGTGGTGGTCAATAAAGTCGGTGCTTCCGGCGAAATTGCTAACGCGTACGTGCAGCGCGCACAGCCAGATGGTTATACGGTGGGCGTGGTCAACGTGCCGCCGCTGGTCTTTGTACCGCTCACCAAGAAGGCCCAATACGACCCCAAGGAGCTCGCGCTTGTCGCCCGGGTGGTCAGCGATCCAACTTTTCTGGTCACTCGGGCTGACAGCCCGTACACCAGCCTGAAGCAGGTGGTGGCGCAACTCAAGGCCAAGCCCGGTTCATTGAGCTTTGGCTACAACGGGGTGGGCACCAACGGCCACCTGGCGATGTTGCAACTGCAGAACGCCACAGCTGTCGAACTCAACGACATCCCATTCAACGGCTCCAGCCAGTCCAAAAATGCGCTGCTCGGCGGCCATACCCAATTCATGTTTACCAGCCTGACCGCGGTTCCGGATCCACAAGCAGAAGCGGTGCCGCTGCGCATCGTGTCCCAGTTCATGGAAAACCGCGCCCCTTCTCTTAAAACCGTCCCCACGGCAAGGGAGGAAGGCATCGACGTTGTCATGCCCTCGGACCGCGGTTTTGCCGTAGGCAAGGGCGTGCCCGAATCCATTCGCGCCAAGTTGGAGAAAGCGATCGAGGCAGCGTTGAAGGATCCAGAGTTTCTGAAGACTGCGTCTACCTACGCGTCTGTGATTGCTTTCCAACCAGGCGCCCAGTGGCAGAAGTCACTCGATGCGAACCAGGCCACGTTGGTGGCGCTCGCGCGAAAGCTCGAGCCGCAGAAGTGATTGGGCAGGTTCACGTAGGCACATTGCGTTGAGCGCACCAGCATCAGAGTCAGCAGAGAGCCGAAAGCAGAAGCCAATCCTCGAAGCGAGCACCGAGTAACTATTTGAAGATTTTTTTGTGCGCCAACAACGATTGCCAAAGCACTTGCGGCGGTGCCCACGGCAAGTTGTTTCAACTACGACAGCGCTAAAGCGCATAAAACACTACGAAGTAGTAGGCTTGAATTGATTCAATTGAATCATTTTTTCAAGAATGATCACAGTGTTGCAAGTCAGAAAAATGGCTTCTAGACTGGCTGCCAATGGATGCAGCCTCACTCACGCAACGCTTGGTCGAAAGCTTTGAATCGCTGTCGGCTCAGCATCGGCTCGCTGCGCGTTATCTGCTGGAAAACACGCATGACGTAGCCCTGCTGTCGATGCGTGAGCAGGCTCGCCAAGCAGGCGTCCAGCCCGCGACCATGACCCGCTTGGCCAAGCAGTTCGGATTCGAGGGCTACGAGCAGATCCGAACCATCTACCCGGCGGCCCTCCGGGATGGCGATATCGGGTTCCCGCCACACGCCACAGGAGCCAAGCGACATCTGCGCGGCGACAAGGCCCTTGCGGCACGCATGGTGGATTCGCTGCGTCCCAAATCAAGGCACTGAAGGAAGGCGACCAGCTCGAGCAATTGAGCGCCGCCGCGCAAGCCCTGGCGGGTGCGAGACGCGTGTACTGCCTTAGCCTGGTCGGAGAACGGGCGGTCCTGCTCGACGGCATCGCCGGCACCGCCGCGGACGGGCTCGCCCGGGCGACAAGCGCCGACGTGCTGTTCGTGGCCACCGTTGAACCCTATACCCGACTGACCGTAGACATCGCCAGGGCCGCTGCCGAACGAGGGCTCATCGTCGTCGCGCTGACCGATAGTCCCGTGTCACCACTGGCGCGCCTGGCTGCGCACGTCATTACCGTTCCTACCGCCAGCCCCGGACCTTTCAGGACGATGTCGCCCGCCTTCGTTGTCGCGGAACTCCTGGCCGCCATGGTCGTGACACGCGGTGGCAAGGAAGCCCTCAAGGGGCTCCAGCAGATGGACGAGCACCTCGCTGCGCTCGGCACGCACATCCGCATGCGGCCCGGATAGCTTTTCGGCCGCCGTGCCGCCCCTGTCAATTTAGCGGATTCCCTCCGGAGGCTTGACTGTAGGTGAGCGATCAACGTAAGGCGATTCAGGCCACCGAACCAAAGCTTCGGCCGATAAACCGACTGCACGAAAAGCCCACCTGGACTTGTATCACCGTTCGCCGAGTGACTTTCAGCGCTGAAAGTCGTGCCCCCAGGAAGGCCAACAGAGAGCAAATTGCGCCTCGGTCCGCCCAGCAAATAGCCAGTTCGCCACATTGCACAACAACAAAAGAACCGCGAAAGCCGCTTTAACTTGATTCGCAGGACTCTTGGCGACCGAGGGCGTGGATGAACCGACGCGCTGCAGGCGCAACTTTCAGCGCTGAAAGTCCGCCGCACGGCTTGGAGTTAGCGTTTGCGGACGAATGCAAAACCATACCCGCCAAGGAGAGCGCAGCGCAGCCACGCAGTCACAACATTCAACGTTGAAAGTTCGTCGCAACAACAGCACCTTGGCGAAACAGCACTGTCGTAAATCATAGAACCTTCAACGACTTGTATATTTTCTATTCTTGTATAAAATTACACTCTTCGGTGCCGTGCGGCACTTTCAGCGCTGAAAGTCAGGGGTATCTATGACGGCAAAGGTAGTGACGGTTTTCAACCAGAAGGGTGGCTGTGGCAAGACAACGGTCGCAATGAGTTTGGCGGGCGCGATGGGGTTGCGTGGCTACACCACATTGGTTGTCGACATGGATCCCCAGGGCACCGCGTCACGGTGGGCAAGCGCGGCCTCCGAAGAGCACCCTTTCCCAGCATCCGTCATTAGCCTGGCACCGATGGAAGGCAAGATGCACCGAGAGGTTCGGAACCATATAGAGACCTACGACGCGATCTTTATCGATTGCCCGCCAGCAATGAGTTCCGCTGCACCTTCATCTGCAATGCTGGTGTCAGACCTTTCTCTGATTCCATTGGTGCCTAGCCCTGCCGACATTTGGGCAGCTGAATCTGCCAAAAAACTAGCTGCCACTGCACAGGCGACTAACGAAACATTGCAGGCCCGAGTCGTCGCGAACATGGTCCAAAAGTCGACGTCTCTAGCAAAAGACTTGCTAGAGATTCTTGGTGAAGATAAAGATTTTCCGCTTTTGAAATCTATGTTGGGGTCTCGTGCGGCATTTCGTGAAGCACAAATCATCGGCTCAACTGTGCACGCCGTGCCACGTGCGAAGGCAGCAATGGACGAGGTCGAAGCCATGACTGATGAGGTGTTGAAGCTTCTAGGACTTTCGATGCGGAAAAGCAAAACCAAAGAGGTCGTGTAATGAGCTCGAAATTTGACCGTAAAGCGGCTATGCGCAGCAGCTTGTCAGCTGAACGGCAGTCGGTTCACGACCGATTTGCGACCGCTGATGCGGTGTTGGCCCATAGGCCAGCAGGTCTCGCGTCGGCGAGTAGTGAGCCAGATCTAGAGATCACCACAAAAAAAGATCAAGAGCGCCAGGTCATCAAGGTGCCTCTGGATTTGATTGACGACAACCCTGTGAATGCCCGTCACATCTACAACCCAGATGTGGTCAAGGCCATTGCAGCTTCGATGGCCACCCACGGGCAGATGGTTCCTGCGTTGGCTATGCGACATCCGACTGCCGACAGCCGCTACATGCTTGTCGATGGCCACTATCGAAAAAAGGCGGCAGTTGCTGCAAACCTAGCCACGCTTGATCTTGACCTTCGATCTCATGTCGGTGAATTGGAGCTATACCGTTTAAGTTGGTTACTCAACGAGGAACGCTCTGCGCAGAGTGCACTCGACAACGCTTATGCCTGGAAGAAATTGCTCGACGGAGGCGTCGCCGTTAACGAAAGTCAAATTGCCGAACTACTTGGGATGTCTGTACCGACAGTCAACAAAACTTTGGCGATGTTGCGTCTACCAGCTGCCGCACTCGAAAAAGTAAGGGAGACGCCCGACAAATTTGGCGTTTTTACTAGTTACGAGGTTGTGCAAGCAGCAAAACAACTCTCCGAACTTGAGCTTGTCAGTTTGATTGAACGCATCGTGAGTGAAGACTTATCGTCGCGCCAAGTTGCAGAGTTCCGAAGCCAGTTGGATAAAAGTGGACTTCGCAAACGCAAAGAAACGTCTCGACAATACAAACTAAAAGTTGAGAACGTGCAGATCGGGTGGTTGAAAGAGTGGGATTCTGGGAAAGTAACTTTGGAAGTACAAATGCCAGCGGAAGCAGAGCGCGCCGCTCTTGTTGCGGATTTACTGCAAAAGTTTAGTGTCTCAAAATAACTCGATTTCGTTGTTTGGAGGATTCAAAAAGCCACCAGGCTCGTCCGTACTTTTCTCCATCTCCAGTTTGTCATCAGGGGCTCAAATCCCTATCGACTTGTCTTTGGAAATTAAACCAGGACAATCAAGGGCTGTTTTTTCATACGCTGGCCGGCTTGCGAAGCAATCGATTGATCTAGCACCCTGACGCCACAGCGGCCCGGTATATATCAATTTTAGCTGAGCGATTGATCAGTCGGAGCGCGCTCAAGCGCTTCAGTTTGCCTGGTGCCGCTTTACGCGGCCACCATGTAGAACCCCCGGCTTTAAGCGGGGCGGGTGCAACTTGCACAGGGAGGCACAAGCGGCGGAGACCATTTTGTAGTGCAGGACGAAAAAGCACTGCGGCCCGACACATTGGTGTCAGGCTCTGGAGCCCGTCAATGAACACATCGGCAAAGTACGCAGCTAGCGGATTGCTACGGTGCTAGTCGCTGTCTGACACAGCGATGATGATGGCTGTCAGGGCGCTCCCGCTAGCCTCGATTAGCCGATGTTCCTGCTCTACTAGATGAGCCGATGACATTACACGGGGAGCCGACGCAATGTTCAGGAAGCGACTTTGAGTGAGTTAAGCCTGCCACGTCTGCAATACGAATCCTTACAGGCGCCGCGCTCCTTCCGCGGTGTAGCAGGAGACAGGGCAGGGTAGGGCAGGGGTAGTGGCTAGTGGCTAGTGCAAGGGTGATGGCTAGCGCAACGGTGATGGGGGCATCCAAGCAAGAGTGATGATCTGGCCGACTTGGCGATCAAGAGTGATGAGCTCATAGCGCAAGAGTGATGGTTAGCTAGTGCAAGAGAGAAGAGGGCGGACAACTTTCTTAGTTAAATCAAGGGGTTAGGAGCATTTTCGACTACTCTTAATCCCCTTCCTAATGTGAACCTAATACGGGACAACTCACTCACCCTTGCACTAGGGCGCCTGTGGATAAGCCGCCAAAACAGCCACTTTCTGATGAAAACAACACCATCACCCTTGCGCTAGGCTCTTTGCAGCTCACCCACAGCCATCACTCTTGCGCTAGCGATCTCCCAATGGACCATCACCCTTGCACTAGAGCAGACAGCTGCCATCACTCTTGCACTAGCCATCATCACCGTTGCACTATAGACAGGGCAGGGGAGACGACCGGAAACTCATGCACATGCCCGAACTGGAAAAAAACACCGACACCGCAAAGTTGATGGTCCAGCTGCCCATTTGGAAGAACGAACATCGCGGCTTGCCCAATGCATTTGCGCGGTCTGCGTTATTTACCGTGGGCAACATCCGGTCAGCCGAGCGGGAACAGTTCAAGCGGAAGTTGATCGCCACGACGTCGGGCATCGACATGACCTACACCGGCGAGGAACTGCTGCAGGACGACGAAGATGTCTTCCTCCAAATCATGCACTTGGCCCGGCTTCAGCCGCTGGGCGAACGCGTGCAGTTCGTCGCGCACCAGTTCTTAAAGGTGTTGGGCTGGAGCATCAACAGCGAGAGCTACGTCCGTCTAGCTAACTCGATCGAACGGATGCAAGCATCAGGTCTTCGCGTTATCGTCAGTGGTGATCCGAAAAACCCCAAGCGCTCCACCACGTTTCAAGGTTCGCTCGTCCGAAAGTTCATCACGAAAGAAGACGATGGCCAGACACCATTGGCGCAGTGGGTGGTGATGGTCGAGCCAGAAATCGTGGCTATGTTCGGCGATACTGACTATTCCCGCGTGGAGTGGAATGCCCGACTGAAATTGGCGCCCTTGGCGAAGTGGCTTCACAGCTTCTATCACACGCACCGCTCACCATTTGATCTCAAAGTGGAAACCATCATGCGGTTGTGTGGCACCAAGATGACCGACAAGGCCAAATTTCGCTACAAGCTGCGCCAGGCGCTGAAAGCCTTAGTCGACATCCAATTCTTCTTCGAAGCCTACGTCGATAGCCATACGGATCTGGTCGTTGTGAAGCGCATCCATCAGCACGCCATAGTGGAACGGTGATGATCAAGACCTCCGAACTGCCCCGACCTGGCACGTGAAGCCGTGCGACTTGGCCTGGGGCACAAGGCGTGGTTTGTTCGCTGGACGGTGCTCGGCGACACGGGTTTCTGGAGCATTGGGCGACCCTGCTTGATGACGGTACCGTGCTGGACCCTACGGCGGCTCAGGTCGACGGCGACCCGCAGCCGGTCCGACGAATCGACGGTTACCCGGACAACTACGCCAGGGCTCGCTTTTATCCCGTCCCGCTCGGACTCGACGCTTTCATCCTCGACAAGGCGCCTGGTAGCTACCGGTATTCCGGGCGGGCCATCTAGGGCGTGCACCACGCGCTCTTCATGCACGACGTGGCACGCGCGGTCAGCCGGCGCTCCGCCCGAGCGTTAGCAGGGGCCATGGGCGCTCTCGCCCGCTGCGCTTTCAAGCTAGCTGCGGGCCACCTGCTCAGGCGAGCCATCAGCTACCGCCGAGGCTTGTCGAGTCGGCCAAAATAGTCCGGTCTGCCGCCATCCGTTGGCACGCAATCCAGCCACGACACCAGCGAACCGCCGCGTTCGAGCTTCCTCCGCAAGCCGGCCGGCTTAGGGTATTAGTCCCGTCCTTTCACTGAGCACTTGCGCAAACGATGGCCCCACCCGGAGAGTTCTCGTTCCTGTGTCAAAGCTGGTGCCCGCCAGTACAGCGGACGAGGATACAGTGCTGGAAGAGCCGACCCCTACCTGGCGCGAGTGCATTCGCGGGTCCGCGTGGTCTCTAGATGCCGCTTGTATGCGTGCCGACTGCTATCTGATCAACAGAACTGTCACAGATGTTTAGCGTCGTGGCTCTTGATCCTGCTTGTCAACTCCTCAAGGTATGACCGAACTCCCTCAGAACTTCAGACTTGCCCTCAGTCGGATGGACACGCAACGTTTAATGAGATGACTTCCTGCTGCTTCGATTCAAAAAGGTCCAAAAACACAAGGAACCTAACCGCTAACCTGTTGAATTTGTTGAAAATTCCCTGAAACCGGCAGTCCAAACAAGTCTAATCTCGTCCAATGCTGTCCAATAGGACCTAGCTTACGGCTTGGATTGGACCTCTCCAAGCTGGTAATAAGCGCTTCTTCTCTCACCATGCTGCGCAAGTTTTCCGGAATTCCGAAGGCGGCGAAGCAGATCTCGCGCTTGTAACGACGTCAGTCGGCAGAGTTCAGCAACCTGCGTCCGGCGGATGGAGCCGTGCTTTTCTACATAGCTCAATACCATTTGTTCGTGCTGCAAGCCGCTGAAGCCCAGTTGCCGGATGTAGTCTGATTCGCGTCCCCCAGCCTGGTACACCCCTAACGCAAGGGTGTAGGTGCGGTTTCGGGCCGTCCCATGTGCCTGCACAAGTCCCGCTTCCACCAAACCTTCCAACGTCCTTTTAGCTTGGGTAGGCTCTCGTTGGATATGCGCCGCCAACTCGTCCGTGCTGAGGCGTTTGAGTTCGCGCAAAGCTGCCAGTGCGATGAGGCCGTCGATGGAAAGCTCGCGTCCTTGCTTGCCTTCCTGTTCGATCACCAGTTTGAGGAAAGGCTCGTCCGCGTCTACCGTCGCGAGTCGAAGAGTGACATTGGACGTATCGGTGCGTCGATAGTCAGGTTCTGGCCGCCCAAAGCGGAGCATGCCTCGATAGATTTTGTCGACCCCACGGCCGGACCTTTCCACGATTCCGACACGTTTCATGGCATCGGCCAGGGCTCGGTTGCGCGGCCTCGGCTCGGTGGTCAGCAGGTTGGCCAAGGTTACGCCGTCGACCAAGCCGCCTGGATTGCTGAGCGTCAGACCTTCATCATCCAAGCGCACATGAACTGCGCCTAGGCGGTGGTAATCGCGGTGAACCAAAGCATTGGCCAGTGCTTCTCTGAAAGCACCCATTTCCACCCTCGGCACAGGGACGCGGAAAAGACCGATTTGGACTTCACTCTCCGGGTTGTAAGGCCGAAAATTTGTCTCCAACCAGTCCAATGCTTTGAGCAAAGGAAAGCGCCGAAATTCATTGAGCTTTACCGCTTCGCGCTCCAGCACTTGGAAGGCAAACTCGTGCGTTGGCACGAGCTCACGCAACGCGCTTTCACGCCCGATGAAGAGCAGTCCGGTCAACGTTGGCGCGCGGCCGCCTGTACCCGACACTCGTGCTGTCAGCCCCAGGGCGCCATCGAGCGCTTCGTCATCCAGTTCAAGCAGAACACGGTCCCCACCGTATTGCTGCACGTTTTGCCGAAGTCGCTCGCGCTCCAGAGGATCGAGGTCTTCCAGCGTGGCTCCGTGCACAAGTTGAGCGGAGACATCCATCAGTCCAAAGCTGCTGACCCGGCTGGATCGGTCATGGGGCAGCATGGGTACACATTCAGGCTGCCCGTCTGCCTTCAATCTTCGGCGTAGGTAAACGCCGTTAGTCGTGGCCACTTCCCCTTGGGCTTTTGGAACGGTGACAAGGAGGACATTCACCAATTCGGCTGGGACCTCCAATACATCGACGGAAAGTGACGGCGATGTCCTTGCAGCGATCAATCCTGCAAGACCGGCTGGGGCGGATCGGTCAGCATTCAGTCCCGTGATCCGACCGTCATCTTCGATCCCCAGCCATAACTGGCCGCCATCCGCGTTGGCCAGACAGACAACGGCCTCGACCAGGTCTTTATCGGACAGACGGTTGCGATCACTCTTGAATTCGACTGTGAGGGACTCGCGAGTCGGGGGAAACGGTTGCTGCATAAGGCTATTTTGACCGGGACATTGGACGGGTTCGATCAGCGTTCTTTCAGAATTAAATTGTCGCGGGGAGGCAGTTTTGAACCGCATAGATCGTCGGCTTTTTAAGCGAGGTCCGTCGGACACCAGGGGGAACAATGTTTGACTAGCTAGCATAGGTAGGCAATCTATACGAGGCATTTCCCGGCACCGGAAAACCGGGATGCCCATTCCACGCGCGCCTGTTCGGCTTGGTCGCTGCGCGACGGACCGGCAGGGCCGATCCCGCTCCAGGCCACCCTTGCCGACGCCGGCGTAACGCCGGCTCAGCTGCGCGCCGCGCTTGCCGAGGCACTTAGCAAGGCGTGCATTTAGCACGCAGAGGCGCTCGCCGCGCGGCGTTTCCAGGTGCGTGTGACGGTACCGCCGTTGACCCCGTTTGCCTGTGTTCCTCGCCATTTTCGGTGACTTTGCATCCCTACAGTTGCGGGACCGGCTGCGCCTGCAAGGGGGTGTTCATACCTCTGCGCGTTACGAAGGCTTCCACCCTTGCTTCCCTCCCCTTCAGGCTGCCGCAGCTCACCGGGCGACGAACTCAGGAAAACGGCGGAGAGAGCACCGAGAGCCAGTCACTCGCCCCCGAAAACTTCTTTTTCGAAGGGCTCGGAATCTAGGAACCCGGCACCTCTTTAGGAGAAATGAAATGCTTGCATCCCGCTTTACCCGTCAGTCCCCCATCCTGCGCAGCCGTGACCCGCTGTCGGACGACCAAATCCGCACCGTGGCGCCCTCGATCTTTGCGGTCGCCCCGCACGCGAGCCGGACTGACCGCTACACCTACATTCCTACGTCGACGGTCTTGGATAGTTTGCGCAAGGAAGGGTTTCAGCCCTTTATGGTGACGCAAACTCGCGTTCGGGACGACGGTCGGCAACATTTCACCAAACACATGCTGCGCCTGCGCCATGCTAGCCAGATCAACGATACCGAGGCCAACGAGATTATCGTTTTGAATAGCCACGACGGGACATCGAGTTATCAAATGCTGGCAGGCATGTTCCGGGTTGTATGCTCGAATGGTCTGGTGTGCGGAGATACCGTAGCTGATGTTCGCGTTAAACACAAAGGACAGATCATTGATAACGTCATCGAGGGCGCTTTTGATGTCCTGGATGGGTTTGGATTGGTTCGCGAAGTGCGAGAGGAGAGGAGAGCCATCTTATTGAAGGCCGAAGAATCAAACGCCTTTGCCAAAGCAGCACTGTCATTAAAACATGAGCCGGACGACGCAAAGGCAGCACCGATTACAGAATCGCAGATTTTGGCACCCCGTCGAAATGCTGACACGGGATCGGATCTTTGGACCACGTTCAACCGGGGTACAGGAAAACCTGGTGCGAGGTAGCTTGAATGCGCGGACTACCAACGGACGCCGGGCCCGTACACGTGAAGTTACCGGTATTGATTAGTCCGTGAAAGTGAACCGGGCACTCTGGTTGCTGGCGGATGAAATGAGGAAGATCAAAGGCTAATCGGCGCGTCGTGGCGTCCAGGTCCGGACGCCACGCACTTTAAGATTGGAACTGGGATGCGCTTCAGGAAGGACACATAATGAAACGTGGTGACATTTCCGAAGGCTAATCTGCCGGAGCCAAAACCAGCCCGCACAACCCAACGTCCCCCAAAGAAGCGGTGCCGGGCCTGTCAGGCCCTTTGGACCGTAGTTAGAGTGCCATTGTTCCTTGTTCTCTCTTGGTGCGCACGCCCTTGGTCCTGATCTGCTCAGTACTTACATTCCTGATGTTCTTATTGGCACTTTTCGCGTGGTACGCGTTTCCGCAAAAACCCCAGATGACGGAAGCTTTGGATTGGTGAGTTTTACCGCGTTTGTGATCATGTAAGGATGCGACTTCCTGCTAGCTTGGCTGTCGGCACAGAAAATGGTGCGGATGCTGTGATTGATATGCGACGTATCGCGCCTACCTAGTGACACGTTAAGAGATGATTTGAGATGAAGAAATCGGCGAAAAGACAGATCCGGCCGCTAGCCAACACATTAACCGTGGCCATCAAACGGGCGAGCCCGGTCACACCAGATGTGGTCCAGCGGTTAAGGATGCGGGAATGGTCGGCGATCGAAGCCTTCGCGCAGGGACAGGCCACCAGCGTCGACGTCGCCCTCTTGGAGGAACTGCTATGCATGTGTCTGTGCGGCATCGAGCTTGGCATTGGCCCAGAAGCGCAGGCAACCTGCGATGCCGCAGAATTGGTTTTTGCCGCGCTGCGTGCTCGATCGCCTGCGAATACGCCCCTGGTGATGAACCCTGCAGAGATCGCTGTCATGCGCGACCTGCAGAGCTTCCACGACCAGCAGCGCGCGGCGTGCAACCGTCGGGAATATTCGAACATGGCGGACATGGTGGCCAAAGCTATTGCGTTGAATCTGGAACGCATAAACCAAGAGCCACAGCGTACCGAACCTGCGACGACGTAACCAGGACTTCGTCAGACCGTCACTTATGCCCTGCCGTACAGGCAGGGCCGTTGGCACGCGGCAACTAGCGCAGCGCCGTGCCATCACTCGACCACCCGTTGATACAGGCGGCGAAAGCACCGCCCATCAGGCACCCACCACGGCGCGCTCCAGAGCCAACAAGTCACCACACCGCACACCTCGCGCCTAGAAAGGAATGGCTTGCGCCGGAGGCGTCCGGCCTCAAAACGTCAACAAGCTGACGGTTCCAACGCCAGTCCCGCCGGCGCCGGCGAGGCCTCCAGTGCCCACGTCGGAGACGATCACGCTCGAGTTAAAAAGGGGAGCACTGGGCGTCAGCGTGACGTGGCCCGTCAGTGCCGCAGCGGACTGCGCAGCGTGGCTGCGCGAGGTCTTGCGGTGATCCGCATCGACGCCCTGTGGCTGTCAAGACAGCGAGCTCAGGTTCAAAGACGCCAAGATTGAGAAGATCACCTTCCAGCCAGCGCGACTGAAGGCCTGGAAGTTCGGCGCCAAGACCGAGGCCATGAGCGCCGAGCAACGCCGGCTCTTCGAAGAAACCTGTGTCGAGGATGAGGCCAGTCTTCAGGCTTAACTCGACCAGGCTCGGGGCCCAGCTGCGCCGCGGTCGGCGTCGGCAACGATGGCAAATCCAAACCCCGTCGCAGCCCGTTGCCCGAACACCTGCGGCGCGGAGAGCATCACCACAAACCTGCGAACACCAACTGCCCGAACCCGGAGTACGGCCGCCCATGACGCGCATCGGCGAGGACGTGAGCGAGCGCCTGGACATCATCCCGGCGGAGTTCTTCGTGCACCGCCACATCTACGGCAAGTGGGCCTGCCAGTGCTATCAGTGCCTGGTGCAGGAGGCTGCTGCACCGCAGGTCATCGAGGGCGGCAGATTCTAGAACAAGGCATGGTTGCTGCCGCCGATCGGGATCAACAGGCGCAGGCCATCATCGTGGTTGATCAACTGGTGAAGGGCTTTTGCGCGCGGCGTGCAGGGAATTCACCCGACCGCCGCCATCAGGGTACTCACCGTCTCATTGCATCTAGAAAAACGTCTCCATGGGGGACCGCCAGGAAACGAATTTCTATTTGCAGTCCGGCATTTCGTTCCGAGAGCCAGCCATCGCCCTGGTCCAATAAGAAGCTGGCCGACCTTCGGCTGGTCAACACCCAACTCGGTCATCCCGCCCAAAAAAGGAGGCCGCCTACGGGCGGCCTCTGAATCAATGTTGATGACCTGGGAGCCTGTGCCCCTGCACGGTCCACACAGCAGGCCGAACCGCCGACGTCGTGACCGTCACCTGAAAGCTCACCGTCGACATGTCGATAGTGGAAGTGTTCGAGAGTTCCGCCAAATAGACGCCCGGCATGAACTCAATCTCGAACGTCCGTTCGAAACGTCCCTCGCGGCTGACGAACTCGAACCGTTTGATGAGCCGCTTGAGCGTCGCGCGAAGTGCCGAAGCACTCGATTCGTCATCCAGCAGTTTTTCCAGCAACGGCAGCGGGTCAACGTTGGCCTGGGCCTCAATCGAGGCAGCGGTGATGTGAACATCACGACGCTTGAGCGCCTCCAGTTGGGTCGTCTTCTCTTCGATCTGCTTGCCGACAGTTGCGATCTCCTTCTGCAGCCACTGTTCGTCGATGTTGTCGTCCATCAAAGCCCGGCTGATGCGCTCGCGCGCACGATTGAGCTTTCGCAACTCTTCCTGAAGGAGCGTCTGATCCATCAAGGTTCCTTCAGTCAGCCGGCTACGCAGGCGCTCGCGGAACTCCGCTTGGACCTTGCCGGTAAAGAGCTGCTTCAGGCAGAAATTGAGCGCGAGGTTTATCGACTTGACCGAGGTGTAGCCCAGGTAGTTGACCGCTGCGCCCACGCCCTTGCTTTGCTCACATTGCGGGCAGTACGCCGATGGGCTGGCTGCAGTTCCCCTGATGAACAGCGCTGCGCCGCAGGGACCGCAGCGAACAAGCCCGGCCAAGGCGTGGCGGCCACCGCCACGAATCCTGAGTTTCGGCTCCGTCGGATTGCACGCATTCCAGACTTCATCAGATACCAGCCGCAAATGCGGGCGTGCAAAAGCTTGCGTGACGACTTCCTTACGTTTGCGCGAGGCTTTCGCGCGCGTGTATCCAGAGCCATTCCAGACAAAAACGCCCTTGTAGATCGTATTTGCAAGAACGCGTTGCACCGTCGCCGCCCGCCAGTACGGGATCCCTTTGCAGCGGTTGTGCGCTGGAGGCAGGATGCCGTCGTCGTTGAGCGCTTTGGCGATCAGCCGGACAGAAAGGCCGCCATAGCGCATGGCGTACATCCGGCGGACGATCGCGGCCTTTTCTTCATCGACCTCCCACTTTGATGCAGATTTGCTCGAAACATCTTGCACCGTGATCGCTTTGTAGCCAATGGGCGCCTGGGCAATCTGATAGCCACGATCGAGCTGTCCGATCATTCCCCGGACAACACGTGCTGCCGTTGCCTCGACCTCTTGCGACGCCAGGAGACTCTTGATCCCCGACAGCAACTTCCACGTCGAGACGTTGGAATCGATACCGTCGGAAGTGATCAGGCGGGTGCCCGTGCTTTCGAGCTGCTCAAACAGCGACGCGTTGTCGGCAGTAGACCGGCCGGCGCGGGAGACTTCGTCGATGATCAGAACGTCAATTTTGCGGTCTTCGATGGCCGTAGTCAGCTCGTGGTAGCCAAGCCGTTTTAAGCGCCCGGCAGCAGTGCCGGTGATCGCGCGATCCTCAAAGATGTAGCGGTCATCGATGGTCAGCCCGACTTTCGCCGCCGTTTCGCGGCAGCGGCGGAGCTGGTCGTCAATGGAGGTTCCGCGCTGGTCTTCGCTGGAGTAGCGCAGGTAAGCTGCAACGATTTGCATAGTGGAGATTTGTCTTTCGAGTTGGTTTTGTGGGATGAAGTCCGTGCCAGTGCGGCATCGACCAGGAGCTCGAGGAGCTCGCTAAGTGCTGTGTGCATGTGTCCTACAGTTCGTTAAATTGATGTCCTCACCCGCGTATAGGGAGGTGGTTTAGCCAGCCCTGAGCTCGTGAGGAGAGTCAGAAATTTGCTCATGCGGCCAACGCTCGCAAGATGACGGAGGCCTTCAGGGCCGCGCCTGAAGCTGCCGCCCGATCGCTCTGCGCAATGCGGCACGCGTTCATGCCTGGATGGTTTGTCCTGGTACGAAGCAGTGCCACTTCCAAACGGGGTGTGCTCAAAGCTTTGGCCGAACGTTCACGTGCCGGCAGCAGCAGAACGGTCGCTGCCGACGGTCCGTGCAATACCGATCGCATGCTCGACTGGAGGGGAGGTGGCCACGCTCCGCATCCGGGCCCACTTTTCTAGTACCCGACCTAAACGGGAGCGACCAGAAGGCCGCTCTCGAGAATGTCAGTGAGGCAATGGCCGATGGCCAGACGTAAGGGCAAGCTTGCGGCACGCCGCAAACTCTCAATCTGCTGGCTACTGCCCGTCGAGACCGGGTGGACTCAAGGTTGGCTGTCGTGACCACGCACCGATGTTTTCGAGGGGTTGCAAGCGCCCCACAGTTCGTCCGTCACCAGGCGCAGCAGAGGCCGCTCGAAAAAGCATGGATGCAAAGCAATGCGTTTCCGGGCTGCGGCCGCCCGCGCTGATTCCGAGCCATTCCAGACGAGAATGCCTTTGTAGATTGCATTAGCGAGGATGTGCCGGACGGTGACGGGACTCCAGCGTGGGGTCGCTTTGCAGCGGCGATCCGCAGGCGGCAGGATTCCCTGGCCATTCAACTCTTTCGCAATCTGGCCTGCGGAAGCACCGTGACGGCGGAGTTCGTAAATCCTGCGGACAACATCTGCGCGCTCCTCGACGATCTGCCACGTCAAGCAAGCCATGTTCGATTCGTTGATGACCTTGACCGACTGGTACCCGAAGGGTGGAGAACCGACCTGGTAGCCGCGCTCCAACTGTCCGATCATTCCGCGCCGGATGCGTTGCCCATGCACCGCTGAGTTTTGCAGGTTGATGATGCCCTTGACCCATTGCGCAAAACTTTGGTCGGAATCGAAGGCGTTGACCCGATCCGGAATTCGGAGCGCGTCATCGTCAGAGGTGGTCATGTCATGGGAAGTGGGTTGCATGTTCAAGATATTTCGGGATGCGTTGGCTGGGTGAAGTACTCGATGCCGGTGCGGTGTCGAGGGGGGTACGTGATGGACTTCCGGTGCCGTTTTGATATGACCTGGCAGGTGATAGATGTCCTCACCCGGCGTATAGCGCCTTTAGTTATTGCGCCCTGATCGCGGCTTGAAGTTCTGCGCGTGGGCTGTGGTCCCCGTGTGCGCCAAGCGAGAAGATCCATTGGCGTCTTGCGTGCGTCGTGATCCGTTCACTGGATCGCAAGGCTCGTCCACACCGCCACTACGCGACGTGCGGCGTTGATCGCGATCCCACGACAGGAATTACAGGTCCTGGCCGGTGTAGGAAGACTTGTTAGTCGCTGCAAGGGCAATGGAGCAGGGCACGACGATCGTTGGGCGGCCTGGGCGTCAGCGCTGTATTCCTGACCTGAACACTTCCACGACGGAAGCCTCGCAGCGCGCTGCTCGCGGGCGCTCGGCATGCCTGGAGCCCAGATAAAACGACGCCCTATACAGCTCTATGAAGCCCGGTGTGCAAGCGCGCCGGAACGGCTCAGCGTCATCTGAGCCAGATTTGGCCGAACCCCAGAAAGAGCGATGCAGGGCGAGCTTTTCGATCAGGCAGCAGACGACAATGCGTGGCGCGACGCACGCATCGCGGAGCTGCGGCTGTGTCATCCGGTGGTTCCGCATGCAAACTTCTTGAGTGTGTGGCACAAGGGCGCTGCCCGGCAGCGCGAGGCGATGACCTTCGAGGAAGCGCTGCGCTACTTCGCAGCGGAACCGGCGGCACCGGAACGTTTTGTGTCCATTGCTACGTTCCGTCGTCGGTCGGGCAGGAAGCGGTTTCTGGCGTGGATACCGGGCCTCTTCTTGGATATCGATGCCTACCGAATCCCGGTGCTGGCGAGCTTGCACGACCAGCAAGTCGTGACGGTCCTGCACGAGGCGTGCGATTTGGCGGGCATCCCGCGCCCGAGCCACGTAGTCAGCTCCGGCCGGGGTCTGCAAGCAAAATGGATTTTCTCGACGCCTATACCCGGCAAGGCATTGCCGCGTTGGCAGGCTGTCATGCGGCAGCTCCAGCGCGCGCTGGCGCACGTCGGTGCCGATGCGAATTGCCTGGACCCAACCAGGGTTCTGCGTTTAGTCGGAAGTCGACATGCCAAAACCGGCCGGGTTGCGCAAGTCATCTACGTCAATAAGCTCGTGGCGCAGGGCGGTGTCCTGCTGACGACAGGCGCAGTGGGATATGACTTCGACATCCTCGCCGATGCCATCTTGCCCCGACTGAGATCCGAACTTGAGCGCGAGCGCATGGTGATTCGCGAAGACAAGCGTACGCGCCGCCGTCAACAGAAGGACAAAGCAAAGCGCCTTCGAGGCGGCGGAAACCCCTCCGCCCAGACAACTCCCGAAGCATTAAAGCGTCCGGGTTTTGCGGGGCACAACCGACAAGTTTTAGCCCGTGACCGTCTTATAGACCTGTCGACGCTGCTGCGGTTGCGGGGCCATGTCCATGGCGCTCCTCCAGGCCAGCGCAACACCTATATGTTTATTGCAGCCAGCTTCTGCGCCTTGGCGTCACCTGGAGACGAGCTCGATGGAGCACTCGCGGCGGCTAGGGCTCAGTTCGTTCCGCGCTGGACAGATGCTGAGTTCGAGAACTGCGTCTGCACCGTCATGTCGAAAGCCAACCAGGACAACTGTGGCGAAGCTCCGCATTGGAAAGGTCGGCCGATGCCGGCGCGGTACACGCACAGCAACAAGGCCATCATCTCGGCGCTCAGCATCACCCCCGAAGAGCAGATGTGCCTCCGAACGATCATTGGCCCGGCGGAAAAGAGGCGGCGGCAGCGCGAGCGCATGACCGCGGTGAGACGGCGTCGAGATTGTGTGCCGCGCGAAGAGTACTTGCAGAAAGCTCAGTTAGCGAAAGAGACAGCGCAGCAGCTGTTTCAACGCGGGTGGACTTTACCGGCCATTGCCGCCCAGGTGGGCAAGAGTCTGCGCAGCATCCAACGATATGTCGCTGGCGGCAGGGCCTCTCCAGAACTTGTTTTCTCCGAGCGACAAGTCCGTGCGCATCTCGGGGGTGGCGAAGCCTCGGTGTTCCCGCTGGCACTCCAGGCTGATGTGACACGCCACGAAAACCCGACAAAACCAATCGGTAGGGGAGGGCAGGGTGGTCGCTCGGTAGCGCGGCCGGGCGGCAAAAAACAAGGCGGCCTGGGGGTCCGGCTCGACATACCCGACGGCTGGCATCAGGTCGCAGGGTGCTCTGTTCGCCCGCCGGCACTGGCAGCCGTGCCGGCCCGCTAAGCCGAGCAATCTGCCACGACGGGGAACGCTCGCGGCCGAGAGGAATGCATCCCCCTTCGGCTGCCAGGTTGAAACTCAACGGTAAGGTTAGGCAAAGAGGACCTCCGACGGAACTTTACGGTTGAGCCTCGGTGCTAGACGGTCAGCACAACTTGCCGCCGGCGAGCTGCCCAACGAACGAATGCGTCAAATGAAGAAAGTCACCGCCGCCCCAACCTCCCGTCTTCGCTCTTCCGCCAAACCGGCCCCTGTGGCTGTTGCCGCGAAGGCCATGGTCAGCGACAAACTTCTCGAGGCATTCACGGTGTCTTTCGCGGCCCAACTCGCGCAAGAGAAAGCCCGTAAGGCAGCTGAGAAAAAATCCCTGGCCAAAGTCAAGTCTGGCAAAGTCATCGCGGTAGCGTTCGGCACCCATGGGCCCACTGGCACAGCACCTGCGAAACGCCACCGACCTCCGGTGGTCGGTGCTCGCCCTCAAGCGCATGATGAGGTCGCGCGGCAGCGCACTGAGAGCTGGCTCAGCGGCTTCGCTAGTTTGGCCGACCTCATCATCGCGCACCCCTCCTGCATCGACCGCTACCCGCTGGAGCACGCGGCCAACGAAAGTGTCGACGACGAAATTGCTCTAGATGCGCCGACGCACGAGCGCATCCGCACGAGGTTCGCTGAGTTCGGCTTTCCGATGCCTACGCGTTGGAATGAGTTCCGGGCAAACAGCTTGTACCTGGAGGACCTCCAACGCGTTTATAGAACTGCCAACTCTGACCTGAAGCGACCCGACATCGGGGCCAGGTATGCAAAGCGTGTTGCACCGCAGTTCGAGCGGCAGTTCATCATCCTGGCGCAAGGCGGGAAGCCCGCATTAGCGAAGTGGCACCAGGCACGCAACACGTTTGCTAAAAACGCTGCAGCCTATCGTGAGTGGACTGACGAGGACGGCTGGTCGACCGAGGGCGGCGAGCACCTGAGAGCGCCGGAACTGGACCCAGCATTCAAAAAGCGCCGTCCGATTCGTAGCCGCTACACACCGAAGGACTGAGCCGAGGCCTAATGCGGAACGAGGCGCCAAATGAAAAATGCACCCCGCAAAGCGAGGTGCATTCAATCATGAACTATGTCCTGTCAGGGCCTGCCGAATCGTTCAGCAGTGCGTCTCTGGCGTTGTTCAAGGCCGGCCAATGGACGGTGATGAACTCCTTTAGCTGAAACTCTTCTTGAATCAGCTTCTTGCCGGTGAGCGCCTCGTACATGCGCACCAGTGCGAATTGCTGGCCAAGAGACAAGCTGTCGAAAGTCACACCGAACCGAATGCCCCAGTCAATGTCTTCATTGATGTACCGAATGGCGCGTGGAACTTCGTGCGGTAGCAGGGCCTGTAGTGCGACAAATTTTTCTGGCTCTACGCGCGCTGCAAAAATATCCACAGCCATCCGCGGCACGCCCAGAAAAACACTGACGGCGTCCAGAAATGCGTCGCTGGCTTCCGCTGCACGTCTCTTGCCGGTCGCGATCAGAGTGACATACCCGACGGAAAATCCTAGGTAGTCTCGGATAGCAACGTGCTCGGACAGACCGAGTTGCGCCATTCGTCCGTAGACTGCGGCGATGAGAAAACCGCCAGGTTGCTTCAGCCTTTCGCGGTCGAAGCAGTAGCCCCACAACGGCGCATCGTCGGCAACTCGTTTTCGCCCTTGTGCCGTGTCGGTTGTGTCCGGGCGGCGCCCAGGCACTCGTGGAGGTGGGAGCTGATGTATCGGCATAACAATCCTTTTTTATGGCCTCAGGCCGGCGCTGCTCTCGAAACCCATGCTTCGAGGGCGTCGACCTGCTTCGTGTAGCGACGGCACAAGATCGCCCCAGGTGAGCGCTACCGGGAGGGCTGACTGAAGGGGGTGACGGCGGCCTGTTTCGGCAAGGTTTTGAAGCGCAGCATGGCACCGTACTAAACGGTCAATACGCTGACGATTCACCAACGCTGCCGCAGCATGCTTGGACTGGCCTTACCGTTTGAGCACAAGCAACAAGACCCCGCTCACCTGCGCGTTGGGACCGGACCAGCCGCCGTTCAAGATGCGGTGCGTGTGGCGAAGGTGGCGGCAGGCTTGCCGGCAGTGGCTCCCCGCCATGGCTCTAAGTGGACCGAATCACATCATGGGGAGAGGGTCTGCGCTGGAGCTCGGGCGATGCATCCTGGCTGAGCCCCAAATGAGGTCTTGGCCAGCAGGGCGAGTTCGACGGGCGGTGGGCTCGGCTGCTGTAAGGTAAACAAACGACACCGCACTGATCAGCGGTAAGTTTAGGGGTTGGAAGAGCATCTCTACACGGGTCTGAAGCCGCTTTGCGCTTCGTTGAAAAGGACCCGATATGAACTTCCCGACTTCCTCCAGCCAAACCTCTTTTGCCCCTCACGGCGAAGCCACCTTCGGCCGCTTCTACGTGCCGTGCGCTGAGATCGTTTCCCCTGCCCTTCGTGACCACTACGCGGGGCCAGCCCGCGCTCAAGATCGTGCACCAATGCTCGCGGGTTGCTTTCCCGCCGCTGAATCCATCGAGGTCTTAGAGGTCCCTACCAGGGGCTCGCGTCTCGGCGCGGTCCATATTGGCGACACGAAGGTCGCTTTGGTCCAGATTTTCTTTGGCTGCACGCTGCTGACCTACGTCATGAATCTCAGCGATCCCACAACTTGGGCGTTCTTCGATGACTGCGTTGCGGCCGGACGCATCGAACTTGGGATTTATAAACCTGACCGACTCGACGTACGCTTGATGCCGATTTCGGCGCAACAGGTTGAAGATGTGCGCCGTTTTGCCGAGGGTCCGACCGCCCCGAACGTGTTTCGGCGGGACATGGTTGGCGGTATGGCGACCGGTAGATTCATCGAAGTCATCAGAGATATCGGTGTGCCTGACTTCGTAAAGGACATCCGGGCATGTGTCCTCGGAACAAAACTAACACCAATGATGGAGGTGTTGCCTGAAGTGTTTGGCCCCTATCTCCACAACCTCATTCCCGAAGCGCAACTGCACAGCATCGCGTCGTAAGAGGTCGTTCCGCACTGGTTCCCGCGAAAGTTACGCGTCGCGTGTCGGCGCGGTCATCGAATGCAAAAGAAATGAGGATGGTTGCCTGCGAGAGGTGGAGAACGGCATGGCGGTCGAGGACTTCGGTCTACCGATGAATCTGATGCTCGCCGGCGGCTTGGACGTGCATGAGAGCGCCGTTGACGCGTTGAGAGCAGCAGCGGACATGCTTTCGAGAAGCAGTGTCAGGCAGCCTTTCGACTCGGGCGAGCCTTGCCCGTCGCCACACTTGCAAGCTTTGCGGCATCCTTCTTCGCTGGGGCAACCGGCGCTTTGACTGCAGGCTTTGCCTTGGATGCTACCGCCGTTTTTCGAGACTTGCTCGGAGCCGGCGCGACCATGCTCAACTGGGTTGGCTCGTGGCCCGATTTCCGCTGGAGGCTGCGCTGCAGCAAGGCAGTTAGGTCTACAACTTCGCCAACCTGTGGCGCTGTTTCGTCATCCACTTTCGATACCGCATGGATTTCGCCTGACTGGGCTTTTTCCTCGATCAGCTTCATCACTTCGTCAGCGAACGAGTTGCGGAACTGGTCCGCGTCCCAGGGCTGGCTCATGTCCTCGATGAGTTCGAGAGCCATATTGAGTTCGGCGTCCCGGATGCCGGCTTCCTTGGCATTGTTGGGCGGCAGCTTCAATGCCTCGGTCGAGCGGATTTCCCCGCCCCAGCGCAACAGGTTCAGGATGAGCGCCGGACCACACGGGATGAGCACGGCGAGATGCTGCTTGGTTGCAATCACCACCTTCGCGATCCCGACCTTGTTGCTCTTTTTAAGCGCCTCTCGCAGCAGCGCGTAGACCTTCTCTCCCCGGTTGATGGGTGCCAGGTAGTACGGCTTCTCAAGGTAGACGAACGGCACCTCGTTGGCATCCACGAAGGTCTCAATCTCGATGGTCTGAGTCGTCTTTGGGTAGGCGGCCGCGATCTCCTCTGGCGACAGGATCACGTAGCGCCCGTCACCGTAGTCCACCCCCTTGACGATGTGCTCGCTGGCGATGTCCTTGCCCGTCTTCTTGTTGATGCGTTTGTAGCCAACCGGGTCCATCGAACGCTTGTCCAACCAGTCGAAGTCGATGCCGGTGGTCGTCGTAGCAGAGTACAGACCCACGGGAACGTGGACCAAGCCGAAGCTGATCGCGCCTTTCCAGACCGTCCGGGTGGACGTGGGAGCCATGCCAGAGGAAGCCATATCTTCTCCTTACAGAACGACTCATCGAATCAGTCCCGCTGTTGACGGTAGGTTGCCGCGCCACGGTCCGGAGTCGGTGGTTAGAGGTAGGCCCAGCAACAGCCATTTCCTCGAGCTACCTGTTCATGGCGGATTCTGCCTAATTCCGGTTGACTCAAGGAGCGTTTCTGCTGCCTTTCATGCATGGGTCAAGTTGCCGAAGCCTGGTCGGAGCCGCTGGCGCTTTCAGCCTCGTCCACGCGGTCGTCATTCGTGGTGCTGCGAGTACCCTTCAGGTGCATCTCTACGTCAGTCGCGCGATTGCCGACCTGGGTAATCGCTTCGCGAATCTGCATTGCCGTCGAGTCGAGCTTTTTAGCCCACTCAGAAACGGACTGGTCCGAGGACGAGTCGATGAGATCTGGCTCTGCGCCGCCGGTGGGAGGTGTAGATTTTTCGCTGGTCATGATGGGTCCTTTGTTGTGGTGAGCGATCAGAGCACCTGGCTGATTTCGGCAGCCTGGCGTTGTTCGGCCGAGTAGCTCGCAAGCGCTTCGTCCCATTCCGATCCGGACGCGGGGTGCTGCGCTGGCGGCAGAAGTTGCAGTTCGGGTTTCCTGGCAACAGTGCCACTATCAGAGGAAAGAGGCTGTGCTGGCTGACGACTCTCGTCGAAGTAGAGGAGCTCGCCTCCAATCGAAACAACGTACTTCACGTTCATGCTGGTCTCCAATTCAAAACCCGACCGTACTTTTGCACTTGCGCCTTATTGCGCGGCAAACACCTTGTGCAGACGTCAGCGAAGCTCTGGCATTCAGGCCGGATAACCCAAGGTTTTCATTGCCTTGGTCAGCGCTTTGGCAGCCTTCGCGTAGCCCGCCCATGGCTCGTTACCCTTGTCGAGCCGATTCTGCGCAGTGCGGATCGTCCAGTGATCGCCACCGCGCAACGACTCCGGCTCATCCCATGACACGGGCACCGAGATACCGAGACCTGGCCTGGCACGCGCCGACCAGGCGCAGACGGTCGTGGCGCCAAGTCCATTGCGCAGGTAGTCGATGAAGATCTTGCCGACCCTGTTCTTCGGCCCACTCTTCGCCACAAACATCTGGGGCAGTGTCTTCGTCAGATGGTCCACGACCGCTTGTGAGAACCCTTTGGCCACATCCCATTCATGCTGCCGCTTGATGGGCACGACCACGTGCAGCCCCTTGCCGCCACTGGTCTTCAGAAACGAAGGCAGTCCCAGCTGGTCGAGGAAGACGTGCATCACGTTGGCGGCTTTCTGGATGTCAGTCCAGGAGACCCCTTCGCCAGGGTCCAAGTCGAACACCAGCCGGTCTGGAAACTCGAAAGTCGTCGAGACAGTGTTGAGGGTATGGAACTCAACGACGTTCCACTGCGCTGCGGACAGCAGTCCCTCCTTCTCCGCAACCTCCAGCATCGCCGGATGGCTCGCATAGAGGGCCGGGTCAAGTTGCCGGATTCCGGGTAGCTTTTCTGTCTCCGCGTGCTTTTGAAAGAAGAGCTGCCCGTCGACGCCCGAAGGTGCCCGCACGAGCGAGACCGGCCGATTCTTCAGGTGCTCCATCATCAGCGTGCCGATCAGGGCGTAATGGCGGACCAGTTCCACTTTTGTGATGCCGGTACTCGGGTCGATGACCCGGTCCGGGTTGGTCACGCGTAATTTTGTGGACAAAGCATGTGATGGCGGCTGCGACGCCTTCGTCTTGGGCGCAGCCGCTTTGGCCTTTGTACCTTTCGGCGCGCTCACGGCCTTCTCGCGGATGATTGCCGAAGCGTCCTTGTCCGTTCGCAGTCCGTGAAACACCGAGTGCCGGATATGGCCGCTGCCGGTCCATTCGCCGAACGTGACCTCCGCCACCAAGGTCGGTTTGACCCAGTGCGGCTTGCCGACCATCGCCGGTTTTTCGGCGAAGGCCGAGGTTGATGCCGCAACGCTGTCCAGCTTCTCCCGAACGTCTTGCAAGGATTTGGAGTTAAAGCCGGACCCCACATTGCCGACGTAGACCAGCTTGCCCTTGTCGTCGTGCACACCCAGCACCAATGCCCCGATACCGCGTCGCGAACCCTTCGGCTCCGTCCAGCCGGCGATCACGAATTCCTGCCGGTGGCTGCACTTCAACTTGATCCAGTCTGCCGACCGGGATGAGCGGTAGACCGAGTCCTTGCGTTTGGCGATGATTCCCTCGAGGCCGAGTTGGCACGCTGAGGTCACGATGCTCTCGGGCGGCGCGTCGAAGACGTCGCTGAACCTCACGGCATCCGACGGACGCTTTGCGAGTGCCGCCGACAGGAGATCGCGGCGCGCGGTCAGCGGTAGGGCCCGTAGGTCTCTACCGTCGAGATAGGGAGCATCGAACACAAAGTAGACGATCTCCGCGGTCTTCACTGCGTCGAACGCGTTTTGCAAAGCGCCGAAATCGGGCACACCCTTGTCGTTGAGCACCACGATCTCACCGTCGTACCACCCCTGAGGCAGCTTCATTTTCTTCAAGCTGCCATATAGGCCCTTGAGCTTGGCCGTCCAGTCGTTTCCGTTGCGTGTGAAGAGCTTAATGTCTGCGCCGTCGACCCTGGCCAAGAGGCGGTAACCGTCGAACTTCACTTCGTAGAGCCAGCCTTCCGGTTCATGCGGCGGGCCGTCAACAAGAGTGGCCAGTTGGGGTGCGAGGGTGTCAGGTATGGCTGCTGCTGGAGCGTCTGCTCGAGGCTCGGACTCAGCAGAGGGTGTCGTCGACTTCTCGGTTTTCGACGCTGGGAGATTCAAGCCCGCAACGCTGTCTGGAAACTCATCCACGACGCTGAACTCGGAAGACGGCTTCACATAGGCGTCCTTTTCTTTGATGAGCAGCCAAGCATCCTGCTTAGAGTCGCGCCTATTCTTGATGCGGATCAGGGCCCACTTGCCCAGCAGCTTGTGCCCCCTAAGCTCGAACTTCAGGTTTCCATCCCGGTAGCCCCGCGCGGGGTCGCCAATGGGATGCCAGGTGCCCTTGTCCCAGATGATGACCTTGCCCGCCCCGTACTGTTTCGCCGGGATTTCTCCCTCGAACGACGAGTAGGAAATCGGATGGTCCTCGACGTGGACCGCCATGCGTTTGTCGGCGGTGTCGTAACTAGGGCCCTTGGGCACGGCCCAGCTGAGCATCACGCCGTCCAGCTCCAAACGGAAGTCGTAGTGCAGCCGAGTCGCCCAGTGCTTCTGGACCACGAAACTCAATGCATCGACACCGTGCGTGCCGCCTTCAGCTGGCTCGCTGGTGATCGCAAAGTTGCGCTTTGCCTTGTAGCGGTCGAGCTTCTCGGCGGCAGCCATGGCGATGGCCTATTTCTTGGACTGAAGATGCTGTTCAACAGCAGTAGCGCTGACGCCCACTGCCTTCACCGCAGAGCGCAGGGTGTCGGCGTCGACACCGAACTTCTTCGTCCAGTAGGCCAACTCGTAATTTTCATTGACGTTGATGCGAGTGCGGTCTGCAGGTCCCCGATTTTCCTTGTTGTCAGACATTTTTGGCCCCGGTCCAGTTGAGAGGACCTCAGCATGCACCACGCGAGCGCCTTCGGTTGATTTGTTGCAGGTTTCCGATGTAGGACACCTTCCATGAAGGCGTACACACTGAAGTTCGCCTCGATGCCGAGGTCCCTCGCAACATGCGGCCCATCGCCCTAGGTTGCTTGACCAGCATCACCGCTTGCCGCTTGACCTCGTCCGTAAACGTTCTCGGGCCGCCGTCACATGAGGGCGGTCACTTCAACTTCGACCTTCAGTCCGAAATGCAGAGCTCCGGTCGGAATCACGGCCCGGGCAGAGCGGGACGCTCTGGCCCAGAGCGCATACAGCCGGTCGAATGCAGGCCAGTTGGTAACGTCGTCGACATAGACACGCACCTGTAGCAGCTTTTCGTTACCGGAACCTGCGGCGCCAAAGCGGCTTCAACATTCGCCAGCACTTGCGAGGTCTGCTTCGAATGAGGCCTCAAGCGCGTCACCGCCTTCTCGAGACAGCGGTCCGGAATGTTATGGACCACCGCAGTTGGTTGGTCGGGCTGACGGAATGCTGCCACTGCCACCGGGCAGCACCTTCCATCTTGTAAATGGACCGCGGCTGCGCGAGCAGCTCCACGGGCCTGACTGCCGAGTCGCCAGGCCGGTGCGGGTAGGGCCGAAAGCGAAGCCGTCCTTCTCCACCAAGAGAGACGCCGCAAATGACCTCGAAGTCCGGCACATCCCGGTGCCAGCCTAGAGGTGTCCCTGGCGCGTACTCCGCCACCAGCGCGTGCACCAGGTCTTCAGGAGGGACGTCCAGCCACGCTGCGACCCTCGCTCGTAGGGGCAGCAGCCGTGCATCCAGGGCTTCGCCCGGTTTGAGGGTGTTCGTATCGAAGTCGTATGAGCCTCCATAGCTCACGATGCGCCTGCGGGCCGTGTATTGCTTGTACAGGGCAGCACGCAGCGGAAGGCTACTCACCACCTGGAGCAGGTTGGTCTCTTCGGCGATGGTAAGGAAGTCAGCCTGGTACAGCAGCCCAGGGATCGCCTGCGTGGGTGGCTCTGCGTCAAAAAGGCCCGGTTGCACTGGCATACACATTTCGAGGGTTCGGCCCATCTGCGAACGATAAGGTTGCGCGTGGACCTCCCGCGGTTCCTCCCTGGCCACTACGACCGATGTTCGGCCCGAGCGCAGAAGTGGACTCGCGCGCGCTGGTTGATAAAGCTGAGCGGTGGGTTTTTTTCTTCTTAAGGTCCGTGGAGCACACCGGGGCGGTTGCCCGCCAGGGCATGGAGGGCTTCGCTCGCTGACGACTGCCACCGCGCGGAGCATGCGAGCATGCGAGCATGAGGTTGATGGGTAGGCCGAAGTCTTCGACCAGCATTCCCGACCCTGTCTCCCGCAGATGGCCATCGGCATCGCGTTCACAGCCAGTGACTGCAGCAGCTTCGACCCGATCTGCGTAGGTCGCAGCAGGAAGGCCATACCCCACCACAGGGATGCCTCGCGCAATGGCAAACCCGACCTCAAACACCGTGCCCGAGTCCGGCTCTACGCCGCGGAATGGTGCCAGGTTGGCGATGACCGCATCAGCCTCCTGCAGCTTCGCAAGGTTGCACTGGTAAATGTGCTGTGCAACCTCGGACGGCGTTGCGCCAGCAGGTGCCGGGTCGCAGTCGACAGGTGCCAGTGGCGTGAGGCCCAGCTCCCTTGCCTCAGCACACAGCGCATCGAAAACCGATGCTGCGTTGGGCTTGAAGACGTCAAAGCCGGCGAGGTACACCTTCATATGTGTTGGTCCTTGTGTGCAGCTCGCGTCTAAGCTAAGACCAGAGGCATCTCGTCCCAAGAGGTTGTGTAGTTTGGCGTCCTGCGCTCGGCCTTCGTCAGCCATTTGCGCCTTGCCCCGCCGGTGCCGGCACTGGCCATGGCAACCGTGCCGCGACCGTACCGGTCGTTGAGCTCGTCCATTGCCTGCATCAGGGGCGCTCTGTCTTCAACGCCTTCGCCCAGGTCCAGTTCACCCTGCTCGATTGAACCGTCCTGCAGGTCCAGGAGATGCACCCCAGCTTTGGCAATGTTGAAGCCGGGCCGGAAGATTTTCTGCAGCCCACGGACGGCCGCCTGCACCAGGAGGCCTGAGTCGGCCGTTGGTGAGCGCAGAGGAACAACAGTGGCCTTGCTGTATTGCTGGTCCTGCCGACGGAAAGGGCTGGTGTGGATGAACACGGCGACCTGACCGGCAACGCTATCCTGCTTGCGAAGCTTCTCGCCGGCACGTTGGGCGAACTCGGTCACGGCCTGGACCAACTGGTCGATGTCCGTCACCGTTCGCCCGAAGCTGCGGGTGCTCGCAATTTCCTTCTTGGCCGCAGGCTGCGTCTCCATGTCGACACAAGGTTGGCCCTGCAGCTCCCGCACTGTGCGTTCCAGCACAACGCCCCACCGGGCCCTCACCATGGCCGTATCGAGCCGTGCGACGTCCAGGGCTGTCTTCAGGCCGTCGGCCTGCAACTGGGCACCGATCCGCCGGCCAATGCCCCAGATATCACCTAGCTCAGTTGCCGCTAAGACGGCATCCATGTCCGACGCTGGCAGTGCGGCCAAGTTGGCGATCTGCTTGAGGTCATCGGGGTAGCTGCCAGGCTTGCGTTCGGCGGTCTTCGCCACGTGATTGCCTAGCTTCGCCAGGGTCTTGGTGCCAGCAATGCCGATGCCACACGGGATGCCTATCCACTGGAGGATTCGTCCCCGAACGATGACCGCACGCCTAGTCACGTCCCGCACTCCGCTGACGTCGATAAAGCTCTCGTCGATGGAGTAAATCTCTTGGCTCGGCCCCAAACCCGCGGCCAAGCTCATCATGCGATTGCTCAGGTCTCCGTAAAGCGTGTAGTTACTGGACAGCACGACAACCGAGCCCGCTTCGAGCTTGTCCCGGATCTCGAAATATGGAGTCCCCATCTTGATGCCAAGGGCCTTGGCCTCGTTACTACGCGAGATCGCACAGCCGTCGTTGTTCGAGAGTACGACCACGGGCTTGTCGCGCAAGCTCGGCCGGAAAACGCGTTCGCAAGACACGTAGAAGTTGTTCCCGTCGACCAATGCAAAGAGTGGCGCGCTCATTTGCGGAACTGCTTAATGGAGGCCGTCACTACTCCCCAAATCTCAAGGGTCTGACCCTCCCGCGGAACGATGTCTGGGTACGTCGGGTTGGCGGCAACAAGGCGAACATGGCCAGCACGCCTCTGCAGATACTTCACCGTGAAATCGCCTTGGTCTAGAACAGCGACAACGATGTGCCCGGGGGTTGGCCGCAGTGCTCGGTCCACAACCAGCACGTCACCATCGAAGATCCCGGCCTCCTTCATCGAGTCGCCGCGCACGCGAAGTAGGAAAGTCGCCTGTGGATGCTGAACTAACTGCTCGGTCAGGTCGATGCGGCTGCAGTTGAAGTCGTCCGCTGGGCTAGGAAAGCCACACTGGACCGTGTACTCGGCCAGTGGCAACACTAGCGGCAGCAGAGAGATGGGGACCGGGAGCCCCGGCAAAAGAGCGAGGCTCATGCGTCAAGTGGACAAGCAGGACAGCAGCGTTGCCGCTCAGGTCAGGCGGATCTCGAAATAGGCATCGAGGTCTTCGCCGAGCTCGCGACCGCCTGCCTGCTGGGCGGTATTGCAAGCGCGCTGCCAGGAGCTTGCAAGAGCTGCCACCTCTGCGCGAGGTGCCTCCTCTGAGTCAGCGGCTGATTGAAACGCAGCGAAGGCTTCCACAACCTGCTCAGCGCCGCCGAGCGCCTTTTCCAGCGCCGCGGAGTACCGGGTCTCAGCACGCATTCGTTGTTCGCAAGGTAGCGACTCCCCGCCTTCGAGGCTGACCACATAGGGAGAGTCGGTGATGGTGTCGTCCATATCGGCCTCACTCACAAAAGTTAAAACACTGGTCAAATATACAGTGATTGGGCAGAATGGCGCAATGCGATTTGACCGATTCCTTTCCGCCGTCCTTTGTTCTTCATCCTTCCGCATGGGTGACATATGGGGCACTTCCTACGAGTCGCGTGAATGGCCCTTACGAGTGGTGATTCGGAGTGGGACCCTAAAAATCGAGTGGAAACAGAGCCGACCCGACTGACCCGTTACGGAAGCGGCGGAAACGCGCGCAGGGAGACGGCAGGCGGATTCCGCCCATACACGCGTATCGGTTGGTCACGGTGCAGGTCGTAATGAGCCTCAGACTTTGAAAACAACCGGAGTTTTCATGGAAAGCCACGCCCTTCAAGTCATCTCTGACGATGCCGGATCTTTCCGGTGGCAGCTTCTGCAGCCGGGCGATGTTGCACTAGCATTCGAGCCACACAGCCACTCGGATGATGTCTTTACGGACTACGAAACAGCCCTGAACGCCGGCACTTTGGCCCTTGCCGCAGCTGATGACCAGGCTTACGAAAACGAGTCTGCTGACCCGGTCGGCGACAGTGATGGCGGTGTGGTTGCCGACGTTCCGCCTACATGACATGTGCAGCCGTTACGAAGCCCCGTTGAGGCAGCTGCTTCAGTCGAACTACCCCACCGCGGCAATCCCGGGCGCTTGGGACAAGCCGAAGGTCTGGCCTAGCTACGCCGCTCCGTTCATTCGCCGCACCCCGGAAGCCGATGCTGGAGACGAAGCGGTGCCACCGCTGCAAGTCGATGTTGGAAGCTTCGGGCTGATCCCGTTCTGGGCGAAGGACGACAGCATCGCGAAACGCACTACAACGCGCGCTCGGAGACCGTGGCTGAGAAGCCGGCGTTCCGGGACGCCTGGAAGCGAGCGCAGCACTGCATCATCTCAGCGCAGGCCATCTACGAGCCGGACTGGCGCAGCGGTAAGGCCGTACCGACACGCATCACACGAGCCGATGGCTTACTGCTGGGTATCGCAGGTCTGTAAGAGCGGCGCAAGGCCGCTGATGGCAGTTGGGCCTACAGCTTCACCATGCTGACGCTGAATGCCGATGCGCATCCGATCTTCAATCAGCTGCACAGACCGCACCCGAAGCGTCCAATCGAGCTGCAGGACAAGCGAATGGTGACCATCTTGCCGCGTGGCCTCTATGATGCATGGCTCGACGCGCCGCCTGAACAAAGCTTGGAATTCATGCGCATGTTCCCAGCGGATCGCCTGTCTGCGAAGGCGCGTCCAAAGGCGCCTGTATCGACCGACGTTTCTCTGCCAGGCTCACCAGACTGACCAACGACGGAGATGCCATGGACCCCAAGAAAAAGTCACTTGAACGCTTTGTCGAGGCGCAGGAGCCTATCTATTCGGAGGTCTGCGAGGAGCTGGCCGCGGGACGAAAAGAGCCGCACTGGATGTGGTTCATTTTTCCGCAGCTGCAGTCGCTCGGTCGGAGCTCGACGGCCCAGTATTTCGGCTTGGCTGGCAGGGCTGAGGCTCTCGCGTACTGGCAGCATCCGGTGTTGGGTTTGCGGCTGAAAAAATGCTGTGAACTCATCCTCCAGGTCGACGACCGTTCCACCCTCGAGATCTTCGGCACCACAGATGCGATGAAGCTATGGTCGTCGATGACGTTGTTCGCTGAAGCGGCGCCCGAGTCGACCGTTTTCGAGGCAGTCTTGCAGAAATACTGTGACGGCCAAAAGGATGCTGCCACCCTGGCATTGCTTGGCCACTGAGCGGCCTTCACTACCCCTGCGCGCGCCCGCGAATGCGCGCGTAGTTAACTCTGCTGAGGTGGGTGTTTTAGAGTCCAGGCTCACAGGAGACTCTCCTAAATACCAGTGGCCAGGGGAACAGCCTCACCTCGTTTTTAACTCGGTGTAGCGAACGACGTTTGCGCCGTAAGGTTGTACCGTGAACAGGCTCCGTGCAACAAGCTGCGGCTGAGCACCCAGCTGACCTGCGATTCACGCCCAACGACTTGCTCCATTGGGGTGCCCTGTCGTCTAAACCCAATACGCGGGCTAAATTCCGCAGACGGCTGCGTTCGCCTCCGAAGCCTCGACCCGCAAGGGTCAGGTGCCGCCTCGAATGCTGTTCGCGATGCCTGCCGCGTCGATGCACGCACTCGCGACAGCAGCATTCTCAGTGTCCCATTCCTCGATGGAAGGCAAATGGCGAAGCCGTCCATCGCGCTCCAAGATGTCAATGACACCAACCCACTTTTCGCCAGCTTTGCAGGCCTTCGGGAACAGCGTGAAACCGAGCACGTGATGAAACGGAAGCATGGGCTCAGTATGGATTGCAGGAGCGCGCGGGACAAGCCGTGCACACTCGGTCCGGGCAGGTAGGTTGGAACCTTTGGCTCCAACTGCCTACGCGTGCAGAACTTCAGCGGCCTTGGTGTCAAGGGCCTCGCGCAGCAGTTTGATTTTTCCGTTCTCCGCAATGAGGAGCCCCGCATAGGTTTGCCGGTAGACCTGGCCCCCTGCCGCCAGCGGTGCCTCTACGTCGTATTCGGCGAACGTCCTGTCGGGCGTCTCTATCCAGAAACGGATGTTCTTGAATCCGAAGCCCGGTACCTTGCCCAGCAGTCCCGTAATCAGCCGTTCGATGGCTGCAAGTCCCTGGGCGCGAGCCCCTACCCAGGGCAGTTCAAGTACGCCATCGGGTGCGAAGAGGGCGGCGCTTTCTGCCGGTGACTGGATGCCGGCAAGGTAGGTACGAAGTAGTTCGGGCGCAGTGTTCATGGTGTTCTCCGGAGGGTCATTGCCGAGATCAGACCTGGGCCTGGCCGCCGTCGGCGAACAGTTCGACGCCATTGACGAAGGACGAGTCATCCGATGCCAGAAACACGGCGACCTTGGCGATTTCCTCGGGCTGGCCCACCCGACCCAACGGCACTTGGCTGCTCATGTAGTCGAGCAGGCCCTGTTGCTGCGCTTGGTCCGGACCAGCTAACTCGACCAAGCCGGGCGTCTGGATGGGACCGGGCGACAGCGTATTGACCCGGATCGCCTTGCCCTTCAGGTCCAGCACCCAGCTACGCGCCAGGTTGCGCACGGCGGCCTTGGTGGCGCTATAGATGCTGAAATTGGCCGTGCCCAGAATGCTGGTGGTGGAGCCTGCGAGGATCACCGAAGCGCCTGAACTTGCTTTTTCCAGCAGCGGCAGCGCCTTCTGGACGGTGAACACCACGCCTTTGACGTTGCGGTCGAAAGTCTCGTCGAAGTGCGCTTCAGTGATCTCGCCCAAGGGCAGCATCGAGCCCCCGCCGGCATTGGCGTAGAGCACGTCGATGCGACCGTGCTGGGCAGCGATGGCGGCATAGAGAGTGTCGAGGTCTGTGAGTCGAGACGAATCGGCCCGGACGCCGACGGCCGACGAGCCCATGGCGGCAACAGCAGCATCCAGTTCGGCCTGGCGGCGGCCGGTGATGTAGACGACCGCACCTTCGACTGCGAACGCCTTGGCGGCTGCCAAGCCGATGCCCGATGTTCCGCCTGTGACGACTGCGACCTTGCCTGCGAGTTTCTGAGCCATGTTTTTCTCCGGTGTGTGGTTGATGGCTCAAGTTTGATTGCGCTGAATCAATGAATAAAGTAGCTGACGGCTACAACATAATTCATGCCCATGAATAATGCGAGCGGATATGGACCAACTCCTTGCCCTTCGAGTCTTTCTTCGCATCGCCGAATCCGGTGGTTTCTCAAAGGCCGCCGACCTGATGAACATCCCTCGGCCGACCGTGACCAAGCTGGTGCAGGACCTCGAGCGACACCTGGGCACAAAACTGCTGAGGCGCACCACACGCAAGGTACAGGTGACGGCCGAGGGTGCGGCGTACTACGAGAGGGCGCTGCGGGTGGTCGCAGAGGTCGAGGAAATGGACCAACTCGTTAAAGGCTCGCGTGTGCAACTGCGCGGTCGGCTGCGTGTCGATGTCGGTTCGGTACTGGCCCACCGCATCCTGCTGCCGGCACTCCCGAGGTTTCGAGCGCTTTATCCATCCCTGCGCCTGGAGCTGGGTGTGAGCGACCGACCTATCGACCTGGTCGGCGATGGCGTCGATTGCGCCATTCGGGGCGGGGAACTGCCTGACACCAGCATGGTGGCGCGGCGGCTGGCCTCACTGGGTTGGGTGACCTGCGCGAGCGCGGAGTATGTTCGCCTGCGAGGCGAGCCAAAGCATCCAGACGAACTGGTCGGCAACGGCGAAGGCAAAGCCGGCCACGAACTCGCCAGCTATTTTTCTTCACTGACCGGCCGTGCGTTTGCGCTGGAATTCCATCGCGGCGCACAGACCATTCTGGTCAAACCCGAGGGCGGTGTGCTATGCAATGAAAGCACGGCGCACGTCCACGCGCTGGTGTGTGGGTTGGGCGTGGGCCAGACCTTCCGATTCGCAGCAGCACCGTACCTGGCCAATGGCAGTCTTTGCGAAGTGCTACCCGACTGGACCCGGCCCGCTCAAACCTTCAGCTTGGTCTACCCGGGCGGGCGCGAGCTAAACGCCCGCGTCCGAGCGTTCTCGGACTGGGTGGCGGAGTTATTTGCGTTACTCGACGAGGGGAAAGTTCAAGTCACAGAAACTCTGTCCGAGAACACGCCAGCATCGCGTCCGGGCAGCTGCAAATGAGTTGACCGTTCAGGGTTGCACCCGGATTGTATTGATACGGCCGTCTCCACAGCCTTGGCTATGCCGGGGCGATGGGTCTTAGGATTGGCTGCCGCCATTGCGGTCGGTGCCGTCATATCTGCTGGTGCAGCAGTCGTTACCCTAAGCGAGCAAGCTGTTAAGCGGCCAGACGCGGTGATTGAGCTCCGCGATCCGGCGGCGAATAGCGGGCAAGTAATTGGTCCGCATCTCGGCCCGGTGGTAGACCGAAGGCACGTGCGTATTCACGGCTGAACTGGGTTGGGCTTTCGTAGCCGACTTCGAACGCTGCACTTGTCACACTCTTGCCACCGACGATCAACAGCGTGCGCGCCTGCAAAAGTCGCACCCGCTTTTGATATTGCAACGGGCTGAGCGCGGTAACGGCCTTGAAGTGCCGGTGGAACGCCGACACGCTCATGGCTGCCTTTCGGGCTAGCGCTTCGACGCGCAACGGTTCTGCAAAGTCGCGGCGAATCCATTGGACGGCCGAGGTCACCCGGGCGATAGCGCTGTCGGGCGTCGCGACGTCTCGCAGCATGGCACCCTGGGGACCCTGGAGCACGCGATAAAGAATTTCCCGCTCGTAGACCGGTGCCAGGGCCGGGATGTCATTGGGGCACTCCATCAATCGCAGCATCCGCACCCAGGCATCCATCAGTTCAGTCGTTACTGCAGTGACCGAGAAGCCAACTTCAGCTAGTGGCGTTGGAGCATTTTTGGGCAGGTCATCAATCAGCGATGCCACGATGGTGGGACGCAGCGTTAAGGCCACCGCGAGATAGGGCTCGCCTGTTTCGGCCGGCCACACCGTACCAAACGCAGGCAGGTCGACCGACATGACGAAATAGTTTGCTGGACAGTAGTGCAAGGTCTGGTCGCCGATGGACATCGACTTGCTACCCCGGAGAATGAGATTGACCATGGGGTCGTATACCGCACTCAGTTCATGTTCGGGAATCTTGCCCTGCACCATCGCGACACGCGGGATGCCGGTCTCGGTCATGCGATTCTGCGCCTTGGATGCGAGACGGCGGAGTTCTGTCAGTTGCTGTTCCATGGAAGCATCAGACCTCAATGCCACGGGAACCGCAAGTACTGACCAGTGTGATGGAAGAGGATTAGGCAGGTTTGAGGCAGGAACGGGCAGGCTCGAAAGCCGCTCGGCTCCTATCGTTCAGTCACCAACTTACTGAACGGGAAATCACATGAAAGTCGTCATCATCACCGGCGCAAGCCGCGGCCTCGGAGCCAGCGCCGCCCTTCAAGCTGCCAAGCGCGGCATGGGCGTTATCGTCACTTACAACAGCCACTCGACCGGTGCTGACGATGTCGTCCGCAAAATCGAAGCCGAAGGCGGCAAGGCAGTCGCGCTGAAGCTGGACGTGGCGCAGGTCGCCTCCTTCGCCGCCTTTCGCGACAGTGTCGCTGGCGTCCTGCAGGCCACCTGGGGCGTCAAAAGCTTCGACGCGCTGGTCAACAACGCCGGCTACGGTGCGTTCAACACCATCGACTCGGTCACTGAGGCGGAATTCGACGGTCTTCTGGGCGTGCACCTGAAAGGTCCTTTCTTCCTGACCCAGGCTTTGCTGCCCCTGATGGGCGTGGGCGGTCATATCGTCAACATGACCAGTGCCACCACGCGCGTCGCCACGCCGGGTGCAGCACCTTATGCAGCCTTCAAGGGCGGTCTGGAAGTGCTGACCCGATACATGGCCAAGGAGTTCGGCGCGCGCGGCATCCGTGCCAACTCGATTTCGCCTGGCGCCATCCGCACCGACATGACTAACGGCGCCTTCGACCAGATGCCCGAGTTCGTCACCCTGCTCGAAGGACAGACGGCTCTTGGCCGAATCGGCGAACCGGACGACGTGGGTCGTGTCATTGCCAGCCTGCTGTCCGAGGACAACGCCTGGGTCAACGCGCAGAACATCGAGGTGGCCGGCGGCTACGTCATCTAATTGAAGGACACCGACGATGCTCGACCACATCTTCTTGTCGGTGACCGACGTGGCACGATCGGTGGCCTTCTACGAGGCCACTCTCGCTCCACTCGGCATTCACCACCAGCACGACTACGACGGCAAAGATGGGCCGCCTGGGCATCCCGACCTCAAGGGGTTCGGGGCAAATGGCCGAGTCTTTTTCTGGTTGCGCGAAGGTATGGCCGAGGGTCGCGCTGTCCATGTTGGATTTGTAGGCACGGGGGCCGCAGCGGTAGATGCCGCCTACATGGCCGCGATGACTGCTGGCGCCACCGACAACGGAGCACCCGGGGCCCGATTGCATTACGACCCGCGGTACTACGCGGCCAATGTTCTAGACCCTGACGGGTACAGCCTGGAGTTCGTCTACAAGAGCTGGCAGCAGGCTGAGAAACCATGAGCCAGCAACTTGGCTACAGGCTTCCGGCTTCGCCGGCAGGGGTATGGCGCGACGTGCGTAGGTGGCGGGCCTGGACTTCGTCGTCCCGGGAAGGGGATGCACCGGTCGCTCCAGGCACGTGACGTCAAGAATCGCGGGAGTTGCTCCTGGCGCAGCAACGTGGGCGGATCAGCGCGTCGGAGCTGCGGCTGCACCAAATTCAGCTTCGAGTGCGCGTCCGGCAACCCTTGAACAATTCACAAGCTTGTCGGTGGAATAACCAAGACAGGCGTAAGAGGAAAGGCCGCGCAGAGTCAGCAGCACATAGTCCAAGATGCGGTCAACGTCGTCGGCCGAAGCATGGGCTTCGATGTAATTGCGGATGACGTCACTTCCGAGACCTGCCAGGCCGGTTGCGACGGCGGCGGCGTCAGGATCATCCGCGCGCATCGCTTCGGTGACCATGCAGCCGCGTTGGACCGTATCCCGTGTGTAGTGACGCGCTGCGGCAACGAAGAGGTCGGTCAACTCCTCCGCAGGAGGGGCGGTTGAAACCAGTATCCGGTCCAGAGACAGGAAGTCGGTCGCCACGTACTCGTCCAGCGTCCGCTGAAAAAGCGCGAGCTTGCTCCCGTATGCGGCATAGAGGCTCGGCGGCACGATGCCCAGCGCCTTGGTCAGATCGGCCACGCTCACCGCGTCATAGCCTCGCGCGTGAAAGAGCGCTTTTGCGATCCGCACGCCCTCGTCACGGTCGAACGGCGCTCGGCGTTGGCGCAGCGGTTTGTCCGACGGTTTGGGCTGGCTTTTCATACGGCTTTCGGCGGGCATCGCAAATATAGCGACCGCTATAAAATTCTTGCTTGGGACCACATTGTCTCATATAGTGCTCGCTAATATAGCAATCGCTATATGCAACCCATGGAAACCATCATGCAGTTTCAACACAAGATAGCACTCGTTACCGGCGGCTCTTCAGGCATCGGGTTTGGCATCGCTCAGCACCTGACTTCACTGGGTGCCAAGGTCATCGTGACTGGACGAAATGCCGCGAAGTTGGACAAAGCCGTCGGCGAACTTGGAGGCCAGGCTACCGGCCTTGTCGTGGACCTGACCAAGGTGTCGGAAATCGACGCGATGTACGAGTCGGTCCGTGCCAGCCACGGTCGCCTCGACGTACTGGTCGCCAACGCTGGAGGCGGGACGATTGCTCAACTGGGTTCCATCACCGAGGAGCAGGTCGACCAGATGCTGCACACAAACGTCAAAGGCGTCATCTTCACCGTCCAGGGTGCGCTTCAGTTGATGATGGGCGGCGGTGCCATAGCGCTCATCGGTTCGAGCGCGTCATTCAATCCTCCAGCGGGCATGAGCGTGTACGGTGCAACCAAGGCCGCAGTCCGCAACCTGGTTCGCGCCTGGATTCAAGAAATCAAGGGTTCGGGCGTCCGCATCAACGTTGTCAGCCCGGGCCCGGTTCATACCGACAGCCTGGAAACTTTTTTCTCGAAAGAACAGGCCGATGCCGCATTGGCCTATCTCAGAGAGCAAAGCATGGTTGGCCGGATCGGCACGCCCGACGACATTGCGAAAGCCGTCGCATACATCGTGAGTGACGACGCGAGTTACGTGAATGGCATAGAGTTCTTCGTCGACGGTGGTGCGTCGCAAATCTAAGATGAAAAATTGCCCGCCGTTGACTTTGGTCAGGGCGGGCAGTGCGGCGGACTCTCCGTCCACATTCTCGCGATGGAAATTTTGAGACGGAGAGCGCTGGGGCAGATCCTCTGCCCCAACCGCATCGCGTCAGGGTTGATTTGTCAGAACTACCACGGTTGTCGGCCGTGGCTTCCGAAGAAGCCGCCCGTGGGACCATCTACTCCGATAAGCGCGAACTTGATGGCTGTCTGGGCACCCTCGGTCGTCGTCACTTCGCCGGTGTGGTTGTTGAGGTCGGTACGAACCTGCCCGGGCTCCACGACATTCACCTTGATACCGAACGGAGCCAGCTCCTTTGCAAAGCAAACGGTCACTGCACTAAGTGCAACCTTGGACGTGGTGTAGTCCATGAAGTTGACGCTCGAAAAGATGGACGTGGGGTCGGTGATTAGGGCGAGTGAGCCGACGCCACTACCCATCATCACCACGCGCGCACCGCCAGCTGCTTTCAGAAGAGGTGTGAAGGCCTGTGTTACGCGAATGGGTCCGAAGAGGTTGACTTCGAAAGTTGCCTTGATGTCCACCATTCGAAGCACGCTTGGCGGCGACTCTTTATCGACCAATACGCCGGCATTGTTGACTAGCACGTCCAGTGCAGTGATCTTCGAAGCCAGAAAGTTTGCTGCATTCCGAACGCTGGATTCGTCTGCAACATCCATTTCCAACAGGTGAACTTCGTGCCCTTCGTCCCGCAAGAGTGCGACCGCAGCATTTCCGCGCGCCTTGTCCCGGGATCCTATCCAGACCGATAGGCCTTGTTCTGCAAGTCCTCGAGCAATGGCAAGACCGATACCCTTGTTCGCCCCGGTCACGAGCGCCTGTTTCTGTGCCATGGCGACGCCTGCCTCAAGCCGTCGCGACAGCTGCGGGTGGAATGACATGATGCGAGACGTCCCCGAAAAGGCGCGGAACGACCGCCCGAGAGCTAAACCGCCACTCGTCATCAATCAGCTCGAAAGTATCGTCATATCGACCCGTGACGATGGGCTGCAAATGAAGCTCGTCCACTTGCTGGTGGACGGTGAAGTAACTCTGCGCGGTCGCGGAAGTCGCAGACTGCATGTCGATGAGCGTATTGGCAATGGTGTGCCAGGTGCGCGGTGTGCCGTCTTCGTGGTGGCGAACGTTGCTCCTGAAAAATTGCGCGATGTTGTGTTCGCCGGTCACCACGACATCGACGACCTTGAAACGGGCGTCCGAGAGCAGCTTAGCGTTGTCCTCCACTTTGCCGTCGTCGAGATTGTGAACGTACGTGGCGATCAGTCGCTTGATGTCGCTTTCGGCGATAAGGCGCTCAACAGCAGTTGGTTTTGATGGATGTGTAGACATGGTTCTTCCTTAGGAGATGGTCAGAAGGACCGACATTCGAGCGTCGCGAAAACGAGCAAACCCAACGCCAGTCCACATATAGCGAACACTATATATCGAGCACTATAAGTAGGAGCCACTTGTTTGACAAGCGGCTTGTAGTTATCGCTACATAGATGAGCAGGGTCTATTTGCCCAGCGCTGTGGCCGGCCCTGGAAGGTCCTAATCTGCCCCCCCGCGTATCGCCCACTACAAGGACCCCCATGGATACCGCTTCCACCGCCGCAGCAGCACAGCCCCGCCATCCGCAGCTGACACTGGCTGCGACCATCGTGGGCTCGAGCCTGGCGTTTGTCGACGGTTCGGTGGTGAACGTCGCGCTGCCCGACATCGGCCGTGGGCTCCAGAGCGACACTGCAGCGCTGCAATGGACCGTCAACGCCTACCTGCTGCCGTTGAGCGCCTTACTGCTTTTCGGCGGGGCTGCGGGAGACCACTACGGCCGGCGCCGCATCTTTCTCTGGGGCGTTGCCATCTTCGCGCTGGCATCGGTGGTGTGCGCCCTGGCCCCTGGCCAGCCGGTGCTGCTGGCCGCGCGCGGGTTGCAGGGCCTGGGTGCAGCGATGCTGATGCCCAATTCGCTGGCCATTCTGGGTGCCGCCTTCTCTGATGAGGCTCGGGGCCGCGCTATCGGCACCTGGGCCGCAGTGGGTGCCATCTCAGCTGCTGTCGGACCGCCGCTGGGCGGTTGGCTGGTCCAGGCGGCCGGCTGGCGGTCCATCTTCCTGCTGAACCTGCCATTGGCCCTCGCGGCCTGGTGGTTGGCATATCGCTACGTGGATGAAAGCGCCAATCCCAACCGGCCTCTTGACGGGGTAGGTGCGCTGCTCGCCACGATGGCGCTCGGCGCGTTGAGCTGGGCATTGACGGTTTGGTCCGGTAAGGGGCCATCGGGTCTGGCGGTGCTGCTGCCGCTATTGGCAGGTGTCGGGCTGCTGGGAATGTTCCTGCTGTTCGAGGCCAGACTCGGCGACCGGGCCATGATGCCGCGCGGCATGTTCGCCTCGCGCCCTTTTGTGGGACTAACCGTACTGACCTTTCTTCTGTACGGTGCGCTTGGAGGCTTGCTGGTTCTGCTGCCGTATTTCCTCATTGAGGCCGCGCACTACACGCCGCTCCAGGCAGGACTGACCTTTCTTCCGTTTTCCATCATCCTGGGGTTCGGATCGCGCGCCATGGGCCGACTGGCCGAACGCGTGGGCCCGCGTTGGCCGCTGACCTTGGGGCCGCTGGTCGCCGGCTTGGGCCTGCTGCTGTTCATGCGCATCACGGCCGACGCCAGCTATTGGGTATCGGTTTTTCCTGCAATGGTAGTTATGGCACTCGGCATGGCCGGCGCGGTGGCACCGCTCACGACTGCCGTGCTGTCTTCGGTCGACCGACATCACACAGGTACTGCATCCGGCTTTAACAGTGCTGTAGCCCGCACTGGAGGGCTGATCGCCACAGCCTTGTGCGGTGCTGTGATCGGGCAGCAAGGTGCCGAGCTTGCATCTGCCTTTCATGCCGCCGCAATGCTGGGTGCAGGCTGCGCCTTTCTATCAGCGCTGGCGGGATTTCTTACGCTGTCGAGCGTTAAGAGGCAGCAAGCGTAAGTCACCCAAGATGAGGACTGGAACGCAACGGTGGTGCTGGCACGGGTTGGCGAGCGCCTGCAGTTAGGCAGCACCAATGGCAACGACACCGTGCCGGCTGGTGAGCGGTGGCAGGCCGCAACATACCTGTAACAGCTCCGGTGACAGGTGGTGTATGGGCATTACCGGCAGAATGCGCTTCGCTCTTCGAGAGAGGAGTGTCTAAAGCGTCTGCAGGCTTCGCGTAGCTGCGCAGGAACTGCCCTTATCTGCATCGCTATCGTCGTCGCTTTGCAGAATATGGGCTTGCGTGCGCAGTCCCGAATAAACGGACCAGCCACCAACTGTGAACAAGGGCACCGTTAGACAGAGCGTAGCAATGCATGCAGCCCGAAAAATCATGCCGCGCCGGTACGCAGTTGCAGCCTTGGCTTCCGCCCCAGTCAACCGAGCCATCGTGTCGGCGGCAAATGCTGACTGAGACAGATACCGAAGGCCGGAACTCAACGCAACCAAGACAAAGGCGCTGCCGAAGCTAAGTAATGCGGAGCCGATGCTATCGATTAGCACCTGGGTGACCTCGCTCTGCGCAGAAGTCACCAGGTGACCGAGGAACGCCAGGAGTGCGGCAGTCCCGCCGCTGGCGACCAGCAGTGCGCTTTTGATGGCCTGCTCTCCCGACGAGACTGTCGCCTTGAAGATCTCGGTGGCCATCGAGATGTTGAGCGGGTGCAAGGCGCGGTGTTGCAGCAATTGGTCTAACTGAGCCTTGGCGACGTCAATCGGTATCGTTTCGGCACCGCCATCTTGCATCTTCTGGAGCTCGGATTTGAGCTGCTGTATCTGGTCTTTCAACTGCATCACTCCACGCACAACCTCCGATCTTAAAACTGCGTGGGTAGCCGCCACCTGTAAACAGGGCCACGGAGGGTAAAGGTAGAGCACTCCATACACAGGTCTGGCGGCAATGGTGCTGCCGAAAAAAGGACCTCATGGACAAGAACCTCTACGCTCGCGTTAACGCTGCCTACAATGCCGCGAGCTCGTACGCCCGCCACATCGTGCCGTTCGCAGTTGCCACGACGGACGTCGTGCGCACAAACTCTGTCAAGCAAGGGATCATTCCGGTTTTCAGCGCTTGTTTCGCCGAAGGCGGTTTTGGCGAAGTGCTGAGCACATTCCCGACGGGGATCACCCCGCTCGCCATTGGCGATGTCGACACAATCTGTTTTTGGTACCGGAGCGGGCGAGTGGTGCGGATGGTGATCTGCGATGCGGAGGAATCGAGAGTGCATTCGATGCTTGCAGGCATCGACGCATACAGCCGCCTACCTGATTCCGACTACAGCGAGCAGTACGACGCGTACAACCGAGAAGCTATTCACTCGATGCAGTACGTACCTGGAAGCATCAAAAAGCCTGCGCACAACCCGTTGGCGTTTACCTTCCCCTGGCCAGTCACTGCGGCTATCCGCCTAGGGCAAATGCCACGCATCGCGCAGATGTTCCTCAAGGACGAGCGAGTGACCGATGTGAAGGCCTGCATTCTTCTAGACCGCGAGTCCGAACGCGCCTTCGGCTTCGCTGACCCAATGCCTGAAGCTGAGGCAGACAATCTGATCCGGGTTCGATAAGCGTGCGCGGTCGGCTACGTCACACCAGCGGCCGGCCGCTCCTGCGGATCACGGGTACCTCGCGCGCTCCTCATCCGAAGCAAATACGGATGGGCACATTTGGCCAGCGAGGTCCATCTCCATATCCAGCGGGTAGTGCCGCAACAATGTCAGCGCCTTGTGCCGAACCTCCTCCGGAACGCCCTCAGCTGCCGCAGGGGAGATCAGCCAGTTCAGCAGCATGCGGGTCCTGATGACCGAATTCGTTCGCTCCGATGGCGTCGTCACTGGGCGCTCCTCTTGAATGGGGTGGTCAGAGCTTGCCGGATTGCCGGCAAATGGTCTGGCAGCAAGCCAACATTCACGTCGCAAAGCACGACTCGACCGCTTTGCCGCCATGGCGGTTCGTTGAGGCCTGTGCCGCTCATGGTGTCGTCGAGAATGACGAACGGCTCACCACGATGGTTGGAAGCAAGCCAGTTGGCGATGGCGTCAGCACGGGTTCGGCCGCGAGTGAATGGGGCCTCGGGTTGTCCATGGAGATTGTTGGCAACGAAAGCTAGGCCGGAGCGCTGGAGGATCTGAACCATCCCCTCTGGATGCACGAATTGGAGCCAGAGGTCGTGATCACAAAAGCCGGAGAGAACCCGTCGCTGACCTTGCGGAGTACTGCGACGGCAGGGGCGTGGAAGAGGTTATCCCAGAGGTCGGCCGGCGGATTCGAACCAATGGCGTTATAACCGCCGTACTTGCCTTCGCACGTTCCATCGTCAACCCAGATGACGTCGTCGAAATCTAGGAATACAACCGGCCTTTCATTGGCGCTCACGAGAGGCTACGAGTGTGTCGGTACTCTGACATCGTGGCTTTAATCTTGGCGAGGCTGTGCTCAGAGAGGGGCAGTCCGATATCGCATGGGGCTATGCGCCCTTTCACCGGCCACTGTGAGTCGGCTACCCACGTGAAGGATTCGACAGACTCAGGACGAAAGTGCTTTTCAGCAAGCTCCAGTGGGCCTCTAGATGGCCCGGCCTTTGTGAAAGTGCCGCCGGTGACCTGACTAGCGAGGTTGTCGTAGTCCAGGAAGACGGTTAGACGCAGGGAGTGGGGCCAGGACGTAGACGGACCTTCGGCGAGCTAAGCCTGCCCTGAGCATTTGTGGAAGCCGCCTCCATAGTCACATCAACCACCTTCCCCTTATCGCCACCACCTGCCACCGAGGCCGATGGTCACATCGCTGCAACCGTCGGTCAAACAGCGCCAATTAGCCGACAAAAACGTTGGTAAAGGCGGATCTGGTTTTGGCTGACATCAATGGCCACGGACCGTAAGAATGAGGACTCTTAAGGCCGAGCAGCCAAGTGATGGGGCAAGGCGCAGAAAGTCAGAAACTGCCTTACCTTGACGCGTCTCCTGCCTAACAGGCATCGCATCTGCCACACCACCTAGCTACTGGCCAAACAATCCTGGCGGCGCTTATAACTGAGGCGAGAGGTGTCGCCATTGTTCGCGGGCGAACTGCAAGATGCCTACAGCGCCTTTGTACGCGGCGTTTTCGCGCTGCCGGTCCTGGGGATGTTCATTGCTCTGGACCTTTTCCCAGGCCTCGAGGACAGCCTCCAGGTCTTCGACTGCATAGGCTTCTTCCAGTTCATGAACAGGCGCACCGCGCCTACCGCGAGGCGGTGGACGGTTTTGCCGCCGCCTTCGTTGATTTCACCCGGCCGCTGGTGCCGGCCATGGCCAATGCCAACGCGCTGATCGCGCCGGCCGCGGTGCTGGGTGTAGTGCTCATCGCGGGCACCGGTTTTGTGGCCGGCGGCTGGATGGAGCCGGTCGAACTGCTGCCTTTCGTGCTGGTCGCGCCGGGCATTTCCGGGCCGCTGTTGCTGCTGCATTACCTGACCCACGACCTGCATGCCGCCACGGCCGTAGCACAGCGGGTGCAGGTGCTGCTGCAGACACCGGTGCTGCCGCAGCCATCTCAGACGAACGCGGTACCGTCGGCCAACGCCGAGGTGCGCTTCGAGAGGGTCAGCTACCGCTACGACACCGACACGCCGCTGCTGGCGGACATCCTTGTACGCTCTTCTCGCAGTTGCGCTTTGTTATCACGCCTCCGCGTTGCAAAAAGAGCCAGCTCAGCTGCGCTGGAACGCTGGGCGGCAGCAGGATCACTGGCAGGAGGGGTAACGTTCTTTGGCTTTGCCGCAGCAATAGTGGTCTTGCTGACAGTGGCGGAGACCAGAGAAGACAGTGCGTAGTTAGTAGCCTCGTGCGTGGCCGCAACGATAACGGTGGCTCGTTGCAACCAGCTAGCTGATCACGCCAACGGGAAGCAGGTGACACACGCTGTTGAGCCAGTTGCGCGAGACAACTGATTCTGGCGGGGTGACACGGCCGGTGGACAGCACCTGCAGCAAGCGTCGCGCGGCTACCGCATCGAGGCTATCCGGCTTCTGCTGAGCCGTTACGTTAACAAAACGGCCGGGTGTTCAAGCCGTAAGTTTACGGTTCAGGGTGGAGCTCTATACGGGTCTGAAGCCGCTTCGTGCTTCGGAACCAAGGACCCAACATGAACTTCCAAAAAGCCTCTTTTGACCCGCTGAATGCCCTGTCCCAGTTTGCTGTGCCCTGGGCCTCGATTGCTCCTCCCCACATCCGCGACTATTACGCCGGCGGGAACCCCCGAGTCGGCCGCGCCCCGCTCATCGCGGGTCACTTTCGCGACGTCGAGTCGATTCCGAGCTACAACCCGCGGGTGCAGGAACTGGACATCCGCATGATGAGGATCGGCAACGCAAACGTGGCCACTTTCTTCGCGCAAGTCGATAGCACGCTCTTGATGTATCTCGCGGACTCGAGTGACGCTTCGACCTGGTCTTTGCTGCGCGATTGCTCGTCAGAGGGCGGGATCCTCTTGGGCGTTTACAAAGCAGCGCGCCTCGACATGGTCGGTGCACGGCTGCGCAGCTTCGACTGCGACGCTTTGCGGTCTTCCGTCGAGGCTCCGCATGCGCCGGGGGCGTTCTATTCGGACGTCATGAAAACCGTGATGGATGGCAGCATTGAGGAGATCGGAAAAAAGGCCTGGATCGCCCCGGTAAAGGACGTGCGTGCTTGCATGCTCGAGACGCCCGACTCCCCGCGGGTGGTTGTCTCGCCTCAGGGGTTGAACAGCAAAGCCAAGAGAAACCTGGTGCGGATCTGACACAGCCGTTCTGCTGCATCCACGGCGGTCGCGGAGAGCTGCGGTTCACGCTCAGCGGCTCTGCACCACAGCCCTCCGTCGCTGGGCCTGGAGGCGCACCAGTCGACGCTGGCCTTTCACGTGGCAGCGTGCGGTGGTCCAGGATAGCCGGCTCATCGTCGGGCCTCTGTCGGCAGGACGTCGAGACTACGAGAAAAAGCAGCCCCCGAGGGGGCTGCTTCAATCAACTCATCATTGCATCAGCTTGTCGGCTTTGGGGCGGAGATGTCCGGTCTCTCTCAACCGCGCTGTGATGAAGGTGAAGCTGCCGCGCCCAAGCTCGGCGTACACGTTCCGGGTGGTGATGCGCCTTGCCTTCTTCTTCAGCTCTTCGACCGCCTGGTCGACGTTCTGGTTGGTTAGGCCCTTCGGGCCACGTTTTTTTGCGGGATCTTCAGTGGTCGTCACATGGTCTTTCAGCGCAGGCGAAGGCCCTTGCTTCGATGTGTAGCGACAGGAAAAGAATCGGGTGAAATTGATAACAAATTTCGCTTGGCTGATTCGCCGGCCTCGCGCAAGATAACGACGAAGAACACTGCAGCGGCGATATGAAAATCATCGCAAACAAACACTCAGGATTACTGTCGCCTCGGTCTGATTTCGCCCCCCAAAAAAGTCGAATTTTTAGTTTCGGGTAATTGAAGCCGCGCCACATTGGCACGAGTGATTCGCGGCTTTATGCGTCGTCACGGCGACCGAAAGAAACTCACGCAAACCATCTACCAAAATGTCTAAAACAAGTATTCGTTTTCGCGCTTTGAATCTTATTGGCATAGACCAAGAGTCACTCGTGGATGCGTTAAATTCGGTCGACTGGGATGATGAGGCCGGTACTAAAGATGCGGTTTCTCGGTGGGTTAGCGAGTATGGGGTAAAGGTCCCTGCCCTAGAGTTGTACGTAAAGGAACGGCTGGTTCAGAAATTGTTTCGGCCTGCACCGCCAGCGCGTGAAAAAGCCATCTGCATCGCCATTGGTGGCGGCAAGGGCGGCGGTGGCGGATCACTCGTTTCCACTGCCTTAGCATTCACCGCTGCCCATCTTGGTTACCGGGTCGCGCTATGTGAGCAGCACGTGTCCTGCGTCAACCCAGTAATTATTGGAGCAAGCACTCCCTACAACATCCCCAATAACGTCACACTTTATCCGCCGGAAAAGCAGGCGCATCCAATGCGATACGACATGATTTTTGTCGATGTTCCATCTCGGGAGTTCATGGCTTTCAAGAACGACGCGCAAACGATCTTAGATGTTTATGGGCGCTATGACTTTGTGCTTATTCCTTGCAATCTGGCAAATAACCTCGACCTCACGACAGAAATGTTTTCATACATCGACAGCATTTCGAATTTCCCCAAATGGGGAGTCGTACACGTGTGCCAGGAAATGTATGTCTCCAAGATGCTGCTATCCGGGAGTAAGATTCAGCCATGGGCCAATAGAATTTTCTCGGAGCCACTCATCACAGAGCCTCAATGGTCACTTCATAATCAGGCTTTCGTAGCAGATCCCGCATTTCATATTTGCTGCAAGCTTTTGGATGAAGTCTGCTCCCGAATCGGCTTAGAACTACCGGACGGTTACTTGTATGAAGAGGGGGCGCGGGCCATGTCACTAGAGTACCTGGTAGACCGACTTGAAGCGCGGCAACAAGCCCTCGTATTTGCCTGATTTAAACACCATCGGATGGACCAAAATTACAACCCGAAGGATGGGGCTCGAATTGGTGCAAACGTCAAACCTACGGTCCTATTAGACTTCGACGACGTCATTTGCCTTAATAAAATATATGGGGGTTATGATGCTATTGCTGAAAATCCGCCAGAAGACCTATGGCAGCACCTGTTCCATGCACCGGCCGTTGCGGTCCTGCGCGCAATTGCCGAAGAGTTTTCTCCTCATTTTGTCATTACCACCTCTTGGCTCCAGTTTTTGCATCCGGAGGGCCTGGTTCAAATTCTCACACGTTCAGGTCTGAATTTCGTTGCTGAGAATTTGCACCCGCATTCAGAAGCGCCTTTCACACGAGGCCACACACGGGCGGATGCGATATCGAAATGGCTTCGAGAGCATCATGCCGGTGAGCCTTATGTCGTATTGGATGACACATTGAGCGGTACCGGGCTTGACGGGTTTCCTTGGAGCAACACTGGCAGGGTTGTGCTTTGCGAAGTTTCAGTTGGTCTGCTTGAAAAACATCTGCCCGCGATACGTTCGGCGCTTTCTCGCCCTGCTGGTACTGACGGTTCACATTCAACGGCGCATCCATAAAGCGCTCCGCACTTGAGGTGGAATTTCATGACAGTCCCCTACGAACGTTCGCTGGCGGTCCTCAAAACGCGAGAGTTCCTGAAATGGCTTGAGGATCCTGGGCAGTCCAAGCGGATTCCGAAGGGGGTGCGAAAGAAGGCCACGCATTTGCTCCGGCACTATCCGCACCCGATGGAAATGGAGCTCGCAGCACACACGTCCCCATCCATATTCGCCGTGCGAGATCTGTGATGAAACCGGTGGCCAAACATCTTGCGATTTTGGGGCAGGGCGGTTTAAGCAAAGCAGCCGAGCCGCATGTGGTTCGCCATCAGGTAGTGGGTATGTCTTGTGTTTAGTCTTCAATAGACCTCCGAGCTTCACCCTCAGATGAAGAACACGAAGCGGATCCTGCCGAAAGAGGCCAAGTGTTCTAGCGATCGAGCCCGAACCGTCCTGGCGCTGGGGAGCTTCTTCGCCTGCCTCATCGGCCTGGGGGTCGTGCTGCTCGCCAACGCAATTTATTTGTAGGTGGTAAGAGTAGGATGCCCCCGCATGCGCGGGCTCGCAGGCAACCGGTCAGATGCCAAGGCATCTGTAAACTGCTTTCGTGACCGATGCCGCCAACCTAACCACACCAGACGGACGATACTTTGTGGTCAATGGCCGGTTGTGGCGGTCGACGAATCCTGCGTTGTCCGAGGGTGACAAGCAGTTCTGGGTCGACCAGCTCATGCGTGCACGACGCAGGGTCGCGGCAGCGTTGAAAGCCGACGACCAACCTGCCGAAAAGGCAGCTCGGGCCGCAGTGGATGCCGCCAAGCGGGCATTAGGCGAACGGGGACCGGTGTGGGGGACTGACGGCACACCGGATTTCAACCGCCGCAAGGTGACTGACACACCTTACAAGTCTTGGTTTGACCAGCTGCCCTTTGACTGAATTGCTGCCTTTTTAAGCGCCGTACGCAAAGCAAGCACCCGTGCGGGTTCGCAGACTTTCCACCAGAGTTTTCGACAAGTCTTTCCACAGGTCGTAGGGATAAGTTGGATTGCTCTAGCCCGGCATCGCGTCACCGTTGGCCTGTGCCCGGTGTGCCACTGGAATGCACCCGCGTCAGCACGCGCGCATGCAACACGCACGTAGCCAGTAGACATGAAATCGCCGAGGGGCAGGGTGGCGGACGTTTGCGTATAAAACCATGACCTATAGGAGGGGCAGAGGCAACGATCTGGCGCGCCGCAAACCTTGTTGTGGAATTTGAGCCTATGCTGCGATGAGCAGGCTGGCTCCTTTCCGGCGGAAGGCTAGCTTCATTCAGGCGGCCCCGCCGTAGACTTGAGTTGGACGTCACACTCGCTTAGGTTCTGTGTGGCCGACGGTACGTTATCCGGCAGCTGCGGTAGGCCATTACCCATTGCCGGACACCGGTTCCGCTGGGCCCTTCATCAGCTAGTCTTCTAGCGAGCTGAAGCAGGCCATGCAGATCGATTTCCCGCCCCTGTCCTAACTCAGCGCGCACGCTGAAAGGTCGTCGTCCGTACATTGGCCGCGGTACTGATGTCGGTGGCCAACCCGTTCGCCCCTGGTCTGACAACCCGTCGTCATAAAATCGAATGGAGGGGCAGCCGATTCCTCGGCCCCCCTCGCAAAGCCGCAGAACACCGCGGCTTGTTGACGCTTAGATCGCGAACTGCGCGCGATCCTTGCCGGCAATCCACTTCGGCGCCTTGCCCCGGCCGGCCCAGGTAACGCCGGAGATAGGGTCCCGGTACTTCGCGGCGACCTTAGTGCCCGCAGCCGAAGAAGGGCGATTCACGGTGAGCGGTTTGAACACCTCGGCTTCGGTCAAGCCGAACTCAGCAATCAGGGTCAGCACCTTCCGTACCGCTTCAGCGATTTCGTCATCGCGAGCAGCAGCGATCTGCGCGTCGAGCGCCACTTTCTGCACGAGGAGTTCTTTGTGAGATGCCAAAGGTTTGGAGGTGGAGAGATCCTGGCTAACGACGCGGGCATCGACGTTCTCCGCGACCTGATCCGAGGCCGCTTCCCCAGTGGCGCTATCGGGGGTGAAGGACGTCTGCTGGGCACACTCCGGGAGCACGCCAGCCGCGGTCAAGGGCCAAGCTTCGGGGAGGTCGACCTGCGGTGCCAGCTCGACAGTGGTGGTGTGGGTATGAGCGGTGTCGGTAGTCTTTTTCACGAGTTTTCCTATGTTGCTTGCAGCGGGGTGCTGCGGAGAGGTGTAGCGAAGTAAGGCAGCCGGGCCTGCCTTACCGTTGGGGCTTTACGCTTCGATGGACGCGTCCGCGCCCATGCCGTTCGTGTTGGTCGTTTCCCGGCGGTCTTTCACCTTTGCTGGCAAGACCAGGGTCGCGCGACCGCGCCCGGCGTTCGTTCCCGCGGGACTCATCGCCGTGTTCTCCTCCGTGGTCAGAGCCATGGCCACATCGGACGCGGAAACAGCCGCAGGGGCGGCTATGCCGACGTCGTGATCGGCCACATCGAGGATCACCGGAGCGTCAACAGACGTGTCATCGTCGTTGCCCAGGCTTGCTTCCCCCGTGAGCGCTTCGGTGATGATCGGAGCGTTCTGGACCTCGCCAATGAGGAACGAGGCCTTGTCCTTGCCGACGATCCAGCGCGGGGCCTTGCCGCGGCCGACCCAGGTTTCGCCGGTAAGGGGATTGCGGTACTTCGGGGGCGCTTTGTCACCCTTGGGCGTGGAGGCCCTGCCCACGGCGAGCCCGGGGAACAGGTCTTCTACGGTAATCGCGAGGTCCCGGATCTTGTCCAGGGCTTCGCGCACAAACGCCAGCCGCGTGTTCGCGAGAGAGGCAGAACGCTCCTCCCGCAGCGAGAGAATGATCTGGTCGTGTTCCGAGAGGTGGGCGTCGATTTCTTCGACAGTGCGCATGATGAATCCTTCAATGTGGTTACGGGGGTACTACGGCGCCGCATTCGAGGTGCCGCAGGGCAACGCGAAATCGTCACCAGGTCCTATAGGCACCAGAGCTATGTGAGGCGGGCGGTCTTTAAGGTTGGCTTGTTTACCGTCGGGCAGTGCACGAGGTGCGCAGCGCTCGGCCCCCCACGCTTACGCATGCGTTGTCGGCCGGGCACACGTTGACGTATCGCCTTTCGGCGCCATTGCGTCGCCGAGGCGTGCCGCTGTAGGAGGCGTCATCGACTCAGCGGCAGCAGAGACATGGCTAACGTCGATGTTTACTGTTCGCCCCCCCAAACGGCTCATTTCGTGCCGCTGCAGGCGGTATTTCGAACATCAGATGACCCGTGGGCGGTCGTCGAAATGACGGCGGGCCACATTCTTCGGACAGTCTGGGGAGAGCTGGCGGTGGCGTTGCAGGCTTCGCACGCGCTGTCTCTCGTGCTGCGAGCCTGTGGAGGTCGGGCGAGCAGGCCCGTAGCATTAAGAAAGAACTCTCGCAGCGGATCGATTGGTCTGCGTTTCCGTCAACCGATCGCCTGTGAGGATCCCGATGTGCAGCGCGAATTGCCCCAATTCACGGGCCACAACTAACCGCACGGCATGCCGAGCGGCCGACGCAATGGCCGTTGACCTGTCGCAAAGGCGACGGCATCCAGCTCTTGGGCGAGACCATTGGCGCGCATGACAACGGCAGCTTCATCGCTCGGTGGGTCAGCCATCTTGGATGATCTCGCATGCTGGTTATCGCGAGCTGAGACGTCGGCGAATTTTGGCCTTGGCAGATGGCATGCCGTCCCCACGCGTAAGACAGGATCTTCTTGATGCCCGGTACTAGCAAGAGGGGCATGCGCAAGTTCTATCCCAGCGCAGCCAAGCAAGATCGGGCCCGGCTCCGTGCAAAAAAGGTCGCAGCGCGAGCGCACAGGCCACCCCCCAACAGGCCGGGATGCAAGATATGGACGCCTTGAACGCCTGGTGCCCGACGGGGCAGAGTTACGTCGGAAAAAATCACCGGGCTCTTGGCATCCGCAAGTTTGCGCTGGTGCTACGGAGCAACAGCGGCTGGCGTTACCTTCTGCTTCGCAGCAGTGATCTGCTGCTTCCGCTCCATCGCCTCCAATTTTTGGCCGAGGCGATTTCCCCGCATGGGACTCTCACTCACCGCCGAAGAAACTACTACGTTGTCATTACAGATAGACGGAAGAGTCATCCTGGCAATACGGGTAAGGTGCGTCATGCTGGTCAGGTTTGAGACGTGCCTGGCCACGTCAACATGTGCCAGGAACGGGCATGCGTTTACGTCTTCGGAGAGTGGAAAAGGCATCTCGATTTCGAAGGCGCCGAGAAATTCCGTGCCGTTAGCCGCCGTGATTCGGACGCTAAGTTGGGTGCACATGAACTTGATGCTATAGAGCAGCTCCCAGAGCCTCGGGTCGTAGCGGTCAACAAGACACATATGTAACTGGCCAAAGAAGTCAAACGAGAAACAGACCAAAGGAGTACCAGCAATGTTGAGAAGTCGGCAGTCACCATCCAGTTCGTCCTGGCCGGCTCCGTCCGTTCGAATCTCGATAACTTTGCTGCCGCTGTCGGGATAGGAGAGAGCAATGCCATCGTCATGCTCAAGCGCGCTAAAGGTGTGATGGAAGGTCAGCTGGCTGGAAAGGATGGTGTGACGCGCTTTCGCGTCATCAAGGCTGGTCACGTGAATCATGGGATGCTTTCAGAGGTAGGCAGCGGATTGCTGCTTCACCGTCTAGGCACCGGAGCCAAGCGTAAGGAGCCAGCTTGTTTACAACTGACGGTATGCATCGTTGTATCGGGTATGCGTTCTGCCTGCCTGCCAACGTCAAGCGGGGAGGGAGGCGACGCAAGGCGAACGGCGCAGCACATGCCCGCACCGGGGGCCAAGCGTCGCGCAGGTCTCGATCGGTTGAGGCAGATTCTTGTCGCACACTGCGAACGAAGATTTGCCCACCTCACCGACTCTCTGGCGCCACAATGCGCCCCGTAAGTCTTCAGTTCGGTGAGAACAGGTTGACGACCTGGCCACTTGCAATCGGCTGACCGTGCCCAATCAAATCTTCGAGCAAGCGCGGTTGCACCCACATCTGGCGAGCCACCGCCGGAAGAGATACGCCTAGGTGGTCGCGCATCATCTGCAGTCCGTCGGCCACGACTTCTGGTGTTTCAATCACCATCGCCGCGTCCTCATGTTCCTCAATGGCTTCTCCGTGCCGGTTGAGCTTGATATAAGCGGAGCGGACTTGCTCGTCGGTAAAAACACCCAGCTGTCGGCCGCGATAGATCAACGCGGATTTCGACACGCCCCAGCGTAGCTTGAGCTCGCTGAGGCCATCCCAGTTGAGGCGTGACCGACGCAAGGCCTTGTGGCTCTCTGCCAGGAACGCTGCCCGTGGCAGCAGGAACGAGCTCGCGAATCGGTTGGCTTGCGTCTCCGTCAGCCGATCGCCTGTTAGAACGCCAATGTGCAGTGCGAAGTGACCGAGCTCATGCGCCACGCCGAAGCGGGCGCGGCATGCCGATCGGCCGACACTGTTGAGTGCAATGACTGGGCGACGTGTTGCGAACGAGACCGCATCTACCTCCTGAGCCAGGCCGTTGACGCGCATGACAACCGCGCCGGCGTTTTCTGCCACGCGCGTGATATTGCTGATCGGTCCCCAACCAAGGCCCCAATCTGAGCGGCACTGTTCTGCACCCCGCTCAATGGCTTCGTCGCTCGAGGAGTCCGCTTCCTTTATGCGGTACTCAGGCAAGTCGAGATGGTCATCGAGTACACACACAAGGCGCTTGAGCATTTCTCCGCGCGCCCGCGCGTACTGGCGTAGTGCCACTTTCGTGGTCAGTTGCTTGCGGAAATGGCATTGCTCGTCCATCAACGGCATCGGGTCCACATGGCGGAGGAATTCCGGCAGGATGCCCAGATGATCGACCAGGCCCTGCTCTAAAGCTGCGGACACAGGCTCGGCACCGGTCTCGATTCGACTCAGGTACTGCTTGGATTTGCCGAGGATTTCGCCGAGCTCTGCCAGCGATAAGCCGTTGAAAAGACGCGCGAGACGCACGTTTGTAGAGAGTACCGGGCTCATGCTCCTGCCATGGCACCAGCACTCCCGCTTCCGAGGTCACGTAACTTCGGTTTGATCGCGGGCTTGGGCACATCAATGGCCACGGGCAGTGTGGCCTGCGCATCGCCAAGTCTGCGAAACACCGAACCGGAGGTCCACCGGCACGCCTCTTCGCCGGATTGGGTAAACCCTAGGACCACCACCCGCGGATCACTGGATTCATCCATTCCACGGTCAATCACGAACACGAAACGCGCTGCCTCGTCCGGTGCGGCTTCCTCAAGCAAGGGGATCTGGAAAAGATGGGGCTGCAAAACAGCTCGCTTGCGGGGAGCGTCCGCACAGTCATTGCTGAATCGGAAGGGGATGTTGCAGATCGAGAAAACAATGTCGAGGCTGTTGTTCTCGACGCGGAGCCAACGGTGGCGGCCCGACAAGTATTCGAGGGTGATGCGCTGCTTCTGACGGCCGAAACGGGCGGTACCCCGTGTGTACGACGTGTCGGTCTCTCGGGCCAGATCATCCTCGGTCGCCCGCCATTCGTCCAAGAACCATGAGGCAACCATTTCAAGGTACTCGACCTTGAGGGCTTCGGGGAGGCTGCCGGCATGGGACTGTGTTGCGTGCATATTTGTGCAGTATGGCGAATTCGTCAATGCATTATGTGCAAAATTCGACGATCGTCAACCAATCTCCTGCACGCAGTCGCTCATCACTGAACCGAAGTTGGCTAACCAGAACCAATTTAAGGCCAAGGTGCAAATCCGGCATTCGACGTCGGGGCAGGCACGGTGCATGGTTGCCCGGTGACGGGCAACTCAACGCGACTCTCTATTGCTTGTCTGTCGTCGATGCCTCCGTCGGGCACCACAAACGGCAGAGGTCTTCAGCGCCCCGACGCAAAGGTCGGGTTGGCGTTCGGCGATAGAGCCAAGCGCGTGCATGGCCTGAAATTCTTGGCCGTTAGCGCTGCCTCCTGGATCGCAATCCACGCAGGTCTTCCCGTTCGAACAGTAAGGTAAAGACGCTAGTAAGGCAGTGCGATAGTGGCGTGCCTATACCCGGGGTGCATGTGCACAGTTTCAATGGACCCCATCATGTTCGACAACTTCAAAACCACCACCATCTTTGACGCGATGTACAGCGAGAAGGCCGACGCTTGGCCGCTCGTTCACCAGATCGCGCAGTCTTGCCGTTCCAGCCTGTATGGCGAGAGCTCCCCCTGGCTCACCCCGGTGAATACCACTTACCCGGCGCTCTTGGAGGAGTTGGTCAAGAACGATGTTCTCGATGATCGCCTTCTCCTGAAGTTCCAGGTCCTTCATCTTCCCGAGCACTTCGAGTACCACCTGGACGAGCTCAAGGAGTTGGGCTACATGAACATCAACATGATGTGCGAAAACGGTCTTCGCTCCCATAACGTCAACCGCATTTACACAAAGCATATTAGCTTGTCTTTCCCGTCAGCCAGGTGGGAGCCTATCGATCTCCGGGGTGAAAAGGCGGAAGGCCGGAACTTGCTGGCAGTCATCTGCAGCAATCGTTTTGTCCTCTTGGACATTCAGGTTAACTGGGAGCAGTTTGGCGACCAGTGGGAGTATTGGGATCTTGGCTCAAGCGTTTCTGACTACACGCCGTTTGAGCAACCAGGCTGGGCCGAGCGCAAGAAGCGCCGTAAACTGCCCGATCCTTTTTTTTCAGTAGCGGTTATCGTCCCTTGGCGAGATCCGGAGGCGATACCTAATCGCTTCCGGGCCAATTGACAGGCAAAAGGTAACGCTTAGCCTCAGCTCCGGCTGGGGCTATTGCACATCATCAGCTGCGTATACAGAAAGGGTTGGACGCTTCGTGCTAACAGGTCAAGTATGCGCAACGAGCCGAGTTGTTGAACTGCATTGATGAAGTAGCCACCTTGATGTTAAAGTGGCAACTGAATCATGAATAGCTACCTAGCATCGCAGCGTCATCAAAGTTTTGATGGCCGCTGGTCAGGCGAGCATGGGGACGTGCTGGTCGCGATAAAGCGCAGCAGCAACATCCGCGACGTCCGAGCTTCGCTTCTTGCCCTGACCTATGTCTTGGCCGAGGAGCAAAATGCAGCCTCTGTACTGTGCGTACTGGTGGAGTCAAAACTGTCCGACGCTCGACTCCGAAATGAACTTGAGCGATTTCGAGCGCTGATCAAGCCCAACCTGGCGAGCAAAATCGAGGTCTGCTCGATGGAGCGACTGCGACGAGGCCCACTCGCCATGACCCTGCAGCCACAAGCGGCGTTCCTTTCTTGGCTCGACGAGTTGGTAGAGCGAGAGACAGGCTCGTCCCGTGTTGCTAAGCAAACAGTGGTTGCGGCGCTGGCAGTGAGCTGGTTGCGCGGGCAGGAGTTCGAATCGACCAAACAAATACAAGGCGGTTTTGGCGCGAGCTATCCGACGGTGGTAGCGGCCTTGAAGGAGTTCTCTGATCGGGAACTAACCGAGGCAGGCACACGCGAGTTCCGGCTTAGCCATATGCCCACGGACTTTTGGATGCAGCTTGCGGACAAGCAGCTCCATCAACGCAAAGTGCTGCGCTATGCAGATCCGTCCGGGCTCGCCCGTTCCCCGGAAAGCATGTTCAAGCGGCTGGAAAAGCTCTGGCTGCAAAGGGAAGCGCTACAGGTCGCTGCCGGAGGAGTCCTGGGTGCGAAGTGCTATTTTCCCGAGCTGGACATCACGGGTAGCCCGCGCCTTGACCTCAGCGTCTATGGTCAGCCCCCAAAGGACTTAGTGAAGAAGCTCGATGCAGCCCTGGAGCCAGTTGGCCCCAAAGAAAAGGCGCATTTGGTCGTGCACATCACGCACGAGCCAGGCTTTCTGATGCACACGGTAGGCCCCCAACAATGGGCCTCCGAGATGGAGTGCACCGCCGACCTTATCGAAATGAATCTGACACGCGAAGCTCGGGAGATGGTTTCGCACATGCTGAATACAAGTAGGACCGAGGCTTGAACCGCCCTGCAATCAATCCGCCGGCGCCACCCCTGTTGCCGAGTGAAGTGCTGGCACAGGTTGCTGCCGCACTACCTTCGCAGTGCCGCCAGGATGTGATCATCATCGGTAGCCTGGCAGCTGGATGCTACTTCGCCAAAGACGGCATCAGGACCTTGCGAACGAAAGACGTGGACTGCATGTTCTCGCCACACGCCAAGGCGGTGATAGCCGCACAACGTGTCACGGAGGAGCTGTTCGCTGCAAACTGGACGCAGCGGCCGGGTCCTCAGTGGACGGAGGCGGGGAAGCCTTCAGATCCAACCGACCAGTTACCCATGGTTCGGCTGCGCCCGCCCGAGGGCAGTGAATGGTTTCTTGAACTGCTTGGAGCCCCGGCCGAGGGGAGCTCCGCGCAGGCGTTCAAGCAATACCATCGTATCTCGACGTCCGCAGGCGACTATGCCATTTGTAGCTTCAGCTTTCTGGGCCTGACAGAGGTCGACCCGATTTCCATGCCCCAGGGCCTGCGCATCGCGCAGCCGTCCATGATGGCTCTGGCGAACCTGCTGCACCATCCCGAGATCAAGGACGAGTTGATGTCCGGAACGATGCAGAAGCGTTCTAACAAGGACCTGGGCCGCGTACTCGGACTCAGCCAACTGACGATCACACGCGATCGCAACCGCGGCGTAGAAGAGTTCGAGGAATGGGCGCCGCGTATGTGGGCTGCGCTCCAGGCAAGGTTTCCTGTAGAAGCCAAGGCGCTGGCGCTGCGTGCGGGTGACGGTATCAGGGCCTTGTTGGCCAGCCCGGGTGACTTGCGTGAGGCTGCCGTTATTGCCGAGGCAGGCCTTCTGAGCTACATCGGCGTAGACAGCGCAGGCTTCGCAGCCATTGGCCGGCGGTTCATGGCTGAAGTTATCGAGCCGCTCGAAGCGCTTGCTCGATAAGGTTGATGCCAACGTGGCATGTTGACTGTCGAATGCGGACGCGCACCGACGTACAGCAATTGCCCTGCGGTCAAGATCGTGAGCAAAGGGCTGACGGTAAACATCAAGCCCATGTTTACGCTTCGACGCGTTGCCCTATACGAAGTGCAAGGCCATCCGGCCTTGTTCGTTCTGCAACTTAAAGGCCTTGTATGCCCGTGTATTCCCCAACCCGCACTGCGCCGACGTCGCAAAAGGAAGCTCAACCCAACGCCGCTGGACCGGCTAGGCAGGAGGTGCGTGCCGAATCTGTGGGCCCTGACGCACCCTCGGCGGTTCCCATCAGCTTGCGCATGCTAGTAGATGTTGTCGAGCGTTTTAGCCCTGCCTACGTAGAGGAATCCAAGGGGAAACCTTCGATTGAATTCAAATGTGCCGCAGTGGCGGAGCAATGTGTTCGTTTGGCCGATGCCCTGAGGCAGGTGTCGGCAATTCCACCTACGTACGTTGTCCTTTCACTCGCCGGGAGGAATGCGTTTGTGATGTCCACCGCGGCGCTGTTGGTTGAAGTAGGCGAGAAAGAAAACTTCGACGCCGAGAAAGTGCTTGCCCAGGCCGACGTGACGATGAAAGACATTGCAGCCATGACTGACCTCTTCGAGAGTGCTCATAAGGCATGGCTGAAAGACACCGGGACCTAACCCCTGCAAGTTGATTCTCGCAGCAGCAATCCGTATCAGAACGGGATGTCGTCATCCATGTCATCAAACCCAGAAGAAGCTCATGTAGCAGCGGGACTGGGCACCGGCGAGAGCTGAGCGGTGCAGGACACTGAGGCAGGTCTGGCGACAGGCCGCTAAGCGGCAGGGGTACCGATGTGATGGCCAGCGGCCGCACCACGCCCTCGATTGATGCCCTCAACGATGCCTCGACTGCCTTGAGCCACTGGTCGCAGATCTTGTAGGCATCGACTCGGTAACGATGGTTAGCAAGTCGTCGATGTTCGACTCGCTTGCACACGAAGGGAGTGGAACTGGTGAGACATCATGCGAACATTGACCGCAGCGCCGTGCGCTGCCTCTGTCGACCAGATCTCGACATCGCTGATCGCCCAGCCAATCGCCTGGCGAGCTCGGCTCAGGTGTGACTTGGCGTCCGAGCGGATCTGGGCGTCGATGTTGTCCACGCCATGGCGCGCACGCTGCGCCGCCTGCGTGGCTGTGATAAAGGTCCGTTCCACTGTTGCGCCGCCTTCTTACGCACGCGGCAGGATCAGGTGCTCAAACGCCGACAATGACCGTGCTTGACCTGTCAAATCGCGTATAGGGTCACATCGTCAGGAAGGGTACTGTCGCGCTCGTGAGGGACCGCAGCGGCATGCTCTAGTCGTTCTTGACTTGAGGCTGCGGAGGAGTGGTCCGCGTTTATCACAGACGCTGAACTAAAAATCCAGCGGTAAAGACAGGCCAGCTTTACAGGCGGTGGGGGGTGCCTACACCTCGTGCAGCAATCTGCCTGCAACCACTCGGATATCAAGTCATGCATACCCTGAAGCCCTCTTTCGCACCCGCACCACCGCTCTGCGCGATACCCTCAACGTCGGGGGAGCGCCTGCCGAACGCACCTTCCCAATCTGCCGGATCGGCTCTGACTCGTCACCGCTGCGGCAGATGTTGCCCGAGCATTTCGCAGGAGGGCCGTTGCTGGCAGCGAGGTTTGAAAGCACTCTTACCTTCCCGGCCCCTATTAGCGGAGACGGTCGTCTGACGTTCGAACGCGTGCAGATCGGCAGCTAGTTGGCCCTGTGCGTGAAGCTCCGCATCGAGTCCACAGCACACATGATTCTCATGGATGCTGCTGATCGCGAGGCTCAAGATCTGATTCGCCACATGTCAAACTACCGCACCTTGGCCCTGGCAATTGCCATTGGCAAGGATGAACTCGGTTGTCGAATCTACGGGTTTAAGCTTTCGGAGGGCAGCATTCGCACCTGTTTGCAGGCTCAGGCGGAGTGCTTGCAGCGCCGCAGTCAAGGTGATCAGGAACTCCCCACGAGCATTGGCGAGGCATTGTTCAGCGAACGCTTTGGCGACAGTTTGAACAACTTTGTACCGTTCTCCAAAGTACGAGAATTCGAGTTTATATGCTGGCAACCTCCGAGCATCCTCCCTTCGCGGTGCCGGAAAAATCGAAGGCAACGTACACGTGGAAGACGGAACACGCCGAACGCGCGGTGTTTTCGCTGTAAGAGCCGTTCATCTGCCATGCGTGCTGTGCACGCTCTTGATGGCCCGTGTCTCAAGCGCTCAGCGAGGTGTCGAAGACGCGACGCTGCGCGGCGAGAGCCTTTGTGCGATGCAAATACGCACCTACAAAACTGCACAGCAGGGGCGCAGGCGCTATCGGTCTCCTAGTGATTTCGGGGGGCGCAGACATGCGCCCAACGGCAGAGCTGGACTCCCTCCAGGGTCGAGACCTCAGGTTCGATGCATCGCAAGACAGCCCGGCCGACGCCAACGATCACGCCATGGAACCGTCATGGACGGCCATGACCGCATTCTGCGGCTGGTGCATCCACGGGCGCAGCAAACAGCGTTTAGTCGGCGTCCCCGGCCCTTGTCTTCAGTCGACAGCTCACGGCCGAACATCGCATTTAGTTTCACGCCTGGGGTCCCCGCGGCCAGCCTATCGAAGCGACCAGGCTCGGCGATGGCCTTGACTGCTCTCAAAAAGCCGGCCCAGACACGGTGTGCCAGGGCATCGCCGAGGCGACCCCACCGCACCCCCGAGCCCGGCCAGGTCCTGCAGCGTGAACTCGCTTGCGCCTGCCATCGGCACATTTACCGGCCTGGACGCCACCGCCGCGGCGAGCGTTGTTCTCGAGGTGTAAGAGCATCTGTAACCAAGGCAAATTTTCACTTCATACAATATAGGTTATGTATAGTTAACGCGCTACAAGAACGAGGTTTAGCTTTGACGCGTTGGCCGAAGATGGCGCCTTGGCATTCAGGACGCTTCAGCCGTCGAATTTGTCCTGCTACCCATGAACACAAAAATACTAATGCTCATCTGAACAGGGGCAGAACCGTAGCCGAAAGCGGAAACCGTTCGAATTTGTGCCACATCCTGACGCAACGCGACTACCGATGCATGGATCAGCTTGCACCTTCACCCCCTGAATCAAGGCGGTAGATCCGTGAGGCCGTATCGTGAAACATCCGCTGCTTTTCTTCAGCAGATGCTCCGGATGCCAGACGTTTAAAGGCATTCCAAACTACGCCATAGGAAGCCGCCGTGCGGTCCACCGGGAAATTGCTTTCGAAGAAACACCGACCAGCTCCGAAACGCTCGATCACCGGCTCGATGGCGGGCCGCCAGGCATTGGCGAGCTTTTCCGATGACGGCGCCCGCGCTTCTCCGGTGAAGTCGAAACCGAAGACCGCCGTCCCCAGACCGCCTAGCTTGACCGAAACATTCGGGCAATCCGCCAGCGCCCCGATGCCGGGCAGCCATTCGCCTATGGCCGCACGCGGGTCGTCACGGTAATGGGCAACGCCCAGCAATCCGCCGATGTGATCGAGGATCAATGGCGTCTCGGGAAACGCACGGGCCAGCGCCAGCACATCGTCCAGCTGCGTGTGATAGACCCATGCGTCGAAGGACAGGCCGTGCCGCGCCAGGCAGGCATAACCAGCCCTGAAGTCCGGGTCGGCATATAGGTGCTGTATCGGTCTGGCCAGCACCCCGTGGCGGAAAGCTGGGTGAAAGGCTCCACTGTTGCGAATGCCCCGGAACTTCCCTTCGCCGGCCGCCACCTGCGCGGCCAGCACCTCGTCGACCGCCGCGCCCAGTCGCAGATCCGCGTAACCGACGATGCCCGCCGCCACCCGAGTATGCGATTGCCGCCGGTTCGGTTCACGGGTGCAGGCCACGACCGCCTCGGTCTCGCCGACCGGACGCAGCGCCTGCGGACCATCGGTGCGGTAGTTCCAGCCGCACTGCACGTACACGGTGGCGCGGATGTCGTGGCCCCTGCCGTCTTTCAACAGGTCGTCCGGCAGGTAGCCGCCCCAGTGCTCCGAAAAATGGTGGTGGGCATCGACGATGGGGAGGTCGGGCTCCAGGGCCGGTTCTTGTCCTGCCGCCAGCCATTCGCGTGACGGCTGTCGTTGCTCGACCTGGATGAGGTCCGGAGCCGTATCGATTGCATTCATGTCCAAGCCCCTTCAGACACCGAGATAGGCCTTGCGGACGAACGGGTCGTCCAGCATTTCGGCACCCTTGCCGGACTTCACCACCTCACCCCTCTCCAGCGCATAGGCGTTGTGGGCCAGGCGCAGTGCCAGCCGCGCGTTCTGCTCGACCAGCACGATGGACATGCCGCCGATGTTGAGCTTGCGGATCGCATCGGCGATTTCCGCCACCACCTTCGGGGCGATGCCCAGCGACGGTTCGTCCAGCATCAGCAGGCGGGGTCGCGCCATCAGCGCCCGTCCGATGGCGACCATCTGCTGCTCGCCTCCCGACAAGGAACCCGCCAGCTGCGCCCGGCGCTCGTGCACCCGCGGAAACAGCGAGTAGATGCACTGCAGGGTCTCCGAGCGCTCGGCGGCCGACTTGATGGTGTGCGCGCCGACCTGCAGGTTCTCCAGCACCGTCATCCGGCCGAACAGGCGCCGCCCCTCGGGTGACAACGCGATGCCGCGCTGCACCCGCTGCTCGGGCATCAGCGTCTGGATGGGCTGGCCGTCCAGGTGGATGCTGCCCTGTCCCGCCGATACCAGGCCGGCGATGGCTTTGAGGGTGCTGCTCTTGCCGGCGCCGTTCGAGCCGATTAGCGCCACCACCTCGCCCTTATCGACCCGAAAGCCGATGGACGACACCGCCTTCATCAGTCCGTAATGGACACTGACACGATCCACTTCAAGCATGCGCATAGTCGGGCGCTCCCAGGTAGGCTTCCATGACGGCCGGATTGGCGCGGATCTCTTCGGGGCTGCCTTCGGCAATCTTCTCGCCCTGCACCATCACCACGATGTGGTGGCAGATTTCCATCACGATGGCCATGTGATGCTCCACCAGCAGCACCGTCAGGCCGTGTTCCGCCCGCAGCTTGCGTAGCAGCCGGGTGAGTTCGTTGCATTCCTTGTGGTTGAGGCCGGCGGCGGGCTCGTCCATCAGCAGCATCGAAGGCCGCGCCGCCAGCGCGATGGCAATGCCCAGCTTCTTCTGCAGCCCGTAGGCCAGCGCACCGGCCGGCACGTCTCGCCAGGCCTGCAGGTTGACGATGTCGACGATGCGCTCGATCTCCTGCGCCACCTCGGATGCCGGCAGCAGCGCACGGCTACGGCGCATCAGGCGTTGCGGCATGGAACCGGCGATGCGCGACAGCAGTGCGCATTCGATGTTGCGGGCCACGGTTTCCTCGGCAAAGGACACCGTCGACTGGAAGGTGCGACCCAGCCCCAGCGCCACGATGGCGCTGGGCCGTTTTCCGGTGATGTCAACCCCGTCAAAGATCACCTGCCCGCGTGTCGCTGCCAGCGCGCCGCCGATGGTGCTGAAGGCTGTGGTCTTGCCGGCGCCGTTGGGACCGATCAGGCCGACGATGTCTCCCTGGCGGACGTCGAAGGAAAGGTCCTTCACCGCGGCCAGGCCGCCGAACTGCTTGGTCAGTTTCTTCACTTGCAGGAGCGCGCTCATGCGGCACCCCCTTTGCGACTCAGCAGCTTGAACAGGCCGGCGATGCCGCCGGGCAGGAAACGCAGGATCAGGATCAGCGCGGCGCCGTAGAAGATCTGCTGCGTCTGCACCGCGCCCCTGAACAGTTCGGGCAGCGGCGTCAGCACCAGGGCGCCGACCATCGGCCCGAACAGCGACTTGCGGCCGCCGATCACCAGCATGGTGATGAAAGCCACCGATGTTCCGGTGTTGAACGATTCCGGTGAAATGAAGCCGATGTAGCGTGCCGTCAGCGCGCCGCCCAGGCTAGCCAGGGTGCAGCCCAGGATGTAGGCGACCAGCTGCAGCCGGCTCACATTGAGCCCGGTCGATTCGGCCAGCGCGGGGTTGGCCGCCACCGCCACGATGGCATGGCCCAGCGGTCGGCGGAACAAGCACAGCATCAGGCCGACCGAGCCGGCGGCCAGCACCAGCGCCAGGCCGTAGAAACGCTCTCGGGTGTCGAAGGCAAAGCCGGCGATGACCAGCGGATCGATGTTGGCGATGCCGTTGGCGCCACCGGTGACCGGGGCCGCGTCCAGCAGCACCAGCCGCACCAGTTCGGCAAAAGCGAAGGTCACCAGCACGAAGTACACGCCGCGCAGCCGCAGGATGACCCAGCCGATGGCACCGGAGACCAGGGCACTGCCCACCAGCGCCAGTGCGGTGGCCGATATGCTGCCCAGGCCGAACAGCGAGGACAGCAGCACCGAGCCGTAAGCGCCCATGGCGACCGGTGCCGAATGCCCGAACGACAGTTGCCCTGAACGCTCGATGATCGACAACCCGTTGACGATGACGATGTTGATGCAGGCCAGCGCCGCCAGGTGCAGCACGAACTGACCACCCACCCAGGGCCAGGCAGCGGCGGCCAGCAGAAGGAGGCCGAGAACGATCTTTAGCGCGCGGGTGCCGGGCCCGGCCCGGTGTGTGGCTTGCATGCCGAGGTTCTCGATGTGGGGTTTGAGGATCGTGGTGTTCATCTCAGGCCTCTCCCCGGCCGATCACGCCACGCGGAAAGGCCAGCATGCCCAGCACCACCAGGACGAAAAGCATCATGTCGGCGGTGCTCGAACTCAGGAACAGGGACGAATAGCTTTCGAGCAGGCCCAGCAACAGCCCTGCCACGGCCGCACCGGGAATGCTGCCGAGCCCGCCCAGGATCACCACCATGAAGGCCTTGAGCAGCGGCGCGTGGCCCATGAAAGGCGATACCGAGAACAGCGGTGCCATCAACGCGCCGCCGATGGCCGCCAGGCCCACGCCGATGCCGAAACCCAGCGGGTAGTACAGCCGCGCACGCACCCCCTGGATGGAAGCGGTCTGGGCATCTTCCACCACCGCACGCAGGCCGCGGCCGCCCCGGGAATGCTTGAGAAAGCCATACAGCAGCAACAGCACCAGCACCGCGCTGCCGACCACGTAGAGCCGGGAATTCGCCACGTTCACCCCCAGCAGCCGCGACGACCCTTCGGCGATGGCCGGCATGGCGACCGGATCGGGTCCGAAGGTGATGAGCGCGAGGTTCTGCACGATCAGCGCCAGGCCGATGGTGACGATCATTCCGTTCAGTTCGTCCTTGCGGAAAGGCTTGAGGATCACCGCCTCGACCAGGCAGCCGCCGGCGCCCACGATGACGAAACTCGCCGCCACCGCCAGCAGGAAGGGCAGCCCCAGCTTCACGGTGAGGTAGTAGGCGCAGAAGGCGCCGAGCATGTAGAACTCGCCGTGGGCGAAGTTCACCATGCGCATAACGCCGAAGACCAGGGTGAAACCCACGGCCATCAGCAGGTACAGCAGGCCGACCACCAGGCCGTTGACCGTGGCCTGACCCAGCAACAGATACCAGTCCATTGGTTTTGCCCGGTCTTACTTGCAGCCGTCGGCCACGGTGCAGCGGGCCAGGATGGTCTCGGCCCCGCCCCTGATCTCCGCCACGTAGAACGGCACGGCCATCTGGCGGTCGATGCCGTAGCTGGCCTTGCCGGTCCAGTTGAGCTGGCCCAGCACGCCGGGGTAGTCCTTCATCTTCTCCAGCTCGCCCGCCACCCTGGCGGCGTCGGTGGTGGTGCCGGCGCGGCGCATGGCTTCGAACATCATGGTCGTGAAGTCGTAGAAGGCCGGGCTGAAGCCGTTGGGCGCCACCTTGTACTTGGCGACGTACTGGTCCAGGTAGGCCTTGGTACTCGGCATGTTGGGGTCGATGGCCGCATGGACGATCATGCCGTCCGACGCATCCTTGCCGGCCACCGCCACCAGCTCGGCGGTGGCGGGCCCGCCAGTGCGGACGATCTTGCCCTTGAAGCCCAGCTCCCTAGACTGCTTGGCGATCAGGCCGGCAGTGGCCGGCGAGTTGCCGTCTAGCTCGATGGTGTCGATGCCGCGTGCCAGCATGCGGGTCAGCAGCGGGGTGAAGTCGACCCGGTCGCGTTCGAAGAATTCCTTGGCCGCCAGCTCACCGCCGTGGCGTTTGTAGGCCGCGTCCAGGTCGCGTGCGATGACCTGGCCGGACTCGTCGTTGGGGAACAAACCGCCGGCTTTTTTGACGCCCTGGTTCCTGATCATCCAGGCGATCTGCGGCTCGGCGAATTCCATGGTGGTGATGACCGGGCGAAAGCTCAGCGGCTTGGCTGCCGACAGGGCCTTGTCGGTAAAACCCAGCGTGCTGGTAATCACCCCATTCTTTTCGGTGGTGGGCTGCACCGCCAGCGTGGGGGCGGATCCGGTCGGGCCGATGATGAATTTCACCTTGTCCTCGAACACCAGGCGATTGGCGACCGTCACGGCCTCGCCTGCTTGGTAGCGGTCGTCGTAGGCCACTACCTGCACCCTGTATTTCTTGCCCGCGACCTCCAGGCCGCCAGCGCCGTTGACCTTGTCGGCAGCCAGTTCGGCGGCGTTTTTCATGGCTTGGCCCCAGGCCGCGCCCGGGCCGGACAGGGTGACGATGGCGCCGATCTTGAGCGTCTCCTGTGCGGCGGCTTGCTGGGCCTGCAGGGCGAAAGGCAGGGCGACGCAGCAGGCGAGAAAGGCTTTGTTCATTGTGTCTCCGGATAGAAAGATGGAGCCGTCCGAGACCCTTTGGGGCGTCTGGCGCGGTCGGCAAAATGATTCTGTTCCGCAGGCCCGGTGAACAAAAATGGGCAATGCGTATGCACTTATTCAGGCCGCTGATAAACGGCACGGCCGCCTGGCAAGCCCGGCTATGGATGCGTCAGAACAGCGGCTGGAAATCGCGGTGCAGATGCTCGCGAAAGCTCTGTACCGCCGTGGTCAGCACCGCCTTGCGCGAGACGATGCTGCCGTAGCTGCGCACGGCATGGAAATCGGATAGCTCCAGGATGGCGCGCGACTGGCGGGCATTCGTCTGCGCCATCGAACGCGGCAGGAAGGTGACGCAGGTGCCGGTGTCGATCATTCCCATCAGCACCGGCAGGGTGGCCGCCGTGCCGGCCTCCAGCGCCGCGCCGTATTGCGAAAAAGCTTCTGCCAGCCGGTAGCGGAGCACCGTGTATCGCTCTAAAAAAATCATCCGGTAGGGAAGCACCATTTCCAGCGTCGCTTCCTTTTCGCGGGCCAGGGGATGGCGTGCATTCACCACCAGCACCACCGGCTCTTCCGAAAGAGGCTGGAACAGCAGGTTGTCATAGTCACCGTCGAGCGCCGTCACGCCGATGTCGGCCGTACCTTCGCCGATGGTCTTCAGCAAGGCATCGAAGGGCATGTCGCGCAGCACCACCTGGACATCGGGAAATGTCTCGACATACGAATGGATGATCTGCGGCATGAAGGTGGCCGCGATCATCGGCGTGGCCGCGATGACCACCCGGTTGCGGGCTTCTTCCGAGCGGTCGCGAAACTGCTGCAGCACCCCGTACAGGCCGGCCAGCGCCTCTTCGGACGCGGCGCGCAGCAGGTTGCCATCGGCAGTGGCTTCCACGCTGCGGGTGGTGCGGGTGATGAGTTTGACCCGCAGCACGTTTTCGAGCCGCTTCACCCGGTTCGAAACCGAGGGCTGCGAGATGCAGAGCCGTTCGGCCGCCCGGCTGAAACTGCGCTCTTCCAGTACCACCAGAAAGGTTTCCAGTTCGGGAAGATGAAAACGCAATTGCGGATGGGGGCTCAAGGTGCTCACGGTACTCAGGATGCGGGCCTGTGGAACTTGGCTTTTGAGCTTAAGCCAGGCAAAGGCATCGACACGACGCCCGAGGGCGTCGTTTTCACGCTTGACTAGCTGCCCAGCGCGGCGGTAATCGTGCGTACGGGCGTGTCATGCGAGGCCGACAGCAGCGCCTCCAGCACCGCATCGACCCGCGCGGGCGGCAAGGTGACACCCGCCGTGCCACGGAACTTGGCCACGATGTCCTCACGCGACAAGGCACGCTCGCCGCTGCCCAGGTTCACCGGAATGCGCCGGCTCAGCGTTTCGCCGGACGCCAGCGTGACCGACACCGCCCCGGAGAAGTGCTTCGGGAAAGCCGACCCGACCTCCTCCACGCAATCGATGCGCTGGCACAGCGCCAGGATTTCCGGATCCGCCAGGCTCGTATCGTCGAGTTCGGCCAGCCCGAAACGGCCGCGCAGCAGGCAGGCGGCCACCACGAAATGCGCACTGAACTTGCCTTCGTAGTCGGTTCGCGGCACCCGTTTGGCATCCGCCGGTTCGGCCACGATGTGCAGCGTGGCTGCCGGCAGGTCGCAGGTGACACGGGCTATCTGTCCGACCTCGCCTCGCTGCGAGATCTGTGCATGCAGTTGCAGCGCCGCTTCCGCCGCACCGTGGATGAAATGGCACACCGGATAGGGCTTGATGGCGGTGTCCAGCAGCGTCCATTCGTCGCCCAGCCCGGCTGCGATGGATGTCACGTCGACATCTCCGGCATGCGTCTGCATGTGGGTCTCGAAGAAACCGAAGCGGCCTTCGTACGGGCGTTGCGGTGCATCGAAACCGTGCTTCACCAGCGTGGCGGCCGTGATGCCGGCCAGCGCACCCCAGCCGGGATGCAGGCGTTTGGTCCAGGCGCCGGTTTCCAGGAAGACCTGCACACCCGCCGCCGTGCTGGCCGCGATGCCCTGCGCGCCGACGATCTGGCCGGCATCCAGCCCCATCAGCTTGCCGGCGACCACCGCCGCGCTGAAGTGCGACACCAGGCCGGTGGCATGGAAACCGGTGTGATGGAAACCGCCGTGTACCGACCGGCCGACGCGGATGCAGGTTTCCATGCCCGCCACGTAGGCGGCGACCACTTCGCCCCAGGTCGCGTCCTGTGCCTCGCCCACGGCCAGCGCGGCCGGCAGGCAGGCCACCGTGGGGTGGACGATGGCGCCGGGGTGGGTGTCGTCGAAATCCAGCCCGTGCATCAGGTAGCCGTTGGCGGCGGCGGCATCCCGTGGAGCCAGTTTCAGCTTGCTGCCGACCACCGTGCCCTCGCCCGCGCCGCCGGCGGCGGCGATGCCCGCCAGGCCCGGTCCGGCGAATCCGAAATGCTGTGACGCGAAGGCCAGGCCGATGGCATCCACGATGTGGTGGACCGACTTGTTCCAGACGTCCTGCGGCAGGTCCGCGGCCTTCAGGCGATGGCCGAAATCGGCGAGCGCAGCTGCCACGTTGCCGGTCGATTGGTGGAGTTCGGGTGTGTTTTTCATTCGATTGCCCAGAAGTTGGCTGCGTTCATTCGCCGGCCCTGATGCGCGCGTCGCGCACCACGACGGCGTATCGGTCGATCTCGGTCTTGAGCAGCGCCCGGAACTGCTCCGGTGTGCCGCCCGCACCGTCGACGCCCTGCGGTGCGATGCGCTCGTTGATTTCCTTGTCGCGCACCACCGCGTTCATGTGCCGGTTCAGCGTGGCGACGATCTGCGGCGGGGTGCCCTTCGGCGCGAGCATGCCGTGCCAGGCGACGACTTCGTATCCGGGAACTCCCGCCTCCTCGACGGTCGGGATGTCCGGGTACGCCGAAAGCCGCTTCGGCGTACCCACCGCGATGGCCCTCAGCTTGCCGGCCGCCACGAACTGCATCAGTGCCTCGGTGCCACCGAACATCATGTCCACGTTGCCGGCCAGCACGTCGGCAACGCCCGGACCGGTGCCGCGGTACGGAATGTGTTTGGCCTTCACCTTGGCCAGCCCCAGCATGTATTCGGTCACCACCTGCAGGTGCCCGCCCTGCCCGCTCGACGCATAGGTCAGTTCGCCCGGCCGCCGGCGCATCAGCTCGATGAGCTCGGCCAAGTTCTGCGCCGGCACCTTGGGGTTGACCACCAGCACATAGCCGCTCTCGGTCAACTGGATGATGGGCTCCACATCGTTCACCGGATCGAAACCCAGCTTGTACAGGCTGGGATTGACCACGTAGCTGCCGGAGATGACCAGCAGCGTGTAGCCGTCCGGCGGCGACTTGACGGCATAGGCGGTGCCCAGCGTCGACGCGGCGCCCGGGCGGTTTTCGACCGTCACCGGCTGGCCCAGGCGCTCCCCCAGCCTTGCGCTGAAGACGCGGGCCGAGAAGTCGGTGCCCCCGCCCGGTGCGAAGGGCACGATGATGCGCACCGGCTTGCTCGGATAGACGTCCTGCGCACCGGCTTCCCGCCCGGCCATCACACCGGGCAGGGCCAGCGATGCGGTGCAAAAGGTTCTGCGGCTGATCGGCATTTTCTTGTCTCCTTTTCAGGCGGCGGACCGCTCAGACCGGCACTTCGATATCGAGCAGCGGCGCATGCTGCTGCGCGCCGTACACGTCGGTGTCGCCCACCGCACCCGAGGCGATGCGGCGCGGAATCGTCGCCTTCCAGGCCAGCGCGGGCGGGTATTCGGTGAACAGCACCGAAGCCTCCGGCACGCCGTACAGACGGGCGATCAGCCCGGCGGTGATGACACCCGAGGCGCGCACTTTCTCGAACAGCTCGGGCTTGTCGAACATGATGTCGAGGGTGATGTGGAACGGCCCGGCGTTCTTGCTCTTGCAGGCCTTGGCGATGTCCTTGAGGCGGGTCATGCGGTGTCTCCGACCTGTTCGTAGCCGATGGGGAACATGCGCAGCGGGTCGTCGATCTCGACCACGTGCTGGAGCATGAATTCGTAGATGGCGCCGCGCTCGATGTCCGAGGGCGAAAACGGGAAAGCCATGTTTCCCTCGCGGCACATGCGGCCCGGGAAGTCCGAATGCAGCAGCGTCACCCGGGCCAGCGAAAGCGCGGCGTTGGCGGTGTCCTGCGTGACGGCCACCACCTCGGCGATCAGCACCATCTCGACCGGCACCACGTCCCGGCTCGGCTCCCAGCTGCCCATCACCCCGTTCTGCCCGTAGGCTCGAATGACCAGCTGGTAGTCGTCCGGCGAAATGCCCAGGGCGGTCACCTTGGTGGCGGTGGAAGCACGCACGAAGTCCAGGAAACTGTCCATCTGCCCGATCAGCCCCGGGTCGCGCGTGGCGGCGGTGGCCGTGGCGCTGTAGCCCACCATGCGGGCGCCTTCGAGCTTGATCGAATACGGCATGGGCTGCCAGCGCATGCCGGTGATGCGCACCACCCGGTCGGTCACGGCCTCGATGACGCAATCGGTCGAGTCGACGATGCCGCCGGGTTCGTAACGGATGACCGGGCTGGCGTTTTCATGTAGCGCCTGCACCGCCACCGAAAGCGGTGTGCAGCGGAGCTCGGGGTTCAGGGGCTCGGCCTCCACGAAGTCCTCGCCCACGGTCACCAGCAGGCAGTCGTGTTTCTTGGGGATGGCCGCGTTGCAGGCGCACTCCAGCATCTTGCCGGCGTACCAGGCCGGCGCCGGAGGCAGGCCGTGGTGCATGGCCAGGGCCACCCACGGCGCGGGGTCGGTGCCGCGCCCGCCGAGGATCACCTGGGCACCGGCGGCCAGCGCTGCGCGGTAGGGTTCGGGGCCCATCATTGCGACGATGCGTTCAGCTGCACGGATATCCGCTGCGCTGATCTGCGGCGCATTTCCCAGGGGACGCACCTTGCCGGCTTCGAGCTGCTCGACGATGAAACCTGCGTCCTGCTCGGAGTGGATGAGCGCCATGCCGAAACTCAGGCCGTGTTCACGCGCCACCTCCCGGATGATGTCCGCGCAGGCCTGCAGGTGCGGCTCGCCGCCGGCACCGCCGCAGGTGCCCACCATCAGCGGAATGCCGTTGCGGATGGCGCCGCGCAGCAGCAGCGAAAGGTCGCGTTTCACGGCCAGCCGCGAATTGAGCGTCTTGCCGGAACCCAGGTAATGCGGGCCGGGGTCGGAGCTTCCGCCGTCCACGCCGATCATGTCGGGCTTGCGGGCCAGGGCGGCCTCCAGCGAGGCCTCCGGAAAGCCGTAGCCCAGGATGCCGCTGGCCGACATCATGCTGACGGTCTTCTTGGCCATCACGCCACCTTCTTCCAGTCGCCGGCGTTCGGCCGCGGAACACCCAGGGTGTCGCGCAGGGTGCTGCCCTCGTATTCCTTGCGGAACAGCCCGCGCTTCTGCAGTTCGGGCACCACCAGCCGCACGATGTCTTCGTAGGTGCCGGGCACGGTGGTGCCGGACAGCACGAAACCGTCGCAGGCGTTCTCGAACCATTCCTGCATCTGGTCGGCCACCTGCTTGCCGGTGCCGACGAAACACGGGCCGTCGTTGAGGGTGCCCCGACCCGATGCCTCGACGAAATCGCGCACCGAAGGGTTGGCCTTGCCGCTGACCTGCACGACCTTGTCGCGCAGGCTCTGCCAGGAGACGGCAGCCAGTTCCGCGTCGGTGAAGGGTTCGTCGTAGGGCCGGCCGGAGAAGTCGATGTTGAGCGTCTCGCCGATCATGGTCAGGCCGTCGATGGGGCGGGACATGCTGGCGATCTCGTCGCGTTTCTCGCGGGCCAGGCTCTCCGTCTCGGCCACGATGATCTTCAGCTCGGGTGCGATTCGCACCGACGCGGGATCGCGGCCGGCGTTGGCGATGCCGTCCTTCAGCGCCTTGTATTGCTTCTTGCCGTTTTCCAGCGTGGGGTATTTGGCGAAGACCAGTTCGGCCCAGCGGGAGGCGAAGGCCAGCCCGCGCCCGCTCTGCCCCGCCTGCAGGATGACCGGGTGGCCCTGCTGCGAGCGCGGCACCGACAGCGGCCCACGCGACTTGAAGAAGGCGCCGGCATGGTCCAGGCGATGCACCTTGTCCGGGTCGGCGAACACGCCGGCTTCCTTGTCGGCCAGCAATGCGCCTTCCTGCCAGGTGTCCCAGTGGCCCATCACGACTTCCATGAATTCGTCGGCGCGGTCGTAACGCAGGTCGTGTTCCAGATGCTCGGACTTGCCGAAGTTCGCGGCCTCCGAGTCGTTCATCGAGGTGACCACGTTCCAGGCCACGCGGCCCTTGGTCAGGAGGTCGAGCGTGGCGAACAGGCGGGCCACATGAAAGGGTTCGTAGTAGGTGGTCGAGTACGTGGCGCCGAGGCCGAGGCGCGAGGTCACCATCGCCATCGCCATCAGTACCGAAGTCGGCTCCAGCTTGATGGCACGCACGCCGTATTTCACCGTGTCGTGGTGGCTGTTGCCGTAGATGTCGGGCATGGCCAGCCGGTCGTCAAAGAAGGCCATGTCGAACTTTCCTTCCTCGAGCGTACGGGCTACCCGCTGGTAATACTCCGGCGACAGGTAGTCCGTCATGCTCGACGGATGGCGCCACGAGCCGGCGTAGTTGGTGCAGTTCTGCGCCTGCATGAAGGCGATCAGCGTCATCTGGCGATTTGGTTTTTGCATCGAATTGCTTTCGTTTGGAGCGGGAGTCCCATGCCGCTTCGGCAGGCGTTTCGATATTTGCCGCAGGTGCTGTTTGCCGCAATTTCCGCTCTGCAATGAACCTATAGCCAAGCCCAATAAATGGCGTTCGCAGCGCACGCATGAATCGCGGCGCGGCGATTTATAGGGCGTGCCCATAACTCCATTGGGTTTCGCCATTTGTCTATGCGGCGCCCCACTTCGACACTGGCTCCACCTAGACCGATGGAGTTGTCGTGCAACAGTTATTTGCCTTGTTGGAGCGTTCGAAAGGCCTGAAGAACGCAGCCGGATTCGATAGCGCCGAAGCCGCCATAGCGGCCGTCGCCCGCGGTGAATTCGTGGTGGTGGTGGACGACGAGTCGCGGGAAAACGAAGGCGACCTGATCGTCGCGGCCGATGCGATCACCCCGCAGGCCGTCGGTTTCATGCTGCGCTACACCAGCGGCCTGATCTGCGTGGCCTTGCCCGGTGAAGTGCTGGACCGCCTGTGGCTGCCGCCGATGGTGCGCGACAACCACGAATCCTTCGAGACCGCTTTCACCGTCAGCGTGGACCTGCGCCACGGCGTGTCGACCGGCATATCGGCCACCGACCGGGCGGCCACGCTGCGTGCGCTGGCCGATCCGGCGGCGTCGGCGGGTGACTTCGTGCGGCCCGGCCATGTGTTCCCGCTGCGGGCAAGGCCGGGCGGTGTGCTGGAGCGGCCCGGCCATACCGAGGCGGCAAACGACCTGGTGCAACTGGCCGGCCGATCCCCGGGCGGCGTGTTGTGTGAACTGGTCGACGGCAACGGCGAGGTGCTGCGCCGGCCGGGGCTGCTGCAGTTCGCAAGGGCGCACCGTCTGGTGATCACCACCATCGCCCAGCTCATCGCCCATCGCCGGGCCGCGGCATCGGCATCGGCTCGGTTGCAGGAAACATCAGAGAAGGTGTCGCCATGAACTTCGACAGCCGCCAGTTGCGCCAGGTGCTGGGCGCGTTTCCGACCGGCGTCACCGTGGTCACCACGCTGGATTCCGAAGGCAAGGCCTATGGCGTCACCGCCAATTCATTCAGCTCGGTTTCGCTGGATCCGCCGCTGGTGCTGTGGAGCCAGGCGCTGACATCGAGCAGCCACCATGCCTTCCGCGACTCCGACCGGTTCGTGGTGAACATCATGGCCGACGACCAGGTGCCCATCGCCAACCGGTTCGCCAGATCGGGCGACGACAAGTTTGCAGGGATATCCGTGCGCCCCGGACTGGGCGGAGTGCCGGTGATCGAAGGCAGCGCGGCCACGCTCGAATGCGTGAAGGTGGCGGCCTACCCGGGCGGCGACCACATCGTTTTCATCGGCCGGGTCGAACACATCGACCGGCAGCCGCGCAAGTCGCTGGCCTTCGGCGACGGCCGGTACATGGTGACGTTCGCCCACGACCTGGGCGGTGCCGTCGGCGCGGGTGGCGCGGGCGGCAGCAGCACCTTGCCGGCGCTGGAGGCGGTGCGCCTGGCCAGTGCCGCGCTGCCGCAGATCTGCGAGGAGATCGGCCAGCGCACGGTCGGCCTCGCGGTATGGGGCAGCCACGGGCCGACCATCGTGCGCTGGGAGCCGTCCAGCCATCCGGTCAGCCCCTACCTGCAGACCGGCGTGCTGGTCAGTCTCACTCAGTCGGCCACCGGCCTTTCATTTGCAGCCTTCATGGGGGGTAACACGGTGGATGCGGCGGTCGAACAGGAACTGGCGACGCGGGCTGCCGCCGCCCGACCGGACGACGGACGCTTTGCAGTGCGCCTGCAGGAGGCACGCCAGCACGGCATCGCCAGGGCCGTCGGGGCGGCACCGTCCGAGCGGCACCAGGTGACGGTCAACGCCTTCAGCGCACCTGTGTATGGCGCGGACGGCCGGATGGTGCTGGCCCTTTCGACCACCTGCGAAGCCGAACGGCTGGACCCGCGATGGGACGGCGCGGTGCCGAAGGCGCTGGCCGCCGCGGCCGGTGCGATGTCTGCCCGACTGGGATACCGCGCGGCCGAAACCTTCTGTGTTTCGAATGGCTGAGAGACGATTTTCGTATTGGACCGTGCGCGTATCGCACTACTAGAGTTCGGCCCTGCACCGCCTGGGGCGGACCGAAGAAAAAAGAGACGGAGACAGGATGATCAAGAAACACCAGCTGTACATCGACGGCGGATATGTCGCGCCCCTCTCGGGCCGCATGCTGCCCAGCGTCAACCCCTACACCGGCGAGGTGTGGGCGGAGATTCCGGATGCCGGCACCGCCGATGTGGAAGCAGCGGTCGCTGCCGCCCAGCGGGCCTTCCACACGACATGGCGCCACACGTCAGGCATTGCCCGCGCCGGAATGATGCTGAAGCTGGCCGAACTGATCGAGGCGAACGCCGAACGCATGTCGATCATCGAGAGCAGCGACAACGGCAAGATCGTCCGCGAGACCTTTCCGCAGATGAAATGGGTCGGCCGGCAACTGCGTTTCTTCGCCGGTTATGCCGACAAGCTTTTCGGCCAGCAAGTGCCGGTCGACCAGAAGGACGTGCTGGACTACCTGGTGCGCGAGCCCTATGGCGTGGTCGCCTTGATCACCGCCTGGAACTCACCGCTGGCCCTGCTGGCCAACAAGCTGGCACCGGCGCTGGCCGCGGGAAATTGCGTGGTGGTGAAGCCTTCGGAACACGCCTCGTGCTCCACGCTTGAATTTGCCGCGCTGGTCGAACAGGCGGGTTTCCCGCCGGGGGTCTTCAACGTGATTACCGGCGGTGCCGAGGCCGGCAGCGCGCTGGTCGATGCGCCAGGTGTGATGCGGGTGAGTTTCACCGGCAGCCCCGGCGTCGGCCGACACATCGCAGCGGCCGCCGGCCGCCGCCTGGTGCCGGTGACACTCGAGCTGGGCGGCAAGTCGCCCAACATCGTGTTCGACGACGCCGACCTCGACAAGGCCGTGGTGGGCGCGCTGGCCGGCATCTTCGGTGCCACCGGACAGACCTGTGTGGCGGGCTCCCGGCTGCTGGTGCAGCGCGGCGTGTACGACGAGATGGTGCGCCGGGTATCGGAACGCGCGGCATTGATCCGCATGGGCAATCCGCTCGATGCCGGCACCGAGATGGGCACCGTGGCCAACGAGCCCCAGTTCCTCCGCATCCTGGCGGCCATCGAGGGTGCCAGGGCTTCGGGTGCACGCTTGATGACCGGCGGCAAGCGGGCGCAAGGGCCCGGCCTAGAAACCGGCTACTTCGTCGAACCGACCGTCTTCGCCGAAGTGGATAACAGGAGCCACCTGGCGCAGGAAGAAATTTTCGGCCCGGTGCTGGCGATCATTCCCTTCGACACCGAGGCCGAGGCTGTCGCCATGGCCAACGACAGCCGTTTCGGCCTGGCCGCCGGCATCTGGTCCAGGGACATCTCGCGGGTGATGCGGGTCAGCAGCGCGATGCAGGCCGGCAGCGTCTGGGTCAACACCTACCGGGCACTGGCCGCGCAGGCGCCGTTCGGCGGCTTCAAGGAATCGGGCATCGGGCGGGAGCGCGGCGAAGCCGGGCTGCTGGAGTACCTGACGACCCGCAACGTGATGATCGATTACTCGGACGTCGAGCGCGATCCCTTCGCCATCAAGAGCTGAACACAGCCAAAACAGGAGACAGCCATGCGAATGAATTTCCCTGGAACCTCGGCCAGCCGGCGCTCACTGCTGCTGGCCGGTGCCGGGCTGGCGGCCGGCGCCGCCGCCATGCCCGCCTGGGCACAAACCTATCCGTCCCGGCCGATCAAGCTGGTGGTGCCGTTTCCGCCGGGCGGTTCGGTGGACACGGTGGCGCGCACCATCGCACCCCAGCTGCAGGCGCAGCTCGGCCAGCCGGTGGTCATCGAGAACCGACCCGGCGCCAACAGCGTGCTGGGCGCGCAGCATGTCAAGCGCTCGGCCGCCGACGGCTACACGCTGCTGCTGAACGCATCACTTCAGGTGGTCAACCCGATGATCATGGTGGGCACCACGACCTACGACACCGAAAAGGATTTCACCCCGGTCACCTACCTCGGAGCCCTGCCGCAACTGGTGATCGTGTCCGCCCAGAGCCCCTATGCGACCCTGCAGCAACTGCTCGCCGACGCCCGCAAAAGGCCGGGCCAGGTGCAGTGGGCGACCGCCGCCTACGGTGCGGCCGGCCACCTGGCCGCCGAACTGCTCAAGGTGAAGGCCAAGGTCGACATGCCCATCGTTCCCTACAAGGGCGGAGCACCCGCCATCAACGACCTGATCGGCATGCATGTCGCCGCCATGGTCGAGCCGATGGCGTCGGCTTATCCGCAGGTGAAGGGCGGCACCCTTCGTGCGCTGGCCGTCACCACACCCAGGCGCCTGCCGGCCCTGCCCGACCTGCCGACCGTGGCCGAAAGCGGGTTTCCCGGCTTCGACATGCCGAGCTGGTACGGCATCTGGACGCCGGCCGGGACGCCCCAGGACATCGTCGAGCGGCTCAACACCGAACTCAAGACCGTCATGCAGGCACCGGCCGTGGTGCAGAAGCTGTCGTCGATGTTCTTCCAGACGGTGGCTTCGTCACCCGCCGAATTCACTGCTTTCGTGGCGCGCGAGACCGCGCTGGACAAGGAACTGGTCGCCGCTGCCCAGATCCGGCTGAACGAATAAACGCAAACGCACCCATCCAAGAATTTTCCAGGACCCTGAAATCATGAATTCCATCAAGACCATCGGATTTGTCGGACTCGGCGTGATGGGCGAACACATGTGCGCCAACCTTGCGCAGAAATCGGGCCTGCCGGTCCATGTGTTCGACCAGTCGCCGGAAGCGGTGAGCCGCGTCGCGGCCAAGGGCGGCATCGCCGAAACGTCGCTGCAGTCGCTCGCGCGGGCGGCCGATATCGTGTTTCTCTCGCTGCCGTCCATCGCCCAGGTGGAGACGGTGTGTGCGTCGCTGATGGCCGCATCGCCCGCCCCGAAGACCATCGTCGACATGAGTACCAGCGAAGTGGCTCGCAGCCGGGCGCTGGCACAAAAACTGGCCGCCGCCGGCATCGAGTTCATCGATGCCCCGGTCGCCCGCACCGCCGAGGCGGCGATCAAGGGCACGTTGTTCATCACCGTCGGCAGCACCGCCGAGCAGTTCGAGTCGCTGTTGCCTTTCCTCCAATGCATGGGCAGCGACGTGCTGCACTGCGGCCCCACCGGCTGCGGCCAGATCGTCAAGATATTGAACAACATCATGGTGTTCATGACGGTCAATGCCTTGTCGGAGGTGCTGACCATCGGGCGGCGTGCCGGCATGGACGGCAAGGAGCTTTTCACCGCCCTGTCGCAAGGCTCGGCCGACAGCTTCGTACTGCGCAACCACGGCATGAAGTCACTCGTGCCCGACAGCTTTCCGGAAAAGGTCTTCCCGGTCGACTACGCCATCAAGGACGCTTCCCTGGCACTGGCGCTGGCAGCCGAGGGCGACTTCGAGCCGCATATCGCGCAATACACCTGCGACCTGCTGCGCAAGACGCAGGCCGCGGGTTTCTCGAAGAATTACCACCCCGCCATGATCAACCTGGTCGATGGCCGGGTGAGCCTGCAGCCCCACTGAACCAACTGAACCACGCCGTCACACGAGGGCCGCGGCCAGCCGCGGCAGCAGCTCATGAACGATTTTCTGCGTCAGCTCCGAAGCATTGCGTTCGCTCCAGATGACCTCCAGCCGTACCTGGCCTGCGCTGCGATCGAGATCACGGAATACCACGCCGGGATAGCCGCCCTGGCGGTAGGAGTTCGGCACCAGCGCGATGCCGAAACCGCTGCGCACCATCTGGAAAATGGTGAACGGGTTGCGGGCGGTGTGACGGATGTTGGGGCTGAAACCCGCTTCGGAGCAGCAGGCGATCATGGCGTCGAACACGGTAGGCGCGTGTTCCCGTGAAAGGGCGACCATGGACTCTTCCGCAAATTCGTTCAGCCCGGGCATCGCGCCGGCCGCATGCCGATGGTCGTGCGGCAACACCAGCGCCAGCGGTTCGCGGAACAGTTCATGCCGGCCGACATTCATGCGTTCCGGCTTGACGTGCACGATGCCCAGGTCCAGGGCGCCCTGGGCCACCGCCTGCACCTGGTCGTCCGACTGCATGTCGCGGACCAGCACCTCGACATGCGGAAAGTCCGCCCGCAGCAGGTCCATCAGGGTGGGCAACACGCTGAACAGGCCGGAGGTCGCAACACCCAGCCGGATGGTTCCGGCGTTGTTCTGGCTCGCGCGTACCGTCGAGTGCACCGCGGAACGGAACTGGTCGAGCAGCAACCGGCATTCGCGCAGGAAGACCGTGCCGGCGTCGGTGAGTCGCACGCCGCGTGGATTGCGGTGCAGCAGAGACACACCCATTTCTTCTTCCAGGGCCTTGATCTGCTGCGACAGCGGTGGTTGCGACATGTGCAGCCGGGTGGCGGCCCGGCTGAAGTTGAGCTCCTCGGCCACCATGACGAAATAACGCAGTTGCTTGAGATCCATGTCGACCGTAGCTGTGATTGCCGTTGTGAGGGGCACCGATCCTGTCACGTCCGGCTGCACATGAGAGTCCGCACCGACCCTTGAATCCATGATTCGATGACCGATACCCCACCCCCTGCAACGAACGCCGGAGCCACTGCGGCGCTGGCGCGTTTCGCCGCCGAGATGCGTCATGAAGACCTACCGTCGGTCGTCGTCGAACGCATGAAAACCAGCCTTCTCGACAGCATGGGCTGCTGCCTGCACGGCATGACGTTGCCGTGGACGGCCCGGGTACGCGCCATGGTCGAGCTTGAAGGAGCACGTCCGGTGGCGTCGATTTTCGGTACCGGCGCCCGGACATCCATCGCTGGCGCGGCGATGGTCAACGGCACGGCGGGCCATGCCTTCGAACTGGACGACATCCACAAGGAGTCCATCCTTCACGCCGGCTCCATCGCATTGCCGGTGGCCGCGGCTTTTGCAGAAGCCCGCGCCGACGGACGGCCCTGCAGCGGCCGCGACCTCCTGACGGCGCTGGCATGCGGATACGAGATCGGCTGCCGGGTGGGAAATGCAGCCACCACATCACTTTTCTTTAGGGGATTCCATCCGCAGGGGACATCGGGCGTGTTCGTGGCAACGGCAACTGCCGGCTGGATGCTCGGCCTGAACCCGATTCAGATGCAGCATGCGTTCGGCATCGCCGGATCCCAGGCCGGCGGGCTGATGGCCGCGCAGGAAGGCGCGATGGTCAAGCGTTTTCACGCTGGCCGCGCCGCGCAGAGCGGCGTCTATGCAGCGCAACTGGCCAGCAAGGGGTTCACCGGCATTCTCGATGTACTGGAGGCACCCTACGGCGGCTACCTCGGCAGCTACAGCGACAAACCCGATCTGGCGAGGCTGACGGAAGGACTGGGCCACGAATGGGAAGCCGCAAAGGTCGGCTACAAACCCCACGCCAGCGTGACCAGCATCCACGCGGCGATGGACGCCCTGCGTCAATTGATGGATGAAAACGGCCTGATTGCGGACGACATCGTTTCTGTCGATGTGGCCGTGAGCCATATGACCTATGTGCATTGCGCCTGGCCCTACCTTGTGCAGGGGGTCACCGCGGCGCAGATGAATCTCTATTACGGTTTGGCGGTGATGGCGATCGATGGTGTGGCATTTGTTGCGCAATACCAGGAAAGCCGGCTGGCGGACCCCGCCATCCTCGACTTCATCAAACGCATATCGGCGCGGGAAGATGCTGCGATCGATGCCATGGGACCGGCTTTTCGGCATGCGGCGTACGTGCAGGTCCACAGCAAGGACGGGCGACGCTTCAACCTGGAGATACTAAATCGACGCGGCAGCCCCGAAAACCCGCTATCGGTTGGCGTAGTGGAGCAAAAGTTTGGAAATGTGGTCGCGGATTGCCTGTCGTACAAAGATATCAAACAGGCGAAGGAGTACGCTGGCGCCATAGATACCTATGACGATGTGAGACCGCTGCTGGCACTGCTCGCCGCCCCACGGATGTCACAAGTCGCCTAGCCGAAGACGGTGAGTTGTTAAATATCCTAGTCGGGCAGAGTAAAAATCGGACGGCAAAATGGGACGAAAGCGGCTGTTCGTTGCTTGATTGGCTATTCGGCCGGGCTGTGCCAGCACCTTTTCATCGGCTGCACGCGCTCCGCTGTCGTCGAAATCGACGCGTGCCCCACACGATCTATACGCAGCCGGTCTCGCTTCGCAAAGCCGGGCTTCTCGTCCCTGCCGGCTTCAGCCTCACGCACCGCGCGGGCCAGGGCATAACCGTCCATCACCGGCATGTTCAGGTCGGTAAGGATCAGCGCGTAGTCGCGGGTGCGCCAGCGCTCCAGCGCCTCCTGGCCATTGGAGACGAAATCGCTGCATGGCCGCTCAGCCGGATCTGCTGTTGGATCACCCGCCGGTTGGTCTCGTTGTCTTCGGCTACCAGTATCAACCGCCCTTGGCGGCTGGCTTCCACGCGCGACAGGGCTGGCCCGTGGGCGCTGGGCTGGAAGTCATGGGCTGGCGTGTGGTCACGGTGCCCGAAATGACTGCAGCCAGCGCTTGGTGCAGCGCGCGCAAGCTCAAGTTGTCGGCATCGAGCTGCACGAGATCGGGAGCCTCGATGCGCGGATGGCGGCGTTTACCCTAGCCCAGGGTGATGTAACGGGTGGCCGTTCCAGCAGCGCGCAGGTCGCGGTGCAAATTGGCGAGCTCGGCCGGCGCCCTTTCGGCAACGTCGGGCAGTACCACCCAAGTCCAGCCACCCGAGGCCCCCGGCCCACTGACTAAAACCGCGGTATTGGCGGCCTGCAGTACTAAACTTTCGGGCCCAGCAAGCATCGCAGCGATGTCGCCTGCCAGGGGTTGCTCGGTGCCCACAACGCAGTAGTGACCCGTTTTAAGGTAGGTTGGCGAATCGGCCGGCAAGCCCGGTGAGTGCGCGAGGTCCAGTTGGAGCGGCACGGTAAATGTGGAGCCTTGGCCGGGCCGGCTCTGCGCATCGATCGTGCCGCCCATGAGGTCGACAAGCATGCCTGAGATGACCAGGCCGAGGCCGGTACCGCCGAAGCGCCGGGTGGTGGTGGCGTCGGCTTGGGTGAAGGGCTGGAAAAGGGGCGACTGCGTTTCCTGGTCCATGCCGATGCCGTTGTCGGTTAGCACGATCGCCACAGTCGCTACGCCAGGCCGCAACGCTTTCAGAAGCACCCGCACGCTGACAAGCCCCGGGAAGGCGCGATCACCCGAGAACTTGATGGCGTTGGTGGTCAGGTTGACCAGCAGCTGGCGCAGCCGGCCGGCGTCGCCCATCAGCCGCAGGGGTATGGCCGGGTCCACGAACACGGTCAGCCGCACGCCCCGTTTTAGAGCGATGTCATCCAGCATGACGCAGGCCTTCTCGACCACCGTGCGCAGCACCATCGGCACCCGTTCCACCGACAGCTTGCCGGCTTCCATCTTCAAAAAATCCAAGATATCATCAATGATCGCCAGCAACGAAAAGGCTGATTCCGAGATCAGGTCGACCATCTCCACCTGTTGGCCCTGCACGCTGGTTTGATGGAGCACGTCGAGCATGCCGATAACCCCGTTCATCGACGTGCGGATCTCGTGACTTATGGTTGCCAGGAAAACTGATTTGGCGCGGTTGGCCTGTTCGGCCTCGTCGCGTGCCGTGTCGAATTGAGCGGTGCGGGCGGTGACCCGGGCTTCCAGCTCGGCGTTGAGGCTGAAGGCTTCTTGGTCGGCGCGCAGGGCGGTGATGTCGCGCTCGATACCCACCAGCCCTGTGACCTCTCCAGCCGGATTGCGCAAGGGCACCTGATCACCAACCACCACTGACGCTGGCCTAGCGGCTCCGCACCGGATTCGATCCGGTCAAGCACCTGGTAGCCGGCGAGTAATCGGCTGTCGTCGTCACGTGCCAAGATCGACGCGGCCTAAGGCTCCAGCTCGTCACGTGTGCGTCCGACCATCTGAGCATGGCTGCGACCTCCGAATCGCATTCGTGCGGCGCGGTTGGTGACGACGTACCTTCCGTCCATGTCCGTGGTGTAGATCAGGTCGGGCAAGGCATCGATCAATGTACGTAGAGCGCGGCGCTCTTCGTCGCGCGCTACCTCCGCGGCCTTGCGAATGCTGATGTCATGGCAGACGGCGATGACGCCGACCACAGCGCCACCGGCACCGAGGTTCGGCGCGGTGGTAGTGAGAAAGGTGCGTACACCAGCCTCGGTCTACACCGCCGCCTCGCTGGTAACTACCGTGCGGGTGGCGACGGCATCCTGCTCCATTCGCTTGAAGGTCGGCGAGTCAATGCTGCCGAACAGGCCGGTGTGGTCTGAGCCGATCACCTGCTGCGGAGTACTTTTGGCGTAATCGGCCAGGGCGCGGTTGCACAACACGTAACGACTGTCGAGGTCCATGACATAGATGGCGTCGGGTATTCCGTCAATGACCGACTGGAGGAGCGCGGCGCTTTGACGCAGGCTCAGTTCTGCAGTCAGGCTCTCGGTGATGTCGACATGCATGATCATTATACCTGTCGACGCGCCGTCATCCATTGAGGTGGCTGACACGCAGAGCGTGCGCGGCCCTCCGAGCAATGCACTGACGTATTCCATCCGAAGTCCTGGAGTTCTCCCGACAGAGCAGCCCTTAAAGAAACCGCGATGCCATTACCTTCGAAGAAAGGGGCCTCGCCCGATTCACAGCTTGCAGACGCGTAAAGCTCGATGTAATTAGCTCCTGGAACGAAATCGCCGCGCTGCAGTAGATGCACCGCCCTAGCGTTCCGCCAAGCAGCATAGACCGATGTGATCACGCCATTGCGGTCCAGCATTGCTACTGCGTTTGGGAAGGTGGTATCCGTCGGCGTCGTCTGAATGGGCGTTTATCGGGAAGGGGGCGTTTATGGCGGTCGAAGAATCGGTATGCCATAAAGCAACCCAAGTCTTTTGCTTGCTCGAACCATCAATAACTTCAGTACGCCCGCGCGACGCTCCAGGCCGCCGGCCGAGGGGCGCACCACTATTGCGCCAATTAAGGTACTGAAGGCTTGGTCGCTCAAGGGCGACACATAGGCGACAGCAGTCTCCGCTGCGTCCCGTGCGTGTGCGGTGAAGGGGTACAGGGGGCTGAACCGCGAGATGGCGGTCTCGTGAGCGCCCGCGACCTATCCGACGCTGGGCATCAACTTGGCGAACTCATCTCAGGCTGCCGGGCGGCCATTTGAGACGGTGATTCCTGCCTCGCTCAGAACATACAAAAGTGGAGACTTGGCCGTGCGTAACCCACGTGGGCCATGGCGCCTTATGCGTAGGCGAGAAGGTCGTCATGTCAACGCCAAGGAACCGTTGCACGGCTAGCCGGTTGGCTTCGAGGTTGGCTCGCATTTCGTCCTCGCTGATGCGCACATCAGGCGGTTTTAGGGACAAAAGCTTTGCCGCCCGCATGCCAACTTTTTAACGACCGGCGCTTTGCAGCTTCGAGCCTTTCGAAACCACCTTTGGTTCGCAAACGACTTAAGCCGCTCGCGCGAATCGGTCTTTTAAGCGGGATCCAAACTAGGGCAAACACCAATACGTTAAATGCGCTGAACAGCACTACGATGCAGCAACTTCCTTTGAGTGGAATCAAATTCCGTTAATCGGAATAAAAAGGCCAACATGTCAGATTCGTTGCCGCTATCTTTGCCATCCGCACCGCTTCACGGTTACCGGGTTCTTGACCTAACGACCTTCCTGTCGGGGCCTTTTTGCACTCAAATCCTGGCAGATTTAGGTGCCGAAGTCGTCAAGGTCGAGCCACTAACCGGTGATTCCAGCCGCGCCATCCCGCCGCATTTCGTGCGTGGCGAAAGCGCCTATTTCCTCGGCATCAACCGCAGCAAGCGCAGCGTCGCGGTGGACATGAAGCAGCCCGACGGCCTGGCGCTGGTGCGCTCGCTGGTCGCGGCGGCGGACGTGGTGGTCGAGAACTACCGACCGGGTGTCGCCGCCCGCATCGGACTGGACCCGGAACAGCTGCGCGCATGTCATCCCGGGCTGGTCTGGGCGTCCATCAGCGGCTTCGGGCAGACCGGGCCGTGGCGCGACCAGCCGGCCTACGACATGATCGTGCAGGCCCTGTCCGGCGTGATGAGCCTGACGGGCGAGGCCGGCCGTCCGGCGGTGCGGCTGGGCATTCCGGCCGGCGACATGGTGGCCGGCATGTACGCGGCCATCGCCGTCAACGCCGCGCTGGCCGACCGCGAACGCACGGGCACCGGCCGGCACATCGACATCTCCATGCTCGACTGCCAGCTGGCCATGCTGTCCTACCAGAGCACCTATGCGCTGTTGGCCGGCACCGTGCCGCAGCCACAGGGCGCCCGGCACGATTCGATCCCGACCTATCGCTCGTTCCAGGGCGGCGACGGACGCGAACTGGTGGTCACCGCCAACACCGAACGCATGTGGCAGGGGCTGTGCCGCGCCCTGGACCGCCCCGGCTTGCCGCAGGACAGGCGCTTCGCCACCGCGGGCGACCGGCTGGCCCACCGCGAGGCGCTGTGGCCGCTGCTCGAAGCCGCGTTCCTGGCGCGGCCGGCGGCCGACTGGATCGCGCCGCTGCAGGCCGAAGGCGTGCCGGTGGCATTGATCAAGACCGTGCCCGAAGCCTTGGCCGACGCTCGCGAATCGGGCCGCGAGATGGTGCTCGCGCTGGAAGACGCAGCCGACGGCACCCGCATCGAGGTGGTGGGCAACCCGATCAAGTTCAGCGGCGAGGCGGCGCATCCGGCGCAGTACCCGCCGCGCCTGGGCGCCGACGCCGCCGCCGTGCTGGACGAATGGCTGGGCATGGGCCGGGTCGAGGCACGGCCGGCGAGCGCCGTGGCGTCCTGATCGCACTGTCCGGATTTCATAAAAAAGGAGACCTTCCATGACTTTTTCCGTATCCCGCCTCGGCCGTCGTGCCGCCGCGCTCCTCGCCGCCACGGCGCTGGCTTCGGCCTGGCCGGCCATGGCCGACACCTGGCCGGACCGGCCGGTCACGCTGATCGCACCTTTCGCACCCGGCGGATCGACCGACATGCTGGCACGGGTGGTAGCGCAAGGGCTTTCGAAGGAACTGGGACAACCGGTGGTGGTCGACAACCGGGGCGGTGCCGGCGGCACGCTCGGCGCGGCGGTGGCTGCGAAGGCGCGGCCCGACGGCTATACCGTGCTGCTGTCCAACGTCACCCTGGGATCCGCCGACGCCATCTACCGCAGCCTGCCGTACGACTTCGTGAACGACTTCAACCACGTGGCCTACCTGGGTTCCATCCCCTGCGTCCTGGTGGCCAGCAAGACGCTGCCGGCGACCGACGCCCGGGAGTTCATCGCCTATCTGCGCGACAACCCCGGCAAGCTGGACTACGGCTCCTCCGGCGTTGGCGCGGCGTCGCACCTTTGCACCCAGTCCTTCCTGACCACCGGCGGCTTCAAGGCTACGCATGTGCCTTACAAGGGCGCCGGTCCGATGATGGTGGACGTGATGAGCGGCACCATCGCTTTTGCCGTCGATACCGCAGGTTCCGCGGCCGCGCAGATCAAGGGCGGCAAGGTGCGCGGCCTGGCCGTCACCTCCGACCGGCGCATTCCGCTGCTGCCCGACCTGCCGACGCTGCGCGAATCCGGCGTGCCGTTCGAGATGTCGATCTGGTACGGCCTGGTGACCCCGCGCGGCACGCCCGCCGCCGTCAATGCCCGCCTGTACGAGGCCACCAACAAGGCGCTGGCGCATCCTGAGGTGGTCGAGGCCTACAGGAACCTCGGCGCCTCGGCTGAACGCAAGACGCCGGCGGCCTTCGTCGAACTGGTGAAGTCCGACAGGAAGCGCTGGACCGATATCGTCAAGGCGGCCGGCATCGAACCCAACTGAAGCTCGCAGGACCCCACTCTATGACCCAAGACAAGTCCCTCCACGGCGGCGGTGCCGGCCCCGGCGCCCACATGCAGCCCCTGTCCGACCTGGCGCCGGCCCGGGCGCAGTTCGAAGTGCGCAACGGCCAAGTGCTGCTGCGCGGCAGCGCCAGTCCGTCGGGCGCGGTGTTCTTTCCGGAACGCACGCTGTCGCTGGAAGGCGGCGCACGCGACCTGCAAGCCTGCAGCTTCGGCCCGCTCGGCCGGCTGTATTCATTCTCGACGGTGCATGTGTCGTCCACCCGGCCCACGCCCTACACCATCGGATATGTCGATTTCGACAACGGCGCCCGAGTGCTGGCTGAGATTCGCGGCGATGCCGGCGCGCTGGCCTGCGACATGGCGGTGGAACTGCGCGCGGACGAGAGCGCCTGGTTCGCCGCGCCGGTTGCCGAACAGGGAGCCACGGCATGAGCGCCCATATCGTCGGGGCCGCGATGATCCCCATGGGCAAGCACCGCGAATCGACCTACGCCGGCCTGGCGTTGCCCGCCGTGGTCGGTGCGCTGGCGGACGCAGGCGTCGCCGCCGCTGAACTGGATGCGGTGGTCTGCGGCCATGCCTTCGGCGGCATGCTCACCGGCCAGCGCATCGTCAAGGAAATCGGCATCGGTTCGATCCCGGTCACCAACGTCGACAACGCCTGCTCCGGCGGCGCCAGCGCGCTGCACCTGGCATGGAAGGACATCGAGGCCGGCCGCCACGACGTCGTGCTGGTCATCGGCGTGGACAAGCTCACCCAGTTCGGCGGCGGCACCCTGCCGCTGGTGACCGAAGACCCCGAGGTGCAGCGCGGCATGGTGATGCCCGCCCTGTACGCCATGCGGGCGCGGCGCTACCTGCATGAACGCGACGCCGGCCCGGCGGACCTGGCGGCGGTCAGCGTGAAGGCGCGGCGGCATGGCGCACGCAACCCCTATGCCCAGTTCCGCAAGGAAACCACGGTCGAGGAAGTGCTGCAGTCGCGGCCCATCTGCGACCCGCTGACGCTGCTGCAGTGCTGCCCGACCGGCGACGGCGCGGCGGCGCTGGTCGTGGTTTCCGACAGGGTGCGGCGCAGGCTCGGCCGGCCGGCCACGCGCATCGCCGCGTCGGTGTTGCATTCCGGGCAGGTGACGGCGGGTTTCCGCGACATGCTGCGGCCCGAGATCACCTACGATTCGGCCCGCGATGCATACGAAGCCGCGGGTTTCGGCCCCGGTGACCTGGACGTGATCGAGTTGCACGACGCTTTCTCCATCGCCGAGCTGGTGTATTACGAGGCCCTGGGCCTGTGCCGGCCGGGCGAGTCGGCCGACTTCCTGCGGCGCGGCCGCAGCACTTATGGCGGCGACGTGGTGGTCAATCCCAGCGGCGGGCTTCTGTCGAAGGGGCATCCGGTGGGCGCCAGCGGCGTGGCCCAGGCGGTCGAAATGCACTGGCAGCTCACCGGGCAGGCCGGCGAGCGCCAGGTGCCGGACGCCCGCAGGGGCCTCACCCACGTCACCGGCGGCGGCATCGCGGGGCTCGACCACGGGGCCTGCACCGTCCATTTGTACGAGGGAGTTCCATGAGCGCAGACACCGACCTTTCCACCGCTTCGGCATCCGTCGAAACCACCTCCGGCACCGTCGGGCGCGCACTGCAACTGCTCGGCGTGCTGGCCGACGCCAGCGGCAGCGTCACCGTCAAGCATGTGTCCGAGGCCATGGGCCTGGCGCCCTCGACCGCGCACCGGCTGCTGAACCTGCTGAAGAAGGAAGGCTTCGTCGAAAGTTCGGCCGAGAGCCGGCAATACGCCATCGGCCCGGCTTTCTACCGGGTGTCGGCGCGGGTGATGGGCTCGGTATCCAAGGCCGCCATCGCCCAGCCGCTGATCGAGGCCATCGCCGAGGAGTTCGACGAGACGGTGCTGTTCGGCGTCTACCTGCCGGCCGAGCAGGCGCTCAGCTTCGCCGGCAGGGCCGACGGCCGGCAGCGGCTGACCTACCGCATCGACATGCACCGGCCGCTCTCGCTGGTGTGGGGCGCGTCGGGGCGGGCGGTGCTGGCCTTCCTGCCGGATGAAGTCGCCCGCTCGGTCATCGCCGCCGAGGGCCGGTCGCCGGCCACCGGTGCGCCGCCTATGGCCGAGGCGGTGGTGTGGGCCGATATCCAGCGGATTCGCCAGCGCGGCTGGGCCGTCACCGAGAACGAGAAGCTGCCAGACGCGCGCGGCATCGCGGCGCCGGTGTTCGGCCCGGCCGGCGTGGTCGGCTCCCTGTGCCTGACCTCGCCCATCGTGCGTCCGGCGGTAGCCACCGTCGAACACATCGGCCAGAGCATGGTCAGCAACGCGCGGCTGCTGTCGCGTTACTTCGGCGCTCCACGGGCCTAAAGGGTACATGCAGCTACTGGCCCAAATCAATTGATTCAACCTCCTACGATCAGGATCCGCAGCTCATTCTCGCACTCAAGCTGATCTTTCCATTTTCTCAACGATCCCTTCCGGGGGGTGTTTGAACAGCACTGCTTTTAGGATTTACCAAGTTCACTCGGACCTATTGTTGAACCTGCAGAGGGCGACATTACACTTCGTTCGCCATCCTGCGTTAGGGTTTCGATGATTTTGGCTTAGTATGGAAGATGGAAATTTCGGGCATTTCGCTAGTAAAGACCGGCCAGCTCCATTGCACATTGGATGCGATTCATCGGATAGTGAATGTCAATATTAATTTCATAAGCACAGCTATTGATGCTATTACGTCGGCCTAACAACAAGGTCGGATCCTCACAAGTTGGACACCTACATTTTCCCGCCGACGTACTGTGCTGCACACCTGTGCATCCATGTCCTAAATCACCAACTACTCGGATCCAGGTCATCCCTTGGCTGCTGACGTTTGATGGAACAATAGAATTCCTTCTCCGGTTTGCAGAAATGTGGCTGCGCGCAAGGCCGACGAATATATTAACCATAAAGGTGACTTGCAGTGGCCTGCTGCCGCTCCCAATCCCGCATTTGGCGCTAACCGATGAGTCGATAAGCCCGACTAGTGCCGCCTCTCGTCGTCGTGCATGGTCCCACTGCGCATCGGTTGAATTAGCGATCGCTGCAGCGTATTGCTCCGAGGAACAGATTCGGTCTTCGGCGCACTGAGCTCTGATGCCGAAGTCGCGCTCAACGTTCCGTTTGCAAGATCTCTGACAACGACGCTTCTGTCAGGATCGACACGAACGATCGCAACGACTCGATCGGCTGCGACCGCAACAACGTCAGGAAGCGCCTGGAAGTGACCCATCTCCACCCACTCGCAGTTGAGTGCGCGCATGGTGACAGATTGAAGTGGTCAAACGCAAGGCTGTGCCAATTGAAAGGCGCGGAATGCCGGTGCTCCTCACTTGGGTGAAATCGGCTAGGAGAGTGCCCGCTATCACGTAGTCCTATGCCAACCACCCACTGCAAGGCGTGCGCGCTGACAACATGAAAGATCAAAAGTGACGGATTGAAGGGAAACGGACACTAGCCTGTTCATGCCACTCTAATTGGATCCAGCGTTGGGAGGTCGAGCGACCATCATTCGGTCGGCACGTAGTTGATCAATTTGATATTCGCTTTCCAACGTGCGATTTCACTGGTAATGAAGTTCGTCGTGTCGGTAGGCGAAGTGACAGTTGCGACATCGAATCCCTGGTTCTTCAGAGTGGTCTGTACAACCGGATCTTTGAGCGCCACAACAAGCGCGTGATTCAACCGTGCGACGACCGGTTGCGGCACTCCTTTAGGGCCCATCAATCCGAACCAGGACGCACTTTGCAGTTTCGGGAAACCCAATTCCGCCGTAGTCGGAGTGTCCGGATAGGCGGACCACCGTCGCGCGCCGGTTGTCGCAATTACGCGTACCTTGCCGTCCGCTACAAACGGGCGGACCGCAGCGCCTTCAAAAAGAATGTCAACCACGCCCGCTGCCAGATCGTTTACGCCTTGCGCAGTGCCTTTGTAGGGAACGTGCTCGATGTTAATGTTGGCCATGGCCTTGAGCATTTCACCCATGAGATGAGATCCGCTGCCGGTACCTGCGCTCGCGAAGTTGAGTTTGCCGGGGTTACGTTTGGCGTAGTCGATTAACTCTGGCTGTGTCTTGATGGGAAGCGAACCATTAACAGCCAAGGCCAACGGTCCAATCGAGGCGAGTCCGATGGCGGTAAAGTCGTGGATGGGGTCGTAGGGAAGATTTTTGTAAAGGGCCGGCGCAACACCGTGGGTGTTGGAAATCGCCAGTACCAGCGTGTATCCATCGGCAGGCGCCGAACGAGCCGCGTCGATGCCGATCCGGCCGGTGGCGCCGGGCTTGTTGTCAATGATGATGGGTTGGCCCAGGTCTTTGCGCATGCCCTCGATGACAGCGCGTGCAACGTAGTCTGCGCCCCCTCCGGCGGGCCAAGGCACGATCAGCTTGATCGCCCTATTCGGATAGGCCTGGGCGACCGCGACCCCGGGAACCAGGGCGATGAAAGCTAGAGCGGCTGCTGCGCCGGCCAAAAGTTTGTTTATTTTCTTCATGATGTCTCCAATAAAGTGCAATGGATTGGCGTCTCCCAACCCTGCTAAACGTCGGCGAGTCCGCGGATCGGTATGCGATGGGCTATCGTCCCTGCGCCAGCAAGCGCATATCTAGACGCGGATACACACGACGCACGTTGCCCTCGAAAATTTGATAACGATCGTTGATCGACAGATCAGTACATTCGTCTACGTAGCGCTTGGTGTCGTCGAAATACTGGCCGGTTGCCGGGTCCCTTCCGCGTACCGCACCGATCATTTCGGAGCCGAATAGGACGTTATTGGTGGGAACGACACGGGTAAGCAGGTCTACGCCGGGGTGGTGATAGACGCAGGTATCAAAAAACACGTTGTCCAACAGCCCCTCCAAGGGGCGACCGGCTATTTCTAAGGACATGCCGCGGTAGCGTCCCCAGTGGTAGGGGACGGCGCCACCGCCGTGCGGAATCACCATGCGAAGCGTCGGAAAGTCCTGGAACAGCCGGCCTTCGAGCAATTGCATGAAGACAGTGGTGTCCGCATTCAGGTAGTGCGCTCCTGTGCCGTGAAAACAGACATTGCACGAAGATGCGACGTGAATCATTGCGGGGACGTCGAGCTCGACCAACGCCTCGTAGAGCGGATACCACTCACGATCTGTCATCGGCTTACCCGTCCAGAAACCGCCGGAGGGGTCGGGGTTGAGGTTGCATCTGACGAAGCCCAGTTCCTCCACGCAACGACGCAATTCGGCCACGCTGTTGGCAGGCGCCACGCCGGGGGACTGGGGCAGTAGGCACACCGGGGCGAAGTTTTCGGGATACAACTCGCTGACCCGATGCACCAGATCGTTGGATACTTCTGCCCACTCCAGGCTCGTCCGTTCATTGCCGAGGTGGTGGCTCATCAGACCAGCGATCGGGGAGAACAGGGTCAGATCACAGCCTCGCTCGCGTTGAAGGCGCAACTGGCCGTTTTCGATTCCTTCTCGCAATTGATCGTCGCTTACGCGGGCCTCGGCTCGTGTTGGTCCGTTAGAAGGCCATTTCCCGTAGTCTTGCAAAATCGTTTGTCGAGAAATGGAAAGCAGCACATCCGGAAGGCGATGTCGTCGAGCGCGATCTCGCAACGATGGACTTGCCCTATGTGAGCCTGCCATGGCTGGGTGCCAGCCTGACGCCGTTGGAAAAACACACGGACGCAATGCGCCAGGCGCTTCGCCTGTCCGACGAACTCGTCGCCGAGTTGCTGGCCGCCGATCACGTGGCAATTAGCACGCCCGTGTACAACTACAACATTCCCGCCAACCTTAAGTCCTATGTCGACCACATCGTGCGCAAGGGACGAACGCTCGGCATGACGGGTGAAGGTCTGGTACGGGGCAAGAAATGCACAGTGCTAATGGCGTCGGGGGGTGTCTACACCGAAGGCTCGCCGATTCGGGATCGCGACATCGCAACTGCCTACGTGAGGTTAATTCTCAGGGCCATCGGCATCGAAGACGTCACAGTGATCGCTGCGGGCGGCTCGAAAGTAGTGGACATGCGCGAGCGTTTGAGAGCCGACTTTTTGTCCGAATTCGACGCGGCAGTTTTCTCTGCTGCTACGTGAGGTGAGTGACGGCTAAGGGCCGAGGCTGTGTGGAAACGCACTTGGGCCAGTGAATCGCGCCGGGATTCGCGGAGGCTGTTTGGTTTAAGTCGGCCACCACCGCTGTGGCTTGACTGGCGAGTTGCCGGTAGTAGTTTGCCTCAGCCTCTGCAGGCGGGATGTACCCGATGGGTTCGAGCAGACGGTGGTGGTTAAACCAGGACACCCATTCGAGCGTTGCGAACTCCACCGATTCCTTTGTCTTCCAGGGCGCTCGGCGATGGATTAGCTCGGCCTTGTAAAGCCCATTGATGGTCTCGGCCAAGGCGTTGTCGTAACTGTCGCCCTTGCTGCCCACAGACGGCTCGATGCCGGCTTCAGCCAGCCTTTCCGAGTACCGGATGCTGACGTATTGAGAGCCCCTGTCGCTGTGGCATATCAGGCTTCCATTGCGTTCGGGTTCAGTTCTGAACGCGCTCCGTGATGCAGACAAGGTAAACCTGGTCACCTGCCGGCACGAAGGGTCGGCAGGTTTGGCAGCTGTAGCTGATGCCAAGCTCACTGACAGCCCTGCCGAACCATTCATAGAACCCGCTGGCCGAGACATTCATCGCACGGCACATCGCACGTGTGGTCCACACATCCCGATGGCGAACGATAAAGGCGTACTTCACTGCGGGTCCCTTGCAAAGGAGCCGAGCGCTTTTTTTAGGATGTCGCGCTCCGTGGTGACCCGGCGTAGTTCTCGTTGAAGGCGCTCGACCTCAGAGGTCGACTCGCTGCGCAGCGGTTTGTTGGCCCGCATATCCATGACACCGCCGTGCTCCTGGCTGACCCAGCGTCGCAGCACGCTCTGCTCGATGCCGAGGTCCCTCGCGATGTGCGTGACCATCGCACTAGGTTGCTTGACCAGCTTCACTGCTTCCCGCTTGAACTCGTCCGTAAACGTTCTTCTCGTCCTTGGCATGTCTGCCTCCTAAAAACATCATGTCATTCGATGTTTCCGGGAAACTGGGGGAAGCCCACTTGCCGCCCTCAATGACTGCCAAGGTCGGGGTGGTCAACCGTGCGAATTGCTCGCCAGCGACGACAAGCCCTCTAACTTTTTCGCCAATCGTTTACAGCATGCACGCAAGAAATCTCGCAGTTGAATGATTGCGGGAGTTAATCTTTCGCGATCCGTACAAATTAGATGGAGCGGCGCTGCGTCGCAATGAGCGCTAGGAAACACTTCGAGCAGTCGTCCAGAGATTAGGTCTTCCGTGAGATCTAACCGAGACTTGTAGACAAGTCCTTCTCCGGCGACAGCCCAGCGTCGCACGATGTCGGCGTCGTCGCTAATACGGTCGCCAGTCACAGCCACTACGCGATCACCTTCCGGCAGTGTGAAGCGCCATCGTTCATGAACTTGTTCGCTCCAGACGTAGCGCAGGCAGTTGTGCTTCTTGAGATCATCAACGGAGCCCGGACGTCCATGAAGCGCAAGATAGGAGGGAGCTGCGCAAAGCGCGCGACGATTGCCTTCGATCAAGGGCAAGGCGATAAGAGAGGAGTCCGCCAATGCCCCATACCGAATGGCCGCGTCCAATGGCTGGCGCAGCAGATCGGCGGCTCGGTCGCTAATTCGCAGGTGCAGCGACAGGGCAGGATGCTGGTGCTGGAACTCGTCGAGCCAGGGCGAAAGTAGGTTGCGCCCGAAATCGGATGGTGCAGAAAGCTTCAATGGCCCAGACAACGTCAAGCGGTCATCGGCCAGCACCTGCTCGCCCCGTATCAGCGCGCCAAGTATCGCTCGTGCGTGGGGTAGATAGCGTTCGCCCTCATCTGACAGCTGCATGCTGCGCGTGGTACGCACGAAAAGCCGGACCCCCAGTTCCTTCTCAAGCCGTTTGATGGCGCTGCTTGCAAGCTTGGGCGCTGCATTGAGTCGTCGAGCAGCCTCCGAGAAGCTGCCAGCATCGACCGTCTGCACGAATATTTGGAGGTCGTCGAGTCGGATCATTTTCCTAAAAAAGCGGAAAGTGTTTTCTTGAGGTGGGCATTTTTCCTCGATTTCAAGAAACTCACAATTGGCTTATCGGGGCAAAAGTCAAATTCCTGTCTGCGTGAACACCCGGAACAGGCCCTCGTCCAAAACCGCGTACCGGCCCCATTCACAACCAGTTGAATACACACTCATGAAAGCCGTTGGCCTTTACCAGAACCATCCGATTGACCATGTCGACTCCCTGCGGGACGTTGAGTTGGCGCTACCTGAATTACGCGATCACGACCTTCTCGTCGAGGTGAAAGCCGTCTCCGTCAACCCGGTGGACACCAAGATCCGTCGCAGTGGCGATGTGCCCAAGGATGCGCCGCGCATTCTGGGTTGGGATGCCGCTGGCATCGTTCGATTGGTCGGCCCCGCCGTGACCCGCTTCAAACCGGGAGACCGCGTCTGGTATGCCGGCGACATCACCCGTCCCGGCAGCAACAGTGAACTGCAAGCCGTTGACGAACGCATCGTCGGACCGATGCCTGCGTCGCTGGATTTTGCCGAGGCAGCATCGCTGCCGTTAACAGCGCTGACTGCGTGGGAGCTGCTATTCGACCGCCTACGTGTGCACGCCGACGACCCGGCCGATGATGGTGTCCTGCTTGTCACCGGGGCCGCCGGGGGCGTCGGCTCTGTCCTGACGCAGCTCGCACGCCGGCTGACCGGCCTGACGGTCATCGGCACCGCCTCCCGGACCGAGACGCGTACATGGGTGCTGGCGCACGGTGCCCATGACGTGATTGATCACAGCCGCCCGTGGTTGCCCCAACTGAACGATATCGGCATCGAGAGCGTCAGCCACGTGGCCGGCCTCAATCAAAGTGCGGTCTATGTTCCGCAGATCGCCAAGGTGCTGCGGCCCGAAGGCAAGTTCGCGCTGATCGACGATCCCGACAACCTGAACATCGGCCCGTTTAAGGGCAAGTCCATCTCCATCCACTGGGAGCTGATGTTCACGCGTTCTATGTTCGGATCCTCCACGCTGGCTCGTCAGCATGCCGTGCTACGTCGTGTTGCCGACTTGGTCGATCGCGGAGACATCAAGCCAACGCTCGGATTGCGGATTGATGGCCTCGACGCCGCGGCCCTCAAGCGAGCCCACGCCCTTGTGGAGGCCGGCGACATGATCGGTAAGGTCGTATTGGCTCGACGTTGATCAACATCCCGCAACTTGTCTCTCTCCACCTCGTCGCTTTGCGCGACGTACTCCAATGTCCCGAAGGTCAACATGACAACTGCTGAATCATTCGTCCACTCACCCACCATTACAAGTGCCGCCACGGCCGCACTGATCAACGCGGCGCGTACTGCAGCCCAGGAAATCGGTTTCGAACCGGCCATCGCCGTCACCGACCCGGCTGGCAGCCTGCGGGCATTTGAGCGCACTGAACGCAGCTCGTTTCTCGCCGGCGACATCGCAATCGACAAGGCCTGGACGTCCGTCACGTTCGGCATCGACACCTACACCTGGGCGAAAGTGCTGGAAGACCCAGGAGTGGGGCACCTGCGTCATCGCCCGCGACTCACCCCTGTGGGCGGCGGCGCTCCCATCCGCGTCAGCGGAACGGTCATTGGCGGGCTGGGAATTTCCGGCGGTAGTCATGCTCAGGATCACGAAGCCTGCCTAGCCGCGCTGAAGTCTCTCGGCTACGACGTATCTTAAGTATTGCCGGTTGCACCTTGGACATTCCCTTGTGAGTAGCGCTATTAAATTAAAGGCCCTCAGCGGGATTTTAATCGCCTTGACCCCATTCGTAGTTCGCGCTGGTGCAACTGCATCCGACGATGTAATGAAAAGCGTCGTTGGACTTTGTCAGAAAATGGATGCGCATGACCTCGCCGGAGCGCTTCGCTACATTCCCGCGGACGGATTCACCGAGATTTCTGCAACCTTTCCTGAGCCGACCCATGTGTCGACAGGCGATATGACCACGATAATCAAGTCCGACGTCCAAATCGACCTTACCGTTAATCAATTGAAAGCGAGCGTTTCGGGCGATGTAGCGGTAGTTGCAGGAGTTCGATATGGAGGCATTGACCGCTCAGTTCAGTCTCAGATGAGCGCGCTTTTCAATTCACCATGGTCTGGAAGAAGGTAGAAGATCGCTGGCTGCCGTTCTACCTTCATCTAGCGCCGCGGAATTGATGCGTTGCTGCGTCTATTCATGCTTCGTCCGTCGTCCGGCGATCGACTAGGCGACCATGTGGTAGCTTAGACTACTCCTTACGGTTAACATCCAATCCGATTCGAGGTGCACTAATTGATAATCCGACGCAGGCAATTCAGCTCAGCTTCTAGTTCGTCCACCTGATGCACCGAAAATTGCACTTTCTGAATCCTCCCGCAATACCCGCATAGTCAGCAGCCACCCTGGCGCCAAGCGCCAACTGCGATACTTTTGAGGATGTTGAACTCGTTGCTAAACTAGATCCTTCAAGCTGCGGTCAATGACACCAACGCGTGGCTGGCCGGCTTCCACGCGTTTGCCCCACTCGTGCAGCGTCTGCGGCAAAGAACCAATCTTGGGTGCGATGGACTCGATGGCCGGCCACAGCGACGGGTACTCCCCACGGTGCTCCTGCACCCATCCAAGCCTCACCATGCCTACCTTTTCGCAAACCGACGTGCCACCCAAATGAAGGTTCTGGTGCACGACGGCATCGGCGTCTGGCTGTGTGCCCGCCGTCTGCATCAAGGTCGTTTTAACTGGATGACGAACGCCCTCGGAATACAGGTCGGACTCACCTGCGAGCAGCTCGATGCTCTGGTACTCGGCCTGCCCTGGCAGCGTCCGGGCGAACATGGCTGCATCAGCCTTGCCTGAGCCGGTACGACCCGGCCCGCCTGTTCAATTGGGCGTGCGCCAGTAGTCGCCTGGACCGGTGATGGGCACACTCGTTGCCCAGGCTCAGCAGCGACCAACGCCAGCAACTCGGTGAGGCCGAACTGTGGGTGTTGGCCCATGAGTTGATGGCCCGGCTGTCGTACTCCGACAGTGAGCTCCAGACCAAGGAGCGCAAGCTGCTCTGGAGCACGACCCGTATCGAATAGCTGACCCACGAGATTGCCAATCTCAAGCGTTGGAAGTTCAGTGACCGCAGTGAACAACTCGACGCCGAGCAGAAGAGCCTGCTCGATGAAGAGGTCGACGCCGACATCGCAGCCGTCGAGCTCGAACTGGAGTCGCTGCGGTTCACACCTCGACCTGCTGAACGCCAGCAGCCACGTCGTGCGCCGCTGCCGCCACACCTACCCTACCTCATACCTGCTGAACCACGAGCCCGAGAGCACTGTCTGCTCTTGTGGCTGTGCGCTCAAGCGCTTCGGCGAGGACAGCGAGAAGCTCGACTACACCCGGGCGTGTTCACCGTCGAGCGCCACATCCGTGGCAAGTGGTCCTGAACCAAGTGCAAGAGCCTGGTGCACCAGCATCCACAGCCCGCCGACCAGCGCGGTGGCCAAGGCGTAGTAGAAGACCACCCGGGTTTCCGGCTTACCGACACGGGTCAGCGCCACCACCTGCAGATAGGCAAAAGCTGCCAACAACCCCGACAGCACGCCGGACATCGTGGCGGCGATGGCTTTGGGATCGGCGCCTGGCTTGAGGATCATCACCACGCCAGCGAAACCTGCCACCACGGTCGCAAGGAGGGCCAGCTGGCCCAGCAGCATGCGGTTCTCGCCCTCCTTGGTGTTGCCTGTCACATAGGCCGTGAACCCCGCCCCCACCTGGAACAACGCCACCCAGACACTGCTGAGGTAATTGAGTGTCATGGCTCCGCCCAGCGGCAGGTACGCGAGTGCATAGAACCAGGCGGACATCGAAAAGCTTCCTACCAGGCTGCGCGATGCATGCAGCTTGGCGTGTCTGGTGCGCAGGCTGATGCCCTGCGACCAGGCCAGTACGGCGATCACCACAGCGCTGATGACTCCTCGCCAAAAAACCAGTTCAGCGCTGGTGAAGAAGGTCGCGCCTTTCTTGACACACACGCCCATCACGGCAAAAAGAAGCGACGCGACGATCATCCACATAGAGCAGCTTTCAGGAAAACGAGGCCTGGGAGGGCCCCGATTGTCGGCGCTCAGTTAAGGTCACTCCGGCTGCTGTCGAGGCCACCAATGAACGCCAGCCAGGTCGATAGGGGGCTTCGCAGTTGCCCGGACGCTTTATCTAGCGCTTCGCGCTTCCACCGGCATCGCCCCAGAACCCTTCCATCGCCTGCACCCGCTGATCCCGCTCGGTGCTCATATACCCCGACGTCGTCGAGATTGACGCATGCCCCAGGTTGTTGCGCACGATCTGCACACCCACTGCTTCCCGCCCCGGCCGCCCGTTGACTGCGTGTGATCCATGCGAATGCCGCAACCAGTGCACGCTGGCGCGCCGCAGCGCCTGGGCATCTCTCGGCTCGAGCCCTGCCGCGCAGCTGGTCATGAATCGTTTGATGGCCTGGTACATCCCCGAGGTGGACCAGGACGTGCGATCCGAGGTCTCCTCATCGAACACCGCCAGGACGTGGGTCTGCCGGTTGCGCTCGTCCAGCGCATTCACAGGCTGCAGACGCCTCCCGAGTTCGACCGACAGCTCAGCCACCAGATAACCCGGCACCGGCACCTGCCGAACCCGTCCGCCTTTGCCACGCACGCTCAGCAGCCAGCCGGGAGTCAAACGTCCGTCAGGCCGCCGCACATCCACCTGTTCCAGGTCCCCGCAGACGGCAGCCGTCATCTCGGCCCGGCGCAGGCCGGTCGCATACAGCCAGGCAATGGCCCGTGCGCAGCGGCGCACTGCGGCGGATTCGGACACCAGGTCCAGCCGTACCCGGTGTTCGATCAGGTCCCACTGCGCAAAACTCAGCGTCCGCCCCGAGCCCAGCACCCTGCCCTCTTCCCTCGGCCGGGCCAGCGCCGCGAACGGATTGCCCACCAGGTAGTTCTGTCCGGTAAGGAAGACATAGAGCCCCTGCAGGATCGTGATCGACTGGCGCAAAGCGGCCGCCGAGAGCGGTCCTCCGAGCGGCCGCCACATGGCCGACCACCATTGGCGGTGCCGCGGCCCGCACCAGTGCGCGGGCGGGGATTTCAGGAATGCGACGAAGGCCTGCACGTCCTCGACATTCAGGGAAGACAGGGCCTTGCCCCGCTCCAGCACCGCCCACAGCAACAGCCGTTCTGCCTCCTTGCGGTAGGCCCGCTGCGTCGAGGACAAGGTTTCGCCGTCGTGGCTGGCGCCGGCCTTGCTCGACAACCAGGCGCCGATGGCCGCATGGTCGTTGTCGGCGGCCAGCAGGCACAGATCCCGGGCCGCGCGGAAGCGGCCCCTGCTGCCGTTGATTTCCGTGGGCACTAGGAATTTTTCATACGGCACGACGGCAGTCGCCGCCGGCACCACGAATGCCAGCGCCTGGGGCGTCAGCTCGCTGCGTCGGCGCGCCACATGCTCGCCGACCCGCAGGCCCAACGAGGCCTCGTTCTCCCGCATCCATTCCAGGATGCGCTCTCCCTTGCTCTGGCCGATCCCGGGGATGTTCAGCCACCAGCGCGCACCGATGCCGTTGATGCGTTCGGCCAGCGCGAAAAGGTTCGGTACCCCCGCGCGCTCCAGCCGGGCGGCCAGCGCCGGGTGCAGCCAGGCGGCCACACCGTCGGCCGGCTGGGGGGCCTGGGCGACGAGGTGCTCCAGCCAGCGCAGCGCTCTGAGTTGCCGGTCGATCAGCCGGGCACGCCGCGCCGCCCTCCCCCCGCCGCCCGCCTCTGCCGGATAAGCCGCGGCATAGGCCTCGGGCTGATCGGCTTCTGAGAATTCCTCCATGCCTTCGGCTTCCGCGAATTCATCGAGCGTCGGCAACGCTGCCGCCGTGCCGATCTGCCGGGCGTCGATCCGGACCAGCCGGGCGGTACCCGGCCGCTGCTCGCGCTGGGCAGCGGCTGCGAACAGGTCGCGGATCCAGGTGATGGTGCGACGCACGGTGCGCACGTCGGTGTGTTCACCCTCCAGCCGCAGGTAGCGGTCCCAGCTGTCGCGCTCGTCCAGGCCCTGGGCCAGGCAGCGCATGAAGGCGAAGTGCGCTCGGGAGAGTTTTCGGATCTGGGGCTGCGCAGCCATCGGGGGCCCTGTCTGTGACAAGAGAAGGAGGGACACTACGAGGAGCTCGAATGCATGCCATGCAAAGATATCTCACTGCAAGCCCGACGTGCGGTTCCTTGCCAAGCCCAGGGAGATCGTAGTCGAGCATGCGACATCACGGTCTCGAATGTGAAGTCCTGGCCAATATCCAGCAACTCCTGGCGCAGGAAGTCGCGTGGCGGCCAGGTACGGATCTATGCGAACTCCTGAGACTTGAATCGTGCTTTCCTGCCATGTCGCCTGCTCAACAGGTTTGCACCTGCAGCGGATCGATGCGCCCAGACTGAGGTCGAGATTCGACCACCTGCGCGGTGCGGTGCCATCCTGCTGAAGCCGATGGGCACCAGGTCTAAATAGCCCATGGTCTCGCAGTCGACGCTCAAGGTCGCCCGCATTGGCATACATGCGGATCTACGCCCGCGCCAGCGCGTCGACCATGGTGATTCAGTCGCGGCACGGAAGCTGAACATCAAGGCGGCGGGTCGGACATGATCGACGCCTGTCCAGGATCAGGCCGGCTCGGACCTGCTTGCCACCTCAGGCTCGATGCACGGCACGACAGCCCGGCCGACTGTGTCGGCGACGCCCGGCCACTGCCGCGGCCACCGCCCCTCTACCTCCCGACCTTCCTCCATCTGCCAGCGATCCGTGCCGCCCCCCAACTGCGCCGTCGTCCCGGCCTGGGAACGCCGCCCCGTAGGTCGCATCGGTAGACTGCAGCCGTGTCCACCTTGCCGCCCGTGTCAGCACCCCATCCGACCACGCCCGACGGCCGCTACTTCGTGGTGCAGGGCCGGCTCTGGCGCTGCAGCAACCCGCATTTGAGCGAAGAGGACCGCGCGTTCTGGGTGGCCCAGCTGATGGCCGCCCGCCGGCAGGTGGCCACATCCCGCAAGGCCGACGACCCGATGGCCGAGAAGACAGCACGGGCTGCCGTGGATGCGGCCAAACGTGCACTGGGCGAACGCGGCCCCGTCTGGTGGACCGACGGCGCGCCGGACCTCAACCGGCGCCTGGTCGGCAACACCCCCTACAAGGCCTGGTATGCCGGCCTGACGCGAGAAGCCGGCCAGCGCCCGACACCTCGCCCAGTTCCCCGAGTTCCCTGACCGCCACGAGAGCCACGAGAGCCACGAGAGCCACGGGAGCCAGAAGCACCGGGCCCATCACGAAAGGACCCATGACCAGAACCCGGACCCTGCAAGGTCAATCGAGGGGCAAGGCGGCGATTCCGCAACTTTTAGGCTGGCCAGGAGGTGAGGCAGGGCAGTGCCCACAAAAGGGGCTCCAGGGCTGCGCCTCCTGGCCACTCCGAGGGGGCTCGGTAGCGCATGGAGCCTGGAGCAGAGAACGGGTTTGCAGGAGGTTGGAGGCTGTGCCAGGGGGAGGGCAGGGCTGCGAATTGCGGGTTCTGCCAAATAAGGACAAAATGTTGGTATGGCAACGAAAACCGCCCCCCGCAACCCCCGTCGCTCCGCTGCTGAGCTGAAGGGTGGGCAGAGCCGTACCTCCGTCTCAGTGGGCCCCCGTCCCCAGGTCCCCAAGGAAACCGCAGACCGGGTTGCGCTCCGTCGCGTTCTCGCCAGCGATGTCTGGGCTGTCGATGACTTCGACGCGTACGCAGCAGAGCTGGAAGCCGACTTCGAGCTGACCCACTCTTGAGCTCCGCTGCCGAAGGAGCGCAGGCTCTCCTGCGGGTGCACCTCGCCCCTCAGGTCGTGACCAGGTTCAAGCAGGAGGCCGGGGCCGACTGGGAACGAACCTCAGCCTTGTTCGCGGACGACATCCGGGCCTGGAAGGTGGTCGGACCCGACGGGATCGTCTTCACGCAGACCAGCCTCATATTCGGCCGAGATCGCTCCAACAACTGGGAGGCGCCGGCACACGCATGGCATGCCCACATGGAGCCCACAGACGCACGCGAACGGCTCAGTTGGGCCACCCGGGTCAATGAACCCTCCTTTTCTCGGGTAAGCGACCTCGTCATGGTGTACTCCCTGGCCCCTGACACTCCGCAGTACGGGTGCCTGGTCCTGGGGATCTTCGGTGAGCAGCCGCGAGGCCACCGGATCTGGGACGACGCTTTCAGCCGCATCCGAAACGGCTGGGAAGGCGCCGCGATGAAGCACCAGGACACCGGCTGGCTCCCCGCGAACACGGTGACCCTCTGACCCGACCAGGGTCCCGTCGAGAGAACCCGTTTTACACAGGGCCGAGCGGTGCAGTACCTCCTGATCGTCCTCGTCGGCGGTGTGATGCTCTACAACTCTGCGCCATGGGCCGTGTGGGGCTTCGGGGCCATTGCCGCGGCCGGACTCTTGGTGGCATTCGTTACGGCCATTGGCAAGGCGTTTTGGCCCGGTCAGTGCGCCGTCTGCAATGCGAAGCAAGGCAAGCGCTGGCGCTACGAGCGGATCAATGGCGGGCCCGACCGGCGGTACCACAACAACGTCCTCGTGTGCCGCGCCTGCTCGGCGAAATGGACTCCGAAAGCTAGGTGATACAATAAAGATTATGTATAGTAAATAGTATCAAAAGTATTTGTAAAGCAAGCCTCGAATTGACCACAGTTAACTTATTTTACATCGGCTATCAAAGCGTGCTGCCCGGCACTGGCACCTTTGATTAAGGAGTCATACATGGTTAATCTACCCTCAAACGGATCTTCGGACCTCGCAGAGGCTGCGGCAGCCGCCGAGGCCGTACTGGTTAGCCGGGTCGAGGAAGAAACGATATCGAGCTTGCCAACGCGAACCGTCGCGTTGGGAAAGACGATGCCGCCCTTGGCGTCGACCAAGCCACCGCTGTGGTCGGGGTTGATGTCGGTTAGCAGCACTTCGTCGATCTGCTCTGAGCGCACGTCCGCAGCATGCAGGCTGTCGACCAGTTTGCCGCCGGCACCAGGGCCAACGAAAGCGCCTGCGCTGGTGTCGATCAGGATGAGGTGGCCTCCCATCTCGATGAGGTGGGCGTTGATGGAAGCCTCGACCGGATTGGCCATGAAGGCGTGGCTAGCAAGGGGGCGATCTTGGCCGTGGGTGCGCCCTTCAGCACACGTGCAGATGTTCGGCACGGTTCCCTCAGACAGTGCGGTATCGGTTGGCGCTGGTCCAGCGAATAATGGTAGAGGGTTTTTACTTGCATAAGCTCTCAAGCAATATACACTGGTCAGACCAGTATGACCAATAACGTCATTGATGCACCGCTGCCCACCCGGACCAACGCCATGAATTTCTTCAAGACCCTCGCTGTCGTCGCCACGACGCTGACCGCCCTGCACGCACTGAATGCACAGGCCGACACTCTGGACGACGTGCGTTCCAAGGGCATGTTGCGGGTCGCGGTGCCGCAGGATTCGCCGCCCTTCGGCTCCGTGGGCACCAACATGCAGCTGCAGGGTTACGACGTCGACCTGGCCAACCTGCTGGCCAAGGACCTGGGCGTGTCGCTGCAACTGGTGCCGGTGTCGTCCGCCAACCGGATCCCCTACCTGCAGACCGGCAAGGTGGACGTGATCATCTCCAGCCTGGGCAAGAGCCCGGATCGCGAAAAGACCATCGACTTCTCGATGCCCTACGCCATCGTGTTCTCGGGCGTGTTCGGTCCCGCATCGGTGCCGGTCAGCAAACCCGAGGACCTGGCCGGCCGCATGGTCGGCGCATCGCGCGGCTCGCTGGAAGACCTGGAGATCACCAGGCTGGCGCCCACCGCCAACATCCGCCGTTTCGAAGACGCCGCCACCACCATGCAGGCGCTGCTGTCGGGCCAGATCGAACTGACGGCATCGACCAACACGGTGATCGCCGCCACCGTCAAGCGCAATCCGCCGGTGCCGCCGGTGCTGAAGTTCCGCATGAAGGTTTCACCGAGTTATGTCGGCGTGCTGAAGAACGAACCCCGCCTGCTCGAGCGTATCAACCAGTTGATCGCCGCCAAGAAGCAGAACGGCGAGCTGAACGGCATGTACCAGAAATGGTTCGGCCAGGCGCTGCCGGAAATGCCCTTGCAGTAGGCCGGGCGCCAAGCGGCAACCGCTTTGGAATTCATCCATCGGCGGTTTTTTTTGACAGTATTGGTCAGACCAGTCAGTCCAATCAACCAACGTCACAAGATTGCAGGAACCCCCATGCATCTCGCACCTCTCTCGCGCCGCAATGCCGTCATGGCAGCCCTGGCCACCGCTGCCGGCCTGGCCTTGCCTCTGGCTGCACTGGCAGCCAGGCCCGCCGACGGCACGCTGGTCGCGGCCTTTTCACGGGAACTGCTGACGCTGGACAACTTCGACTCGACCTCGCGCGACAACGAGATCGTCAGCCTGCTGATCGACGATGCGCTGTTCTACATCGACCCCGCCACCCGCCAGCCCGTGCCGCTGATAGCAGCGGATTCGAAGTGGGTCGACGGCAGGACGCTGGAGGTGACCGTGCGCGGCGACGTGACCTTCCATGACGGCTCGGCGCTGTCCGCAGACGACGTGGCCTACACCTTCAGGGTGCTGCTCAACCCGAAGAACACCACCACCAAGGCCAACGGTTTCCAGACCTGGCTCGATGCGGTGGACAAGGTGGCAGCCGACAAGGTGCGCTTTCGCCTGAAGGGACCCAACCCTCTTGCACTGCAGCTGCTGGCCACCGGCGGGCGCATCGTCAAGCGCGGCAGCTACGACGACGCGGCGTCGCCGGGCGGCATCAACGTGGCGGCGCAGGGCGCGCGAATGGTCGGCGCCGGCCCGTACAAGGTGGTGTCTTTCGCGCAGGGGCGCGAGCTGCTGGTGGAGCGTCACGCGGGTTACCGCAAGACGTCGCCCAAGGGCACGCCGAGCATTCCGCGCATGCGGTTCCGGGTGATCCCCGACTACGCCACGCAGGCCGCCGAGGTGATGTCGGGCGGCGTGCACTGGGCCTACAACCTGCCGACCGACCTGGCCGAGGAAATCGCCAGTACCCGGCAGGCCGTGTTCCTGTCGTCGCCGTCGATGCGCATCGGCTACCTGATCCTGGATGCCGCCGGCCGCTCGGGCAAGACCCAGCCGATGACCAACGTCAAGGTGCGGCAGGCGCTGAGCCTGGCCATCGACCGCGAGGCCATCGCCAGAAAGCTGGTACGGGGCCGTGCCGCGCCGGCCTACACACCCTGCCTGCCGGTGCAGTTCGGCTGTGACCAGGACATCCCGGTCAACCGCTACGACGCCGAACGCGCGAAGAAAATGCTGAAGGAAGCCGGCTTCGAGAAAGGTCTGAAATTCGAGCTGTGGGCCTCGCGTGAAAAGGACGTGCTGGAAGCCGTGGTCGAGATGTGGCGGCAGGTTGGCGTGGAGGCCACCTTGCGGGTGGTCAAGTCGCCGGCCATGGCCAAGGCGCGTACCGAGAACAGCATCAGCATCTACTTCGAGAACAACGGCTCGGTCGGCATCGCCGACGTCGGGGCACTGCTGCCCAACCAGTTCAGCGAAGGCTCGCCGAGCGACTGGCACCACGACCCAAAGCTCTACAAGCTGGTCGACAGCCTGCTGACCACCAGCGAGCCGGCCGAGCGCAGGAAGATCGCCCGCCAGGCGACCACCCTCATCAACGAGCAGGTCTACTGGATCCCGCTGTACGAGTTCACGCAGAACTTCCTGCTGTCGCCCGAGCTGGACTACCCGCAGGCCGACGACGGCATGCAGCGCCTGTTCCTGGCCAGGTGGAAACGCTGAAACCATGCTCCGCTTCATTCTGCAACGCGGCCTGCTGGCGCTGAGCGTGGCCTTCGCGGCCTCGCTCATCACCTTCGCACTGCTCAACTTCGCGGTCGACCCGGCCGCCGCCCTGGCCGGCGAAACCGACGATCCGCGGGTCGTCGAACAGGTGCGCCGGCAACTGGGGCTGGACCGGCCCGCGCCGCAGCGTTATGCCGAATGGCTGGGAGGCCTGTCGGTCGGCAGGTTGGGCACCAGCTACACCACCCGCCAGCCGGTGCTCGAGCTGATCGCAGAACACGCGCCGGTCACGCTCAAGCTCGCGGGGTTCTCGATGCTGGTCACTCTCGTCATCGCGCTGCCGCTGGGCGTCGGCGCGGCGCTGCGGCCGGGCAGCCAGGTCGACCGGCTGGCGCAGGCCACGGCCGCAGCATTGCAGGCATCGCCAGGTTTCTGGATCGGCCTGCTGCTGATCCTCGTGTTCGCGGTGCAGCTGGGCTGGCTGCCGGTTTCGGGTGACGCGGGCTGGTCGTCCTTCGTGCTGCCCTCGCTGGTGCTGGGCAAGGGATCGGTGCCCAACGTGATGCGGCTGACCCGTTCCGGAATGATGGAAGTGCTGGGCTCGGATTACATCCGCACCGCCCGCGCCAAGGGTTTCGGGGGCTGGGCCCTGATGCGCCGCCATGCGCTGCGCAACGCGCTGCTGCCGGTGGTGAGCGTGCTGATGATCGAGCTGGGCAACAAGCTCGGCGGGTCGGTGGTGACCGAGGTGGTTTTCGCCATGAACGGCATCGGCCGGCTGGCGCTCAATTCGGTGCTGTCGGGCGACATCCCGACCTTGCAGATGATCGTGCTGCTGATGGCGCTGGTGTTCGTCTTCATGACGCTGCTGGCCGACCTGGTCAACGCCTGGCTCGACCCGAGGATCCGCCTGTCATGAGCACCTCGTCCCATCTCGCAGGCAGCAGCGGTTTCTGGCGTCGCGCGCGGCGCAGCCGGTCGGTGCAGATCGGCGCAGCGCTGCTGGGTTTCTGGCTGCTGTGCGCGTTGGCAGGGCCGTGGCTGTGGCCGGTCGATCCGTTCAGCCAGAGCCTGTCGCAGCGCCTGCTGCCGCCCGCCTGGGTGCCGCGCGGCCTGCTGGCGCATCCGCTGGGCACCGACCACCTGGGTCGCGACGTGCTGGCCCGGTTGCTGCACGGCAGCCGCATCTCGCTGTCGATCGGCTTCGGCTCGGCAAGCCTGGGCGCGGTCATCGGCGTGACGCTGGGCGTTTGCGCGGGTTACCTGGGCGGCTGGACCGACCGGGTGGTGATGTTTCTGCTGACCTGCAAGCTGGCGCTGCCCAGCCTGCTGCTGTCCATGACGCTGATCTATTTTTTGAAGCCTTCGGTGACGACGGTCATCGCGGTGATCGGGGTGATGCACTGGTCGCTGTACCTGGTGGTGACACGGACTTCAACCCAGCGCATCCGAGAGCTGGACTTCGTGCGGGCGGCCCGCGTGGCCGGTGCATCGGCCGGCCAGATCATGCGCTGGGACGTGCTGCCCAATCTGCTCGGCGCCATCCTGGTGGTGTTCACCTTCGAGGTGGCGGTGAGCATATTGGCCGAGGCCTCGCTGTCTTTCCTGGGGGTGGGCGTGCCGTCGCCGACGCCTTCGTGGGGGCTGATGATCGCCGAGGGCAAGGCCAGCATGTTCATCAGGCCCTGGCTGGTGGCGTTGCCCGGTGCCGCGCTGTTCATGCTGGTGGTGGGGGTCAACATGCTGGGCGACGGCCTGCGCGACGCGGCCCAGCCGCAGACGAGGAACTGAGGCCATGCCGCTACTGGACATCAAGGGCCTGGGCATTGACCTGCGGCTGGACCACGGCCAGCTGAGTGCCGTGCGTGACCTGGACCTGCATGTGGACAAGGGCGAATGCCTGGGCCTGGTCGGCGAGTCAGGCTCGGGCAAATCGCTCACCGCGCTGGCCATCGTCAACCTGCTGCCGCGTGCCGCCACCCTGCGCGCCGACAGGCTGATGCTGGCCGGCCAGGATCTGCGCGGCCCCATCGGGCAGGCCGGCTGGCGGCAATTGCGCGGGCGGCGTGTGGGTTTTGTCTTCCAGGAACCGATGACCGCGCTGAACCCGGTCTACACCGTCGGCCGCCAGCTCACCGAGACCATGCTGCTGCACGGCACCGCCACCCCGGTCGAGGCCCGCCGTCGTGCCATCGGGCTGCTGGAAAGGGTGGGCATCGCCGACGCCGAAAAACGCATGGGCGCCTATCCGCACCAGCTCTCCGGCGGGCAACGGCAGCGGGTGGTCATCGCCATCGCCTTGATGAACAAACCCGAACTGCTGATCGCCGACGAACCGACCACCGCGCTGGACGTGACAGTCCAGGCGCAGATCCTCGACCTGCTGGGCGGCCTGCAAAAGGAGACCGGCATGGGCCTGCTGCTCATCTCGCACAACCTGGCCGCGGTATCGCAGGTGGCCGACCGGGTGGCGGTGATGTATGCCGGCGAGATGGTCGAGACGGCCTCTTCCGCGGCGCTGTTCACCCAGCCGCGCCACCCCTACACCCGCGGCCTGCTGGACGCCCTGCCCGGTGCGGCGAAGGCCCGGGCGGGCCAGCCCTTGAGCACCATTCCCGGTGTGGTGGGTTCGTTCCTTGCCGAGCCTTCGGCCTGCGTTTTCGCCGACCGCTGCAGCCAGCGCCAGCCGGCTTGTGAGACGCAGCGCATACCGCTGCGCGTGGTTGCAGCAGACCGCATCAGCCGCTGCGTGCTGGATGCGCTGCCCGCCAAAGTGGTGGCAGAACCCGGCCCGGCCCACTTCACCCGGCAAACGGAAAAAACCGGTGCGGTGATGCTGGAAGCGCGCGGCCTGGTCAAGACCTACCGCAGCAGTGGCGGCCTGTTCCGGCCGGCGCAACAAGTGGCCGCAGTGCGCGGCGTTTCGCTGCAGGTGCGCTACGGCGAAATCCTGGCGGTCGTCGGCGAATCGGGCTGCGGCAAATCGACCCTGGCGCGCATGCTGCTCGGCCTCGAGACACCCGATGCCGGCGAGATCCTGCTGGACGGCCACGCTGCAGCCGCCATGCAGCCGCAGGCACGCGCACGGGCGGTGCAGCTGGTTTTCCAGGACCCTTACGCATCGCTCAACCCCGGCCGCAGCGTGCGTGCCATCGTGCGCCGCCCGCTCGACCTGCTGGGCGATGGCGATGCCCGCGACCGGGACGACCGGGTGGCTGAAATGCTCACCGCCGTCGGCCTGCCGGCCCGGCTGCACGGCGCCAGGCCGGCCCAGTTGTCGGGCGGACAGCGGCAGCGGGTGGCGATTGCGCGGGCACTGGTCACATCGCCCCGGCTGATCGTCTGCGACGAGCCGACCTCGGCGCTGGATGTGTCGGTGCAGGCGCAGATCCTCAACCTGCTGCTGGGCCTCCGCGATAGTTTCGGGATGGGCCTGCTGCTCATCTCGCACGACCTGGGTGTGGTCGGCCACATGGCCGACCGGGTGGCGGTGATGCAGGGCGGCGAGGTAGTCGAAAGCGGCGATGCGCGGCAGGTGCTGCAACAGCCGGTCCACCCCTACACACAGGCCTTGCTACGCGCCACGCCGATGGTGCTGGCTGGCACGGCTTGTGAAACCGACTGAACATTCATTCATCCAACCCATCACAGGAGAACCCACATGGCCGGTGGCAGCAACGACAGGATCTACATCCGCAAGACTTCGGAGATGAGCGACGAAGTGGCGGCTTTCGCCGAGCACTGGACCAACCTGGCCGACGAACGCCTGGGGGCCGTCACGGTGGCGGTGTCCGACGAGTTCTACGCACCGGCCCAGCGCCTGCTGGAAGCGAAAGGTGCCAACTACTACTTCCACGACGAGGAAGGCATGCGTTACGTGGACGGCTGGGAAACCACACGCCGCCGCCGCCAGGGGCATGAGTGCTGCGTGATCAGGCTGGGCCGGGCTGGTCGCATCACCGGCGTGGTGTTCGACACCAGTTATTTCACCGGCAACTTCCCGGTCGGCGTCGAACTGGCGGGCTGCTGCGTGCAGGGCGATCCCGACGCCTCGACGGCCTGGACGAATCTGGTCGGCTTCACCCCGCTGGCCGGCGACGCCCAGCGCCTGGTCACGGTGCAGGACCTTGGCGTCTACACGCATGTGCGCCTGAACCTGCACCCGGACGGCGGCATGGCGCGCCTGCGGGTTTACGGCGCGGTGGACCCGACTCGCGCACCGGGCTTGCAGAACGAAACCCTGCCCGACCTGGCGGCGCTGGAAAACGGTGGCCGCATGGTCGGCTGCAACGACCGGCACTTCGGTTCCGTCTCGGCGCTGATCGCGCCCGGCCCCAGCGTCGACTGGGGCAAGGGCTGGGAAACCCGCCGTCGCCGCGAGCCGGGCAACGACTGGGCGGTCATCGCGCTGGCGGTGCCGGGTGTCATCGAAGAGGTCGACATCGACACGCACTACTACCTGGCCAACCAGCCCGACCGCTTTTCGCTGCAGGCCGTGCACATCGCCCAGCCGATGGCCGACGCCCTGGTGGTCAACCAGTCGATGTATTGGCCGCAACTGCTGGCTGAGACCGCCCTGCAGGGAGGCAGCCGCATCGTCGTGACCGAAGGCGTCGCGGCACTCGGCCCGGTGACCCATGTGCGGCTGAACATCTTCCCGGACGGCGGCGTCACCCGCCTGCGCCTGCGCGGCAGACCGACCAGGGCCTGACGCGATCACACCCGATCTATCTCTCTTTCTCTCCTGCATCCACAAGGACACGAGCCATGGCCAAGAAAATGATCCAGCCCCCCGGCGTATTCGCCCACAGCCGCGCCGGCAACGGCGCCCTCTATGCGGTGATGCCGCCAGAGGGCGTGCTGGAAAGCCGCATGCCGAATTTCGAGCGCACCAAGATCTGCGTGCTGACCTCGCCCCATCGCGGCTCGAAGTTCGCGCAGATCCTGCTGCAGATGTCGGAAGACGGCGGCATGCAGGCACCGCGCCTGGACCGGGTGCAGCATTTCTTCTATGTGATCGAAGGCCAGGCGTTGCTGGAAATGGCGGGGGAAACCCACGCGCTGACACCGGGCGCCTTTGCCTATGCGCCGGCCGGCACCTCGCTGCGCCTGCGCAGCGCAGCCGGCCAGACGGCCGACGTGATGTGGATCCAGAAGCCTTACGAAGCGGTCGAGGGCATTGCGCCGCCCGCCGCATTCGTGGGCCATGCCGACCAGGTCGAAAAGGTCAATAAACACACCCAGGGCCGCACCTGGCAGCACCTGCTGCCAGACAGCAACCTGGCCTTCGACTTCGCGGTGAACATCCTGGCCTTCGAGCCGGGCAACTACTTCCCGATGGTCGAGACCCATGTGATGGAACACGGCCTCTACATGCTGGAGGGCCAGGGCATGTACCTGCTGGAAAACGACTGGCACGAGTGCTGGGCCGGGGACTTCATCTGGATGGGTCCCTATTGCCCGCAGTTCTTCTATGCCACCGGCTGGCAGACCGCTTCCTACCTGCTCTACAAGGATGTGAACCGGGACATCGCCTTCGCCTGACGCCAGCGTTTTCAGGGCAGCAGGCGCTCGAAGCCCTCGGCCAGTTTCACATGCGCCCGCTTGGCACTCCGCTGCACATGCAGGCGCATGGCGTTCTGCGCCGTCACCGGGTCGCGGGAAGTGATCGCCTTGACGATGTCACGGTGCTCCTTCACCCGGGTGCTGATGAAAGACGCGTCGGCGATGGGCGCGTTGCTCATGTCGCGCTCGGAAAAAACCGGTGCCAGCAGCGCCCGCACCACGGTGTTGGGGCAGGCGTCGACGATGCGGCGGTGGAACTCGAAATCCAGCCGGTCGAGCGCTGCATGGTCCTGGTCGGCCAGTGCCTGTTGCATGCCGTCGACCACCGCGCCGAGTTGATCCAGCTGTTCGTCCGTGATGGACAGCGCGGCCAGCGCTGCCGCCCACCCTTCCATCAGGAAACGCGCCTCATAGATGGCTTCGTCCGAATGCTCGATGGCCGCAGCCGTCGGCTGGGGCGAAGTGGCGGCCGCGATGTCTTCGGCGCTTTTCACGAAAACACCCCGGCCCGGCTCGACGCTGATCAGTCCAAATGCCTCCAGCGACGACACCGCCTCGCGCAGCGTGGCGCGGCTGACACCGAACTGCTCGGACAATTCACGCTGGGCCGCGAGGCGCGAACCGGGCGCCCATTCGCCGCTGACGATCAGCGCCTGCAACTTGCTCAGCAGATGCTGGGTAACCGGCATGCGCGTGGCAACGGCGCGATGGGGTGCCGCACCAAAAGCGGGCACCTTGGCGGCTTCCGCGGGGACCGCCGGCAAAGGCGCCACGGCGGTGTGTTTGGCTTGGAGACGAGCTCTGGCGGTCATCGGAATTTCCTTGGCCATGCACCGAAACTGGTCTGACCTGTAGGATCAATTTTGCACCAAAACGGTTGACTTGTCGCGCGCTGCGCACCTATGATAATTGGTCTGACCAGTAATACCAATCCGAATCGGCCTTCCACCAACATGCCCAGCCTCACCTCGACCGACCTGCCGCTGCTCGCCGTCCTGCCCCTGACGGCCGAAGCCTTCGCCCCTTTCGGCGACGTGATCCAGACCGAGGGCCGGGCGCACTTCCCGATCAATGCCGGCAAGGTTCAGCGTTTCCATGATCTGGCCCATGTCGACACCGGCGAAGCGGGCGGCCAGCCCGGCATCAGCCTGTTCGTGGCCCAGCCCTACGCCATGCCGCTGAACCTGGTCTATGTGGAGCGCCATCCGCTGTCGAGCCAGGCCTTCATTCCGCTGGACGACCGGCCTTTCCTGATCGTCGTCGCACCGGCTGGCGCGGACCCCAGCCTGGCCACGCTGCGGGCCTTCGTCACCAACGGCCGCCAAGGCGTCAACTATGCCCGCGGCGTGTGGCACCACGTTCTGATCGCGGTCAGCCAGCAGCAGACCTTCGCGGTGGTCGACCGCATCGGCACCGGCCCCAACTGCGACCGGTTCGACCTTCTGGGTGAGGGCGAATGCTGGATTGACTTACGCAATTAGCCGGCTCTTACAGTGAATACCGAAATCGGACGCCCGGCTCAGCATGGCTTCGCCCGCCGGGGTGAGTTCCATGCCTCTCGGATTGCGGACGAACATGGCCGTTCCGAGCGCGTGTTCAGGGTTCTTCAGCCGATAGCTGGCCGACGATGCGGTGATGTGAACCGCCGCCGCCCCAACCGAAAGATTTTTCGCCTGGGCGATTTCCAGAAAAAGCCAGAGGTCTGTTAGTTCATAGCGCATTGGGCGCGAAGCATAGCGAACACGGGCAGTTTTTTTGAGTCTTCCAGCCCGGTTGTCTAATACGCTCTGGCCCTCAGCCGCCGCTTTGGGGGTAATGACATGGGCCCGTGCGGGTGCCGCCGGCCAGCGTAAAACGCATCACCAGGGTAATCGGCCTTTTTGGAAGCTTCGGGCGGCATCGCATAGCGCGTCGAGGCCGAAGACGTTGGCGTAGCTGCTCAATAACCAATGCAACAAGCGCTGGACGCAATCGTGTCGGGGGCAATTACGTGAAAGGAATTAATAGCCTCGGAAATCCAAACGACTAAGCCCAGCGCACCGTCCCTCTGCACTTATAAAATTTGCTTTCGCAGCAGCGGCAGCGGGTGTCAGGGACCGCTACAGCCAGTATGAGGTCGGCGGCGTTGAAGGAACCAATGGAGAGGACTTCATTACAGTCGAGAACCGCAACAGTATGGAAATCTGAAGCCCAAGTCTTGCCCACCGCTGCCGCTTTTCTGAACGTCTTGCTCGCTGTTTTTATCGCCTTATGGCTGCGCAGGCACTCCATCCACCAATCTCCAGATTCTCAAGGGATTGGTTCGTTGCAACACAGCCGGCAGTAGCAAGTCTGGTAGGTCCTGATAGCACACCGGCCGCAGGAAACGATCGATTGCCGTGGCGCCCACCGAGGTGAACATGGCATTGGAGGTCGAGGGGAAGGGGCCGCCGTGCACCATGGCCTGGCAGACTTCCACGCCCGTGGGGAAGCCGTTAGTCAGGATGCGGCCGACTTTGCATTCCAGCGCGGGCATCAGGCGAGCGGCCTCGGCGTGGTCGGCCTCGTCGATCTGAAGGGTGGCGGTGAGCTGACCTTCCAGGCGTTCGGTGAGCTTTTGCAGTTCCTCGAAGCTTTTGGCACGCACCACGATGGAGGCCGGGCCGAATATCTCGACTTCCAGTTCGGGGGCGGCCAGCAGGTGCGCGGCATCGGTCACGTAAAGTACCGCTCGGGCTGCGTTGTTCAGCTCGCCGGCGTCCTTGCCCTGAGCAACCTTTTCCACGCCCGAGACCTTGTCCACCGCGGCGGTGCCGCTGCTGTAGGCCTCGTGGATGCCGGCGGTCAGCATGACCTGCGCGGCCTTCTCGGTGAGCGCGGCGCTGGCCGAGGCGATGAAGCGCTGCAGGTCCAGGCCGTCCACCGCCAGCACTAGGCCGGGGTTGGTGCAGAACTGGCCGACACCCATGGTCAGAGAATCGGCAAAGCCCTTGCCGATGGCCTCAGCGCGATTTTTCAAAGCAGCCGGAAATAGGTAGATCGGGTTGATGCTGCTCATCTCGGCATAGACTGGGATGGGCTCGTGGCGGGCGTTGGCGATACGTACCAGCGCCAGGCCGCCCTGGCGCGAGCCGGTGAAGCCGACCGCCTTGATGGCGGGATGGGACACCAGCGCCTCGCCCAGCTTGCGGCCGGCGCCGATCAGCATCGAGAAGACGCCCTCGGGCATGCCGGTTTCTTTCGCGGCCTGCTGTACGGCACGGCCGACCAGTTCGGAGGTGCCCAGGTGGGCGCTGTGGGCCTTGACGATGACCGGCGCGCCGGCCGCCAGGGCCGAAGCCGTGTCGCCACCGGCCACCGAGAAGGCCAGCGGGAAGTTGCTGGCGCCGAAGACGGCGACCGGGCCGAGCGGGATCTTGGCCAGGCGCAGGTCGGCGCGCGGCAGCGGCGTGCGCTCGGGCTGGGCCGGGTCGATGGTGGCGCGCAGGAAGTGGCCGTCGCGCACCACCTTGGCGAACATGCGCAACTGGCCGACGGTGCGGCCGCGCTCGCCCTGCAGGCGGGCCACGGGCAGGCCGGACTCGGCCGATGCGCGTTCGATCAGGGCGTCGCCCAGGTCGAGGATGTTCTGTGCGATGGCTTCGAGGAAGGCGGCGCGCTGTTCCAGGGGCAGCGCACGATAGGGGTCAAAGGCGGCCTGCGCCAGCGCGGCAGCGCGCTCGACTTCTTCCGAACCACCCAGGCCGAAGACCGGCTGGTCGATCTCGGCATTGCGGGCGGGGTCGAAGGCGCGTTGCGTGCCTTGCGTGCCACGGACGGCGGCGAGGCCGATGAGCATTTCTCCAGTGATGGCGGTCATTACTGCTGATCCCTTCGTTCAGTTGTCTGGCAAGAGCCAAAGCAAAAAGCGGGAGTCTATGGAAGATGCCAGCGACCAATCTCCAAATGGTGGAACAAACCGCCAGGGGGCCTGGTCGGAACTGAGATCCCAGCAGCCAAACAAACATCGGACGTTTGACTCATAGAGTTCCACATATTGGATCAGTACCCGAAATGGCCGACTGCTCGTCGCATACCCGGTGCCGCCCATGCAAGAAGATTGGCTGGCGTGCGATGCCCGGCATCGCCTGTCTGACCATTCGTTCCGCGGAGACAAGAAAATGCCTTACACCCTCAACCCACGAGCCGCTGCAACGCTCGCCCTGTGCCTGGGCGCTGTTTCGTTCCAAGCCTCAGCCCAGAGCGACTATCCCAATCGGCCCATCCGGCTGGTCGTGCCCTATCTCGCAGGCGGAGGCAGCGACATCGTAGCGCGCACGCTTGCTGAGCGCATGGGCCACAGCATGGGGCAGGCCTTCGTGGTAGACAACAAGGCCGGTGCGGGCGGGAGCCTGGGTACGGCCGAAGTGGCCCGCGCCGCGCCGGACGGCTACACATTGCTGCTGGGCACCAGTTCCACGCACGCCATCAACCCCGCCGTCTACACCAAGCTTCGCTACGACGTGATGAAGGACTTCTCCTTCATTTCCACCGTCGCGCTCAGTGAGTACGCCCTGTCGGTGCCGTCCAGCTCGCCCTTCAAGTCCGTGCAGGACCTGCTCAAGGGCAACAGCAAGGACAAGCCTCTGCGCTATGCATCCAACGGCAATGGCAGCACCAGCCACCTCGCGCCCGCGCTACTGGGCGTGAAGACCGGCAATGAATTCCTCCACGTGCCCTACAAGGCCAGCCCCGCGGCGATGACGGACCTGATGGGCGGCCAGGTGGATTTCGCCATCGACAACACCAGCGCCGCCCTGGCCAACGTCGCCAGCGGCAAGCTGCGCATCCTGGCCACGACGGGCGCCAAGCGCGCGCCTTACAGCAAGGACATCCCGACCATGCAGGAATCGGGCGTGCCCGACTACGTCGTCACCGGCTGGTGGATCCTGACCGCACCGGCCGGCACGCCCCCAGCGATCGTCGAACGGCTGAGCAAGGAAGTCGCCAAGGCGGCCGCCGATCCGGCAGTGAAGAAGCGCATGGAGGACATGGGCAATCCGGTCTTCATCCAGTCGCCGGAGCAGACGCGCACCTTCGTCACGGCGGAGCTGCGCAAGTTCAAGCAGATCGCAGACGCGGTCGACCTGCGGCTGGACTGACAACTGCGGCAACAAGCAAAAGGACCTTCCGCGGAAGGCCCTTTTTGTTTGTGCGACCGCCACGCGGCCGAGGACTCAGACGGTGTAGTCCACCGCCGCCCATTCGAAATAGGGCTTGAGGTCGGCAATTAGAGCCTGATGCAGCGGATGGAACAGGTAGTCGTTGAGCGCCTGGGCATCGTCGACCTCGGATTCCAGCACATAGTCCCAGCTGATCGGGCGGGTGAACTCGTTGGCACCCACACGCCATTCGCGGATCACCAGGATGTCGGCACCCAGTGCGCTCATGCGCTCGGCCAGGGATTTCTCCAGGACTTCGTTCTTCTCCACGCCGGGCTTGCGGCGGAACAGCACGATGTGGCGGATCATGCGGTCTCCTTCGCGAGGCCCACGCTTTTGAGGTGGTAGCCACGGCCTGCGTAATCGAAATCCACCAGCTCGTTAATGGGCGTGCCCTTGTCGGCCGGCGAGGCGTAGTAGGCGCGGATCTCCTGGATCTTGCCGCCCTCGAAGATGTACCACTCGGCCCCGCGCAGGGCGGTGCCGGACTTGTTCTTCCAATGGGTCCACTCGATCATTGCCTCGGGCTTGTCGTGGCTGATGAGGATGCGCTCGATGGTCCACTGCGAACCCAGCGTCTCCACGCACCAGATCCACCTGCGCGAAATGATGTCTGCGCTTTTCCACGGCACTTCGGGCAGGCCGGAGGGAAAGTAGTGGATGGCGTCGGGCGTGAAGCAATCCATCAACGCGTCGTAGTCGGCCGCGTTGCAGGCATCAAAGTAGCGGCGGATGAGGGCGTCGTAGTAGGCGGGGGTGAAATTGGCCATGGGAATGAGGGTTCGGTATGGGTGAGGAACGAGCCCGGCGCTCAGGCCGGCTGGGCCACCAGCGGCATGGGGTAGTCGTCGTGGTTGCGGACCATGCCCGGGATCAGCGAGAAATCCATGCGCGGCGGACCGAACACGTCGATCAGCGAGCAGCCGGCGGCCATCGCCTGGGTGGTGTGGATCAGCCGGGGTGGAATCACCAGGGCCGAGGGGCTGCCGATCGTCAGGTGTTCATCCGGGCGCCACTGCGTCGAATCCGGCTGCCAGGGCGCGCGCAGGTGGTGCACGAAGGGGCCGGCCATGCACAGGGTGATCTGCTCATAGTCCTCGTGCGAATGCGGCATCAACGAGGTTGAATCACGTGCGGCGTTGTAGACGTCCATCACGTTGACCATCAGGTTGGTGCTGCGGAAGATCCGCGCAATGTTGGCCGCACCGCTGTATTGCGCGAGCGCATAGGCCCGCAGGCGCAGGCCATCCTCGGGCTCCGGCCACGGCGCAGCCTGGGCGACGTCGGCACAGGTGCCTGCGTAGTCACTCTGGTTGGAGGCCAGCGCGCAGATGTCGTCGACCTTGTCGGAGAAGATGCGCGCCACCAGACCATCGCCGGACAGGCGCACCTGGCTGGCGCCAGGCGGCACGATGAACAGGGTTTCGACCTGCGCCACGGCCTGATCGGCCCCGGCGCGCACCTCGGCCCGCATGCCGGGCGGCAGTACCAGCATGTATTCGTCTGGCTGGTGTTCACGGTCCAGCCGGGCCTCGCCCCGCACCTTGGTCAGCGCAACCACAAAATGCGCGGTGCGCAGCACCCAGCTGCGGTTGCCCTGGGCATCGACCTGCTGCGGCGCGTCCAGGGTCCAATCGGCCAGGGTGGCCGGGCGTATCGGCAATGCGGCCTTTTTCATTTCGCGGCGTCCGGTTCGACCGCGGTCAGGTCGGGCAACGCCGGCCGGCCATCGGCCACCCACTGCCGGTATTCGGCGCGGGTCTGCTCGTTGGCGGGAAACACACCCCACACCACCGCACCAGCGCGCACGCGCATGGCGATGTAGTGTTCCAGGTCGTCCTGGGCCTCGCAGGCGTCGGCCACTTTTTCGGCCATGTAGGCGGGGATCACCGTGATGTTGTTGCCGTCGCCATGGATCACATCGCCCGGATAGACCGCGACGCCGGCGCAGCCCACCGGCACCTGCAGATCCGCCACATGGTGGAAGGACAGCCGGGAGGTTGCGGTGACACCGCTGCACCAGGCGGGAATCTTCATCTCGCCGATCTCCAGGCCGTCACGGAAGGCGCCGTCTGTCACCACGGCGCGCGCGCCACGCAGCTGCATACGGGTGACCAGAATGTCGCCCATGGAGGCGGCGCGCACGTCGCAGCGGCTGTCTATCACCATCACGTCGCCGGCTTCCAGAGCCTCCACACCCACCCACTGCAGGTTGACCGGGCTGGGCTCGGTGGTGACGGTGGCTCCGGTGTCGATGTCTTCCCGAGCCGGGATAAAACGCATGGTGAAGGCACGGCCGGCGAAGCCCGACAGTTGCTTGTTCAGAGGACGCACGCCCACCATCACCGGCTGGCGCAAACCGCGCTTGAGCAGTTGCGAGGTCAGGGTGCCGCTGCTGACCTTGGCCAGCCGGTCCAGCACGGCGTCGCTGACGCGCACTGCAGGTTTGCCAGTCGTGATGTGGGCCTTGTCGGCAGAGAAGAGAGTCATGGTGTTCAGCTTTGGAGTGAAAGAGGGCCGAACGCGGCCGGAAACGTCCCCTCGATTCCACGGTTTGGAATGAGAGGGCGGCAGCGGTCGCGATACGCGTGACCATGCTAGGAGCGCGGAGTAAGAATGGCGCGCAGGGCCAGCCGCAAGAAGCCGGCTTCATTCCACAAGTTGAGACGAAACGATATGGACACTCCCCGCGCTGGCGACGGCACCGGCTCGCTGGAAAAGGCGATCGACGTGCTCGAGGCTATCGGCCGCCAACCTGGAGGCATCAGCCACAACGATCTGGCAGAGCTGATGGGCCTGCCGCGCACGACCGTTTACCGCCTGCTGGCGACACTCACCGCCCGCGGTCTGGTGCGGCGCGACCCGTCGCGGAGGGTGTATTGCCTGGGCCTGCGCTGTTTCGAGCTCACCCGCCAAGCCTTCGCCATGCCTGATTTGGTTGTGGCCGCCGCACAGGAGCTTCGCGACCTGCGTGACCTGACCGGCGAGACCAGCTACATCGGCACAGTCGAGGGCCTGGATGTGATCTCGCTGGAGCGCTTCGACGGCGCCCATAGCCACCGCAGCAACGCCAGCCTGGGGCACCGCAAGCCGATCTACGCGACCAGCCAAGGCAAGGCCATCCTGGCCGCGCTGGACACCGTGGCGCGGGAGGACATGCTGGCGGCCGTGACGCTCAAGCCCCTGACGCCGGCTACCCTGACCGACCGGCGTCGCCTGCATGCCGAGCTGCGGGCCACCCGGGCGCGGGGCTGGGCGATCGATGACGAGGAGAACGTGCCTGGCGTGCGCTGCGTCGGTGCGGCGGTCATCGACCAACAGGGCCAGGTCCGAGGCGCGATCAGCGTGGCCGGCCCCGCCTACCGGCTACCGCGCACCCGCATCGAACTGCTGGGGCCTGAGATCGCGGAGGCCGCCCGCCGCATCGGCGCGCGACTGGCGGCCGATCCTGCCCCGCGCGGCGACAACACCGTCATGGCCGTCAACGCGGCACCCTCCCTGTACGGCGCCTTCCCGCACTGGTGCGCGGACGGCGCCTATCTGCAATGGGTGGATGCGCTCTCCCCCGCACTGCGCTGCTACGGTCCCGGCGAAAACGACGCAGTGCCGATCCGCTCAGAACAACCCATCACCGGAATGTTCTTCCGCGAAGGCAGGGTGTGCCTGGTCCATGACGAAGGTGCGCTGGAACTGGTGGATGGCGTTCTGCAGCCCTTGGCCAGCTGGCGCGCCATGCAGTTGCACGCCGTACAAGCCGACCCGCAAGGCGAGATCTGGGTCGCCCTACCCTCCAACCAGGGTTCGGTCATCGGCCGCATCGGCGGCGACGGTGGTTTCCGGCGCGTCTGGGAGTTCGACGAGGCAGTACACAGCCTCTGCTGGAACCAGGACGGCAGCGTGCTCTACGCCACGGCCCCCCAATCCGGCGCCATCTTCATGATGCAGCGCGGCAGCACGCTGATACGGCGCCTGGCCTCGGTCTCCCGCGGCTCAGGCGTGCTCAGCGGCCTGGCAGTAGATGCAGTCGGCGGCGTCTGGACCGCTCTGCGTGATGGCTGGAGCGTGGTGCGCTTCCGCGAGGATGGCAGCTTCGACCGGTCCATCCCCTTGCCGGTGCCTTACCCTACCGGCATCGCCATCGGCGGCGAGCATCAGGACCGGCTGTTCGTCACCAGCGCGCGCCAGCCCGTCGCACTGGACACCCTCAAATCGGCGCCCCTGTCCGGCCGTCTGTTGGAGATCGCGCTGTAGCGCCGACCTTTTCACGTCCTCAATACCAGAGTCTGGAATTCCAGCGGCATGACTGCCGCTGAACCGCTTGTGCGCGGGCTTGGCCGATTCCGCCATGGGGTGACCCCGACCGCGCCTGCGCGCGCCGTGGCCTCAACCCACTGGAGACAACAATGCACTACATGCCGACTTCCGGCCCAGCCCTGGGAACCTCACGCTGGTTCCACATCGTCCCCGTCGTGTTCCTCATGTACACGATTTCCTATTTCGACCGCACCAACATCGGTCTGGCCTTGCCCCACATGCGGCAGGAATTCGCGCTATCGGGCACCGAGGCCGGCCTGATCGGCGGCGTGTTTTTCTGGGGCTATGTCCTGACCTTCCTGGCGGCAGGTTGGATCGTGCCCCGGCTGGGCGCGCGCTGCACCGTGCTGGTCTGCCTGATCGTCTGGGGCGCGGCCGCCATGGCGACCGGCCTGGCACGCACCTTCTACGAGGTGCTGGCGGTCAGACTCGTTTTCGGCATCGCCGAAGGGCCGGTCTGGACGGCCGCCGCCAGCGTCACAGCGGAATGGTTCACCAGATCCGAACGCGCGCGCGCCTTCGGCTGGTGGAACATCAGCGTGCCGTTGGGCGCGCTGCTCGCAGGGCCCATCTCCGGCATGGTGCTGGCCAGCCATGACTGGCGCTTCATGCTGGTCGCCGAAGGCGCGCCAGCCTGGCTGTGGGCCATGGTCTGGTATTGGCGCATGCCCGCCAGCATCGCCAAGGCCCGCTTCCCGCAGGAAGACGAGAAGCAGGCCCTGAGCCGGGCCCTTGCGCAGGAACAGGCCGAGTTCGGCGCCGCGGCGCCGGTCGCCAAGGCGCGCTTCTCCGCCGTGTTGAAGGTCAAGGCCGTCTGGCTGCTGGCGCTCGGTTTCTCGCTCACCAATATGCTGATTTCCGGCTTCACGCTCTGGCTGCCTTCCTCGATCGCCAGCGCCAGCCAGATGGGCTCGATCAGCGTCGGATTCCTGAGCGCCTTGCCCTGGTGCGGTGCCATCGCCGGCATGCTGGTCGCCACCAGGAGTTCCGATCGCCGCCAGGAGAGGCGCCTGCACGCCGGTATTCCCATGATCATCGCCGGGCTGCTGCTGGCCGTCGGCGCCAACACACCGGCCAAGTCCTTTGCACTGCAGATGGCGCTCTACACGGCGATGGGCTTTTTCCTGCAGATGTTCCTGCCCCTGATCTTCGCCTACGTGACCGAACTGCTGCCCAGCAACCAGGCAATCACCGCCGTGGCTTTCGTCGGTGCCGTGGGCAATTTCGTGGGCGGCTTTTTCGGCTCGACCATCGTGGGCACTCTCAACGGCATGACCCACGACTACGCCACCGCCTACACAGTGCTCGCGGCCTGCGGCGTACTGGGGGGCATCTGCGTGCTGTGCGCCCGCCCGCCCCATCATCCCGGCGGCGACGACGTCGATGCCCGCAGCGCCCTGCACACCGCCTGAGGCATCGGACAATCCGACGATGGACAACTGGCAACCTTCCCTGCGCTTTCCCGAACCGGCCATCGAGATCCTGGATACGGCCTTCCTTCCCTACCGCGTCTTCAACGCCAGCCTGGAGCGGCTGGCGACCGGCATGCGCTGGGGCGAGGGCCCGGTGTGGTTCGGCGATGGCCGCTACCTGCTGTTCTCCGACATTCCCAACAACCGCATCCTGCGCTGGGACGACGTGGAGAACCGGCTCGGTCTGTTTCGCCACCCTTCCAACCAGTCCAACGGCCTGGCACGCGACGGCCAGGGCCGGCTGCTGGCCTGCGAACACCTGGGCCGCCGTGTGACCCGCACCGAGCACGACGGAAGCATCACCGTCCTGGCGGACCGCTTCGAGGGCAAGCGGCTCAACTCCCCCAACGACATCATCTGCGGCCGGGACGGCGCGGTCTGGTTCACCGACCCGCCCTTCGGCCTGATCAACGATTTCGAAGGAGAGCGCGCCGAGCCCGAGCTGCCCGAGGCCGTCTACCGCATCGACCCCGGCACGGGTAAGACCCGCCGGGTGACCACCGACCTCGCCGGCCCCAACGGCCTGTGCTTCAACCCGGACCAATCCGTCCTCTTCGTGATCGAAAGCCGCCGACAACCCGGCCGGGCCATATGGGCCTACGACCTGGGCCCGGAGGGCCGGCTCTCCAACAAGCGCCTGCATGTCGATGCCCAGGGCCCTGGCGCCCTGGACGGCATGTGCTGCGACGAGCACGGAAACCTGTGGTGCGGATGGGGCAGCAACGGCTCAGCCGAGGCCGACCCGGAAGCGCTCGACGGCGTGATGGTGTTCGGCACCAACGGCCAGCGCCTGGCGCACATCCACCTGCCCGAGCGCTGCGCCAATCTCTGCTTTGGCGGTGCCCGGCGCAACCGCCTCTTCATGGCGGCCAGCCATTCCCTCTACGCGCTCTACGTGAACGTGCGCGGCGCGATCTGAAACGGCGCGGGGCTGGCAGGCCCCGCGCACGCAGCCGGCTTACTCCGTCACGCCCAACGGCCAGGGCACGAACTCGTTCTCGCCCACGCCCAGGGCTTCGCTCTTGGTGGGCTCGCCGCTGGCATGGCGCAGGATCTGGTCGAAGATCTTCTGCCCCATCTCGGCCAGGGTCGCCTCGCCGTCGATCACCGGGCCGCAGTTGATGTCCATGTCGGCTTCCATGCGGACATACATAGGCGTGTTGCTGGCCAGCTTCATGGTGGGCGCGGGCACCGAGCCGAAGCAGGAACCCCGGCCGGTGGTGAAACACACCATGTTGGCGCCACCAGCGATCTGCCCGGTCGCCGCCACCGGGTCGTAGCCCGGGGTGTCCATGAAGACCAGGCCATGCTGCTCCACCCGCTCGGCGTACTCGTACACCTCCATCAGCGGCGCATTGCCGCCTTTCTTGGCGCCGCCCAGGGACTTTTCCAGCACGTTGGCCAAGCCGCCGGCGTTGTTGCCAGGGCTGACCTGGCCGTTGATCTGCGTGTCGCGGCCCTCGTTGTACTTGAGCCACCAGTTCATGCGATCCACCAGCTTCCGGCCGACCTCGGGAGTGCGGGCCCGGGCCGTCAACGTTTGCTCCACGCCGAAGATCTCCGAGGTCTCCGAGAGGATGGCGGTGCCGCCGTTGCGCACCAGGATCTCCATCGCCACGCCCAGGGCTGGATTGGCCGACAGGCCGGAGAAGCCATCCGAGCCCCCGCACTGCAGGCCGATCATGATGTGCTCGGCCGAGACCGGCTCGCGCTTCACCGCATCTGCCTGGGCCAGCATGGTGCGGACCTGCTCGATGCCGCGCTCGATGGCCTTGCGAGTACCGCCGGCCTCCCGCACCACCAGGGTCTGCACCATGGGGCCGGCCTGCAGTCCCTGCAGGGCCATCAGCTCGTCCATGGGGTTGTCGTCGTCGGCCGCGAATGAGATCAGCAAGGCACCAGCCGTGTTGGGATGCGCGATGGTGCCGCCCAGTGTCCGGCGCAGCATGTCCATCGGCTCGCCGCTCAGTTCCATGCTGGCGCCCAGCTCATGCACGAAGGGCACCACGCCGTCGATGCGGGGGAAGTCGGCCAGCAGTTCTTCGTCGAAGGCTTCGGCGATCTTGCGGGCGACGGTCGCAGCCCTATGGCTGAGCGCGAACACGCCTAGGTAGTTGCGCGTGGCGACCCGGCCATCGGCCCGGCGTATGCCCAGGAAGCGGGCGCGCGCGGCCGGCGCGATCAGGTCGGTCTGCACATAGTCCAGGCCGTGGCGGTAGTCCTTGACCACGTCGTCGAACACGATGTTATGGCTGTGCACCCAAGTGCCGGGCGCGATGTCCTCGCTGGCGAAACCGATGACGGTGTTGTATTTGAGGACGGGCGCGCCCTTGGCGATTGGGCGGGCGGCCATCTTGTGGCCCGAGGGGATGTCCTGCAGGGCCGTGACGCCCTCGTCCGGGGCGGTAGCGCCCGGCGCGACGGCGATGCGGGCAACAACGACGTTGTCCTTGGGGTCCAGCCGGATGAAAGGGTTGCGCAGAACGGCTTCGGATGGCTTGACGGTGGAGGCCAGGACCGGGGTGATGGGGGCGACGGTGGTGCTCATGGATCTTGTCGGATGATCGTTGGAAGGGCGATGCGGCTTCAGGCCAGCACACCCACGGGCCAGGGCACGAACTCGTTCTCGCCTACGCCCAGTTCCTCGGCCTTGGTCGGCTCGCCGGAGGCATGGGCCAGCAGGCTGTCGAAAATGCGGCGTCCCATGGCCTGCACGGCGTCGACGCCCTGCACGGCCGGGCCGCAGTCGATATCCAGGTCGTCCTCCATCTCGGCATAGACCGCGCTGTCGGCGGCCAGTTTCAGCGTGGGGACGGCCGGTGCGCCGAAAGCGCTGCCGCTGGCGGTCAGCACGCAGACCAGGTTCGCGCCGGCGGCCACCTGGCCGGTGGCGGACACCGCCTCATAGCGCGGCGAATCCATGAACACCAGGCCCGGAACCTTGACTTCGTGGGCATAGCCATAAAGCGCAGTCAGCGGGCTGCGGCCGGTCATGGGGAGCGCGGCGGCCTCGTCGGCCTGGGCCTGGGTCTGCCGGGGCTGCGTGGAGGCATCCAGCCGGGTGCTCCGGGTGTCGCGGCCCCGTGTGTAGTCCTTCCACCAGACGATGCGCTGCTCCATCTGGTCGCGCAGTGCCGGCTCGGTCGCCCGCGCGACCAGGCCCGGCGCGGCCTGGGCCGTGCCCGACACGATGGCCGTGCCCCCTGCGGCCACCAGCAGGTCCACCGCCGCGCCGAGCGCGGCCTGGGCCGGGTGGTCCGGCTCCACGTCGCCGGCCTGCAGGCCGATGGCCAAATGCGCGGCGGAAGCCGTCTCGCGGCGGCAGGCATTGGCCTGAGGCAGCATGGACTGGATGGCTTCGATGCCCAGTTCGATCGCCTTGGCGGTGCCGCCCACTTCCTGCAGCACGATGGCGTGCAGCGTGGGGCCGGGCTCCAGCGCTTCCTGCTGCAGGAAGGCGCGGATGTTGTTGCGGTCGCAGCCCAGGGCCAGCACCACCGCGCCAGACAGATTGGGATTGCGGATGCTGCCGCCGAGGGTGCGGCGCAGCAGGTCCATGGGCTCGCCGGACTTCTCCATGCCGCAGCCCAGTTCGTGAACGAAGGGCAGCACGCCGTCGACGTGGGGAAAGTCTTTCATGCGCTTGGCCGTGAAATGGTCCGCAACCTTGCGGGCGGCCGTGGCGGCGCAGTTGCCGACAATGAAGACCCCCAGATAGTTGCGGGTTCCGACGCGACCGTCGGCGCGCACATAACCCTGGAAGGTGGAGGAAGCGTCGACCGTGGACGCGGTTGGCGTGGTGGTGGGGCTCATCGGATGGCGGCGGTCTCGGTTTGTCTGTCGTTGCGGGCCTCGCCGGCCCTGCAGGCATGTTCGCCCCGAAAGCCGCCCCTTGGCACCCGTAGTAGCGCGGCATTCCGCCGGATTCATCCAGTATCTGGAACAAACCAGCGATACCCGCTGCCGCTGGGTCCGGTTTTCGGCGACCGCGATTCCATTTGGCGGGACAAAGCCGGGAAGGGAGCCAGGACGGCACGGATGCCGATGACCCCGCCGCATGTCCAATGCAGGACCGCCCCCTGTCCGCATCCAAGTTGCCGCCATGTCCACACCCGCTGCAAATACCACCCTGTACCCGCTCGAAGCAACGCACCAGCAGATCGTGACCCTGTTCGTCAGGAGCGGTCTGCCCGCCGACAAGGCCGACGATGTCGTGCGTTCGCTACTCGACGCGGACATGATGGGCCACGCCACCCATGGCCTGGCCCTGGCCCCCTGGTACTTGAAGATGCTGGCGGAAGGCCAAATGCGCGGCGAAGGAGAACCCGAGACCGTGGCCGACCATGGCGCCTGCGTGGCCTGGAAGGGACATTCGCTGCCCGGCGCCTGGCTGCTCTCACGCGCCATCACGCTGGCGCTGGAGCGGGTGGCGGTACATGGCGTCTTCACCCTGACCATCGCCGGCAGCCACCATATCGGCGCCCTGGCCACCTACCTGCCCCGCATCACGGAGCGCGGGCTCATGCCCATCCTGACCTGCTCCGGCCCGTCGGCCGCGGGTGTGGCGCCCTACGGCGGCACCCGAGCCGTGTTCACGCCCAACCCTTTGGCCGCCGGCATTCCGACGGCCGATGACCCGGTGCTTCTAGATATCAGCGCCTCCATCACCACCCTCAACCGCGCCCGTCAACTCGCCCAGCAGGGCCGGCGCTTCCCCGCCCCTTGGGTGATGGATGCGCAGGGGCATCCTAGTGACGACCCGACTGTGGCGGTAGCGGGCGACGGTTCGCTGCTGCCGGTCGGCGGCTTGGACCATGGCCATAAGGGTTACGGACTGGCACTGCTGGTTGAGGCCCTGACGCAGGGTCTCTCCGGCCTGGGCCGACGGGACCGCCCCACGGCGCCGCTGATGAATGTTTTCCTGCAGGTGATCGACCCCGCCTTCTTTAGTGGCCGGGAGGCGTTTGTCGATGAAAGCACCTGGCTGGCGCAGACATGTCGGGCCAATCCGCCACGCCCTGGTGTTGCACAGGTGCGGGTTCCCGGAGAACAGGCCATGGTGCGCAAGCGCCACGCGCAGGTCCACGGCGTTCCACTGGATGAAAACATCGTCGCTGCGCTCAAACCGCTGTTGGCAGAGCACGGGCTTTCGCTGCCGGACACGCCGTCGAAGGCCGAAGAAACCTGCCGCGGCAGGCGTAATCCCTGATACGCCGTAGTTCCACCCTTTGGAATGCGGAGCAGCTTGCGCACCTGTCTTCAGAACAGACAAGCCATCCGCGCATCTGCATCGGAGCTCCTGTATTAACAACCAAGAGGAGACACCATGCAACACCAGGAACTCAGCCGGCGCGGCTTCATCGGCGGCACCGTGGGCGCAGCTTTGACCGGGCTGGGCGGCGCGGCCGCAGCGCAATCCTTCGACTTCGCGCCGCAAGCGGTATCCGGATCCGACGGTCATGATCCTGCCCCTGCTCCATCGACGGCCTCCGTGTGCACAAGGACGGCAACCTGTGGTGCGGCTGGGGCTATAACGGCGCGCTGGCCAGCGGACCAACGGACATCGGCGGGGGCATGAATGCCTACCCGACGCGGGGGAAGTCTGAAGAACTCGACTGCGTGAAGATCTTCAATCCACAGGGCAAGCCCATCGGCTTCATCCGCTTGCCCGCGCGCTGCGCCAATCTGGCCTTTGGCGACCCCAAAGGCAATCGCCTCTACATGGCCAGCTGCCATTCGCTCTACGCGCTCTACGTCGAAACCGAACGCGCGGTGTAAGGCGCTTGCGGCGCGGCTCGCAAATTCCAGATGTTGGGACGGGTCGCGCTTTCACGTGCCTGCACTTAGGGCCAACACGAGCGAGCCGCTCGTAGGATTCGTCCATCCATTTCCATAATCCTACGGGCACTGTTTTTTAAACAAGGCGTGGCCCACTGCATTTTTGGCCTCATGACGCACCCGCGATATGTCAACCTGCTGAACGACACACCCTTGCCGCGCATGGCATTGGTGCGCCAGATTTTCGAGGCCAGTGAAATTCAGGATATTCGCACCGGCATTGCCGAGGCGCTTATCAAAAATCCGGATTGCGCCGACCAAATAAAGCCCGGTATGCGTATAGCACTGACGGTGGGAAGCAGGGGCATGGCCAGTCTGCCGGAATTGGTGTGCGCCATCGTCGCTGAGATCAAAAACCGTGGCGCACATCCTTTCATCGTTCCGGCCATGGGCAGTCATGGCGAGGCATCGGCAGCGGGGCAGGTGAAAGTGCTGGCCAAACTCGGCGTAACCGAAGCATCCGCAGGCTGCGAGATTCTGTCGTCCATGGATACTGTGGCCTTGGGCGAATTACCCAATGGCATGCCCGTAAAAATCGACCGGCACGCGTACGAGGCCGACGGCATCGTGCTGTTCAACCGCATCAAGCCGCACACCAGCTTCCGCGCCCCCAACGAGAGCGGCCTCATCAAGATGCTGTCCATCGGTCTGGGCAAACAGTCGGGCGCAGAGAGCTGTCATGCCTGGGGCGTGGACTGGCTGGCGCGCCTGATCGACCAGATGGCGCGGGTCAAGCTCGAAAAATCGAAGGTTCTCTTTGGCATCGGCACCATTGAGAATGCCTACGACCGGTTGGCCAAGATCGTGGTGTTGCCGGTGCCGGGCATGGTCGAAGCCGAACAGCCCTATCTGCAAGAGGCCATGCGCAACCTGCCCCGCCTGCCCTTGGGACCCATGTCTGAGCCACTGGCATCCGGGCCACTCGATGTGCTGGTGGTGGATTATGTTGGCAAAGAATTTGCCGGTACGGGCATGGATCCCAATATCACAGGGCGGGCATCCAGCAACGCATTAACGGGTGGCCCTGACATTTCGCGAATCGCGGCACTGGAAGTCAGCGAGAAAAGCAACGGGAACGCCAATGGCGTGGCCCGGGCCGATGTCATAACCGATAGGCTATTTGCAAAATTCAACCGTGAGGCCGTTTATGCCAACTGCCTCACCTCCAATATGCTCAGCTCAGGCGCATTGCCCATGGCCATGCCTACCGATCGGCATGCCATTCAAGCCGCCGTAAAAACCTGCGGCGCGCAGGATCCGGCGCGAATTTCCATGATCCGTATCCCCAATACGCTGCATCTGGAATATATACAGGTATCCGAATCGATTCTGGATACCGTCGCCGCGCGAAAAGGAATTCAAGTGCTAACCGAGCCACAAGAACTCGCCTTCAATTCCGAAGGCAATCTGGACAAGGATTTCTGGCTCGGGCATTGAATCGAGAAACCCCACCCATTATTCACAGAGACAAATATGAAGAAAATCATGACCACCGCCATTGCCAGCCTGGTATTGGCCCTCCCCGCATTCGCACAGAACTACCCGAACAAGGCGATCCGCATCGTCGTGCCCTTTTCCGCCGGTGGCAGCACCGACGTGATGGCACGCGCCATCGGTCAGGCGTTGAGCATCAGCCTGAAGCAGCCAGTCGTCATCGACAACAAGCTGGGCGCCGGTGGCGTCATCGGCTCGCAAGAAGTGGCGCGCGCTCCGGCCGACGGCTACACCCTGCTGCTCGCCACCAGCTCCACCCATGGCGTGAACCCCTGGCTCTACCCCAAGCTGCCTTATGACGTGTTGAAGGATTTCAGCGCGGTCTCCATCCTCGCGACGACCGACTACGCGCTGGGCGTGGGCGCCAATGTGCCCGCCAACAATCTGGCCGAACTCATCAAGCTGGGCAAGACCAGCAACGTGACCTACGGCTCCTCCGGCAACGGCACGACCGGCCACCTCTCGGGTGCACTGCTCGCGGCGTACGCCAAAGCCCCGCTCACCCACGTGCCCTACAAGGGCGGCGCACAGGCGCTCAACGACGTGATGGCCAACCAGATCACCTTGGTGGTGGACAACACCAGTTCGCTGACCGGCCAGGCCGCCGCGGGCAAGATCAAGTTGCTGGCCACCACCGGCGCCGAGCGCTCGCGGATCGCGCCCAACGTGCCCACCATGGTCGAGTCCGGCATGCCCAACTTCAAGGTCATCGGCTGGTGGGCCCTGCTCGCACCGGCCCACACGCCCAAGCCCATCGTCGACCTGCTGAACAAGGAAGTGCAGAAGGCCACGCATTCGGCCGAGCTGCGGCCGCGTTTCGCCGACCTGGGCAACGAGCCGACCGACTTCTCGGCCGACCAGGCTCAGGACTTCGTGAAGACCGAGCTGATCAAGTTCAAGCAGTTCGTCGAGGTTTCCGGCGTCCGAGTCGAATAAGCAGGCCTGCCATCTGAACCTTCCATAGGGCCATTGCGAACGCGCAGTGGCCCTGCTGTGCTTTGGGATCGCATATGAAAGACATCCACATCCACCTGGACCTGGTCGGCGGAATCGCCGGCGACATGTTCGTCGCCGCCCTGCTCGACGCACAGCCCGCGCTGCACGAGCGGGTCTTCCAGGATCTGCGGGCGATCCGGCCCGCGCACTGCGAGTTGCCGGAGCTGACCGCCGGCCTCAGCGGCGGCATCGGCGCCCAGCGGTTTGGTGTTCCCCCGATCGCTGGGGCGAAGCCAGCGCACCACCACCACCACCACCACGATCACGATCACGATCACGATCATGTGCATAGCCATGGCACCTCGTTCGCCTCCCTGAAAGCCCTGCTGACCCGCGTCGCCCTGCAGCCCGGCACGGCCGAGGCCGCGCTGGGCATCCTGGGGCAGCTGGCCGATGCGGAAAGCCGGGTGCACCGGGTCGGCATCGACGAGGTGCACTTCCACGAGGTCGGCGATTGGGATTCGCTCATGGACGTGGTTGCCGCTGGCAGCATCATCGCGGCGCTGCCGGATGCAAGCTGGAGCGTCTCGCCGATCCCGCAAGGCCATGGCCTGGTGCATACCCAGCACGGGCTGCTGCCGGTGCCTGCGCCCGCCACCGCGCTGCTGCTGGTGGATTTCGAATTCCGCCAGGACGGCGTGGGCGGTGAACGCATCACACCAACCGGTGCCGCCATCCTGGCCTACCTCACGTCCCGCATGCGCAAACCGACGCGAAGCTTGCTGGTCGGGGTCGGTTGCGGCGCGGGCACCCGGGACATGCCCGGCATGCCGAACATCCTGCGCGCCATGGTCTTCACCGTGCTGGCCCAGGCCGACGCCACCGCGCCTCGCACGGACGAGGTGCTGTCCCTGGTCTTCGACGTGGACGACATGAGTGGCGAGGAAATCGGCGTTGCAGCGGAGAAGCTGCGCGCCCATCCCGACGTAATCGACCTGACACTGGGAACCCGGCAGGGCAAGAAAGGCCGGCCTGTCACGGACTTCCATCTGCTGGTGCAGCCGCATGCCTTCGATGAGGTCAGCCAACTCTGCTTCCACGAAACCGCCACCCTGGGACTGCGGTGGCGGCGGGAGGACCGACTCTGCCTTTCCCGGCAGGCCGACGAATCATCCTGGTCGGGCCAGACCCTGCGCCGCAAAACCGCACTGCGGCCGGACGGAAACCGCACCGTCAAGACAGAGAACGACGACCTGTCGGCCTTCGATGGTCTGGCCGCCCGCCGGGCCGCCAAGGCCGGTACCGAATCGGAAGGAGCCACGGCATGAGCGCCCCGGCCATCGCCGCCCGATTGCAGGCCGTTCTGGCGGCCCATCCACGCCTGGCCATCGCCGTCAGCGGCGGTGTGGACAGCATGCTGCTGGCCTATTGCGCGCATCAGGCACAGCAGGCTTCGGGCGGATCCGTCTCGATGTTCCATGCCGTCTCGCCCGCCGTGCCCGGCGCGGCAACCGCCCGGGTGCAGGAACACGCGACACGCTTCGGCTGGTCGCTGCACCTCATCGATGCCGAGGAACTGGGCAACCCGCGATACGTCGCCAATCCGGTCAACCGCTGCTACTACTGCAAGAGCAATCTCTACAACCGTATCCGCTCGGCCACTGACCTACCCATCGCCTCGGGCACTAACCTCGATGACCTGGGCGATTTCCGGCCCGGCCTGACCGCTGCCGCCGAAGCCGGCGTGTTCCACCCGTACGTCGAAGCGCGCGTGACCAAAGCGGAGATCTACAAGCTGGCCGCCGCCCATGGCCTGGAGGGCATCGCGACGCTGCCGGCCCAGCCCTGCCTGTCGAGCCGGGTCGAAACCGGAGTGCCGGTGGACGCGGCGACACTGCGCTTCATCGAAGACATCGAGACCGCCCTGCCCGCCCTGCTGCCCGGTCAGGACGCACTGCGCTGCCGCGTGACCGCTCGCGGCGTGGCGGTGGAATGCGCCAGCCTGCCCGACGGCGCCGGTCGTGCCCAGGTGGAAACCTGGCTGAGCGCGCGATGCACCGAGGCCGGCCGGGCTTTCATCGGCCTGCGCCCCTACCGCCGCGGCTCGGCTTTTCTCCGCGTGGCCGCATGACGGACTTCCTGATCGACTGGCAGCGCCAGCAGCGCACCGGGCTGGCCGAAGCCGTGCTGTGCGAACACAAGTCGGCTGCGCAAATCACGGCGATCCTGCGTTCGGCCGAAGGGCGCCCGTTGCTGCTGACGCGGCTGGCGCCGGACAAGTTCGGGCAACTGCCCGTAGCACTCGCATCCGGCCTAGATTACGACCCGTTGTCGGGCACCGCCATGTCTGGCGCGCCAGCCCGTCAGCCCATACCAGTCTGCATCGTCTGCGCCGGCACGTCGGACATGCCCGTGGCCCGGGAGGCCATGCGCACCCTGCATTTCTCCGGGCACGAACCGGCCCTGGTCTGCGACGTCGGGGTGGCGGGATTGTGGCGTTTGCTAGAACGCATCGACTTCATCGGCTCCTTCCCGATCGTGATCGCCATCGCGGGCATGGAGGGCGCGCTGTTCAGTGTGCTGGGCGGCCTGGTGCGCTCCACCATCATCGCGGTGCCGACCTCGGTGGGCTATGGCGTGGGCGCCGGCGGCCGGGCAGCACTGGACAGCGCGCTGACCAGCTGTTCGCCGGGCCTGGTGGTGGTGAACATCGACAACGGCTTCGGTGCGGCCTGCGCGGCCATGAAGATGCTCACACCCTGGCCTGACAGCGCCGGAGCGAGCACGATCAACCAGGCGGCGCTGCCGTACTGTGGCGCTCCACCAGGCTGAAGCCGACGGAGGTGCGGATGTCGACACTGCTGGAGGCAATGCGCCCGATGAGGTATTCGGCCGCGCGCAGCCCGACCTCGGCCACCGGCAACCGCACTGTGGTCAGCGGCGGCGTTAGGTGGGCCGCGAATTCACTGTCGCTGATGCCGGTGATGGAAACATCTCGCGGTACCTCAAGGCCCTGTTCCTGCGCCGCTACCAAGGCACCAAAGGCAATCGTGTCGGTGCCGCAAATCACCGCCGTCGGCCGGCTCGACTTGGGCGCGGCCAGCATCTCGCGCATGGCCCGCTGGCCGTCGGCAATCTTGTGCGTGCGCTCTAGCAGCATCTCCTGCCGCAGCTTGAAACCGCGCGTGGCCAGCGCCGCCTTCACGCCCAACACCCGGCCGGCGGCCCGGTCGCTATTGATGGAGAGTTGGGAGATTACTCCGAACTTGCGATGGCCCAGGTCCAGCAGATAGTTGGCCAAAGTCCGGCCGATGGCTTCGTTGTCGAAACCGACGCTCGGATGCGCGCTGTCCAGCACCCAGGTGTTGACGTAAGGTACGCCCTTCGCGCGCAGCAGTGCGTAGGCATCCGGCGAACGTTTGGAACCAACCAGCATCACACCTGCGATGCCCTGCGCGCACATGGCGCGCAGCTGGCGCAACTCTTCCTCAGGGTCGTAGCCGGAGCTGGCCAGCAGCAAGGTATAGCCCTCGGCTTTGAGCCTCTGCTGCAATGCGGCGATGGCCACTGCGAACGGCGTTTCCTCCAACGTCGGCACGACGGCGCCGATGGTCATGAACCGCTGCGATGCCAGTGCCTTGGCAGCCGCGTGCGGCGTGAATGCCAACCGAGCCGCGGCGTCCTCGACCTTCTGGCGGAGTTCGGGCGCGACGGTCAAGAAGCCGTTCAGCACCCGCGAGACAGTGGCCACGGAAACTCCCGCGGTGGCCGCGACATCGCGCACCGTCGCATTCCCTGTGCGGACCCGGGGGATGCGGCTGCGGGGCCGGGGTCCGCTTTCCGGGCTGGGCTGGTCGACGGTCATCCGACGATTGTGCCAGCGCGCCACAGCAGTGCCCCGGAGCCGTCTGCCACCTACACGGACGCGATAAGCCCTCCATCCACTCGCAGCACCGACCCGGTGATGTACGAGGCCGCTTGGCTCGCCAGAAAGGCCACGGCCTGGCCGTACTCCGCCGGCTCGCCGTAACGCCCCAGCGCGATGCTGGCCGTGCTCTCGACGCTGACTTCGTCGACTGTCCTGCCTTCCCGCTTCGCCTTCTGCTCATCCAGAAACCGGATGCGAGACGTGGCCACACGCCCGGGCAGGATGACGTTGCAGGTCACGCCGTCGCGGCCCACCTCGCGCGCCAGCGTTTTGGACCAACCCAGCAGGCTCATGCGAAGAGCGTTGCTGATCGCCAGATTGGGAATGGGTGCGATCACCCCCGACGAGGTGCTGGTGACGATGCGCCCCCATCCGCGCTCGCGCATGCCGGGTAATACGCGGTCGCTCAGCTGAATCACGGCCAGCACCATGGAGCGGAAATGCTTTTCCCACAATTCGGAGCTCTGGCCCGAAGCGGGTGTGGGCGGCGGGCCACCGGTGTTGTTGACCAGGATGTCCACCGCCCCCAGTTCCGCCTCAATGCGCGCGACCTGGCGGTCGATGGCCGTCAGGTTTGCCAGATCCCACTCCATAGCAATGCTGCGTGTCCCGGCGGCGAGTGTCGCCTGCGTCGCGGCCAGCGCCTTCGCATCGATGTCTGCCAGCGCGAGCTGCACGCCCTCGGCCGCCAGGCACTGTGCGATGGCACCGCCCAACCCGCCACCGGCGCCCAGTACCAGCGCGGTTTTTCCTTTGATACCTAGATTCATGGCTCAGTCCTTTTCGACAGTGGTGGCCGCGCCGGCTTGGCGCAAGAAATCGAAATCGCAGCCCTCCTCGGCCTGCAGGATGCTTTGCGCGAACAGGCGGTCATAGCCGCGCACTGGGAGTTGAGCGGGCGGCGGCAGCTCGGCGCGGCGGCGTTCGAGTTCCGCCGGATCGACCAGGAGATCTAGCCGGCGGTCCTGAACGGACAGAACGATACGGTCGCCGTTGCGCACCAGGGCCAGCGGGCCGCCCACGGCGGCCTCGGGCGATACATGCAGCACCACGGTGCCGAAAGCAGTGCCGCTCATACGGGCATCGGAGATGCGCACCATGTCGCGCAGTCCCTTGCGGGCCAGCTTGGCAGGAATGGGTAGATATCCGGCCTCCGGCATGCCGGCGCCGCTGCGCGGGCCCGCGTTCTTCAGCACCAGGAAGTCGTCAGGCGTGACGTCCAAGTCCGGGTCGTCGATACGGTCGGCCAGGTCGTTGAGCGACTCGAACACCACTGCGCGGCCAGTGCGCTCGAAGAGTGCGGGGTCGGCCGCCGCCCGCTTGAGGATGGCGCCTTTGGGCGCGAGCGAGCCGAACAACGCTACCAGGCCCCCCACCGGATCTATCGGATCGTCGAAGGCGCGCACCACCTTACGGTCCACCCAGGCGGACTCGGCGTCTAGCCGCTCGCCCAGGGTATTGCCGGTGATGGTCAGGCAGTCCAGGTGCAGCAGGTGCTTGATTTCACGCATGACTGCCCCGACGCCCCCGGCCGCATGCAGGTCGGCCATGTAGTGCTCACCGGTGGGCTTGAGGTTGACCAGCACCGGCGTGGTGTCGCTGAGTTCATTGAGGCGCGCCAGCGAGACTGGAATGCCCAGGCGTCCAGCGATGGCCGTCAAGTGGATGATGGCGTTGGTCGAACCGCTGATGGCCAGCAGGATGCGCAGCGCGTTCTCCACCGATTTCGTCGTGATGATCTGGCTGGGCCGTATGGGTTTGATCGCCAGTTCCACCGCCCGTCGGCCGCTGGCTTCGGCAGCGCGAATACGGTCGGCGTGGACGGCGGGAATGGCCGCGGTGCCCGGCAGCGACATCCCCAGGGTCTCGGCGATGGCGGCCATGGTGCTGGCTGTTCCCATCACCGCGCAGGTGCCGGCGGTTGTGGCCAGCTTGCCTTCAATCACCTTAATCTTGGATTCGCTGACTTCGCCGCCGCGGAACTTGCCCCAGAAGCGGCGGCAGTCGGTGCAGGCGCCCAGGCGTTCACCCTCGAAGGGCATGGGCAACATAGGACCGGGTACCAGTTGGATGGCTGGAATGTCCGCGGATGCCGCGCCCATCAGCATGGCCGGCACATTCTTGTCGCAACCGCCCAGCAGCACCACCGCGTCCATGGGCTGGGCGCGCACCATTTCCTCGATGTCGATGGACAGAAGGTTGCGGAACTTCATGCTGGTAGGGTTGAGGAAGGCCTCGCCCAGCGAGATGGTCGGAAAGTCCAGCGGCAGTCCGCCGGCCGCCAGCACACCGCGCTTCACCGCCTCGGTCAGCTCGGGCAGGTTGCGGTGGCAGGGATTGAAGCCGCTGGGCGCCTGGGCGATGCCGATGACGGGCTTCTCCATCAGTTCGGGCGAGTAGCCGGCTGCGCCGGCGAAGGTCTTGCGCAGGTAGAGGGAGAAATCGCGGTCGCCGTAATTTGTGAGGCCGCGGGCGAGGCCTTGGGGGGTGGTCTTGTCGGTCATAGGGGCTGGGGCTTTTGCGTGGGGATGACGGGGTCGGCTCATTCCGGCTTGATGCCGGCGCGCTTGACAATGCCGCCGAACTTGGCGAGTTGCGCGGACATGAAGGCTTGGCTGTCGGCCAGCGTCATCGGCATGGGCTCGTAACCCAGGCTGCCCAGCTTTTCCACGACATCGGGCATGCGCAGGATCTTCTGTAGGTGCTGGTTGAGGTAGTCGAGCGCAGGTTTCGGCGCACCCGCGTTGGTGACCAGCGCGAACCAACCGGTAACCTCGTAGTCACGCAGACCCGCCTCCTTAAGGGTCGGTACATTCGGCGCCACGGGAGAGCGCTTGTCGCCGGTGGTGGCGAGCAGCCGCACCTTCCCGCTTTGCACGAAGGGCGTGAACAGGCTCGTGTTCTCGAACATGAAGGCCACCTCGCCGCCCAGCAGGCCGTTGAGGGCGCTCATGGCGGCCTTGTAGGGCACGTGCACGAACTGGTTCGCCTGGGCTTCGACGGCCAGCAGCGCAGCGGCCAGGTGCGTAGTCGTACCGTTGCCGGAAGAGCCGTAATCGACCTTCTTCGTCTTGCCTGCGGCGATCAGCTCGCCCATCGTTTTGTAGGGTGAGTTGGCCGGCACGGCCAGGGCGTAATCCGTACTGGCCACCACGGTGAGTGGCGCAAAATCCTTGGCCGCGTCGTAGCCGACGTTGGCATAGAACCAAGGATTGATGCCATGGGTGGAGCTGGTGGCCAGCAGCAAGGTGTAGCCGTCCGCTGGTGCCAGCAGCAGCGCCTTGGTGCCGATCACGCCTCCTGCTCCGGGCTTGTTGTCCACAACTACTGGCTGACCGGCAATGTCGGCAAGCTTCTGGCCGACCAGACGACCGATGGTGTCGGACCCACCTCCCGGCGCGGTGGTGACGACCAGGCGCAAGGGTTTTGACGGGAACCCCTCTTCGGCCGCTCGGGCCATGGGGGATATGGCAGGCAGCACGCTTACCAGCAGCAACTTATTCAGGCTTCGCTTGTCCATGGAATGTCTCCTTTGTGTTGTGGATCTCGTGGGGCGTTAAGAGGCTTCGCACGGCAGAGGCCGGCGGGAGAAATACGCATCGAGGTTGGCGAGCACCAGGTCGGCCATCGCCCGCCGGGTTTCCTCCGTGCTGCTGCCGATGTGCGGCGCCACCACCACCCGGTCCAGCTGCATCAGGGCCTGGGACACCTTCGGCTCGTGGGCGTGCACATCCAGCCCCACGCCGCCGAGCGCTCCCCGTTGCAGACAGTCAGCCAAAGCGTCCTCGTCGACCAGACTGCCCCGGGCCACGTTGACCAGAAAGCCGGTGGGGCCCAGTGCGTGCAAAACTTCCCTGTCCACAATGCCCTGGGTGTCGGCCCCTCCCGGCAGTGCCAGCACCAGGAAATCCGCCCAGGTCGCCAGCGCCTTCAGGTCGGCGACGAAAGCGTCGGGCCGGTCGGCTTCCCGCCGGGAGGAGAAGTAGCGCACCGGCATGTCGAACCCGGCCGCCCTGCGTGCCACGGCGCGGCCGATGCGACCGAAGCCGGCGATCCCCAGGCGCTTTCCATGCACGCTGCGTCCCAACGGGAACGACTCGCGCGCAGACCACCTGCCCGCCCGCACGAAACGATCGGCGAACGCCAGTTGCCGCGCGGCGTCCAGCATGAGACCGAACGCCAAGTCGGCCACGCATTCCGTCAGCACCCCGGCCGTGTAGCCCACGCGGATCCCGCGTTCGGCCGTGGCGGCAAGGTCCAGGCTGTCAAGTCCGGCGCCGAAATTCGACACCATCCGGAGTTGCGGGAGCGCCCGGACCAGCCCGGCGCTCAGACCGTTGCGCGACGAGCTCACCATCACCTCATAGCGTTCGGAATGCGCAATCGCCGGAGCGGTCGCCAAGCCGGCTAGCGCAGGCAGTTCGGTGACATCGAAACGCTCCTGCAGGTCGGCCATCAGTGGAGGCCAGAGGCCGCCAGTGACGAGCAGAGGCGTACGGCTATGAGCACCGCTTGCAGCGCTCACAAGCGAGCCCTCGCGTCATGGCGCGCCAGGCGTTGCAGCAGATGGTCCACATCCCGCCGGCTTGATTCGCTCAAGGCCACGCCTGGCTTGCGCTGGGCCGCCGTCGTGATGAGACCGCGCCGGGCCATCACGTACTTGCGCACGGCCAAGCCGACACCCGGTTGCTGCTCGTAGCGGATCAGCGGCAGGTGTGCATCGAAGAGGTCATGGGCCGCTTCCAGTTCTCCGGCATCGCGCAGCCGCAGGAAATCGACCAGCATGTCGGGGAAGCAGTAACCGGTGTTGGCACCGTCTGCGCCACGCTGCATTTCATAGTCGAGAAAGAAGCCGTTGCTGCCGCACAGAATGGGGATGCGCCGCATCGAACCGTCCTGCTGCCAGGCGCGCAACTGGCTGATCTTGTCGAGCCCGGGCCAGTCTTCGTGCTTGAGCATCGCGCAGGAGGGCACCTCCTGGAAGATCCGCCGTATGACGGCAGGCGCCATCTGTACAGTGAAAACCAGCGGGAAGTCCTGTACGACGATGGGCACATCCGCACCGATGGCCTCAGCCGCCTGCCGGTAATAAGCCACGATCTGGTCGTCGGTGCGCAGGCTGTGCGGCGGCGCGATCATCACGCCCGCCGCGCCCAGGGTCATCACCTCCTGGGTCAGCGCCCGCATAGCGGCAAAGCCCGGTGCGCTGGCGCCAGCGATCACCGGCAGGCCCGGCAGCCTGCGGATCATCTGACCGGCCACGGCCACGGCTTCCTTGTGCTCCAGCTTCTGCGCCTCGCCCAGCAGGCCCAGAACCGTCAGGCCGGTGCAGCCACAGGATGCATAGAAATCGCAGAGCCGGTCGATGGACGCGGTGTCGATGGACCCGTCCTCCAGAAAGGGAGTGGGGGCGATGGGATATACGCCACGGGCATTGGCAGGCAGCAGCATGGGGTTCGTCTCCAAGTCTTGATTTGCCGCACTCTACACAAGTAACCGGTTTCTTGAAATTGTTATTTTGCCGAATGTGCGCACACAAGATTAAGACAAGAATCCCCATGACACTGGAAGAAACCGATTTCCATCAAGAAGGAGACAGCATGAGATTTCGCGGCCGCATCGAACTCATCTTGGGCCTCGTCGCCCTTACGGCATCGGCAGCCCCTGCTGAGCCTGGCTGGCCGAACCGGCCCATCCGGCTGCTGGTCCCGTTCGCGCCTGGCGGAGCCGCCGATGCCTTGGCCCGCCAGCTCGCGCAACGCCTGACCGAGACGATGGGAGCCACCTTTGTGGTCGACAACAAGCCAGGTGCGGGCGGCTCGCTGGCCACGATGGAGGCCGCCAAGGCGCCGGCGGACGGCTACACCCTGCTGCTGGGCACGAACTCCACGCACGCCATCAACCCGGCGATCTACTCCAGCCTGCGATACGACGTGGAACGCGACTTCGCGCCCATCACCACAGTGGCCATCAGTGAATACGCCTTGGCCGTATCTGCCGCCTCCCCCTACCGGTCGGTCGCGGACCTGCTGGCCGCCAGCCGCAAGCAGCCCGGGCGCTACGCCTCGTCCGGCAATGGCACGACCAGCCACCTGGCCTCGGCGTTATTGGCGAGAGAGTCCGGCACCTCGATGGAGCATGTGCCCTACAAGACCAACGTCCAGGCCATCATGGACACCATCGGCGGCCAGGTGGATTTCGTCATTGACAACACCGCGACCCTGCTGCCGCAGGCGCGCTCAGGGAAGATGCGGCTTCTGGCCACGACGGGCCCCCAACGCGCCGCCGTTACACGTGACATTCCCACTCTGCGCGAAGCCGGTGTGCAGGGCTACCAGATGATCGGTTGGTGGGCCTTGTTCGCACCTGCGGGCGCGCCAGAAACCGTGCTGGACCGGCTCAACGGCGAGGTGACGCGGGTGCTGGCCGAGCCAGCATTCCGCGAGCGGATCGAGGCCGCCGGCAACGAGCCCCGTCCGATGACGCGGCAACAGACCCGGGCGTTCGTGCGGGACGAACTGGTCAGGTTCCGCACCATCGTGAAGTCCGCAAACGCCCAGGTGGACTGAGCGGGCCGGGCGTTCTCGATCGAGGTCCGGCGGAACTACTCGGCCTTCAGATCCAGCCGACGGATCAGGGCAGAGAACTTCTGCATGTCTGCGTCGATGATCTGCTGGAACACCGCCGGCGTGCTGCTGCGCGGCTCGGCGCCCTGGGCCAGCATGGCCTCGCGCACGTCGGGCTGGGCGAGCACCTCACGGATGTCGGCCGCAATCTTGTCGACGATGGCCTTCGGCGTGCCGGCCGGGGCCAGCACGCCGATCCAGGACGCCAGTTCGGCGTTAGGTAAACCGGCCTCGGCCATGGTCGGAACGTTCGGCAGGGCTGCCGAGCGCTTGGCCGAAGCCACGGCCAGCGCCTTGAACTTGCCACCGGTCACGAAGCCGGTCGCGCCGAAGATGGTGGTGAACTGCATGGGAACATGGCCGGCGATCACGTCCGCATTGGCCTGGCCGCCGCCTTTATAAGGAATGTGCTGGAACCTGGCGCCCGATGCCGCCTGGAAGATCTCGAAGGCCAGGTGGGTGGAGTTGCCGGTGCCGGAGCTGGCGTAGCTGTACGCATTGGGCTCGGCCTTGCCCAGGGCGATCAGGCCTTTCACGTCCTGCGCCTTGAACTGGGGATTGACCACCAGCATGATGGGCAGGTCGGCCACCAGAGAGATGGGCGTGAATGCCTTGTGCGCGTCGTACGGCAGCTTGGCATACAGGTAGGGGTTGATGGTCTGGGTGCCGACGTTAGCCATCAGCAGGGTGTAGCCATCGGGCTTGGCCCGGGCGACGATGTCGGCGCCCAGAATACCGCCAGCGCCGCCCCGGTTGTCCACCACCACGCTTTGGCCCCACTTGGCCGCCAGTTTGGGCGCGATCAGGCGCGCGCCCGTGTCTGTGCCTCCACCCGGCACGAACGGCACCACCAAGGTGATCGCCTTGTTCGGATAGGACTCCTGGGCCCAGGCGGGCATGCAGGCGGCCAGGGCTGCAGCACAAGCGAGGGTACGGCGCGCAACTCGCAGAACAGTCATGTTTAAACTCCTTTTGTCCATGCCTGCCTTCGTGGCAAGCCATATCGTGCACGATACATGATCGTTCATCTACTGCCTAGCGAGGGCTTGCGCGGATAATCGCGACACTCACTTTTTTCCCATGCCATGACCAAATCCGCATCGACTGGCTTGCGCCTCGTGAAGACCTCGCTCGCCGGGCAGGCCTACGATGAGCTCAAGCGCCAGATCCTGGATCAGCGCCTCAAGCCGGGCGCCCGCCTGAACATCGATGCCCTGTCGCGCGAATGCGGCATTAGCAGTTCGCCCCTGCGCGAGGCATTGGTACGCCTCGGCGGCGAAGGCCTCGTGCTTTTCGAGACCAATGCCGGCTTCTCGGTCGCGCCGGTGCCCGATGCGCAGCAGATGGGCCATCTGCTCGACTACCGTACCGTGCTTGAAGCCTACGGCGCCCGGGTAGGCGCACCCCGCGCCGACGTTGAATCGCTAACCACCATGAAGAGGGCCACCGAATCCATGGCAACCATGCGTGCCAGGGGTGTGGGCTACAAGCAGTACCGCACCTACTTCAGCCACGAGCAGAGCTTCCACCAAGCCCTGGTCGACAGCGCCGGCAATCCTGTCATTTCTGCTGCCTACCGGGAACTGCACCTGATCCTCGCCGTGGCCCGCATGTCGGTGATTCCCGAGAGCGACAGCGTAGGCTCCGATGAGGCAGTGGACGAGCACCGCGCAATCATCACAGCCTTCGAACAGGCCGACGGTGTGGCCGCCGAGGCCGCGCTGTGCCGGCATCTGGATACGGCCCGCCTGCGCATGCAGGCCGGCGCCAGCGGCGAGGCACCTGGCGCCGAACTGGGCCGCAGCCAGCCCTAGAACACGTGCTTGACACCCACGATGTAGCCCGTCGACCTGCCGCCCGCCATCGGTGACGGCGCGGCCAGCGAGGCACTGAGGTTGTTCACCATGTAGGTGGCAGTGCCCTTGTTGTCCAGGCGGCTGACCTCGGCATACAACGAGGTCCGTTTGGACAGGTTGTAGGCATAGCCCACCGCGAACTGGCTGGCGTCGTTGCCCGACTGGCCGCCAGTCTTGTTGTCATAGCGCACAAACTGGGCCCGCAGCAGCCCCGGGCCCAGCGGTGCCGTAGCGCCCAGCAGGTAGGTGTTGAACTTGAAGTCGGGCGCGGCGGCGCGGCCATCGACCTTTTCGGTCTGCACGAGCAGGCGCGGCTTGACGAAGCCGAAGTCCCAAGAGGCCCCGAGATTTGCGATGTCGTAGTTGCCGGCGTAGAAGGGGGACGCGGCGGTGCCGGTCGTGCGGACCGCATCCTGGTAGCGCCCCAGCGAGCCCCCAACATCGAGGGCGCCGCCGGCATAACCTAGGCGCGCGCCCAGGTAGTTGCCGGTTTTATCGGTGGTGGCATTGGCGGCGGAGGTCGAGATGCCGGCCGCGTTGGCAATGGTCGGCGTATTCGAGCTGCGCTCGCCGAAGGTGTACTGAACCATGCCGTAGGCGCCGCCAAGGCTCGCGGGAAGCACGTAGGCCACCGTGTTGTTGTTACGGGCGTAGCTGTTCACGCCGCCGGCCGTCGGGCCCAGGTTGTTGACTTGGCCGATGCCGCGCTGGCTCCATGTGTCGAAGGCGATTAGGTTGACATCGGTGGCGGTCAGGTCGCGGCCCAGCCGGATCTCGCCGAAGCGTCCACCCAAGCTGACGGTGGACCGGCGCTGGAAGTCCATACCGGTGGTCTGCGTAGCACCGCCACCGACATCGTTGTTGAGCTGGCCTTCGAGCCAGAAGCCCGCCCACAGGCCGCCCCCCAGATCCTCAGTTCCCCGGAAGCCGAAACGGCCGGTGGTATGGCCGCCGGACACGAGGCCGGTCGCATGGCCAGCACCGGTGCCGCTGATGCGGGCCACGCCCGCGTCCATGACGCCGAAGATGGTCACGGACGATTGGGCGTGCACCGCCCCGCAGGCGGCCAGCGCGCTGGCGGCCAGAATGGTTTTTTTCATGAGCTGTCTCTCTTCTTGGAATGCGCGAGGGCGCGCGAGGTGACTCCTTCCGTGGCCGGCCACGGAAGGAGGACTGGCGAACGAGTGGAGGCGCGGGCGAGCCAGTACCCGCGCGGGATCAGATGCGCGCAGTGCCCACGCGCCACTGGCGCGCTTGGTCCGACAGGGTGAAGCCCAGGCCCCGATCGGTCGGCATGTGCATGCGGCCGTCGGCGATCTTCACCCGCTCGTTGAAGGCCGGCTCCAGCCATTCGATGTGCTCCACCCAGCTCTCGTGCCGGTAGGCGCAGGCCAGGTGGATGTGGATCTCCATGACGAAGTGCGGCGCCATCTTCAGGCGATGCATGTCGGCCACAGCGGCGATCTGCAGGAAGGGCGTGATGCCACCGATGCGCGGTGCGTCGGGTTGCAGGAAGGTGACCGAGTTGTGCTTGATCAGCTCATGCACCTCCGCCACGCTCGACAACATTTCGCCGGTGGCGATGGGCGTGTCGAGCTTCTCGCTCAGACGGGCATGACCGGCGTAGTCGTAGGCCGAGACCGGCTCCTCGATCCAGGTCAGCTTGTACTGATCCAGCACCCGACCGGCGCGCAGCGCGGTGGTGTAGTCCCACTGCTGGTTAGCATCCACCATCATGGGCACCTTGTCGCCCAGGTGCTTGCGCACGGTCTCCACGCGGTCGAGATCCTTGTCCACATCGGGCTGGCCAACCTTGATCTTAATGCCGCCGATGCCGCGCGCGAGCGAGGCGTCCACATTGGCCAGCACCTCGTCCTTGGCGGCGTTGAGGTAACCGCCGGAGGTGTTGTAGCAGGGCACGCTGTCGCGGTAGGCGCCGATGAGTTTGCCCAGCGGTAGATTGCAGGACTTAGCCTTCAGGTCCCACAGTGCTAGGTCGAAAGCGGCGATGGTCTGCACCGTCACGCCGGTGCGAGACACCGAGGCGCCGAGCCAGGCCATCTTTTCCCACAGACGGCCGATATCGGCCGGATCCTCGCCGACCAACTCGGCAGCGATGTCGCGGGCATGGGCGAACAGGGCGTTGCCGCCGGCCCGCAGCGAGTAGCTGAAGCCGAAGCCGGTGCGGCCGTCGGTGGTTTCGATGGTGGCGGTCAGCATGTCCACATAGGCCAGCGGCTTTTGCCGGCCGGTCAGCACCTTGGCGTCCGACAGGGCTTTCTTTAACGGCACTTGGTAGAGGCCAATTTCAACGTGCTTGATGGTGTCCACAATGACTTTCTTTCCAGTGTGAGGAGCGATACGGGGAACGGAAGATCAGTCGAGTTGCGCGCCGGAGGCCTTAACGAGCTTGGCCCACTTGGCGGTTTCGCTGGTCTGGAAATCGGCGAAAGCTGCCGGTGCCAGGCCAACGGGTTCGATGCCCAGGGCCAGCAGCCTTTCGCGGGTCTGCGGCGATTTCAGGATGGCTTGCAGCTCGCCAGACAGTCGACTGACCACCGGGGCCGGCGTGCCGGCAGGCGCCCACAGGCCATACCAAGTGCTGATGTCATAGCCGACCACGCCGGACTCGGCCAGGGTGGGCAGTTCGGGAACGGCGGGCGAGCGCTGTGCGCTGGTGACGGCCAGGCCGCGCAGCTTGCCGCTCTGGATGAAGGGCATGCTGGTTGGCACCGAATCGAAGATGAGGTTTACATGGCCGGCAATAACGTCGTTCATCGCCGGCGCGCTGCCCTTGTAGGTGATGTGCTGCATGTCGATGCCAGCCATGCTTTTGAGCGCTTCGGCTGCTAGATGGGTCGCCGAGCCGTTGCCTGACGAGGCGTACTGCAGCTTGCCCGGCTGGGCCTTGGCCAGGGCAATCAGCTCCTGGGCGGACTTAGCCTTGACCTCGGGGTTGACCGACATCACCAGCGGTGCCTTGGCTAGCATGGTGACCGGGGCGAAGTCCTTCAGCGGGTCGAAAGGCACGCGCTTGAACAGCGCCGGGTAGATCACGTGCACCGAGGCGCTTATCAGCAGGGTGTAGCCGTCGGCCGGTGATTTGGCCACCTGCTCGGTGCCAGTCAGGCCGGTTGCGCCGGGGCGGTTGTCGATGACAAAAGGCTGGTGCAGTCGCTCGGTCAACTGCTGGGCTAGCACACGCGCAATGATGTCGTTGGGGCCGCCCGGCGGGTAGGGCACGACCATCCGCACCGACTTGTCGGGGTACTGGCTTTGGGCCATAGACAGGGGCGCGAGCAGCGCGAGGACGGACACGGCGGCGGCGCGGCGGCCCCAACGGGGTAGGCGGCTGGACAAATAGAACACAGGCAGTCTCCTTCTTTCGTATGGGGGCGGAGTATTCCGCCACAAAACATTTCTGTCAATGCATCGTGCACGATCGGCGATCCATGATAATCCAGACATGATCCAGCTCAATCAGGTGCGTTGCTTCGTGGCGGTAGCGCGCGAGTTGCATTTCGGGCGTGCCGCCGAGCGCCTGCATATGACCCAGTCACCGCTCAGCCGGCAGATCCAGCAGCTGGAGCACGCGGTGGGCGCGGAGCTGCTGGAGCGCGACCGCCGACAGGTACGCCTGACGCCGGCTGGCCGCGCCTTCCTGGCCGAGGCCGAACACTTGCTTCAGGTGGCGGAGACCGCTTCACTGGCTGCGCGCCGCGCCATGCAAGGCGAGATGGGCGCTTTCAGCTTGGGATATGTGCCCGGAGCCAGCTGCACCCTCCTGCCGTCGCTGATGGCGATGTTGTCGCGGGAGCTGCCAGGCGTGGACATTGACCTGCGTGAGCTCAGCACCAACGAGCAGCTGGATGCCCTGCGGCTGAGCCGCATCCAGCTCGGGCTGATCCGAATGCCGTCGGACGCCGGCGACTTCGAGACCTCCTGCCTGGTGCGCGAACCCTTCGCGGCTGCGGTGCCTGCCGGCCATGCGCTGGCCGCCCGCGATGCCTTGGTGCTGGCCGATTTGCACGATGCGCCGCTGCTAATGTTCCACCCGGCACAGGGCGGCTATTTCCATGAACTGCTGGTGCGGCTGTTCCAGTCCGAGCGGGTGTCACCGCGCTATGTGCAGTACGCCCGCCAAGCCTATTCGCTGCTGGGACTCGTCAGCGCAGGATTGGGGCTGGCGCTGCTGCCGCAATCAAACGCACGCCTGAGCCTGCCGCGTGTGGTCTACCGGCCCATCGCGCTGCCGCAGGGCGCGGCGTCGGAGTTGCACCTGATCTGGCGCAAGGATGATCCGCTGCAAAGCCCGGCGCTCGACCGGGCGCGCTGCCTGATCCAGGCCCACAGATTTAACTGAGCCAATTCTTGGCTCACCGGAGCCCTTTTGCGCATTGGACGCGAATGGGCTCCCAATGCTGGAATCGTCCGCCAAATCATTTGGCCTCAGACATCGGAGACAAGAACATGCAACAGCTTTCTTCCCCTGCGCGCCGCAGCCTGCTGCTCCAAGGCGCCGGCCTCGCGGGCGTCACACTGGCCGGCGGCGGCCTGCCGGCCCAAGCACAGAACTGGCCCAACCGGGCGGTGCGCATTATCGTGTCCACCGCACCCGGGGGGACCTCGGACATCATCGCCCGCCTCATCGGCAAGCCGCTGAGCGACGCGCTAGGCCAGCCGGTGGTGGTGGAGAACCGCGCCGGTGCCAACGGCAACATCGGTGCCGCCGCCGTGGCCCAGGCGACTGACGAGCACACGCTCCTGATGTGCGATGTGGGCGCCCTGGCCATCAGCCCGCTGCTCTACAAAGACATGGCCTACAAGCTATCCGATCTGCAGGGCGTGGCCATGCTGGCCTACTCGCCGCACCTGCTGGTGGTGCATCCCTCGGTGCCGGCCCGCAACTTGGCCGAGCTGGTCGCCTATGCTAAAGATCATCGGTTGAATGCCGCGCTGCCCGGGAACGGCACTCCCAACCACTTGGCCACGGTGCAGCTGGCGCAGGCCACCGGCATGGAGATGCAGCACGTGCCCTACAAGGGTGGCGCGCAGGCCATCGCCGATACCGTGGCCAACACAACGCAAGTGTTGATGAACGGCATGCTGGCAACCCTGCCGCTGGTACAGGCCGGCAAGCTGCGGGTGCTGGGCGTTTCCAGCCGCACGCGGTCGCCATTGCTGCCGGAGGTGCCGACCTTGGCCGAGCAGGGCGTAACTGGATTCGAATCGGGCACCTGGCAGGGTCTAACCGTGTCGGCCAAGGTTCCGCGCGCCATCGTCGACCGGCTGAACGCGGCGCTGGTGACCAGCGTGCGCTCCCCTGCCCTGCGAGCCCAACTGCGCGAGGCCGGCACCGAGGTCACCACTATGTCGCCCGGCGACACCATGAAGTTCATCGTGGCCGAACGCGACCGCTGGGCCGAGGTGATCCGCAAGGCCGGCGGCCAGATCGACGGCAGCAGCTAAGCCCACGGCCCTGTCCTCTTCCTTCATTCCCTCGCCACACAAGCACTCCCATCCGATGACCGCACAGGACCGCCACCATTTCCCGCCGTCTCAACTTCAAGACTTCGCCGCCGCTGTGTACCGCGCGGCCGGCATGGACGAAGACAAGGCCGATACCGTCTCCCGCCTGCAGGTACTCACCGACATGATGGGCCGCCGCACCCACGGGCTAGCGATGATGCCCCTGTACCTGGCCGCTCTGGAACGCGGCCAGCTCCGGGCCTCCGGCCAGCCGGAGGTGGTCCGCGACACCGGTCCAACCCTGGTATGGGACGGCCAGTATCTCCCCGGCCTATGGCTGGTGGACCATGCCATCGGCATCGCACTCGGACGCATCGAGCGATGGGGAGTGGTGTCCTTCGCCATCCGCCGCAGCCACCACATCGGCTGCTTGGCGGCTCTGGTCAAGCAGGCGGCAGACCGAGGCTACATCGCCTTAATCGCCAACTCCGACCCAGCCAGCCGCCGCGCCGCACCTTTCGGCGGCACTGAGGCGCTGTTCACACCCAATCCGATGGCCTTCGGCTACCCGTCCTCCCCCAATCCGGTGCTGGTGGACATGTGCGCCACCATCACTACGACCTCAATGACCCGGCAGAAATACGCCGAGGGTGTGGAATTTGAGCACCACTGGCTGCTGGACGCCCAGGGCCGCCCCACACGCGATCCTGCTGTGTTGGAGCACAGCGAACCAAGGGGCTCGCTGCAGTTGCTAGGCGGCGCCGAGTACGGCCACAAGGGCTTTGGCTTGGCCTTGATGATCGAGGCCCTGTCGCAGGGGCTGGCTGGACACGGCCGAAAGGACGCACCAGCGCACTGGGGCGGCAATGTCTTCCTGCAGGTGCTGGACCCGGACTTCTTCGCCGGACGGATTGCCTTCTCCGAGCAGATGGACCACCTCTCGGCGGCCTGCCGCAGCAACCGGCCAGTGCATCCGGATCGTCCAGTTCGGGTGCCCGGCGACAAAGCCGAACGCGACCATCAAACCGCTCAGGCGCAAGGCATCGCACTGGACCTGCAGACACAGGAAACGCTGAACGCCTGTGCCAGGCAGTGGGGTGCCAAGCCCCTGGCCCAGCCCCAGAAAGCCGAAGCATTTTAAAGCCAAACCCCGCGGGAGAATTCAGAACAAAAACAAAAAATTAATATATCGTGCATGATCCATGATGCTTGAACGATCTTTTTCGCTAATCGATACTGCGCTTTTGCACAAAATGCGATGCAGGCCATTGCCGCGATCATTGCAGCCTCGGGACAAAGCCTGGCGCGGGCTGCCGACAACTGGCCGGCCCGGCCCATCACCTACATCGTTCCTTTCGCGACCGGCGGGGCTTCCGACAGGCTCGCCGGATCTGGGCACAGTGGGACCGCTGATGCGCAGGCTCGGCTAAAAATGCGCATCAACGTGGGCCTGGCAACAGCCGACGGCGACGAGATCGTCTATCTGGAATCGGCACGCTATCACCGCAAGGTCGCCTTGCGCAGCGTGGTGGCCGGTCAGCGCGTGCCCATGGAGTTGACTTCGCTCGGGCGCGCGCATCTGGCGGTGGTGGAGGAGGCGCAACGCGAGGCGGTGCTGGAGCACATCCGGGAGGGACGCCCGCGGAATGGGCGTCCCTGTATCGAGACATCGAGGCGGCACGCTGCAGCGTGTTGGCTCAGGGATACTGCAGCGCCTCCTGGCAGCCGGAGGTCGTGGCGCTGGCGGTCCCCTTGGTGCTGGCAAATCGCCCCTGTCTATGTGCTGAACGTCAGCGTGGCCACCACGGTGGGAATCGCTGCCACTGAGGCTTAACTCGCCGGCCCCTTGCTGGACCTGCGTGACAGGGCGGCCCGGCGCTGCAACTGTCGGAGGCCTGAGCGAATCCCGTTCGCGCCGCCACGACCTTACAAGTCGTGCCACTGCGCGTTAGAAAAGCCCCAAGGATGACGGGAACCGGGTCGAGCGCCTCCATGAAACGCGGCCTCGCCGGCGTCACCCCGCGGCCTGCGATGCGTTCGCGCCGCACGCGGGCGAGGTGGTGCACTGCATAGGCCAAGTCGCAGCGGCTCCAGCTGGCCTTGATGAAGACTTTGGCGTGCTCCGAGTTGAGGAAGACCAGCAGGTCGCCAGGAAAGAAACTGTTGTTGGAGCACATGGACACCGCGGCTCGGCGATCCGGCTCGCAAAGCGAAGCGGGCGTGAGCCTGAGGTTTTCCAACAGGTTGCGCGGCTCCTCCGCTTGGCCACCAGCACGCCAGGGCGGCACGAGCGGCTTTGGATCGACAGCGAGGACCAACCCGTGCGCGGCGACTCCGCGGTGCAGTAGGTGAACTCCACGCAGGAGCGGAAGATCGTCAGGTCGCCCTGACCTGGCCTCACACCGAAGAGGTGCTGTACGAATAACGATACCGCACGGCCCGCGCAAGTGTTGCTGCGGTGTCCCGGGCCCAAGCAGCCCGCGCCGGCCGAGAGCCCTTAGGCTTCGGGATCGGCCCCGGAGGGGATCACCGCGTTACCCGCCGGATGCGTGGTGATGGCTGCCTGGAAGAAGTGATAGCCCGACCGCGCCATCCTTCGCAGCCCAGTCTGCAACACCGAGAAGGTGGGCGCGTGCACCCCGCCATCACGGCATTGACCGCCGCCTCCCGAACGCGCAAGGTCTGCCCAAGGTAAGGGCCAATCCGTAAACGCTTTCGGACGGGTCGTACGGTGTACCAGCGAGCATGGTATCGACGGCCGCCTCTGCAGCGCGGTGCCACGCCTCATCTGTCGAAGTCAAAAATATTTGCTAGCGAGATCGAAGGATCGCGCTAGTAAGTCACTGAACTCTGCTAGCGCAGATTTTAAGCGGCCCCATAAGATAGGTGCGCTCATATTGACCGAAAACTGCGGTGAGGTGATCAAGTTGCAGTTAACGTTATAAGCAGGCAGATCGTGCAGCCACCACCAGTCCATCGAGCCACTCTTGGTGACCATTCATCATCGGGTTGGGCCTGGTCATGGCAAGCCGCTCTGCCGGCTTTCCCTTTTGGGTTTCCTGCGTAAGGATGCGCAGGCGCCCACCTGAGAGGTCTTCCAGCAACCACGCGTGGTGCACATCCAGGCGGTCCTCTCCTTCGCCGGACCAGCCATGCCAGGCTACGCGGGCAGCCTTACCAGGTAGGGGCGCGACGTATTCCGTTGCCTGCGCCTCCACCGGAAAACCAAAGGTGCTGAAGTAGAACCGCACCCCCTGCGCGAGTTCCGGGCCCTGGCCTTCGTGGAAGCTGACATCGGCAGAGTTCTTGTAATAGCCGGGCCAGCGATGCGGACAGGCAAGTAGAGGCCACACACGTGCGACGTCGAGACCCGCCACGATCACTTCGTTCGAGACGAAGTTCTCGGTAGTCCCGGGGAAATAGCCTTCCGGCCAAAAAATTTCGTTCATGGGTACTTGGTGTTGATTTATCGAGGACAGCGGGCAATGATCCGCAGCCTCTCGATATAAATCCAATCGCACCTGATGATTCCATTCATCACCTGGCGTGATATCAACAGTGCCTGCCGCCTGCAATGCCCGACCTTCGAACCCTCGACCTCAACCTGTTAAAAGCATTTGATGCGTTGATGGACGAGCGCAGCGTGACCCGTGCCGCATCACGCCTGGCCATCACGCAACCTGCGGTGAGCGGCCTGCTGACGCGTTTGCGACGCGCCTTCGACGACCCCCTGTTCACACGCGTACAAAGAGGCATTGCGCCGACCGACCGCGCATTGCGGCTCGCGGGACCGGTGAAGGAAGTCCTGGCGAGCATCGAATCCTTGTTCCAGCCCGAAGTTTTCGACCCCGCAACCGCCTATATGACGGTCACCCTGGCGGCGACCGACTACGCCCTGCGCGCCGTCGTACTTCCCTTCATGACGGCCCTGCGCGGAAAGGCACCCGGCGTCAGGGTGGCCGTCCGGCCTGTCGACGAATCTGCCATCCATGCACAGCTTGAACGTGGCGAGGTCGACCTGGCGCTGATGACGCCCGACAGCGCTCCGCCCGACCTGCACGCACGCCGCCTTTTCGACGAGGTCTATGTCTGTGCGCTGCGCGCCGGCCATCCCGACGCTGGCCGAAAAAACATGCCGCTCGGCCGCTTTTGTGCGCTGGAACACGTCCTCGTGTCGCTGTCGGGAGATGCGTTTAAAGGTGCCACGGACGTGGCGCTCGCCGCCGTCGGCCGCAGCCGGCGTGTCGTGCTTTCGGTGGCGAGTTTCCTGCTGGTTCCTGAACTATTGAAGGGCAGCGACATGGTGGCCATCACGCCCCTGAGGCTGGTCTCGAATGTCGACGGCATTGCCGTGCTGAAGCCACCGGTGGCCGTGCCGGGGTTCACCAAGATCGCGGTGTGGCACGAGCGGACCCACCGGTCTGCGGGGCACAAATGGCTTCGCGATCTGCTGGTCGAGAGTTGCCGCCACGGGCTGGGTCGCGTCAGCTGACGGCGACGTTGACGATGGTGGCCTGCATCAACGCGATCACCTTGAAGGCGTCAGACGCATGCGTGAAAGCCCTGACCTCGCCTGTGCATACCGTGAGCAAGCGGCCTGCACTGACGACACGCCCGATGGCCAAAAACCGTTGTCCGATTGCGGGCCTCATCAGGTTGACCTTGAACTCCGCCGTGACCACTTCGTACCCCGGGGGCGCCTTGGTCAACGCAGCGTAGCCACAGGCACTGTCGACGATGCTGGTTGTCGCACCGGCATGAAGATACCCATGCTGCTGACACAGCGTGCTGGAGAATGGGAGCGCGATGTGCACCTCGCCGTCCCCCACTGGGCCGAGGCGAGCGCCAATGGTGCTCATCAATCCTTGTGCGGCGAAGCTGGCTGCGACCCTGTCGAAAATGTTGTGCATCGCTTGTCTCGAATGGTTCACGGTATGTCATCAGAGCTCAAACAAAACCTTTTCGTTCATGTCCTCAAAAACGTTCATTGCTACCTGAGTTTTTTGTCCGATGCCCGACGTAGGATCAGGCCAGGTCACTGCGGTGATGCAGCCGGCTGATGGGTCTTCAGTCGGGCAACCTCAGCGCCTGCGCCGCTTCCTGCAAGTGATCCGCCACCCGCCGGGCGCGGCGGGACAAGGCCCATTCGGATCGATGGATCAGCCACAACGAATCCAGCACTGGCACCGTCGTCTCCAGCACCCGCACGGCCTCCGGCTGCCGGAAGGCGAGTCGGGCATAACGGGGAATGACGGTAAAACCGAAACCGCGCGCGACCGGCTCCAGCAGAAGTCCGATCTGGTTGCTGAAACCCTTGATCGGCAACTGGCTCACCCCGGGCGCACCCGGAAAAGCGCGGCTCAGCAACCGGCTCGCCATGGCCTGTCCGTCGGGGTGGTCTATGAATCCCAGCCTTTGCAGGTCGGACCAGCCGTCGACCTTCTCGCCCGCCGGCAGAACGAGCTCGAGTGGCTCCTCCAGAAACGCCTGCGCGGCGATGCGCGTGTCGTCCGGGCGCAGGGTGACGAGGCCCAGTTCGTACTGGTTCTTCAGTACCGAATCGAGAACTTCGGGGTCCGGCGCGAACCGGTGCCGGATGACCAGCCCCGGTGTTGCGGCCTGCAGGTCCAGCAGCCGTGGATGCAGGAAAAGTCCGATGCTGCCCGGCGTGATCAGGCTGACCGCTCCGACTTCTGCACCGACTCCGGAGAGCCGTGCCTGCAGCCGCGCATCCATCGCCTGCAGTTCGCGGCAGTAGTCGAGCATGGCGGCACCGGCGGGTGTCAGTTCCAGGCGACGCGGGCGGCGGATGAACAAGGCGCCGGCATGCGTTTCGAGATGCCGGATGTGCTGGCTGACCGCAGCCTGGGTAAGGTCCAGTTTTTCTGCAGTGCGGGTGAAACTGCCGATCTCTGCGAGCGCGCGGAAGGTGGTGAGCCACTGCGGATGGAACATCGAAATCTCTTATGGGATCGATAAGGCGGGCGGTGTTTCCATTATCCCGATGCATTTCTAGACTGCCCGGATGATCCCGACCTATCCCCGAAGTTTCTCGCACATCGGCCTCTCGGTCACCGACCTGGAAGGTGCCGTGAAGTTCTACACCGAGGTGCTCGGCTGGTATCTCATCATGCCGCCGACCGACATCACCGAAGACGACAGCGCCGTCGGCGTGATGTGCACCGACGTGTTCGGCAAGGGCTGGGGTTCGCTGCGTATCGCGCACCTCTCGACCGGCGACCGTGTAGGCGTTGAAATCTTCCAGTTCCGCAACGCAGTGAAGCCCGAGAACAACTTCGAATACTGGAAGTCAGGCGTCTTCCACTTCTGCGTGCAGGACCCGGACGTGGAGGGATTGGCCGCACGCATCGTGGCGGCCGGCGGCAAACAACGCATGCCGGTGCGTGAATACTTTCCGGGCGAGAAGCCCTACCGCATGGTCTACATGGAAGACCCGTTCGGCAACATCCTGGAGATCTACAGCCACAGCTACGAGCTGACCTACGCGGCCGGCGCCTACCGGTGAACTCAGTGGGCGCCTGCCACCGCCGTTTCGCGCGGCGTGACCTGGCTGCGGCAGGCGATCAGGTAGGCATCGCGGGTGCTCTGGATGTGGCCCCGAAGAATGGTCTGGGCACGCCGGGTGTCGAGGTTGCGGATGGCCTCGACCACCACCTGGTGGTTGTCCTGGCAATGGGTGACCTGCTCGTTCTCGACCGGCAGGCGGTAGCGCAGCGCGGTGATCTGCGCCGAAACCAGCTTGGCGGCGTCTTTCAGGTAGCCGTTCTCGCAGTGCTCGATGAGCGCATTGTGGAACTCGGTGTCCAGCCGCGGAAACGCCGCATGGTCGTTTTGCGCAAAGGCCGCGCCCATGTCGGCCAGGCATTTGTCCAGGGCCTTCACCAGGTCGGCATGCCGGTGCTCCATCGCGTCCGCCAGGGCCTCGCATTCGATCATCGAGCGGAACTGGCAGATATGAGCCACCTCGGTTTCGTTCAGCTGGAAGACAAAGGTGCCGCGTTGCGGGTGGATGGCCACCAGCCCTTCCAGCCGCAGCCGCAGAAGCGCCTCGCGGACCGGCGTCTTGCTCATGCCGAGCATGGCTGCCACGCCGGTTTCGGACAGCGCCTGGCCGAACTGCAGGGGGCCGCGAACGATGGCGGTGCGGATGCGTTCGACTGCCAGGTCTGTCAGGGATTTGGGACGTTCAACGGGTTCAGTGAAGTTCATGGTGCCGCCTTCGAAGCGTGGTCGCGATCCTAGCATCCGGGTACCTGCAAGTACTTTTTCTTGTGCACTTTTGAATCTGATGTATCAGACACCTCATGTCTGAATCATCTGCTTTTTGCGATCTCATGGATACCTCTGCTTATCGATGGGCCGATCGGATGGTCTTGAAGCTCCGGGTAATCCACTAATAGTAGATCTAATATGTTAGATACGATCCAGGCTTCACAACGATAAGTGCGGCCCGGGACATGCGAGTCCAGCCGCCGGGGCAAGCATGAAACGTCTGCAGAAAGTCAGTGAAGTGGTGCTGGTGACCGGCCTGGCCGGCATGGTGCTGATGGTGTTCGGCAACGTGGTGCTGCGTTACGGCCTCTCGTCCGGCATCACGTTCTCGGAAGAGGTTTCGCGCTTTTTGTTCGTCTGGATCACCTTCCTCGGCGCGATCCTGGCCTTTGCCCAGCGCGGCCATATCGCGATGGAGACGGTGACCCGCCGCCTTCCGCTCAAGGCCCAGCGGGTGGTTTCCATCGTTTCGGCGCTGCTGATGCTCGGCTGCTGCCTGCTGATGGTCTTCGGCGGCTGGAACCAGACCGTCATCAACCTGAAGAACTTCGCGCCGGTCTCGGGCATTCCCAAGGGCGCGATCTATGCAGCGGCCGTGGCCGCCGGCATCTGCCTGAGCCTGCTGATCCTGCGCGACCTGTGGCGTCTGCTCAGCGGCGCACCGCTCGACCAGTTCGAACAACGCTCCACCACCGAATAAGTCCCGAGGCACCCGGACATGACCGTCTTCGTCTTCATCTTTTCCCTGCTCGCGGCCATGTCGCTGGGCATGCCCATTGCCTTTGCCCTGATGGTGTGCGGCGCCGCCCTGATGTGGCAGGTCGGCATCTTCGATGCGCAGGTGCTGGCGCAGAACCTGGTCGACGGCGCCGACAGCTACCCGCTGATGGCCGTGCCGTTCTTCCTGCTGGCCGGCGAGCTGATGAATGCCGGCGGCCTGTCGCGCCGCATCGTGCATGCGCTGCTGACCCTCGTCGGCCACAAGCGTGGCGGCCTGGGTTACGTGGCCATCATCGCGGCGCTGGTGCTGGCCAGCCTGTCGGGCTCGGCGATTGCCGACACCGCGGCGCTGGCGGCCCTGCTGATCCCGATGATGCGGGACGCCGGCTACAACGTGCCGCGTTCGGCCGGCCTGCTGGCGGCGGGCGGTGTCATCGCCCCGGTGGTGCCGCCTTCCATCGGACTGGTGCTGTTCGGCGCGGTGGCCGGTGTGTCGGTCAGCAAGCTGTTCATTGCCGGCATCGTGCCGGGCCTGGCGATGGCCGGCGCCCTGATGGTCACCTGGTGGATCCTGTGCCGCAAGGACGCGCCCCCGGTGCTGCCACGCCGCTCCCGGGGTGAAACCTGGGTGGCCGTGCGCGAGGCCGGCTGGGCTCTGGTGCTGCCGGTCATCATCATCGTGGGCGTCAAGTTCGGCGTATTCACGCCGACCGAAGCCGGCGTGGTGGCGGTGGTCGCCGCCGCGCTGATCGGCAAGTTCGCCTATGGCGAGCTGACCTGGAGCCGGCTCTACGTCGGCGCCGTGACCGCCGCCAGGACCTCGTCGGTCGTCATGTTCCTGGTGGCCGCCGCGCTCATCTCGGCCTGGCTCATCACCGTGGCGAACATCCCGGACCAGCTGATCGCCCTGCTGCAGCCCTTCATCGACCGCCCCGTGCTGCTGATGGTGCTGATGCAGCTCATCGTGCTGGTGGTCGGCACCGCGCTGGACTTCACGCCGACCATCCTGATCCTGGCCCCGGTGCTGATGCCGCTGGTCAAGCAGGCCGGCATCGACCCGGTGTATTTCGGCGTGATGTTCGTCATGAACAACGCCATCGGGCTGCTGACACCACCGGTCGGCAATGTGCTCAACGTCGTCTGCTCGGTCGGCAAGGTGCCGATGGACGACGTGATCCGCGGCGTGCTGCCCTTCCTGTTCGCCGAGTTCGTCGTGCTGGTCGTGATGAGCTGTTTCCCGCAGTTGGTGCTCGGCCCCCTGCGCTGGATGCACTGAGGGCCGGCCCTTCACCTTTCCCCCCAAAAAACCAACGGAGACAGAAGATGCGCAATTTCCTTTCCCAGATTTCCCGGGCCGTACTCGTCATCGGCGTCCTGGCGGCGACCGCGGCCCCGGCAGTCCATGCACAGATGGTGGCCAAGTACGCCTATGGCGCCACCGACGACCATCCGCAAGGCGTGGCGGCCCGCAAGTTCGCCGAACTGGTCAAGGCCAAGACGGCCGGCCGCATCACCGTCAACACCTACGGCAGCGGCAAGCTCGGCTCCGACCCGGCCCTGCAGTCGCAGGTGCAGGGCGGAACACTCGAATTCATGACCGGCCCGACCTCCAACTTCGTCGGCCTGATCAAGGGTTTTGCCCTGTTCGACCTGCCCTACTTGGTCAGCAACTACAAGGAAGCCGACGCGCTGCTGGACGGCCCGCAAGGACAGGCGCTGCTGGCCAGGCTCGACAGCGTCGGCCTAGTGGGGCTGGGCTACCAGGAGAACGGTTTCCGCAGCGTCACCAACTCCAAGCACCCGATCAACAAGCTCGAAGACCTGGCCGGCCTGAAGATCCGTGTGATCCAGAACCCGGTGTTCATCGACACCTTCAAGGCCCTGGGCGCCAACCCGCTGCCGCTGCCCTACACCGAGCTGTACGGCGCACTCGAATCCCGCGCGGTCGATGCGCAGGAAAACCCGGTCGGCCTGATCGATTCCGGCAAGTTCTACGAGGTACAGAAATACATGTCGCTGACCGGCCATGTGTATTCGCCCTTCATCGTGGTCGGCAGCAAGAAGTGGTTCGACAAGTTGTCCGAAGCCGACAGGACCGCCGTGCGCCAGGCCGCCACCGAAGCCAGCCTGTTCATGCGCAAGCTGGAACGCGACGAAGCCGTGCGCCTGACCACCGCCCTCAAGGCCAAGGGCCTGCAGATCAACGAAGTGCCGCCGGCCGAACTCGCCCGCATGCGTGCCGCCGTCAAGCCGGTCGTGGCCAAGTACGCCGGTGAACTGGGCCTGGACCTGAACAAGATCGCGGAATCGCTGAAGTGATGCAGGCTTCCGTTTCCATGCCTGCCGACAGCCAGGGCAAGCTGGTCGTGGCCCTGGACGGCGGTTATTCGTCGTACGACCAGGAACACGCCATCCTGGGTGCGGCGGGTGCGCGTTTCGAGATCCGTGCCTGCGACAACAGCGAGGCCGCCGCCATCGCGGCGGTGCGCGGCGCCGACCTGGTCATCGTCCGCGAATCGCCGGTGTCGCGCGCCGTCATCCAGGCAATGGACCGCTGCACCGGCATCGTGCGGTCCGGCATCGGCGTCGACAACATCGACCAGGCCGCGGCCCGCGAGCGCGGCATCGTGGTGGCCAACGTGCCCGACTACGGCATCGATGAAGTCAGCACCCATGCCGTGGCCCTGCTGCTGGCCGTCATGCGCCAGATCACCGTGCGCGACCGCCACATGCGCGACGGCCGCTGGAACATGCCCCGGCAGCGCCCGATGCTGCGGCTGCGCGACCGCACCCTGGGCCTGGTCGGCTACGGCCGCATCGCGCGCCAGACCCATGAAAAACTGATGGGCTACGGCTTCGCCCGTGTGCTGGTGAACGACCCCGCCGCCACGCTGCCGGCCGACGTGCAGGCCGCATCGGTCGACGAAGTGTTCGCCCGGAGCGACGTCGTGTCGCTGCATGCGCCGCTGACCCCGCAGACACGCCACCTGGTCGATACCCGCCGCCTGGCCCTGATGAAGGACACCGCGGTCCTGGTCAACACCTCGCGCGGCGGCCTGGTCGACCTCGATGCGCTGCACCGGGCGATGGCGGCCGGCCGGCTGCTGGGCGCCGGGCTCGACGTCTTCGAATCCGAGCCGCCCGACTTTTCGCACCCCATTTTTTCGCTCGACAACCTCGTCGCGTCCGACCACATCGGCTGGTACAGCGAAGAGTCGATGCGTGACCTGCAGCGCAAGACCGCCGAGGAAGCCGCCCGCATCCTCGCCGGCCAGGAGCCCCTGCACTGGCTGAACCGCTGACGCCCCGATCAGCCTGATTTCCCTGAATTTCCCTTGAACCTCACCAGGACCGAACCCATGAAAGATCTCATCGAAGGCTTCTCGAAAGTCGCAGTCGCATCCGTCGCCGACGCGGTGGACAAAATCACCGGCAAACGCGGCTACATGGATTCGACCATCAAGCCCCGCACCGTCGACAAACGTGTCGTCGGCCCGGCCGTGACCGTGCTGGAGGCCGCCACCGACGAATTCGTGCCGCCGCAACATGCGCTGGACCTGATCGACGAATCCCCGAGCGGCAGCGTGGTGGTCATTTCCATCGCCGGCGGCGAAGCCAACGTCGCCGTCTGGGGCGGCCTGATGACCGCCGGTGCCGTCGCCAACGGCCATGTCGGTGCCATCCTCGACGGCGCGGTGCGCGACCTCGACGAGATCCGCCGGGACTACGGTTTCCCGGTCTATGCCCGCGACGTCAGCCCCGGCACCACCCTGGGCCGCTACAAGACCGTGTCTTCCCAGGTGCCCATCTCGGTCGGCGGCGTGGTGGTGCATCCGGGCGACATCATCGTGGCTGACATCGACGGCGTGGTGGTGGTGCCGAAGGGCCATGCCCACGAAGTCCTGGCCGCCTCCATCGAGATCGACGAACGCGAACTGGAACAGGCCAAGCTGATCATCCAGGAACGTTCGCTGCGCACCGGCCTGGCCAAGTACGGCCGCATTTGATTTCGCAAACCCCGCCATGACCCAGACCAGCCGGCCCCCGGGGGTCGTCGTTTCCATCGGCGAAGCGATGATCGAGTTCAACCAGGCCCGCGCAGGCGAGCCGCAATACATCCAGGGTTTCGGGGGCGACACCTCGAACTGCCTGGTGGCCGCCGCCCGCCAGGGCGTGCCGACCCGTTACCTGTCGGCCGTCGGCGACGACACCTTCGGCCGGATGCTGCTGGCCCTGTGGCAGCACGAGGGTGTCGATGCGTCCCACGTCGCCGTCGATCAGCAGGCGCCGACCGGCGTGTATTTCGTCACGCACGGTGAATCCGGCCACCAGTTCGGTTACCTGCGCGCAGGCAGCGCCGCCAGTCGCATGACCCCGAAGTCGGTCGCCGCCGACGCACTGGAGGCTGCCGAGTTCCTGCATGTCTCGGGCATCACCCAGGCCATCAGCGCCAGCGCCTGCGACGCCACCTTCCACGCCATGAAGCAGGCGCGGGACAAGGGCGTGAAGGTTGCCTACGACCCCAACCTGCGGCTGCGTCTGTGGCCGCTGGAGCGGGCCCGGGCCGTCATCCGCGAAAGCATCGCGCTGTCCGACATCCTGTTGATCAGCTCCGATGACGCTTCGGTCCTGACCGGCGAAGATACCGCCGAAGCCATGCGCGACATGCTGCTGGCCTGGGGCGCACGCACCATCGTGCTGAAGCTCGGTGCGCTGGGCGCCATGCTCCACGACCGAGGTGTCAGCCGGGTTTTCGACGGCCATGTGGTCGACTGCGTGGACGCTACCGGTGCCGGCGACTGTTTTGCCGGTTCGCTGCTGGCCCGGCTCTGCCTGGGCGACGACATGGCGCAGGCCAGCCGTTATGCCAACGCTGCGGCGGCGCTCTCCACCCGGGGGTTCGGTGCCATCGCACCCATACCGAAGGCGGACGAAGTGCTGCGTTTCCTGGCCGCAACCGAAGCCCGCGCATGACCTACCGACCCGACCTGTATGCCGGCCGCACGGTGGTGGTGATCGGCGGTACCAGCGGCATCGGCGCCGCCATCGCCGAAGCCTTCGAGGCGCACGGTGCATCGACCGCCGTGACCGGGGCCAGCGACGCCGAAGTGGCGACATGCCGCGCCGCGAGCCCGTCACGGGAGTGCCATGGCCTCGATGTGCGCGACGGCGCCGAGGTGCGTTCATGGTTCGACGGCCGCGCACTGGACGTGCTGGTCAACTGCGCGGGCATCACCCGGCGCGACCTGGCCGAACACGAACCCGAAGTGTTCACCGAGGTGATCGACGTCAACCTCAACGGAATGATGCGGACCAGCCATGCGGCCCGCAAGGCACTCGGCGGCAGCCGCGGCTGCATCGTCAACATCGCGTCGATGCTGAGTTTCTTCGGCAGCGGCGGCGTACCCGCCTATGCCGCCAGCAAGGGCGGCGTGGCGCAGCTCACCAAGTCGCTCGCCATTGCCTACGCGGCCGACGGCATCCGGGTGAACGCACTCGCGCCCGGCTACATCGCCACCCGCCTGACCGATGCGCTGCAGGAAGACGCCGCGCGCAGTGAAACCATCGTCTCCCGCACACCCATGAAACGCTGGGGCCGGCCGGAAGACGTGGCACAGGCTGCCCTGTTCATGGCGTCGCCGGCCGCTTCGTTCATGACCGGTGCCATCGTCCCGGTGGACGGCGGCTACCTGATCGCATAGGAGACCCACGATGATCGTTCAACACCCGGGCATCCAGCCCGAAATCGCCATCCCCGCCATGCCGGAAGACGAACGGGTCTGGGTTCCCCAGGCACCGCTGGTCTGGTTCCGGCCGCTCATGTTCAACACCGTCACCGGCGGCTGGTGCAACCTGCTGCGGGTGCGGAAGTCGGGCACGCTGTCGCGCCATATCCATCCGAGCGCGGTGACGGGTTACGTCATCAGGGGCTCGTGGCGCTACCTGGAACACGACTGGATCGCGCGCGAAGGTTCGTTCGTCTACGAACCGCCGGGCGAGATCCACACCCTGGTGGTCGACAGCGCCTCGGAAGACCAGGAAATGATCACCTTCTTCAATATCCAGGGCGCTCTGATCTACGTCGACGACGACGGCCGGCAGACCGGTTACGAAGACGTTTTCAGCAAGATGGCCATGTGCCGGAGGCATTACGAAGAGGTAGGGCTGGGTGGAGATTTCGTGAATCAGTTCGTTCGGTAGCACCATCACGCGGCCTGGGTAGGCCGGGCATCGGCAGGTGGTCCATCCGGGCTCATTGAATCGATTAAGGTTCGACGTTCCGCCGGGAAAGTCGTTTGATATTTATATGGCAGGCGAACCCTCGAATGTCCTGCAGGTGACATTCAGCTGACGGCCGCTTGACTATGGTCACGAGTGGATTTGAACGATCAAACTTCTCGGTGGAGACCCGAATGAATAAACCTGAGTTGCATTACCGACGCGGCATGGCAGCCCTGTCCTTTCCCGGAATTATCTCGGCGCTGCTGACGGCCTGTGGTGGCAGTAACGCTCTCGCCGTGCAGGCCGACACGAGCGCACCGCAGGTCAGCGCCGCGCAGGCCTGCGACAACATGGGGAAACTGAAATTCGAGGGCGTCTCCATTAGCGCACCCAGTTGGTTGCAGCTACTGCGGATATTCCGGAATAATGCGTGGTATCGGCCAGGATGACCAAGGAACTGTCATTCGAAATCAGGCTCCCGACAGAATGGAACCACCGGACGGTATTCATGGGTGGCGGCGGTTTCGACGGCACCATCACTGCGCACGATACGCGTTACAACAGCCCCGGCGTGGCGAAACGTGGTCATGCAACCATCGCCACCAATCACGGCCATGACGAGACAACTACGCCGGGCGCGACATTTGCGCTGGACGACCAGATGTTCGCGGATTTCAGGCAATCGACTGCCAACCCGGCGGCCTGCTGCAGCACAGGCCGACAACCTGAACTGGCCTGAACGTCCAGACTTGGTCCTTATGGAATCCAACAAGGGTTTTGCCCCGCAGGCCTATTCGGTCATGCAGGAGTTGGGTTTCGATCCCGACAAAGTGAATGCGAACGGTTCGTGCATGTCGTTGGACTACACCGTCGGCGCAACCGCGCGATCGTGACCACGAAGGCGACCGTCCTCGGTATTCAGAATGAGCCAATCGCATGTTGGTGTAATCCGCGCGGGCATGATGGGCACCAGCGAGGCGCAAGTCTGCGCACTGACTGGATTCGAATTGGCATTTGTGTGGAAAATTGCCAAAAGCTTGATTGCAGGCCTCGCCATTACTGAAGGTGATGGTGGATGTGGGCCAGCTAGGCCGAGAAACCGGGCATGGCTTCTATCGTTATGACAATCATTGATTCGACGCTGGACCTTGGCCGTGCAAAATGATTTCAATAAGGGCTATTGTATATTCAGGCAGGTCCATGCGTGATTTCGTGATGAGTTGCTGGACACGTATCGCCCAGGGTTCATGTATACGGATTGCGCAAATACGATTTGCGGCGATATCAGGCGCAGCGACCGACCTGGGTACCAACGCGATTCCGGCCCCATCGTGCACACATCGAATCACGCCGCTAAAATTGGGCGCATGTACTCTGACTTTAGGTGATATTCCGATATTGAGCGCGAGGCTTAGTAGATATTTGAAATTGCTGGTCTCACGCCCCATGGCCACTAAGTCAAAGGACATCGCATGCGACAACGATGTTTCGGTGAAGGCCCTCAAAGGGTGATCAGGATGCGCGACGAAAATCAACTCGTCTTTTCCATAAGGAGTCGCTTCCACCCCCCGCAAATCTACAGGACCGGCAATCAGGCCAATATCGGCATTTCCATCGAGCACCGCACCGATGGTTTCTTCGCTCAGGTGTTCGAACAGATCAATATTCACCCCTGGGAACTTTTTTAAATAGGAGCCGAGAATGGGCGTTAGGCCACTCAAGGTGCTGCTGTTGGCGAAGAGTCTGATATTTCCCAGGGCGCCGCTTTTGTGGTGCGAAATATCTGACTGTAAACGATCGACATTGTTCATTATCTTATCAGCATGTGCTTTTACCGTCTGCCCAGCGGCGGTGAGCACCATGCCTTTCGAAGTCCGCTCAAACAACGTGCAGCCCAGGGTCTGCTCAAGATTTTTTAGCCGATAACTCGCCGACGGCGCCGTCATATGCATGATTTCCGCCCCGTTACTCAAACTTCGCTGCTCGGCGACTGCCAGGAATACTCTGAGATCCGTCAATTCATATCGCATATATGGTCCAAAGATCGTCCAAACTATTTCGACGGGCGCGTCCAAAGCATGCCGTTGAATGCATGTTAGCAAAATTCTAAAGGCTGCTCAATTTTTTCAAATTGCCGTTTGTAATTGCGCAGGGTACGATTCTAAAAAATTAGCCTTACGTAAAGAATCCATTATGCAGCCCCTCAAAGACATAGTCGTGATCGATTTAAGCAAGGTGCTGGCAGGCCCATTATGCGGTCAATTTCTCGGTGAACTAGGCGCAGAAGTTATCAAGGTCGAACCGGTGGTCGGTGGTGACGATACGAGATCCTGGCTGCCTCAGGAAAAAGGTCAATCTGCGACGTTCCTGGCAGTCAATAATAATAAAAGAAGTATAGCCGTAGATTTGAAATCCGACGCTGGCCTAGCTATCGTGCACCGACTGGTTCAGCAGGCTGATATCGTGCTGCAGGGTTTTGGAGGCGGCACCGCAAAGAAACTTGGCGTCGATTACGACACCCTCAAGGCACTAAACCCGAACATCATCTATCTCGAAATCTCGGGTTATGGGCGCGACGGCCCGATGGGGTCCGAACCGGGCTATGACGTGATGCTGCAAGCTTTCAGCGGAATGATCAGCACCATGGGCGACCCCGGGGGAGCACCCACCCGCGCCAGCTTTTCGCCTGTCGATCTTGGCACTGGTTCTTATGCGCTGAGCGGCATCCTGGCCGCCTTGCTGGAGCGCCATCGCACGGGCCACGGGTCGTATGTTGAGGTGTCCCTGCTCGATACCGCGATGTCGCAAATGAGTTACTTGGCTCAGAACTACTGGCGCACCGGCCGGGTGCCGGCGCGTATGGGGACGGCGCATCCGGCCATGGCGCCCTACCAGGCGTTCGAGGCCGCTGACGGTTTTATGATGGTCGGCATAGGTAATGATGCGCAGTGGCGCAAATTCTGCGGCGTGGCCGGCCTGCAGTCTCGGCAGGACGATCCAAAGTTTACGACGAACGGTGCCCGCGTCGCCCATTTCGAAGAGACCGTTTCCATGGTTGCGGAGGTGATTGCCACTCGTTCGGTCGAGGAATGGGTGAATGCCTTGCGCACTGGCGGTATTCCCTGCTCGCCTATCAATACGCTGGACAAGGCTTTGGCCGACCCGCAGGTCGCCACCCGTGGACTGCTGGTTGAAACCAGCCATCCGGTGCTGGGTCCGGTCAGCGCCGTGGGTTATCCGGTGCGTTTCGACGGTGCCGCCCGGCGCGCGGTGCGTCACGCCCCGCTGCATGGGGAACACACAGCCGAAATCCTGCGAGATATCGGGATATCGGCCGATGCACAAGCCGAGCTTTTCGAGACCGGCGTCGTGGCTGGTCTTGTCCTTGCATCTCAGTAATCTCCAGGATTAAGAAAATATGTCAAATTTCTTCAAGCAATATTATTTCGATGATTTCTCTCTCGGCGAGGAATTTCCCATTCCGTCGCGCACGATGACCGATGCGTTGTTCGCGGCCTTCCAGCTGGCAAGCGCGGATAATCACCCCAGCCATTATGACTTGGAATATTGTAAGGCACACGGCATGCCTGCCCTGGGTGCACATGGTTTTCAGATTCTCATCCAGACGGCGGCTGGTGCCGGTTATTTTCCACATCATGTTGAAGACTCGATGAAAGGATTCATCGAGCAGGGCAGTAAGTTTCTCAAGCCTGTTTTTTCGGGCGACACGCTTTATACGACCTTGCGTGTCACCGAGCTGACGCCAGGAAAAAGCACGGGTGTGGTGACACTTGGCTCGACCGTTCATAACCAGAGAAAAGAACTGGTCATGGAAGGTTTTCAAAAATACCTGATCCGCAAAAAAATCTAATTCAAGTCGAAGGAGACAAAAAATGGATAGACGTCAATTCGTGGCGACACTCAGCGCCGGCACCGCCTTGCTCGCCACTTCGGCCAGCGCGCAACCAGCGGGAAATTACCCCAATCGGGTGGTGCGCATCATCGTGGGTTTTCCGCCGGGCCAGGCCACGGACACCATCGCACGGGTACTGGCCGAACGGCTGACTCAGCGCATGGGGCAGGCTTTCATCATTGAAAACAAGCCCGGCCAGGGCGGCGGCTTGGCCCTCGGCTACGTGGCGCAGCAACCGGCCGACGGCTATACGATTTCATTAGCTAATACCGGCGCGGTGATTACCAACCGTTTCATCCAAAAGAGCCTGAGTTATTCGCCAGACGCGCTGAAACCGGTCGTGCTGGCGGGGGATATCCCGCTGGCGCTCGTAGCGCGGCCGGGTGCGTCGTTCAGCGACCTGAAGGGGTTCATCGATGCGGCACGCGCCAACCCGGGCAAGCTGACTTACGCGACACCCGGCAACGGTACGACATCCCACCTGGCGATGGAATCCCTAAAGCAGGAGGCGAAGATCGACGTTGTGCATATCCCGTACACCGGCAGCGCGCGTTCCCTCACCGACCTGATTGCCGGCACCGTCGATGTGTCCTTCGACACCATCACCACGGTGGCATCCTTCGTGGAAAGCAAAAAGCTTACGGCACTTGCGGTCGGGTCCTCGCACCGCCTGCCCGGGCTGCCGCAGGTCCCCACCCTCGACGAGGCGGGTTACCACGGCATCGTGGGATCAGTCTGGATTGGCTGTTTCGTGGCCAGCAGCACTCCCGGACCTATCACCCAGAAGCTGGAAACGGAAATCTCGCTTGCGCTGAAGGATCCGGAACTGGTCAAACGCCTAATGGCGGCGGGGCTGTACGTGCGTGGCCCGGGCGAAAACGACCTGGCCAAAACGCTTGTGGCGGATACGGCGAAGATTCAAAACTTGGTCAAAGTGTCCGGCATCAAGATCGACTGACCGGCGGGTATTAAAGCCGCATTCCAACGGTAAGGGACGCGTCAGGCTTCCACGTTCACCTCGGTGGCCTGCATGACGGCGACCACCTTGTGCGGTTCGCCGGCATCCGCCTCGAAGGAGCGGACGTCGCCGCCCACGGTGAAAGTGTGGCCCGAAGTGACGACGCATCAACCGCCAAGAATCGGCTTCATTTGGCGGGACTCAGGAAATTGATTTTGAATTCCGCCGTGACCACATTGGGGCCCGGGCCGGCCCGTGTCATCGCGGCGTATCCGCAAACGTTGTCCAGGATGCTCGACACGACACCTCCATTTAAGGAGCCGTGTTGCTGGGCCAGCCTGCTTTCGTAATAAGTTCGACATTGACTTCGCCGTCTCGCAACTGCGCATCGAAGTCGGTCTGGATGCGCTTTTGCAACCAACACAATTTCACCATGCCACACGGGCCGCAATACCGGTGGGAAGGCAGAACGATTATCCGGTCGACCATTGCTCGAGTGGCATAAGGCAAGTCATACCAATAATCAGCCGAGCGAACTGACACCTTGGCTAGCTAACAGTACAACCGCAAGTGGCACCAACCGCATAGTCGCATCGGCCACATAGATCTGATTCTTAGGCTCAAAGTCTCAGACAGCGCATTGCCGTTGCACGTCTAGCGGGCAATTGAAAACCCGTCGGCGCCGACCTGCAAAGCACTTGTAGCCGGCGCCGCTTTATTACCGCACGCCGCGTTTTTTACGGGCCGACACGAAATGGTTCCCCGCTCCCGCCGGAAGGCGAAAGGTGCCTACGAGTCCAGCCAACACGAAAAGGGCCGCGACCACAAACGCAATGCGGTACGGCGCGGCGGCCATTCCAAGGTGGGCGGCCGGTGCAGCCACTTCGCCCAGCCGTACTGCCATGGCTCCAGTCGTGATGCCCGCCGCCATGCTGAGTTGCGACACGACATTGGAAAGTCCATTCGCATGCGACATCTGTTCGTCCGGTACATCGGAAAAAGCGAGCGTGCCGAGGCAAGTGAATTGCATGGACCTGGTCATGCCGTTGGCGACCAGCAGGGGGATGACGAGGAGCGGGGATGTCTCCGGCCCGATCAATGCGCAAGCTGCCAGGCATAGGGCTGCGAGGCCGCCATTCCACAGCATGACGGGGCGGTAGCCGAAGCGCCGCAGGATGGGTGTGGTAATGGACTTCATCGCCAGGTTTCCTGCGAAAACCGCCAGCAGTAAGAGCCCCGAATGGAAAGGGTCGTACCCAAAGCCGAGCTGGAACATCAGGGGTAGCAGGAACGGCAGCGCACCAATCCCCATGCGGGTGACGGAGCCGCTCAGGATGGTGACCCGGAAGGTCGCGATGCGTAACGGTTTCAGGTCCAGCATCGGATCGCGGGCCCGGAGAAAATGCCTGATGGCGGCAGCTAGGAGCAGCAGCGATACAACCACCGCTACACAGCTTGCGGCATCGAGCCGCATCGTCAATCTTTCGAGCGAGGTCAGTAGCAGGAAAATGCCGGTGCCGCTGAGCAGGAATCCGGGCCAGTCGAAACGCTGGCGCGGTTCAGCCGGCATCTCGGGAATCAGGACAAGCGCGAGCACCAGGGCGGCCAGACCGAGCGGCAGGTTAAAAAAGAAGATCCAGTGCCAGCTCGTATGGTGAACAATGAAACCTCCGAGCGGAGGCGCGATGACCGGTGCGACCAGCGCTGGCCATACAAGGTTCGCCATCGCAGCCATGCGGTTTTCCCTGGGTGTGTGGCGCAACACCAGTAGTCGGCCGACCGGCACCATGAGCGCGCCGCACGCACCCTGCAGCACACGCAGGGCCACGAACAAGTGAAGGTCGGTCGCCAGCCCGCACAGCACCGAACTCAGCGTGAAGCCGGCGATGGCACAGGCAAATACCCGCTTTGCACCCAAGCGGTCTGCGACCCAGCCGCTAATCGGAATGAAGACCGCCAACGCAAGCATGTAGGCGCTCATGGCGATGTTCAAGGAAAGCGTTTCCACGCCGAACGACCGTGCCATCTCAGGTAACGCTGTGCTGATGATGTTGCCGTCAAGCACCTCCATGAACATGGAGCCGGTGACCAGGTAGCTGATGAAGCGGTAGCGAAGGTTTGTATTGCTTGAAGGGGTCGTCGTCATCAAAACTTTGCGTGAAGCGAGTCGGCATGCCGGACGAGCAGGCCAGGGCTTCTTGCGCTCTCATGTGTCCGGCCCAAACGGCTGATTTTCACACCGCCGGCCCTCACTGCAGCGTCAGGGCTTCACGTTCACGATCGTCGCCTGCATGACGGCCACCACCTTGGGAGCGATGTCGGCATGTGCCGTGAAGGCCAATACCTCACCATTGCAGACCGTTAGCATCCGGCCCGCGTTGACCACCCGGCCAACCGCCACGAAACGCAGGCCGATGGCAGGCCGGACCAGGTTGATCTTGAATTCGGCAGTGACCACCTCAAGGCCCTCGCCGGCCCGGGTGAGCGCCGCATAACCGCAGGCGCTGTCGAGGATGCTCGACACGGCACCTGCATGCAGAAACCCTTGCTGCTGTGCAAGGCGCGTGGAAAACGGCAGTGCGATGCGGACTTCGCCGTCATGCACGGCCTCGAGGCTCGCTCCCATAGTGGCCATCAGGCCCTGCGCATCGAAGCTGGCCTGGATACGCGCTCGCAGGGCGGTGACTTCAGGCGTCATAGCCGGGGTTCAGTCGGTCGAGCCTTCGCAGCAGCGAAGGCCATGCGCGGTCGGCCAGACTGGTGCCGCCCTGGATGATGTTTACCGCGGCGGCGACACCGGCCAGCACCTCGGGCCGTATGTCGATCAGCGGGCCGCCGCACTGCGCTGTGACTTGTATCTGGCAGGCCGATTCAAGCGTGTACATGGCCTTGAACGTATCGGCCACCGACACGCCGACGGTCAGCAGCCCGTGGTTTCGCAGGATCATGTGTTTCGCCTGCCCGAGGTCGACCTGCAGCCGCACTTTTTCCTCGTCGTGCACCGCGAGGCCCTCATAGTCGTGATATGCAAGCGAACCCATGACGAGCGTGGCCTGCTGCGAGATCGGGAGCAGCCCGCACTGCTGCGCACTGACCGCAACGCCCGCCTTAGTATGCGTATGGATGACGCAGCCAACCTCTGGGCGGGCCTGGTGGATAGCCGAATGGATGACAAAACCGGCCCGGTTCACATCGTCCGGGCTGTCGTCGAGCTTGTTGCCTTCCAGGTCGATCTTCACCAGCGACGAAGCGGTGATTTCGTCGAACATGTAGCCGTACGGGTTGATCAGGAACTCGTGCCGCCCTGGCTCTCCTGGATGCGGAATCTTCGCGCTGATGTGCGTGGCGACCAGGTCGCTCCAGCCATACAGCGCGACCAGCCGATAGCAGGCAGCCAGGTTGACCCGGGCCGTCCATTCGGTTGCGGAAATATTGCGCGGGGGATTGAAACGATCCATGCGTAACTCCTTAGATCAGGACTTCGATCAGCATCGGACCGGACGCGGCAAACGATGCTTCAAGCGCTTCCTTGAATTGGCGCAAACCGTCGACGCGCTTCGACCGCATTCCCATCCCTTTCGATAGCGCGCACCAGTCCAGATCCGGGCGCGTCAGGGACAGCATGTCGATGGCACGTTCGCCCGGCGCGGTCACACCGACCGCCGTCAATTCCCGCCGCAGGATGGCATACGCACGGTTGACGAAGACGACAGTGGTCACATCCAGATTTTCGCGTGCGATGGACCATAGCGCCTGCAGGCTGTACATGCCGCTTCCGTCGCCTTCCAGAGCCAATACCCGCCGGTGGGGCGCGGCAACGGCCGCCCCGAGCGCCGTCGGAAGGGCGAAACCGATGGCTCCGCCGCAACTCGTCAGCCAGTCGTGCGGCCTGGCATCGGCCGTCATGGCGTCCAGACGCCAGCCGGTGGTCACCGACTCGTCCACCACGATGGCGTTTTCCGGCAGGGTAAGGGCGATGGCTCGCCCGATGCTTTCGGACGACAACACGTCCTCGGCAGGCAGGTCGCCCGACACCGGCGGCACTAGTGCGGGCACGACCGAGCCGGCATCCAGAGCCTCGACAAGTGCCGTAAGGGCAGCTTGCGGATCGTCCTCGACTTCGCTGAGCGTCAGGATCTCGCAGTCCTTGGGCCAGAGCTCTCCCTGTCGGTGTGGATAGGCGAAGAACGCCACTGGCGCACGCGCATTGACCAGCACGATTCGGCCGAAAGGCGCCAGCACCGCTTCGGCTGCTTCGGCTGCATAAGGCAGGCGGGGCACCAGTGCACGGCCGGCGCCGCGCTCCATGCGCGCCACGAAATATTCGGCTCGCAACGAGGCGCCGGTCTTGCCGGCAACCTGGGCGGCCAGGCGGGTGCAGTCGGCCCGCAATGCGGTTCCACCCAACAGCACTAGCGTAGAACGAGGGTCGGACCGCATAGCCTCTGCCACCTTGTGGGCCGGCATGGCCTTGCTGGCTTGCGGCGCTACCGGCGGACGGGAGGGCGCTGGCGATTCAGGCGATTCGGTCCAGGCGATGTCTGCCGGCAATACCACCGTGGCAATGCCGCCGGTACGGCCGCTGCTGCGGCGCACTGCTTCGCGCCCAGCTTCGGCCAGCGTGTCCGACGCCAGGTATTGCACCCAGTCGGACATGGAGCCCGCGATGGCGGGCAGGTCGGAGGTCAGGGGCGCGTCGAGCGCCAGGTGCGTGACGGTGTGGTCACCAACGATGTTGATGATGCCGGAGCGTGCCTTGCGGGCATTATGGAGATTGGCCAAGCCGTTACACAGGCCGGGGCCCAGGTGCAAAAGTGTGGCGGCGGGTTTTCCGCTGATCCGAAAATATCCATCCGCCGCACCGGTGACAACGGTTTCATGCAGGCCCAGAACACATTTCAAACCGTCCACCTTGTCGAGCGCCGCGACAAAATGCATTTCAGATGTACCGGGGTTTGTAAAACATACTTCGACGCCTTCGGCGAGCAGTGTACGAACCAGTTTTTCAGCGCCATTCATTCTATTTTCCTGAGCAGTTCAAGCGATGCGGAGCCGATAACCCCGCACCATGGGTCAATCGACTACCGGTCACTCCTCGATCTTCACTCCGGTGACCCGTACCAGCTCTCGCCACTTGACCAGTTCAGCGTCGATGAACTTGCGTGATTCGTCCAGGTTCCTGGCCTGCATGGGTTCGCTGGATTGTTTCTTCAGGCTTTCCAGCATTTCCGGCGAATGCATGATCTTGTTGGTGACGGTATTGATCTTCTGCGCAATATCTGAAGGTGTGCCAGCGGGTGCGAGTAATGCCAGCCAGGTATAGACATCGAAATCCTTGTAGCCGAATTCCTTGAGGGTCGGCACCTGCGGGAAAATCGAGCTGCGCTCCGCACTGGTCACCGCGATGGGCCGAAGGTTTCCACTGGCGATGTAGGGCGCGACAGTGACCGAATCCTGCACGGCCATGGGAATCTGACCTGCAACCGTGTCCTGCACCGCTGCGGCCGCGCCGCGGTACGCAATATGGGTGAAGGGCAATCCGGTGACGTGCCGCAGCAGTTCACCACCCAGGTGGGTCGAGCCGCCCGCACCGGAACTGCCGAACGGAATGGACTTCTGGGTCTTTGCCCAAGCCAGGAATTCCGGCACGGAGGTCGCCTTGACCGATGGATTCACCACGATCATGTTGGGCGTCTGCACCAGCATGGCTAAGGGGATCAGGTCCTTTACAGGGTCGTAGCCCACCTTGGCCCGCGTCACCGGCGAGATGACGTAGCCGGTGGCCGTCACCAGCAGCGTGTATCCGTCGGCAGGCTTGCGGGCCACGTATTCGGTGCCCACCTGGCCGGCCGCCCCTGCCCGGTTGTCGACGATGAAGGGTTGGCCGAAAGTGGTCGACAGTTCCTTGGCCAGCAGGCGGGTGGTGATGTCGGTCATGCCGCCGGGTGGGTAGGCGACGACGATGGTCACCGGCTTGCTGGGCCATTGCGCGGCGCCCTGTGCGAAAGCCTGGCCGGCGATGGTCGAGAGTACGGCGCAAGCAGCCATTGCTGCCGAAATGCGGCGGCGATTGATACGGATCATTTTTTGTCTCCTGGTCCTGAGTCTTGCGACTACTTCTTGTGAATGAAAGCGCTCATGTATCGGCTCGGCTCACCAGTGGCGAACGCGCTCGCGAATTCCTCCACGCCATCGGTGATGGCGCGCTCGAGCGGCTTTTCCTGCCACTCGCGCAAAAGTCTTTTTTGTTGCCTGAGAACCGAAGGTCCGTAATGGGCGAACTGCCGGGCCTGGCGTGACACTTCATCGTCTAGCCGGTCGTGCGGCACCACGCTGTCGACCAGTCCCCACAACAGTGCCTGGGCCGCGTCGATGTTCTCGCCGGTCAGCAGCAGCCAGTTGGCGCGCGCCTGGCCGAGCAGGCGTGGCAGCAAGGCAGCGTGGATGATCGAAGGAATGCCCACCTTGACTTCGGGCATGCCGAAATGCGCACGGTTGGAGGCGATGCGGATGTCGCAGGCAGCGGCCAGTTCCAGCCCGCCGCCCAGCGCCCAGCCGGGAATGCGGGCGATGACCGGCGTCGGGAATAGCCGCACCGCGTCGCACAGGCGGCGCAGGTTGTCGATGAACAGACGGCCGCTGCTCTCGTTCATCACGCCCATTTCCTTGATGTCGGCGCCCGCGACGAATGCCTTGTCGCCCGTGCCTCGCAGCACCAGCACCCGCACCCTTGCGTCCGCGGCCAGCGTGTCGATGGCGCTCCGTACCTGGTCGATCACCGGGGTGCCGAGGATGTTGAGCGAACCCGCATTGCGGATGGTGACGACGGCGATTCCGTCCGCGTCGATGCTCACGGCGGCGTGCGAGGCATCTGTTGTCGTATCGAGGTTCCTGTCCATATCAGAGCTTTTCGAAACCGATGTCGTGAATGACTTTTTTCCACATGGTGTTCTGGCTGGCGATGAGCGCCGAGAAGTCGGCTCGTGATGTGGGACTGGGGATGGCGCCCTGTTTTTCGATGGCAGCGACGACGTCGGGATTGGCAAGCGCGGCGCGCACAGCCTTGTTGAGCTGGTCGAGGATCGGGGCCGGCGTGCCGGCGGGTGCGCCGATGCCGAACCAGGACGGGTTGTTCATGGCCGGCAGCCCGGCTTCGGCGTACGTAGGCACGTTGGGAAGAAGCTTCAGCCGGGATTTCGCAGCCACTGCGATGGCCCGCGTCTGCCCGCCCTCGATCATTCCGGCCGACGACGGGATGTTGTCAAACACCATGTTGATCTGGCCCGCCATCAGGTCGGTCAGGGCCGGGCCGAGGCCCTTGTAGGGCACGTGGAGCATGTCCGTGCCGGTCACATGCTTGAACAACTCGCCATTGATGTGGCTAAGACCGCCGTTGCCCGAAGAGCCGAATGAATACTTGGCCGGATGGGCCTTGAGCTCCTTCACCAGCCCGGCGATGTCTTTTGCAGGAAAACCGGGATTCACCACCAGCACGTTCGGCACGTCGGCGAGATTGCTGATGGGTGCGAAATCCTTGACCGGGTCGTAACTGGTCTTGGCATAGACGTTGGGATTCACCGCATGGGAGCTTTCGACCACCATCACCAGCGTGTAGCCATCGGCCGGCTGCTTCGCGGCATATGCGCTGCCTACCGCGCCGCCTGCACCCGGACGGTTCTCGACCACGAAAGGCTGCTTGAGTTCAATGCCCAGGCGGTTAGCGACGATTCGCGCAAGCAGGTCAGTCGTGCCGCCGGGCGCATAGGGCACCACGAGCTTCACCGGGCGGTCGGGATAAGCCTGTGACCAGGCGGGCGAAGCTAGCGCGCCGGCACAGGCGGCGAGCATCAGCAAGGTACGTTTTTTCATATGTCTCCTGTCGTTATGGATCACCGGCCAAGGGCACGACCGGGTCGCTGCATCAACGGGACGGCACCTGCCGCCCCATTTCGTCAACTCATTCGCTGAACGCCACGCCTTGCAGCTGTTCGTTCAGAAGCGGCGGCGGCAAGGCCTGGTCCAGCGGCCGGCTCGGCGCGGCGAGCATGGGGTTTCGCACGGTCCTGATGTCTCCCAGCACCGGGTGACGCAGCACCTGCACGAGCTTGCGATGCCGCACCTGCGGATGATCGAAAACATCCTTCATGTCGTTGATGGGCCCCCAAGGCACACCGGCCTTGTCGAAGGCGTCCGTCCAGGCGCTGCGGCTACGGTTCGGGAACAGCGCGACCAGGACTTCGCGCAGTGCCGGCAGGTTACCCATGCGCGCCGGGTTGGTGGCAAAGCGTTCTTCGAGGGCCAGTTCGGGCATGCCTGCTACATCGCAGAACCTGCGGAACTGGCCGTCGTTGCCGATTGCCAGGATCAGGTAGCCGTCGGCGCAGCGGAAGACTTCGTAAGGAGCGCAGTTGGGATGAGCATTGCCGCTGCGTTGCGGCACCTCGCCCGAGGCCAGGTAGTTGGCACCCTGGTTGGCGTTCAGGGCCACGGCCACATCGAGCAGGGCGATGTCGATGTACTGGCCCTGGCCGGTGCGGCTGCGCTGGAACAGCGCGGCGAGCACCGCCGATGTGGCGTACATGCCGGTGGACAGGTCCACCACCGCCACGCCCGTCCGCAAGGGGCCGGCACCCGGTTCACCGTCGGCGGGGCCGGTATAGCTCATCAGGCCACCCATGCCCTGGAAAACGTAGTCGTAGCCGGGCTTGTCGGCCATCGGGCCGGTCTGGCCGAAGCCTGTGATGGACACATAGATCAGCCGCGGATTGATTGCCCGCAACGTGGCCTGGTCCAGTCCGTATTTGGCCAGTGAGCCGGCCTTGAAGTTCTCGACCACCACGTCGGCGTCGCGCACCAGCTCACGCACCAGGTCGGCACCGGCCGGATCACTGAAATCGATGGTGCGCGATTGCTTGCCACGGTTGCAGCAATTGAAATATGCGGAAAGCCGCTCGCCGTTTTCGTCGTCACCCACGTAGGGCGGGCCCCATTGCCGGGTGTCGTCGCCACGGCCTGGACTTTCGATTTTCAGGACTTCGGCACCCAGGTCCGCAAGGTTCTGGGTGCACCAGGGACCGGCGAGGATCCTGGATAGGTCGAGGACTTTCACGCCATCGAGGGCACGGTCAAGCATTCTGTCTCCACTGCTGAATTTGACTGCAGTCTAGGAATGCATCGACGCTTCATCCAGTCGAATGTTTCGAATCCCGGCTTGGTGTTTTTCGAACGACCCAGGCGGGTTTCACCCGGCAGCGCGCACCCGTATCGCGCTGAAAACGCCGCTGGCCTTGAGGACCGGGCGACCGCCGATGAACGCGGTGCACTGCGCGAAACACATGCGCCCGCCGCGCCGGTCTATCAGGGTCCTGGCCTCGAGCCATTCACCCACCGGGCAACGATCCAGATAGTCAAGCGAAAGGTGCACCGTCGCCACCGGCCCGCCCATGGCGCGCGCCACGTTGAAGCCCAGGCTGTTGTCGGCGATAGACGCCAGCATGCCGCCGTGCGCCGTGCCCTGGTGGTTCATGTGGATGGACACCAGCCGCAGGCCGATGGTGGTGGTTCCATCGGCCTCGTCACGGGCGTACATCGGGCCGAACAGGCCCAGGAAGGGGCTGACCGGCGGGTATTCGACAAAGCCCGGCGGCACCGGGCTGGCCGGCTCAGCCAAAACGCGTCTTGCCTTCCGCCACCAGGCGCACCAGCAGCGGCGCCGGCACCCAGTGTTCGCCCTGAACGGCGCGCAGGTGCTCGATGCGTTCCAGCGTGTTCTTCAGGCCCAGGGTTTCGGCGTAGAACATAGGCCCGCCCCGCGACGCGGGAAAGCCGTAGCCATGCACGTAAACCACGTCGATGTCGGACGAACGCTGCGCAATGCCTTCATCCAGGATTCGGGCACCTTCGTTGACCAGGGCCAGCATGCAGCGCTCCACGATCTCGGCGTCGGTTACTTGGCGCCGCTCGATACCGGCTTCGGCAGCGCAGGCCACGATGATTTCATCCACCACCGGGTCCGGGATCGGCGTGCGACTCGCGGGCTCGTAGCGGTAGTAACCGGCCGAGGTCTTCTGGCCGTAGCGCCCGGCTTCGCAGATGCGGTCGGCCACCTTCGAATAACGCAGGTGTGCGGGGCGGATGGGTGCCAGGCGCTTGCGGGTCGCCCAGTTGATGTCCATGCCGGCCAGGTCAGCCATGGTGAGCGGGCCCATGGCCATGCCGAAACGTGTCAGCGCGCCGTCGACCTGCTGCGGCGAAGCGCCCTCTTCCAGCAGGAATCCGGCTTCGCGCCAGTACCCGGTGAGCATGCGGTTGCCGACGAAACCTTCGCATACGCGGACCAGCACGGGGATCTTGCCGATGGATTCCGCCATGCGCATGCAAGTCGCCAGCACGTCTTCGGCGGTGCGTTCGCCGCGCACAACTTCAAGCAACCGCATCACGTTGGCCGGGCTGAAGAAATGCAGGCCAATGACGTCCTGGGGACGCGAGGTCGAAGCCGCGATCTCGTCGATGCTCAAGCGCGAAGTGTTGGTGGCGAGGATGGCGCCAGGCTTGCACACTGCGTCCAGCCGGGCGAAGACTTCCTTTTTCACCGCCATGTCTTCGTACACCGCCTCGATCACCAGGTCGGCGTCAGCGATGTCGTTGAATTCGATGGTGGGCTGCAGCAGGCCGATGCGTTTTTCCATGGCTTCGGCTGTCAGCTTGCCCTTGCCAACCGTGACCTCGTAGTTGCGGCGGATCAGGCCCAGGCCCCGGTCCAGCGCTGCCTGTTCTCGTTCCAGCAGTACCACCGGCAGGCCGACGTTGGCAAAAGCCATGGCAATGCCGCCGCCCATGGTGCCGGCGCCCAGGATGGCGACCTTCTTGAGCGGGCGCAGGGCCGCACCACGGGCCTGGCCGACGATGCGGGGGGCTTCACGTTCGGCGAAGAACAGATGGCGCAGCGCCAGCGATTCGGGCGCCACCAGCAGCTGGTCGAATACCGAACGCTCGTAGGTCAGACCTTCCTCGAAACCGAGCCGGGTAGCGGCTTCCAGACAGTCGAGCGCAGCGCGTTGGGCCAGAACGTTGCGCTGCCGCGGATTGAGCCTGGCGCGCATCGCATCGAAGTCTGCGCCGCCGCTTTCCAGCGGCATCTGCGACACCAGCGGATGGGGGCTGGCAGATGCGGACTTGAGCCGGGCGAAGACGACTGCTTCGGCCAGCAGTTCGTGCTCGGCCAGAAAATCGACCAGGCCCGATGCCAGGGCCTTGGTGGCGATCACCGGCGCGCCGGACAGGATCAGATCGCCCGCCGGCTGCAGACCGACCAGGCGGGGGAGGCGCTGGGTGCCACCGCCTCCCGGGATGAGGCCCAGATTGGCCTCGGGCAGGCCCAGTCTGGCGTCGGGCGTGGCGATGCGGTAGTGACAGCCCAGTGCCAGCTCGAGGCCGCCGCCCAGGGCCACGCCCTGAATGGCCGCGACAACCGGCTTGCGGCACTGCGCTATCAGGGCCAGCACGTCGCGCGACATGGGTTTCTCGATGGCTGCCGAGGTATTGAACTGGCGGATGTCGGCGCCACCACAGAAGACCTTGCCGGCGCCGGTGATGACGACTGCGCAGACGCTGTCGGACGCGATGGCGTATTCGATGCCCTTGAACAGCCCGGCGCGAACGGTATTGCCCAGGCCGTTGACGGGTGGGTTGTCGATGGTCAGCACGGCGACGCCGTCCTGGATCTCGACGTTCACGGTGTCCGAAAGCGATTCGGCGGGGGAGGATGTCTTCATGATGCGAGCGCCTCGGCAGGGGTGTTTTGCGACAGCGCGACGAAACGCGCGAAATGGTGGCGTGCGTCGCCCAGGCTGTGCTCGATTGCCAGCAGGCGCTTGACGTAGCGGCCGACCGACAACTCTTCGGTCATACCCATTCCGCCGTGCAGGTGGATGGCCTGCATGCCGACGAATCGGCCGCTTTCGATGCATCGGGCCTTGGCGGCCGATACCGCCACGCGGCGTGCGTCGGCGTCCTGCCCATCGACCACCGCAGCGGCGTGCCAGGCCAGCGACCGGGCCTGTTCTACAGCCACCAGCATTTCGGCGAGGCGATGTTGCACCGCCTGGAAACTTCCGATGGCTGCGCCGAACTGGCGGCGTTCCTTGGCATAGGCAACCGTGGTGTCGAGCAGGAATGCCTGGAGGCCGACCGACTCGGCGCACTGGCCGGCGACGGTAGCGTCCTGCGCGGCCTCCAGCGCGGCCGGAATGTCGGCGGTGCCGTCGCCCAGACGCTGCTGGTTTGCCAGGTGGACCTGGTTCAACACCAGGTCGCAGCCGCGCGTGCCGTCGATGCACGGATAACGGCTGACCGTGAGCCCCGGCGTCGATTCGTGCAGCAGGAATATGCCCAGGCCGCCGTCCGGCAGGCGGGCCGTGACCAGCCATGCAGCGGCATCGCCGCCGTTGACCACTGTGGTCTTGCGACCTTCAAGCCGCCATCCGCCGGCATCGGGGAAAGCGTTTGTGGTGGGGGTGTCCACGCGGTAGTCGGTATGCGGCTCGCCGCTGGCCAGGGCCAGCACCAGGCTGCCATCCGCCAGCGCGGGCAGCAGGCGGGCGCGCTGCTGCGGTGTGGCGCAGCGCAGCACCAGCTGCGTGCAGCACAGGGCGGAAGAAAGAAAGGGGCTGGCCACCAGGTGCCGGCCCAACATTTCGAGCACCGCATGGAAACCTGCGCAGCCAGCGCCGGAGCCACCCTGCTCTTCCGGCACGCCCAGGCCGGGCAATCCCAGCTCCACCAGGTCGGCCCAGCCGGCCACCTCGTCCTGTGGCCGGTCGCGCGCCATGCGTGAAACCGCGTCGGCCAACATATTCTGGTCTTCGTCGTAATGGGGGTACATGGTGGCGCTCACAGTCCCAACGCCGTTTTGGCGATGATGTTCTTCTGCACTTCGTCGGTGCCGCCGTAGATGGAGATCTTGCGGAGGTTGAGATGAAAACCGGCAACCGCGCCGGCCCATTCAGGGTTGCTCGATGCGCGCTCGCCCACACCGTCCTCCAGCGGCCGTGTGAAGGCTGCGAAAGCAGCATCTTCATAGGGCAACGCCGCCACGCCCAGCGACTGCGTGCTCAGCTCGGTGATGGCCTGCGCGATCGAAGTGCCCATGTATTTCAGAATGGAAGCCTCCGCGCCGTGGCCGCCGCCTGCGTCGATCATGTCGAGCATGCGCAACGCGGTGTGCTCCAAAGCCAGCAAGTCGATCTCGACCCTGGCGATGTCGCGCGAGAACACCGGATCGTCGATCAGGCGTTTGCCGTCCACCACCCTCTGCGCGGCGATGTTCTTCAGGAAAGCCAGTTCGCGTTTTGCACGGCCGACCCGGGCGGCACCGGTGCGTTCGTGCGACAGCAGATATTTGGCGCAGGTCCAGCCCTGGTTGAGTTCACCCACCAGGTTTTCCAGCGGCACCCGCACATCGTCCAGGAAAACCTCGTTGATTTCGCGGTCGCCGTCCAGTGTGCGGATCGGCCGGATGCTGACACCCGGGCTTTTCATGTCGATGAGCAGAAAGGAGATGCCGCGTTGCGCCTTGGCCGACGGGTCGGTGCGGACCAGGCAGAACATCTTGTCGGCGTACTGCGCATAGGTGGTCCAGGTCTTCTGGCCGGTCACCACGAAATGGTCGCCGTCGATGACAGCGCGTGTTTTGAGCGAAGCCAGGTCGGAGCCGGAGCCTGGCTCCGAATATCCCTGGCACCACCAGTCGGCACCCGAAAGGATGCGTGGCAGGTACAGTGCTCGCTGGGCGTCGCTGCCGTATTTCATCAGGACCGGGGCAATCATGCGAATGCCGAAGGGCGGAACTTCGGGGGCGCCGGCCAGAGCGCATTCCTCATCGAAGATGTGGCGCTGCATGACCGACCAGCCGGTTCCGCCATGCTCCACCGGCCAGGCCGGCGCGGCCCAGCCTCGGCTGTTGAGAATGTCCAGCCAGCCCAGGAAATCGGCCTTGCGCAGACGCCGGTGCTGCAGCACCGACTGGCGCAGCGGCTCGGGCAATTCGTCGCGCAGGAAGGCGCGGACTTCTTCGCGGAAAGCGTGAAGGGAATCCTGCATGTTCATGCTGCGACCTCGTCCATCTTGAAAGTCAGGGGAGCGCCGGTCACGGCCTGCAGCGCCTCCGGGGTCAGGCCCGGCACCATCTGCAGCACCTGCAGCAGACCGTCATCGATCTCGATGGTCGCGAGGTCGGTGTAGACCCGGCGCACGCAGCCGGCGCCCGTCAAGGGCAGCGAACATTGCTTCACGATGCGCGGCAAGCCCTCACGGGTGGTGTGTTCCATCAGCACGTACACATTGCGTGCACCGACGACCAGGTCCATCGCGCCACCGACCGCCGCCGCATGGCCGGGCTGGCCGAGCGACCAGTTGGCCAGGTCGCCGCCGGCCGACACCTCGTAGCCGCCCAGCACGCAGTAGTCGAGGTGGCCACCACGCATCATCGCGAACGAGTCGGAATGGTGGAAGAAAGAGCCACCGTCCACCAGGCCGACCGGCTTCTTGGCGGCGTTCATCATGTCCGGGTCGACGGCTTCGCCCGGTTCCAGGCTGCGCATTCCGAGGATGCCGTTCTCGCTCTGCACCACGATCTCCTGCTGGGCCTTCCAATACTGCAGCGCCATCACCGGCAGGCCGATCCCGAGGTTGACGTAAGAGCCGTCGGGAATATCGGCCGCCAGCGTCTGGGCCATCTGTTCACGGGTACGGCGGGCGATCATGCTGCGACTCCCATGGCTTGCAGCGTAGGCACGCTGTTGTTGGCGGCGTCGCTGATGCGCACCACCCGCTGCACGAAAATACCCGGCGTAACGACCACTTCCGGGTCGATGGCGCCCAGCTCCCTTTGTTCGCTCACCTGCACGATGGCCACTCGTGCCGCCATGCACATCGGAGGCCCGAAATTGCGGCCGGCCTTGCGGTACACCAGATTGCCCCAGCGGTCGGCGGCCAGCGCCTTCACCAGCGCGAAATCGCCCCGCAAAGGCTTCTCGAAGACATAACCCTTGCCGTCGATGACGCGGGTTTCCTTGCCAGCGGCAAGCTCGGTGCCGTAGCCAGTGGGTGTGAGGAAACCGCCCAGTCCGGAGCCGCCCGCGCGCAGGCGTTCGGCCAGGGTGCCCTGCGGCACGCATTCGTATTCGATCAGCCCTTTTGCGTAGGCGTCCTCGAAGGCTCCGGATTCGGCTCCGCGCGGATAGGAAGCGATGAGCTTGCGCACACGGCCGAGACGAATCAGCCTCGCCAGCCCAGTATCGGCGCTGCCGCTGTTGTTGCAGACGACCGTCAGGTCCCTGGCACCCTGCTCGGCAAGTGCGTCTAGCAGGTCCACCGCCTGGCCAGCCAGGCCGAAGCCGCTGACCAGGATGGTGGCGCCGTCGTGTACATCGGCGAGCGCCTGCGCTGCAGTAGGCATGAATTTATCGATCATGTAGAAGGTCCGTTTGGCTCACAACGCGTTGGACAGGATGGCCGTCGCCTGGCTGGACAGCACGCCGCCGTTGCCATGCACCAGTGCGACGGCGGCGTCGGCCACCTGCCGGTCTCCACCCTCGCGGCGCAGCTGCGTGACCGCTTCGATGACAAGAAAAATGCTGTACATGCCCGGGTGGGTGAAGGACAGCCCGCCGCCGTTGGTGTTCATCGGAAAAGCCCCACCCGGAGCGATGCGGCCGCCCTCGATGAAAGCTCCGCCCTCGCCTTTCCTGCAGAAGCCCAGGTCTTCCAGGAACAGGATGGGATTGATGGTGAAGGCGTCGTACAGCTCGACCACGTCGATGTCGGCCGGCGTCAGCCCCGCCTGGGCAAACGCCGCCCCGCCGGAATCTACTGCGGGCGTCACCGTCACATCGTCCATGCACGAGATCTGCCGGTGCCAGTGCGCGTGGCCGGTGCCCAGCACGTAGATCGGCTTCTGGTGCAGGTCACGCGCCCGCTCGGCAGAAGTGACCACAAAGGCGCCAGCGCCGTCGGTCACCAGGCAACAGTCGCGCACGGTCAGCGGGTCGGAAATCATCTTGGCGTTAAGAACGTCGTCTATCGACAGCGGCCCCCGCGAGAACGCATCCGGATTGAGTTGCGCCCACTGCCGCGCCGCCACCGCGACCTCGGCCAGTTGCTTGCGGGTGGTGCCGTACTGGTGCATGTGGCGGGCCGCGGCCAGTGCGTAGCTCGACACCGGATTGAACGGCTTGTAGGGATGCTCGTAGGGCTGCGGGTCCAGCTCGGCGCGCATCTGGTTGATGCGTGAACTGCTTGGCACGCTGCGTGGCGTGCTGCCGTAGCAGACCAGAACGTTTTCGCATTCGCCGGCAGCGATGGCCATGGCGGCGATCTTCAGGTCGGCGATGAAGGACGAGCCGCCGAACATGGTGCTGTCCGAGAATTTCGGCCGGATGCCGAGGTACTCAGACATACGCATCACCCACCACGGCGAGGTCAGGCTGGAAGTGATGATGCCGTCGATGTCCTGCATCTTCAGGCCGCTGCGGGCAACCGCCTGCACCGACGCACGGGCGATGATTTCCTGTTCGGTGGCGCCACCGGCGTGGCCCAATCCGGCCATGCCGGTACCCAGGACGGCAATGGAGCCGCGACCGTAAGCCTTCATGCTGCACCTCCCTGCGCGACGAAAACCAGCAACGGGCCTGCGTCCGTCGCATCGATTCGGGCACGCACGGGCAAACCGATACGCACATGGTCGGGCGACATGTCGACCACCCGGCTCATCATGCGCGGGCCCTCCTGCAGGTCGACCAGGCAGACGGTGTAGTCGCCGCCGTCCGGGCGGCGCACCACGGTTACCGAGTACACCGTGCCCAGGCACGACGGTTCTGCCCAGCGCAGCGCCTCCGAGCCGCAATGCGGGCAGCACACCCGCGGGAAGAAGTGCCAGCGCTTGCAGTCCTCGCATCTCGGTATCTCGAACCGGCCTTCGCCCAGGCTCGCGAAATAACGGGCGTCGGCACCGACGACCTGTTCTGGTTTTTCATTCATCATCGAAACATCCACGCTCATCACTCCTCGACCTTGACGCCGGTCAATTTGACGAGGTCGCGCCATTTGGCGACCTCTCGCTGCACATAGGTCCGAGTGGCAGGCACATCCAGTACACCTACGGGCTCGCTGTACTGGGCTTTCAGCCGCTGCAGCATTTCCGGTGAATTCATGATCCGGCCGGTGGCCTTGTTCAGCGCCAAGACGATGTCGGCGGGCGTGCCGGCCGGTGCGTACAGGCCGAGCCAGGTGTACAGGTCGAAGTCCTTGAAACCGGATTCCTTCAGGGTAGGCAGGCCCGGGAACACACTGCTGCGTTCGGCGCTGGTGATGGCGACCGGGCGCAGCTTGCCGGATGCGATAAAAGCCGAGACGCTCATCGAATCCTCGAATGCCATCGGCACCTGACCGGCAACTGTGTCGCTGATGCCGGGCGACGCGCCCTTGTAGGCGATATGGGTCAGTGGCAACCCGCTGGCGGTTCGCAGCAACTCGCCTGAAAGGTGGGTTGAACCACCCACACCGGCCGATGCGTAGGGCACGTTGGGCTGTGTCTTGGCCCACTTGATGAATTCGGGAACGCTGTGCACCGGAACCGCGGGATTGACCACCAGCAGATTGGGCGCCTTGGCCAGGATGGCCACCGGCTCGAAATCCTTTACCGGCTCGTAGTTGACTTTGGGTTGGGTGGCGGGTGCGATCACATGGCCGGTGGCGCTCACCAGCAGGGTGTAGCCGTCGGACGGTCGCCGCGCGACGTATTCGGTGCCGATTTGGCCCGCCGCCCCGGCCCTGTTCTCGATGATGAACGGCTTCTTGAACGTGTCGGTCAGTTCCTTGGCGAGCAGGCGGCTCACGATATCGGTCATGCCACCCGGCGCAAAGGCGACCACCACCGTGACCGGCCGTGAGGGGTAGTTTCCGGTCAGCGCATATGCGGGCAGCCCGGCAGATGCGATGGTCAGGCCTGCGAAGGCGTGGATCAACCGGCCCGTCAGGGCGGTGAAGCGTGATGGCTTTGCCACTTGTCTTGTCTCCTGTGATGTCCTGCCGCAAGCAGGTCTTCATGCCCGCCCCCGACGCTTCTCGAGTTTAGGAATCACGGGAGCAACGATCCATCCGAAAGATTCGAACGCGTGCTTTCATCTTTTGAAACGATACCGCCGGCGGTGTCGGTCGCACGACAGCAAGAGCGCAGAGTTAGCGGCCCTGGTGGCTGAGTAAAACGTTGGGGTCGTCCAGCAAGAACTGCATCATGGCTTTGGCGAACGACGGCAGCTTGGCCTCGTCCCTCACCACTAGTGTCAGCTCGCGCAAGGCCCAGGGTTCGGCCAGGGGAATGACTCTCAGGCTAGCGCCGTAACGTTCGTGCACAACGCTCCTGGGGACCAGCGCTACGCCCACACCCAGGCTGACCAGGGAAAGGATCGCGTCGAAGCTGTGGCCGTGCAGACGCGCGCGTAGCGGCTTTCCGGTCTTGTGGGCCATGTCGCGGAGAAAGAGGAAATTGCTGCTGTCCCGGTTCATGCAGACGAAGTCGAAGTCGAGCGCCGCGCCCAGCCGGACTTCCGACTGCTGTGCCAGCAGATGATCCGGAGGCGTCACGATGACCAGCCGGTCCATCGCATAACGGTGGACTTGCAGGCCGTCCATCGCGGTCGGGCCGGCAAAGATCCCGATATCGGCCTCGCGCGCCAGGATGGCACCGGGAATGGTCTCGCTCTGCCGTTCTTCAATGTCCGCATCGATGTCGGGGTTGAGAACCAGAAATCGTCCGATGCAGGTGGTTGCGAATCCGTTCAGTGCACTGCTGTTGGCGATCAGGCGCACATGGCCTTTCAGCCCGGAAATGAAGCGCCCGACATCACCGTGCATGCGCTCCACCCCCTCGAACAGTTCACGCACGTGCCCGAGCATCGCCTCGCCTGCCGGCGTCAGTTCCATCCCTCGCGGGTTGCGCACGAACATCGCCGTGCCCAGTGCGTGTTCGAGGTTCTTCAGCCGGTAGCTGGCGGAGGACGCGGTGATGTGGACGGCGGCCGCGCCCGTGGAAAGGTTCTTGGCCTGCGCGATTTCCAGGAAAAGCCGCAGATCGGTTAGTTCATATCGCATGGGACGCAGAGCATAGGGGAAGCGCGAATGCCGGGCCGGCAAAGCTTGTGCCTCCCACCCGCAGCAGTCTGGCGGGCACTTCAGGTCATGAGCCGGCCACCCGCAACGTCCAGCACCTGCCCGGTGACGAACCGAGCCTCGTCGGAAGTGAGGTAACAGCAGACATCGGCCACCTCGCCCGGCTCGCCCAGCCGTCGCAGCGGCGTGACCCGGACCACCGTGTCGTTGGCTTCCGCCGAGACCGACTTCAGCAGCGGCGTGGCGATTCGGCCGGGCGCCAGCGCATTCACGGTGATGCCGAACGGCCCCAGCTCGCCGGCCAGATGGCGGGTAAAACCGATCAGCGCCGCCTTGGTGGCGCTGTAGTGGCAGCCGACGATGTCGCCCAGGTAGGCCTTGCCGGCCAGCGACGACATCGAGACGATGATGCCGCGCGTGCGCTCGACCATCCGACCGGCTGCTGCAGGTCAACGCACTGCATGTCTTCGACGACAACCTGGTGTGGATCGTCGACCAGGGCGCGCCGGACCGCAAGCATGTGCTGCCCGGCGGGCAGAAGCTGCTCGCCTTCCGGCCGGACGGCAGCCTGGTCCATCGCCTGGCATTCGACGACAGCATCCTGCCCGAGGGCGCTTCGATGAACGACCTTCGCAAGCAGGGCTCGCGCATCTATGTCACCGACAGCGGGCTGGGCGGCATCGGGCTGCACGACCTGGCGTCCGGGCGAAGCTTGCGGCGGCTGTCCGGGCACCCGCTGCTCAAGGTCGATCCCGGCCGCGTGCTGAAGGGCTACGGCGGCCGGCCGCTACAGGACGCGCAGGGCAAGCGGCCGCAGGTCCAGTCCGATGTGATCGGGTTGTCGGCAGACGGGCGCTGGCTCTGCTGGGCATTTTCTGCGGGGCCTCTGCGCCGTATCGAAACCGCGGCCCTGTGGGACCAGGGGCAGGGCGACGCCGAGCTGGCTGCCCGCATCGAAACCGTATCCGACACGCCGTCCATCGGCGGCAGTGCCATCGACAGCCTCGGCAAGATCTACCTGGGGGACGTCGAGGCACGGCGCATCGCGGTGCTGACGCCGGATCGCAAGATGCTGACCCTGGTGCAGGACGACCGCCTGGTCGGCGCCGACGCGATCTGGATCGACGCCGACCGGCGGTTGATGGTGCCCGCGCCGCAGACCGAGCGCCTTCCGGAACATGCGGGTGGCGTCAATGGCCTGTGTCCGCCTTTCCTGGTGCTGGCAATGCAGCTTCCGAAGACCTTGCACGGGTATCCCCTCGGCGACGCGGTCTTCGTCCCGAATTGGCGGCGTAGCCCGCCCGAGCCCGGAGGGGCGGTGGCGCTCGGCACATAGGTGTTGAACTCGAAGTCAGGCGCAGGGCCGCGTCCCTCGGCCGTTTCCGTGGCCAGCAGGATATGGGCCTGGACGAAGCCGAACCCGGGACCCCTGATATTGGCGATGTCTTGGTTGCCCGCGTAGAAAGAGCATGCCGGCCGTCAGGAGCAGTTGCAATGAGCATCGCCCGCGCCGCCGTCCTGGTCGACTCGCTGGGGCGAAGTCCGGCCTACCGGAAATTTTGACTGTATGCATCGACGCAACGTTTCGGCCCCCAGATGCCTTGTCCCGCGTCGCCAGACCAGATGCATTTCGACATTCAACTCTTCGGCAACCCGCAGGGGCCTGAACGACACGCCGGCGTACGCGAGACGTGCGGACGACCGGGGCACCAGGGCCACGCCCAAGCCGGCGTCGACCAGGGAAATGATGGAATGGGTATGGCTGAGGGTCTGCACCGTTTCCGGCGCAACGCCTTCCTCCCGCATGCGGCCGGCAACAAGTTCGTAGAGGTAACGCGACTCTGACGGACAGAACGCAATGAAGGGCTGGCCCTGCAATGCGGAGAAAGGCAGGGCATCAAGCCGCGCCAGGGCGTGTCCGTTTGGCACCGCGGCCACGAACGGTTCACGGAACAGCACAGCGGATTCGATGAAGTTGCGTGGCGTGAAGGGCCGCACGATGCCGAGCTCCACCCGGTCGGCACCGATGGCCTCGAGCTGATCGGCGGTCTGCATCTCGCGCAGCACCACCTCTACCTCGGGCAGGCGCTCTCGCGCCGAGGTCAGCAGCCCGGGCAGCACACTGAAACTTGCCGCCGGGATGAACGCCATCGTCACGCTTCCGGCGTCGGCGCGCAGAGCACGGCGCGCAGCCACCGTGGCGGCCTGGCTGCGGCGCAGGATGTCTTCAGCCTCACGCAGGAAAACCGTGCCCGGCGGCGTCAGCCGGACCGCCCCGCCGGCCCGCTCGAGAAGACGCACACCAACTTCATGTTCGAGCAACTGAATCTGCCGCGTCAAAGGCGGCTGCGTCATGTTCAGGGAAACGGCCGCACGGCCGAAATGAAGCTCGGTGGCGACGGCCACGAAGCAGCGGAGTTGGGTGAGCTGGAACACGATTCAGATCTTGAATTGCGGCATCCCGTCTTTGGATTGGACGCTGCCGCAAATCCTTTCTAGATTCGAAGTTTGATGCGAATTTCACTCTGGAGACACGATGAGCTTCTTTCATGGCGCTGCACTGCGCGCTGCCCTGGACGGCATTTCCGGCATCCTGGTGACCCCCTTCGATGCCGACGACCGCATTGCCTCGGCGCCGCTGCAGCCGGTGGTCGACCGGGCCGTTGCTGTAGGCGTGCATGCGCTGGTCGCCAACGGCAATACCAGCGAGTTCTACGGCCTGACCGCATCCGAGGCAGCGCAGGCGGTGCAGATCGCAGCGGATTGTGTTGCGGGCCGGGTTCCGCTGCTGGCCGGCGTGGGACGCAGCGTGTACGAGGCCTGCGCTCTTGCACGTGTTTCACGAAAGGCCGGCGCGGACGCGCTGATGGTGCATCAGCCGCCGGACCCCTTCGTGGCACCGCGGGGCGTGGTCGCCTACGTGCAAAAGATTGCGGAGGCTGGCGAAGGTTTGCCCGTGGTGCTTTACCTGCGCAATGAAGGCATTGGCCTAGCAGCCATCGAGGCCCTGTGCCGCATTCCGCAAGTGGTCGGCATCAAGTGGGCCTCCCCTACCCCGCTGGTCATGGCCGAGGCGATGCGGCGCACTGCCGACCGCGACCTGGCCTGGGTCTGTGGCCTGGCCGAAGTATGGGCTCCGCCGCTGTACGCCGTGGGAGCAAAAGGCTTCACCTCGGGCCTGATCAATGTGATGCCGGAACGATCCGTCGCCATCTACACCGCCCTGAAAGATGCCGATTTCGCGTTGGCGATGCGCCTTATCTCGGAGATGGCGCCGTTCGAGGAATTACGCGCGCAGGAGAACAACGGTGCGAACGTGACGGTGGTCAAGGCGGCCCTGCAGATGATGGGTACCGACTGCGGTGCCACTCGCCCCCCCTCGGCCTGGCCGTTGACCGACACACAGCATGGCCGGCTGGCCGAACTGATGAAGGGCTGGCATTTGCTCGCCTGAGCGCTTCCGCCGCGCCTCTGTTTCGACTCTCTCATAACAATCAAGGACAAACCATGACACTACGCCGTTCGCTTCTGGCTTCACTGGCCCTGTTGCCGTTTCTGGGCAACGCCGTGGCGCAGACATTTCCCTCGCGGGCCATCACCATCGTGATCGGCTCCAGCCCCGGCAGCGCCACCGACGGCCTGGCCCGTTCGGTTGCACAGGAGATCACAAGAGCCACCGGGCAGGCGGTCGTCGTGGACAACCGCGCTGGCGCCTTCGGCGGAATTGCGGCCCAGTTCGTGGCCCATGCCAAGCCGGACGGTTACACGCTGTTCATGACCACCAACACGACGCAGGCGGCCAACCCGCACCTGCTGAAGAAGCTGAATTACGACCCCATCAAGGACTTCGCGCCGGTGGCCCTGCTTGCCAGGGGTGCGTTGCTGCTAGTCGTCAATCCGAATCTGAAAGTCAGCAACATCGCCGAACTGGTCACCCTGGCCAAGGCATCGCCCGGCAAATTGAACTACGGCTCGGGCAGCGCCTCTGCCCAAGTGTCCACCGAATTGTTCCAGCAGATGACGGGAACCAAATTCAACTATGTGCCGTACAAGGCCAACCCGCCGGCGGTCATGGATCTCATCGCTGGGCAGATCGACCTGATGACGGTCGACCTGACGACGACCCTGCCGCAGGTGAAGGTGGGCAAGCTGCGTGCGCTGGGTATCACCAGCCCGAAAAGGTCCGAGTTGATCCCCGACGTGCCGGCGATTGCCGAGGCCCTGCCGGGTTATGAGTTCAGTTACTGGAACGCGCTGTATGCACCGGCCGGTGCGCCTGCCGCCGTCGTTCAGCGGCTCAGCGAAATCACGCGCAGCGCCATGCAGGCGGCTGCGGTGCGCAAGGCGGTCGAGGAAATGGGTCAGGAGACGGCATGGTCGTCACCGGAAGACCTGGCCAGATTCCAGCTCGCAGAGCTCGACCGGTGGGGCCGCATCATCAAGTCGGCCGGAATCGCACCGGAATAGAAATCCCGGGGCCCGTGCCTCAGTCGTTCAAGGCGGGCGGCAGTTGTTGAGGTCAACAATGTTTGCTAGCGAGGTCAATAGATCGCGCTAGCAGGTCAACGAACTTCGCTAGCGCAGCTTTTCGGTGGCTTCATCACGCAGCCTGCGTTCATACCGGCCCACAAGGGCAATCAGTTGATCCAGATTTCGACAGGCCAACGCAGCACCTGAAGGTATGGCCCTGAACGCCAAACCATCTGTTGGGCAGTGGGCCATTTCGGGATCGAACCAGTCGCGGCGCCAGATGGGGGCCGTCACGTCGACCGCGTTCACAAATACGCAACGTGGGCAGTACCAGAGCGCTTTGCGTGCTCCCGCTGCCGCCGGCGGTACAGCAATTGCGCAGATGTCATCTCGGTTCATGCGCATCAATAAGGACAGCTTGGTCAACGCCTCACCGGGAAGGTAATCCAGCAGCAACCACCCTCGCCCGCCAAGCAGCCCGAGATCCAATTCAAAGGTTCGCTCGAACACATTGACAGAGAGTTTGTAGCGAGAAGCGATGCGCCCGATCCAGCTACCCAACACCTCACCCTCGAACGGTCGTGGCGCTACTGGCAGCGGTCGATAACCGTCACTCGCCATGTGCAGCGTGCTCCAGGTGTGCCAACGTGATCTGTTCACTGCCGTCTTTGATCGCCATGACTGCGGCCTCATTCAAGATCCGCGAGATCTCGCCGGTCAGGCCTCCACTTGCGGCCAATACGAACTGAACAACGGTTCGTTGCATCAGGTCCGACGGCTTTCGCAAAGGCATGAGCCGTTCGAACGAGCCCAGTAGTCTTCGGAGGTCATCGCTCTCCCGCCACCGAGGTATCTCGAACGGCGTAAAGCGGCTGATCATCTGAGGATCCGACGACAGGGCCCGTGGCGCATCGGATGTTCCGACGACCACAATGCTAAAGCGCAGGTCATTGGCCAGGAATTTCAGCAAGTTGAGGGACGCGCGCTGCTCCCGGTAGTTCCCAGCCAGCAGGTGATGCACCTCGTCCACGATCAGCATGCGGGGCGCTATGTGACGCAGGAGGCCGCGGGCGAGATGCTCCAGAACGTTCAAGCTCGCGCTGGCACTGTGCGGGGCGCCCAGCTCAAAGAGCAATGCCGAATAGAACCGATGCTGGTCAGGCGTTGCCGGCATCTGCATCGACACGACGTCACGTCTTTCCACTCCCTTGACCTCGTCAAAGCAATCCGGGTGGTCACGCTTGAATTTGGCCACGATCAATGTCTTGCCGATGTTCGAGTCGCCGTGCAGGACCATGCACGGCATGCGTTCACGCGGCGGCGTCTCCAGCAGTACCTCCAGCTTTTCAAGTGCCTGGCTGGCGCGTCGGTAATCGATCCATCGATCCCGGCGGAGCAACTGCAATCTCGCTGGCGCATCAAGCATTGCTTCTGCCCGCACGCTCGTGTGTAAATGCGTGAGGGCGGTGGGGCTCATGGCGTTGGCCAAACTTCGACATCGAACGGTTCCAGGGCTCGGTCGTAGTCGATTTCTTGAACGATCTCGTCTTCGGGCGGAGGTAACCATGGTTGGGCCCGGTGTTTTGGTTTCGGCTTGCGAGGTTCCTCGCGGCGCTGCAACCGAGTTTCAGCCCGAGACTGCATGATGATCAACCGCTGTGCTTCGATCGCCTGGAAGATCGACGATTCAGAGACGGTTTGGTTCTGACCGCGCAACATTCGACATATCGCGCGTTGTTCCCAGAGCGAGATCGCAGGGCGCCGTAGATCTGCACATCGTGCCTCCACGTAGTGCTTTCCATTGGTAGAGACGAAGATGCGGGACAGATCTTCAGGGTGGTAGCGAACCCGCACCTTCTTTCTCTCACCACGCCAGGCAGCGAACATCGGGTGCCAGTACCGGATGTGGAAGATGGTCACACCATCAGCCTGCACGGTCCGGCTAGTTAGCGGCATGAAGTGCACCAGCCAATCCCATGCAGCCTCAGGACCTGGTCGCAACTGCCGTGGCGCATGTACCTCGGTCATTGCTTCCCACGCGCTCGCAGGTGTTGCGCCCGTCAGTCCGCGATGTGCACTGTGGTGATACCGCTTCCCGATCTCGATGGCCAGCCAGCGTTCAAACTCATGGAGGGTCATGGAAGCGCCCTCCTCCGGCTTTTGAATCTTTCCAGTCCTTCGCGCCTTGACCGAATTCCCGGTCGAGCCTGGCAGCCCTTTGAGCCGCTGCATCAAAGTTCGGTTGAGCCGCTCGATGTGCCCACCGAAGTGGGGCCGACCGACCGGCCGGTACATGAGCTCGACGCCGTATTGGGAACAGCCCGCGCGCAAGGCTCTGCTTTTGAACTCGGCAGCGTTGTCTAAATGCAATACCGTCGGAATACCCTGCATTGGCCAATCCACCTCCGCGCCGAGCGCCGCAAGCCAAGGTGCCTTAGGCAAGGCGATCCGGCTCAGAAGAAGCGCCACAGTTCCCGCATTTGGCCGTTCCATCCCTAAATAGAAACCGACGACACAGCGGGAAGCGATGTCGATGGCCAGCGTCAACCATGGCCGACCCAATGCCCGGCGGAACCAGGGATCCACGACAAACACATCTGCTTGGGTGTGATCGATCTGAACGATGTCGAGTGCGGCTTTCGCGTTGAAGTTGCCGGGCGCCTTCGCCGCATTCGGATCTTTGGCCAGGAGCGCAGCCTGTTCGTCGCGGTACTCCGCCCAGCGATTCGCGACTGTATTGCGCGAAGGCTCTTTTAGCTTGGAGGCCTTGCAGTGGCGCCCGATTTCTTTACAGAGATCGAGGAGTGGATGGGCCAGCTGGCGTTGGCGTGGGAGTCAAAAATGCAGTGCCGCCTGGACGATGGATTCCACCCCAGGATCGATGCGATTCCCGGGCTTGGGACCATGGGCTTTATGGGCGACGGAACTGGCCACGGGATTGGCTAGAAACCGCCGCCGGAGCCGGTAGACGTTCGTCCAATGGACGTCCAGCAATGCCCCCGCCAAGGCGGCTTGCTTACGAGTCATCGGACCATTCCCGAGTGGCCTCAGCAAGCTGGCGATCTTCGTTTCACGCTCGGTAATTCGCGGGGACCTGGACATCGGCAGCGGCTCCTGAACAACGCGCTAGCGTGATTTGATGCCCTGGCAGGCGCGCTAGCAAGGTTTCTTGACCGCACTTGCGTTTTGTTGGCAGCGGGCAACATTCCTCCGCATGCCGAAGTTTGAAGATTACTCAATTACTTCAAGGAGTTAGGCTGGATTTTCGCTAGCAATCTTTGTTGACCTCGCTAGCAAAGATTGTTGACCTCAACACCGGCTGCTGCAGTGCAGCAGTCGGATTAAATAGGCCCAAAACTCGTGTACCAGTGCCACGGCTCGGCACTTCGAATAGGACCCCCCTCGCCGCGCACGGTCAGCAACCGCCCAGGTGCCAACCGCCCATCCCCAGCCGTCGCACATCTGCCTGCTCCAATCGCCGCAAAGCAAGCGTCAGTCGTGCCCTTCTTGAATTGAAACCGTGGGGCGATATCGATCGCAGACCAGTTTACGAATACTTGTAAAATTATGTATGTATCACCCTAGGGGATTGAATGCCGCAACCGTTAGGTAGGGGTGCTTCTCGAGCCCGACGAAAGACCGAAGTACCCGGTCAGGCTTTAGGCTTTGGGCTGCAGTACACCCGGCTCTTGCAATTGTTGCTACAGGCGTCTCCGGGCACGGCGTGCAGCATGGAGTACCTGGACGATGTCGCCCAGGAAAGCGTAGAGCGCGTCACTCTCACCCAGAGTAAGAGCGCGCTGACGGCCAATCCCGTGGCGGATAGGGCCAAGCCGCTCTGGAAAACCTTGTCGAACTGGGTCATGCTGGCAGCAGACGGCGGTTGCGATCCGGATCACACGGTTTTCGAGATCTACGTGTCCAGACCGGTGTCTGGCCTCTTGGTCGATGCCTTTTCTGCCGCAGGGACACCTGCGGCCGCAAAGGCTGCCCTTCTGTTGGCACGTACAACGCTGTGGGGAAATGCTCCGGGGTATCCCAAGCGCGATGTGGCCGCAGAGATCACGCCCTATGTCGACAACGTTCTCGGCGCCGACCCTACGCTGGTGGCGCGGGTGATCGAGAACTTCAGACTGACATGCGGTTCGGGCAGCCCCCAGGCTGACATCGAAGCCATCCTCAAAATGCATCCGATCTCTCACAGCAAGATCGGTGACATTGCCGATCACCTGGCGGGCATCGTCAAGCGCCGCGTCGACGAGTTACTCGAAGCGGGCAAGCCAGCCATCATCACTCGTGAGGACTTTGGGGTTTGGTACACAGCCTACGTCCAGAAGATTGACCGGGATCTAGTGTTGCAAAGCCATGCCAAGCGACCCAGCGACAAGGAGGCCAAAGGCCACCTGCCCAGGGTGTTCGTGCAGCAGCTTGACCTGATTGGCCTGCCGTTCGAAGACAAGCTGGAGGCGGTGAGCGACTACCTGATGGCTGCCGCGGACCGCACCGCATGGGCCGCCAGCGGCGACGTGGACGCGACCTCGTTCGACGAACTCGACACGAACCTTAGACGCAGCTGGAAGAACAAGCGGCTCACCTGCAAGGTGGAGCACTGGAATAAAGCCCTGGAAGCGCAGGGCCAGGCGCTCTATGCCGACTGCATGGACGTCAAAGTGCCCGTGCAGCAAAAGGGTGCACCCGACCATTTCATCCCGGGCTGCCTGCATCGCTTGGCTGATGACCTGTCCATCGGCTGGCATCCCGATTTCGCGGGTCAGCTCAAGCCCAAGAAGGCGGCATAACGATGCTGGCAAGAGAGGCGCAGAACGTCCAGAACCCTGCATTGGGCGCAGCCATCCTGTGGCGCTTTTGCTGCGCCTACGCTGAGAGCCATCCGGCGAACGCCCCGCCGGCATTGCCCACCCTGTTCGTGGTACTGCCGATCGTGCTACATCAAGCCACTGTCGAGCTGTTGCGCCGCACTAGGCCCAGTTCTGGGCTGCGAGCCTTTGCGGCCAAGTTTGGTGACACCACTGTGTCCAAGCAGGACCTGCTGCTGCAAATCCATGATCGGTCGATGCGCTGGAAAACCCTATCTCTGCAGTCGATCGAGCTGGCCGCGGCAGGGCGCCTACTACATCTGACCGAGGCCGGCGGCGTCCTGCCCCTGTCCAAGACTAAGGCACGCGGGCTGCCCGATGAAGTCAAGCAGCTACTGAGTGACGCGGAGAAGCTTGGCGTGTGGTGCGGACCGCTGACCTTGCACGAAATAACGACAACACTAAAGGTGAGACTCTAATGTTTTTCCAGATCCGCGCGATCCTGCTTTGGCCCCGCAATTCGGCCTTCAGGCCGCGTCGGCTACGCTTTGACCTAGGCAAGGTCAACGTGATCAGCGGCGCTTCGCGCACGGGCAAATCGGCGGTCATTCCTATCATCGACTACTGCCTGGGATCCAGTACCTGCTCTATCCCCGTCAACACCATCCGCAAGCACTGCGAGTGGTTCGGCATCGTCGTCGCGACCGCACAGGGCGACAAGCTGTTTGCGCGGCGCGAGCCTGGCGCCCAGCGCAACACCGACGACATGTTCCTGATGGAGGCCGAGTCAATCGACGCGATCCCGCACCGCATCGTCAAGAACACGAATGCCGACGCGGTGAAGCGACTGCTGGACGACCTTGCCGCTCTGTCAAAGCTGGACTTCGCCAGCGGCGAAGAATCGACGGGCTTCGATGGCCGGCCCAGCTTTCGGGACCTGGCGGCTTTCACGTTCCAGCCTCAAAACATCGTGGCTAACCCAGACGTGTTGTTCTTCAAGACCAACACTTACGAGCATCGCGAGAAGCTGCGCAAGATCTTTCCGTATGTGCTGGGCGCCGTGACGCCGGGGCTGATGGCCAAGCAGTTCGAGCTGCAGCGTACCCGGTCGGAGTTGCGGCGTAAGGAACGCGAACTCAAGGAGGCGCAGGAGGTCTCCTCGCGCTGGCTGGCGGATCTCACCGCCAAGTTCAGCGAGGCACAGGAGTTGGGCCTGACGCCCAAGCCCGAGCAGCCGCCGACGCGGGGGCAGATGATCGAGCTGCTAGAAGAGGTCGTTGCCCGCACGGACCTGACGATTACCGTCAGCACGACGACGATCTCCGAAGCGTTAAGTGAGCTCAACGGACTAGAAGCGGAAGAGCGCGAGGTGTCGCGCGAGCTGACCACGCTGCGCCACCGGCTGGAGGAGATGAACCGCATGCGCATTGGCGGTAACGAGTACGACGCGGCTATCGGTCTGCAGCGTGGCCGCCTACAGTTGTCCAGTTGGCTGATCGGCCACACTGCGGACGAGGCCGACTGCCCCATGTGCGGCAGCCACACCGCGTCGGCCCGCAGCAAGCTGAGGGTGCTGTCCGCCCGACTGCAAGAGGTCGAGGTGGAGGCCGGTATTGACAAGGAAGTGCCTGCGGCCTTCGATCGGGAACTGCAGCGTGTGACCACCGAGGTCGGCGTGACTACGGAGCGTCTTCGCTCGGTGCAAATCCGCAAGCGCGCGTTGTCAGGCCGCTCGAAAGAAGCCAGCGAGCGCCAGTTCGCGGCGAAGAAGGCTGAGCGCTTCGTCGGCAATTTAGAGGCCGCACTAGACCTACATCGACGCCTGGGCAGCGACAGCGGCCTGGTGGAAGAGGTGGCCAAGCTGCGCGAGGTCGTGCTGGCCCTGGAGGCTGCGTTGCGCGAACAGGATTTGGATGCGCGCAAGCGTCGCGCGCTGGATGCCGTCAACACCCACGCCGGACGACTGCTGCCGTTCCTCGATGTCGAGAACGCGGACGACCCCATCTCGCTGGAGATCAGCGACCTGACGATCAAGGTGCGTGGCACGGACCGAGATGACTACCTATCGGAAATTGGCAGTGGCTCCAACTGGCTCTCCTATCATCTTGCCATGCTGCTGGCGCTGCATCAGTTCTTTCTCTCCCAGGCGCACAGCCCGGTACCGGGATTCCTCGTGTTAGATCAGCCCAGCCAGGTCTACTTCCCTAAAAACCTTGTGCGGCGCCCCGATGAAGAAGAGCAGGACCTGCGTCTGCGAGACGAGGACATCGACGCCGTTCGCAAGGTCTTCGAGGTTCTGGGCAAGGTGGTGTTGAAGGCCGAGGGCAAGCTGCAAGTCATCGTGCTGGACCACGCAGGGCGCGATGTTTGGAGGGAGATCCCGGGAGTTGTCGGCCGCAAGGAATGGCGCGAAGGCGTCAAGCTCGTGCCAATAACGTGGTTGGCGGACAACCCTAACGGCACCGGTTCATAAACCATCTAGGCCGCGTGACACCGTTGCTGTCCACAACGGCCGTGATGCTGCCAGCGCGAGCGGCAGGCATACGGGTAGTGTCCATTGAGCTTGGCTGCCTGGAAGAGGCTCATGCCCGCTGCGGCTCGCTTATTGCTGCCTCTCGGCGCCGTGCCTGGTCCCATTGCGCATCAGTTGAGTTGGCAATCGCCGAAAGCGTATTGCTTGGTGGCATCAATGCGGCGATCGGTGCGCTAAGTTCCGACCCTGAAGTCGCGCTCAGCTTCCCGTGGGCAAGATCCCTGACTACGACGCTTCCATCAGGATCGACACGAACGATCGCAACTAGCCGATCAGCCGCGACCGCAACAACATCAGGACGCGCCAGGAATTGACCCATCTCCACCAACTCGCAGTTGAGTGGGCGCATGGTGACAGATTGAAGCGGTCAAACGCAAGGCTGTGCCTAATGAAAGGTGCCGCAACCTTAGCTAATCGGAATAGGCTGGATTGGGCCCGACGCAGTCGAACCCGCGTCTATCACTGCTCATTACACGTGCTACGCAAATTTTAATTGCGCCGGAGATGGTTTATTCGACAGAGCTGTCAGTGAAGGGCAGCAGCCGGCATATCCGCAAAAAATTCGCGAAGCGATGCTGGAACCTGGCAGGCCGAACCTAGAAGCCGAAAACGCGCGTCCCCGGTTAGGGTAAAACTTATCTTTCCTTTACCTATTCTGAAATGGATTGGCACATCTTTGTTCCGATCTTCAACTAGAATTTCCAAAAATTTCCGCATTAGTTCAAACCAGTATTTTCCCCGCCAAGCGGCTCTTGGATCGAGTTTGTCAAATTCTGCACGAGCAGCCTCCGCTTGAGAAAAGTCAAAATCCTCTGAAAATCTAACAATTCTTTTTGCGTCGTTGCCTTTATATAATACTTTAACATTCAAAGTCTCGCGATCAATAGAAAATACTTGTTTGTTATCATCGATGTCAATTAAACGAGATCCAATTTTTGCGGAGGCTCTTGTACGGCCAAAGTAAGCTAGCAAATTAATATCACGAATTTCTTCAATAAATTGTTCACTTATGGTCTTATATGCCTCAACACATTTTTCAAGATCGTCCAAAAGCTCGGGATCGTGCAAGCGGAGTTCGTTTGTCAGCAAAGAACGAACGACGCTGACGTCTGTAACTATATTCTCAATTGAATAAGTCGGCGTGCAATAAAGATCACGTCCCGCTGGGCTTTCTTTTAATCCGTCAAAGTCGGAATCGATAAAAAATGCAACTCCATCACCAAGCGCGGCTTCACAGGAATTCATGAGCAAGCGTCGCAATCCCAGAACAAAATCCTTGCCGTTTGCTACCATGGAAATATATGGTACATTGAAGTTACAGATGTTTGCTTGCGCAGAATAGAATCCTGGATCCTCAAATCCCTCGAAAACGAAAATCAATTTCTTCGCGTCTCTTGACCGAAGCTTATTAAACTTATGAAGCGCGACAATTGGATCTTTTACCGCCGCAGTCATCCTTTCGATCCGATTTAATGGTTCAGTCATCCTTGCGCTCCAACGTTTCGGGGCTTGCCGGCGCTAGTTTTTTCAATTCAATTTCCAACGAACCTGAAAATTTTGCAAGTGCATTCTGATAAATAAACGGAGAATGCGTAATTGCGATGAGTTGTCCGCAATTTGGGGTAGATGCGATATCCGGTAATAATCTTTGCTGCCATTCGATAGATAGGGAAAGCTCTGGCTCATCTATAATAATGAAATAACGCTTTTCTGGATCAAGCAACAAGCGCGCAAATACGCTGACAATTTGTTTCTCTCCAGAAGAAAGTGCGCCCAGCGGAAGTGTCTTGTGAGTATAGCGATTTACAACTTGCAGCTCGACGCGTTGCTTATCAAAAACGAGATCCTTTTCGGGTTCGCCTCCAATGGATAAGTATTCATTAATAAGATTTGCAAATCCTTCGATTGCTCTTTCTTCTTCTTGCCGCCCGGTATAAACTTGAAGAAGTTGAAGTAGAAATTTGTACAGCTGTCGATAGCGGGACGAATATATCTCGCCATTCTCAATGAGCGTCTGCAGGCGCGATTCGGCAGAACTACTTTGTTTTCCAATTCGCGCAAGAATAACTCTGATGCTCGCAAAATCAATCGTCTCCTTCAGCGGAAGGTTGGTCGATTCAACATTCATGAGTTCTTCAAGCGTCTCACCGCTACTTGAAGAGTACGCCTGAAGTGTTTCCCTCCTAATTTCAGTCGAAATCGCACGCAATCGATTCTCGACATCTTCTAGCCCAAAATTTATAAGCCGATCGGCATCCCAAGCATCTTTTGCCCGACCTCGCCTCGCTCCAGGTCTAGGTCGGCTTCTAAACTCGAAAAGGTCAGCTTCAATTCTTCGGTAGGTCGGGAGATAGAGAACAGCAATTTCTCCTAACTGTTTTTTTACTTGACTATACAAGCTATCGAAAGTGCCGCTTTTTAGCGCTTCTTCTGAAGCTGATTTAAATTGATCATATATCTCTTCCTTATCTAGTGGAGTATCGCGATATAGAATTCTGTATGCCTCCGAATTCTGAATCGCGTCATCGTCTCCAATTGCTATGGCATGCAAGGCTTCCATGGCGGCGCTATCGGATACACCGTTATCAAGAATAAATTGAAAATAGGATGACTGCCGGGCTGCCTCCGGAATTATGCTAGGAAATAATTCGATCTTTTTTGCTGACAATACCTCGCCAGTTGCCCATTCGAGTTCTAAACTTTCAAAATCAATCTTATATAAGGCAGCCTGTTTTCCCGCAAGTACCGCATAAAGAGAATTTAACAGTGAAGTTTTACCTGCACCATTCTCTCCGGCTATAATCTTTATTCTGCTACTTGAATACAAGCTAACGGTCTTGTAGCCATTAAGATTTCGAAGAGTGAATCTCTTTAAGATACTTGCACCGGACTTTTGATCAATAGTTTCATTCATGCCATGTCCTTTGATTCAAAAAATACATTTGATTAAAATTAACTGCAGTTGATGTTACGCAGGATTGAAATTACGTCTGCCAAAAGCGGCTTTAATCACTTGCATGATAATAATTTTTATTGCCCCGTTCGATATCAAAAGCGGACGCCATCCAGGGCATGTCGTCGTCGGCTCTTGTGAAGACAAGTGTAATTTTAAAAGGCCGGCGTAAGCGCGAAGATCACCCATCCAAAGCCCGGCATAACGGCAAAAAAATATGTGGTGTAGCTGCACGATATAGCGATCCATCTAAACCAGTTTAGTCGGTGCGGAGTTAGTAAACGGCATCGCGAGCCGAAGCAGCCTGGACAAGATTTTGGAATGACTACATACCGAACTCCCATGTTTGCTATTTTTTGATTGTCAGGCGCGTAGTTGGACAAGACGTCCTTTCAGCGGTTCTCTTATTTAGGCGATGGCTAAACAGGACTTGCAAAGCCCCAAAACCCTTCCATCGCCTGCACCCGCTGATCCCGTTCGGTGCTCAAATATCCCGACGTCGTCGAAATCGACGCGTGCCCAAGATTGTTCCGCACAATCTGCACCCCCACCGGTGTCCGCCCCGGCCGCCCATTGACCGCATGCGACCCATGCGAATGCCGCAGCCAATGCACGCTGGCCCGTCGCAGCGCAGCGGCATCTCCAGGCTCCAGTCCCGCCGCACAGTTGGTCATGAATCGCTTGATCGCCTGGTACAACCCCGAGGTCGACCAAGACGTCAGTTCCGAGGCAACTTCATCCAGCACTGCCAACACGTGGATCTCCCGGTTGCGCTCATCGAGCGCATCGTCCGGCCGCAGCAGCCGATCCAGCTCGGACCCCAACTCGTCCACTAGGTGCCCCGGCACCGGCACTTGCCGAATCCGTCCCCCCTTGCCGCGCACGGTCAACAGCCAGCCTGGCGCCAGACGACCATCCGGCCGCCGGACGTCGACCTGCTCCAGATCCCCGCAAAGTGCCGCGGTCATTTCAGCCCGCCGCAGCCCCGTCGCATACAGCCACGCAATGGCCCGCGCGCAGCGTCGTACCGCAGCGGACTCAGACACTAGATCCAGCCGCACCCGGCTTTCAATCAGATCCCACTGCGCAAAGCTCAACGTCCGCCCGGAACCGAGCACCCTGCCCTCCTCGCGCGGCCGCGCCAACGCCGCGAACGGATTACCCACTAGGTAGTTCTGCCCGGTCAGAAAGGCATACAGCCCCTGCAGGATCGTGATCGACTGGCGCAGTGCAGCCGCCGATAGTGGTCCTTCCAACGGCCGCCACAAGGCTGACCAACGCTGGCGATGCCGCGGCCCACACCAATGCTCCGGCGGCGATTTCAGGAAGGCCACAAAGGCCTGCACGTCCTCCACGTTGAGCGAAGACAAGGCCTTGCCTCGCTCCAGCACCGCCCACAGCAACAGCCGCTCGGCCTCCTTGCGGTAGGACCGCTGCGTGGAAGACAAGGTTTCCCCGTCGTGGCTAGCGCCGGCCTTGCTCGACAACCAAGCGCCGATGGCGGCATGGTCGTTGTCGGCCGCCAGGAGGCATAGGTCCTTGGCCGCCCGGTAGCGGCCCCTGCCGCCGTTGAGCTCGACCGGCACCAAGAATTTTTCGTACGGAACAACGGCAGTCGCCGCTGGCACCACAAACGACAGTGCCTGTGGCGTCAGCTCGGTCCGCCGGCGAGCCACATGCGCGCCCACCCGCAATCCTAGTGAGGCTTCGTTCTCGCGCATCCATTCCAAGATGCGTTCGCCCTTTCCCTGTCCGATGCCGGGGATGTTCAGCCACCAGCGCGCGCCGATGCCATTGATGCGTTCCGCCAGCGCGAAGAGGTTCGGCACGCCTGCGCGCACCAGCCGGGTGGCTAGCGCCGGGTGCAGCCAGGCGCCCACTCCATCGGCCGGCCGCGGCGCTTGGGCAACGAGATCCTCCAGCCAGCGCAGCGCTTCAAGCTGCCGGTCGATTAGCCGTGCACGCCGTGCCGCCCGCCCCCGTCCGTCGCCCTCTGTCGGATACGCCGCTACATAGGCCTCCACCTGCTCCGCTTCAGAAAACTCGTCCAACCCCTCGGCCGCCGCAAACGCCTCGAGCGTCGGCAACTCCGCCCCCGTGCCAATCTGCCGAGCATCGATCCGCACCAGCCGTGCGGTGCCCGGCCGCTGCTCGCGCTGGGCGGCTGCAGCGAACAGGTCGCGAATCCAGGTGACGGTGCGCCGCACGGTCCGCACATCGGTGTGCTCGCCTTCCAGCCGCAAATATCGGTCCCAGCTGTCGCGCTCGTCCAGGCCTTGAGCCAGGCAGCGCATAAAAGCAAAGTGCGCCCGCGAGAGTTTTCGCGTCTGCGGCTTCACGGCCATCTCGCAGCCCTCCTTATATAGAAGAGCCTCACGACCGGAAGAAGAAACACGACCGCACCCATTAGACGAAATCCGAGCGACGGCCCCAGCCGGCCATATCCCCCCGGCGGCGCCAACAGTCGGGCACCTCACCCAACGACGGGATCGGACGCAGTGGCTCCACTGCCGCGGTGGACTCACCGGCCTGCTGCCGGCGCCGCCGCAACTCCACTTCGAACTCGTGCGCCCGGCCGCGTGCGAATTTGTCGCCCTGCAACGCCCGCCGGCGCCAGTTCTGGGCGAGCACCTGCAGGTGGTCATCCGGCAGGTCGGCTGGCTGGAGTTCGGAAGCGTCGAGCGAAGTCATGGGTGGATTGTGGAGTGCCCGAGGAAGGTGCTGGGGAGGCTTTTCCCGGCCGCTGCGGACCGTCCATTGTCCGCGATCCCGCCGATCCAATGTGATGATTACTCTACTAATCAACACTGCAAATTTCTCCCTTCATTTTGCTCGTCCAAGTGTGCATGACGTTGTTCTGACCCGGCGCGCTATGAGGTGCAGCCTCCCCGTCAGCCGCAGACAGACTGCGAAATCGCCGTTCGTCGAAGCTTCGAACAAAGGGTCTCATGCGTAGACTGCCCTGGTCGATGACTAACGGGATACCAACATGAGCGCGTCAGGTGCGGCTGGACAACTTCTTCTAATGTCCATCGGGTTCGGGTTGCTCCTGCTCGTATTTGCGGTGCTCATGATGTTGGCCAAGGGAAATGGCTCACAGGCGCGCGAAAAGTTGCGGGCACGCTGGCCGCTAAGCGACGCCGAGCAGGCGATGTACTTCCGCCTTACTTCGACGCTGCCGGAATACATCGTCTTGGCGCAGGTCTCATTTGCTGCGCTCTTAGACGCCAAGTCGCGCGCGGCCCGCAATACTTTCGACCGCAAGCGCGCAGACTTTGTAGTAGTCGAGCGATCGTTCAAGGTCGTAGCCGTAGTCGAGTTAGATGACAAGAGCCACGATGGGCGCTCGGCGCGCGACACAGCGCGCCAGAAGCTTTTGACGGATGCGGGATATAAGGTGCTCCGGTACCGGGGCGTGCCTAACGTTGATCAGGTGCTGGGGGACTTTTCTTCGCTGGCGGAAACAACAAAATCCGAAAGACCAAATCTGAAGTCAGGCCAGACAAATCGAATATCGCTGGGACAGGTCGAGCGGCCAGCAAGGCGATGATCGATTTCGGCGGCTATCGGCCAGAAGCGGACGTTAGAACCTTTAAGGGCAATTGATGAAATTAGTTCATTGGTTTTCGCTTTGCATTGCCTTGGGCGGGCTGCTTATGCTCATTGCGGGTCTGCCAATAGTTGGTGGATTTCTTATTATTGCCACTACAGTCGTCGAGGTAATCTACGCTGCGGTGTTGGTAAAAAATCGAACGCCGGCACACACTGACTGCATTCGGCCACTTACAGACCTTAATCACGCGCTATGAATCCTCCTTGGGTTGAATATCCCGATATTCCGATGGGTAGCGCCGGCTGGCGTATGGGCCACGGCGAAGCATATATGCAACGCTGGCTTGCCTTTTATCGTGCGCTTTCTTCCGGCGAGCGCGGCATCTATCAGACTTCGTGGCCTGCATCGCGCGGCTGGGCGGGGTTTTTTACCTATGCAAAGGATGGAATTTTTCCTCCGTCGGAGGCCGAGCGTCTTGCTCGGCTTGAGGAGCCGCAACCACAACCGTCGCCTGACGAGAGACGCATCTTTGACTACTACCGAGTGCAGTGGCTCGTTCGTCATTGCATGCGACAACTCGACCCATTTCAGGTTTCCGACCGATATCCCTCGCCGTACCTCGGGCAGCGAGACGGTGAGTACCTTATGGGCTACTACGAGGGGGTTGACGGTTCTTGGTGGCGCGTCAGCAACCCAAATCGTGGCGGCCTGGAGATGCTCCGCATCGACCAGGAGCTTCTGCGGGATTGGAGCGAACGGCCGCTTTAAAGAAATCTGGGGGCCGGCTTTGGGCGCCTCTTGGCCAAGTGCGGAGCGGCTACCATCGACCAGAAGCGGACGCTGGACTAAACAGATTCAAAAGAGATTCATTTGTAATGTGGTTGCCAAATAACGGACTAAAATGCTTCGATTTTTCACCGCTCGCCCCCTTATGGAACTGGCTCCGCGCTGGGGAGATAAAATTGCAAACATATACCCCATGATTTTTGGTTTTTCTCCTTTTGCTCATCTATTTGTCTGTAATCTCAAGCAGGATTCCTTTGCGGTTGTAGTGACAGAAAAGCCTGAGCTAGTCGAGCTCAACGTGGTGAGCCAGGGTGATTTCATTTCGTTATTTGCCGGCAACTCAAAGGTAAAAAGCGATTTTTTTCGGGAGCCAGATTACCTAGAGCTTTGCAAGATGCTCGGCGCACCTGGCGGTGAAGACTGCTTCTTTCCCGGTCTTTACCCAGCGATAGGCGGGTCTGGAAAAATTGAAACCTACAAACGAGGGAATATTTGGGTTCATCTGGACATATACGGCCAGACGCTGGGTTTTGTCTGAGCCCTGATCCCGTACGTCCGCTTTGGGCCGAAAGCGGTCTCTTTGAAGGTGGAAAATTCTCAAATCAAAAGTCTTTTTAGCCGCGCCGGTGATAGAGCTTGCATCAAACGGGCACACTAGCCTGCTAGACTAACCAACCAACCACTCAGCCAGCCGTTGACTGAGGCGCGGTGTCATCACCATGCCAAATCGACAGAACGTCGCCTCGACGAGGTACGAACTTCTGGCTCGTGACCTCGAGCAGCAGATTTCCGGTGGAGTTTTGCGCCCTGGCGACCGCCTGCCTTCAGTGCGCCAGGTCTGCTCAACTCGGGGCTTGAGCGCCAGCACGGTCTTTCAGGCTTATTACCTGCTCGAATCTCGCGGCTTGGTCCGAGCTGTGCCTAGGTCGGGCTACTTTGTCGCCGCTCGTGCCAGTGGCGCGCTCCTGCCGGAACCGGGCACGTCCCAGCCACAGTCCGGATCGCAACCGGTCGAGATCAACGAACTGATCTACGCCTGCCTCGGCACCGCTCGCACGCGCACGATCGTGCCCTTCGGTTCGGCGTTCCTGAGCCCGGCGCTGTTTCCGCTGGACCGGCTGCGTCGCGCGCTGATCTCCAGCATGCGGCGACTCGATCCCTGGCGCATGGCCGAAGACCTGCCACCAGGCAACCTGCCGCTCAAGCGCGAGATCGCGAAACGTTATCTGCGCCAGGGTTTTGCCGTTGCGACCGACGAGATCGTCCTGACTCACGGCGCCATGGAGGCCCTGAATCTGTGCCTCAATGCCGTGGCGCGGCCGGGTGACGCAGTGGTGGTCGAGTCCCCCACTTTCTACGTGGCGCTGCAGGCCCTGCAGCGTCTGGGCCTGCGCGCCATTGAAGTGCCGACCCATGTGCGCGAAGGCATCGATCTCGGCCGGCTGGAGCAGGTGATCGAGCTGCACCGCCCCAAGGCATGCTGGTTGATGACGACCTTTCAGAACCCGTTGGGCAGCCTGATGCCCGATGACAAAAAGCGCGATCTCGTCGCGCTGCTGGCTCGGCACGACGTGCCCTTGATCGAGGACGACGTCTACGCGGAACTCTACGCGGGCAAGGTGGCGCCGCTGCCGGCCAAGGCATTCGACCGCCGTGGACTGGTGCTGCACTGCTCTTCGTTCTCGAAGTGCCTGGCACCGGGCTACCGCGTTGGCTGGGCCGCACCGGGCAGGTTCGCCCGCGATGTCGAACGACTGAAGGCGATGACCAGCCTGTCGGGATCGGTGCCCGTGCAGGCGGCGCTGGCAGGCTACCTCCAGGAAGGCGGATACGACCGCCATCTGCGCGGCCTGCGCCAGTCCCTTCAAACACAGCGCGACGACCTGTTCAACGCCGTCACCCGATACTTTCCAGACGGAACACGCGCCGTGCGGCCGGCCGGCGGCTATTTTGTGTGGGTGGAGCTGCCCGACGGGGTCGATGCGATGGCACTGCACCGTGCCGCCCTGGCGCAAAACATCAGCCTGGCTCCCGGGCCCATGTTTTCTGCGCGAGCGGAGTTTCAGCATCACATCCGATTGACCTGTGGCCAGCCCTGGGATGCCACCCTGGAGCGTGCCATGCGCACGCTGGCGCGACTGGTCGACGAGGCCCCGCGCGCCATCGCCACCGCACCGCCGACGATCTGATCCGGTCGCCCGCGTGCGCAACTGCGCATACCTCCGGCCCAAGCCCGGGTGAACACTGTCGGCATGCCAAACCAAGCCTTCCTCCCGAATACACCGCACCGCGATGCCGAAATGGCGTCAGCGGTCATCCACTCCACGCCACCGGGCCCGGAGATGACCCTGCACGAGGTGCTGGATCGGCTGGGGCCTTCCATCTTTGCCGGGCTGCTCGACACCGACGGCGTGCTGCGCTATGCCAATCAGGCGGCGTTGCAGGCCATTGGCAGCGGGCCGGAGCAGGTGCTCGGCCAACGCTTCGACGAAACCCCCTGGTGGCAGGCTTGCGAGGCCTCGCGGCAGCGGCTCCAGCAGGCGTTGGCCAGTGCGCTGCGCGGGGAGGCCTCGCGCTTCGACGTGCGCGTGGCCACCAGCAGCGGCGCCATCCTGGCAATGGACTTTTCCCTGTTGCCGCTCTACGACTCCGAAGGCCGGGTCGTGTGGCTCATCCCCTCCGCGCGGGACGTTAGCGAACGCGAACAGGCGCAGTACCAGTTGCGGCTCACGCGCCATGCGGTCGAGCAGGCCAACGACGCACTGTTGCAGGTCGGGCCCGATGGGGCCTATCGCGACGCCAACGCCGCCGCCTGCCGCCTGCTTGGCCTGGACCGCGAACAACTGCTGCGGCTGCGCGTGTCCGACATCGACACCATGGTCGACCCGACGCAATGGCCGCAACGCTGGAGGGAGCTGTGCGAACGTGGTTCGCTGCGTTTCGAGACCACCGTGCGCCACCAGCAGGGTCACGAAATTCCGGTGGACGTTTCAGTCAGCTTGGTGACCAGCGACGCGGCCTCCTTCGCCCATGTCTGCATAGATGACCTGCGCGAGCGGCGCGCCGCCGAGCGCCGCATCCGCCAACTCATGCAGTTCGACGAGTTGACCGGGCTGCCGAACCGCCAGTTGCTCTACGAGCGCCTGGGTGCGACCTTGCAGACCAGCGCGGAGACCGTGGTGCTGCTGCTGGAGCTCGACCGTTTCAAGCGCATCAACGAGGGCCTGGGCGCGCAGGTGGGCGATGCGGTGCTGCGCGAAGCCGCACAACGGATCGTCGCCGCTGTGCGCAGCATCGATCTGGTGGCGCGGCGGGGGGGCGACGAGTTCGTGATCGTGATGCCGACCCCCTCGGCGCCGGCCTTGCACATGGCGCAGACGCTGCTCGACAGCATCGCCCGGCCGATGTCGATCGACGGGCACGAGATCCACATGACCTGCACCATCGGCATCGCCATGGCCCCGGGCGACGGTGATTTGCCGGACACCCTGGTGCGCCGCGCCAACGCCGCCCTGCACCAGGCCAAGCGGCTGGGCCGAAACCAGGCCTGCCTGTACGCTGGTACGCGGCACGACGACGACCCCGAACGGCTGCGCCTGGAGACCGCGCTGCGCCATGCTTTGCGCGACGATCAACTCGAGCTGCACTATCAGCCGCAGGTGGACCTGGTGCGTGGCGGCATCGTCGGCGTCGAGGCTCTGCTGCGCTGGCAGCACCCGACGCTGGGCCGCATCCCGCCGGATCGTTTCATCCCGATCGCCGAGGAAACCGGCCTGATCGTCGCCATCGGCGACTGGGTGCTTCGCCGCGCCATTGAGCAGGCCGTGGCCTGGAAACACGCCGGCCTTCCGCCGCTGCGCATGGCGGTCAATCTTTCGGCCCGGCAGCTGTTGCAGCCGGAACTGGCACGGCGTATCGAAGGCCTGCTCGCCACGGCCGGGCTCGACCCGCGCCTGTTCGGCGTCGAGGTCACCGAGAGCATGCTGATCGCCAATTTCGATCAAGCGGTGCAGCACCTCCAAGCGCTGCGCGCGCTGGGCGTCGAGGTGTCGCTCGACGACTTCGGCACCGGCTATTCGAGCCTGAGCTACTTGCGCCGGCTGCCGGTGGACGTGGTCAAGATCGACCGTTCGCTGGTGCCCGACGTCACCGCGCAGACGGAGGACATGTCGATCACGCGGGCCATCATCACGATGGCGCACCAGCTGCAGATGAAGGTGCTCGCCGAAGGGGTGGAAAGCGAAGGCCAGGCTGCCCTGCTGGCCGCCAACCAGTGCGATCAGATGCAGGGCTACTGGTTCAGCGCCGCCCTGCCGGCCGCAGGCATCGAAGCGATGCTGCGCGAAGGCCGGCAAGTCGATCCGGCACTCTTCAACCGGCGGTCCCGACAGCGCACGCTGCTGTTGGTCGACGACGAAGAAAACATCGTCGCCGCGTTGCGCCGACTGCTGCGCGACGAAGGCTGGCTGGTGCTGAGCTCATCCAGCGCCGAACAGGCGCTGCAACTGCTGGCACGCCACGAGGTCGACGTGATCCTGTCCGACCAGCGCATGCCGGGCATGACCGGCGTCGAATTCCTGCGGCGAGCCCGGCAGCTGTATCCGGACACCATTCGGCTGGTGTTGTCGGGATACACCGAACTGCAGTCCATCACCGACGCGATCAACGAAGGCGCGATTTACAAGTTTCTCGCCAAGCCGTGGGACGAAGAACAGCTGAGAGCCCATCTCCGCGAGGCCTTCACCTTGAAAGAGATCACCGACCAGAACCATCGCCTCAAGCAGGAACTGCAGGCGGCCAACAAGGACTTGGCAGAACTCAACCGGCAATTGCAGACGCGGCTGGCCGCATTGCTCGACTAGGCAGACGACTATGCCTAAATCCGAACTCATCTCGCTGCGGCGCGCAAACCAGGAATTACACGCGCTGAACGACAGCCTGCGCCTTGCGCAGAATCAGGTGCAACAGTCCGAACGGCTAGCGTCGATCGGGCAGCTTGCAGCCGGCGTGGCGCACGAGATCAACAACCCGATTGGCTATGTGTTCTCAAACTTCGGCACGCTGGAAATCTACCTCGAGCGTCTGTTCGAGATGCTCCAAGCCTACGAGCAGGCCGAGCCGGCGCTCGCAGGAAGCGCCTTCGCGGGGCGGCTGGCGGCATTGCGGGCGCGTATTGAACTCGACTACCTGAAGCAGGACATTCCGACGCTGATGCGCGAATCGAAGGAAGGGCTGTCGCGCGTGCGCAAGATCGTCCAGGACCTCAAGGACTTCTCGCGTGCCGACACACGCCATGAATGGGTATGGGCCTCGCTCCACCAGGGGATCGATTCCACTCTGAACATCGTCGCCCATGAGATCAAGTATCGCGCGGACGTTCGCCGCGAATACGGCGCCTTGCCCGACATCGAATGCCTGCCGTCGGAACTCAACCAGGTGTTTCTCAACCTGCTGGTCAACGCGGCCCATGCGGTGGGTCCGCAGCGGGGCTTGATCGTCATCCGCAGCGGCGCGGCCGGCAAGGAGGTCTGGATCGAGGTCGAAGACGACGGCTGCGGCATCACACCAGAGCATCTGCCGCGCGTCTTCGATCCCTTCTTCACGACAAAGCCGGTCGGACGCGGTACCGGCCTCGGCCTGTCCCTGGCCTACGGCATCGTGCAAAAGCACCAGGGGCGCATCGACGTGCGCAGCGAACCCGGCCGGGGCGCGTGCTTTCGCATCACGCTTCCGGTACGGCGTCCGGCGGCCGAGGGTGGTTCGACATGAAGACCGCCACCCCGGCCTGGACGTTGCTGGCCGTCGACGATGAGCCGAACATCCTGGCTGCACTGCGACGCGTATTCCGCGCCACCGGCTGGCGCATCCTGACAGCCGGTGGCGCGCAACAGGCGTTGGCGCTACTGGCCACGCAAGCCGTGGACGCCGTGCTGTCCGACATGCGTATGCCGGACATGAACGGGGTACAGCTTCTTGAACAGGTCAGCCGGAACTGGCCGAACACCGCACGGATGCTGCTGACGGGCCAGGCTGATCTGGAGTTGACGATCGCCGCAATCAACCGCGGCCAGCTTCACCGCTACATCGCCAAACCCTGGAACGACGACGAACTGGTGCTGACCCTGCGGCAGGTCGGCGAACAGCAGCGGATCGTGGCCGAGAAACAGGCCCTCGAATCGACTACGCAACGCCAGAACCAGGAGCTGAAGACGTTGAACGCCGGCCTGGAGGCGTGCGTAGCGCTGCGTACCGAGGACCTGGCCACCGCCAACGGCCGGCTCAAGCGCAATTACCTGACGTCGATCAAGGCATTCACCGCCTTGATCGAGTTGCGTGACGGCGCGCACCGGGGGCATGCGCGCCAGGTCGCCGACCTGGCCCGACGCATCGCGCAGACGCTGAACCTGAATGCCGAAGCCACGCGCAATGTATCGATAGCCGCGCTGCTACACGACATAGGCCACATCGGCCTCAGCGACGCGGTGCTGGCGCGCCCGCTGCATCGGCTTGGCAGCGAAGACCTGCACCGCTACCGGCTGCATCCGGTGCTTGGCGAGCAGGCCTTGCTGGCCAGCGACGACCTGCAAGGCGTAGCTCCGCTGATCCGCTCCCATCACGAGCGCTGGGACGGACGGGGCTTTCCCGACAAGCTGTGCGGCGACGCGATCCCACTCGGAGCCCGCATTCTGGCGGTGGCGGATACCTATGAGGATTTACGCAACGGCCGCATCGAAGGCCACGCCTTGAACGCATTCGATGCCCGCAGCGCCGTCATCGCCGGGCGCGGCAGCCGGTTTGACCCCGACGTCGTCGACGCATTCGAGAGTCTGTTCGTCGCAGCCGCCACGACCAGCCTGGTCGCTCAGTCGCAGCGCCTGCGCCCCGCAGAACTGCGCGCCGGCCAGATGCTGATAGAAGATTTCGTGTCGCCCGAAGGCGTTCTGCTGCTGTCGACCGGCCAGCGGCTCGACTACGAACTGATCTCCCGTATTCAAGCTTTTGAGGACAGGCACGCCACGAAGTTAACCCTGGCGGTGCACAGTATTTGCACAGAACTCGGGCTGCCAGTGGCCCCCCCCTGACTTCTATGGTGGGCTACCACGATCGATCTTTTCAATCCTGCTGCGTGCCTGTCACCAGCAGCTTTAGATGAGAGTCGGATAAGGGCCCATAGTCGCCGTTCGCACATGGCGTCTACATGCGCCAAGCGCCAACACTCAAACTTCGAGCTTTCGTGAGCGTGGTGGAACGTGCTTGGAGTGCTCAAGTAGACCTCCGCGACGCCCGGATGCCGCTAGCGCCGTTGCGGGCGGTCTGAGGCCACTTAATCAAGGTGCCAACGTCTGTGTTGCAACCGCGAATGTGTATTGGACGCTGTAGCGAATGGGCAGCGTGGAAATGCTACGCGATCACCGATTAGACAAGACGGCGTTTTGTCCTACGGCTAGACCGCATCCGCAGCCCGGCAGAGCACGTATGCACGGGTGATGTTATGTAAAACACAAATGACACCGTAGCGCTGCGGTGCCGCTTGTGACATCACTCGCGCACCGAGGCTGGCACCGGCCCCGGTATTTCTCAACGTGTTCTCAATATTTGGAGACACCATGATCGATTTTCCAGACTCTCCCCTTTCCATGCTGAAGCGCCGTTCCGAAAAACTGAAGGAACGCAGGATGTTTTTCCGCAAGACCAGTGGCTTTGCCGCTGGAATGGCCGGGGGGATGATTCTTACGGCCTGCGGTGGGGGTGGCAATGCTTCGGTCGCGGCAGACGGCCCAACCGACCCCGAAATTCTAAATTTCGCGTTGAACCTCGAGTACCTCGAGGCTCAGTTCTATCTATATGCGACAACCGGCGCCGGCTTGCCGGATTCCGCCACAACCGGCACGGGAACACGCGGAACGGTAACGCCGGGCTCCAAGGTGACGTTCAGCGACCCGCTGGTGGCCGCTTATGCCAAGGAAATCGCGGCGGACGAGCTGGCACACGTGCTGTTCTTGCGCTCAGCGCTGGGGTCCTCCGCCGTGGCCATGCCTAGCATTGACATCGGCGGAACCGATCCCAACGGTGCTTTTTCCAAGGCGGCACAGGCCGCTGGCTTGGCACCTGCCGGCACAGCGTTCAATCCTTATGCGAGCGACATCAACTTCCTGCTCGGTGCCTTTATCTTCGAGGACGTCGGAGTAACAGCCTACAAAGGCGCGTCTCCACTCATCAGTAACAAGACCTACTTGGAGGCCGCCGCTGGCATCCTGGCCGCGGAAGCCTATCACGCAGGGCTGATCCGGACCGTTCTGTACTCGAAGGGTGTGGATGCGCAGGCAGCCGCCGGCAAGATTTCTGATGCGCGGGATTCGCTGGACAACTCTATCGACGACGACCAGGGCATCGCGCCTGACGCCAACGGGGCATCCAACATCGTGCCGCTCGACGCTAACGGGATTGCGTATAGCCGCACACCCGGCGATGTGCTCAATATCGTTTACCTGAACCCGGGTGCTGTGAACAGCGGCGGTTTCTTCCCGGCGGGCCTTAACGGCAGCCTGGTTCTCAGTAGCGCTTTCGCCTAATGGGTGCCGGAGCCCGGGCGATGCTCACACGCCGGGGCTTTGGCCTCGGTGTGGTTCTGCTGGCGACAGCATTCACTCTCGTCAGCATTGTGAGTGGCCGTGTATTTCTGGACGACAGGATGCACGGTGCATTGCTCGGCGGAATGATGGCCGCAGCGGCAACTGCTCTGGGTACGCTGCCGGTGCTTTTGTCGCAGCAGTTCTCACAGCGGGCCCATGACACCATGCTCGGATTCGGCGCAGGCGTGATGCTTGCAGCCAGCGCATTCTCGCTGGTCATTCCGGCTATCGCCGCAGCCAAGGCCTTGGGCGCTGGTCCCTGGACTGCCGGCATCCATGTGGCTGCGGGTATTCTGATGGGCGGTCTGGCGCTACTGGTCATAGACCGCGCAGTGCCGCACGAACATTTCATCAAAGGTTTAGAGGGGCCACAGGCGAAGGCGCTCAAGCGTGCATGGCTCTTTGTGGTGGCCATTACCTTGCATAACCTTCCCGAAGGTCTTGCCATAGGCGTATGGCTTTGCCGGTTCGGTCGCCATCGGCGCGAAGGCGCTGGCAGCTGGCATCTCGATCCAGGACGTTCCCGAGGGCATGGTGGTAGCACTGGCGTTACGGGGCGTCGGGTATGGGCGATGGACTTCCGCAGGGCTAGGGGTTCTATCGGGGCTCATTGAGCCACTGGCCGCAGTGCTGGGTGTAGCGCTCATCGGCATGTCGGCAAGCCTGCTTCCCTGGGGCCTAGCACTAGCCGCAGGCGCCATGCTGTTCGTTATCAGCCATGAAATCATCCCTGAGTCGCATCGTAAGGGACATGAAGCTTTCGCTACTGGAGGCCTGATGTTTGGCTTCGTACTGATGATGTTGCTTGACACTGCGCTGGGCTAACTCGCTTCGAAGCGAGGCCACGTGTCCATCCAACTTTACACCTCTTGGCCCTGATGTCTGCTGCTGGCCGATATCCAACTTCAGTGCCGAATACGACATGGAGGCACCGCTGGCGGCAGGGGCCCAGGTTTACCGGCAAACCTATGCAGGCCTCCTCATTGCGGAGAACTAAAAAATCAAAACTGCTGCGTGAGGCCCTTGGAAAGCAGTTGGTGACAGATGCTCCAACCAGCCTCCCCGGACCGAGTGTGCGCAGCTTGTTAAGCGCGCTCCTGCAATCCATACTGAGGCCATGCTTCCGTTTCATCACGTGCTCGGTTTCACGCTGTTTCCGAAAGCCTGCAAAGCTGGCGAAAAGTGGGTCGGTGTCATCGACATCCTGGAGCGAGATGGACGGCTTCGCCACTTGCCTTCCATTGAGGAATGGGACACTGAGCATGCAGCTGTTGCGAGTGCCTGCATTGACGCGGCAGGCATTGCGAACAGTATTCGAGGTGGCAGTTGATCTTCGCAAGCTGAGGCGGACTTTGAAGTCTACGGAGCCCGCGCGCAGGGCTCGTTGTGGTGACGGGGAGTTCTAGGCAAGCGCAGTTGTTTGGTGACAGCTCGTGATGACTACCATCGCAGCCCACCCAATCAAAAAGAGAGACGTATGCGCAAGACATCATTTCCCCTGGTCCTCTCGGCACTTTTGCTGGCCACCGCCGCAATTCATGCGGTCGCGTCGGAGGACCGCATGCCGCCCATTTCGCCGGAAAGCATGACCGCTGCACAAAAGGCATCGGTGGAACTGCTCTCGCAAGGCGCGCCGGCAGGTGCTGCGCCACGCAGTGTTGGAAACGGCCCGTGGGTGCCTTTGCTGCGGAGTCCTGAATTCTTGAACCGCCTGCAGCGCACTGGCGCCTACCTGCGGTACGAGAGCGCGCTGGAGCCTCGGCTGAGTGAGTTCGTGATCCTGCTGGTGGCGCGCAGCTGGAGCAACCAGTACGAGTGGTTCGCCCACGAGAAGTTAGCCCTGAAGGCAGGGCTCAAGCCCGAGACCGCTCGCTCCGTAGCAGAAGGCCAGCGCCCCACCACCATGGCGGCCGATGAGGAAATGGTCTACGACTTTATCGACGAACTGCACCGCAACCGGAGTGTCAGCGATGCGACCTACCGGCGATTGCAGCAGAAGCTAGGCGACCGAGGTGTCATTGACTTGGTCGGCCTCGACGGCTACTACAGCACCCTGGCTGCGATCTTGAATGTGGCCCAGACGCCGCTGCCGGCCAACGCGTCTCAACAGATTCCTGCATTGCCACGCTGACTGATCCGCCGGGATTGGCGCTCGATGAAGGCATGCCAGATCCCAGCAGCGAACCTGACCAAGTTCTCTAACCACGGCACAGCTGCAAAATGCCGGTCACCCTTCTCCGCGTTCTCGGTCAGATGGTTTTTCGCGCCGATGTTCCGGAACGATGTCCTCCACGTCTTCGGTAAGGCCCAGAGGCGCGGAATCATCGTTTTCGACGGACGCTGCGTCAGAGCGTTTTTCGCTTGCCTTCTCTTTCGGAGCCGGCCCGTCGTTGCCACTCGGGTTAAAGCTGCTGCCGGCACCCAGGTTGTCCACTGTTCCATCCGTTACCGGGCGGCTTCCATCACCTGTTGAAGTTCCCATTTCAGTCTCCTGTGCAAAGTCCGTTGTTGAAGAATCACTCGTCTGTACAGCTCACGGCTCAAAACGATTTTGACGTTTGAGCCAGATTTTCAAAGCAGCTGAAGCCACGAACAATGTTCCGCTGACCGCAACTCGTTGAATCGTCGAGGCTTCTGCAGCCCCGATGGCCGGTGAATGTTTTACCGACGCCCGCGATGAGGCCGACGTGGTTGGGCTCGCTGGAATTTGTCCAGGCTTTTCGACAAGTCTGGAACCCACAACACCCAATCGGTCAGCCGCGTAGACCTTGGTGAATTCCGCTCCGAGCAGGAAAACCTGGGCTGCGTAATAGACCCAGATCAAGATAACGGCGATGGAGCCAGCGGCCGCATACGACGAACTGATCGCAGCTTTGCCCATATAGACGCTAATCAGTGTTTTGCCCAATTCGAACAGGCACGCCGTCACGGTGCCACCCACCCACACATCTCGCCAGGAAATTGGGACCGAGGGCATCAGCTTGAAGATCATTCCGAAGAGCAATGTCTCGACAGACAGGCTGATGACGATGTTCAACCCGTGCAGCAGGACCTCCCAGCCAGGAAGCATCCCTCCGAACCAGGTGCCAAAGGCGGATATGCCGGCGCTCACGGCGAGCGACGTCATCAGCAGGAACGCGAGGCCCAAAATGAGCCCGAAGGACAAAAATCGAGCCCGAAGAATGCCCCACACCCCGTTGGGTTTGGCTTTTTCGGTAACGTGCCATACGCGGTCGAGCGCACTTTGTAGTTCTGCGAAGACAGTGGTCGCTCCAACCAGCAAAACGATGATGCTGATGGCGCTGGCGACCAGGCTTTGACCAGGTTTGTAGGCGTCGGCAACGAGGCCCTGGATAGCGGTCGCCCCATCGTTACCAACCAACCCGGACATCTGCGCTTGCAAGGACCCTCGAACGGCTTCTTGCCCGAAGACCAGGCCTGCCAGGACGATGACGATCAAAAGCAGGGGCGCAATTGAAAACACCGTGTAGTACGAGATTGCCGCGCCCATGCTTGGTGCGAAGTCATCAATCCACGCATTGATGGCAGCCTTCGCAAGGGAATACATCTTCGACGGTGACATGTTCGCGTTCCTCTGAGAACACGCATTTTCGGAAGCAAAGCCTCTTCTTGATCGTAGTCTTTGACGCTCTTTTTTGTGGGCGCACTGCCCACATGAACCCCGAATACGACTCGCGTTTCCGCAGGTACTGAGAGGCCTATCACGGCCTTATGCAGCGCAACGGCATCTCCACGGAAGCCGCCAAGGCCTCCGTCCCATCGTTTCAACTGTCGAGCACCGCTACGATCTCCAGTGGCTCATCCCGCTGGCCGGGATGGCTGGCGGCGGCCAGCAAGGGCTTCAAAGATGCCTTAATGGACGCCCCTTGGTTTTGCGCTGGCACAGCAACTCCGATCACATGACTTCCTATATTCGGAACGGTCCACGGGCATGGAGCCGGATTGCCCGGCGCTGCAAAACAGGCTTGCACTGTTTTGCCAGCCACCCGACTCACTGAAAGCGCGGCCGAGTCCGCAAGGAGGCTTCTAGCACTGGCATTATCGGGAGATGAAACGCCATTACCTTGCTGCAACACTTGCAGTAGGAGCAGCGCTGCTATTGCGCTTCCTCCTCAATCCCGTTCTCGGCCAGCAAGGGCCCTACATCATCCTGACCCTGCCCATCGCGGCGATCGCGGTATACGGCGGCTTCGGGCCGGCCTTGCTGGCCACGGCACTCGGGTCCTTGGCCGGCATCTTTTTCTTCGTCGACCGCGGCGACGGCCTGCGGGAGCTGATGCGGATGGAGAACCTGGTGCGGATCGGACTGTTTCTCGGGTTCGGGTTGGTGCTGAGCCTGATCGGCCTGCAGATGCAACGCGCGCGCGCGGCGTTGGCCGATCACGTGCGCCAGCTCAAGGCCAGCAACCTGGCGAAGGACCGTGCCATGGCCATCCTGGGCCACGAGATTCGTAACCCGCTGTCCGCCATCCATTCGGCGCAGACAGTGCTTGAGCGAGCCGGTTCGGACCCGGAGCGCGTTGCCCGGGCAAGCGATGTCATCAAACGCCAAGTCGCACAAATGGCTCGCTTGGCTGACGACTTGCTCGACCTTGCCGGCGTTAGCGACGGTCCGCCGCCAATCCTGACTCCGGTTGACTTGCAGGCGGTCCTGGCGCAGGCCCTGGAGCAAAGCGCGCCGCTCTTCGCCAAGAAGCGGCATGCCCTGGAATTACCGGCGGGGCAGACACCAGCGCTGGTGATGGGCGACGCACCGCGGCTGGTTCAGGTGTTTGCCAACCTCTTGACGAACGCCGGCAAATACACCGACCCGGGCGGCCGCATCACCGTGCGGCTCGCCGTGCCCGGCGCTGTGCCTGGCACCGTGGCTGTGAGTGTGTTGGACAACGGCGTCGGCCTACAGCCCGGTCTCATCGCCGATCTTTTCGAACCTTTTGTGCAGGCACCGGGCGCTGCCTCCAATGCTGAAGGCGGCTTGGGACTGGGCTTGGCGATTGTTCGCAAGATCGTGATCGCTCATGGTGGCGATGTCAGCGTCACCAGCGACGGTCCAGGGCTGGGCAGTTGCTTTACTATCGTGCTGCCGCTTGCTGCGCAAGCCGCTGGTGCATGCGATTGATGGCTGACCACAGCCACTCCATTGCCTCACCATCTGCCAGGTGAATACCAGATAGTCAGCTGCTAGGGGGCAGCATCTTGCACGCCCGCCGGCGCTGAATGGCATGAAGCGGTAAATGCATTTCTTCGTGCTTTGTCAGTTTCCGTTGGGCTTAATACTTACGGCGTTTCTCCAACTGTTAGTACTTGCCGCCCACTGCCGTCTTCTTCAGGCCACCATGCGGGCAATCGCAGATTTAAGCGCTTCAGCCGAACATGGTTTGGGAAGCACTGGAAAACTTTCCTTTTCGATTTCCGTCAATCCATCGGCGTAACCAGTGATAAGGAGGAGCGGCAGCAAGGGCCTTTGCTGGCGAAGAGCCCGAGCCAGTCCAAGACCGTCCATCTCGCCTGGCATCCGCACATCGCTGACAACAATATCGGCACTGCCTTCGTGCTGGACCAGCCAATCCATTGCTTTGTCGGCCCTGTCGACCCTCGTAGTCGCACAACCCAAGCCTTCGAGCATCGGCACCAAGGCCTCGGCCACTAGGTCATCGTCTTCGACCAAGAGTACAACTTTGCCTGGCGGCAAATCGAGCGTTGTTTTGCCCGTGTCCGTCTTTGCTCCGGATTCGCGAGTTAGCGCTGGAAATGACATCGTCACTGTAGTGCCCTGCCCGAGCTCGCTATGAATCCGGACCGAACCGCCAGCCCGCTCACAAAATCCTCTCACCTGGGATAGCCCAAGACCAGTGCCTGCACCCACGGGTTTGGTTGTAAAAAATGGCTCCAAAACCTTTGAGAGGTTTTCTGGCGCTATGCCGACGCCGTCGTCAACCACCTCGATGACCACCACAGGTTGGCCATCGCGCCCTTCAATACCGGTCTTGGCACGCAGCAGAAAATGACCGCCCTCCAGCATGGCATCGCGCGCGTTGATTGCGAGGTTGACCAGCGCCAACTCGAACTCAGCCTCGTCTACCTGGATGTGTGGCAGGTTCGTTTCGATGTTGATGTCTAACTGCACTCGCCCACCCAAAATGGGCGTGATGAGGGCTATTCCGGCACGCAACACGTCAGCAACGTCCACCTCTTGCGGTGCCAGAGCCTGTCGTCGGGTGAAGGACAGGAGCTGGCGCGTCAGCTTCGTTGCCGAGTCCACGGCGCGCGCCACCGAATCCACCCGTTTGTTGGGCATTCCAAGCTGCTTGGACAACAAATGCATGTTGGTGGAGATCACCATCAAAGCGTTGTTGAACTCGTGCGCGACGCCCCCTGCAACGCGGCCAAGCGCATCCATTTTTTGCGTTTGGATCAAGGCCTCTTCCGCTTTGCGCCGTGATGCGGATTCGGCCGCCAGGTGGCGTGCCGCGTCGGAGGCCAGCCTCGCCCGTTTGGTGGCCGAGCGGATGGCAAACCAAAGTGCTGCGAACGGAGGAAAGCCCATCAGCAAAAGCACGCCGAAGTCCTTGAAAAGCCCAAGGCGCAGCGCAGACAAACTCATGCCGGCACCAACATACAGCGGGTAGGTGTCAGACACCCGTTGAAACGATATCAGCCGCTCTTGCCCGTCTGATGACTCGCCAGTTAACGTGCCATTTTCAGCACCTGACTTGACGGCCTTGAGTAGCGGCGCGGCTGGTTTCAGTCGCGATTCGCCAGGCGCGGGCGTCGGCCAGCGCGCATAGATCGCACCATCTCGATTAAACATGGCCACTGCCAAACCAGGATCACTAGATGCCAGATCCGAATAAAACTGGCGCATGTAGGAGGTCGCCAATCCCACGTTGATGACGCCACCCAGGTCGCCATCAGGGCCAGGAAACCCCACGCTGAAGTCAACGATCTCGTCACCACTGCCACGCCCCACTATCGGGTCTGACATGTGACGCATACCGGCGCCCGCTTCATGGAATTGGAAATAAGGCCGGTCTCTCATGTCCATCGGCGGTACCGGATAGGCGCGACTACTTGCGATGGTCTTGCCATCGGGGCCCAAAATCCAGATGACCCGGATCTGGTCCTGCCCTTTTTTCAAATCAAGCAATAAAGAGTGAAGCGCGGCCTCGTCGGCCTTCAGCTCCTTGACACTGCGGCCTTTGACACGATCGCTGACCCGATCTTGCAGACCCTCAGAGATCACCAAGACCTTGGAGGCTTGCTCGCGTGCGACCCGTAGCGACCGGTCAACCTGCTGCGAGAAATCTGCTTTGGCTTCCACGTAGCGATAAACCCCAAAAGCTATGGCAACCAGCAGCGGGATGGCCATGCTCAACACGCCAAAGGCGCGAAGGCTTCGAAGCTGATCGTCATAGTTGCGCATGGGTCAATCAAGGGCGAACCGTGGTCAGCCAATTGTGGGAAGGTGGGGATATTCGGGCAGTACCGCCTGATCATCGTTCACCCCACGTCCCACCGCAGAGCGTGCCAAGTTGACGCACTGGCAAGGGCTCGTACGGCTGCTCCATATTCACACGATGACTGGCGGAGCTTGCCTTCAAAAGTAAGCTTGGGCGTCCGTGCCGAGCCGGAAGACGTTGCGTACGCGCTGCTCGGGCTTAGCCTGAAGGCCCTCGTCCGGCTGCGTGAGGCCTAATACGTGTCGATGAATCAAGTTGCGCCGTCGGCTGACACTATCGGGTCGTTGGGGGTGAGTCGGCGCCGCCCCTGGTGGCGGTCGACCGGTACCGCAATCAGGCGGTCGGCGCGCACGTCGCTGAAGACCAGGCTGCCGTCGCTTGGCAAGCAGGCCGGACCCGTGCACATCTTGTCCAGTGGCCGCGGGCGGCGGATGTAGCGCCAAGAAATCAACTACCTTCGCGTTGCTACTCAGATTGGCCTGGAAAACCTACTGACATATGGCCAACTTCTTTTCCTACATTCACAGGAAGATACCGGGGCATGCTGCCAGCAATGTAAAAAAGGAGCATGCATGAAGGCCTTGACCTACCACGGTTCTAAAGACGTCCGCGTCGAGACTGTCCCCGATTCGAAACTCGAAGCCGCCGACGACATTATTCTCAAAGTCACGGCGACTGCCATTTGCGGTTCCGACCTGCACATCTATCGCGGGAAGATTCCGGCGATGAAGACAGGCGATATTCTCGGCCACGAATTCATGGGAATCGTCGAGGAGACCGGCCCCGATGTCACCGCCGTCAAAAAAGGCGACAGGGTAGTCATCCCGTTCACCATCGCATGTGGCGGATGTTTCTTCTGTGGCCGGCAGCTATTCGCGGCTTGCGAGAACACCAATCCTGGGCGCGGTGCCATTCTCAACAAGAAAAGTGCGCGCCCCTCTGCCGGCCTGTTCGGCTACTCCCACCTCTATGGCGGCTATGCCGGCGGGCAAGCCGAATACGTCCGCGTTCCCAAGGCGAACGTAGGCCCCCTGGTGATCCCTGCAGGCCTGGCCGATGAGCAAGTTCTTTTCCTGTCAGACATCCTGCCGACGGGTTATCAGGCCGCCGTCAACGGTGAGATCGGCCCCGGCTCCACGGTCGCGATTTTTGGGGCTGGGCCGGTCGGGCTTATGTCTGCTGCCAGCGCACGGCTTCTTGGCGCAGAGCGCATTTTCATGATTGACCATCATCCATATCGACTTGCTTTCGCCCAAGCAACGTACGGTGTCGAGCCCATCAATTTCGACGAGGTAGACGACCCGGCCGAGTACATCCTCGAGCGCACTGACCATCGGGGCGTAGATTGCAGCATCGACGCAGTCGGTTTTGAGGCGAAGGGCAGCACGGTAGAAACCGTGCTGACTGCTCTGAAGGTAGAGAGCTCGGCAGGGACGGTCATCCGCCAAGCCATAGCTGCAACACGGCGCGGCGGCATTATCAGCACCCCTGGGGTTTACGCCGGCTGGGTCAACGCCTTCCTGTTCGGTGATGCATTCGATAAGGGCCTCACTTTCCGTATGGGCCAGACCCACGCCCAGAAACACATGCCCAAGCTGCTGGAGCACATCCAGAACGGCGAACTTCGCCCGGAAGTTATCGTGACCCACACCATGGCTCTGGAAGATGCAGCACGCGGCTACGAAATTTTTGCGAAGAAGGAAGAAGACTGCCGCAAGGTCATCCTCACCCCGGGCAGGACGCCAACCGTCGGCGCTCTTTGAGAGGCAAACGCCATGAACGAAACTACCTTTGCCCGTTTCGCGGTCGTAACCGGTGCCTCTAGCGGGATCGGTCTGGAGCTGGCTCGCTGCTGCGCAAAAGATGGCTATCAATTGCTCATCGCCGCAGATGAGCCGGAAATTGAGGACGCCGCTCAAATGCTGCGTGCCGGCGGCGCACAGGTTGAGGCCGTGGTCGCTGACCTCTCAACCAGTGCAGGCGTCGACACGCTGGTAGCCGCCATCGGCGGCCGCCCGGTGCATGCCTTGCTGGCCAACGCAGGGCGGGGATTGGGTCGGGGCTTCCTGGACCAGGATTTCGCCGACATTCGGCGCGTCATCGACACGAACGTGACCGGAACCGTCGACTTGCTTCAACGGGTGGTCGGCACCATGCGCGACAGAGGAGAAGGAAAGGTGCTTATCACTGGCAGCATCGCAGGCTTGATGCCAGGGACGTTCCAGGCGGTCTACAACGGCACCAAGGCATTTCTTGACTCGTTCGCGCAGGCGTTACGCCACGAACTGAAGGGCAGTGGCGTATCAATCAGCTGCCTGATGCCCGGCCCGACCGATACTGAGTTCTTCGAACGGGCAGACATGCTGGACACAAAAGTTGGCCAGCAGAAAAAGGACGACCCCGCCGACGTCGCCGCTGCTGGGTATAAGGCCATGCAGGAGGGTGATGCGGCAGTGGTTTCAGGCCTGAAAAACAAACTTCAAGCTGCTATGGCCCACGTAACGCCCGACGGTGTACTCGCAGAAATGCATCGCGGTATGGCGGAACCCGGCAAGTAAAGTGAGATAAAAAGCTGCAGTCGCGACCCTGCGAGGCAAGCTAAGGGGCGCGTTGTACGAGCTGAGGAGTAATGCTCCTACGGCGATACCTCAGGGCGGCGCTGTCCTACGCAAAGAAGGCATGTTGTCAGCGAAATTTCCTATTCCCACAACATTTCTTGGTAGGAAACAACGATGCCAACGCCCAAGTCGACGGTTGCGAAGTCAGCAAAGCCTGATGCGGTCGCCACTCAATCAGCAGCGCGAAACAGCGATAGCGGCCCGGCGAACCCGCCAGAGCAAGGCGCAGTGGGCGGCGATATGCCGGCCAAACGCGCCGTTGACACGCAGGCACTTTCCGGCGGGATGCCATTTAACACCAACAAGCCTGCCGAGCACGGCGCAGCAGGCGCAGAGAACCCACCTGTTGGCCAGACGGTCAAGCCTCCTTCGCGCATACCGACTGGAAGTACCCTGTCTGAAGGCAACCGCACCGACAAAACTGGCACGGTTGCGCCTGAAGGGGTCAACGCCACCATTGGTTCGCTGGACCGAGTACGCGTCTCGTCGGAAGGCCAGGTTCTCACGACCAACCAGGGTGTGAAGATCGCCGACAACCAGAATTCTCTTAAGGCGGGCGTGCGCGGCCCCGCGTTGCTCGAGGATTTCATCCTTCGAGAAAAAATTACCCATTTCGACCACGAGCGCATCCCTGAACGCATCGTGCATGCCCGTGGCTCGGCCGCGCACGGCTTTTTTGAATCCTACGGGTCCCTCACCCAATACACAAAAGCGTCGTTGTTCGCAGAAAAGGGAAAGATCACGCCGGTGTTCGTCCGGTTCTCAACCGTCCAAGGTGAGCGGGGCTCTAAGGATACGGCCCGCGATGTGCGCGGGTTCGCGGTGAAGTTTTATACGGACGAAGGAAATTGGGACCTGGTGGGCAACAACATCCCCGTGTTCTTCATCCAGGACGCTATCAAATTTCCAGACCTCGTTCACGCGGTTAAGCCCGAACCGCATCACGGGATGCCACAGGCGGCTTCGGCACACGACACTTTTTGGGATTTTGCGTCCTTGATGCCCGAGATCACTCACATGCTGATGTGGGTAATGAGCGACCGTGCCATTCCGCGCAGCTACCGCATGATGCAGGGCTTTGGCGTGCATACCTTTCGGCTGGTCAACGAGGCGGGCGAATCCGTCTTCGTGAAATTTCACTGGCAGCCAAAGCTTGGCACTCACTCCCTGGTCTGGGACGAGGCGGTGAAGATCTCGGGCGCGGATCCCGACTTTCACCGCCGCGACCTGTGGGAGGCGATTGACGCAGGTGAATATCCGGAGTGGGAACTGGGCCTCCAGATCTTTTCCGAGGAACAGGCAGAAGGCTTCAGCTTCGACATCCTCGATTCGACCAAACTGATTCCTGAGGAACTGGTGCCGGTGGAAATCGTGGGCCGCATGGTGCTTAACCGCAACCCTGACAACTTCTTTGCCGAGACCGAGCAAGTCGCGTTCTGTACCGCTCATGTCGTACCTGGCATCGACTTCTCCAACGACCCGCTGTTGGCCGGTCGCATCCACTCCTACGTCGATACGCAGATCAGCCGGTTGGGTGGGCCTAATTTTCACGAACTGCCCATCAATGCTCCTGTCGCCCAGGTCCATAACAACCAGCGCGACGGCATGCACCGGCAGGCCATTCACCGCGGGCGCGTTTCTTACGAACCTAACTCATTGGCCGGCGG